>NZ_JBXWOT010000006.1:0-184680 GCF_059611025.1 Ruegeria sp. CDSB114
ACAATCGCATGCCTGCTGGCCAACACCCTGACCGCCGCATGCCGCGCAAACAAACTCCCAGAACCAGAAGGCCTGACGGCTTAAAACGAGGCCGCCGCTGTTCAAACTGCGGCTGTTCTTTTTTCCGTTCTGATTTTGGTAGGTATTGGCGACATTTTAGGTCGTAACTTGTGCATGGTGATCGTATCCATTGGCGTGTCGCCTCCCAATTCCCTCCGATCCCCCCTACTACGAGCGTGGTGTAAATCCGGACCGCCACGCTCAGGCGAGATTGAGTGCCTGCGAAACAGCCCGGCTGCAGCCCATCAGGCACGTCAATTCGCAAGGCCGTTCTCAGAGCGCGAGATAGCCGATTCCGGCAAACGCGACGACACAACCAAGCCACTGGCTTGGTGACATACGCTCTTTCAAGATTGCCCAGGCAAGGACAACGGTCAGTAATCCAAAAACCGAAGCCGCGACGGATGCATATTGGGCATTGGGCAACCTACCAGCCGCGACCACACTGAGAATTGCGACGGCATCCAGTAAACCCATTAAGCACAAAAGGGGCAGTGCTTTTGTGCTGGGCCAAATCGACTTGCGAGACGCAAAAGCTATCGCTGCCAGAACCAGAATTGCCGTGAGTCGACCGATTAGAGACACGGTGTATTCGTTGCTGATCTCTGCCGCGTATTGCCCCAGGGCAAATGCTGCGGCGAACCCGGTTGCGGCGAGCAAAGACAAGACAATGGTTGGGCCACGGGCAGGGTAGGTTGTCTCGGTTTTGTCTGAGCGGGCTGCGACGATGGATACTCCGAGGCCGATTGCAATTACGGCCAACCAGTGCCACGCACTGACCATCGAGCCGCGCCAAATTGCGACGGTGACGGACAAGACCGGATAGCTGGCAACTAGCGGCGCAACCAATCGCACGGGCCCTCGATGAAAAGCCTCGTACATGCTGAGCCCGGCCAAGAGGTAAAAAAAACCTGCTGCAATCGCATAAGCCATCGCGTTGCCCGATATGGAGTTGATGTCGCCCCAGGCTGCAACCATCCCGATCTGCAGGATGGCACCAAAGAGCAAAACAAACATAAGCGAGGCGACCACGCTGACGGACTGGCTGATATAGCGGACCGAGAGATCATGAATGCCCCAGCACAACGCAGCTAGCAACCCGAGTGCAAGGGCGCTCATGTAAGGGAAGATTGTTGTAGTGTCGACCATATTGGCATGTGTTCGGTCCCAGATATCAACAGCGCCAAGATGTCACTGTTGATAAACTAATATTCCTGTTATGCAATAAATTAGGCAATGGAGACCCGGAGAATCCACTATGTCCTCGGCTTTGGATCAACTTGGAGGCGAAGAGAGCCTGCGCGCGCTTGTCGAACAATTTTATGATCGAATGGAGGCCGATCCGGCTGTGTATTCCTTGCACCGGCTGCATTTTCGGGGTCACGGATTGAACCATACAAGACAAGCGCAGTTCGAGTTCCTCAGCGGTTTTTTGGGCGGGCGAGCTTATTACCGGGAACGATTTGGCCACATGGATTTACGGGAAATACATGCCCATGTGCCTATTCGCGAGGCCGATGCAGAGCTTTGGCTGGAAACCTTTGACGCCGCTTTGGAAGATTGTGAACTACGCGGCCCGACGGTGGATAAAATGCGAACCTCCCTGCGACGTGCGGCATTGATGCTTGTTAACGACGTTCCCGACTGGCGCATCGAGGTGGATAGGAAAAAAGGACAAGAAGTCCCAGATTAGGCTATTTGCAGGGTCTCGAAATCAGTCGTCAAACAACCAACCGTTCAGATTAGATGAAGCCGGTCTTAAGTATTGAACGTCACAAAGATTTGCTCGATCGCGATATCGTCGTTTAGGTGTCATCTTTTGCACAGCACCCTTAGCCATGCCCTGATTGACTGCTTTTCGGCCGCAAGCCAGGGATGGTTCCGATTTCCCAGACAACCAAGGGGCCGCCCAAAGCAGCTGTGCAATGCGGGGATTGGGTTCCCGTCTTAAAGGCGCACAATTTCAACGGAATCCCCGTTTGACGATATGTGTGCAAAAGACGCGCCTCGATCTTCGCCCGGCGCGTGTTGACTGAAAAAACATCCCGACGTGATCGTTGTTGGTTAACGAACAACAAGGCCGCGGCACAGGCCGCAACCTCGATGTCTTCCAGTTTTACCGGATCAGATATCCAGCGTGTTTTCCTTTTCCCAGCGCGAGAAATGCGACACGAAGGAATTCCACTCCTGATGCTTCATCTTCAGGAAAGCAGACGAGAATTCGGCGCCCATCATGCCCTTCAGGTCTTTGTCTTTGTCGTATTCGCGCAGTGCATCAAGCATGTTCAACGGAAGCTTTGGTGCTCCGCGCACTTTATGGCCTTCGGCATACATATCGATATCCCAGCGCTTGCCAGGGTCTGCTTTGGATCGGATACCTGACAGTCCAGCCGCAATGATGACGGCCTGAAGCAGGTAGGGGTTGGTTGCTCCGTCCGGCAGACGCAATTCAAACCGCCCGGGGCCGGGCACACGCACCATGTGAGTCCGGTTGTTGCCCGTCCATGTCACGGTGTTGGGAGCCCATGTTGCACCCGACATCGTCCGCGGCGCGTTGATGCGTTTGTAGCTGTTCACCGTGGGGTTGGTGATCGCGGCCAGTGCTGACGCGTGCTTCATGATGCCACCGAGGAAGTGCTTGCCACGCTCTCCCAGACCAACCTCACCGGTCGGGCCGTCGCCCTCGCCTGCAAACACGTTGGTCTTGGCCGCATCGCCTGGCGCATCCCAGACCGAGATATGCGCATGACAGCCATTACCGGTCAGGCCTTCCACCGGTTTCGGCATGAACGTCGCACGCAGCCCGTGTTTTTCAGCAACCGATTTGGTCATGAACTTGAAGAAAGAGTGTTTATCAGCAGTGCGCAGAACGTCGTCAAACTCCCAATTCATCTCGAACTGGCCGTTGGCGTCCTCGTGGTCGTTCTGATAAGGTCCCCAGCCCAGTTCCAGCATGTAGTCACAGATTTCGCGCACGACATCATACCGGCGCATCACGGCCTGTTGGTCATAGCAAGGCTTTTCAGCTGTATCGAAAGGATCGCTAATTTGCTCTCCGTCCGGCGTCATCAGGAAGAACTCGGCTTCGATACCGGTTTTGACATGCATGCCTTCGTTTGCAGCTTCGTCGATCAGGCGGCGCAATACGTTACGAGGGGCTTGCGCGACATCGCTGCCTTCCATAACGCAGTTGCCAGCAACCCAAGCCACTTCGGGCTTCCAGGGCAGCTGAATGACCGATGAAGGGTCTGGAACTGCCAGCATGTCAGGATGAGCCGGTGTCATATCCAGCCAGGTGGCAAACCCGGCAAAGCCCGCACCATCTTGCTGCATGTCGGCAATCGCCTGCGCCGGCACAAGCTTGGCCCGTTGTCCACCGAACAGGTCGGTGAACGAGATCATGAAGTATTTGACGCCTTTTTCTTTTGCGAAAGCTGCGAGATCTGTCGTCACGATTGCTTTCCTTTCCCTGTTGAATTCTAGTTTTTCAAAGCAAAAACGCGGCCCCCATCAGGGAGCCGCGCAGCATCGGTTCAGAACCCTTCCTTGCCCGGGTACCAACTGGTGCCCGCCAAGGGGACTCGCGCCATGGCGGCCGCCTCCATTGTCAGGGCACACAGGTCTTCAGGTTCCAGATTGTGCAGGTGATTGTGGCCACATGCACGCGCGATGGTTTGGGCCTCAAGCGCCATCACCTTCAAATAGTTGCGCAGCCTGCGACCCGCAGCAACCGGGTCAAGACGCGAAGCCAGGTCGGGGTCTTGCGTGGTGATCCCTGCCGGGTCCTGACCTTCGTGCCAATCGTCATAAGCGCCAGTGGTTGTGCCCAGCTTCTGGTATTCGGATTCCCATTTGGGATCGTTGTCCCCAAGGGCCACCAGAGCAGCCGTGCCAATGGCAACTGCATCTGCACCCAGTGCCAATGCCTTGGCCACATCGGCCCCGGTGCGAATGCCGCCCGAGATGACCAACTGAACCTCACGATGTACGCCCAGATCCTGCAATGCCTGAACGGCAGGGCGGATGCATGACAGTGTTGGCAACCCGACATGCTCAATGAATACGTCCTGCGTCGCAGCGGTGCCGCCCTGCATGCCATCCATGACGACAACGTCCGCCCCGGCTTTCACTGCCAATGCAGTGTCGTAGTAGGGGCGCGTGGCGCCAACTTTCACATAGATAGGCACTTGCCAATCAGTGATTTCCCGAAGTTCGAGGATCTTGATCTCAAGGTCGTCCGGCCCTGTCCAGTCTGGATGGCGGCAAGCGGACCGTTGGTCAATGCCTTTGGGCAGGGTCCGCATCTCGGCCACACGGTCACTGATCTTTTGACCCAACAACATACCGCCCCCGCCGGGTTTGGCGCCTTGGCCAACCACAATCTCAATCGCATCAGCCTTACGCAGATCGTTGGGATTCATGCCATAGCGTGAGGGCAGGTATTGATACACCAGCTTGGTTGAGTGGCCACGTTCCTCGGGCGTCATGCCACCATCACCGGTGGTGGTTGACGTGCCCGCTGCGGATGCGCCGCGGCCCAGAGCTTCTTTCGCCGGACCGGACAATGCGCCAAAGCTCATACCCGCAATGGTGATCGGGATATCCAGCTCGATCGGCTTTTTGGCAAAGCGTGTGCCCAGCGTAACTGAGGTATCACAGCGTTCCCGATAGCCTTCCAACGGATAGCGCGACACCGACGCACCCAGAAAGAGTAGATCGTCGAAATGAGGAACTTTCCGTTTGGCGCCACCGCCACGAATGTCATAGATACCTGTCGCAGCTGCGCGACGGATCTCAGCATTGATCGGATTGGTAAATGTCGCCGACTGAATCGGCAGGGTGCGGGGGATCTGATCGTCCATATCTTTCATACCCTTCTTCCTCAGTAAGCTGCGGAATTGTCGATGTCGAAATTGTAAAGCTGACGAGCCGAGCCATAGCGTTTGAACTCTTCCGGCTTGGCGTCGCTGCCAGCGCGGTCCAGCAGATCCCTCAGAATATCCAGATGCTCAGGGCGCATTTCTTTCTCGATGCAATCAGCACCGAGGCTTTTGACCGAACCACGCACGAACAGCCGTGCCTCGTAGAGTGAATCCCCCAGCGCATCGCCCGCATCTCCGCAGACGACCAGATTTCCTGCCTGTGCCATGAAGGCGGACATGTGGCCGATATTGCCATGCACCACGATGTCGATACCTTTCATCGAAATACCGCAGCGCGAGCTTGCGTTGCCCTTGATGACCAGCAACCCACCATGGCCTGTGGCCCCGGCATACTGGCTGGCGTCGCCATCGACGATGACCTGGCCGGACATCATATTCTCAGCCACACCCGGACCAACTGAGCCGTGAACCTTGATGGTCGCCTGTTGGTTCATGCCGGCACAATAGTATCCGGTAGACCCCTTGACCGTCACTTCGATCGGCGCGTCCAGTCCGACAGCAATCGCATGGCTGCCTTTTGGATTTACAATTTCCCAACTGGTTTGGTTGGTCTCGGCGTTTTGCGCCTGCAGGGACGAGTTCAATCCACGCAGTCCGTCTGCCTCTAAATCATAGGTCTGCATTTCAGGCGGCCTTTTCGTGGGTTGTTGGACTGTCGTTGTGCGACCAGAAATATACGGTGGCCGGTTCAGGTTCCCAAACTCGGGCGTCTTCGATTCCTGGCAGGTTCACCAAGGCGCGGTATTCGCTGCCAAAGGCAACATATTGATCCGTTTCTGCCATCACTGCAGGCTTGCAAGCGATTGGGTCACGTACGACGCCAAACCCGTCTTTGGTGCCAACAACAAAAGTGAAAAAGCCGTCTAGATCATCGATGCTGGTTTCCAGAGCTTCCCCTAAAGTGGCGCCATTCATCATTTTCCAGGTCAGGTATGCGGCACCAACTTCGGTGTCGTTCTCTGTCTGGATGGTAACGCCTTCGCGGCGCAACTTGCGGCGCAACGAGTTGTGGTTGGACAGCGATCCGTTGTGAACCAGACATTGATCGGACCCCGTGTTGAACGGATGTGCGCCCATTGTTGTCACGGCGGATTCCGTCGCCATGCGTGTGTGTCCAATGCCATGAGTGCCGCTCATGCCGCTGAGGCTGAAGCGGTCTGCGACATCCTTGGGCAGGCCAACTTCCTTGTAGATTTCGAGGCTTTCGCCACGACTCATGATTCGAACCGTCGGCCGGATTTCAGCCAGCGCGGCGCGCGCGGCTTCGAACTGACGGGCGGGAATTTCCAAGACGGCATGTGTATCATTGTCTGCCTGACCAACCGTCACGCCAAGACTTTTGCCTAGCTCATCAGCCAAGTCGACAAAGTCCGTTTCGGGGTTGGGGGACTGAACTGTAATCTTGGTTTTGCCATCGGACTCAGAGCCGTAGATTGCAATACCGGCACTATCGGGGCCACGATCTGTCATCGTGATCAGCATGTCTGTCAGCATATTGCCCAGTTGGGGCGCAAGAGACTGGTCTTTGAGGAATAATCCAACAATTCCGCACATGGCTGGCAGATCTCCTTATGTGTTTCATTATGATTCGACGGTACCAACAAATCAGTGGGACATCAATAATCATAGGAAAGTTTTTTTCCTAAGAGGCAATGGGCGCGACCTGTGTTTTTCGCGCCCATTGCAAGCATTCAAGGCTGGATCAATATCGTTCCAACTGTGCTTTCACCTTTTCTTCGTCACCGGTGTGGCGCGCCTTTTCCAGGTGCTCAGCTTCGCGGACGAATTGGATGCGATGCCAGCCAACCCAGAAGACGACACCAATGATGACCATTAGAACTTCGTAACCTTGGAAGGGATAGACCGGCCCGACTTCGGCCAGATCCACGGCCCAGTTTGTATAACCATTCGTAGACATATCTTACTCCCTCATTTCGCTGCTACGCCACGGGCGGCCAGTTCTTCTTTATCGGCTTCGATAATGGCAGCTTTGGCGTCCTCATAGGCATGGTGTTCAGCGTAATCGAGACCCTGAAGTTCAACTTCTTCCGGGATGCGCAGTACGCCGGCAGCGGATTGCATTTTCGCCAGAGCCCAGCCTGGCAGGAACCCAAGGACAAAGAACATGATGACCGCACCCGTGATCTGACCGATCGGGTTGATGGTTGCATAACCTTCATATGGTGACGAAGGCACGCCCCATAGGACAAAGCCCGCGATGACCAGCCCGACGACACCTGCATAGCCATGCACGGCAACAGCACCGACAGCATCATCCAGCTTGAACCGACGCTCTACCCAGTAGTGCAGATTATAGACGATCACGACGCCGATTGCGGCAATGATCATCGCTTGGATCGGGTGATACAAATCATTTCCAGCAGACGCGGTGATGATACCGGCCAGACCGCCAGAGAAGGTCCAGAAGGCATCTCCCTTCGAGACGACATAGGCTGCCATCAACCCACCCGACAGCGACATCAGGAAGTTAAAGGTAATCGCCGACAGCGTGGTCGGGGCCAGATAGATGTTGGTTGCAGTCCAGGTGGCGCCAACGATCTGACCGTCGATAACCTCGGGCGAGATTACAGGCACGTTGCATGCCGCATAGAAACCCCAGAACCCGGTATAGATCAGGAAAATACCGATGGTCAGCAACCATGGATTATGCGGAGGAATATCCCGCGGCGTTCCATCCTTGGCAAACTTGCCAAGTCGCGGACCCAGCACCATGATCACACCAAGTGCGTAACCACCTGCGATTGCATGGATAACGCCTGATGCATAAGCATCGTGATACCCCAAGATGCGCACCATCCAGCCACCATAGTGCCAGCCCCAAGCAGCGTCGATGATCCACCAGACGGACCCGATCATGACTGCATGGACCCACAAAGCCGATGACCTGATCCGTTCGATCACTGAACCAGAAACAATCGAGGCAGCTGTCCACGAGAACAGAAGGAACGCGGCCCAGAAGACCCCTGTGATTCTGTCGTCCAAATTGGTTGCCATTGTGTTCGCCCACGGTAGATTTGCGGCACCTGCTTCGGTGTCGAGACCGCCCCAGAACGGAAAGTTCGGGAACGCCCAGTAGATCCACCATCCAAAGAAGAAGAACGTGACCGTCACCAGCGGGATGATCATGATGTTTTTCATCAATGTGTGCATATGGTTACGGGCCCGGCTGGCGCCGACTTCGTACATGCAAAAGCCCACATGGATGAGGAACATGAAGACGACCGTTACCCAGTAATAAAACTCGGTAAAGACCGTCGTAAGTGCATTTAGATTGCCATCCACTTCGTAGTCTCCCTGTTGTTGCAGCAGGAGGTCTTTCTGCGAAGCATTTCCTGCTGGGAATAATTGTATACTAAGGGGACAATCTCATTGGCGACCTGTCAATAGATATGTGGGGCAAACATCTTTAAGGTCTGTGCTTGAGGTATGTCCTCTCACGTCCAAAAACGCACTAAGCCACAGATAAAGAAAAGAAATATCAATACTCCCGGATGCTTTTAGGGTGCAAAAATTGCAGGCAAATATTCCCAACAGGAAAAAATTCTGCACACAAGTGTTGATTTTCAACCCAACATCGGCCTCAATATGGGCAACAAAAACGATCAACGGGAGAACCGAACCATGGCCATTCTTTGGAGGACGTCGGCCCTTGCGCAGCGCCACGCCGAGATCGGCGGCGAGCTTGAAGACTGGAACGGGATGGGGACTGCTTGGTTCTATGACCAAAGCCCTGAACGCGCCAAAGCTGACTACGAAGCAATTCGGACCAAAGCTGGTCTTATGGATGTTTCCGGTTTGAAAAAGGTTCACGTGGTTGGTGAGGATGCCGCCTATGTCATTGATCGTGTCACCACGCGGAACGTCGAAAAGATCATGCCGGGGCGGTCGACCTATGCCTCGATCCTGAATGCCGAAGGCAAGTTTGTTGATGATTGCATCATCTATCGCCTGTCGGTGAACACGTGGCTGGTGGTGCATGGCACAGGCACCGGAATGGAGCAGCTGACATCCGTGGCGGCGGGTAAGAATTGTTCGGTCATCTTTGATGATGACATGCATGACATGTCGCTGCAGGGTCCGGTGGCTGTAGACTTCCTGGCTAAGCACATCCCCGGAATTCGCGATCTGGCCTATTTCGGCATCATGCAGACCAAGCTATATGGCTGCCCGGTGATGATTTCGCGGACCGGCTATACCGGTGAGCGCGGGTATGAGATCTTCTGTCAGGCCAAGCACGCCGTTCACTTGTGGGACAGCATTCTGGTTGATGGCAAGGATATGGGCATCGTCCCGGTCCAGTTTTCGACGCTCGACCTGTTGCGCACCGAAAGCTACCTGCTGTTTTACCCCGGCGACAATTCCGAAACCTATCCGTTCGATGGCGATACCTGTGGTGATACACTGTGGGAACTGGGCCTGGATTTCACTGTCTCACCTGGAAAAACCGGCTTTATCGGCGCCGAGAACCACTATGCATCGCAAGGCAAAGAGCGGTTTAAGATCTATGGCGTCAAACTGAACGGCACGACGCCGGCGGATGAAGGCGCGGATCTGCTGCAAAACGGCGAGAAAGTCGGCGTTGTCACCTTCGGCATGTATTCTGATATCAATGGTCACAATGTGGGTATCGCGCGGATGCCGGTCGCATGTGCATCACCCGGTACCAAGCTGACGGTGCGCAACGGCGATGGGACAGAAATAACGGCAACTGCGGAAGAGATGCCGTTCTACGATCAGGACAAATCGATCAGAACCGCAAAGGGCTGAGTTTCAGGGGGCGCGACGGACACACCGTGGCGCCCTTTTCCTATTGAGGGCACAATGTCAAAGTTCGAATTTCCCAAGTCAATCGCAAGCCGCCCGGTCTGGGGCACGCTAGAGGTTCGCCAGGGCGAACATCATCTCATGATAGCCGAGGCTGAAGGGGCCGAAGCCATTCTCGACATCGCAACACCTGACCTGATGGCCAAAACCCATCTGATCTATATCCCGAAAGGCACGGATTTCGCGGAAAAGCTAAGGGCATTGAACCCTGCTCAGTTCTATGAAGGCCCGTCTTTCGAGGCGTCTCTGCCGCGCATTCGTCGGGTTCTGGAGGACGCGCATATGGGATTGCAGGTCTACCTGACCGGCACCGAAGGCATGATGGGGCAGGCCATGAATGAAGTGATGGCTGTGGGTCTGCCACACACGGCGATCCAGACCGAACATCGCGGATCGGTCGCCCGTCGGATGCAATGCGTGCATTGCAAGGGCATCACCGAAGACGTCGAGATTGACCCGTTTGTCTGTTCACATTGCGGCTTAAACCTGTTTGTGCGCGATCACTACTCCCGCCGTCTTGCCGCCTATCAGGGCGTCCGTATCGACGCCGAGGATCATGGTAATGTGCCCGAGTCGAAGGGGATTTACGAATGAGCGGTGCTGAGAAAATTCAGGTCAAAGTGACCGAGATCACTCCGCTGAACGAATTGGTGACGCGGTTCCGGTTCGAACGTATCGACGGCGCGCCATTACCAACCTTTTCGGGCGGGGCACATACTGTGGTCGAAATGCAGGATGGTGCCATTACACGGCTTAACCCCTATTCGTTGATGTCGGATCCGTTTGATCAGTCATCTTATACAATTTCGGTTCGACGCGATGATGAGGGCAGGGGGGGGTCGCTGTTCATGCACCGCCAGGTCAAGCTGGGCGACGAGATGACCATCAGCTATCCGGTCAACTTGTTTTCACTGGATTTGCGCGCTCGCAAGCATCTGTTTCTGGCCGGTGGCATCGGGATCACCCCGTTTCTGGCGCAGATCAAACAGTTGGAATTGCTGCACGGGCATTGGGAGTTGCATTACGCGTGCCGAAACACTGCCTTGGCATCTTATGCTGAGCAACTGACAGACAGACATCCGAACGAAACCCATCTGTACTATGACGATCAGAGCCAGGCGATTGATCTGAAAAATCTGCTCAGCGGGCAACCCCTGGGAACGCATGTGTATGTGTGTGGTCCAAAGGGCATGATCGACTGGGTCCGAAACACGGCTGCCGCCGAAGGCTGGCCCGAAGATTGCGTGCACTACGAAGAGTTCCTGGCGCCTCAGCCCGGCAAACCGTTCGAGGTGCGCTTGGCGGCATCGGATAAGGTCATTCATGTGGGTGAAAACGAAAGCCTGCTGGAGGCCATCGAACGTGAAGGCGTGGACGCACCATATCTGTGCCGCGGTGGGGCCTGCGGTCAGTGCGAAACCGTTGTGCTCGACCATGAAGGTAATTTCGTTCACCGCGATCACTGGCTGACGGGCGAAGAAAAGGCTGCGGGCAAGAAAATCATGCCCTGTGTATCGCGTTTCGAGGGCAAGTCCCTCGTGCTGGACCGTTGAGAGGAGGCCCAACATGACCATTCAATTCAACGACGAATCCTTCCGCGACGACTATACGTTTCACAACTCGGACTGGGCGATCAAACGCTTTCCGTTTCCGTTTCACGAAGACAGCTATATGTATTCAGTCAACATGGAACAGCATCGCGGCGGGCCCAAAGGATCGGTCTACGAGATGCGGTTCGACGTCGACGAACACTATGTGTCCGAGATGAAAGACCGCGCAATGGTTCTGGATCAGGACCCGCTGCGCTGTCAGTCGTTGCCGCATATGACATTGGCTGGCTGGGACTTGCTGGAACTAATCATGGTTAGCAAGTCCGAAGACTATCCCGATCTGTTCGAACTGCATCGCAATGGCAACCAGTGGCGCTGGGTCAACAAACCGATGGGCATTGATCACAGCTTTACCTTCATGGACGAAACCACGCTTCCGTACGGGCCGATGGAATACATCACCCGTCAGGCACAGGGTGATTTCGCCGTGCTGGATCAGCGTGACGAGATGCTGTGGATGGACGCGGGAATGGTGACGACCCAAGCGGATTGGAGCCTGGATTTTGACATCGGAATGAACTTTTTCGAATGGCACGCGCCGGTTCCCAAAGCCCATGAAATGGGCATTTTCCAACGCGCCCTGAAATTCCTGCTGAACATTCAACAGGGTGCCCCAGCACGGCGTCTGAATTGGACTATGACAGTGAATCCGCTGCTGGATACCAGCCCGGAGAACTATCACAAATGGGGTATCCAGAAGACGACGCTGACACCTGAAAACATAGCGCACAAACAGTATCTGCGGGTCGAGTTGCAAACCTTTTTCCGTCTACCGCGATCCAACGCCCTGGTATTCCCGATCCGCTGCTACCTGTGTAGTTTTCAGGACCTGATGACCGTTCCCAAATGGGGCCGCCGTCTGCATCGGGTCATCCGGGACCTGCCGGTCGAGCTGGCAACCTATAAAGGGTTCATCGATAACCGCCCCATGATGTTGGACTATCTCAGCCAGTTTGACGACGGGTTGCCCACGTCTCCGGGGATATGGCCGGATTTGGAAACGGAACCGCCTTTGTCTAAGTAAGCGAGACTTGCGAAATTTCTCAACTCATATGATTGATCCGGGCGAAGCGCCTTGGCTCATCTCGAGTGACGATTTTGCATTGTATGACGTGCTTGCGCTGCTTCGCGCGTCATTTCAGTACATGGATGCCCGGATCGACCCTCCGTCTTCTATCCATAGTCTGAACGTGGAAGGAATGCAGGTGCATTGTCAGGGTGGCGGCGAAATCTGGGCCGTTGGGCGACCACTTTTCGCGTGTATGTTTCTGACGCCCAAGCCAGACAGTTTGTACCTTGGAAAGCTTGCGGTGAAGGATGGATTGCGGGGTCAGGGTATCGGCCGCAGGTTAGTGCATCATGCTGAACGCCGTGCAGCAGAGCTTGGCTTACCTGCGCTGGAACTGGAAACACGCGTGGAACTTACTGAAAACCATCGCGTATTTTCGAGGCTGGGGTTCACGATCGTAAGCACGGGCAGTCGCGAAGGCTATGACAGACCCACAGATTTCTTATTGCGCAAACCGATCAGTTTGTCTGCGGATAGCTGATAACTGATATATACCGCGCCGGCAGGCTGACAAGCCGTTCGGGCCCATGCGGAGCATCTGCATCAAAGAACAGGGTATCGCCGGGTTTTAGCGGGTAAATCTGGTCCCCGTGGCGGTAATCCACCTCACCGTCCAGCATGTAAATCGTCTCGATCCCGCCATGTTGGAAAGTTGGGAACACATCTGATTCAGCGGTCAGGGTAATCAGATACGGTTCGACGATCACGCCGGATCCGTTGGCACCAATATGTCCCAACAGGTTATACTGATGGTTCGCACGTGTTCCTTCACGCTCCAGTTCGACGCCTTCTCCTGCTTTTGTATGAACCGCCTCGCGGCGTTCTTCAAACTGTCGGAAAAAGCTTGTCAAAGGAACCGAAAGCGCATCCGCCAGCGATTGCAGAGTCGTCAAGGACGGTGACGTATTTCCGTTTTCGATCTTGGACAGCATGCCAATCGAGAGGCCGGTCAACTGGGCCAGCTCTGCGACCGTTATGTTCTGCTGTTTGCGAAAGGCACGAACCTCGCGGCCGATGGCAACTTCAAGAACTTTCTCTCTGTCACCCGAACGAACGGAATGTGGGTCCTGCGTCAGGTTTGTTGCCATTTCTTTGTCGCGTTTTTTCAATTTCATTCTTTCAACGTCTTGCTACACGTGTCCAAACCGGTTCTGCAAGCAGGCGCGGCGCAATACCCAATTCAATTCGGATTACCATAGCATCAGTTTTTCCTGATAGTAATATAATCATGCTGGCAGAAAACAGAATAGAGATCGGATTCTCACTGTTTGACGGCTTTCACGGCTCTGACGCCGATGTCCTAAATCAAGGTTCGGCGGCTGTGGCAAGGATGCTTGGTACACCAGAACGTCTTAGGTTTTGACCCTTTCATCGGGCACTTCCACAAGAGACCTCAACCAGCGACGCGGATTGACGCCGATCACCCTTAAGAACTCGCGGTTGAAGTTCGACTTGGTGTTAAACCCGCTGGCCAGCATCGCCTCGGTCACCGATTTTCCAGTCTTCATTACGGCGCAAGCGTGAGATATCCGATGCCTATTGATGTAGCGAGACACATTCTCGCTTTTGCCTTTGTTGATTGCGCTTGAAAGCTGCTTTTCTGGAACCTGCAACTTTCGGGCCAACCGGGCCAGTGTGAGATCGGGATCGAGATATGGCTTATGTGTTTCCATATAAGCGTCGAGCTTTTCGACAATAGCGGTGTCACGGGTTTTATCTTGCTTGGAATACGCATCGCGCGTGTCAGAACCAATGCTCTGGCTTTCGATTGCATGCGATAGGCTGAGCGCCCCTAATATGAGCAATGTGATTGCGGAAAACAGGCTTGGCAGCCAGAGCAAGACCTCGGTGTCTCCTGATGCAAGGCGGGCTGCAATGAATATGTCGCTGCCTGCTGAGGCGATCAAAGCGATTGCCAGAACACGCCAAACCCAAACAATCATGCGCCCGTTTTCTAAGCGGCTATGGGGCAAACTATCTTCGCCGCGCAAGAGCATAAACGCGATGGCGATACCGTATGCCGCAAAGATAAAGGGGATCAACACGTCCAGCGCTTCGGGTCGGGTTGCCAGAAAACTTATCGCAAGGGCCGGACCTACCGCATGCAAATACAAGTCCTGTCTGCGCAGATAACCCACCGAGGCCTGACGAAAGGACAGCCACGCGGATGCGGCAATTACAGTCGCAAGAATGGGCTGAACGACCCTGAGACCCGTAAAGCCATAATATTGCACAAGCGCGATAACCGCACTTTGTGCTGCGCAGCATCCGATGAGGACCAAAAGCGTGGGATGGGTTTTGCGGGTTAGAAAGCGATGTAAAAGAAAGCCCGAAAGCAGCAGGGCAGTAATCATTGGGATCGGTAGAACTGGCATCAGGGGGGTCCGTTTTCGTCTGTCATAGGACCTAAATCCTGATCTGCGCGACCTTAAACCGGATTCAGGTCGTATGAAATCCCGACAGCGTCTGAATGTAGGCCGACACTAATGCCACCCTACAAAAAAGGCGCGCCATGAAACTTCCTCTTCTTACCCTCGTCATGACCCTTTCGGCGGGCACGGAAATTGCTGCACAAGATGTCGGCCTCGTCGAATTGACGATTGCCGCACCTCATCATGATCAGGACATGCAAATGGCTGTCATGTTCCCTGCGGCAGGTCAGCGCCAGACTATGTTTGCAGAAAATGCAGTGTTCTATGGAACAGCAGTAGTCGAAAACGCCAAGCCGGTGCCAGGGCAACATCCGGTTGTTCTTCTCTCACACGGATGGGGCGGCAATTATGCACGAATGGCGTGGCTTAGTGCGGGGTTAGTCTCGCACGGTGCAATCGTAGTGGCAGTAAACCATCCAGGCAGCACGACCTTAGATTTGGATTTCGATACCGCATTTAATCATTGGACCCGCGCCCAGGACATGTCCACCGCGTTGGATCACGCTCTGCAAGACCCGGTTTTCGCCCCCCTCATCGACACTTCACGGATCTACGCCACGGGCTTCTCTTATGGTGGCTGGACAGCCCTTTCGCTTGCGGGCGTCCAGGGCAATCGTGACGGATTTTTCGATTATTGCGAGGCCGCAGGGGCAGGGTCACAATTTTGCGCAAAGTTGACGGCAGAGGGCGTCGATGTAACCGCAATCGACCAGGAAAAATATGAGGCATCTTACAAGGATCCACGGGTCAGTGCCGTCGCAGCCATTGATCCGGGACTAACTTGGGATCTTGCGCATAAGGATGTGCGGGACGTGACAGCCTCGCTTTTTCTGATTGGATTGGGTGACGGGGCCGACAGGCTGAATGCAACAGACACGAGCGCCCTGGGAAGCAATTTTGAGGCGCTGGTTCCTCAGGCTGCGGTGATGACGATCGCGCCCGCAATGCATTTCACCGCGCTTGGATTATGTAAGCCCGCCGGTGAAGCGATTTTGATCGAAGAGCAGGACGATCCTGTTTGCACTGATCCTGGGGGAACGGACCGCGCCCAAGTTCTTGACATGATAATTGACAGTTTGGCCGCTCACTTCGATCTGAATTAGTGTATTTCGGACACTTACATATCGGCATTGCATCCAATGGTTCGGGCCGACCATACCCCTCAGCGGTATACCAAAAATTCGTAGTTGGCTTGCCGCTACCTGCCACTGGCTTTCTTCGTGCCCCGGTGATGGGCGAGGTCGATGAGCCGTCTGAATGTTGGGCATTCCAAATGCGATGGCGCCGGGCAATCCGCCACATGTCGCAGGGTATCGCGCAGCGCCGTCAGCTCGCGGATTTGCCGATCCAGCGCATCCGCACGAATGTGAAACTCTTGCCGGGGGATATTCGGAGTTCCATCAAGGCCGAACATCCCCGAGATTTCCTCAAGTGAAAACCCCGCAGATTTGCCCATCGTGATCAGGGCTAGTTGCAATACGACATCCGGCGTGAACTGCCGACGAAGCCCGTGCCGCGCAACAGACGAGATCAGGCCAAGCTCATCATAGTAACGCAGCGTTGAAGTTGGGGTGCCGGTCTTTTTCGACACCTCGCCTATATCCAAAAGTTTCATGCTTGACCTCAAGTCGACTTGAATTCGTAACGTCGCCTTCTGTAGCGATTCCGACAAGAGGAAAATAGTGGTGCACATCAAATCAAATGCATTGAAGACAACGAGACCCGGCGCTTTGTTGTGTTTCTCCCTGTCCATGCTGCTGGCCTCATTGGGCACCAGCATTGCCAATATCGCCTTGCCTGCAATCGCCCAGGACCTGAAGGCGCCGGTACATCAAGTGCAATGGGTGGTGATCGCATATCTCGCGACACTGACGCTGTTCTCTGTGCTGGCTGGACGACTTGGGGACCGCTTTGGACGACAGCAGATGCTGATCTTCGGGCTTATACTTTTCGCGCTGGCCTCTGCGTTTTGCGGCTTGGCGCCCAATCTCAAGGTGTTGAGTGCCGCGCGGTCTCTTCAGGGAATTGGTGCTGCATTCCTCATGGTGCTGACCGTCGCACTCGTTCGCGATATTTTTGAAACAGAGCGTGTCGGGCAAGCCATGGGCCTGTTGGGCACGATGTCGGCGGTCGGAACTGCACTGGGACCTTCGTTGGGTGGGGTGCTGATTGGAAAACTCGGGTGGCAAGGAGTGTTCTTTGTCCTGGTGCCGATGAGCCTGACTACGGCCATTTTGGCCGTTCGGCTTTTGCCCGCAAGTGTTTCCTCTGGGATAACACCTCTGGTCGGACTAACTGCACTGCGAAAGAGCGGCGCAATCCCCGGCCTTGCGGCAAATTTTCTGGTGGCAAATGTGATGTTGACCACTTTGCTGATAGGCCCCTTCTTTCTGGGGCAGTCTCTTGGGCTGAGCGCGGCGAAAGTGGGGCTTGTCATGTCGGTCGGACCAATCATATCGATCTTCCTCGGCGTCCCATCGGGTCGGCTTGTGGATGCATGGGGGGCGGCGCGTGTTCTGTCGCTTGGGCTCATTGCTCTGACCACCGGGACCTTTGCACTTGCGGTCCTGCCAGTCGCATTTGGTGTCATTGGTTACATTGGCGCAATCAGCATCCTGACACCGGGATACCAGTTGTTTCAGGCGGCCAACAACACCATGATAATGGTAGGGGTTCGGGCAGATCAGCGGGGGACAGTTTCAGGGCTGCTTGGCTTGTCGCGCAATTTGGGCCTTATTTTCGGCGCCTCTGTCATGGGGACGGTCTTTTCCTTTGGGATCGGCGCCCGCACCGTCGAGGCAGCAACTGCTGAAGCGATTGCCAACGGGATGCAGCTCACCTTTGTAATCTGCGGGGTATTGGCCATCGTGGCGTATTGGCTTTCGCGTCGAACTTCGTTGAAGAGCATCACCAGTAAGACAGTTGCGAGACAATGATAAAGGAGGTCGCAGTCCTACCGATGAACACTTTTAAACCTGTCCCAATAGACGGCTTGAACGTACAGATTTGGGGGCATGGCGATACGCCCGCGCTCATTTTCCATGGGGGGCCAGGGTCGGGTCTCAACCCGCAGCACACAGCCTATTTCGACGCCGACCGCCATCGGGTAGTTCTTTTTGACCAACGCGGAACAGGGTTGTCGGGCAGAGCTGGTCGGGTCACAGCAAACACGACTCAGCACACCCTACGCGATGCCGAGGCCATCCGGATGGCCCTGGGATATGAAGATTGGATTGTGCTGGGTGGTTCATGGGGTGGCGCACTGGCATTGGCCTACGCATCCGCTCATCCTGATCGGGTACGCGCATTGATCGTGCGCAGCACGCATATCTGCCGTCCTTCAATGGATCAGTGGATGTTGCGCGATAGGGCAAAGCGTTTCGAAGCCGGGCAGCTTGCGCGCGGCCTGTTTCTCGATCCTCTCGATGAGACTGAACAGCTCCATCCTGCCATAGCATGGTTTGCCCGTATGGAAGACAATGACGCGCAAGCACGTGAGGCAGCCCGCCGTGTGGTGGCCCTTGAAGATGCGTTTCATGGACCGCAACCCGGCACTGTGCGACTTCCGGCAGCCGTCACCCAAAGCGACATAAATCGCACCCGCGTGTACCTTTGGTACTGGCTTAATAATTTCTTCCTACCTGCTACCGGCCCCGGAGATCCAAATACAATCGCCGTACTCCCACATCGTTTGATCCATGGAGAGGATGACCTAATATGCCCGATTGAACCTGCCCGTGCCTTTGCCCAAGCTGGAAAGCTTGAATTTGAGGAGATTGAGAGACTGGGTCACAACGGGTTGGCGCCGCAGATGATCGCTGCTGTGCGCCAAGCCGTAGATGATTTGAGCGGTTGAGTATCGAACAGAAGCGCGTTCTCAAATCGGACAATCGCGGCAATTCCGAGTGCGCGGAATTTGGGTTCAGGGCATCGTCATTTTTTTGGCTGCGTGAGGTGGCTGAAGCAAAGCGCGATGCCTGACCGCCTTCGATTCCGTATGCGAGAGACGGGGGACAATCCTGGCTGGTCATTTCGCTTCGCGCGTCGATGTTGTTCAGCAGTTTGTATCGTTTGCCCGGTAATCTTTTGGTCGATTTCTGTGCCAAGCCGACCCATCTCACCCGATTTAAGAAGCTGTTTGTTCTTGCTCGGCATTCACGTTGGCTGTGGCACCTAAAAGCCCAATGGCAGGAATAGTTAAGTTATCTATGAGGCGCATGTTTAGCCTCGCCCGGTGCCAGCTTCGTATGAGGCACATGATTACGATTCGAAATATTTTTCGAAGCTATTTTTCTGCATATGTGCAATCGAAATAGAAAACTCCGACCACGGGCAGTACTGCACCGTACCTTCGGGGCAGGATCACTTTAGTCAGCCACAACCTCAAAGGTGACAACGATGGCGGTGTTTTCGCTGCCTTTGGTGTATACGCGCCCCTGATATTGGCCGGGTTCTGCCAGATCATGAATGGTGAGGCTTACGGCAACGTCGACGGCCTGTCCCGGGGGAATACGGACTGCGGAAGGTTGGATGCTCATCTTGTCGGTTGGCAACACGTTGCCGTCGCGGCTGATCATGTCGCCCGGTTCGAACTGCAAGTCGACAACGTCTGCTCCGGCAGGTGCCGCAAAGGACAACAGAATGGTTCCTGTCTCACCGGGCCTGCAGGGCTTGCGGCAGTGAAAGGGTCCGTCCAGCTGTTGTGTGGTGCTGTTTTCCGCATTCAGAATGCCCCGTGCGATCTGAGATATCGGAAGTGTATCCTGCTCCGGAACGGCCTTGGTGGCCGTGCGGAGAGCGCTGACAAATGGTTTTCGCTCGAAATAAGGCATAGCTTAATGTGCACAGCCTACAGCGTTTAGTAAATGACAAACTTGAAAGGAACGCGTATTGGATTCACGGGATTTCGAAATTTAAGATATTGAATATCTACAAAAAAAATAGGGCGAGTGTTAGACCTGACGCGCCACCAGATAATCCATGAACTGACCAAGAAACGCGCGCGGCGCCGCGTTGGTATTTGCAAATACAAGATCGAATTCCCGACGGGCCGCCGCAAGCAGGTCATTTGCTGCGGCCTGAGCATATTCAATGCAAGAATAGTGGTTCATCCGCGCCAATACCCATTCGACCTCTTGTTCCGAACGGGCCGTTCTTGGCTTTTCCAGAAACTCTGACAGTCGGGACTGTTCCTGCCGATCCGCCTGCGCCCCAAGACGGCCCAGCATCAGCGTGCGTTTGCCTTCGTAGATATCCCCGCCGATCTCTTTGCCGTATTTCCCCTGGCTTCCCACAAGATTCAGAACGTCATCCTGGATCTGAAAGGCGGCCCCCAGAAAAAAGCCGAACGCGTTGAAGTCACCCAGATTCAGCGCTCCTGAGGCGACATCGTCCGGGCGCGCGATCAGGGCACCTATACGCATCGGGTGAATGAAGCTGTACCAGCAGGTTTTCTTCAGACACATGGTCAGGTAGTCGGACGGGCTGAGGTCAAGGCGATTGTCTTTTATCCATCCCAATTCAAGAGCTTGGCCCTCGATCGACTCTTTCAGCAGGTGATCAAACTCGTCCACCACGCGCGCGCCGGTCATCGGGCCCAGAGGGCCGAGGTTCTGGCGCAGCAGGCTCAGCGCCAGAGATTGCATGCCGTCGCCGATATTGATCGCCAAAGGCACACCAAGACGTTTGTGCATACATTCCCGACCCCGTCGGAAATCGCTGAGGTCTTCTATATCGTCATGAACCAGAAATGCATTGTGCAGCAATTCGATGACCGCAGCAGCAATTTCGGCATCCTCGGCTTTTCCGCCGAATGCTTCACACGTGGCCAGAAGAAGGGCAGGTCTAAGCCCTTTGCCCGAGGTTTCGATATAGTCCCGCATAGGCCCATAGAGATAGGCTTGCGGCTCACCCGTTGGCATTTTGTCCAACAGTACCTTGCGCGCCTGATCGCCATAACGCGTCAGTTGCTCAAGGAAACCTTGCGTGGCCGCGGATGCCGGCTGCGCCTTGGGAACAGTCACCGGTCAGCCTTTCTGCGTGATGATGACTTTGCGACCGGACATGTCGGTTGGCGGTGTGGTCGCCTCGACAATGCCGATCGCCAGATCTTCAGCAAAGTCCGCGCCGGGGATCGGTGTGTCCCGGCCTGGCAGATGCGCGGCCATCAGATTATAGAGCTCTGGAGGTGCCGCGACCATGCGCAACGCGTTCGAGATCGCAGGGTCTTCGACAATTCCGCCGGGCTTGGAGTATTCGGCCGTCAGCGGACCAATCGCGGCCAGCGGTCCTTGCCCACCACGTTTGGTGCCGGTGGCGTCTTGTCCCATGCGCAAAGCGGCCTCGACAGCGATGGCAAAGCGTTCATCCCAGGGCTCACCCGCCTGATACCGGGCATAGTCATAGGCCCGCAGGGGTTGCAGGATGTCGGGCTCATGCAGATCCCAGATTTCACAGGGCTGCGCCTCAGAACCACTGCGCCGCAGGATGGCATTGACGGCTCTTCGGGCAGCCTCATTTGCGCCTTCCATGGTGGCCAGGTCGGTGTTGGTCCGGACGTAGTCGGACGCAAGCATAAAGTTCGGTATCAGCGTCGCCGCTTCGGGCCGCAGCCGCCAGCTGTTAATGCGGTTTACCAACAACGGTTCGACATTGCTTTCTCGGGCAGGATGATCGGGGTCCTCGACGATGTCGGGATCCAGGAACCAATAGTGCAGTTCTTCATCCCTGAGGACGATGTTGCCATCAACGTTCAGGCTGCGTTTGAGCTGTTCCCAGACTTCTTTGGCGATTTCTTCACGAGAGCTGTCGCGCGCGGTTTTTCCGTTTGTGCCCGGCTTGTCCCATTCGGAAATATCGACCGAGAGCAATCCCTTGGTCTTACCATCGGCCCAGTTTTCAAAATCTATCTGGGACCAGAATTGTTTTTGCGAAACAGCCGTCAGCGCCCAAGGGCTGTCGATAAAGATCACATGGCCATGGGCCAGTTCAACATCCTTGGTCAGGTAAAACTGGATGCCATTCATCCACTGCACGTCTTCGGCAAGCAAAGGCA
This sequence comes from Ruegeria sp. CDSB114, assembly GCF_059611025.1. Taxonomy (NCBI): domain Bacteria; kingdom Pseudomonadati; phylum Pseudomonadota; class Alphaproteobacteria; order Rhodobacterales; family Roseobacteraceae; genus Ruegeria; species Ruegeria sp. CDSB114. Next base: position 22,014 of record NZ_JBXWOT010000006.1, read on the forward strand.
GCTTGGCCAGACCCGGATCTACCTTTGTCATGGCCGGCGTCACCAAAGGTGCAATGCGTTCAATGGGCAGGGCGCTGATGAACCAGTCGCCGGTGATCTGCTTTTGCGTGCCGTCCTGTTCAACCGTGGCGCTGACAATTCGGCCGTTTCGGCATTCAATCCCGGTCACCTTGGAATCGAAATGGTACACCACACCCCGGCTTTTCAGATATTCCAGCCAAGGCTGAATCCAGACCAGATTGGTTGGCCCGTTCAGCAGCCTGTTGCTGGTCGCCTCGGGTGTTGCGATCCCAAGCTGCAGTTGAATGGCGACATCGCCGACGGTCTTGGTGCTTGCGGTTGTCGCTTTGGCCGCCACCAGTGACCGGGTCAGGCCGATTGCCAGAAACTTCTGATAGGCTTCGGACCGCTCCGTGGCGCCGATGAATTCCCACCAGCCGATACGTTCATACTCATCGAACCGGCGCTCTTTGCACGAGGTCGCAATGCGCCACATGCAACCAAGGAAATGTTCGATATCCTCAAAGTCGATTTCGTTGCGCGGCGAGATTGTATAGGCAAAGGTCTTGAGCGCATTGGCGACCTCTTTTAGCGATTGTGGAAACCGCTCGGGTACGATGATACCGGGGTGGTCGAACTGGCTGACCAATACCTGGGTTGTCGGAACCAGATTGTCGTAGCAGGTGCCCTTGTCATAATAGGGCGTGCGCGACATCGTATTGGTGATGTGCCGGTAGAAGTTGGGGAAGAACCGGAACCCATGTTCACCGGGCAACCAGGGACGTTTGACACCGGGTGGCAGGTCATAGCCGTGCATCCCGATCCAGTCTTTCAGCGCTCTGATATGTTCCTCTTTCGAACCGTGATCGTCTTCACCTTCAAGCACGGGAATGCTGCGGGCCTTGCCGCCGGCGATAAGCTGACGCTCGTACACTTCGACTTCGAAACCCCGTTCGATCAGCTCATGCGCGGCGCTCATCCCGCCGACGCCTCCGCCTAATATGACCACCTTTTCAGCCATCGGATGTTCCTTTCGCGGAATAGACGTCAAATCGTAGGGTGATGTCGGACAGGCTGGCCTCTCCGATCCCGAAACCCTGCAGACGGTTGATCCACATATAACGCGGATTCGAGGTCAGATACCGGGGTGCCAGCCGAACCGGGGCACTGGGTGGCAGCTTGCCCTTGGCAAGGGCGGCATAGCCATCCGTACCGAAATCGCAGATCCCGGTATCGTCGAACATGACCGGGGCACCGCCGGTTGTCGGATTGATCAGCGCCTTGGCATGCAGAATACCCACACCATCAGGGCGCACGCGCATCCAGTCTCCGCCCACGGGCTCGATCGTTCCGTTCAGGTTCGGGCCGGTCACGGTACCGCCTTCTTTGATCGCAAAATGCAGCCATATGCCATCGGGAGTTTCACCCGATGGGTTGAAGTTGCCCGAAAACGGCACCTCAAAATGGGCGATATGATCCAGCACCGGACTGGATGTCTCGTGTTTTGGCGCGCGATCTTCTGGTTTCGGCGCGACCGCGTTTCCGGGGTCATAATCGCGCCCACCCGAGGTCAGAACCGGCCGCCAGGTCATCTGTTTTCCCACAGCGGGAACCGGCAGGGCCGCTGCAAATTGTTGCAACCCCGATTGTGGATCCTGACCCAGTGGCCACCCACGGACAGCCCGTTCAGGTCCGCCCCCTTCGCGATAGAACAGGCGCAGCGTGTCATGCGGAGATATCGCAGGCCCGGCCTCAACCAGAACCCGCTGTACCCCGGTGGCTGCTTGAAAGGCGGCCTCGGACCAGCGCAGGGTGACCCCGCCGTCGCTGAATTCCCGCATACCCATCGCGCCGGTCAGCACGTGATGGTCGAGATAGCCTGAGCTTCTTTGATCCTGAGGCGGAACTTCTGCTGAACGCGGAAGATATGATCGCCATCTGCCGAGGTCTGCAGATATTTGACAGCAATGTCAGAAGGCACAACAATCTCAACCGGTGCGCCCTGCAAAGACACCAGCACGGCCTTGTTCACTGGAAATGCGCCAGACCGCAGCAGCGGCCCGTCCAGAAATGGCAGAATGCTGTCGCGGGGCAGGACCATTGAGTTTTCCATCGGTGTCGTGACCGCCTGGAACAGGCCGTTACCCATCACACAGGCATAGGGCCCAAGATGTCCCAGGGATTCCAGCTGGCTGATCCCGGCAACCACGGCCTCGAAAACCTCGGGGCCGGTAGGCTTTTTCTTGGAACCGCCGGAAATGGGTTGTGCCTCCCCCGCTTCCAGCAGGCCTTCGTATTTTCCACCACCGCTTACGGTATAAACTGGGGGCAGCGTGACGGGTGCGCCGGGCGCGGGTTGGGGGCCTTCACCAGTGCCGGCCTGACCGTTGAAAATGATCTCATCCTCGACCCGTGCGACAATGGCAGCCGCCCGGCGGAACATGATCAGCGCGGCGGCCAGTTCAGGATCTGCAAGCTGTGCGCCTTTGACATGGACGTTCACGGACACTGTCGACAGCCGCGTCGTATCAAAATCATTCACGCCATAGCGCATCTTTGGACCGGTCGCTTCGGGAACCAGTTCAAGCTTGTTCAGAGGAACCGATTGGGTATCAGCCGGTAGCGGGCCGTAGAGCGGCAGAAAACTGGCAGCAATACGCGCGCGCAACGCTTCATCGTGGACGGCCTTGTTCACAGCGTCCCACTGCTGCTGGTCCAATTCAAGTGCTTCGGTCATCGTCTCCCCCTTCTGGATGGCACTGCGCGGTTAAATCTGGCAGCTATCTAATTTCATAACGTTTTAGCAAATTTGTTCAGGCAATCCAGAGCGCGTTTCTCTTGAACAACTGCCCCGATGTCACGTGCAAGCTGCAGGGCTTGATTTGCCTCGGCGACAGCTTGGTCAAGGTCGCCACGGGCGGCCAATGCTTTGGCGCGCACACGGTGATATTCTGGCTTGTTCAGCATCTCTCCACGCTCCCACCCGGGCGTGCAAACATGTTCAAGCCGGTTCAGGGCATCCTCGATATGACCCTGATCGATCAACAGCTCGGACAGGACAATCTGGTTTTGCGGGAAGGTAAAGTTGCCGCCAGCCTGGGACACAAGGTCCATATAGGTCCCGACACGAGCAGCCCCCCCGATCACGTCACCTTTGCCCGCCTGAGCCAGACCCAGATAGATATCCTGCATTGCGTGAAGATACAGGAACCCTTCTTCGTCCGCGATCCGACGCGCTTCGTTCATCGTATCGTCCAGCAAGTCCCATTCGCCCGCATACGGAAGGAACATCGACGACGCGCCCATAATGTAGACAAGGTTGGGGGCGTGTTCGAACGGCTTGCTGATTTCGATCGACTTCAGGCGGGCCTCTTCGGCCTCGTCGAATTTGCCAAGCTGCCACAGAAGACAGCCCTGAATGGCAAAGAACGACGCGCTGGTCGAGGACTGGGTCATCGGCATCATGGCCATGTCAAGCTCGGGCGTGATCAGGGCAAGGCCCCGTTCAAGCTGTCTTTCGCAATCGGCGAACTCGCCGCGGAAATAATGAGTATAGCTGAGCGCTCGAGCAGCAAGGACGTTTGTAACCGGATCCGGTGCAAGGCTGGCCATGCCGTCAAGGGCCTGCGCCATCTCAAGTGCGCGGTTCATCTGGCCCGACACAAAGAAATGCGTCCATCGGCAGAAGGTCGCGGCAAACAGGGTTTCGCCCGCACCCAGCGCCTGTGCAAGATGCATCGCACGGGCTGCGGTCTGCCCAACCTGTGTGGATGACCAACCGTGTATCGCCATGAACGCAGGCAACACATTCATCTGAACGCCAAGCTCTACCCCATCTCGTTCGGGACCGCCGGGCATCGTTTCGATATTGCGCAATGCGGCCTGAAAAGCGGCAATCGCCGGTAGGTTCGCAAGGCGGCTGAGGGCCTGTTCACCCGCCAGAACCCAGTGGGTAACAGCCTCGCCCTTAAGACCGCCTAGATCGCAGTGATGCGCCACGGTATCCGGTGTCGGGTTACCAAAAGCCTTGTGACCGGCCAGCAATTCTTTGGCAATTTTCAGGTGAATCTGTTCCCGGTCTTCAAGTAAAAGCGACTGGTACGCTGTGTCCTGCACCAGCGCATGGTGGAACGTGTAAGTCGGCGCCCCGGCTTCGCTGGTGATGGATACCAGACCTGCACCGATCAGTTGGATCAATGCCGATTCCACATCCGTGTCCTTGGGCGCTACCGCATGGATCATCGCCGACGTGAAGCTGCGGCCAATCACGGATCCCAACTGCGCTACAGGTCGCGCATTTTCCATCCGGTCCAGCCGCGACATCAGCGAGTCATGAAGAGTTGCAGGGATACTGAGGGTTCCCATTACCCCGGCGTCGATGGGCACGTCCTGCGGCAGCTGATCCAGAACCGCCTTGGTCATTTCCTCGATATAAAGCGGCACGCCATCGGCTTTTTCGACAATCTGTCTGACCAAAGTGACCGGCAGGCTGCGCGGTACGGCAACACGGCGCACCAGTTCAGACGCTTCGAGAACCGAAAGAGGTGTCAATTCGACGATTGACGCGCGGCCTTCAAAATGTTCCGGAGGCTCGTATTCAGGGCGGTGCGTCAGAACCACAAGGATGGGCAACTGGTCCAAGGCGTCGATCAGCGCGTCCAAGGCATCCAGCGTGGTTGCGTCCGCCCAGTGCACATCTTCGAATACCAACAGCAATGACCCGCGTTCATCGCAGATGCTCCCGGCACAGCGGATCAGCAAGTCCAAAGATTTGCGGGCTTTCTTGATCGGATCGGGTTCGACCGGAGCGTCAGTTTCAAACCCGGCCAAATCCAATAGCAGCGCAGCATCTTCTTCGGTCAAACGAGAGGCGTTTTTCGCGTATTCCCTGATCGACTCGGTTACCTTGTCGGTATCAGTCTCATCCCCTGCAAACCGTCGAAGCTCGGCACGTAGCGGGTGCAGGGGCAAACTGGCAAGATGCGGGACACATTGCAGGGTCATAGGCCTTTGTCCCAGCGTTTTGCTGAGGGAATTGATCAGGCGCGATTTCCCGATACCGGCCGGGCCACCAACCAGCGCAACCTGACCCGATCCGCGCAGCACATGATCCCAAAGCCCTGTCAGGCCGGTCAGGTCGTCTTCGCGGGCAACCAATTTGACCGTGGACTTGCCGGTGCGCGCGTCGAACCGGCTGGCGGCGATCTTTTCGTCAATAACGCGGAAGACCGAGCGCTCACCATCAAATCCCTTCAATTCGTGATTGCCGCGCGGTTCAAAGTTAAAGGCCCCTTTTGTCAGGCGCCATGTCTCGGACGAGACGACAACTTCACCGGGATTGGCCAATCCCTGAAGGCGTGAGGCAAGGTTGGCCGTTTCGCCAACAATGAAATCCTGTGTTCCCAGGCTGGCAGAGGAAACAACCCCGACAACGACAACTCCGGTTGCGATTCCCGCGCGCAGGTCCAGGTTTTCACCGAACTTGTTTTCCAGATTCTGAACCGCTTCGATGGTTTCCAAAACCGCACGCACCGCGCGCTCGGTATCATCTTCAGTGGCTTTCGGATATCCGAAATACATCATGATGCCATCGCCCTGCTTATAAGCCAGGTGGCATCCGTGTTGTTTCATCGTGCCGATGGCGGTGTCCAGATACAGATTCATGATCTGCATCAGCTCTTCCGGATCATGCCGCTGTGCTAATTGCGTGGACCCGACCAGATCGCAGAATACAAGCGTCAGCTGTCGCCGTTCGGCCACGCGGGACATTGCGGGTTTGTCGGACGCTTCCTGAAGCTTCAGTTCTGCCTGTGTTTGCCGAAAACGTTTCCTTTGACCGACTGTCAAACCCAGATCTCGAAGTTCCGGGTCTGTCAATTCGTCCAATATTACGTCGTCTATCCCTTCTTCGAGAAACCGCGCGCTGAAGTCATGTAGATCGGCGTTTTGCAGAATAGTTGAAAGGCGTGTGGATTTCCCGATGACAGTCGTCATTGATCAGCGCTTGCCCCCTGGTACTTCTTCGGCACATCGTTGCATGCCTCATTCGCGTCGATATCGCGCCGAATCCAAAAGATTGACGTGGTATCAGACCAATTTGGTAACAAGTGTGGCAGATGTCGGGCCGAATTGCTATGATATTGCGGTCAAGCCTCCCAAATGAATGGTTTTGTTGTCAAATCGGAACCAGCCCGGTGTGGTCGCACCACTCAGACGCAATTTCGGTCGGTCCGAGGTTAATTGGCACCAGATACAAGGCCTCAGGGATTCAGGTTAATCCGGCCGGAAACCAGTGGTCTGACCGGATGGCCGTAAATATGCCGGTTGGTCACAAATGCGTCGCGAGCCCTTTCGCGGGCCATAGCTCTTGGATAAAAGAATAACGCGCCAGCACCGAAACGCCGGCCTTCGATGTCTTCATTGAATTACCGGGAGAATACCTGTGACGTCTTTCCGCCTGGCGAAACTAGCGATCCTTTGTCTTGGCATTCCAACCATGTCCCTTGCGCAATCCGCCGAGGACCCAAGCGCTGGGCTGTTGATGGAACTGAACAATCTGCAACAGGTCGATGGCAACTGCCGACTGTCATTTCTGTTGCAAAATCAGACCGGTGCCGAGATTGAGGCCGCCAATTATGAAACCGTGATCTTCAACTCTGAGGGCAATGTTGTCAGCCTGTCGCTGTATAATTTCCGCGATATTCCTGCGGGACGTCTGCGGGTGCGGCAGTTCAGCATCGCGGACATGAGCTGCGGCGATGTTGGGCGGATTCTGATCAACGGATCCAATACATGTACGGTCGAAGGCGCCGAAAGCGATCTTTGCGACGAAGCCCTTACGCTAAACAACCGAACAGATGTGGAGTTTCTCAGATGAGCCCGCTTGATGCTTTGCGTGAAATTGTTGCCCTTGGCGGGCCAGTGGTTGCGGTCCTGATCGCCATGTCGATCGTGACGCTGGCCGTCACGCTGTACAAGCTTTGGCAGTTCACGGTTTCCGGTGTCGGTCGGCACAAGATCCTGTCCCAGGCGCTTGCGGCCTGGGATGCCGGTGACACGCAAGCCGCAAGGGCCAAGCTGGCGGAAAGCCGCAGCTATCTTGCGCCGCTGGTCAGCACTGCCATGGATGCGCCCATCATGCCCGGGTTGGACCAAAGGCTGGATGCCGAGGCCGGGTTGGCCTTGGCGGGCCTTGAACGCGGCTTTCGCCTGCTGGACACCGTGGCACAGCTGGCGCCTCTGCTGGGCCTGTTCGGCACCGTCCTTGGCATGATCGAAGCGTTCCAGAGCCTTCAGACTGCCGGATCGTCGGTTGATCCCTCGCTGCTTGCGGGCGGTATCTGGGTAGCGCTGGTCACCACAGCGGTTGGTCTGGCCGTGGCGATGCCGACCTCGATGGTTCTGTCCTGGTTCGAAAGTCGCACTGCGCGCGAACGGGTTTTTGCCGACAAGGCCTTGAGGACCGTTCTTGTTCCGGGGCGGGGATCGTCAGACTCTGCCCAGGTGGCCGCTGTCCCAACGACAGCAGATCATGCGTAATTCTGCACCATTTGTGCGACGGCCAATGTCGATGACGCCGCTCATCGACATCATATTTCTCTTGTTGCTCTTTTTCATGCTGACCTCGACATTCTCGAAATATGCCGAGATCGAATTAAGCAGCGCCACCGGTGGCGCCTCTGTCGACGAAGTTACGGGTCAGCGGGTGTTTCTGCAGTTGGGCTCAGAGCGCCTGATCCTGAACGGTGTGCCGGTCACATTGGACGACGTGGTCGAACAGGTGAACACCGGTCAGGTCCTGGTCAGCCTCGACCCCGATACAACCTCGCAAAGGCTGGTCAATCTGCTGGTACGGTTGCGTGGCCGTGACGGGTTGAGCGTTCTGGTGCTGGAGTGAGGCGATGATCCGCAATCTTCGACCCCGCCGCAAACGCGATTCGACCATTGCTTTGATCAATGTCGTGTTTCTGATGCTGATCTTCTTTTTGATCACCGGAACGATAGCGCCGCCGCTGGATCCGGATCTGCAACTTGTGGATACGTCAGAACTGGATGGCAGTGAGCCTCCCGACGCATTGGTTCTGCACAAGAACGGATTGCTCAGCTTTCGGGGCCGCCCGATGACCCCCGAAGTTTATATGGCCGGTCGCGACCCCGCGCCGGTGCGCATCGTGCCCGACCGTGAAGCACCGGGCCACCGGCTGATCGAGGTGACCGGCACTTTGCGGCGGCTGGGGGCAACCTCAGTCTTTGTAGTGACCGAAAAGGCGCTGGAATGATCAGACGCTCGGTTGTCATTGCGACTATTGCGGTCCTGGTGTCGCTGTTGATTCACTTAGTCGGGTTGAGCGTGACGGCGCCCCGTCTGACTGAAACCACGGAACCTGCAAGCCCGGCCGATGCCATCGCGCTGGGCAATGAGTTCGAAGAGATTGCCGATGTCGTTGCGGACCCGGTTGAGCCCGAGCCTGCCCCAGAATCCGAACTGGAACCGGAAGAGCCGCTGGCGCCCGAACCGGAACCCGAAGAAGTGCCGGTCAGCGAAGCATTGGTCGCCTCTGATAACCCTCAGCAGGTCCCTTCACCCGATCTGGGCAAGTCCGAAATTGTGCGCCCCGTGGTGACGGAAACGGTTGAGCCGTCTGAAACCGCGTCTGAGACTCCTTCGGAGACGAATGAGGCCGCCAGCCAAGACACGGATGCCACGCCTCTGGCCGAACCCAGTGAACAGGCCGAAACACCGGAGGGAGAGCCCGAAGCCAGCCCGGAGCAAGCCGAAGAACAGGCAGCGCTTGACCCGGCCTTGACCGAGGTTCCAACGCCCGAACCATCACCGGTTCCAGAGATACCGCTGATAGCTGAGACGCCCGAGGTCGACATCCCACTTGTCGAACCCGAACCTGAGGCGGAAGAAGAGACAGAGACGGCACTGACTTCTTCGGTGCGTCCGAAGCTACCGGATCAACGGCCTAGTTCCAAACCGCAGGGCGTCTTGCCGGGCTCCAACGATTTCAGTGATCTGCGGTTCCCTGAGAAAGAAGTCGAATCCCCGCTGTCGCAGTACAAACGCGCGGGGATTGACCCGTTCACACGCGGCAACACCAGTGCCGGTTCAGGGGGAAGGGGGCCAGGCAATTCCAGCAAAACCAACTATGCTGGCCGTGTGCTCATGCATCTGAACCGGGCGCCTTTGGTCTATGTTTCGGCGCGCGGTTTCGCTCAGGTCTTTTTTCAGATCAACCCGGATGGAACCTTGGCCTTTGTCGATGTGGTCGACAGCTCTGGATCCCCCGAAGTCGACCGTGCTGCCAAGGCGCAGGTTCGCGCGGCGTCGCCTTTCCCGTTGCCCCCTGGCGGTGTCAGCCGCAGCCTGTCATTTTTCTATAGCAGCAACTAGCATATGGTGCCGTAGCAGGATCGCATCCGACCCGAGGCGCGGCTGGGCATTATGCCGTCTGAATGGGCGTGGTCTTGGACGAGGCAATACCCGGAACGCGGAATCTCAGATTGCGACTCACCTGAAATTGGGCTGCAGTCACAACAGGGCTAGGGACCGAGAATCCCTGAATCATGCGACCTGTCAATAATTCCCGGTTTAAAGAGGTGGTCTGGCTTTTTTGCGTTCAAATTTTTGTAACGTTTCCAATGGGCGAACAAAGTGCTCGAAAAGCTTGAATATCTGCGCCCTGCGGCCTTTTTGCCCGGTGCAAAGTGGCAACACCGTTGCAGGCAGAGGGCGTGGAAAATCCCGTCTCGCTATTGTGCCCATGTTGAAATTATTCGACGAATTTAGCCGCCGCTTCGGTGGCACTACTCCTCTCAAAACTTATGGATTAACCATGAAAAACGTACTCATCGCATCGACCGCGCTGATTGCAACCGCCAGTGTTGCTGCCGCGGAAGTCAAATTCAGCGGCTATGGCCGCTTTGGTCTGGGCTATGAAGAAGACCGTTCAGCAACCACCACCACAACGACCGCGTCTGGTGCGGTCAATTCAAACAACGCCTCGACCGACGATACCATTTTGGTGTCGCGTTTTCGTCTGAACATCGACGCCAGTGCCGAAACAGATGGCGGCGTTGAATTCCAGGGCCGTGTTCGTCTGCAGGCGGATGACGATTCAAGCACCGGCGAGCAGAACGAAGCTGGCCTGAATGGCGCCCGTTTCTCGGTTATCTATGGCGGCCTGCGTGTTGACGCCGGTAACGTTTCGGGTTCGTTCGACAACCTGGATGACTACTTCGGTACCGAGCCGGGCCTGGAAGAATTCCTGGGTCAGTATTCGGGCGTGAACTATTCCTTCCTGGAATACAGCTCAACCGGCACGGGCGCGAATGCTGTGTTCTTCCGCTACACCGTTGGCGATCTGGCATTCTCGGCATCCTATGACCAGGACACGAAATTCCTGGGCGCAGGCATCACTGACGACCGTGACCGCTGGGACGTAAGCGCATCTTACACCTTCAACAACTTCACCGCCTCGCTGGCATATGGTGAAACTGATGAAGGCGCAGGCGTTGACAAGGAAAGCCTGACTGTTCTGACCCTTGGTGCAGAACTGGGCGATTTCTACGGCACCCTGTTCGTGGCTGACGATGACGTCAACAACGACGCCGAAGACGGCACCGCTTATGGTTTCTCGGTCGCCTATGATCTGGGTGCGGCAACCACGCTGCAGCTGGTTTACGGTGACGGTTCGGCTGACGACGACACCCGCAACATCGGTGTTGGCGCCATCTACGACCTGGGTGGCGGTGTATCGCTGCGTGGTGCAGTTGGCGAGATCAAAGACGGCGACGACGACGGCAAGATCCGTGCCGACTTTGGTGCTCAGTTCAACTTTTAAGCTGATCTGAACCAGATTGATCTAAGGGCGGGCCTTCGGGTTCGCCCTTTTTCTGTCTGACTATTTCTTTTCAAAGAACAAAATGACCTCACCCAGCCGGATGCCATAGCGCGAGACATAGGCCCGGTTCAGCAGCCGGTCATCGCTCAGCAGCCACATCCAGTCATCGAAATCGACCCGCATGGTCCCGTCCTTGACGGGCAGGTCGATCTTGTAGGTCCAGTTGAAGGTATCGCCACGCTCGATCCCGCTGGCGGTGCCCAGCACGCCGGGGGCTGTGCCGGTCCAGGTATCCTCGCCGGTTTTGGTCAGGGTCCAGACGCGCTGCTCGGTCGCGCCGTCGTCATAGACGAAATCCTCGATCAGGGTCAGCGTCTCGCCATCCCATGTACCATTGATATCAACAGTGAACCGGCGTGGCACATTGCCCAGAACATCCTGAAATTGACCATAGGCCACAGTCTGACCCTCAAAGAACTTTTCCAGGTTCAACTGCCGATCGGACAAAAAGGTCTTGGGAGTTCGGGGTTTGGCGGAGCAGGCAGCCAGAACGGTCAGCCCCAGAACAGCAAGGCCCGCGATGACAAGACGACGTGGTTTCATTGCAGCACCCGTGTTTCAGCGGCGGTGTCATGGCCATTCGCCCGGTCCAGATAGGTTGATTTGGTGGAGGGCGCCGGGCGCATGGTGGCGATCAGCTCGGCGACTTTGATGCCGAACTTTCGCATCTCGGACCGGTTCATGATCACGCCACTTTCCGTCAGGTACATCCAGTCGGTCACGTCCAGCGTGTGTCCCCCTGCGTCCTCGGGCAGGATGATCTTGTAGGTCAACTTTACGGTCGAGCCCGAGACCGTGCCGCGCCCTTCGCCCACGATGTCATCTGCTGTCGCGATGAATGTGTTTCCTGTGCCCAGAGTCAGATACCATTTGCGGGCCATCTTCTTGCCGTTGGAATAGGTGAAATTCTCGGTCAGAGTGCCTGTGTTGCCGTCCCATTCCCCGACCATACGGGCGACAAAGCTGTTCGACATCTTACCGTCGGGGCCATAGATCAGCCCTTCGGACAGGATCTCCCCGTTCAGGTTTTCCGTCATCTTAAACGCGGGGCCGGTGCCGCTGTAATCCTCAGGCGATTGGGCCCTAAAGCTGAGATAGCGCCCTTTTGCGATGGACAGGGCGAAGATGATGAGCAGGGCTATAGCAAGTAGTTTCATTTGGCTGAGACCTCAGTTGGCAGCGTCAGGACCATTCCAAACGCGCCGAGTTTCAGGATGCAGGGCAAAATGGCATAGGCGAGGTTGAGCGTTCGCAGCGCCTCGGCTGAATTTGCCTGTCCCGGGGTGAATCCGCTGCGTTCCAGCAATGGCAGGGTGAAGAAGGCCGCCAGGGCTAGCCCCAGCTTACCCGCGAAAGACCAGATGCCGAATGCGGCGGATGCGTTCAGACCTGCGCGTGTCAGAGCTACCGAGAACATGGCCGGCAGCACCACCATATCCGCCCCAAGTGCGGCGCCCGATGCAATACAGATCAGGGCGAACCCGGCAAGGCTGCCGGTTGACAGCGTCGCGGCGCTGACAAAGGCCGCAATCGACAGCGGCATGGCGATCATTAGGGTCTGTTTCGGGCCAATCCGATTGCTGAGCCGCGCCCAAAGGGGCAAGCTTGCCCCCGCGCTGAGGAAGAACAAGATCAACAGCGGTCCTGCCATGCCTGGCAGTTGCAGCCGGTCTTCGACAAAAAACAGAAACAGAGTCGAGGTGATGGCGACCGGCAAGCTGTTGATCAGCGCAAGAACCAGCAGGCGCAACGCACCGGCATCGCCGAGCCCGGAAAAGGTCAGGGCTTGTCCGGTTATCGGCGCGCGTCGCCAGATCGGGGCCGTCAGGACAAAGGTCAGAATGGCGATGAGGCCCAAAAACAGCCCGAACGCAGGATAGCCCTGCGCCTGCGCGCCAAAGGCAACAAACAGCGCGGGGGCAGTTGCGGCAAGTATCACGCCGGTTAGCTGCCCGCCCTCGCGATAGGCGGCGAGTGTCATCAGCTCGGACGGGGAGGGCGTTTTGGCCAACGTGGCGCTGCGGCCATAGAGCAGGATGGTTCCCAGGCTGTAGGCTGAAAACAGCAGGATAAGGATGGCTACCAAACTGGCAACGGACGCGCCCTCAGACAGAGTGAACAGCAGCGGGAAGCCAACGGCCAGCCCAAGTGCGGCGAGGGCAGCAAACAAAAGCTGGCCACCAGGCCACCGGTCAATCGCCCAGCCAATCAGGGGATCCTGCACAAGGTCAACCAAACGGATCAGCAACAGGATGGCGCCGATCACCCCAAGGCCAATGCCCAGATTGACCGCCGCAAAACGCGGCAGGTGAATGTAAAGCGGGATGCCTGCAGCGGCGAGCATCAACGCATAGAGACTGACCCGGGGATACAGCATCACTGACCCTTCAACTGCCGGGTAAAGTTGGCCGATCTGGTGTTGCTGCCAAGAAAGATCGACATGAATGCGCGCGTGATACCCGGGCTCGACAAGGTGCAGGTTCTGCTGCCATTGCGCCAGAACCCGATCTTGTCCGGCCCCTCCGGGATTGCCAGATAGCTGTCGCCTTTGCTGACGGCCTGAAAACAGGCCTGCAACTGATCGGCGGTTGGAGTCGGGTTGCCCTGTCGCACCATTTCGTCAAGCGTCGACTTGATCAGAGCCTTCTGCGCGATGGATTTGCGGTATGTCAGTTTCAGTCCGAACTCTTGATTCCAGTCAAACGGTGCGCCGCCGGGCGTATAAAGCCTGGCATCGTAAACCGGCAAACCCAGGAACCGGAACGTAGAGCTGCCCAGAACTTTTGGATCGCCCAACCGTTCAGCCAAAGGTGACGCCGCTAAACCGCAGGGCAGCACCATCGCCAGCGCCAGAATGGCCTGGCGCAACAGCTCAAATATCGGCCGCAACAGGGATGGCCGCGATCTGTTCGGGGGTGCCATTGTCTGCTCCGATGGTTTGCGGGCCGCCAGTGATCCGCTCGACGACATGCATGGCGCTGGCAATCCCGTCTTCGTGAAACCCGTGCCGGTTATAGGCGCCCGCAAACCAGGTGCGGTTCTGTCCCTGCATCTCGCGGATTTGCCCCTGTGCCCAAAGTGCGGCCTTGTCAAAAACCGGATGGGCGAATTCGACCTGATCATAGATCTTGTCGGCGGCGATCTCGGATGAGGCGTTCAGCGTCACAAACAGCGGGTCACTGTCGGGAATATTCTGCAGCCTGTTCATCCAATAGGTCACCCCGACATTCCCGGCCTGCGAGCGATAGGTCCAGCTGGACCAACAGGCTCGGCGTTTGGGCATCTGCGACGGATCGCAATGCAGGATGGCCGTGTTGGGCTGATACCGGATCGCGCCAAGCGCGGCTGCTTCGGCTCGGGTGGCATCCTGGCCCAGAATGGCAAGGGATTGATCCGAGTGGGTGGCCAGAATGATCTCATCATACTGATCCGACTGGCCTTGGCTGTGAACGGTCACGCCTATCTCATTGCGCTGAACCCTCTGAACGGGGCTGGCCAGACGTATTTCGGCCCCGCGGGCACGCAGGGTGGCGTCAATCCGGCGGACATATTCAATGCTGCCGCCCTTGACGGTGTACCATTGGTGCTGATTGGCGCGGCCATTGGCCAGCAGAGCGTGATTGCGAAAGAACTGCACCAGCGACCGCGCCGGGAATTGATCCACAAATTCAACTGGGGTCGACCAGATCGCTCCGCACATGGGCATCAGGTAATTGTGCCGAAACCAGTGCCCCAACCGCAGCTGATCAACCAGCTCTCCGATCGTTGTGTCATCGTCCTTGGCTGCGTCCGGGGCCTCTCTGCCAAAACGCAGGATGTCGGCGATCATCTTGTAATAGGCCGGCCGCGCAAGATTGCGTTTCTGCGCCGTAAGAGTGCGCAGGTTGTTCAGCCCGTATTCGATGCGCCCATTGTCGATGGTCGCACCAAAGCTCATCTCGGATTTTTCGACAGGCACGTTCAGCGTATCGAACAACCGTGTCAGGTAAGGGTAGGTGGCATAGTTGAAGACGATAAAACCGGTATCGACGGGTTGATCGTCATTTTTGCCCGCCACGACCGTGCGGGCATGCCCGCCAAGCCTGGGTTCAGCCTCAAAGAGTGTCACGTCATTGTTTTCGGAAAGATAATAAGCCGCTGAAAGGCCTGAAATGCCTGCGCCAACTATGGCGATTTTTTTCCTGCCCCTTTGGGTTTCGTCGAACATGATAGCCTCGTTACGTGACGTTTTGATAATGAATACGCAGTAGGAGCAGGATTGGATCATTCAAGACAGGGGTTTTTCGGGTGCGGCTGCAATTTAGCGGCCTCACCGCGAGCAACCGAAGGTGATCCAAACTGGCCGTGTAACCGTATTGAAATAACACAATTCAGAAATGGTCGGCATGAACAGCTTTGACGGGAAAACTTATTGGATAGTTGGCGCAAGCGAAGGTTTGGGTCGTGCTTTGGCGCAAGCTCTTAGCAATCGCGGCGCCCGGGTGATCCTGTCGGCGCGAAACGCGAAACGCCTGGATGAAATCTGCAGCATTCTGCCAAATTCAAAAGCCATTCGATGCGATGTCTCCGATTTAGACTCTGTTCGACGTGCCGCTTCCGCTGTCGGAAAGGTGGATGGCCTTATCTATAATGCCGGGGCTTATGACCCGATGCGCAGCACCGAGTGGAACACCGAGGCCGCTCTTCGGATGTCCGATGTTAATTTTCAGGGCGCTTTGCGGGTTCTGGGCGAAATACTTCCTGGGTTTGTTAAGGCCGGGCAGGGGGAGATCACGCTGATCGGGTCGCTGTCCGGCTATCATGGCCTGCCATCTGCAGTCGGGTATGGTGCCAGCAAGGCGGCTTTGATTTCACTGGCAGAAACCATGCGGCATGATCTGGCGGGTTCGGGCGTCACGGTTCGGATCGTAAATCCCGGCTTCATCAAGACTCGCCTGACCGAAAAGAACAGTTTCAGGATGCCGATGCTGATGACGCCTCAGGGCGCGGCCCAGCATGTGGTTCGGGCAATGTCCCGCCACAGATTCCGCACAGACTTCCCAGCTCCGTTTTCATGGCTGATCCGCCTTGTGGGCTATTTGCCGGATTGGGTGATATATCGCGGAAGATAGGCCCTAACATTGGGGTTTTGGGCTTCTGCCAGGCTTAACCGCAGGTCAGATTCTGTATGATCCCCGAGCCGTCCACAAAGACGTTCAACCGGTCGATGCGATAATCCTGTGTGGCGATGTCATCGGGGCCTAAAACGCGCGACCGTTCGGGTAATT
This sequence comes from Ruegeria sp. CDSB114, assembly GCF_059611025.1. Lineage (NCBI taxonomy): Bacteria > Pseudomonadati > Pseudomonadota > Alphaproteobacteria > Rhodobacterales > Roseobacteraceae > Ruegeria > Ruegeria sp. CDSB114. Next base: position 38,188 of record NZ_JBXWOT010000006.1, read on the forward strand.
GCGACTGAATGGTCGATACAGGCTTGCCAATCGCATCGGCAAATGGCTCTCCTCTGCAAAAAGCCAAATCGACCGGGGCGGGTTCAAGTGGCAGTGGCGCGTCCTCAGGAGCGGGCGACTCCGTACATGCGACCAGCAAAATCAAAACAGGGGTCAAACGGCGCATTGGCGCTCCTCTTTCTGGCAATGTCGTTTCTGTAATATCAAATATTTAGCATTGCTGCCATCAAAGCGCAGTTGAAAAAACCCTGCATTTAACGCAGGGTCAGGCCAAATTTGACTGGGAGAAGTACATCATGCGCACCCGTGCCGCTGTCGCCGTTCAGGCGGGCAAACCTTTGGAAGTGATGGATGTGAACCTCGAAGGCCCCAAGGCGGGCGAGGTTCTGGTCGAGATCAAGGCGACCGGCATTTGCCACACCGACGAATTCACCCTGTCGGGTGCAGACCCCGAAGGCCTGTTCCCCGCCATTCTGGGCCATGAAGGCGCAGGTGTGGTGGTCGAGGTCGGCCCGGGCGTGACCAGCCTGAAGCCGGGCGATCACGTGATCCCGCTTTACACCCCCGAGTGTCGCGAATGTGAATACTGCCTGCATCCCAAAACCAACCTGTGTCAGGCGATCCGTTCGACGCAGGGCCAAGGGTTGATGCCCGATGGCACCTCTCGGTTCTCGACGCTGGATGGTGATCCGATCCTGCATTACATGGGCTGCTCGACCTTTGCCAACCACACGGTCCTGCCGGAAATCGCGCTTGCCAAAGTGCGCCCGGACGCGCCTTTCGACAAGATCTGCTATATCGGTTGCGGCGTGACCACCGGCATCGGCGCGGTGATCAACACCGCCAAGGTCGAGATCGGCAGCCGCGCCATTGTCTTTGGTCTGGGTGGCATCGGCCTGAACGTGATCCAGGGCCTGCGACTGGCAGGGGCCGACCAGATCGTCGGCGTCGACTTGAACCCCTCCAAGGTGGAAATGGCCACCCGGTTCGGTATGACCGATTTCGTGAACCCGTCCGAGGTCGAAGGCGATCTGGTGCCTTATCTGGTCAATCTGACCAAGGGCGGCGCAGATTACACCTTTGACGCAACGGGCAATGTCGGCGTGATGCGCACGGCGCTGGAATCGGCGCATAAGGGCTGGGGCGAGTCGATCATAATCGGCGTGGCACCTGCAGGGGCCGAGATCTCGACCCGCCCGTTCCAGTTGGTCACCGGTCGGTCCTGGCGCGGTACGGCCTTTGGCGGCGCCCGTGGCCGCACGGATGTGCCCAAGATCGTCGATTGGTACATGGAAGGTAAGATCGAGATCGACCCGATGATCACCCACACCATGGGCCTGGACGACATCAACCATGGGTTCGACCTGATGCATAAGGGCGAAAGCATCCGCTCGGTTGTGGTTTACTAAGGTTCTAATCCAGACGGAAAAGTTGTTACGGCGCGCTCCTGGCGCGCCGTTTGTCATTCCCCTGGTCGCGTCGCCCCTGTATCCGAACGCGGTGAGCGAACCCGCAGAACCGGGGTATTGACCGAGGTGGTGTTCGACCGGCTCTCGCGCCAGACGACGAAGACACCAGATGCGATGATGATGCTGGCGCCGACGGCAACCCAGCCGTCTGGCTTTTCGCCGAAAAACGCCATGCCAAAGATCGTAGCCCAGATGATCTGGCTGTATTGGCTGGGGGCGATGACCCCCGCTGGCGCGGCACGATAAGCCAGAATAATCAGGTGTTGGGCAATGACAGAAAACACTCCGACCAGTGCCATCATGGCCAGATGCAACAGGGACGGAGGCTGATAAACGGCCGGTTGCGCGATGCTCATAACCACTATAGCCAGCAGCATCGGATAAAGGATCAGAACGGCCGAGCGTTCCTCATTGCCGATCTTACGGACCAGAACCGACGCGAACGCGCTGCAGAACGCGGCCGTCAGCGCCGCCAGATGGCCTAGCGTGATGTCCGTGGTACCCGGGCGCAGAACGATCAACACGCCGATCAGGCCCACGCCAACCGCGGCCCAACGCTGGGCGCGGACCACCTCGCCCAATATGGGGATCGACAGGACCGTGACGATCAGCGGGAAAGAGAACAGGAGTGAATATACCTCGGCCAAAGGCAGGACCGAAAAGGAATAAAATGCGCAGGACATGCCTGTGACCATCAACCCCGACCGCAGCAGGACCAGCCAGGGATGGTGCGGAAGGAAGTTGCCGGTAGAGCGGTCTGTCAGGATTGTCACGGCCATCGGCACAAAGGAAAACAGCGTGGCAAAAAAGATGATTTGCATCACCGAATAGGTTCCGCCCAGCACCTTGATCAGAGCATCGTGGCTGGCAAAGACAGCAAAGCCCAGAAACGCATAGCCAAGGCCCCTGAGGGTGGTGTTTTGAGTGCTCATGGGTTTGACCTTGGGCAGCGGAATGGTGGGTTCATCCGTTGCATAAACCCATTTTTCAGAGTCTGATAGCCTTTATTTTACCGCTAACATGACTACCGGCCATGATCTGAGATCATCGCAGGATCGGTGGCGCGTCCTTTGGCTGGCGCGCGGATTGTACACCCACTTTCATCCCTACGCCGATGCGCCGGGCCAGCGCCACCCAGGGCAGCGCGGTTTCTGCGGGCAGGGTGCTATGGGCCACCTCCTCGAACAGGTCCAGCCAATGATCGAACAATTCGGGCCTGATATCAGGCCTTTCGATGTGAATACGCTGCGGATTTCCGTCATAACAACGCTCATGCAGAATGGCGTTGCGCCAGAACGCGGCGATCTTGTTCTCGTGCGGGGGCCAGTCGCTGACATGGTTTGCAAAGACCGGCGCCAGTGCCTCGTCCTGCCGGACGCGGGCGTAGAATGCGCTCACCTGCGACATGATCTGTTCAGCGGTGGCGGGAAACCTCGGAGGAATTCCTGGGCGGGCAGGAGAGGTAGGTTTGGACATGGGCGTTCCGAAACTGAATTGCGTCCCGTTCAGATCGGATTGTAGCCGGTGCTGTCAAGCCACGGCGCGTATATCTCGCGCTGACTCAAAGAAGCGTTTGCGCAGGAAACGGGTCGGTTCCCCTCGCCGGGTCAGGCATCTTTTGTACAAAGAAGGAGACCTAACATGCACAAAATATCCGCCCTCCCCACCGCGCAGGTGCAGGCCTATCGCCAAGGTGCGCCTGATGGTTATGGCAACCCGCCCGAACGGGCGATATCGAACGGGGAAGGAAACCCCTGCCGTCATTGCCTGACCTATATTCCCAAGGGAAAGGAAATGCTGGTGCTGGCCCACCGGCCCTTTCCAGCGACACAACCTTTTGCTGAAACCGGGCCGATTTACCTTTGTGTAGAGCCTTGTCAGCGCTATGAGGATCTCACCAACCTGCCCGAGGCGCTGACCGCCTCACCCACTTATCTGATTAAAGGGTACGGATCGGACGACAGGATTGTTTACGGCACCGGGATCATTACGCCGCAGGCGGAATTGCAAAACGTTGCCGGGGATATCTTTGCCCGCGCGGATGTCGCCTATATCCACATCAGATCCGCGTCGAATAACTGCTATCACGCGCGGATCGACCGCGCCTAAAGCTTAACCCGGTGCAATCCCCGGCGCGGCTGATCAAGATCAGCTGCCGGGACATCGCCCGCCCGGGTCGAGGTCAGGGCCAGGAACACATCCTCAAGATCCGCTTCTTCGGTGCGAACGTCCCGGATACGGATGCCCACGGCCCTGACGGATTCCAGAACCTGTTCGGCACTGGTCTGGGCACTGCGATAGCGCAGCACCAAGCTGCCATCGTCGCGCAGTGTGGCCTCGACTCCCTCGGTCGCAGGCAGTTCAGTGACGGGGCCATCCGGAATAATTACCATCGTCCGGCCATCCATGCGGCTCAGCAGGTCTGCCGTGCTGTCCTGTGCGATCTTTTCGCCATGATTGATGATGGCGATCTGGTCGCACATCTCCTGTGCTTCTTCCAGGTAATGCGTCGTCAGGATGATGGTCATGCCCTGCTGGTTTAGCTTGCGCACGTTGGCCCAGAGCATTTGGCGCAGCTCGATATCCACGCCCGCTGTGGGTTCGTCCAGAACCAGCACTTTGGGGTTATGCACCAAAGCCTTGGCCAACAGCAACCGGCGCCGCATCCCGCCGGACAGGGTGCGGGCATAGGCCTCGGCCTTGTCGCTGAGGCCAACCAGTTCGAGGATTTCATCACTGCGCCGCTGCGCCTTTGGTACACCATATAGGCCAGCCTGAACCTCCAAAGCACCGCGCGGGGTAAAGAACGGGTCCAGGTTCAGCTCTTGCGGCATAACGCCGATGGCAGCGCGAGATTGGCGCGGGTTGCGGTCTTGGTCATGACCCCAGATCGACACATGGCCCGCAGACTTCACCACCAACCCGGCCAGAATGTTGATCAGGGTTGATTTCCCGGCCCCGTTCGGCCCCAGCAATCCAAAGACCGAACCGCGCGGGATTGTCAGGTCGATGCCCTTCAGCGCCTGCTTTTCAGGCTGGCCCTTGCTGCCGCGATAGGTCTTGCGCAGCCCTTCGATCCTGATTGCCGCATTGTCCATGTGGCTCTTGCCCCCGGTTTGCTCATCGCTCATAAACGCACCTAATGCATGCCCGCGAGGCCGACAACCAGTGAAGGATCGCCAGCCGTGACAATCGAAGCGCCGGAAACCAAGATCGTCGAAACCTCTCGTGTCGCCTGTGATGGCGGCGAAGGTGCATTGGGCCACCCACGTGTTTGGTTACAAATCCCCGAAGACACCGGCTGGGTCGAGTGCCCCTATTGCGACTGCAAATTTGTCTTAAAAGGGCACGAGGCCAGCGCCTGATTGTGCAAAGCCGCGGGCAGGTTTGGCCTCTGCCTGATCATTGGAGCTGTTGGCTATTTTCTGGCCGCCGCTATCGGAATGCTTCTAACCGGATCGGGAAATCGGGCGCAGGGCGATGATACGATCGAAATCGCCTGGTCAGCGGGCCGATCTACAGGCCTCCTGGCTGCCGGGTTTTTCCAACCACAATCAGTTTTAAGGCCAAAGGGTGTTTCAACGCGCTGCGAACCTGCCATGTCTGGGCCGGTGAGGTGCTGTGGTCCGCGAATGAAGACTTCGGCACATGGGTGCCATTGCCTTACTCGATCACTTTGTCCTGCTTGATAAACCAATCAGGCAAGGTCTAACCTGCCCAACTAATGTCGTGTTCTGACGATAGCTTTGCGCCGGCTCAATGGAGGAAGTGTGTTGATGGACGCCAGTATCCAAAATACCAACCAACCGGTCTTCGGATGGATTGGTTTTAGTGTTTCCGCGATGGCCCTGTTGGGCGCCCTGTTCCTGTTTTGGGCTGGGCCATTCGCACCGCAACAATCGACTGGCGTGTCGTTAGGAGAGCTTGCAGCCGAGCTTGGAAAATCCACCCTGCGCTCGGCCGCCGGGCTCGACCAGCCCGAGCCTGTAACGCCCTCACGGGACCTGGACGACTTTCTGCAGATCGGCGTGGCCCTTTTGGGAGGATTGGCCGTCATCCTGTCGGCCATAGGCATTCTGCGCCACGAAAAACTGCGCCCGGCCATTGCGGGTATTGCAATCGGCATCGGCGCAATCCTGTTTCAGTTCTTTGCTTTTGCGTTTTTCGCTTTCCTCGGTGTGCTGGTCATTATGGCACTGCTCAACAGCTTTTCGGATGTATTTGGCGGCCTGTTCGGCGGATAGTTCACCTTCTGTACTGGTCACCCGTGCGCCCCTGTGGCAGAACCATCCCTGACCGACATGGAGCGCGCGCATGAGCAATTTCGGAAAAGGGTGTCACCTTCATCTTATTGACGGATCGGCCTTTATCTTCAGGGCCTATCACGCGCTGCCGCCGCTGACGCGGAAGTCAGATGGGTTGCCGATTGGGGCCGTGTCTGGCTTTTGCAACATGCTGCAGAAATATGTCGAAGGAAACACCGGGCCAGACGCGCCGACCCATGTGGCGGTGATTTTCGACAAGGGCTCTCATACGTTCCGCAATGACATGTATGACCTCTACAAGGCCAACCGCGAGGCCATGCCCGAGGATCTGCGCCCTCAGATGCCCCTGACCCGCGAGGCGACCCGCGCTTTTAATATCGCCTGCAAAGAGCTTGAGGGCTATGAGGCCGACGACATCATTGCCACCCTTGCCATACAGGCGCGTGAGGCCGGTGGTCGCGTCACGATCGTCAGTTCCGACAAGGACCTGATGCAGCTGGTCGGCGATGGGGTCGAAATGCTGGATGCGATGAAGAACAAACGCATAGACCGCGATGGTGTGTTCGAAAAATTCGGCGTCGGGCCGGAACGTGTGGTGGACGTGCAGGCGCTGGCCGGGGACAGCGTGGACAATGTGCCGGGGGCCCCGGGCATTGGGATCAAGACGGCGGCGCTTTTGATCAATGAATTTGGTGATCTGGAAACCCTGCTGGACCGCGCCGAAGAGATCAAACAACCCAAACGCCGCCAGACCCTGATCGACAAACGCGACCAGATTGAGCTGTCGAAAAGACTGGTGCAGTTGGATGAGAATACGCCGCTGGATTTCACCTTAGACGATCTTGAGGTGCAAGACCCTGAACCGGACACTCTGCTGGGCTTTCTGGCTGAGATGGAGTTCCGCACCCTCACCAAGCGTATAGCGGACAAGCTGGGGGCCGAGGCACCGGTGATTGCAGACGCGCCTGCGCCCGTTACAGATGTGGCCGAGGCTGAAGACATTCCATTCGACGCGTCGAAGTATGAATGTGTCCGCGACGCGGGGGCTTTGCAGAAATGGATAGACCAGGCCTATGAGCGTGGCTGGGTTGCAGTGGACACCGAGACCACCGGGCTGAACGAGATGATCGCAGATCTGGTTGGCATTTCGCTCTGCATTGAGGCGGGCGAGGCCTGCTATATCCCATTGATCCATCGTCAAAGCGCCACAGACGATCTGTTCGGGTCGGGCGCGCTGGCCGAGGGGCAAATGCCGATTGAACAGGCTCTAACACTAATAAAACCGATGTTAGAGGACCCGTCGATCCTCAAGATCGGGCAAAACATGAAATACGATGCCAAGATTTTTGCCCGCTATGGCGTCGATGTGGCGCCGATTGATGACACGATGTTGATGTCCTATGCGATGCATGGCGGCGAGCATGGGCATGGCATGGACACCCTGTCCGAGCGTTATCTGAACCACAAGCCGATTCCGATCAAACCGCTGCTGGGATCCGGCAAATCCGCGATCACCTTCGACAAGGTTCCGATTGACGAGGCCACGGCCTATGCCGCCGAGGACGCCGATATCACCCTGCGGCTGTGGAAACTGTTCAAACCTCAGCTGCATCAGGTTCAGGTAACGACCGTCTATGAAACGTTGGAGCGCCCTCTGGTGCCGGTTCTGGCCGAAATGGAGATGCATGGCATCAAGGTTGACCGCGATGTCCTCAGCCGCATGTCCAACGCTTTTGCCCAGAAAATGGCCGGGTTAGAGGCTGAAATCCACGAATTGGCTGGTGAAAGCTTCAATGTCGGCTCGCCCGCTCAGCTGGGCGAGATTCTGTTCGACAAGATGGGTCTGGAAGGCGGCAAGAAGGGCAAGACCGGTAAATATTCAACCGGGGCCGATATCCTTGAGGATCTGGCGACCGAGCATGAATTGCCGCGTCGGGTGCTGGATTGGCGTCAGCTGTCGAAACTGAAATCGACCTACACGGATGCGCTGCAGACCCATATCAACCCCGATACAGGCCGGGTGCATACATCCTATTCGATCACCGGGGCCAATACGGGTCGTTTGGCCTCGACCGATCCGAACCTGCAGAACATCCCCGTGCGCACCGAAGAAGGCCGCCGTATCCGTGAAGCATTTATTGCCGAGCCGGGAAATGTGCTGGTCAGCCTGGATTATAGCCAGATCGAGCTGCGCATTCTGGCGCATATTGCCGATATTCCGGCCTTGAAGCAGGCGTTTACCGATGGGCTGGACATTCACGCCATGACTGCGTCGGAAATGTTCGACGTGCCGCTGGATGAGATGACGCCGGATATTCGCCGTCAGGCCAAGGCGATCAACTTCGGTGTGATCTATGGCATCTCGGGTTTTGGTCTGGCGCGCAACCTGCGCATTCCACGGGCCGAGGCGCAGGGCTTCATCGACCGCTATTTCGAACGCTTCCCCGGCATTCGGACCTATATGGACGACACCGTCGCCTTTGCCAAAGAGAATGGCTATGTGCAGACCCTATTCGGGCGCAAAATCCATACGCCTGAGATCAATGCCAAGGGGCCGCATGCCGGATTTTCGCGTCGGGCAGCGATCAACGCTCCGATTCAAGGCACCGCGGCCGACGTGATCCGCCGCGCGATGGTGCGGATGCCGGATGCGATCCATGGGTTGCCCGCGAAAATGTTGCTGCAAGTGCATGACGAATTGCTGTTCGAAGTATCCGAGGACGCCGTTGACCCGCTGATCGACGCGGCGCGCGACGTGATGGAGGGGGCCTCGGACCCAGCGGTGAAACTGGATGTGAAACTCAGCGTTGATGCGGGACAGGGCGCGAATTGGGCCGAGGCGCACTAGCGCCGCCGTTCATCAAGCCCTGCGGGCCCTCTTCGCGGCGGGTCAGCCCTGTGGTCTGATCATGCGGTTGACCATTCGTTGCACGCTGGGGCCCAGCAGTAGGATAACTGTGAACGCGATGGGCCAGGAGAAAGCCCATGAGCCCATCCAGTCGCCCAGCGTCGCGGGACCGAAGCCGACGGCCTTGGCCGTGGCGATACCGGTGACGATGCAGGACATCATGCCTGACATGATCAGGCTGAACAGGGCGCGGGCATAGCGGGCAGGGATCATCCGGACATCCTTGGTGTGAGGTAGCAATGATCTGCGCCATTTTTCCGGGTAATACCAGTGCGAGCGGACAATCAAAGGTGCATCCAGCCGAGCGTCTCGGCGGTACGTTGGATCGAGGGCTGATATTCGGCACTGACCCAGCCGGTGTAGCCGCTGTCATCAATCGCTCGGAACAACTCGGCAAAATTCATCTCACCTCGACCGGGTTCTGAGCGATCCGGTGCCGCTCCAATCTGGGCATGCACGATGCGGGTTTGGAACTGCTGCCAGACCTGCAACGCGTTGCCATGGATCATCTGGGCGTGAAAACTGTCATATTGCAGGCCAACATTGGGCCGGTTCACACGATCCAAAACCTCGGCGGCCAGATCGTAAGAGTTCAGGAAATATTCAGGCTGCGACACCGGGTTGAGCGGTTCGATCGTGAACGGCTGTTGGGGCGCGTGGTCTGCTGCCCATTGCAGGTTTTGAACAAAGCAATCCATAGCATCCGCGCCCGAAGAATATCCGGACATGATGTGGATTTTTTCGGGCCGCAGCACCTGAGCATAGCGTAGAACACGGCGGATGTCGGACTGGAACCGCGCCTCACCGCCCGGAACGGCTGCATATCCGGGAGTGCCGCCGGTGTAGTTGGGTGGTGGCGCGTTGATCAGCACCAGGTCGAGCCCGTTAGCCAGTAGAGCACGGCGGGTTTCCTTGGTAGCCAGATCATAGGGAAACAGAACCTCAACAGCCTTGAACCCGGCCTGCGCGGCGGCCTGAAACCGGTCGAGATAGGGCAGTTCGGCAAAGAGCAGTGAGATATTTGCAGCGAATTTGGGCATGGATGGCCTTTGCGTGTCTGTTCGCCGGACCATATCGGTCGGGTGATTTCAGCGAAAGGGACTGAAAACGACAGATTGTCGAAAATCGGCCAGATCACCCGGTTTAATTCAGTGACGTTCTGGACAATGCGGCGAATCATTTCTGGCGCCGCTTTGACCAGAGGTATGACCCATGGCAATGAGCCCTGACCCCGTGCGCGGGACCGATATTTCTATGTCCGCCGACCGCAACTCCGCCTTGTCTGGCAACGGGTTGGCGGTTGCCTCGATGCTGGCATGGGCCGCAGGCTTTCCGGCGGCAGAGGTCTTGTTGCAAAGCTGGTCGCCGGTGGGCTTGCTGGCGGCACGTCTGGGTCTGGCGGTTCTGGTGCTGCTGCCGATCTGGCTGATGCTGGACGGTCCCAGCCGTATTCTAAGGGCCAGATGGGGATGGGCGATGATTGTCGGAGCGTTTGGCTTTGGCTGCCCGATGTTCCTGCTGATCCTGGCGCAAAAGCTGACCGATCCGGTAACCGTCGTCATCATCGCCTCTTGCGCGCCACTAATCGCAACCCTGCTGGAGCTTAAGGCGGGCACACGTCGGCTGAGCTGGAATTTTGGCCTAGGCGTTCTGGTTTCAATTATCGGCGGGCTGATCGCCACCAGCGCCGTCGCCCCGGCGCAGCTGGGCCTTGGGGCCTTATGCGCGGTCGTGTCGGTCGTCTTTTTCAGCTGGGGCAGCATGACCACAGCGCGCGATTTTCCCGAACTCAGCCAGACCGGGCGCGCGACGATCACGTTGATCGGGGGCTTTGCCATGGCCGTGATCTTGTGCTTTGCCGCTGGGCTGCTGGGTATGGATGTGGTGCCTAAGGTTGCGATTGACGGGCAGCAGATCGGGATGCTGGGGATTTACGCGCTGATTTCGCTGGGGCTGAGCCAGATCCTGTTCGTTGCTTCGGTTGGAAAGCTGGGCGTGGCGCTGGCCTCATTCCATATGAACATCGCGCCATTTTACGTGATGCTGATCATGATTGTGCTGGGGGATGAGTGGAATTCAACCCGCGCACTGGGCGCGGGCATCGTGGCGGTCGCCGTTGTTCTGGCGCAGGATCGCAGGCCGCGCTCAGCCCAGATCGGCTGAGCGGATCAGCGGAAAGAACTGACCTCCCGACCACACCCCGAACCAGTCTTCATGATCGGTGCCGATCTCGACCAGTCGGTAAAAGCTTTTGCGGTCAATGCGCGCCTCTAGATTTGCGCGGATCAGGATATAGGGCGAGGGTTCCTGGGTCTTCGGATCAAACTCAACACGGATCGGGTGATCCGGTCCGGCCTTGGCCGTGTCACCCACATGGGTGCTGAAAGTCAAAATCTGCGCCGCGCCTGAGCCTGTGGCATCAAAGTCGACAGCGACGAACGGGACATCCTCGACCGTGATTCCCACCTTTTCGACCGGCGTCACCAGATAATATTTGCCCTCTTCTTTCTTAAGAATTGAGGAAAAAAGCTTCACAAGCTCGAACCTGTTGATGGGCGAGCCTAAATAACTCCAAGAACCATCTTTTGCGATCCTGATGTCCAGATCGCCACAAAACGGGGGATTCCACAGGTGAACAGGGGGTAAATCCCGTGTTTTCGCGGCTTTGACTGATGCCGCAATGCCATCAGGAGAAGGTGTCACAGGGATTTGTCCGCTCATTACTTTTGCCATTTCCTTTTCGCGCGATACACTTCAACCATACTCGTCCACGGAAGGGAAAGTCATGAGCGAACCTGCCGACCTCGTATCCGAGATCGAAGCGCTGGAAACTAAACTGCAAGAGGCCAAGGCCTCGATCACCCGACGCTTTATCGGGCAAGAGCGGGTCGTGGATCTGACGCTGGCCGCGCTGTTATGCGGCGGGCACGCATTACTGATCGGATTGCCAGGGCTGGGCAAGACCCGGCTGGTTGAGACTTTGTCGACCGTGATGGGCCTGCATGGCAACCGTATCCAGTTCACGCCGGATCTGATGCCGGCTGATATTCTGGGGTCCGAGGTTCTGGATACGGCCGAGGATGGCAGTCGCCACTTCCGGTTCATTCCCGGACCGATCTTCTGCGAATTGCTGATGGCGGATGAGATCAACCGCGCCAGCCCGCGCACACAGTCGGCCTTGCTGCAAGCGATGCAGGAACGCACCGTCACCGTCGCGGGCGAGGATCGTGCGCTGGATGAGCCGTTTCACGTGCTGGCCACGCAAAACCCGATTGAACAAGAAGGCACCTATCCGCTGCCCGAGGCGCAGTTGGACCGCTTTTTGGTGCAGATTGACGTAGAATACCCGGATCGTCAGACCGAGCGGGATATCCTTCTGGCCACGACCGGTGTCGAAGAAGACGACGCCCATCAGATTTTCACCAAAGAGGAATTGCTGGCGGCGCAACTTCTGTTGCGCCGGATGCCGGTTGGCGAGTCTGTGGTCGAACTGATTCTGGATCTGGTCCGCGCATTCCGCCCCGGCGAAGCAGGCGTGTCCGATCGTGTGGCCGAAACCGTGGCCTGGGGCCCTGGCCCCCGCGCGGCGCAGGCGTTGATGATGACGGTGCGTGCCAACGCCATGTTGCAGGGGCGAATGGCCCCCAACGCCGAAGATGTTCTTGAGATGGCCCGCCCGGTCCTCAGCCATCGTATGGCGCTGAACTTTGCGGCACGGGCGCGCGGTGACAGTCTGGCCGATCTGATTGACTCGACTGCACTTGGGTTGATCCGAACCGAGGCTGCGGCGTGAATGCCGGGCTGACCCTTCGTGAAAGATCCGAGGCCGAGGCATCTCGGTTGCCGCCCCTGTTGGCGCGGGCGGAACACCTGGCCGGAACCGTCCTGCTGGGTGACCATGGGCGTCGCCGATCCGGGATGGGCGATGATTTCTGGCAATACCGCCCGGCACAGGTTGGCGACAGCCGCCGGATGATTGACCACCGCCGCTCGGCCCGTGGCGATCAACAATTTGTGCGCGAACGCGAATGGCAGATTGCCCAATCGGTGATGCTGTGGGTGGATCAGGGCGCGTCGATGCGCTTTGCCTCGGACGCTTCGCTGCCCACCAAGGCGGATCGCGCGCGTTTGCTGGGGCTGGCAACTTCGATCTTGCTGGCGCGTGGTGGTGAGCGTGTGGGCCTGACGGGCACAACCCTGCCGCCCCGGCGCGGCAATGCCCAGATCATCCGGCTTGCGCAGGCCTGGTCCGAGGATGATCGAGCCGACTATGCGCCACCCGAGCACCGCGCCATGATCCCCCATGCGCGGGCGGTGTTCATCTCTGATTTTCTTGGCCCGATGGAAGAGGTTGAACTGGCACTGTCCAAAGCTGCGGATCGTGGCGTGCGCGGGGTGGTCCTGCAGGTGCTGGATCCCGGTGAAGAGAATTTCCCCTATCGCGGGCGCACCATTTTCGAAAGCGTTGGCGGCTCGGCTCGGCATGAAACGCTCAAGGCTTCTGATCTTCGTGACCGGTATCTTGCGCGCCTTGCCGAACGAAAAGATGCCTTGATGCGCTTGTGTCGGGTGACGGGATGGCAACTGGGGTTGCACCACACTGGCGACAGCGCACAGGCGGCTCTGTTATGGCTGTATCGCGCTTTGGACGGGGGCAGAGTATGACGGTTTTGGCTGGGATAGGCTTTACCGCGCCTTGGGTGTTGCTGGGATTGCTGACCCTGCCCATCCTGTGGCTGGTCCTGCGCGCTGTGCCGCCTGCGCCGATCCGGCGAATGTTTCCGGCCGTAACGCTGCTGCTGGGGCTGAAGGACGACGAGAGTGTTTCGGATCGGACACCATGGTGGCTGCTGCTGTTGCGAATGCTGGCGGCGGCGGCGATCATTATCGGTCTGGCCGGGCCGGTTTTGAATCCCTCGCGGGATCAGGTGGGTTCGGGGCCGCTGTTGTTGGTGCTGGATGCCAGCTGGGCAGGTGCAAGCGGCTGGCCATCGCTTCAGGACCAGCTTGATACGCAGCTGACCGAGGCCGGACGCGCCGGACGCACGGTGGCCTTGCTCAACTTGACGGAGCCAGAAGCCCCAGTCTTTCAGGCCGCCGAAGCGTGGCGGGGTCGGCTTCCGGGGGTGACTCCGATGCCCTGGCAACCAACTCAGCTGCAGATGGATCAGGTGCTCGATGTGCTGGATCAGCTTGATGGTGGTTTTGATACATATTGGTTCAGCGACGGTCTGGAATTTGCGGGTCGGGAAACGGTTCTGGCTGCGTTGCAATCGCGCGGGGAAGTGACCGTGTACCAGTCAGGCTCGCCTGTTTATGCGATTCTGCCCGCCGCCTATCAGGATGGTGTCATTCAACTGACGGCCCAACGCGCCACTGCTGGTCCGGAAAACACCCTGACTATTTTGGCACAGGGGCGCGATCCGGCGGGCGCAATGCGGGTTCTGCAATCCGCCAATATCGTCTTTGCTGAAGGCGAAACGCTTGCTCAGGTGGAGCTGGCGCTGCCCTCGGAACTACGGGCCAGAATCACCCGGTTCGAGATTCAGGGCCAGCGGTCGGCGGGTGCCGTAACGCTGACCGATGACAGCCTGCGCAGGCGTGAGGTGGCCCTGCTTGCGGGCAGTTTGAACCGTGAAGGGTTAGAGCTGTTGTCGCCGCTGCATTATCTGACACAGGTTTTGGTCCCGACCGCGGATTTTGTCGAGGGCGGCCTGATGGATGTGTTGCCCGCCAATCCGGATGTGATTGTTCTGGCGGATGTGGCGAAATTGGCCGAAGCGGAACAACTGGCGGTGACCGAATGGGTCGAACAGGGTGGGCTGCTGTTGCGCTTTGCCGGGCCGCGCATGGCCGCCAGCGATCTGGGGCGGGATGTCGAGGATACCTTGCTGCCGGTGCGCCTGCGCAGCGGTGGCCGTTCGGTCGGCGGCGCGATGAGCTGGGGTGAGGCCAAAGGTCTGGCTCCGTTCCCCGAAACGTCTCCTTTCTACGGGCTGCGCGTGCCATCGGATGTTTCCGTGACCACGCAGGTCATGGCGCAACCAGACCCTAATTTGGCCGATCGGGTGATTGCATCGCTGACGGATGGCACGCCTCTGGTCACGCGCAAGGCCTTGGGGCTGGGGCAGGTGGTGCTGTTCCATGTCACCGCTGATGCCGAATGGTCGAGCCTTCCCCTCTCGGGCCTGTTTGTCGAGATGCTGGACCGGCTCGCCGTTGCCTCGGCTGCGAAATCCCGGGAAGAATCGCAACTACAGGGCACGACCTGGGAACCGCTGCAGGTCATGGATGGGTTCGGAGGTTTGTCGGATGCGGATAACCTGGCCGGTGTCGATGGGGTTGATCTGGCCTCGGGCGCAATCGGGCCGGACCTGCGGCCGGGCCTGTATGAAAGCGGTAAGCAGAAGCTGGCACTGAATGTGCTGGACGCGGACTCGGTTCTGATGCCCGCTGTCTGGCCATCCGATGTGCCCATCAAAGGGCAGGAAATCAGCGCCGAAACGCCGATCGGGGGCATTTTGCTTAGCCTCGCGCTGATCTTGCTGACGGTGGACGTTATTGCGTCACTTCTGTTGTCGGGGCGACTTGGGCTGGCCCGGGCCGCGGCGATGGCGCTGAGTGCGTTGCTGATTGCACCTGACCTTCAGGCACAGACGCCCGAGGAAACCGATTTTGCCCTGATGGCAACGCAAGAGCTGGTACTGGCTCATGTCATGACTGGAAGCGCGCAGGTTGACGATATCGCGGGCGCCGGGATGCGTGGCTTGGCGCAAACTTTGTTCTTCCGCACTTCGGTCGAACCGGCAGAGCCCATCGGCGTTGATCTGGAACGGGACGAGCTGGCGTTTTTCCCGCTGCTGTACTGGCCGATCACGCCGGAACAGCCGCAACCCTCGGACGAAGCCTATGCCAAGCTGAATGCCTATCTCCGCTCGGGCGGCATGATCCTGTTCGACACGCGCGACGCGGATGTGGCGCGTTTCGGTGCAGCCAGCCCCAATGGCCGCAAGCTGCAACAACTGGCCGCCCCGCTGAATATCCCTTCGTTAGAGCCTGTTCCGGATGACCATGTTCTGACGCGGGCCTTCTATTTGCTGCAGGATTTCCCGGGCCGATATGCCGGTACCGAGATTTGGGTCGAAGCCGCCCCGCCGGATGCGGAACAAATCGACGGCATGCCGTTCCGCAACCTAAACGACAATGTGACCCCGGTAGTGATCGGCGGGAATGACTGGGCCGGAGCCTGGGCCGTCGACCGAAACGGGCAGGCCCTGTTGCCGGTCGGGCGCGGATATGCCGGTGAGCGGCAGCGGGAATTGGCCAATCGGTTTGGCGTCAATCTGGTGATGCATGTGCTGACCGGGAATTACAAATCGGATCAGGTCCATGTGCCTGCGCTGCTGGACAGGTTGGGACAATGACCGGAACCGTTATCTTTGACCCTCTGATTCCGTGGCCCGTTCTGATGGTCGTTGCCGCGATTGCCATATCAGGCGTTGTTCTAGCTCTGTGGCGGGGCCTGTCTGGCTGGGCCTTGCGCGGGTTGGCCGCCCTGGTCGTGATCGCGGCCATGGCGGGGCCTGTCTATCAGATCGAAGATCGCACTCCGCTGACCGACATCGTGGTGATGATCGAGGATGAAAGCGCCAGCCAGACCCTGTCCGATCGCGCGGAACAGACCGCACAGGCCGCTGCCGAACTGGCGGCCGAGATCGACGCGCGCGACAATACCGAGCTGCGCCGGATCCGGGTGGGTGACAGCGATGGGGATGAGGGCACACAGGTCATGGCTGCGCTGAACAAAGTCCTGGCCGAGGAACCCCGTGCGCGCATTGCGGGGATCCTCGTGGTTTCGGATGGGATCGTGCATGACGTTGATCAGGCCCCTGACCTGCCTGCACCGATGCACTTGTTGCAGACTGGGCGGGCCAGCGACTGGGACCGCCGTCTGATCGTCCGCAATGCACCGGCTTTTGCCATTATCGGAGAGCCGGTCACGCTGACGTTGCGGGTTAAAGATAGCGGCGCAGTTCCTGTTGCGGCTGCGAATGCGCCCTTGGAAATTTCGGTTGATGGCAATGCGCCAGAGCATTTCACCATTCCAATCGGTGTCGATGTCGAGCTACCGGTCAAGCTGTCCCATGGCGGGCGGAATGTCATCCAGTTTACCGTACCCGGCGTCGAAGGAGAGTTGACCGACCGCAACAACACCGCACTGATTCAGATGAACGGTGTGCGCGACCGTCTGCGGGTGCTGCTGGTTTCGGGTGAACCGCATCCCGGTGGACGGACCTGGCGGAACCTTCTGAAATCCGACAGCTCGGTCGATCTGGTGCATTTCACAATCCTGCGACCGCCTGAAAAGCAGGATGGTGTGCCTGTGGACGAGTTGTCTTTGATCGCTTTTCCGACCCGCGAGCTGTTTCTGGAAAAGATCAACGATTTCGATCTGATCATCTTTGATCGCTATAAGCGGCGCGGTATTCTGCCTGCGGTCTATCTGGAGAATGTCACCAATTACATCAATGATGGTGGTGCGGTTCTGATTGCGGCTGGTCCTGATTTTGCCAGCGCCGACAGTATCTTCCGCTCGCCGCTGGCGCCGATTCTTCCGGCGCAGCCCACCGCGCGGGTCATCGAAGAACGCTTTGTGCCCACAGTTACAGATATGGGGCACCGGCACCCGGTGACCACGGATCTGGGCGATTCCGAGCATTGGGGTGCATGGTTGCGCCAGGTTGATGTCCTGTTCCGATCAGGTGAAACGCTGATGACCGGCGTCGATGACCGGCCGCTGCTGGTGCTGGACCGGGTCGGAGAGGGGCGCGTGGCAATGCTGGCCTCTGACCACGCTTGGCTCTGGAGCCGTGGCTTCGACGGCGGTGGTCCGCAGCTTGAACTGCTGCGGCGATTGGCACATTGGATGATGAAAGAACCCGAGCTTGAGGAAGAGGCTCTGTGGGCCGAAGCAAATGGTCAAATCATGCGCGTCATCCGTCAAACCCTGGGGGATGACGTCGGAACAGTTACCATCACGCAGCCCAATGGCGAAAAACTTGAGGTGACGCTGAACGAAGTTTCTCCGGGGCGGTTCGAAGCTCAGATCTTCGGCCCCGAGATTGGCCTCTATCGTCTGCAAGAGGGTGAACATTCGGCGGTGATTGGGTTGGGCCCTGCGGCCCCCAAAGAATTTGAGCGTACGATTGCTACCGATCAGATCCTTGAGCCGGTTCTGGCCGAATTGCGCGGCGGTGTGATCCGGGTCGAGGACGGTTTGCCTTCGATCCGCAATGTCCGCGCTGGGCGGCCAGCATCGGGGCGCGGTTGGATCGGGCTGACCCCGCGCGATGCCTACCAGACCAGCTCTGTAACACAGGCTGGTGTTCTACCGCCCTGGCTGGTGCTTTTGCTGGCCGGTGGGTTCCTTCTGGCGGGTTGGCTGCGTGAAGGTCGGCGTTAGGTCATTCGACCACAACGCTGATTGTGCCCCAGCCGCCAGCATCATGTCATGGTAAAGCACCGTTTGAACCGGCTTTGCTGCGTCAGGTTTGTCGTGTAATCCCACACAATTTTTTGATCTGAGCGCCTGTAGCGCATTCAGAAACAGCAGATTTTGCGTTGAGTAGGAAAAGGCAGGTACCGGCGAGGCTGGCTGTTTTGGACGTTTGCGGCCTCTGAGCCTGCCATTGGTCTGTGGCAACAGGTAACGGCTTAAACACTTTTTCACGCTCTGTCGGGATGCTGTGGGCAGATTGTACCGGGATCACCTTTGATGAGTCTTGCAACCAAACTGGCACAGGAAAGACGCGCACGGCTTGCCGCTGAACGTCTGCTGGAGATGAAACAGGCCGAGCTATCAGCGGCCAACCGGAAATTGGGCCTGCACGCGATGGCTCTGACCAAACGCATTGGTGAAACGCGGGCCGAGGTTGAGACGGTGCGCGATGAAAATGAAAAAGTTAAATCGGACCTGACATTGGCCAATGCCAAGATCGAAGTGGCCGAACGGCGGCTATGGCATTCGATCCAGACCTTCCCAGACGGGTTTGCATTCTTCGACGAAGAGAGCCGGTTGATCGGGGCAAATGCCTCATATTTCAGCCTGTTTGAGGGGCTGGATGAAGTAGCGCCCGGCATCAGCTATGGCAGAATTCTGGAAACCCTCACGCAGGAGGGTCTGATTGATACCGTGGACGAGGCTCAGGATGATTGGCGCGCCAGGATGTTGGCCCGTTGGAAGTTGTCCAACCCGCCGTCTGAAATCGTCAAGCTGTGGAACGGGCTCTATATCAAGCTGATTGATCAACGCGGTGGAGGTGGCGATGTGGTCAGCCTTGCGCTTGATATAACCGCCTCGGTCCGGCATCAGGCCGAACTGACCGCTGCGCGCGAACGGGCCGAGGCCGCAAACCGCGCGAAATCTGCATTCCTGGCCAATATGAGCCATGAAATCCGCACACCCATGAACGGTATTGTTGGCATGACCGAGTTGATGACCGAAACCGCGCTGGATGAAGAACAACGGCTCTATCTCAACACGATCCGCAATTCCGGTGAAGCCTTGCTGGTGATCATCAACGATGTTCTGGATTACTCGAAGATTGAGGCGGATAAGCTGGTCCTGCACCCCGAACAGTTCGATTTCGAACGCTGTATCCTTGAGGTGGCGATGCTGCTGCAGCCCAGTGTTCGTGACAAGGGCTTAAGCCTTTTAGTCGACTATGACCTGTTTTTGCCAACCCTGTTCGTGGGCGATCCGGGCCGGGTGCGTCAGGTCTTGACCAATCTGGTTGGCAACGCGGTCAAGTTCACCGCGGAAGGGCATGTCTTGATCCGCGTCACGGGGGTCCCCCGCGCGGAGGCCCAGGCCTGTGATATTCATGTTGCCATAGAAGATACCGGTATCGGTATTGCCGAGGATAAAGCGGCGCATATCTTTGGTGAATTCAATCAGGTCGAGGATGAACAAAACCGACAGTTTGAAGGGACCGGGTTGGGTCTGGCCATCACCAAACGACTGATCAAATTGATGGACGGTGCCATCTGGGTCGAAAGCGAGCCGGGCCAGGGGTCCTGTTTTGGATTTCGGATAACGCTGCCGACGGTCGAAGGTCCGCAACCTGCCCCCCCGAATCTGGAAGGATGTCTGCGCCATGTGGTCGTGGTTGAAGATCTGGCTGTCAATCGAGCGATCCTGTCAAAGCAACTTGGTCGCCTGGGTGCCAAGGTTACCGAATGTACCACCGGAACCGAGGCGCTGGCTACGCTTGATGACACGGTAGATCTGGTGCTGTGCGATCACGATCTGCCGGACATGGACGGGCTGGATTTGGCGGCCACGATAAAGGGCCGGGGGTGGACAGATACCTCTGTCGTGGTCATGTCGGCCAACCCCGGCGTGATTCATGCTCATCCGGCCTGCCAGCTAATTGACGGAGTGTTGCAAAAGCCGATCCCTCGTTCAGAATTATATGCACGTCTGACCGCTCTGGGACGATCAGCGGATTCGATATCGAATGGTTCCGACACGCAAAACCCAACGGTTGCGCAGGTCAGACCGATTGCCGAGGATCAAAGGCTCATGCGGGTTCTGGCTGCTGAGGACAATAAGACCAACCAGCTGATCCTTCGCAAGATGGTCAAGGATCTGAACATTGATCTTCGCTTTGCGGGCAACGGGCTTGAGGCGGTCGCCGCCCATCTGGAATTCGACCCGGATTTGATATTCATGGATATCTCGATGCCCGGAATGGATGGTAAACAGGCCACAGGTGAAATCCGCCGCCGCGAGGTCGAAACCAATCAGCACGTCCCGATCGTAGCCCTGACCGCACATGCAATGAGCGGAGATGATCAGGGTATTTTATCGGCTGGATTGGACTACTACCTGACCAAACCGCTGCAAAAACAGAAAATCCACCAGATGATCCTTGACCATTGGCCAGACGGGACGCAACCGGTTCTTGATGACGAAACCCGAGCGATCTAGGCTGCCGACATGACTGATGACCGTGGATTTCACCCCCGCGCGCTGGGCGAGATTGCCATTCGCTGCGCAGATATGGCCGCTATGGTGCAGTTCTATGAACAGGTGATCGGCCTGCAGCGTCTGAGCGGTGACCATGACAGCGCTATAACCTTCTTCCGGATAGCCGAGGGGTTTGGCGGCCATACGCAAGTTCTGGCCCTGTTTCACCACAGCACCGCGCCACGACCGGGGCAACATCGGGCCGGTGCAGAAGATCCCGTAACTGGAGCGGGATCGTCGCTGCATCATATCGCATTGTCGCTGCCCTTCGACGAGCAGGCGGCGGTCATGAGTTGGTATGACAAGATCGGCCAACCCTATCGCGTCGAGCAGTTCGAATGGGTTGGTTGGCGCGGAATTTTCACCGAAGACCCGGAAGGCAACACAGTTGAACTGGTCTCTTACGACCCGTCGATGATGGCTGAGGCCTGATAGGGCCGGATAAAGACCGGCTTGTCGTTCTCTGACAGGTCAGGGCGGTATTCATAACCGCCCGAGTCGAACTCTGTCAGGCTGGCGGGATCGGACAGACGGTGTTGAATGACATAGCGTGCCATCGCCCCGCGTGCCTTTTTGGCAAAGAAGCTGACGATCTTTGGTGTGCCGCCCTTGTCTTCCATGAAGACCGGCGTGATGACCCGTAATTTCAGCGCTTTGGGGTCTACTGCACCGAAATATTCCTGACTGGCGCAATTCAACAGCACATCGCTACCGATCCCGGCTGCCTGAGCGTTCAGCGCCTTGCTTAGTTGGTCGCGCCAATAATCGTACAGGTTCTTGCCGCGCCGGGTCTTCAGCCTACTGCCCATCTCAAGCCGATAGGGCTGAATGGCGTCCAGTGGACGCAATATGCCATACAGTCCGGACAGGATACGCAGGTGGTCCTGGGCCCAGGCCATCTCTTCCGCATCCAGCGAAGTCGCTTCGAGCCCCTGATAGGTGTCTCCGGCAAAGGCCAGTGCGGCCGGGCGTGTCGCCACAGCATCGGGGGCGTCCGAAAAGGCGCGATAACGGTCGCGGTTCAGACGAGCCAGATCATCGCTCAGATCCATCAGCTTTTTCAGGTCGCCCAGCGTTAGATTGCGGGCGGTTTTCGACAGGCGGATCGCGTCATCCTGAAAGTCGGGTTGCGTGACCTCAGCATTCCGTTCTGCCCAATCCAGCCGTTTGGCCGGGGAAATCACTACCAGCATAGTCGCCCTCGTTTCTTGCCTGTTGATGGGTATCTAGCTTGCCATACGCAGCACGTCCAGAAAGGCGGCGCCAAATCTTTCGTGACGGCGGTCACCCAGAACCTGTTCGATGGCGCGCGGGTCGTCTGATCGCAACTGCGCCACCTTTGCCAGTTGCGAGGCGGTACAGGTCAGAGGCTTGTCGATTCCATCAGGGCCGCGCGACAGTTGCGACTGAACTTCGAGCAGGCGGTCGTAAATCTCACCCTGATCGCGCCCGGCCAGTTTGCGACGGGCCGGGTGTAGTTCTTCGACCGCGCCGGTCAGAACCTCCAGAAACGTGGCCCCGTATCGTTCCAGTTTCTTAGCACCGATCCCGCTGATCCGGGCCATATCATCCAGTGTTGCAGGGCGGGTTTCCGCCATTTCGATCAGGGTGCGATCGGGAAAAATAACATAGGCCGGGACCCGCGCGGATTCGGCCAGCGCACGGCGTTTCGCCTTCAGTGCGCTCAGCAGCGGTGCGTCTTCTTCGGATACCATCTCTTTGACCGCAGGCCGACGGGTTGCTTTGCGGATCGTGTCCTTACGCAGGTTGATCTGCGCCTCGCCTTTCAGGATCGGCTTGGCGGCCTCAGTCATGCGCAGCGCGCCGTGGCGGTCGGGATCAGGACGGACCAGATCATGGCCCATCATCTGCCGAAAGATCGCCTGCCATTGCGGGCGCGACCAGTCCTTGCCGATACCATAGGTGGACAGCGCATCATGGCGGCGGGCGCGGATCTTGTCGGTCTCGTTGCCCAGCAGGATGTCGATCAGATGGCCTGCGCCGAACCATTCCTCGGTGCGCAGGATCGCGGACAGGGCCATACGAACCGGGGTGGTGCCATCGAACACTTCCGGCGGGCTGTCACACAGATCGCATTTGCCACAGGGTTCGGTCTGTTCATCGAAATAACCCAGCAAAGTCTGACGGCGGCAGGCCAGCGCCTCGGCCATGCCAAGCAGAGCGTTCAAACGGGCGTGATCGGCCATCCGCCGGTCAGAGGGAGCAAGCCCCTCGTCTATCTGTGACCGGCGCAGGCGAATGTCATCTGCCCCAAACAGGGTCAGGGTTTCTGCGGGAGCGCCATCACGCCCGGCGCGGCCGATTTCCTGATAATAAGCTTCGATGGATTTGGGCAGGTCCGCATGGGCGACCCAGCGGATGTCGGGCTTGTCGATGCCCATGCCAAAGGCAACCGTGGCCACCACGATCAGACCATCCTCGCGCGCAAAGCGGGTCTCGACGATGCGGCGATCCTCGGGATCCATGCCGCCGTGATAGTGACAGGCGGTGTGGCCTTCGGCACGCAGGGCCTGTGCCAGAACCTCGGTCTTGTTACGGGTGCCGCAATAGACAATGCCGGATTGGGTTTTGCGCGCGGCGGCAAAATCCAGGATCTGTTTGCGGGGCCCATCCTTGGCGGCAAAGGCCAGGTGGATGTTGGGCCGGTCGAACCCGCGCAGAAATTTGCGCGGGGCCGTACCGTCAAACAGCTTTTCGACAATCTCGTCCTGCGTTTCCGCATCTGCTGTGGCGGTGAAAGCGGCCAAAGGCACATCCAGCGCACGCCGCAGCTCTCCGATCCGAAGGTAGTCGGGGCGGAAATCATGGCCCCATTGACTGACGCAATGCGCCTCGTCCACCGCAATCAGGCTGACATTGATCCGCCGCAACATGCCCAGCGCCGATCCGGCGGCCAGACGTTCGGGAGCCATGTACAGCAGCTTGAGCCGTCCGGCCTCCAACGCTTCCCACACGGCATCGGTTTCTTCGGGGGTATTGCCGGATGTTAGCGCGCCGGCCTCGACGCCTGCTTCCTGCAAGCCGCGCACCTGATCGCGCATCAGGGCAATCAGCGGAGAGATCACCACCGTGACCCCATCGCGCATCAGCGCAGGCAGTTGGAAACACAGGGATTTGCCACCGCCCGTGGGCATGATGGCCAGCACGTTTTCGCCCAACGTGACGGCATCGACGATCTCTTCCTGACCGGGACGGAAGTCGTCGAATCCAAAGACATCTCGCAGCAAAGGCGCGGCGTCGAACATGTGCGGGGGTGCCCTGCTTTAAGGTTTATCTGCTCTTAAGACAGGACAATCACATACTAAGATTCACTGAACAAGAGGTCAGACAAAATAGACCATATTGTTGATCAGGATAATACGCAGCGCATAGACACCGATCAGAACCACCAGGGGCGTCAGGTCAAGTCCGCCCATTGCAGGCAGAACGCGTCGGATCGGGCCGTAAATCGGCTCTAACAGGCGGTTCAGCCCGTACCAGATCTGCGCTACCAACTGTTGATGCAGGTTCAGCACCTGGAAATTGATCAGCCAGCTCATGATGACATGGGCCAGAATGATGAACCAGACAATGTCCAGAATCAGCAGCAGAATTTGGATCAACGACAGCATGGGGCCTCCGGATTTCACATCTGCTGAGACCTAAGGGCCCCTGCACAAAAGAGCAAGTCCGCGCCAACAGAACGCTTGCGAAATGGGCCAAAGCCCCGTCTTATGACGCCAACAATAAAAAACGGGGCAGGTATGGCAGAGATTTCCAAGCGCAAACGTATCTGGGGCTGGTGGTTCTTCGACTGGGCAAGTCAGCCCTATCACACGCTGTTGGTGACCTTTGTTTTTGGGCCCTATTTTGCCGGAGTAGCCGCCGAGTATTATCTGAACGCCGGGCTGGGTTCCGATGCCGCAGACGCACGGGCGCAGACGGTGTGGGCGAACTGCATGACCATCGTGGGGCTGATCATCGCCTTCGGTGCCCCGCTGATGGGGGCGATGGCAGATGTTTCGGGCCGTCGGATTCCGTGGATATTCGGCTTTTCGATCATGTACGCGGTGGGCTCTGCTGCGCTGTGGTACACGTTGCCGGACGGG
Organism: Ruegeria sp. CDSB114; assembly: GCF_059611025.1. Taxonomy (NCBI): domain Bacteria; kingdom Pseudomonadati; phylum Pseudomonadota; class Alphaproteobacteria; order Rhodobacterales; family Roseobacteraceae; genus Ruegeria; species Ruegeria sp. CDSB114. The sequence continues at coordinate 62,970 of NZ_JBXWOT010000006.1, forward strand.
TCAAACATGTGGCTGATGCTGTCGGCCTTTGGCCTGGGTTTTGTCGGGGCGGAATACGCGCTGATCTTCGCCAATTCTCAGCTGCCCGATCTGGGTGATGACAGTGAGGTGGGCGAGATATCGGGTTCGGGTTTTGCCTTTGGCTATTTCGGCGGGCTTATCTCGCTGGCGATCATGCTGGCCCTGTTTGTTGAGCAGGGTAATGGCAAGACCCTGATCGGCGTGGACCCTGTTTTTGGTCTGGACGCCGCAGCACGCGAAGGCACGCGTTTTGTCGGGCCGTTCACCGCCGTGTGGTTCATTCTGTTCATGATCCCCTATTTCCTGTGGGTGCGCGACGATCCAGATGTCGAAAAGAAAGGCAGCGTCAAAGAGGCGCTGCAGCTGCTGGTCAAATCAGTCTCTAACCTGCGCAATCGCGTTAGCCTCGCCAGCTATCTGGGCTCGTCCATGTTCTATCGTGACGCGTTGAACGGGCTGTATACATTTGGCGGCGTTTATGCGCGGCTGGTGCTGGAATGGGATCTAATCAAGATCGGCGTATTCGGGATTGTCAGCGTTCTGGCTGCGGCAGCCTTTGCCTGGCTTGGCGGCAAGCTGGACAAGAAATACGGCCCCAAACCTGTCATTCTGGTTGCGATCTGGGTACTGATCTTTGTCTGTATCACCGTCGTGATGATGGACCGGACCCAGATCTACGGCATCACCCTGCCCGAAGGGTCGGGCCTGCCGGATCTGGTGTTCTTTGGTTGCGGTGTTCTGATCGGCGGCATGGGGGGCATCCTGCAATCGGCCAGCCGTTCTCTGATGGTGCGCCACACCGATCCCGTTGCCCCGGTCGAGAGCTTTGGCCTGTATGGCTTGTCCGGCCGCGCCACCGCATTTGCGGCCCCGTTGTTGATCGGGATTGCCACAACCCTGACCGGTAGTGCGCGACTGGGGGTGTCACCCATAGTTCTGTTGTTTATTCTGGGACTGTTCCTAATGCGCTGGGTGAAACCGGAAGGGGATCAGAGCAGATGATTTTACTACGTTTTTTCGCGGTCATTGCCGCAATCACATTCGCCGGTACCGCAGGTTCAGAGCCGCTGGCCAAGCAGTTATTCGGAGGCCAAAAGCAAAGTTCACAACAAAAACCGGCCGCTTTCGGCAGTTATTCGCGCGGCTGTGCGGCGGGGGCGGTACAACTGCCCGAAACCGGACCCACATGGCAGGCCATGCGCCTGTCACGCAACCGCAACTGGGGCCATCCGCAGGCGATCGACTATGTCCAGGATCTGAGCCGGTTTGCGGCCAAGCAGTCAGGATGGAATGGTCTCTATATAGGCGATATCAGCCAGCCGCGCGGCGGGCCGATGACATCGGGCCACCGCAGCCACCAGCTGGGTCTGGACATCGATATCTGGATGCTGCCCGGTGACAACATGCGTCTTTCCCGCAAGGCGCGCGAGAATCTCTCGTCGATTTCCCTGCGCCGCTCGAACGGTGCCTTCGTCAACGGCAGCTGGACCAAACAGCATCACGCAGTGCTGCGTGCAGCGGCAAAAGACAAGCGCGTGGCGCGGATATTCGTCTTTCCCGGTGCCAAGGTGCAGATGTGCAATGACGAAAAGGGAAACCGCGCTTACCTGCGTAAAATCCGGCCGTGGTGGGGCCATCACTATCATTTCCACGTGCGGCTGGCCTGCCCCAGAGGATCAAGCGGCTGCGTGAACCAGGATCCGCCGCCCAAGGGTGATGGTTGCGCCGAAGCACAGCAATGGGTGAACAACATCCTCAACCCGCCACCGCCCGATCCAAACGCGCCAGCACCCAAGAAGCGACGCGAATACCGGATGGCCGATCTGCCCAAGCAATGCACAAACGTCTTGCAATCCAACTGATCGCGGCGCTGCTGCTGACAGGTATGGTTTGGGCGGAGGGGGTAAAGCCTGCCGCTTTGCTGAACAATTTTGTCTGGCGACATCAGGCGGATTGGTTCGGCGGATATTCCGGAATTCACATCTTTGACGGTGGCACCCGCATGATCGCGCTGAGTGATCGTGCAACGATGTTGGACGCTCGTATTGATCGAAACGAGGATGAGATTACTGGCATCGAGATCCAGCGGCACTGGCCCATCCTGTCCAGCACCGGCAAGGTTCTGGTGGGCATCGCTGGAGATTCCGAAGGCTTGGCAATCGCCCCTGACGGTGGGGTCTATATCTCATTCGAGGGGGTGCACCGGGTGGCTTATTATTCCGATCCGACCGGCCCGGCGCAGGTTCTGCCACGCCCCAAAGCCTTTGAGGTTCTTGACCATAACGGCTCGTTCGAGGGGCTGGCCATTGACGGGCTTGGGCGGCTGTACACCCTGACCGAAAAGAGCCGTACCGTATCGGGGGACATACCGGTATATCGTTGGGATGGTCAGTCGTGGTCGACACCTTTTGTCCTGCCGCAACGGGGCAAGTTCCTGCCAGTGGCCGCGGATTTCGGCCCCGACGGGCGGTTCTATGTGCTGGAACGATCGGTGTCCCTGACAGGCTTTCGGTCGCAGCTCAGGCGTTGGGAGCTGAATGGTGACACACCGCAATCCGAAGAGATCTTGCTGCAAACCGCGCGTGGGACGCATGACAACCTCGAAGGCCTGTCGGTCTGGCGTGACGATCAGGGAAGGTTGCGGGTTACGATGATTTCGGATGACAATTTTCTGGCCCTTCAGCGGACGGAGCTGGTGGAATATCTGCTGCCCGATTGACAGGCCTGAAACAAAGGTCTAAACGCACGGCTTGCCTTGGGACGGTCCCTTGGCCAAGTCGCCGCTACCTTGTCAAAACGGGCATCAAAATATGCAACGCGCTTTTATTCCCGGCATTCTTGCCATGGCCACCATCGTTGTGGCCTCTAACATTCTGGTCCAGTTCCTGATCCTTGACGGCCTGTTGACCTGGGGTGCTTTCACCTATCCGCTGGCCTTTCTGGTCACCGACATCATGAACCGCGTCTATGGCGTGGCCACCGCCCGCAAGGTCGTGTTGGCCGGGTTTGTCACCGGCATCATCTGTTCGCTGATCGGCAGCCAGATCATGCTGCAGGGGGATGGGTTCACCTATGCCGCTGTCCCGCTGCGGATCGCCGTGGCCTCGGGAACCGCGTTCTTGATCGCGCAGCTGACCGACGTCACCGTGTTCAACGCCATGCGCGGGGGGCGCTGGTGGCGCGCGCCGCTGGTCTCAACCCTGGTTGGGTCCGCACTGGACACCGCGCTGTTCTTCACCATCGCCTTTTCCGCCTCGATCGCGATCTTTGGCGCCAATGCAGACGCTGCGATCAGCTGGGCGTGGGAGCCTGTTCCCTTCATGCTGTCTGGCCCGATGGCACCCCTGTGGGTCACGCTGGCCTTTGCCGACTGGCTGGTGAAACTGTCACTGGCGCTGGTGGCGCTGATCCCCTTCAAGGTGATCGTTGCGCGCCTGACCGCGCAGCCCGTGTAAAAAACGCTTTGAGAATGGCACAGCTTGTGTCACCATCCTAGTTAACCGCAACAGATAGAAAAGGAGGTGATCCAGTGTCGAGAAAGAGATTGGAGAGAGGTGTTGGAACAACCGGGGGGATCGCCCGTTAGGGCAGCCCTTGGCGGAGCGCTCGCTCCGGCTGGTCGATTGATCTAACCGACCCAACCTCCTAAACTTTCGAAGGGCCGTCCTGCTAGGGCGGCCCTTTTTGTTTCCGCGCAGCACTTGTAAGGTCCGCCCCATGTTGCGGATCAATGACGATATCACCCTGCAAGACTGGGAAATGACCGAAAGCTTTGTGCGCTCTTCCGGCCCTGGCGGGCAGAACGTGAACAAGGTTTCGACCGCAGTCGAGTTGCGGTTCGAAGCGGCGCGCTCGCCCTCACTGCCTGATCCGGTCAAGGCGCGGCTGAAACGGTTGGCTGGGCGGCGCTGGACCAAAGAGGGCGCGATCATCATCCAGTGCGAGGAAACGCGTAGCCAGGCCCGCAACCGCGAGATTGCGCGGGGGCGATTGGCCGAACTGATCACCCGCGCGCTGGTCAAACCCAAACGGCGTATCGCCACCAAGCCCACCTATGGCTCGGTCAAACGTCGATTGGCCGCCAAAAAGGCCCGTTCGGATGTCAAATCTCTGCGCGGCAGGGTCGACGAAGATTGATCTGGTAACTTCTTTGCGCCTTGCTACTCTGCCCTGACAGGCGACAAGGAGGCAAAGCCATGAGGTTGGAGGGAAAAACCGCAATCGTAACAGGCGGCGCGTCCGGGTTCGGTGCCGGTATCGCGCAGAAGTTCATTGCAGAGGGCGCACGCGTGATGATCGCGGATATCAACGGCGCTGCGGCCCGCGAAATGGCAGAAACGCTGGGCGCGCAGGCCATCGCGCAGCAGGTTGATGTGGCCAGCACGGCATCGGTTCAGGAAATGGCGGACACCGCCCACGACGCCTTTGGCGGGCTCGACATCCTGGTCAACAATGCCGGAGTGACCCATCTGCCGACCCCGCTCGAAGACGTCTCCGAAGAGGATTTCGACCGTGTCTTCAAAGTGAACATGAAATCCGTCTATCTGACCGCCCGCGCCTTTGTGCCGATGATGAAGGCACGCGGAACCGGGGCGATCCTGAACGTCGCCTCAACCGCCGGGCTGTCCCCGCGCCCCAACCTGAACTGGTATAACGCCTCCAAGGGCTGGATGATCACCGCAACCAAGACCATGGCGGTGGAACTTGCTCCGTCCGGCGTGCGTGTCAACGCGATCTGCCCTGTGGCTGGGGAAACGCCGCTGCTGAAATCCTTCATGGGCCAGGACACCCCTGAAATACGCGCCAAATTCTTGTCGACCATCCCGATTGGTCGCTTTTCAACACCCGAAGACATGGCCAACGCGGCCCTCTTCCTGTGCTCGGACGAGGCCAGCATGATCACCGGCACAGCCCTGGAAGTGGATGGTGGTCGATGCATCTGATCCGCTCTTCATCTGGCCATAAATACCTCCGCCGGAGGCAGCGCGCGACAGCGTGCTCTCCTACCCAACGCTTGAGGTAGACATGACCCCAGGACTCAGAAACCTTATCACTGATATCCCCGGCCTCAAGGTCGGCAACGCGCAAGATGATGTCCTGAAATCTGGTGCCACTGTTTTGACAGCGGAATCTCCCTTCATTGCGTCGGTTCACGTCATGGGTGGCGCACCCGGAACGCGGGAAACCGACCTGCTGGCCCCCGACAAATCGGTGGACCGTGTTGATGCCATCGTCCTTTCGGGCGGGTCTGCTTTTGGGCTGGATGCCTGCTCGGGTGTTTCAGACGCGATGCGGGCCGATGGACGCGGTTTTCCGGTCGGTCAGGCGATTGTTCCGATCATACCGGGCGCGATCCTGTTTGACCTTCTTAACGGAGGCGAAAAAGGCTGGGCTGAAAACCCCTATCGAGTGCTGGGGCGTGCCGCTTATCAAAACGCATCAACGCAATTCGAACTTGGCACCGCCGGGGCGGGCACCGGGGCATTGGCTGCAATGCATAAGGGCGGGCTTGGCTCGGCCTCATTTGTGTTGCCCAGCGGTATTACTGTCGGAGCGCTTGTCGCGGCAAACCCGCTCGGTAGTGTGACAACGCCCGGAGATCGACATTTCTGGGCGGCCCCATTCGAACATGGTGCGGAATTTGGCGGATTGGGCCCGGATATGTCGCCCGATCAAAGCCAGATGCGCCCAAGCCGCAAAGCACTGGCGATGCGCCCCGCCCGACCCGATCAGACAAATACCACGCTTGCCATTGTCGCCACCGATGCTTGCCTGACAAAACCGCAATGTCAGCGCGTTGCTGTGGCGGCGCATGACGGGATTGCGCGGGCCATTCTGCCCGCCCATACCCCCGGAGATGGTGATCTGGTCTTTGCCGTCAGCACAGGTGCGCGCCCGCTGCAGAGCGAATCCGAGTTGGGCACGATCGGGCATGTGGCGTCTTTGTGCCTGTCACGTGCCATCGCGCGCGCGGTGTTTTCTGCCTCTCCGGCAGCGGGCGATTTGTTGCCGTGCTGGTCGGATGTACATGATTTTGGTTAAGGCGTGGCGGGATCAAATCTGTGACATGGTGCCATCGCGCGGCAATCCGCGCATTGACTCTTACCGGTGCTGAAGGTCCTTTCGGCGCAACAAACCTATATCGGAGCAAAGCCATGAATCGCATCCTCGCTACCGCAATCGCCGGCCTGTTGGCCCTTCCCGTTTACGCAGAAGGTGACGCCGACGCTGGCAAGAAGGCCTTCAACAAATGCAAATCCTGTCATCTGATCGCCGATCCCGATGGCGAGGTGATCGTGAAAGGCGGAAAAACCGGCCCGAACCTCTATGGGGTTGCTGGCCGTACTGCTGGGACGGTTGAAGGGTTTAAATACGGTGACAGCATTGTCGAAGCTGGTGAAAACGGTTTGATCTGGGACGAGGCAACTTTTGTCGAATATGCCCAAGACCCCAAAGCCTTCCTGCAATCCTATCTGGATCAGACCGGGGCCAAGTCCAAAATGACCTTCAAGCTGAAAAAGGGCGCCGAGGACGTTTACGCCTATATTGTCAGTGTTTCGGGCGAATAACTCCTGAAGTCCGGCAGTCGGAAAGATCAGAAAAGGCCGCAGCCCCTGCGGCCTTTCGTGCGGTTGATAACCAGATCAATAGACGCCAATTTGGAACCGTGCGGCACTTCATCTGTTTCACGCTTTGCACCAGACAGCCACGCCTATCGGGTCACAGCCCTTCCGGAATCCCGGTCGCATAGGCGGATCGGCAGCAGGAGACGACAAATGGGAATCATGATCCCGGCCTGGGTTGATGGTGAATTGACCCCCGTTGAAAAGCTTGAGGCCCATGAAAAGGGTCTGCGGCACAAGGCGGTGTCGGTCTTTGTTGTGCGCGGCACCGAGATTTTGCTGCAGCGCCGGGCAATGGGCAAATACCACACGCCCGGCCTGTGGGCGAATACCTGTTGTACCCATCCTGACTGGGGTGAAATGCCCTCGGTCTGTGCCGTCCGCCGCCTGCGCGAGGAACTGGGGATCACCGGGTTATACCCCGAATATCGTCACCGTTTGGAATATCACGCCGATGTCGGCAATTCGCTGATCGAGCATGAGGTGGTAGACGTATTCCTGGCCCATGTTCGAGGACCACTGAAGATCGAGCCGAACCCAGATGAAGTGATGGATATCCGCTGGATCGACTACCACGATCTGCTGGCCGAGGTGCAGCGCCATCCTGACCGGTTTACGCCTTGGCTGAAAATCTATCTGCACAACCACGCCGACACGATTTTCGGCCCCGATCTGATTATCTCGGCCAAATCCTGATGCACCTGCTTGCAAGGTCCGCCCAAGGGGCATAAATCAACCCGTCATGGCCAAGCAGAAGACAGACCCGAATTACAAAGTCATTGCCGAAAACCGGCGCGCCCGCTTCGATTACGCGATCGAAGAGGATATCGAGTGCGGCATCATTCTGCACGGGTCCGAGGTCAAATCCCTGCGGGCAGGCGGGTCGAACATCGCCGAAAGCTATGCCACGGTTGATGACGGAGAGCTGTGGTTGGTCAACAGCTATGTCGCCCCCTACGAACAGGCCAAGGTCTTCAAACACGAAGAACGCCGCCGCCGTAAGCTGTTGGTGTCGCGCAAGGAACTGTCAAATCTGTGGAACGCGACGCAGCGCAAGGGCATGACCCTTGTGCCGCTGGTGCTGTATTTCAACCATAAGGGCCTGGCCAAGATTAAGATCGGCATCGCCAAGGGTAAGAAAAACCACGACAAGCGCGAAACCCAGGCCAAGCGCGACTGGTCACGGCAAAAGCAACGCTTGCTGAAAGATCACAGCTAAAGGCGCTCGATTATCGGTTGTCGGATGGATTTGATCCTCGCGTTCTCAATCAGGCTACCAGGGCTACGGAGACGGCAGATGTCCGGTTTGAGCACAAAGTGTCCAATGCTGTGTTCTGTTCGAATGGCAGCTCAAAATTTTACCCTAAGCATCGTTGACAACTTAAATTCAGTTGACGCCTATTGTGTGAGTGGAGGCTAATTTACTCTCCTTAAACCAGAAAATTTGTATCAAGGATCGAGGACGTGAGTAGGAATATGCTATCCGTTTGGTTTGCCGGAATATTGATAGCTTCAATCTCGCTTACCGAAGCGAGAAGCAACACAGGCGCCGACTCGACGGTCGTGAAAATTCTTCCTGTTTGCCTAGGCAAGCAGCTTTTGAGTGTCCCGCTGGTTCCTCAATTGAAAATTGTTCAACCCGATGGATCACTGCGAGATTTCCGATCATTGTACCGAATGGACCCCGAGCGGATCCAGAAAGTCCTCGTCAACGCACCTTTGAAAGCAAAGCTCATCGTTCTTGGCTCCCCAAGCGAAGATTCTTCTCAGCCACCTTTGCTGGACACCTTGCTTGGTCGAAACTCGCCTTACAAAATTCGCGAGCTACGGCTGTACAGTGGGGTTTGGGCGGATTTCGATACATGGATGGGTACGTTTCCAAAGAGCAGGACGCTACAATCCGGCACCGAGCTTTTTGTGCCCAAAAATGCAAAATTGTTTGGGTATCCGGTAAAAGTATCTTGCAACAATGGGCGAGTACTCGACAGTGAAGACTCCGAGAGACGCAATTGCCTTCTTTCGGGTCTGAAGCGAAGTAAATCTATGATTTCCGTAACCTTTAATACTGCGTCGGACTTAGAGGGTCACTGGCCTACTCCCGCTTCCGATTGGGAAACCTTGGACCTGAGTGACTGGTCCAATTCTTTGGCGGAACTCGAAAATGCAATCCAAAATACTGAAGTCAGGGATACTGACAAGAACATATGCAACTAAATCAAGGGCAACTTTCATTTCCCAAAAACAGCAATAGACAGTGAGTTTTTCAACAACGTTATTTTTAAAGGCGCATCTGGGAGCGGTCATAGTTGGGCAAGTGCTCAGCATAACGCATACTCAAAAAGGTGTCTCGGTGTAGAAAGCTCGATTAAAACGTCAAAGGGTATAGCATTATATGATTTTTGGAAGCAGACGTTGGTTCAATTGCAGCTAATGCCCGCTTTGTCCGCTCTACCGACATTGACCAACAGCCTTACTCGCAGCACTGACTTGCCGTAGAAATTCACCGTTCGCACAGGTGGCCCCATAAGAACCCAAGTTTGAACAAAGCAGAGCCCAAATGCGGCAGCGATTAGAATGCCATGGCCGCCTGAACAGCGCGTTGCCAGCGGTCATAGGCGGCGTCGCGTTCCTCTGCGGATAGTTTGGGTTCGAACCGGCGATCCAGCGCCCAGGTTTCCGCGAATTCCTGTTGATCAGGGTAGATGCCCGCGCGCATACCGGCCAGCCAGGCCGCGCCCAGAGCGGTGGTTTCCTGCATCACGGGTCGGTCGACCTCGGCGCCGAGGTAATCCGACAGGCCTTGCATCGCCCAATCGGATGCGCTGGCACCGCCGTCGACGCGTAAGATGACATCGGTATCTGCGCCCCAGTCGCCCTGCATGGCATGCCACAGGTCTCGGGTCTGATAGGCGATGCTTTCCAGTGTTGCCTTGGCAAATTCTGCCCGGCCGGAATTGCGGGTCAGCCCAAAGACCGCGCCCCGGCAATCGGGTTTCCAATAGGGCGCGCCCAATCCGGTAAATGCGGGCACCAGCACAACATGCTGGTTGGGGTCGGCCTGCTGCGCCAGCTCGCCACTTTCCGGGGCGGTTTCGATGATCTGCAGCGCATCGCGCAGCCATTGCACCGCAGCCCCTGCGACAAAGATCGACCCCTCAAGCGCATAGGTTTTTTGCCCGTCCAACTGATAGGCAATCGTTGTCAGCAGGCGGTTCTTCGAGGCGACCGGCTGAGGCCCGGTATTCAACAGCGCAAAACACCCCGTCCCATAGGTCGATTTCATCATGCCGGGCTGGAAACAGGCCTGCCCGATGGTCGCGGCCTGCTGATCGCCCGCAACACCCAGAATCGGGATATCTCCCCCAATCAGAGTCGTTTCTCCGAAGTCCGAGGCGCAATCCTGTACCTCGGGCAGCATGGACATGGGCACATCCAACAGATCGCAGATCTCGGTGCTCCAACAGCCTTTGTGGATGTCGAACAGCAGTGTGCGGGCAGCGTTGGTGGCGTCTGTCACATGGTTGCGGCCTTCGGTCAGGCGCCAGATCAGGAAACTGTCGATGGTGCCGAACAGTAGCTCGCCTGCCTCGGCGCGGTCGCGGGCGCCGGGGACATTGTCCAGTAGCCATTTGACTTTGGTTCCAGAAAAATACGGGTCCAGCAACAGCCCGGTCTGCTGGGTCACGTCATCCTCGCACCCGGCCTGCTTGTAGCGGGCGCAGATATCGGCAGTGCGTCGATCCTGCCAGACGATTGCGTTGTGGATCGGCTCGCCGGTCTGTTTATCCCAGACCACGGTTGTTTCACGCTGGTTGGTGATGCCGATACCGGCGATCTGATCGGGGGTTGCGCCAACGCTCTGCATCACTTCGCGGCAGACACGTAGGACGCTGTCCCAGATTTCCTCGGGATCGTGTTCGACCCAGCCTTCTTGTGGGAAATGCTGCGTGAATTCATGCTGCGCGGTGCCTGCCCGTTGCATGTCCGCGTCGAACAGAATGGCCCGTGATGATGTGGTGCCCTGATCAATGGCAAGAATATAGGTCACGCCTGCGCCCCCCCCTTCGCATTTGGTTTTGCGAGACTTTAGCGCAAACAGTCGGTTGCGTACCAGAGTGTTCAGACGGGAATATTGTCGATTAGACGCACTCCATCCGCCCAGGCCGCGGCAAACAGGCGGGCGGGTCGGTCGGCATGTGTCAGCGGGTTCAGAGATTCCGCACAGCGCAGTTGGATATATTCCACTTGTGTAAAACCTGCGGCCAAAAGATCGGTTCTGGCCTGTGCTGCCAGTGTGTCGAACGGGGCGCCGTTCTTTAGCGCGTTGGCAAGATCCAGCATGATGCGGTGTTTGTGCGCTGCAATCTCCATTCCCTCGGGCGAGAGGCGCTGATTGCGTGAGGACATGGCCAGACCCGAAGGTTCACGCACCGTGGGGCAGCCGATCACCTCGATCGGGATATCCAGATCACGCGCCATGCGGTGCACGACAAGCAGCTGTTGATAGTCTTTTTCCCCAAAATAGGCTCTGTCTGCCTGGGTTTGCAGGAACAGTTTGGCGACCACAGTGGCGACGCCATCGAAATGGCCGGGGCGGAATTCGCCCTCCATCACATCGGTCAGGCCAGTTACAGATACGGTAGTGGCAAAGCCTTGCGGGTAGATCTCGTCCGGGTCCGGCACATAAATTGCATCAACGCCATAGGGGGCCAGTTTCTGAGCATCTTCGATTTCGGTGCGCGGATAATTGGCCAGATCCTCGGGGTTGTTAAACTGCTTTGGGTTCACGAAAATTGTCACGATAACTCGGTCGGTGCCATTTTTGGCCGCTTCAACCAGAGACAGATGCCCCGGATGCAACGCGCCCATAGTTGGGACGACGCCGATTGCCTCACCTTTCTTGCGCCAGTTGGCGGTCAAGGCGCGCACATCGGAGAGGTGACGCAGGATCGGAGCGGTCATTTAGCTGAGCCCTGTGACGGAGCCTGATCGGCAAAGACATGTTCATCGGCGGGGAAAGCGCGTGCGCGCACTTCGGCGGCGTACTCGGCGATGGCGGCCTCGGCCAGTGGCCCCAGCTCGGCATATCGTTTGACGAATTTCGGTTTGAAAGCGGTGAAAAAGCCGACCATGTCGTCCACCACAAGTATTTGCCCGTCACATTCGGCGGACGCGCCAATGCCGATAGTAGGGATGGCGACCTCGGCAGTGATTTGGTTGGCTAGACCCTGCGGGACCTTCTCTAACACAAGGGAAAAGGCGCCTGCATCAGCCACGGCATGGGCATCGGCCAGTACCGTCTGTGCCTGATCATCACGGCCCTGCACCTTGTATCCACCCAGCGTGTTGATCGACTGTGGGGTCAGGCCGATATGCGCCATCACCGGGATGCCGCGCTTGACCAGAAAGCGGATGGTCTCGGCCATTTCGACACCGCCCTCAAGCTTGACGGCCCCGGCACCGGTTTCGGCCATCAGGCGGGCAGCATTGCGGAACGCCTGTGCGGGGCTTTCCTCGTAACTGGCAAAGGGCATGTCGATGACCATCATCGCCTTGTCCAGCCCGCGAGCAACAGCCTGACCATGCAGGATCATCATCTCCATCGTCACGCCAAGGGTGGATTCCAACCCGTGTAGCACCATGCCGACACTGTCACCGACCAGAACAAAGTCGCAATGATCATCCATCAGTCGGGCCATCGGAGTTGTATATGCGGTCAGACTGACCAGTGGCTCGCCACCTTTTCGGGCGCGAATATCCACGGCATTCGGGGCTCTTTTGCGGGCGGTGGCGCTCATGCTCGCTCCTCGCGGTTCATGTTGCGGTGCGGCATAGCAGATTGGGCCGGGCCAAAGATAGCCCGGTTGCGCGAACATTTCCTTGATTGACCTAAGGTTTAAAGGGACATTGGTCCGCAGACCGGTCCGCGACATGCAGGACCACGCAGTTTCAGTGGGGAGACAACGATATGACAAAGCAGATGTTTCGGTCTTTTGCATCGGCGCTGGCGATTGGAGCCAGTTTGATAGCCACCCAAGCCCTGGCCAAATCCGACATCACCATCGCAATGCAGCTTGAGCCGCCGCATCTGGACCCGACCAGCGCTGCGGCACAGGCCATCGATTCGGTTGTCTATACCAATATCTTCGAAGGTCTGACCCGGTTCATGGGCGACGGATCGGTCGTGCCCGGGCTGGCGGAAAGCTGGGAGATATCAGACGACGGCACCGTCTATACCTTTAAGCTGCGCGATGGTGTGACCTTCCACGATGGCACCACCATGGATGCCGAGGACGTCAAATTCAGCCTTGACCGGGCCCGCGCTGAAGACAGCGCCAATGCACAAAAGGCCCTGTTTGCCGGGATCGAAAGCGTTGAGGTCGTGGATCCGTTGACCGTCAGGGTCACCCTGTCAGGACCAAACGGGAATTTCCTGTTCAATATGGCCTGGGGGGATGCGGTGATTGTCGCCCCCGAAAGCATAGAGGCGATCAAGACCAACCCGGTCGGCACCGGCGCGTTTGCCTTTGGGGACTGGGTGCAGGGGGACAGCATCACGCTGACGCGAAACCCCGACTATTGGGGTGATCAGCCCGCGTTAGAGTCTGCTACATTCAAGTTCATCTCGGACCCGACCGCCGCCTTTGCCGCCATGATGGCCGAAGATGTGGATGTGTTCGACATTTTCCCGGCGCCTGAGAACATGCCGCAGTTCGAGGCTGATCCGCGCTTTCAAGTGCTTGTCGGCTCGACCGAGGGTGAGACGATTCTGTCCACCAACAACAAGCAGCCGCCCTTTGACGACATCCGGGTGCGGCAGGCGCTGGCCCATGCCATCGACCGTCAGGCAATTGTTGACGGCGCGATGTTCGGCTATGGCACGCCCATCGGAACGCATTTTGCCCCGCACAACCCGGCCTATGTCGATCTGACCGGCAATTCGGCGTATGACCCCAAGAAGGCCGCGCAGTTGCTGGCCGATGCGGGCTATGCCGAAGGGTTCAAGACCACTCTGCACCTGCCGCCGCCTTCTTATGCTCGCCGCGGAGGCGAGATCATCGCCGCGCAACTGGCCGAGGTCGGGATCGAGGCTGAAATCATCAATGTCGAATGGGCGCAGTGGCTGGAATCGGTGTTCAAGGGCAAGGATTTTGGTCTGACTATCGTCAGCCATACCGAGCCGATGGATATCGGCATCTATGCGCGGCCCGACTACTATTTCCAGTATGACAGCATCGACTTTCAGACGCTGATGGAGACGTTGAACGCCACCACCGACCCTGATGAGCGTACCCGCCTGTTGGGCGAAGCGCAGCGTCTGATCGCAAATGATTACGTCAACGGGTATCTGTTCCAGCTGGCCAAGCTTGGCGTTGCCAAGGCTGGCGTTCAGGGCCTTTGGGAAAACGCACCCACAGCGGCCATCGACCTGACCGCCATCAGTTGGGCGGAATAAGACCAGTTCCAGAGAGGAGACCGGCGCATGAGAAGATCAACCCTCGTTGCGTTGATGATCGCGGTTTTAGCCGTGATTGCGCCGGTTGCTAAAGGGGATACGCCGCTTGAGCAGGCGGTGACACTATGGCTGGAGGGCGATGATGAACGCGCTCTGCCACTGCTGGCGGAGCTGGCGGCTGATGGTGACGCGCAGGCACGTCTGCTGTTGGGGCGAATTGAAACCGCCGATCTTGGACCATCTCCGTTCCGCCAATCGCTGGGCCGAATGGGTTCGCGCAAGCTGTTTCGTCAAAAAGACCTGACGGCCTTTGGCCGATCCTGGCTGTTGGTCGAGGCGAAAGGTGGAAATGAGCTTGCCCAAGCGCTGTTGGATGCCAAACGCCCCACACCAGATCCGAAGTTGATTGCCCAGCTCAATGCGTTGGGAGAACATCAAGCTACGGACTACCCGACGCGAATTGTGGCGCTCTATGGCGATCCAGAAATGCGCGGCGATCTGTTGGCGGATGGGCAGCTGATGCAGGACCTCAAACCTTACCTGAGTTATCTGACGGTCGATCCCGAGCCGCGCGGCGACGGTCTGGCCGCGCTGCGCCACATTCAGCCTGATCCAGTTGACATGAATTCCGATCAGGCGCTGGGCATGGCGGGATTGCTGGCCCTGGGGCTGGGATATGGCGATCTGTCTGTGGACAATAGCTGGCGCCCGGCGGTGGAAAACTGGTTGATGACATCCCAGTCGACCCGCCCCATCGCGCAGCTCTGTTCTGACCAATGCGGGGCCGAGGCACCAAACTGCGCCTTTGCCTTCCTTGCCCTGTTTGGCGGCTATTTCGAGGTCATCCGCATCGACAGCCCGCTGGAAACGCTCATCCCGCAGGAGCAGTTTCTGGATAGTCCTCGCGCGCGCCTGATGGTCCTTCGTCGGGCGGCACTAGCCCGAACCGAGACAAATCTGGAAACGCTGGTGGACAGCGCACCCGCGGCGAAGCTTTCGACCTGCGCGACCGATTTAGTCCGGCAAGAGCAGCAGTCCTACAAGTAGCTGTTGCGTAGGCGCGGCTCGCACCCGTAACCTGTTTGTAATGCTACGCTATGCCCTCAAACGTCTGATTTCGCTGGTGATCAGCCTGGCTATCGCCTCGGTGGTCATTTTTGCAGTGATCGAGGTCGCGCCGGGCGATCCGGCATCCTTCATGCTTGGCGTCAACGCGCAGGCGGACACGCTAGCCGCGCTGCGGGCCGAGCTGGGGTTGGATGTGTCCAAACCGCAGCGCTATTTCAACTGGGTCAGCGGAATGCTGGTCGGGGATTTCGGCACCTCATACACCTATCGCACGCCGGTGTCTCAGATGATTGCGGACCGACTTTGGGTGTCGTTGCCGCTGGCGCTTTATGCACTGACCCTTTCAACCCTGATCGCCTTTCCCGCAGGGATTTACGCTGCTGCGCGCCGGGGGCGGCCCGGCGATGTGGCGGTCATGGGGGCCACACAGCTCGGCATCGCCGTGCCCAATTTCTGGTTCGCCATGATGCTGGTGCTGGTCTTTGCCATCAATCTGCGCTGGTTCAACGCTGGAGGGTTCGCAGGCTGGGACGGCGGGTTTTGGACCGGTCTGCACTCGCTGACCCTGCCAGCCATAGCGCTGGCTCTGCCACAGGCGGCGATTCTTGCAAGGGTCATGCGGTCGGCCCTGCTGGATATTCTGGGTGAGGATTTCATGCGCACCGCACGGGCCAAGGGCCTGTCCCGCCGACAGGCGCTGTGGCGTCACGGGGTGCGCAATGCGCTGATCCCGGTGCTGACTATCATCGGGCTGCAGTTTTCCTTTCTTCTGGCCGGGTCCATCATTATCGAACAGGTGTTTTACCTGCCCGGCCTCGGACGCTTGGTGTTTCAGGCGATCTCGGCCCGCGATCTGATCGTGGTGGAATCGGTCGTCATGCTGCTGGTTTTTGCAGTGATCACGGTGAATTTTCTAGTTGATCTCGCCTACGCCGCCGTTGACCCCCGTCTGAGGAGCAGGACATGAGCCGCAACCTCATCCTTGGTGCAGTACTCTCCTCGCTGGTGGTCTTGGCGGCGGCACTTTCCTTTGTCTGGACGCCCTATGCGCACGCCGCGCTGAATATTCCCGCCAAGCTGCAACCACCCAATACGCAGCACTGGTTTGGCACCGATCATTTTGGGCGGGACATGTTCTCAATGATCATGGTGGGTGCGCGCACTTCAATCGCTGTGGCCTTGGTGGCGGTGGGGATCGGCATGACATTGGGCGTGCCACTTGGTCTGGCGGCAGCGGCGCGCAAAGGCGCGTGGCTGGATGAGGTGATCATGCGCGGCAACGATCTGGTTTTTGCTTTCCCGTCGTTGGTCATCGCCATCCTGATCACTGCCGTTTTCGGTGCCGGGGCGGTCAACGCCATCATTGCAATCGGTATCTTCAACATTCCGGTCTTTGCCCGTATCACCCGTGGCGCTGCGCTGTCCCTGTGGGAGCGAGAGTTCATCCTGGCCGCCCGAGTCTCGGGCAAGGGCGCGGCGCGGATATCGGCGGAACATATCCTGCCGAATGTGGCGAACTTGCTGATCGTACAGGGCACCATCCAGTTCAGCCTTGGCATTCTTGCCGAGGCAGGCCTGTCCTATGTCGGGTTGGGTGCGCAACCGCCTACGCCCAGTTGGGGCCGGATGTTGGCAGATGCGCAGACGATGGTCAGTTTTGCCCCGCATTTGGCTCTGATTCCGGGGCTTGCAATCATTGTCACTGTTTTGGGGCTGAACCTGCTGGGCGACGGTTTGCGGGATTGGCTGGACCCAAGAATACGGGTGGCGCGCGCATGAACCTGCTGGAAATTGAAAATCTCAACCTGTCGATTCATGGCATGGAGATCCTCAAACAGGTCAGCCTGTCTGTTGCGTCGGGTGAGATCGTCGCCGTCACCGGTGAAAGCGGTTCGGGCAAGTCCATGACGGCGTTGGCGGTGATGCAACTGCTGCCAAACGGTGCGGATGCCGCGGGCGCGATCCGGTTGGACGGGCTGGACCTGCTGAACTGTTCCGAGGATGAGATGTGCGCCCTGCGTGGCACCTCGGTCGGGATGGTGTTTCAGGAACCCATGACCGCGCTCAACCCGGTCAAAACCATCGGGGACCAGGTGATGGAGACAATCCTGATCCACAAAGCCATGCCTACTGCACAGGCCCAGTCCCGTGCCGAAGAAGTGCTGACGCGCGTCGGCCTTCCGCCCGAAAGGTTCCCTCTGTCCAGGTATCCGCATGAGCTGTCCGGTGGTCAGCGTCAGCGCGTGGTGATCGCCATGGCCATCGCGTTGCGCCCAAGGTTGCTGATCGCGGACGAACCTACGACGGCGCTGGACGTCACTACGCAGGCGCAGATTTTAGACCTGCTCACGGGGTTGGTGCGCGAATATGACATGGGATTGCTAATGATCACCCATGATCTGGCGGTTGTGGCCGATATGGCCGACCGGATCATCGTCATGCGCTATGGCGAAGTCGTCGAGGCCGGCGCCACCGAACCCTTGCTGCGGAACATGCAGCATCCCTATACACGCATGCTGTTCCGGGCCTCGGGCCATCAGGTTGACCTGCCGGAACCCAAACAGGCACAGCCTTTGCTTGAGGTTGCACAGGTGGTCCGGGATTACCGTTTGCCCCGAAAGGGCTTGTTTGATGCGCCGCGACACCACAGGGCTGTGGCTGGGGTCAGCTTTACACTGAACAAAGGCGAGCGCTTGGGCCTAGTCGGAGAGTCCGGGTGCGGAAAAACGACCCTAACACGGGCTATCCTGGGGCTGGAAGAGGTGCAGAGCGGCCAGATTCTGCTGGACGGGCAGCCAGTATTCACCGGGCACAAACCCAATCTGGCCGTCCGGCGTAAGATGCAGGTTGTGTTCCAGGACCCCTATGGCAGCTTCAACCCCCGACACCGGGTCACGCGCCTGATCACCGAGCCGTTTCACCTGCTCGAACATCCCCCAACCGGGTCCGAGCAGCAGGATCGGATCGCCGAGATTCTGACAGCCGTAGGTCTCAGCCCCGATGACGCGGGTCGGTACATTCACGAATTCTCGGGCGGGCAGAGGCAGCGTATCGCCATCGCCCGTGCCCTGATCATCCGGCCCGAACTGATCTTGTTTGATGAGGCGGTCTCGGCCCTTGATGTTTCTGTCCGGGCGCAAATTCTGGATCTGCTGGCCGAGCTCTGCGCTGCTTATGACCTAACCTATCTGTTCATCAGCCATGATCTAAGCGTCGTGCGTACGATCACCGACCGGGTTTTGGTGATGCAGGCAGGGCAGATTGTCGAGCAGGGCGAGACGGAACAGGTCTTTTCCGACCCGCAGCACCCCTATACCCAAACCCTGATCGCCGCCGCACCGACCCTGCCGGATATCGGTCAGAATGTGGCGTAAACTACAATGTTAGAGACGAAATGGAGCCTGACATGACCAATCCCCTGTGGTTCGATCCCAGCTTGTGCCTGATTGGCGGCGCGTGGCAGCGGCCTGCGTCTCAGGCAGATTTGCCGCTGATCAACCCGTCGGACGGGTCCGAGCTATGTCGGATCGCGCGCGGGGATGCTGATGACATCGATGCTGCGGTGAACGCGGCGCAAAAGGCGCTGGATGGGGACTGGGGCCGCAAATCCGCGTTAGAGCGCGGGCGCATTCTGACCCGGTTGGGTCAGATGGTGCTGGAGCGTGTCGATGATCTGGCCGCGTTGGAGGCGATGGATGTCGGCAAACCCCTGACACAGGCGCGCGCCGATGCGGTGGCACTGGCGCGGTATTGCGAGTTTTACGGAGGCGCGGCGGATAAGGTGATGGGCGAAACGATCCCTTATCTGGATGGCTATACCGTCTATACCCTGCGTGAACCGCATGGTGTGACAGGCCACATTGTGCCGTGGAATTATCCTATGCAGATCATCGGCCGCTCTGTCGGGGCGGCTTTGGCGATGGGCAATGCCTGTGTGCTGAAGCCAGCGGAAGAGGCCTGTTTGACCGCGCTTGCCTTTGCCCATCTGGCGCAGCAGGCCGGGTTGCCGGCGGGCGCTTTGAACGTGGTTCCGGGGCTGGGGGCCGAGGCCGGGGCGGCGCTGTCGGCGCATCCGGGGATTCAGCATGTATCCTTCACCGGCTCCGTTGCCACCGGCGCGTTGGTGCAACAGGCCGCTGGGCATAACGTGGTGCCAGTGACGCTGGAGCTGGGCGGGAAATCCCCGCAGCTGGTGTTCGACGATGCAGATCTGGATGCGGCCCTGCCATTTCTGGTGAATGCGGGCGTTCAGAACGCAGGGCAGACCTGTTCGGCCTCCTCCCGCGTTCTGGTGCAACGCGCAGTGTATGAGCAGGTCAAATCGCGCATGGCCTCGGCCTATTCCGAGTTGACCGTTGGGCCCGCGTCCGAAGATTTGCGCCTGGGGCCCCTGATTTCAGCACGTCAGAAGGACATCGTGACCGGATTTATCGACAAAGGCGCAGATCTGAATATCGTGGGCCAGGGGCCGATTGTTGGTCACGCACCCGAGACTGGCGCCTATGTGCAACCGACCCTGTTTGCCGACGTACCCCCTGATCATGTTTTGGCACAGGATGAGATTTTCGGCCCAGTCCAAGTGCTGATCCCCTTTGAGACCGAGGAAGAGGCCCTGCAGATCGCCAACTCCACCGATTACGGGCTGGTTGCCAGCATTTGGACACGCGATGGTGCGCGGCAGATGCGGCTGGCAAAGAAGTTGCGGTCGGGGCAGGTGTTTATCAACAATTACGGCGCTGGCGGCGGTGTGGAGCTGCCCTTTGGCGGTGTCGGGAAATCCGGCCATGGTCGCGAAAAAGGGTTCGAAGCGCTGTACGGGTTCTCACAGGTGAAAACGGTAGCTGCGTTCCATGGTTAGGGCCTAAACGATGACCTCGATTGGCTGTTGCACGCCGACGCCGAAGACACGTTTGTAGCGCTCGATCTGATCTGCCGGACCCATCGCTTTTTCCGGGTTGTCCGACAGTTTGACCGTCGGGCGACCATTGGCCGAAACCGCCTTGCAGACCAACGAGAAGGGTGCCAGCGCGTCATCGGGAACCAGCCCTCTGAAATCATTGGTCAGCAGCGTGCCCCAGCCGAAGGATACTTTGGTGCGGCCTGCAAACTGACTTTGCAGTTCGCGGATTTTGCCGACATCCAGACCGTCAGAAAAGATCACGCGTTTCTGTTTGGGATCCTCACCGCGCGATTGCCACCATTTGATCGCAGTTTCTGCACCGGTTGCCGGATCACCGCTGTCGATTCTGATGCCAGTCCATCCCGCCAACCAATCTGGCGCGTCGTCCAGAAAACCCTTGGTGCCATAGGTGTCAGGCAGGATGATCCGTAGGTTGCCGTCATGTTCCTCGTGCCAATCGCTAAGCACGTCATAGGGTGCCTGCGCCAGTTTCTCATCAGTATCAGCCAGCGCAGAGTAAACCATGGGCAACTCGTGGGCATTGGTGCCGATGGCCTCGACCTCGCGCCGCATGGCGATCAGGCAGTTCGAGGTGCCGGTAAATGCAGGGCCCAGACCTTCGATCATGGCTTGGACGCACCAGTCCTGCCAAAGAAAGGAATGCCGCCGTCTGGTGCCGAAATCGGCGATGCCCAGCCCCTGAATCCCTCGTAGATGTTCGATTTTCTCCCATACACGGGTCATCGCACGAGCATAGAGAATTTGTAGCTCGAACCGCCGCATCGCATTCAGCACCGAGCGGGATCGCAGCTCCATCAGGACTGCCAATGCGGGAATTTCCCACAGCATGACCTCGTGCCATTTGCCTTCAAAGGTCAATTCGTACTGATCACCTTTGCGTTCAAGGTGATAGGGCGGCAGTCGCAGGTTCTCGAACCACCCCATGAAATCCGAACGGAACATCTGACGTTTGCCATAAAAGGTATTGCCGCGCAGCCAAGTGCTTTCCCCCCGGCTCAGGCTGAGTGACCGAATGTGGTCCAGCTGTTCGCGCAGCTCCCCCTCATCAATCAATTCAGCCAATGGAATGTGATTCGACCGGTTAATTAGTGAAAACACCACATCCGTTTGGGGCTTATTTCGAAACACTGACTGGCACATCAGCAGTTTGTAGAAGTCTGTGTCGATTAAAGACCGGACAATCGGGTCAATCTTCCATTTGTGATTGTATACTCGCGTCGCAATATCGACCATTGGGAACTCCTGCGATTTCCGTTGTTAGATCAATAGGTGCGTGGAATGGCAAGAGTCGCTAAATTGATGACAATGACAAGGTCAAGTCACAATGCGAGCATATTGTGGGGTCTTTTCACCGGTTAGTGGAAAGAGGGGGATGGATAGTCGAGGTTTAGTTAGTGAATGGTTCTCGAGTACGACTTTGATATTGTAACGATCGCTTCGGGGGAAAACGATCCGGAGGCGACCCCGTCAGGGGCGCAAAACGGACGCAAGGTGCGTGCGCTGTTTCGGAATGTGAAAACAGCCGATGCATTGCGGGCAGCGTCACCCAAAATACGCAAAATTTTTCATGATGCCGGTTTTGGTCTGGATTCGACGCGCAGCGAGATTACCCATGGATATTACCGTCCACAGGATACGGCGGACAGGGATCGCATTCTGCGAGCCTTGTTTCACAATATCCGGACGACGGGAGTCAAAGGCGAATATTGCGGCGAGTTTGATTTCCTGAAGTTCATGAACGATGTAAAAGCCGCTAAGCCGCGCGCCGGGTTGCCCAAAGAGGTTCCGATGTGGAAACCCAGGCCACAGCAGGCGGAATCGGCCGGACCAAATCGCCGAACTGTACCAGGCCGGGTTGGGTTTGCTTTGGGGTTGGCGGTGATTATCTTTGCGCTGCTCAAGTATCTGGCGGCTGCGGGGGCAACCCCTTAAATCAGCCGAACGCCAGCATCTTTCATCGCGGTCTCTGCCGAGGCCAATGACCCATCCAGGTTAATTGCCCTGCAGGCTCTCATCTGAACTGACACGTCGAAACCCAGCCGCGCTGCGTCAACCGCAGAGTAGTAGACGCAGAAATCCGTGGCCAGCCCGACGAGTGTCAGTCTCTCGATTTCACGGGTGCGCAGATACCCTTCCAACCCGGTGGGCGTGGTCTGGTCGTTCTCAAAGAACGCCGAATAGCTATCGATGTTGCTGCGGAACCCTTTGCGCAGGATCAGATCGCCATCCGTACGCAGGTTCGCATGAAATGCTGCCCCATTTGTTCCCTGCACGCAGTGATCTGGCCACAAAACCTGAGGCCCATAAGGCATCTCGGTCATGTCATAGGGGTTTTTGCCCGCATCGCTGCTGGCAAAGGACGAATGCCCCGCAGGGTGCCAGTCTTGAGTCAGGATCACCGTGTCAAAATCTGGCATCATCGCGTTGATCGGAGCCACGATCTCATCCCCGCCGGGAACCGCCAACGCACCGCCGGGACAGAAATCGTTCTGAACATCGATCACAATAAGGGCATGGGTCATGGGGACCTCCTTCGGTTGCGTTATCGGTAGTGGGCGCGACAAGGGGCGTCAATCCGGTCTCTTGCGACTCTGTCCGCGCGGGTTTAGACCGCCCGCATGTATACGATCGCTGCTCTCTATCATTTCACCCGGTTCGCCAACCACGAAGCCCTTCGTGCGCCCTTGCTTGAGCTGTGCCGCGCACAATCGGTCAAAGGGACGCTCTTGCTGGCACAGGAAGGGATCAATGGCACTATTGCCGGACCCCGCGCTGGCATTGACGCGGTTCTGGCCCATATCCGTGCGCTGCCCGGCTGTGCTGATCTGGAGTTGAAAGAGGCCACGTCTGACCAACCGCCATTTGGCAAGATCAAGGTACGCCTGAAAAAAGAGATCGTGACCATGGGCCAACCGGATATCGATCCGCAAGCCCGTGTCGGCAATTATGTCGAGCCCGAAGACTGGAATGATCTGATCCGCTCGGATGATGTGGTGGTGATCGACACCCGAAATGATTACGAGGTGGCAATCGGTACGTTTGAGGGCGCGTTAGACCCTGAAACAAGCAGTTTTCGTGAATTCCCCACCTGGTGGGAAGAAAACAAAGACCGGTTCCACAATAAGCGTGTGGCGATGTTCTGCACGGGTGGCATCCGGTGTGAGAAATCCACCAATTACCTGTTGGGTCAGGGGGTCGAGGATGTCTATCACCTGAAAGGTGGCATCCTGCGGTATCTCGAGGAAATGCCCGTCGAGAACAGCACCTGGCAGGGCGAATGCTTTGTGTTCGACAACCGCGTATCTGTTGGGCATGGGCTGGTCGAAGGGCCGCACAACCTGTGCCATGGCTGCCGTCGCCCGATCCTTCCCGAGGATGTGAAACGTGCCGAATACGAACACGGCGTGTCCTGCCATCAATGCATAGAGGAAACCTCTGAGGTCGACAAAACCCGGTTCCGGGAACGTCAAAAACAGATCCTGCTGGCACGTCAGCGGGGACAGGAGCATCTGGGCGCAGACTGATTTGCTGAAATCTGGTTGCCACGCAGGACAGTCCACCGGATAATCCCGGAGATTTCAGCGCGTTGGAGATTTCATGTCCCGAAAACCCACGACTTTGGAAGAATGGAAATCAACGCTGCTGGCGGCAGCCGCAATGGTGGTTGCCAGTTTCCTCGCATGGTTCGGTCTGTCCCGTCTGAGCGAAGGCACCGCAGGTGACACGATCGGTACGATCGCCTCTGTGGGGCTGGTTGTGTGGATGGTGTCTCAATCCTGGTTTTATATGACTCAGGTGAAATCACCGCGCCGCATTCTGCTTTTGATGGGTGTGTCTTTTATTCAGGTCGTTCCGTTCCTGTTCGCCGCTGCCTATGGCGCATTCGGCTACCAGGATAATTGCGTCATCGGGGCGCAAGGGCCCGCTGATATCCTGTATTTTTCTTATGTTACCTTCACCACAGTTGGGTACGGCGATATGTCCCCAACCGGGCTGTGCCGCGCCCTGGCCGTGGCCGAGGCGGTGACCGGCTATATCCTACTGGGCCTGTTCGTCGCGGCGGCGGTGGCGTTGTATGCCCGCAATCATAGTCCGGATTAGGCTCTGATTTCGTCTATTTGTTTTGATCTATCCAACGCGACATCATCTGCTTGTCGCGAAAACACTCCGACGGGATTGGGCGGCGTTTGCTGCGCGAGATACGTTCGGCAAAGGCAACCTGCTTACCGGTCGGGTAATTTGCAAATGGCGAGGGATCATCAGGTTTGTGTTTGGAAATCCAGGCAGACATGGACTGACGGTCGCGCTGCGCCTCGACCGGAATCTCAAGTGCAGTTTGCTCCGCGATGGCGCGGGCATAGCGTATCTGCCGATCGGTGGCGGGCAGCAGGTGATAGTCGTTTGTCGGGCCGTGCGGGGCGGCGTTTCGCAATGAATGGGCCATCGGTTGATCCTCTGACTATGTAGAACATAAATAGAACATTAACCGAAAATTTCAAGCCGCGGCCTGTTGGAATTGGCAGGAAGTCGCTCTGGATCAGTTTTATTGACTGCTGAGTCAATAAAATATAGATGCGGAGGAAACAGCTTCTGATCAGGGAATCCCCACAATGAGATTTCAGCCCAAGGCGAGCCATTTCATCAACGGTGAATATGTCGACGATACGACCGGAGCACCCATAGACGTGATCTACCCTGCAACAGGGGAAGTGATCGCACGGCTGCATTCTGCTACTCCGCAGATCATAGATCAGGCTCTAAACAGCGCAAAATCGGCACAGGCAGACTGGGCCGCGATGTCTGGGACCGAAAGGGGCCGTGTTCTGCGCCGCGCCGCGGACATCATGCGCGAACGCAATCGTGATCTGTCGATCATCGAAACCCACGATACTGGAAAACCGCTGCAGGAAACGTTGGTTGCCGACGCTACTAGCGGAGCCGATGCGTTGGAGTATTTCGGAGGTCTGGCGGCCTCGCTGACCGGCGAGCATATCCCGCTGGGTGGTGGGGATTTCGTATATACGATCCGTGAGGCGCTTGGGGTTTGCGTCGGAATCGGTGCGTGGAATTATCCAACCCAGATTGCCTGCTGGAAAGGCGCGCCTGCTTTGGCCTGCGGCAACACGATGGTATTCAAGCCTTCCGAGACCACGCCCTTGTCTGCTCT
The DNA here is from genome assembly GCF_059611025.1 of Ruegeria sp. CDSB114. Lineage (NCBI taxonomy): Bacteria > Pseudomonadati > Pseudomonadota > Alphaproteobacteria > Rhodobacterales > Roseobacteraceae > Ruegeria > Ruegeria sp. CDSB114. The sequence goes on from NZ_JBXWOT010000006.1 coordinate 88,226, forward strand.
GCAAGTGGCCGAAATCCTGGTCGAGGCCGGGGCACCAAAGGGTGTCTATAACGTAATTCAGGGTTATGGCGATGTGGGCGCATCACTTGTGACGGACCCCCGTGTTGCCAAGGTCTCGCTGACCGGATCGGTACCGACAGGGCGCAAGGTTTATGCCGCAGCAGCCGATGGCATGAAGCATGTCACGATGGAACTAGGCGGCAAGTCCCCCATGATCGTGTTCGACGATGCGGATATCGAAAACGCCGTGTCTGGCGCCATTTTGGGGAATTTCTACTCTTCGGGTCAGGTCTGTTCCAACGGCACCCGCGTTTTTGTACACAAAGGCATCAAAGAAGCCTTCCTCGATCGCCTGTCCCAGCGTCTGGCGAATGTGAAAATCGGCGACCCGATGGATGAAGAGGTTAATTTCGGTCCGATGGTCAGCGAAAACCAGATGAATATCGCTCTGGGTTATGTTGAAAAAGGCAAGGCAGAAGGTGCGCGTTTGGTCTATGGCGGTGCGCGTATCGAAGGCGACGGGTTCTACATTCAGCCCGCCGTCTTTGCCGATGTGACCGATGACATGGCCATCGCGCGCGAGGAAATCTTCGGCCCGGTTATGTCAGTGTTGGATTTCGAAACCGAGGAAGAGGTGATGGCCCGCGCCAATAACACCGAATTCGGTCTGGCAGCCGGTGTGTTCACCAAAGATCTGACCCGAGCCCATCGTATCGTGGCCGCGTTCGAGGCGGGCACCTGCTATATCAACACCTACAACCTCGCACCGGTTGAAGCCCCGTTTGGCGGGTCAAAAATGTCTGGGGTCGGGCGGGAAAACTCGAAATTGGCAATCAATCATTTCAGCGAGATGAAAACGGTCTATGTCTCGATGAATGACGTCGAGGCGCCTTACTGACTAAATCCACCAATTCAGGCTCTGTTCATGGGGTTTTCCCTCGGGAACAGGGCATTGGATGTCGCGGATTGTCAGGAGATCAGCCCTGACTGGGTGGCCATCCTGAGTTTTGCCCAGACGTTTCAGTCTGCCCTCACAAGTGCGAGAAGCTGAGCGATTTTCTCTCGGGCGTTGGTGCTGTTTTCAAGCAGGGCAGTTGCATCCGCCAATGGTCGTTCTTCAATCCTGGTTACAGGTTCTGCCAATGCCAGAGTCGCCCGCCTGACCTGTCCAAATTTTTGGTCGGCCTCAGGCTGCGGGACGTCTTCCATATCAGAAAGCCAGAACAATCTTTCTGCTTCGTTCACCCTGTCAAACTGCAACAATACCCGCCCTGCATTTACAAACTCACCTATATCCAGATCGGCCTGCGCCCGCAGTGACATGGCCTTGTCCGAGGGGTCATCTCCTAACTCCAGCAAGGCTTTGTGTGGCTGGCCGGACAACAATGCCGCCTGCGCGCGCAAAAGGGCTCGGTCCTTTCGCCTGATAGTGTCCTGAGGTCGGTTGGACCAAAATAGCGTTGGACGGGCAAACCCCAGCGATGCCAACCTTTCGGCAATGGAGATTGCGGTTTCGGTTGTCAGCGATTGTGCCATCGGTTCGGGCAGGTTGAAGATGCGCCGCAAAAAGGTATCGTCGTCGGCGCGCGCAGTCAGTACTTGAACGGCCCGGTCCAGCGTTTCAGCTGAATTCGGAATATCTTCTAACAGATCAAAAGACTGGTCGAACTCTTGGCCCAAACTCAGCGCCAGCGCATATGTACGTTGCATAAGTGGGCCGATCTCAGATCGGCGCAATTCGACCGTATAAGATGCGGCAAGTTCGAGCTCCCAGGCGGAGGCTGACCCGCGTTCCGCCCACCGCTGTTCAATCAGTCGCGCCAGCGCCAGAGGCGCCTCGAGCCCCGCTTCCGAGCTGCCCACCACGTCTTTCAGCAAGGTTTCGGATTTTTCCTGATTACCTTCGGCCTTTGCAACACCGGCCTCGGCCTGAATCGCGCCGGGGCTGGGTTTGGTTTCGATGCGATCAACAGCCCGCAAGACGCGCCGCGCGGCTTCAAGTTTTTGGGCTGCAACGAAAATGTCGGACAGCATAGGTCCGACTTGCCGACGCAGATGATCCGGTAGTCGCGCAAAGGATTGTTCCATAACCCTTATCTGGGCATCCTCCGCAAGCTTACCCTCGGTCAGAGCGGCCCAGATTGCGGCGTCACTTTCGCAACGCTGTAGGTCGCGGAATGGATTTGACCCTTTCAGTGGCCGGTCGTCCAGAACAGCGGCAATCGCAGAAATCCGGTTCGTTTCCGGCGTCTCTTCACCAATCCAGCCAAGGCTGCGAACCGCCTCGGCACCGAAGCCGAAATACGCATAGAGCTTGGCAAGCTTCATGGCCCGTTCTTTGTCAACGCGATCGAACTCCTGAAACAGGCCAGTGCGCAGCTCTGCCACCTGTTCGGGGAACAGGCGCCCATCGGACCAGCTGTCAAAGCCTAGCTCGGCGCTGGAAATGCAGGCTGGTTTCTTTTCCAGTTGTGGAATGGACGGTCCCAGCAAGCCATCCAGATCGTCCAGTACCGACGTAACTGCGATGTTCAGGTCCATACGCGGTGGCATGTCGAGCGATTGATTGCCATTCGAGTTCCTGGGCCCAATCTGAGATAGTTCAAGATCAACCAGATCTCGGTCAGCGCCCTGCAACAATCGCGTCGATAGCTGGTCCTCAAATACCTGCGCATTGAGATTCAAAAGCGGCAATACCAGAGGATCAAGCGCCTGTGGCCCGGGCTGCGGGGCGTTTACCACAGCGGCTTTGGGCAGCGTTGGGGGTGGAATGTCGCTGCTGATCGGTGGAAGGGCTGCCCCCGGCGCAATATCCACAACAATCATCGTGTTTTGATGCAGAAATGCGGTGGCAAAGCAGTCGCAGCCGAATTCCATCTCTAACGCATCACCCGGGTTGGTCTGTGAGATCGCAGACAGACGGTTCTGCGACAGCCGCTGAAACACTGCCCCAGTTTGAAATTCGGCATCAAAAAGCGCTACGTCTAGTCTTGCGCCATTCTTCGTTTGCTTCAGACCCCATTCCGTACCCGGGGGCACCTGCACAACAAGACGCGTATATCCGTCATGCTCGCCCGATCGCACAGAAATGTCGCGCGCGCCAGCCTGTCCAGCGGCCGTAAGCGCCGCTGAAACCATTAGGGCGTATCGGATCATGCCGCTGCCTGCTTTAGCTCTTTCAAGGCCTCTTCAAGTTCTGAGAAACCCGGCCTGTTATGGGTGGGAGTGTTCTGCCGTCCGACTTCGATGCACATGGCAGGATTGTGGTTGTGCAGGTTGGCAACCAGAACCTCTTTGATCAACTGATAGAAATGATTGTCTTCTTCCACCACGGATTTGAGTTTTCCTGCAAATGGGCCGACCAGCCCATAAGCCAGAAAGACCCCCAGGAACGTCCCGACCAAAGCGCCACCGATCAGCTTTCCCAACACTTCTGGGGGTTGATCAATTGAGCCCATCGTTTTGATAACGCCGAGAACTGCCGCAACAATTCCAAGTGCGGGCAGGCCGTCAGCAACAGTCTGTAGCGCGTGGCTAGAGTGCATGGCGTGGTGAAAATTCGCCTCCATCCGCTTTTCCAGCACCTCTTCGACCTGGTGGGGATCGTCATAATTCAAAGAGGCAGCCCGCATTGTGTCGCAGATCAAATCGACGGCTTCTTTGTCGGCCTGAATTTTCGGATAAGTCGAAAACAGAGGCGAGATTTCGGGGTCTTCAATATGTTGTTCGACTTCGACCGGGTTGGCCTTGGCGATACGGATCAGCGAAAACAACAGGCACAGCAGGTCACGGTAGTCATCTGGTTTCCACTTCGGCCCTTTGAATACTTTTGCCATATCCTTGATCGTGTGCTTCACGGCGCTCAGGTCATTGCTGATCATAAATGCGCCGACCGCAGCGCCACCAATCATCATCATCTCGAACGGCAGGGATTTCATGATGATGGTCATTTTCCCGCCAGCCGCCAAATAGCCGCCGAACACCATGACGAAAATAACAACAATTCCGACAATTCCGATCATAAGAGGTCTCCGGCGAATTCCGATGCAGGGTTGAAAATCATGGGGGCTACTCCTGCGGAGCCGAAGCGTTTCGCCCGGCCATAATCACGCTGATTGTATAGGCAGCCTCGGGGTTCAGGCCTGCCAAAACACCGGCTGCGGCATCGGGCGGCATCCGTGACAGGAATCCGGCGGCAAAGGTCGGGTCCATCGTTTCAAACAGGGCGGCCGCGTCTTTCGGCTTCATGTTCTGATAGACATCCGTCAGGCGCGTCAGGTCTGTCTCAGCCGCTTTTTCTGCAATGGCCAGCGTCTCACGCAGCGCCTCTTCGGCCTGCTGCAGGGCGGCCAGGCGGGTCTCGATGGCCTCATCGGCAATGGCCAGCGCCTTTTCCCGATCAATGGCTGTGGCTTCGCGTTTTTTCAACGCTTCTTCGCGCCGCAGCAATTCGGTCAGCAGTATCCGGGCTCCGGGCAGCTCTGCTGGGGTCTCTTTCGGTTTTGCTTCTGCCTGCTCGACCCCTTTTGCCAGGGCTGGTGCAGCCTCAAACTCCAGCCGAATCGCGGCTGACCCAAGCATCAACAGTGAAATAACTGTCAGGACACCGCTTCTTGGTCGTTTCTCTTCAATGTGTCCGCTCATGTCGCGGCCTCTCCGCTATTACGGTCGTGGCGGAAAAACATCAGCCCGCCCGGGCGCTTTTCCTGAGCGTTCTCGGATTTGGGCGCGACAGAATCCTCTGGCTTTTCTACCGCCTCGACCGGAGCCTCTTCAGGCTCAGGATCCGTCGTTGGTTCCTCGGCCTTGGGTTCTTGCGGCTTGGGTTCTTCAACCGTGACGTCCTCGGTGGATTCTTCGGCCGGAATGACATCATGCATCGAGGCCATCATCAGTTCGAGTCGCTGCGCAACCGATTCCGCCCTTTGGGTCAGTGCCTCAAGTACAAGGCCCGACTGGTCCGAAGCAGTTCGTGCCGAATCAAGCGATTTCTTCAACTCATCCGCCTGAGATGACAGGACAGCGACCGCGCCACCGACACCTTGTTCCAGATTAGTGAACCGCTTTAACCGACGGGACAGCACGAAACAGTAAAGACCCGCACCCAGCGCACCTGCGACCAGCAAAATATCTGCAATCAGCTCCATCTCGGCCTCCTAATTCAATACGAATTCCATCACGAGGACATCGCGCACGCGCCCTTCCCCGACGACGATTTCAATGCGGCGCAAAAGGTGACCGCGGATGCGCATCAGTGCGAGCGAATCCTCCAGATCCGACACTTCGACCGCCCGCAGATACCCGTTCAGAACATCCATGATTCGCGGCTTCATCTTCTCGACATCCGAGGCGTAGCTGCTGTTCACCTCAAGCTGGGCGCGGAATTTCAGGTGCCGCGAATCGCCAGCATTGACCGAGACGATCACCGCCGGCAGGTCGATAAAACCAACCTCAGGCAGGGCTTTAACCTCGGTCCCTTTGTCTTTTTCCTTGGCGTCTTCCGCGGCTGGTTGGCCGCCAAATGGCAGGAGTCCAGAAGTGGTCAGGAAATACCCGCCCGCAGCCCCGGCAACGGCCAGAATCACCCCTATGATCAGTCCCTTTTTCCCCGATTTTTCTGGGGCTTCTGCCTGTTCTGCAGTCGCGTCAGTCATGACGTCCTCATTCATTCAGCCTGGGGATGTCATAACCCGGCAAGGACTAACCGATTGTTAAGGGCAATCGTCCAAACAGGGGATGCGCCGGGCAGAATGTCGGCGAGTCGGAGGTGAGCGTGCAGCAGATCGGAACTGTCTGGGCAAGTTTGGACAGGCGAAAGCAAATCATTGTCGCCGGTGCAGTCGTGCTGGTGTTTTTGGGGGTCCTTGCGATGTCGCGGTTGGCGACGGCGCCGTCGATGACCCTACTCTATGCCGGGCTGGAAAGCGGCGCGGCGGGGGATATCGTTCGATCACTGGATCAGCGCGGCGTACAGTATGAGATTCGGGGCGGTTCGATTTACGTGCCCGGCTCGCAGCGGGACGAATTGCGCATGACTCTGGCCAGCGAAGGCCTGCCTGCGAACGGAAACCGCGGGTATGAGCTTTTGGATTCACTCAGCGGGTTTGGCACCACCTCGCAAATGTTCGATGCGGCCTATTGGCGTGCGAAAGAGGGTGAGCTTGCGCGCACGATTGTCGGCAGCCCTCATATAAGCCAGGCGCGCGTGCATATTGCCAACGGGTCGACGAATCCGTTTCAGCGCAGCGTCGCGCCGACGGCGTCGGTCTATCTGGTGTCCTCGGGTGCGGATATCACTTCGGATCAGGCCAAGGCGATCCGGTTTCTGGTCTCTTCCGCCGTCAGTGGCCTCGCACCCGAGAATGTGGCGGTGATTGATTCCAATGGTGCGGTCATTGGCGCAAAAGAGACTGCAGTGGCAGCAGATACCGCGGATGACAAGTCGCGCCAGCTGCGCGAACGGGTCCTGCGTCTGATTGAGGCCCGAGTGGGGGCCGGAAATGCAGTCGTTGAGGTCAGTGTTGATACGGTCACCAAAACCGAATCCATCCGCGAAAGGCGCTTTGATCCTAAGGGACGCGTGGCCATCAGCACCGATGTCGAGGAACGGTCTGACAGCGCCCGGAACCAATCGTCCGACGTCACGGTGGCGTCGAACCTGCCCGATGGGGATGGCGCGGGCGGGGACGCAACCAATTCAAATGCCACACAGACGCGGGAGCGGGTCAACTATGAAGTATCCGAGACTGAGTTAGAGGTTCATACCGCACCCGGGGCGATCAAGCGTCTGACCGTTGCGGTTCTGGTAAATGGAACGCGCTCGGTTGATGCCTCGGGTGCAGAAAGCTTTGCGCCATTGCCCCAGACCGAGCTTGACGCATTGGGAGAGCTTGTGGCCTCGGCCGTTGGGTTCGATGCCGAACGTGGCGACGTCATCACCCTGAAATCGCTGGATCTGCCCGCAGTAGAGCCTGGCGGAACTGTGGTTTCGTCTTCGATCTGGCAGCAGGTTCATTTTGACGCGATGTCACTGGTCCAAATGGCCGTTCTGGCGATCGTGATGCTGGTTCTGGGATTGTTCGTGATCCGCCCGATCCTGATGAAACCGGCCCTTGCCCCCGCCCTTTTGCCGGCGGGAACACCGCCAGAGCCCGAGGCGGTTCTGACCGGTGAGATCGCGACCGAAGAGGGCGGGCAATTCGCCGCCATTCCGGGATACGCCCCAGCAGACGTGCCGGTATTGGCGGCAAATCCAGGCGCTGATCCGGTTGATCGGCTGCGTGCCATGATCGGCGACAAGCAGGAGGAAACCGTGGAAATTCTGCGCAGCTGGCTTGAAGAAAGTGAGGAGCGTGCGTGATGTCGATAGCTCATCTTCTTGAGGATTTCACTGTACAGGCAGGCGGCGGCAAAGTTCATTTACTGGACGAAGAGGCGCTGGAGGAACAGCGGCTTGGTGCCTTCGAACACGGCTATAGCGCCGGATGGGACGATGCCCTTCAGGCCCAGGAACAGGGTCGTGGAAAGGTATCAGACAACCTTGCCCGCGCGCTCGAGGATATGTCCTTTACTTATCATGAGGCAACGAGCCGGATGACAATGTCGTTGGAGCCCATGTTCCAGAGCCTCGTCAATCTGGTGTTGCCGGACACCCTGGATCGGGGGCAGGCCACGCGGCTGGTCGAACAGCTTACAGAAATGGCCGGTGAACAGATTGGCCAACCGATGCAAATCTTTGTGCCTTCGGGGTTCGTGAGTGTTGTCGAAGGGCTGTTGCCCCCCGAATTGGCCACCCCGACCCGCGTTGTCGAGGACCCGTCTCTTGGGGCCGGTCAGGCACGTCTGCAGGTTGGTACCTCGCAGCGAGAGGTGGATAGCAGCGCCTTGCTAGAGACAATCCGTTCAGCATTTGACGCTTACGTGTATGAGGCAAAAGAGGCATTGAACAATGAGTGACCCGCAATCCCCCAAACCCGAAAAAGCCAGCCCGTTTGATTCCGTTCCGATCGAGGTAACCGTGTCAGTCGGTCGGGCGCGCCCGCTAATCCGGGATCTGCTGAATATGGGGGAAAACGCTGTTCTCACCCTGGACAAACGGATCGAAGATCCTGTGGACCTATATGTTGGCGATCAACTGGTGGCGCGCGGTCTGCTGGAAGAGATGGAGGGTGATCAAGCCGGGCAACTGGCCGTGCGCCTAACCGAAATCGCGGATCTGCAGAACGGGATCGGGTAATGCGTTTCCTGTTTTGGGTGGCGGTGCTGCTGACGCTGACCCCGTCTCTGGCCGCCGCGCAAGAGGTGTCGCTGTCACTGGGCGAAGGCGGGTCGATTTCCGCGCGCACCATTCAGTTGATTTTGCTTATTACCGTGCTCAGCCTCGCGCCTGGGCTGGCGATCATGATCACCTGTTTCCCGTTCCTGATCACCGTTCTGGCCATCTTGCGGCAAGGGATCGGATTGCAGCAATCCCCCCCCAACATGCTGATCGTCAGCCTCGCACTGTTTCTGACCTATTTCATCATGGAGCCGGTCTTTTCGGAGGCCTGGACCACAGGTATTCGCCCCATGGTCGAAGAAACGATGGAGGTCGAACCAGCGTTGGAGCGCGCGTTGCAGCCGTTTCGTGCCTTTATGGCAGGGCGAGTTGATCCGGATACTTTCCACGCCATGGCAGCATTGCGACCCGGGGGTGATACGGTTTCCTTGTCGGCCGAGGCACCCTTGTCGATCTTGATGCCGTCTTTCATGCTCTCTGAGATAGCGCGGGCCTTTCAGATCGGGTTTCTGATCTTCCTGCCGTTTCTGATCATTGATCTTGTGGTGGCCGCTGTGCTGATGTCGATGGGGATGATGATGGTTCCGCCTGCAACAGTGTCGCTGCCGTTCAAACTAGCCTTCTTTGTCATTGCCGACGGCTGGTCGCTGATCGCAAGCGCGCTGGTGCGTAGCTATATGACATGAATCGTCACTGCCTGGTGATCTGCAGACGTGCGCGCAGGCCTTGCTCTCCGGCTTCGAAGCTGAGGGTGCCGCCATGCTGTTCTGCGATTGTCGCCGCGATTGTCAGACCCAGACCAAACCCATCCGAAGACCCGGTGTTTGACCCGCGCCGGAACGGGGCCATCAGGGCTTCGATATCCGAGACGGACAGGTCGGCCCCTTTGTCCTCGACGGTGATGGTTGCTATTTTGGCATCGGTTTCCAGCTGAACTTCGGCATGGCGCCCATATTTCAGCGCATTGTCGATCAGGTTGGTCAGGGCGCGCTTCAGCGAAATTGGCCTGCCGACGACCAGCATTCTCCGGGTCTCGGGCAGGGATCCATGCCCTCGGCGCGACATGAAAACTGACGTGCCGCCCTGTACCGCCACTGGGGCCAGCTTTTTCAGGGTCACCGGCAGTCCCATATCCTGATAGTCTGCGACCAGAGCCTCGACCAGCGACGTCAGTGAAATCTGCCGCGGTTCCTCAATGCTCAGCTCGGACCTTGTGTAGGTCAGAACGCTTTCGATCATGCCGGTCATCTGATCGACATCGGCCTCAAGCTTTTCGCGCAGCTCGACATCCGGGATCAAAGCGGCACGCAGCCGGACGCGGGTGGCCGGGGTGCCCAGATCGTGGCTAACACCCGATAAAACAGTGGCGCGCTTTTCCAGTTGCATGCGCTCTGCGTCCAGATGCTCGTTCACGGCAGAGACGATGTCGCGCAGTTCGGCCGGGCCATCGGCCTCATAACTGTTCGGCCCGCCCCGCCTTTTGCGGTCGCGCAAGGCGGTCGAAAACCGGGTGAAACTGTCCGATACATTGCCCACCGAGGTCAGGATCACCGCCAGCGCGACAATGGCGACCAGAATTGTGGGCAGACGCAGGTCGGTTGGGGCTGCACGGCATCCCCAGATATCTGTCCCGTCCACCTGTTGCCATGCGCCGCGCCCATAGCGGGCGATCAGTATGGGTTCGCTGCAATAGGTCGCCAAAAGCCGGGTCAGGTTGCCCATTTTCTCGGGGCCGGTCTGTTCGATGCCGGAGAGGATGTCGGACACCGGGTAAACCAGCCGGTCTGACATCACAGCCAGCGTCAACTCTCGGCCTGAAACGGGTGCTGAGCTGTCAGTCAGGATCGACAGGTTGGTGACAAAGCTGCGATCCGAAAACCCGGGAAGTTGCTCAAACTGCCCGGCATCCGCCAGGCTGGCTGCTTTGGGCGGCAATGGTACGATTGAGATGCCTGACGGTGGGGATTTACCGATGCGCAAATCCTCGTAAACAGCGAACCCGGCAACATATGCACGGGTCTGGAATTCCTGCCATGCCCGGGCCGAGGCGAACCAAAGGCCTGCGGCCAGCAACCCCGAGGTAAAAGCGGCACAGGTCCAGATCCAGCCCAGGCTGCGCAGGCGCGTGGCGCGGACGGTCATGCGGTTTCGTCCACAGACACCTCTGCGGCAAAGATATAGCCCAAACCGCGTTCGGTCTTCAGCATTTGCGGGTCTTTGGGGTTGGCCTCGATCTTGGATCGCAGCCGCCCGACCAGCATGTCGATGGCGCGTCCCTGGCCTTCGCTCTTGTCAGTAGCGCCTGTTACATCCAGGGCCGCGGCGATTTCATCCCGTGTCAGGGGAATATGCGGGTTGGCCAGAAAAACCTTTAGCATTGCTGTTTCTCGCTGGGACAGGGATACCAGATATCCGTCCGGCGAATGCACTTCGTCCCGTTTGCCGTCATAGAGCCAGCCGTCAAACCTAAAGGTGCGGGTGCGGCGGCGATAGGCAAGCGAAGGTGTACGACGCGCCCGTTGCATGACGGCGCGAACGCGAGCCAGCATCAGTTGCGGATTAAAAGGTTTGGCGATGTAATCGTCGGCGCCTACCTCATACCCGGCCATGCGTTGATGATCGGCGGACAAGGCCGAGACCAGAATGATCGGCACGTCCTGTTCGGCCCGCAGGCGGGCACAGATATCAACGCCGTTTTCATCCCCCAGCATCACATCCAATAGAATCAGGTCGATCCGACCCGACTTGAGATGGGCGCGGATTTCGCTTTCGGAACTGGCGGGCAGCGCAATGAAGCCATTCTGTTGCAGGAACTGGGTCATCATCGACCGCATTTCAGGGTCGTCATCCACCACCAACAGCCGCGGAATGCTCACAGTGTTCTTCCTCCTGTTCTCTGGCCCCAAACTTCGTCCATTGTAACGAACGGAAACAGATTCAATGCTAACGTAACACGCTGTAACAAAAGCGGTGAAAATTTGCGCCTTTCCCGGGTATTGGCCCGGATTAAGCGTTGTCAGACTCAGATAGGGGCACAGTATTGCGGCATTGCCAATTTGACTGGCACCGAATTCTCAGGGAGGAGAAAACATGAAACGATTTTCTTTTGCGACTGTGTCCGCATTGGCCGTCGCGGCCGGATCATCTGTGGTGGCCGAACCACAGGCGGAGGTCTTGCATTGGTGGACATCCGGTGGCGAGGCCAAATCGGTGGCCGTGCTTCAGGAAGAGTTTGCCTCGAACGGGGGCACATGGACCGATATGCCTGTCGCAGGCGGCGGCGGTGATGCAGCCATGACGGCGCTGCGGGCGCGGGTTCTGGCAGGCAACGCGCCGACAGCGGTTCAGCTGAAAGGCCCGGCGATTCAGGAATGGTATGAAGAGGGCGTTCTGGCCGATATCTCGAACGTGGCCGCCGCCGAAGGCTGGGCCGACGTTCTGCCCGCGTCGATCGCTGGTCACATGATGTGCGAAGGCACTTGGTGCGCGGCGCCTGTGAACGTTCACCGCATCGACTGGATCTGGGCCAATGCCGATGTGCTGGCTGCGAATGGCATCGAAATGCCCACCACATGGGATGAGTTCAACGCCGCTGCCGAGAAACTGCAGGCCGCCGGTGTGATCCCACTGGCCCATGGCGGTCAGGCCTGGCAGGACGCCACGGTTTTCGAAGCCGTTGCACTGGGTCTTGGCGGACCCGAGTTCTATCAGAAAGCCCTGGTCGATCTGGACCCCGAAGCACTGACCTCGGACATGATGATCCAGGTCTTTGACCAGATGCGCACCCTGCGTGGCTATGTGGACGAGAACTTCTCGGGCCGTGACTGGAACCTGGCCACCGCGATGGTGATGAACGGCGAAGCGGCCTTTCAGATCATGGGTGACTGGGCCAAGGGCGAATTCCTGGCAGCGGGCAAGAAGCCTGGTGAGGATTTCCTGTGCGCCTCGACCCCCGGCGATGGATATCTGTACAATGTCGACAGCTTTGCCATGTTCGAGGTTGAGGGCGACGACAATCGCGCCGGTCAGGAATTGCTGGCCAAGCTGATTGTTGCACCGAACTTTCAGGAAGTGTTCAACCTGAACAAGGGTTCGATCCCGGCCCGGACCGATGTGTCGCTGGATGCCTTTGACATCTGCGCGCAAATCTCGGCCGAAGACATGGGCTCGACCTCGGCGGGTGGTTCGCTGCTGCCGTCTTATGCCCATGGCATGGCGCTGCGCGGGTCGCAGGCTGGTGCGATCACCGATGTTGTGACCGCGCATTTCAACTCGGATATGTCCTCGGCTGACGCGGTTCAGCAACTGGCGGACGCGGTGGCGAACAGCTACTGATCCAATCCGCTCTGCCCCCTATAATGCGGGGCAGAGCATCTTTCCCCGGAGGAAAATATGTCCGAATGGCTGGAAAACCACCTGCCCAAGGTGGTGCTGGCACCGTCGTTCATCGCCGTATTGATCTTTGTCTACGGATTTATCGGATGGACCGCATGGGTGTCGCTTACACGCTCAAAACTGCTGCCGAAATACGAGATCCATGGCTTCATCCAATATGAGCGCCTGTTCGACTCTCCTCGCTGGGATACGGCGATTGGCAACCTGTATATCTTTGGTACTCTGTTCATCGTGATCGCGATGCTGCTGGGCCTGCTGCTGGCCATCCTGCTGGATCAGAAAATCCGCGTCGAAGGAGCGATCCGAACAATCTATCTCTACCCCATGGCGCTGTCGATGATCGTCACGGGCACGGCGTGGAAGTGGATCCTGAACCCCGGTCTGGGGATTGAGTCCATGGTGCAGGGTTGGGGCTTTCCCAACTTCGAATTCGATTGGCTTGTGAATCCCGATTACGCGATCTACACCATCGTCATTGCCGCACTCTGGCAAAGCTCGGGCTTTGTGATGGCGTTGTTTCTGGCCGGTCTGCGCTCGGTCGATGGCGAGATCATCAAGGCCGCACAGGTCGATGGTATTCCAACCTGGCGTATTTATACCGCGATCATCATCCCGTCGATGGCCCCGATTTTCTTGTCGGCTTTCATCGTGTTGGCGCATCTGGCAATCAAGAGCTTTGACCTTGTCATCGCCCTGACCGGAGGCGGTCCGGGCTATGCGACCGATCTGCCCGCCACCTACATGTATGCGATGGCCTTTTCGCGCGGCGATATCGGTCAGGCGGCGTCTTCTGCAATGATCATGATGCTGGTCGTCTTTGCCATCGTGGTTCCTTATCTCTACTCAGAATTGAGGGCTAAAAATGACTGATCTGTCGATGCCCCACACCCAAACCCGCAGTCAAAGTAACATGAGCAAAATCGCCCTGCGCTGGCTGCTTTACGTGGTGCTGTGCCTGTTCGCGCTGTATTACCTGATGCCATTATTTGTGATGTTGACGACATCGCTCAAAAGTCTTGAGGAAATCCGTACCGGTAGTCTGATATCGTTACCGCGTGAGGTGAGTTTCGAGGCCTGGAAAACCGCTTGGTCGGGCGCCTGCACGGGTATCCAATGCGAAGGTCTGCGGCCTTACTTCTGGAACTCGGTCCTGATTGCGGTGCCTGCGGTGGCCATCTCGACCCTGCTGGGTGCTCTGAATGGTTACGTTGTCGCGCAGTGGCGGTTCAAAGGGGCTAACATCATCTTCTCGCTGATGCTGTTTGGTTGCTTCATTCCGTTTCAGGTCGTCCTGCTGCCGATGGCGCGCCTTCTGGGCATGATGGGTATTGCCGGAACCATTCCGGGTCTGATTTTTGTCCACGTAATCTATGGTCTTGGCTTCACCACGCTGTTTTTCCGCAACTATTATGTCTCTATCCCGGCCGAGCTGACCAAGGCCGCTCGCGTCGATGGGGCCGGGTTCCTGCGGATTTTCTGGTCGATCTTCCTGCCACTGTCACTGCCGATCATCGTGGTAACCGTGATCTGGCAATTCACGCAGATCTGGAATGATTTCTTGTTCGGCGTGTCGTTCAGCCAGGCGGGCACACAGCCTGTGACCGTGGCGCTTAACAACATCGTAAACTCCACCACCGGTGTCAAAGAATACAATGTCGACATGGCCGCCGCGATCATCGCGGGTCTGCCGACGCTGCTCGTCTATGTCGTTGCCGGTAAGTATTTCATCCGCGGCCTGACCGCTGGCTCTGTGAAGGGATAGAATGATGGCTCCCATCCTTGATATCAACAAGCTGTACAAGAACTACGGCGCAACCGAGATCCTGAAGGATATCAACATCTCGATCGAACCGGGCGACTTTCTGGTGCTGGTCGGCCCATCGGGCTGTGGTAAATCCACCTTGCTGAACTGCATTGCCGGGCTGGAACCGATCACCGGCGGTACGCTGGCCATTGGTGGCAAAGACATGACCCATGTCAGCCCTAAGGACCGGGACATCGCCATGGTGTTTCAGTCCTACGCTTTGTACCCGACCATGTCGGTGGCCAAGAACATTACCTTTGGCATGAAAGTGCGCGGCGTGGATCAGGCTACGATGGACGCTAAGCTAAAGGATGTGGCCGCGCTGCTGCAAATCGAACCGCTGCTGAACCGCCGTCCTAGTCAGCTGTCCGGTGGTCAACGTCAGCGGGTGGCGATGGGACGGGCGCTGGTGCGCGACCCCAAACTGTTCCTGTTTGACGAGCCGCTGTCGAATCTCGACGCCAAGCTGCGGGTCGAGATGCGGACAGAAATCAAGAAGCTGCACCAGACTCTGGATGCCTCTATCGTTTATGTGACCCACGACCAGATCGAGGCGATGACGCTGGCCACCAAGATTGTGGTTCTGAAAGGCGGGATCGTGCAGCAGATCGGCAGCCCGGCCGAGATCTATAACAACCCTGCCAACCTGTTCGTGGCTGATTTCATGGGCTCACCCGCGATGAACCTGATCCCTGCAAAGGCAACCAAGAACGGCACAGGCACCGAAATTGCCATCGAGCGGTCATCGGGTGAAACGCTAGTCCTGAAGGATGCCCGTGATCTGTCACTGCCGCAGGATGTCATTCTGGGCCTGCGCCCAGAGGATATTGCCGAGGCCGGGTTCCGCGCCGGAGACGGTGTACAGGAAGCGGTTTGCATGGTCGACATGGTCGAACCTGCTGGAGCTGACACCTATGTTGTGTCCGAACTGGGCGGCAAACAGGTCACTGCGCGCCTGCACGCGGAAACCAGCGCCCAGGCCGGACAAGAGCTGAACCTGGCCTTTGACATGAGCAAAGTGTCCTATTTTGCCAAGGAAACCGGCGAGCGGTTGAACTAGCGCACTGCGCAGGACTTGTTCTTGCTAAACTCGGGCAATTTCGCCAAGTACTGACGCCATGTCAGGCCAACGAGATTGCCCGGGGAATATCGATGATACTGGAAATTCGACATTACACACTAAAACCGGGCCGCCGAGAAGCGTTCATAGAATTCTTTGAGAAACACAATCGCGCTGCGTTGCGGGATGCAGGAATGCTTGTGTTTGGGCCGCTCAGAGATCTGGAAAATCCTGACAAAGTGCATTGGATGCGCGCGTTCTCTTCGTTGGAAGAACGCGACAGGATAAAGGACAGCTTCTATGGCGAGGCGGTCTGGAATGACCAGATCGAACCCATTGCAATGCCAATGATCGCACACTATGAGGCCGAACTGGTCGAAACTACGAGCGGATTTGAAAGTTTTGACTGCAGCAAATCGCTGTGAATTTACCCGGTTCGCTTCATATCCTTGATCAGACGGTTCAGATCACCGCCGCGCGCGTCCAGCATGGCGCCAATCTCGGTACGTTCGGTCAGCAGCATGTTCACGCCTTCGATAAACATGTTGAAGAATTTGTCGCGGCCGGATTTGTCGGACACCAGGAAGGTCACCTCGAACGGGGAAGATCCCTGCAACTTGACCGAGGTGCGGACCTCGTATCCCGCTTTGATCTTGCGCGCATTGCGAACGGTCACCTGGCCGCCAATAAACTCGCGAAAGCGACGCCCGTATTTGCTGGAGATATAGCCCTGAAACGCGTCGGTGAACTGCCTGATCTGCGACGCACTGGCCGAGCGGCCATCGGCCCCCAACACATAGCGCGCCATGATCGGAACATCGGCATATTGCACGAAAATCTTCTCAAAATCGCGGATCATGCTCTTTTCGGATTTTCCCGAACTGATGACGCGGTTGATGTCATCCACAACGCTAACGACCAACGCTTTTGCACTGGCCTCTGTCTGGGCGAAGCCTGGCAAAGGGAGGGTGGCTAGCGCCAGGCCGGCGATGCCAGATGCAATAAACTCTCTTCTCTTCAAATAATTACTCGGCATATGGATCCTCGTAGGGGTCAAGGTAGGGGTCTCTGACAGGGTCGGTCCCGATATCTGCATAGGGATCGTCATACAATCCCAGATAGGCGTCCTCATCATCGCGTGCCAGTTCGAAACGTCGATTTTGCAGGTAAATTGTTTGTGCCTGCTTATAGCTGTCAGCACTTTCATAGAGGATGGAATCGACTGTGTCCGAGAACCGTCCACGGTCGCCCATCCGCCTTACGATTTCGGCGTAGACGCCAATATTCTCGACCGGGCGCACCGGTGTGAAGTTGATCGGGTTCGAAAACAGGTTGACGACGACGCCGACCGCATCCCTGGATGTTGAGGGGCCATAGAAGGGCAATTCCACATAGGCGCCTTCGCCAAAACCCCAGACGTGCAGGGTTTCACCGAAATCGGTATCCACGGGCGGCAGGTTCAATTCGCTGGCCGGGTCAGACAGACCCGCGCCACCAACGGTCGTATTGATGAGGAACCGCAGCAGGGCATTGCCCGACTGCTTCAGATTGCCCTGCAGCAGATAATCCAGAGCCTGACCCGGCATAGTCAGGTTTTCGGCAAAATGGTTGAAACTGGTCACCATCGGATCGGGCACGATTTTCACATAGCCCTTCGAGGCCGGACGGAACAGGAATCGGTCGACGCCCAGATTGAACTTGTGAATGCCGCGGTTTGTATTCTCGTAGGGATCGAAAGTATCGCCGCGCGCGGCCTGATCGGCGGGTTGGGACGCGCAAGCGCCAAGAACGGTCATCAGGGTCACGACAATCAGGGGCTTGAATCTGATCTTGCTCAACACGGTATTTCAACTCCAAACGCGCCAGCCGTTTTGTGAGTGGGGCTGGACGCTCAATCAATAATGCCTGCGGTCATTTTGCGGCTCAATCTGTCGTCACATAAAGGTTTTGGGCCCATTTTGAAACAGTTCGCGTTTAACCCGGCCGACTGCATCTGGTAAAGTGACACAAGTTCAACACCTCGGGATAAGAGAAGTTACGCTTAATACGCCACTGACCGCAGTTTTACTGGTTTCACACTTTTCCAACCGAACGATCCCGGATAGCGTCCCGCCGAGTCTATATCAGGTGAGGATCAACAGATGAGTATCGCAGCAAAACTGGAAAGCCTGGGAATCAGTCTGCCGGACGGGCCGGCGCCCGCCGCCAACTATGTGCCTTTCGTGCGGGTCGGCAATATCGTCTACGTTTCAGGACAGATTTCCAAGGATGCGGAACTGATCACCGGCAAGCTGGGTGAAAACATGGATGTTGCAGCGGGTGCTGCGGCTGCCAAGGTCTGCGCGATCAATCTTCTGGCGCAGGTCAAGGCTGCTTGCGGTGGCGATATAGAAAAGCTGGTGCGTGTGATCAAACTGACAGGGTTTGTGAATTCAACCGCCGATTTCACCGACCAGCCGCAGGTGATCAATGGTGCGTCGGACTTTCTGGTCGAGGCGCTGGGCGAGGCTGGTCGCCATTCGCGCTCGGCCGTGAGTGCAGCGTCGTTGCCGTTGGGCGTCGCGGTTGAGATCGAAGGCATCTTCGAGATCGCATGACCCCGGTACTGCCCGCTACGTTCCTACAGGCCCCGATCACGCATCGGGCCCTGCACGACAAATTGGACAACCGCCCGGAAAACAGCCGGGCGGCGGTTCGTGCCGCTGTTAAGGCCGGTTACGGGATTGAGATTGATCTGCAGTTGAGCGCCGACAACCGGGCTTTGGTCTTTCACGACTATGACCTGGGGCGACTGACCGGGCGACCGGGGCCAGTTCGGCAGATTTCGGCGCAGGTAGCGTCCGAGACACAGCTGTTGCACGCTGATGACGGTATTCCGACACTGGATGATGTGCTGGAAATCGTGGCGGGCAAGGTGCCCCTGCTGATCGAGCTTAAGGATCAGGACGGTGTGATGGGCCCGAATGTGGGCCCGCTCGAGCGCGATACTGTACGAGCCCTTGAGGGTTATGAAGGTCCGGTGGCGCTGATGTCGTTCAACCCCAATTCGGTGGCTGAACTGGCGCGGTTGGCGCCGCATTTGCCCAGGGGGATCACGACCTGTTCGTATCAGCCCAAAGTCGAACTTTTGCCTGCGGCGGTGTGCGATTACCTGCGGGACATCCCGGATTTCGCAAGGGTCGGGGCCAGTTTCATCAGCCACGAAGCCGAAGACCTGTCCCGCCCAAGGGTTGCCGAGCTGAAGGCGCAGGGTGTTCCGGTCCTGTGCTGGACCGTTCGCTCGGCTGCGCAAGAGGCCGAGGCCCGCAAGATTGCCGATAATGTGACTTTCGAAGGGTACTTAGCCGCGCATCCGGGTTGAACCGCGCCCCTTCCGTCACAGATAAAGATGAAATGCAGAGGGCACATGGATCAGGCACAAATCGAGGTTCGGGTACTTGGATCGCTCTCGCAGATTATTGCGGCAGAGTGGGACAGCTGTGCCTGCCCCGAGGCTGCGGACGGGGGCCGTCCGCTTGATCCCTTTACCACTCATCGCTTTCTTTTGGCTTTGGAGGAAAGCGGGTCGGTCGGGCCGGGTACCGGTTGGCAGCCGCAATACCTGACGGTTTACCTGGACGGAATGTTGATCGGGGCCGCCCCGATGTACGCAAAATCGCATAGTCAGGGCGAATATATCTTCGACCACAACTGGGCGCATGCCTATGAAAACGCCGGCGGGCGGTATTATCCCAAACTGCAGATTGCCGTGCCGTTCACCCCGGCCACCGGGCGCCGCTTTCTGCTGCGGCCGGGATATCAGGCGGTGGGCATGTCCGCCTTGGTGCAGGGGGCGGTGCAGCTAGCCGCGGAAAATCAGGTATCGTCGGTACATGCGACCTTTTGCACTGAAGATGAGGCGCTGGCGGGCGAACAGATGGGCCTGATGTTGCGCCATTCCCAGCAATTTCACTGGCTGAACGACGGGTATGCGAATTTCGATGGATTTCTGGCCGCTTTATCCTCGCGCAAACGCAAGAACATCCGCAAGGAACGCGCGCAGGCCTGCGCCTTTGGCGGCGAAATCCGCGCGTTGACCGGTGATGACCTGCGCCCCGAACATTGGGACGCGTTCTGGGAGTTCTATCAGGATACCGGCGCGCGGAAATGGGGCGTGCCCTATCTGACGCGGCAATTCTTTGATATCGCTCAGGAAACCATGGCGGATGACATGGCATTGGTTCTGGCCGAGCGCGGCGGCTATCCGATTGCGGGAGCGCTGAACTTTATCGGGCGCGAGACGCTTTATGGCCGTTACTGGGGCTGCGTCGAACATCATGCCTGCCTGCATTTCGAACTGTGCTATTATAGGGCAATCGACTTTGCCATTGCGCAAGGCCTGGCACGGGTCGAGGCAGGGGCGCAGGGCGAACACAAGCTGGCGCGCGGCTATCTTCCCACACGCACGCACAGCCTGCACTGGGTCAATGACCCCAGCTTTGCCGATGCGATCAAAAAATATCTGGACGCCGAGGCCCAAGCAGTGGGAGAAGAAATCGAGATTCTGACTGATTATGGCCCGTTCAGAAAGTCGAACCCGGAGGAACACCAATGACTGAACTTCTGTCGACCGAGACCCGTGGCCCCTTGCTGGACCCGCTGTTCAAAAGCGGCTGGACCATGGTCAAGGACCGGGATGCGATCACCAAGACCTTTATGTTCGAGGACTTCGTCCACGCCTTTGGTTGGATGACCCAAGTGTCTATGTTTGCCGAGAAATGGAACCATCATCCCGAATGGTTCAATGTCTACCGCACGGTCGAGGTGACGCTGTCCACCCATGATGTCGGCGGGCTTTCGGCGCTGGACGCCAAACTGGCCCGCAAGATGGACAGCCTGGTCTAACCGCTGTCACCGCGTGATCCGACACCACCGGCAAGGCTGGCAACCTGACCCAGCCGCCTGAACTCGGCTGAGGTGACCAGGTTGTCACTAACGTCGATTTCGGCAGGTATCCGGGTAGTTCTGTTGCCGATCATGCGCACGGACCGTGCTGCGGGGTTGATGTCGAGACAACGCCGGTCATAGCAGGTCAGGCCATTGGTACTGATCTCTATCCTCGGTTGGCCATCAGGGCCGGTCACAATAGGGGCCTGCGGCACATCACATGCCGCAAGCAACCCCAACGCAAAAAGAGCACTCCATTTGGTCATTGCATACTCCTGTCTGGCCCAAGGCCGCAGAGCCTAGTCCAGTTGACCGTTGCTGTTCTGATCAGCAGAAATAAAATCTTCGGTCATATGCTGATCGTATTCCGTTCTTGAAATATTACTATCCCGGTCCCGGTCAACCTTTTGGAATTGCTTTATATCCAGAAACGGCTTGGCTTCATCCAGGCCCAATGTGCCGTTCTTGTCCTCATCCATCGTCTGGAACGCATAGTCGGAAAAGGCGTCGAACTCATCTTTTGACAGGAAGCCGTCATTATTGGTGTCGATGGCCTTAAGCTCATTCTCATGCAGCTCTGCCACGGTTTCGGCCGTAGCGGCACCCGCCAGGGACAACATCGACAGGACGATTGCGGTTTTCATCTTCATCCCTCTCAACATGCGAACCTCTGACCTTCAATGCCGCCGACCGCAGCACCCGCTGCCGTCAGAATGGTTTTCCCGGAACCGCCGCCAAACTGATTGCCGATGACGCCGCCCAGCAAGGCACCACCCACTGTGCCGCTCAGGCAGGCGATCTCATGCTGTCGTGCGGCCTGTTGTTGCGAGGTAGGGGCCGGTCCACAAGCGCCAAGTGCGCCGGTCAGACCTAAAAGAAAGGTAAATGTCTTTAGGTTCATAAACAAACTCCCTGATGAATATGTACCAAGTATTCGCCCATCATAAGAGTGTCGCAAGTTAAATTGCGAAAATGGCCCCAGCAGCACTGGGGCCAGATCAGGTCAGATAACCTCTAACAGCCCTTCACCTGCGGAAATCTCGCAGACGCCGGGATTTTCCTCCAGGTTCATGGCGACCACTTTGCCGTCTTCGACCAGCATCGCATAGCGCTTGGACCTGCCGATCAGACCAACGGGCGGGGCGTCGAAATCCATCCCGATGGCTTTGGTGAATTCAGACGCCGCATCGGCCAACATGGTTAGGCCAGTCGCAGTTGCGCCGGTGGACTCGCCCCAGGCGCTCATGACAAAGGGGTCGTTGACCGAGATGCAGATGATTTCTTCCACGCCTTTTGCATCGAACTGGTCTTTGGTACGCATAAAGCTTGGAACATGCGCCGTTGTGCACGTGCCGGTATAGGCGCCGGGCACGGCGAAAATGACAACCTTGCGCCCTTTGGTCTTGTCCGAAACGCGGACCTCTTCAGGGCCATTTGCCCCCATTTGGGTCAATGTGGCGTCGGGCAGAGTGTCACCTGTTGAAATCATTTTTTCGCTCCTGTCATTTGGATTTGCAGAGTCGGGCCTAGCCGCAATATAGGTGAGCTAACAAAAGTGACCACGGGAATTCGACAGGGTGAGGGGAATATGAGCCATATTGTCGTGATTGGCGCCGGCCAGGCAGGTGCTTCGCTTGTCGCCCGGCTGCGTAAAGATGGGTTCGACGGCGAGATTACTCTGATCGGCGCAGAGCCGCATTTGCCCTATCAGAGACCGCCTTTGTCCAAGGCCTATCTTCTGGGTGAGATGGGGCTAGAGCGCCTCTTCCTGCGCCCCGAAAACTTCTATACCGATAACAATATCACCCTGCGCCTTGGTCAGCGCGTGACCGGAATCGACCCTCAGGCCAAGACCGTGACGCTGGGTGATCAGGTTGTTGCTTACGACGAGCTGGCCCTGACCACCGGATCGGATCCGCGCCGCCTTCCAGCCGCTATTGGCGGCGATTTGGACGGGGTGCATGTGGTGCGTGATCTGGCCCATGTGGACGAAATGGAACCCTATGTGTCCGAAGGCGCGCGTGCGCTGATCGTGGGCGGAGGATACATCGGGCTTGAGGCCGCAGCCGTTTGCGCCAAGCGCGGGGTCAAGGTGACCTTGGTTGAAATGGCCGACCGCATTCTGCAACGGGTCGCCGCCCCTGAAACCAGTGACTATTTCAGAACGCTGCATTCCGAATATGGTGCCGATATCCGCGAAGGCGTCGGGTTGGACCGTTTGCTGGGTGAAAACGGCAAGGTCACTGGCGCGGTGCTGACCGATGGAACAGAACTGGCGGTCGATTTCGTTGTTGTCGGTGTTGGCATCGCCCCTGCGACCCAACTGGCCGAGATGGCCGGGCTGGAGCTGGACAATGGCATCAAGACAGATGCGCTTGGGCGCACCTCTGATCCGTCGATCTGGGCGGCGGGCGATTGCGCCTCATTCCCGCATGCTGGCGGGCGTATCCGTCTGGAAAGCGTGCCAAACGCGATTGATCAGGCCGAGATTGTTGCCCAGAACATGTTGGGCGCGGCAAAGGGTTATACTGCGACCCCGTGGTTCTGGTCGGATCAGTATGACGTCAAACTGCAGATCGCGGGCCTGAACACCGGGTATGACCGGGTGGTGACCCGCAAAGGTGACGGGCAGACCGTGTCCTTCTGGTACTATAAGGGCGATCAGCTGATCGCGGTCGACGCGATGAACGATCCGCGTGCCTATATGGTTGGTAAGCGTCTGATTGAAAGCGGAAAAACAGCTGAACCTGCTATTGTGGCCGACCCGGATGCGGACCTGAAACCGCTGCTCAAAGCGTGAGGTTCATCGCCGGAGCCTTCCGAGGTCGGGCTTTGGCCTCGGTCGGCAAGGGGGACGCCGGCGCGCATCTGCGCCCGACCACAGACCGGGTACGCGAAAGCCTGTTCAACGTACTGGCCCATCAGATTGATTTTGACGGACTGCGCGTGTTGGACCTGTTCGCAGGCACCGGTGCGCTGGGGCTTGAGGCCTTGTCGCGCGGTGCGACACATGTGAGCTTTGTCGATGATGGCCGCGTGTCACAGGGCCTGATCCGCAAGAATATCGACCTGACCCGCAGCTCTGACTGTACCGAGTTGATCCGTCGCGACGCCACGCGGTTGGGAGCCAATCCTGCAGCGCCTTATGATCTGATCTTCCTGGACCCGCCCTATGGTAAATCCCTTGGGCAAAAGGCGATTGCTGCCCTGTCAGAGGGCTGGTTCGCACAAGGCGCCCTTGTGGTCTGGGAGGAAAACGCGCCCATGCAGCCGCCCAAAGGATTCGTCCTGCAAAACAGCCGCAAATATGGCGACACGCATATCACCCTGATGTGGAATGGCGATCCGGATGCATGATCTGGTGATCTTTGATTGCGACGGAGTCCTGGTCGACAGTGAGCCGCTGTCCAATCAGGTACTGGTCGACAATCTTGCCCGTTATGGCCTGAACCTGACAATCGAAGACAGTATGAAGCTGTTCGTTGGGGGCACCATGACCGGGGTGCGGGACAAGGCAAGGGCGCTGGGCGCGGACTTGTCAAATGACTGGGTCGATGAGGTCTATGCGGAAACCTATGACCAGCTCCGTCTTGGTGTTCAGCTGATGCCCGGCGTGGCGGACCTGCTGGCGGTTCTCGAGGCAAGGGGGCTGCCCTTCTGTGTCGCCTCGAACGGCAGCCCGGACAAGATGCAGATCACTTTGGGTCAGAACGGGTTGTGGAAGCGGTTTCGCGATGTCGCCTTTTCGGCCCATGTCCTGGGAACGGCCAAGCCGGACCCGACATTGTTTCTAACTGCGGCTGAACGCTTCAACGCGTCAAACCCTCTGGTGATCGAGGACAGCCTCAGCGGTGTGACCGCAGCAAGCAGGGCACATATGCGCTGTTTGGCCTATGCACCGCATGATGGCGGTAAAAAACTGGCCGCTGCGGGGGGCGAAGTCTTCTCTGACATGGCGCAGGTTCCGGCGCTTTTGGGGATTTGACCCGGTCATGTTACCCTGCGGGGCATGGACCGTGCACTGACCCCGTCGAATTGGTCACTTCCGCAAGAGGCTGACACCGCAACCGATCCCCAGCGCACGCCTCTGCGCGCGCCGGTTTTCATCCATGATGCGGTCACGCCATGGGGGCGGGAAACCCTGCTGCTAAAGCTGCTACGGGAACAGGCCGCGGATCAGGAAGAATAAGTCGGGTGGTACTTACCGCCTGGCGACAGGGTAAAGATCTCGACCCCATCTGCCGTTACACCGACCGAGTGTTCAAACTGTGCCGACAGTGACTTGTCGCGCGTCACGGCGGTCCAGTCATCGGCCAGCGTCTTGGTCTCGGGGCGGCCCAGATTGACCATCGGTTCGATGGTAAAGAACATGCCCTCTTCCAGAACCGCACCAGTGCCCGGACGGCCATAGTGCAGAACGTTTGGCGGTGCATGGAAGACCCGGCCCAGCCCGTGGCCGCAAAAATCGCGGACTACGCTCATCCGGTGTGCCTCGACAAATGATTGAATCGCGTGGCCGATATCGCCGAACGTGTTGCCGGGTTTGACCATCTCGATGCCCTTGAACAGGGCATCATGAGTGATCTGGATCAACCGTTCGGCTTTGCGCGGCAGCTTGCCGGCCACATACATGCGCGAGGTATCCCCGAACCAGCCGTCGACAATAACGGTCACGTCGATATTCAGGATATCGCCATCCTTCAGCTTTTTGTCGCCGGGAATGCCGTGGCAGACCACATGATTGACGCTGATACAGCTGGCATGCTGATAGCCCTTATAGCCAATCGTGGCCGATGTTGCGCCCGCATCCTCGACCATCTGCGTGATGAGCCCGTCAATCGCGCCAGTGGTCTGGCCGACAAACACATGATCGGCAATATCATCCAATATCCGCGCAGCCAAAGCCCCCGCCGCCTGCATGCCGGCAAAGTCACCCTGTTCATAGATACGGATACCGTCCTTGGTCAGACGGCCACGATGTTCTTTCATCGATGCGAGGCTCCAAATATTTCGCGCAGCACCCTTTTTACGCTGCTTGTGCAGAAAGTACCAGAGGGCGCACGGTCGCGGGTTAAGATGGGGATCAATGCCGTGGCTTCAAGGATTGGTCGGATCGCCTTTGTTTGGGCGGATCCTTTTTCTGAGCTCTATGCCCAGCCAGAGAGGTTCCGCCAATGTCGGCTTGGCAGACATCTTGCGGGTCATCCTCCCTTGGTGAGCGGCTGGTGGTTGCTTTCTGTGCCCATCTCGAAAAAGACCCGATGCAACGAACTATGGATTGCTGCGGATGCGAAAGGACACATAGGGCAGATCCGAGAGCGGTCGTTCAAACTCACATTTTCAAACTTACTGCGCCGGGTGGCCCCGTTTTTGACTAATCCCGCAAAAAGCACAACCGTCTGCTAGCCTGACTAAAGCGACAACCGAAGCTTCTTGCAAGGTGTTCGACCCAGTTAATCGGGAGTGCAAAACCGCCCTCATTCGCGGTCTCTTCAATAGGCGAAACAAAGTTATTGCTTTCTCTCTATCAACGATCTTGCTAGAAAACGCGGCGCTATCGACACGGGAGGGAAGCCCATATGTTACTTAGCTTTTTTACGGCAAGACGCATCAAATGCGACTGTCCGACGTGCGGCTGCCCAGGTTCCGGAGGACGAGGAAACTATACTTTTCGGTATGTAAACGCACCTTTGGTCTATTTTGACGTCCCCAAGAGTGCTTCTAGTTCTATCCGCAGATCTTTCTTTGGAGAAGATGAAAGCAAAAGCCTTCGTCATCTGCCCCTTTTTTCAAAGAACCTTTTTCGATTTTCTTTTGTCCGGAACCCTTGGTCCAGAGCTGTGTCGAATTGGAAGATGTTTACGACGCAGCCTTTTCGCGTGAATCAACTGCGTTCTATGGGTGGGCGAGAAGACATGGACTTTCTGCAGTTCCTTCAATTCTCGAAAGAGAAGGTCAATCATCATTGGCTTCCTCAATCTCTTTACGTACCTTTGGAGTTGGATTTCTTAGGGAAACTGGAGAACTTCGCATCCGACTTCGAGGTCGTTGAACAAGTTGCGCTCGAATATGGTCTTTTCGATGTGAGAAGCACACCACCGCACCTTAATAAGAGCAGCACTGAGAAAGTTCACTATTCAAGCTACTACGGCCCCCGTGAAAGAGAGATAGTCGACCAAGTTTATAAACTCGACATTGAACGATTTGAGTACGAGTTTGAAACACGCGCCGTTGACTAAGCCGCCCAGAGACTCAGCTCAGTCCACGACCGAGTCATTACCGACGCAATATTACAGGAGATGGGACGAACGGCAGGAATGCGAAAGCTGCATCGCGGCGAAAATAGCAGATCTGTGCGTTTGGATTGGACCGTACTAATGAAACGAGGAGGCGGCCTTCCGCGCATTGCGCCAGTCCGTTCGTCATGCAAAATTGGTCACCCAGGGCTCAAACTACCCCTTCAACGCTTCTGCATGAACGATAGTTTTTCGGCTAAGTTCACCCAAATCGCCCTCAGGCGATATCCGCGTGCCGTAGACCAGTTTCTCGACACCCCTAGCTGCGCCGCCTCGAACGCCGCTGCATAGGTCGGGTCGATATCTGCGGCCATGGCAATTCGTCCACAATCGCCGTTTTGCCATTCCACAACCTGAGCGATGATCCAGAACAGTTTTTTCAGTGATGGTATTACAGAAGACATCATCACAGGATTGTCGCGCTTTTGCACGCTTCAGTTGGTCTCAAGGAACGCCTCTTTTCGCTTCAGACGCAAGGAAGCCGATCCAGCTGAAATTGCGGCGACTTTGGGCGCGGATTATCTTGTCGAAGGTAGTGTGCGAAAAGCAGGGAGCCGGGTCAGAGTTTCGGAGCAGTTCTCAGACTCAATTTTGGGGATTGCAGTTGTGGTCGGATCGAAATGATCGTGAATTAGAGGATGTTTTGGAGGTTCAAGACGATGTGACACGAAGCATCGTGGCGGTCCTCCCCGGGCGGGTTCAGCACGATGTTGCCCCGAAAGCCAGAAAAGGAAATGAGGGCTTACGAGCTAATGCTAAAGGGCAAAGCCCTTCGCGAGGGCCTGAATGCCCGAGATACGGCAAAGGCACGGGCCCTGCTAGAACGGGCAGTAGCCCTCGACCCGACAATCGCGCGATCGTTCATGTACCTTTCAGATACCTATGTCATTGATATTTGGCTAGGGTTTGCTGTTACCGAAGCAACCAACCATGTATTGCAAATTGCTCGAAAGGGGACGGCACTGGACAACCGGGATGTCTACATCCAGGACCAACTCTGTTTCGCCTATTAGTGCGCAGGCCTTTGGCAAGAGGCTGAGACCCAGTTTGAAAAAACGCTGTCTTTGATCGAAAACGAGGCAGAGTCCATGGCTTGGTGTGGATACGCCTTTCTTTTGCTCGAGAGGCATGAGAAGGCGCGTGAGGTCGTATCTGAGGCAATGCAGTTGGATCCTTTGCACCCCCCGGCCATCGATTGGATTATGGGAGAGGCTTGGCTCAATTCCTTGTGACAGCATTCGTGGCGGCCTTCTATGCAAAGCTTGATCGTCAGGCAGAGGCCGAAGCAGCCCTCGTTGATTTTACAGCCGAGCGTCGCGACGAACTCATGAGCCGAGGTATCCGAGTGAATGAAGAAACCGTTTCTACTCTCACTCATGGGTTTCAGACGATGTGGCGGCAACCAGATGATTTCGAACACCTTGCTGCTGGCCTACGCGCAGCCGGTTTGCCCAGTTGAACTTAAGTATAGAAATTGCTTTCGACTTTGTAGGGCTGGACCAGACCTTGGAGGCAGAAGGAAATTCGGGGTTCAGACACATTTACTTGGATGAGGACGGCCTAGAGCAGCCACTCGATCCGGCCCTGTCATGCTGCGGTGCAGCCCGCCATTGCCGCCGTTGATACATGGCGCAGCATTCACAAAGGATCAGTTTTATTGTTGGGGCAAACCAATCCCTGATGCGTTTCTAAATAAGGGTACGATCGGATTGATTTGATTCCAGTTGCCCAACATCATGTCCAAGCCTGAACTCGGTGGTATCAATCCGGTCTCAAACCTAATAAACCTGCCTGCAACCAAGAGAGGACACCCAATGCCTAAATCCAAAAAGCCCAAGGCGAGGCGCCCGGGTGCAAACCCTGTCAAGAAGCCTGCTTGGCATCAAGCGCTCAACGGTACTGCCGGACAACATGGGGAGCGGCCTACCAAGACAGGCAAAAAGGCACAGAACAAATCGGCTTAGGCAAATAGCCAATTTCGCCAGATCCATCCTTCGCAATGCTAGCGGCGTTAGCTTCTTTTTCTTACTATCAAATATGTAGTGGATTGCTTTCGACCGTGAAGTATCACGCAGAGCGCGTGTTCCATAGAAGTCGTCGTATCGAGCCGCACCGACAGCTCAACACACTTCTAAAGGAACAACACAATGACCACGCAACCCCAAGACAAGCCCGTTTCAAATGGCGTAAATACCGAGGCCCTGATCGGGGCACGGGGCGCATTTGCCGAGATGCCAAAAGCTGCGTCCTTCACATTCCGCAGCACTTGCGACTGGGTCGACGGCAGTGAAAGCCGCAACACCATCAATGGCTATTTTGGCCTAGGTGAAGAACACACACGCAAAGAAACTTTTTCAATTTGCTCGGACCATCCAGAAGTTTTCGCTGCTCGTGACAGCGCGCCGACCCCCCCGGAAATCGCATTGTCCGCATTGGCGAGCTGCCTGACCGGTGGCATCGCTGCAGTTGCGCAACATCGGGGCATCCAACTGCATGACGTACAATGCGTTGTCGAGGGTGATATGGATATGCGCGGGATATTGGGCATGGACCCCGACATTCGCAACGGCTTCAGTGCAGTCCGTGTGACCTTTGATATCGATGCTGACGCAAGCGACGATGACATTCGCGCTTTGGTCGCACAGTCACAAAAACGATCCACTGTTTTTGATCTTATGACCAATCCGACCAACGTACATGTGGTCGTCGCCTAGGCCGCGATTGCTACAGGAGCGAGCGTCATGCGACATATTTCGACTGTCATCATTGGCGCCGGGCAAGCCGGGCTCGCAATGAGCAAGTGTCTTTCGGACCGTTCCGTTGCGCATGTTGTGGTGGAGCGGGGCGAGGTGGCGCAGTCCTGGATGAAAGACAGGTGGGACAGCCTGCGGCTGCTTACTCCAAATTGGCAGTCAAGGTTGCCGGGGTATGGGTATAAAGGACCTGATCTGGACGGGTATATGAACATGCCCCAGATCACTGGTTATCTGCGTGACTATGCCCATGCGATCGATGCCCCGGTCGAAGAGCACACAGCTGTTCATTCTGTGACCTCTCACGGGAACAACTATCTGGTTCGCACCAACAAGGGCGATTGGATCTGCGACCATGTCGTTGTCGCCAGTGGGGCTTGCGCACGGCCTAAACTGCCTCAGTTGGCGGGCGCTGTTCCGGAAGGCGTCACGCAGCTGTCGCTCGGAACGTATAAATCGCCTGATCAAGTTGCAAAGGGCGGTGTGCTGGTGGTTGGAGGGTCAGCCAGCGGCGTGCAGGTTGCCGCTGAACTCTGCAAAGCGGGGCATGCTGTGACCCTTGCCGTTGGGGAGCATATCCGTGCGCCGCGGCGTTATCGTGGGCGGGATATTCAATGGTGGATGGATCGTAGCGGCATTCTGGACGTCCGCGTCAAGGATGTGGACGATATCGAACGCGCCCGCCGCGTGCCCTCGTTCCAACTGATGGGTGATTCTGGAATAGGCTCCATTGACCTGAATACGCTTCAGGCGATGGGGGTTGCAGTAACGGGTCGACTGGTCGGCATTCAAAACGGTATGGCGCAGTTTTCCGGCTCAGTTGCCAATCACTGTGCCATGTCGGACTTGAAGATCGGCCGCCTTCTTAAGCATTTCGACGACTGGGCCGAACGCGTGAACATTACAGGCCTTCCCGAGGCGCAGCTGTTGCCCCCGACGTTATTGTCCAACCCGCCACACCTCATGTCCAATCTGAGAAACGGAGCGATCTGCACCATCATCTGGGCAACGGGTTATTCCCCCGAATTCAGTTGGCTGAAGCTTCCTGTGTTCGACCGGAAAAGCATTTTGGTCCACGATCAGGGCATCGTTGCACCCGGTCTATACGTCCTGGGATTGCCCTTCATGCGGCGTCGGAAGTCGGCGCTGATTGATGGCGTGGGCGGTGATGCGCAGGCCCTTTCCGATCACCTTATTGCCAATCGAAACCGCCACGCGGCTTGAAGGAGTTCAATCATGAACAAGGCGATCAAAACCCGCGCAATTTCGACGGCGTTTACAGATCTGGTTGCGGTTGATCACCCTATCGCGCTGGCCCCCATGGCCGGCGCCGTGGAAAGCGACTTGGCTGCTGCTGTTGGCAATGCAGGCGGCTATCCGATCATGCCCTTCTCGTGGAGCAGCAGAGAGACTATTGAGGCTGAACTTACAAACCTGCGGGCAAAGACCGGCGCGCCATTTGCCGTAAACCTTTGCCTCGACATGCCGCAAGAAGCCCGATTAGAACTTTGCCTATCGCATCGCCCTCATGCTGTGCATTTCTTCTGGGGGGATGCAGCGCCCTTCGTAAAACAAGTGCATGCCAGCGGGGCATTGGTAATCCAAACCGTCTCGTCTGCGAATGAGGCCAAACGCGCCGTTGATGCGGGCGTTGATGTGTTGGTCGCGCAGGGTTGGGAAGCAGGCGGGCATGTTCGTGGGACCGTTGCGACCCTGCCGCTGATCCCGGCCGTCGTGGATGTGGCAGGATCGGTGCCAGTTCTGGCGGCCGGAGGTATCTCGGACGGGCGCGGGTTGGCTGCGGTCCTCTGTTTGGGGGCCAGCGGCGTTGTCATGGGAACTCGTTTTCTGGCAACCCCAGAAAGTGCGGCGCATTCCGAATACATCGCACAGCTTTTAGCGGCCCAGCATTCAGACACAGTCCATGAGACCGATCTTTATAATGTTGGATGGTCAAATGCTGCACATCGCGTGCTGCGTAACGCCGTAGCGGATCGTTGGCTAGCAGAGGGTCGCCCCGGCAATCGGGCACGTCACCGGTCCGGTGAAACGGTTGCAATGCGAGGCATCGCCCCAATCAAGGCCTATCAATCCACGACACCCCATCATTCGATGACCGGTGAGATTGAAGCGTTATCGATGTGGGCAGGTCAAAGCGTTGGCCTGGTGAACAGCACTGAACCCGCTGGAACGATTATCGACAGTATTATGGCACAGGCCGGCGCTGCGCTAAGATTGTCCTAACGTGCCGCCAAAATCTCTTCGGCATTCGGCAAGCTTGCAAAAATGCAATCGGAAAGCCAGCTTGATATATTACGTGTCAGAGCCGCCGGTCCGATGATCTCCATCGCGCCAGAGGCTTTGGCAGCCTTATAGGTCGTGTGACCCAACCAGGCATCCGCCATCGCGCGCACCTTGGTTGTGATGAATACGTCCACGTCCAGACCGGGGTCGGTTGTGCAGACATCAACATTGCCACCTTCAACCGTGATCCACCATTTAGGTTGCTCAGCGAAATCCGTAAACTGGAACAACACGACCGTTCTGCTGCCGGGCAGGTTCTCGGGAACAATACTTCGTTGAAGATAAAGCATCAAAAGTTCGACGTCGTAATCCGCGTCGCTCATAAACGCCTTTGACCATTCCATGCCCCAACTTCCAAGTGCCAGCAGGATTGGCTGCAGCTGCCGGCAGCTTGCGGTTGGTAGGTATTCGTGCCCCCGACCGCCTTGAATACGACGCTTATAGACAAGGTCATACTCCTCGAGCGTGACCAATCTGCGCGTCAAAAGCGTGGGAGAGATCGCGCCCAACCCACGCTGGAGCTCTGAAAAACGTGTGCTGCCCATCAACAGTTCGCGTACAATCAGCATGGTCCATTTTTCGCCCAAGATTTCAGTTGATTTGGCGATGGGGCACCATTGGCCATAGCTGTGCGACATCAAAGTTACTCCAGAAAGTGTAGTAAGGCACTCCAATCGGTATAGTGCTTTGCTCCAATCTGTAAAGCATCGCGTAGGGACGCCGTCAGATAGATCTCATGACATCAAGCAGCCCAACTGCGGATCTGCAAAACAGAGAGTGCTTATGACCCTATCCATACACACGCTCCAGACAGCGGCCCCACAATCACGTCCGATATTCAACGCGATCACGCAGGCACGTGGCTTTGTTCCTAACGTTTATGCCGTCTATGGCGGTCTTCCTGATGCGATGACCGGGTTTGCCGGGCTGACCGGCGCCTTTGGGAACAGCAGCCTGTCGCCCGCCGAACGCGAGGTGATCCAACTTGCGGTTAGCGTGGCCAACAAGTGCCGCTACTGCGTCGCGGGTCACACAGCTTTTGCTGCTGATGCCGAACTGAGTGACAGCCATGTTCAAGCGATGCGTGCGGGGCGCGACCCTGAAGACGATCGTCTTGGTGCTCTGGCACGGTTTGCCCGGAAACTCACAACAGACCGTGGTCGTGACTGCACCGAAGAATACGCGGGATTTTTAGCGGCAGGTTATCACCCAGAGCAGGCGCTGGAGGTAATCATAGGCGTTGCAAACAAGACGCTAAGCAACATGACCGCCAACTTACTGGACCTGCCGCTAGACGCGGAATTTGCGCCCTATGCATGGACTCCTAAGGCGGACGCAGCATGAGCCCCGAAAGCCGCGCAAAGGGATTAAAGATCGCCTTGGCCCTGTTTGGGATCATCTGTTTTCTGATCTATCCACTGGCCGTTATCTGGCCTTCGGGGTGGGTCTGGCAAGGTGGCGGAGGTCAGCACTATTTCCAGATGATCTGCGGTATTTACGCGGTTCTGGGATGGTTCCTGATCCGGGCATCCTCAGCCCCGCAAAACCATATGAGTCTGATCAGTTTTGCCATTTGGTCAAGTGTCGTCCACGCAGCGATTATGGCCGCTCAAGTCAGCCGGGACCATATGGAGATCGGTCATTTGGTGGGCGATATCCCAGCCCTGATCATTATGGCTGCGGTGCTTTGGTATCTGTCGCCATGCCGATCAGAGACACCCAGAACCAGCGAAGGAACACCCAAATGAAAACCGCAGCTCTGCAGCGCGTGGCCGTCAAGACCGCCCAGACACCCGCTGAAATCGCCGCCATACAAAACATGATGCGCGCCTTGGTTGATTGGTTGTTCTTGCGCCATCACGCCTATCGCAATCTTGTCGCCCGCTATTTCGACCCGGTTGAATTTGAACGAGAGCTCTCAGACCTGCATCGCATATATGGAGCGCCCACAGGAACGTTGTTAATCGCAACCATTGATAAGGAATTCGTTGGGTGTGTCGGTCTGCGCGCACTCGATACAGAATATTGCGAAATGAAGCGCATGTTCGTCGTTCCGAAATTTCACGGGCAAGGCGTAGGTCAGGCTCTTGCAACGCATCTTACCCACCGAGCCCGCGAATTTGGGTACTCAAGAATGTATCTTGATACAGGCCCAGAACAAATCGAGGCACGAGGATTGTATCAAAAGCTCGGTTTTAAGCCGATCAAACCCTATTATGATGTCAGCGAGGAAATGGCGGATTGGCTAACCTTCATGGTCCTGCAACTCGACCCACAATGACTGGATCAAGGTTGTGGACTGATTATGACAGCACTGCGTGTAATGACGCATTCCTCAGATACTCATGAAAGATATCTGCCTTGTCGTGACTGCTGACCCAATGATCGTACATTGTTGTCATTGCCGGATGTGCCAGCGGCAAACAGCCAGCGCATTCGCCGCAATCCCACTTCTTACGGCAGACAATGGGTGTTTAGATCAGGATGGGCCAGCGCCCCGGTTTTCTTGCTCACGCAGAGAATCCCACGTTGCTAGAAGGTCGAATTCACAGGATGGGATCAAAGGGCCTTTTCAACGCTTCTGCATGAACGATTGGCTTTCGGTCACGTTTACCCAAACCCCTTCAGGCGATATCCGTGTGCCGTAGACCAGTTTCTCGACACCCCTAGCTTGGGCCGCCTCGAACGCCGCTGCATAGGTCGGGTCGATATCTGAGGCCAATGCAATTCGCTCACAATCGGTGCGCTGGACCAGATACAGCAGGATTGCGCGATGCCCCTGGTCCACCATAGCCGTCAGTTCCCCTAGATGTTTGGTTCCGCGCGCTGTGACGCTGTCGGGGAATTCGGCCAGACCAGGTTCGCGAGACAGGGTCACGCATTTGACCTCGACATAAGCGTCCTGAAGGCCCGGCTGGGTCAGTAGGAAATCAACGCGGCTGTTCTCGCCGTATTTCACTTCGGGGCGTACAGTTTCATACATTGCCAGTTCGGGGATCTCCCGCGCGATCAATGCCGCGCGCAACGCCCGGTTCGGGACGGATGTATCCACGCCGGTGAAATGCCCGTTTTCGTGATCGACCAGCCGCCAGCCATATTTCAGCTTTTTCTTCGGGTCGTGATTGGGCTCCAACCATATTTTCTCGCCCGGTTCGGCCAGTCCCATCATCGAGCCGGGATTGGCGCAATGCGCTGTCACCTCGCGCCCGTCCTCAAGCCTGCAATCGGCTAGAAAGCGTTTATAGCGGCGGATCAGGTGGGCGGGGACAAGAGGGGTTTCAAATCGCATGCTTCAGGGCCTATACCTGCGGAAAGGGTCGATCAAGGGGGCGCAGGCCATGCAAAATCCAACCGCAGCCATGCTGGTGATCGGGGATGAAATCCTGTCGGGTCGCACCCGCGACGCAAACATGCATTATCTCGCGCAGGAGCTGACCAAGCAGGGGATCGACCTGAAAGAGGTCCGTGTGGTCAGCGATGACGCCGCTGCAATCGAAGCCGCCGTTCAGGCGTTGTCGGCAAATTTTGATCATGTCTTCACCAGCGGCGGGATTGGACCGACCCATGATGATATCACCGCCGATTGCATCGCCCGTGCCTTTGGCGCGCATATCGACATCCGCGACGATGCCCGCGCTTTGCTTGAAGCGCATTACGAGAAATCCGGGCTGGAACTGAACGCTGCCCGTTTGCGCATGGCGCGCATCCCTGATGGTGCCGCGCTGATCGACAATCCGGTTTCGACTGCGCCAGGCTTTACCATCGGCAATGTTCATGTGATGGCTGGGGTGCCCTCGGTCTTTCAGGCGATGGTGGCGAGTGTATTGCCGGGTCTGACCGGCGGTGTTCCTCTGCTGTCCCAAACCTTGCGGGTGGATCGAGGCGAAGGCGATATCGCCGCCCCCCTTACGGCACTCGCAGCGGATTTTCAGGATCTGTCCATCGGGTGTTATCCGTTTCAGATCAATGGTGTGTTCGGTGCCAACGTTGTCATCCGCGGAACCGATGGCGCCCAGATTGATGCGGCCTCAACCCGGTTGGCGAAAGAGCTTGGTCTGTGAGCGTTGTCTGGCCTGATGTCGTCGATGGCACTTGGCCATCTGCGCATCGCGACAGGAAGGGGCCGTTTTGGGTGCGTCAGGGTCTGGGCGGCGGATCGCGGGTAAGTGCGGCCAATGCGCTGGGGCCTGCCTCGGATGAGGATATTGCGGCGGCCGAGGTCGCGATGCAGGTACTGGGGCAAAAGCGCATCTTTTGCCTGTGGCCAGGGGACGAGGCGCTGGATGCGCAGCTTGAAGGCCGGGGCTATTCCGTGTTGGATCCGGTCAATATTTACACCTGCCCGGTTGAGCATCTGACTGATCTTCCGCTCCCCCGCGTAACGGTGTTCTCGATATGGGAGCCGCTGGCAATCATGCGTGAGATCTGGGCCGAGGGCGGGATTGGACCAGAGCGGCTGGCCGTGATGGAGCGAGCCCCGGGTCCAAAGACTGGCCTGCTGCTTCGCCATAGTGACCAACCTGCTGGTACCGGGTTTGTTGCGATGCACGGGGACGTGGTCATGGTCCACGCACTTGAGATTTTGCCTGCTCATCGCCGTCAGGGCCTTGGGCAATGGGCGATGCGCGCGGCTGCGCTCTGGGCACAGGATCAGGGCGCCGGGACGCTCAGCGTGATTTGCACCAAGGCGAATGCGGGTGCCAATGGCCTTTATCGCGCGCTTGGGATGGAGCTTGCCGGAGAATACCATTACCGTCAGCTGGCTGAAGGAGAGAACCCAAAGTGACCGATCTTACCCCACCCACCGCGCTGAACCTTCAGATGATGGATCCGCTGCCGCCGGAGACGCAGAAATATTTCGACATTTGCGTCGAAAAGCTGGGTTTTGTGCCCAACGTTCTGCGGGCCTATGCCTTTGACATCGACAAGCTGAACGCGTTCACCGCGATGTATAATGATCTGATGCTAGCGGATAGTGGGTTGTCCAAGCTTGAACGCGAGATGATCGCGGTGGTCGTGTCGGCAATAAACAAGTGTTTCTATTGCCTTGTCGCACATGGGGCGGCTGTCAGGCAGTTGTCGGGTGATCCGCAACTGGGCGAAATGCTGGTCATGAACTACCGGGTTGCGCCTTTGGATCAGCGGCAGCGTGCCATGCTGGATTTCGCGGCCAAAATGACCACCGAAAGCACCAAGATCGAAGAGCCCGACCGACAGGTCCTGCGGGATGCCGGGTTTAGCGACCGCGATATCTGGGACATTGCCAACGTGACCGGCTTTTTCAACATGTCGAACCGTGTTGCAAGCGCGACCGCGATGTCCCCCAACCCCGAGTATCACGCCCAATCAAGATGATCCGCCGTCTCGTTATATTCCTGTTGCTCATGGCATCGCCTGTTGTCGGGCAGGAGCTGACGCTTCCTTCGGGTACGCGATTGGTCAGCGACCGCACGAGCCCGTTGGACAGCTATGACCTGCCCACTGGCCCCTATACCGACGGAGCAGTCCCGGCGCGCCGGGTTGAAGGACGTGTCGAGCGCTATACCTGGCGGCTGCAGGCCGGGTCCAGCACCACTTTGCAGCTGCTAGCCCCGTTGCGGGAACAGCTCAAAGCCCAGGGGTATGAGGTTCTCTTTGACTGCGAAGCCCGCAGCTGCGGCGGCTTCGATTTTCGCTTTGGAACCGAAGTTGTCCCCACGCCTGACATGTATGTGGCCATCCAGGACTATCGCTTTTTGTCTGCTGCTAAGGGTGACGATGTTCTGAGCCTGTTGGTTAGCCGAAACCCGCCCGATGGCTATGTGCAGATGATCCGTGTGTCACCGGAAGAAGCCGAAACCGCGCCTCCGTTGGTGATCGAAGAAGCGGTCGATCAGGCACAGGGGCTGTTGGCAGAGCTTGCCCAAGAGGGCCACGTGATACTGGGCGATCTGCATTTTCGCACGGGCGAGATAACGCTGGGTGAGGGGCCTTTCGGCTCTCTGAATGAGATTGCGCAGTATTTGTCGGACAATCCCGGAACGCGGCTGGCTCTGGTCGGGCACACGGATGATACCGGC
The DNA here is from genome assembly GCF_059611025.1 of Ruegeria sp. CDSB114. Classification (NCBI taxonomy): domain Bacteria; kingdom Pseudomonadati; phylum Pseudomonadota; class Alphaproteobacteria; order Rhodobacterales; family Roseobacteraceae; genus Ruegeria; species Ruegeria sp. CDSB114. Next base: position 126,101 of record NZ_JBXWOT010000006.1, read on the forward strand.
GCACTCGAGGCCAACATATCGGTCAGCACCGGCCGGGCGCAGACTGTGCGCGCCCGGCTGATCGAGAAATACGGCGTGGCCGCCGACCGGGTCGAGGCGCGGGGGATCGGCTATCTGGCCCCGATCACCTCGAATGCAACGCCCGAAGGTCGCGAACTGAACCGCCGGGTCGAGGCGGTTCTGCTGATCAACTGATCCCTACATCACCCACCACAGGTACAGCGGCAGTCCGATCGTGATGTTGAACGGGAAGGACACGCCCAGCGACAGGGTAAGATAGATCCCAGCCTCTGCCTTTGGCAGCGCGATCTTCATCGCAGCGGGCACAGCGATATACGAGGCCGATGCGGACAGGACCATGAACAGGAACAGGCTGCCTTCGGGCAGACCGATCACCGCCCCGACCACCCAGGCCATCGCAGCGCCGATCAGGGGCATCAGCACGCCAAAGGCAAACAGACCCAGCGAAAGCTTATCGCGGTTCTTGATCAGGCTGCGCCCCGCGGAAATGCCCATATCCAGCAGGAAAAGGCACAGGATGCCGGTGAAGGGCGTGACGATGAAGGGCGCAATCATCTGCATCCCTTCGCCACCCGTAACAGCGCCGATCAGGAAGGCCCCGGTCAACAGGACAATCGACCCGTTTGCCAACAGATCGCGCCACAGCCCATTGTCATTGACGCCCTTGCTGCTGGTTTTATGCGCCAGCCAAAGGGCCGAAAGGATGGCGGGAACCTCCATCGCGGCGGCGACAGCAACCATGAAGCCGTCATGATCAAGACCCACCAAATCCAGCAGGCTGGTTGCGGTGACGAAGGTCACGATTGAGATTGATCCATAATGCCCGGCAACAGCCGCCGCATTCAACGCGTCCAGCCGTGTCATGACCCGGAGCAGGCCGAATGCCACAAAGGGGATGACAAAAGACAACGCCACACCGCCTAGCAAAGTCAGGAACAGATCCATGTGGATGCCATGCTCGGCCAGGCTGCTGCCGCCTTTGAAGCCGATGGCCAGCAGCAGATACAGCGACATGAACTTGGCTGCCCCACCGGGGATCGACAGATCGCTGCGGGCAAAAGCCGCGAGCAGCCCGAGGACGAAGAATAGGATGGTCGGCACCAGCAGGTTGCTGGAAAGGGTTTCGATCACGCTGGGCATTTTTGGCTCCTGTCCCGGTAGTGCGGGCTAAGTGCCTTGCCTATTTTTGTTATCCCAATACTATCTTTCTAAATTTAGGATAGTTAGAAGCTATGAAATGCGCCCAACATTAAGACAGCTGGAATATATCGTTACGGTTAGCCGACTGGGCCGGTTTGGATTGGCGGCCGAGGTTCTGAATGTCAGCCAGCCTAGCCTCTCGGCACAAATTGCGTCTGTAGAACAAGAGCTTGGCCTGCGCATCTTTGATCGCAACCGGGGCGGTGTTCAGGTCACGGCCAAAGGCCAAGAGTTCATCGAACGCGCCCAGAAGATCCTTGCCGATGTCCGGGATCTGCGCCACGCGATGAGCAGCGAGACACCGGTTTCGGGACGGTTAAGGCTGGGCGTGTTGCCCTCAATCGGGCCGTATCTGCTGCCTCAGGTCATCAAAAAGGTCCATCAGGATCGCCCCGATCTGCGCGTTGTCGTGCGCGAGGAAAACACCCGTGATCTGGAACAAGGGCTGAAATCCGGTCGGTTCGATCTGATCCTGTCCACGCCCGAGGACCATCCGAACACAATCCAGCAGCGCCTGTTCAACGAATCCCTGTGGATCGGGGTCGCTGTAGATGATGTGCTGGCGGGTGATACGCAAGGTGTCACCGCCCAGGATTTGCGAGACCGGCTGATCCTGACCCTGGACCAAAGCCACCGTCTGTCCCGGATCGTCTATGCGCTTGCGGCGGAATGCGGCGGGGTGGTGTCGGATGAATACGAGGGCACCACGCTTGATTCCATCGTGCTGATGGCGGCTTCGGGGGTTGGGGTCGCAGTATTGCCGGACCTCTATGCAAGGCGTCAGGGCATTTACCGCGATGAGGTCCGTCTGCGCCCGCTGACAATCGCAAATGCCAACCGCGATATCGCGCTTCTTTCCCGCAGAAAAGAAGCTGATCTGCCCGGACAGAATATCCTGATCCAATCCTTGCGTACGGTCGCGCAGAGTATGGGGCTGGCCGTGATCAGCGACTAAAAAAATGGCCCACACAACATGTGCGGGCCGTTCAGTTTCCACCGGGAGAAATTAGAATTACCAGTCCATCGGACCTTTTTCGTTGAAGGCATCGACGAGGAAATCAATGAATGCCCGCACCTTGGGCTGCGTAAAGCGACCGGGCGGGTAGACGGCATAAACGCCTTGCACTTCATCGGGCAGCGACGGCATTGCGTCGACAACTTCGCCCGACTTCAGCGCGTCGGAATAGAGATAGCTGGGCAGATGCGCGATCCCAAGCCCCGAGACCGCAGCGTTCAACAAGGATTGCCCATCATTCACGCTGAGCCACCCGGCGGTGCGGACCTGACGTTTTTCACCCGAAGGTGCGGTCAGTTTCCACACATTGCCCGAAGACTGGCTGGAATAATGTAACAGCTTGTGTTCGTTCAGGTCGTCGATCTTTTGCGGACGCCCGAATTTCTCGATATAGGTGGGCGCGGCGACCATCCGCTTGACGGTTTCGGTCAGCTTGCGGGCGCGCAATGTGCTGTCTTCCAGCTCACCAATCCGCACGGCAACGTCGAACCCTTCCGAGATCAGCTCAACATAGCGATTGTTCAGCACCATATTCACCGTGATGTCGGGATAGGCAGCTAGAAATCCCGACAGAACCGGAGACAGGTGATTGACGCCGAAATCTGTCGCCACACTGATCCGCAGCAGACCAGAGGGGGCAGATTGCATCGAGGTGACCAGCGCATCAGCCTCGCCCGCGTCATTCAGAACGCGGCGGGCCCGGTCATAATAGGCCAGCCCGATTTCGGTTGGTGACACGCGGCGCGTCGTGCGGTTCAGCAGTCTTGCGCCCAGGCGTGCTTCCAGGCTGGAAACGTGCTTGGACACAGCCGATTTTGAGATGCCCATTTTCTTGGCCGCGTCGGTGAAACCGCCTTGGTCCACCACGTTGGCGAAGGCTTCCATTTCGGTCAGTCGGTCCATTCTTGTTCCCCAGGTGTAGGTTCTTTAGCTGATCTTTACGTCAAATCTGGGCGGAAACAGGGCGGACATGGGATAATATCAGGGATTTGAATCGGATCGTTTGCGCTTGGGAAACTCTGAAACAGTGGTTTCCATATGGGCCACAAGCCTTTTGACAACGGGTATCCTCGATTTCGGGCCGAAACATGCTACCATGAGGATGGCAAATTTGTGACAACGGAGAAGATTATGAAAGCTGTTTTAGCTATTGCCGCAACCTGCCTGTCGGCGACATTTGCTCTGGCCGGGGGTGAAACACCATCAAACCCCGAAGCGCAGGTCTATTTTGTGAAATTGTCTGACGGCGACGTTGTCCAATCTCCGGTCACCGTGGTCTTTGGCCTCAGCGGCATGGGGGTCGCGCCGGCGGGTACTGAAAAGGAAAACACCGGGCATCATCATCTGCTGATCGACCGACCGCCTTTGGGGCAGGGAGAGGACGGTGCGGATGAGTTGTCTTATGGTCTGCCCGCGGATGACAATCATATCCATTTTGGCGGCGGTCAGACCGAGGTGACGCTGGAAATGGCTGCAGGCGAACATACGCTTCAGCTGGTTCTGGGCGATGCAGGTCATGTGCCGCATTCCACGCCCATCGTGTCCGAGGTGATTACGATAACCGTTGAATAAGCGATAAGAGACGTCTGCTGTTGGTATCCGGTGGGCTTTCAGGAATGTCGCCGGGCCACGGTGATGTATGGCGTTTACTTTTCCTTTCGAACCGGAAATTCTGCGTGCTAGGAAAGGGAGGGCTAGGATGTCGACAGAGTTCCTACTGACGTCTCTGATCGTTGTGCTTTTACCGGGCACCGGCGTGATCTATACGCTTGCGGTTGGGTTGGGGCGTGGCTTTTGGGCCAGTTTTGCGGCGGCGATTGGCTGTACCATAGGGATCATACCTGCTGCGCTGGCCAGTATCGTCGGTCTTGCGGCCCTGCTGCATACCAGCGCGCTGGCCTTTCTGGTGCTAAAATACCTTGGGGTGCTGTATCTGTTCTACATGGCCTGGGGGATCGTCCGGCAAGACGGAGCATTGGATGTACAGAGCCAGAAACCCGCAAAAGGGTATGTGAAGATTGCAATCACGGGCACCTTGATCAATGTGTTGAACCCCAAGCTATCTTTGTTCTTTCTGGCCTTTCTGCCGCAATTCATTCCCGCCGGTACAGGTGCCGCCGAAGCAGAGCTGATCAAGTTGGCCTTGTCCTTCATGGCCATGACCTTTGTCGTCTTTGTTGGCTATGGCGCTTTCGCTGCGGTGGCACGCGACTATGTGATCCAGCGGCCCACTGTCATGGCTTGGGTCAGGCGCTGTTTCGCCGGGGCCTTTGGGGCATTGGGTGCAAAGCTGGCGCTGGCCGACTGACCCCAATACCAGCAGAGCGATTGGCCCGGTTCTGGACCGGGCCAAGGCATATCAGAAAGTGGTTGCCAGCCGCGTGCCCTGATTGATGGCCCGTTTGGCGTCCAATTCGGCTGCAACATCCGCGCCGCCGATCACATGTGGGGTGATGCCACGTTCGATCAATGTATCGGCCAGGCTGCGGTCAGAGATCTGGCCCGAGCACAGAACAATCGTATCCGCCGCAATTACCGTCGGGTTCTCGCGTGCTTCGCCGAAACTCACATGCAGCCCGTCATCGTCGATCCGCTCATAATTCACGCCACCGACGAAATTGACGTTTTTCATCTTCAGCGTTGCGCGATGAATCCAGCCGGTGGTCTTGCCCAACCCTTTGCCATGGGCTTGCGCCTTGCGCTGCAGCAAAGTCACCTGGCGCACGGGGGCGGCAGGTTGTGGCCCTTCAGGTGCCAGCCCCGAGCGATGCTCGGCCGGGTCGGTAACGCCCCATTCCTTCATCCAGGCAGGCAAGTCGGTGGTGATGCTGTGGCCTTCTTCCAGCAGGAATTCGGACACGTCAAAGCCGATCCCACCTGCTCCGATCACGGCCACTGATTTGCCAACCGGGGTCTTGTGGCGCAGGACGTCGATATAATCGACGACATTGTCACGGTCCTGACCGGGGATTTTCGGATCACGCGGGACGACGCCGGTGGCGATCACCACCTCGTCATAGCCGGCCAGATCGTCGGCGCCCACTTCGCGCTCAAGCTCTACCTTAACGCCCAAATCGGCAATTATGGTGTGGTACCAGTCGACCAGACCCCAGAATTCCTCTTTGCCCGGAACCTGCTTGGCCATGTTCAACTGACCGCCGATCTCACTGGCGCGGTCAAACAGGGTCACGTCATGGCCGCGCTGGGCGGCGGTCATTGCGGTCGACAGACCTGCGGGGCCCGCGCCGACGACGGCAACTTTCTTGACGCTGTCGGCCTGTATGATCACCAGTTCAGTTTCGTGACAAGCGCGCGGGTTTACCAGGCACGAGGTCAGTTTGCCCTGGAATGTGTGGTCCAGACAGGCCTGGTTGCAAGCGATGCAGGGTGCAATCGTCGCCGCCTCAGCAGCGATGGCTTTGTTGACGAAATCCGCATCTGCCAGCATCGGGCGGGCCAGCGAGACCATGTCGGCGCACCCCGTGGCAAGAACTTCTTCGGCGACTTCCGGCGTGTTAATCCGGTTCGACGTGATGACCGGGATCGAGACCTTGCCCATCAGCTTTTTGGTCACCCAAGCAAAGGCCGCGCGCGGAACGCTGGTGGCGATGGTGGGAATCCGCGCCTCGTGCCAGCCGATGCCGGTATTAATGATCGTGGCACCGGCCTGTTCGATCCGCTGCGCCAGTTCCACAACCTCATCATGAGTAGATCCGTTGGGAACCAGGTCAATCATCGACAAGCGGTAGATGATGATGAATTCCGTGCCGACGGCCTCGCGCGTGCGCCGCACGACCTCGATCGGCAGGCGCATCCGGTTCTCATAAGAGCCGCCCCAACGGTCCTCGCGCTTGTTGGTGTGAGTCACCAGAAACTGGTTGAGGAAATACCCTTCGGATCCCATGATCTCGACCCCGTCATAGCCCGCTTTCTGGGCCAGGACCGCGGCGTTCACGATATCGCTGATCTGTTTCTCGATACCCTCTTCGTCCAACTCGGTCGGCGGGAAAGGAGAGATCGGAGATTTCACCGGGCTGGGTGCGACACATTTCGGCCCGTAGGCATAGCGCCCCGCATGCAGGATCTGCATCGCGATCTTGCCACCGGCCTCATGCACCCGCTGGGTGACGATGGAATGGTTTGCCACTTCTTTGTCGTTGGTCATCATTGATGCCCCCGGCAGTACCGAACCTTCAAGATTTGGTCCGATCCCACCAGTCACCATCAGCGCCACGCCACCGCGCGCGCGGTCGGCATAGAACTCGGCCACCCGATTCCAATCGCCAGTCTCCTCAAGCCCGGTATGCATCGAGCCCATCAGCACGCGGTTCTTCAGCGTGGTAAAGCCCAGATCCAGCGGGGCCAGCATGTTTGGGTATGCAGTCATCCAGAACTCTCCCTTATAGAATTTGGCTGCCAGATTGACCTTCGCGTCATCTTTGTCACGCAAAACCTAACGTCATACCCTTTGCCTTGGGCCCGCTGCTTGTTACAGACGCTCCAAAGCATGTTCACGAGGCCGCGTATGACCCCCGAAGAGATTGCCAAACTGCCCTACCGCCCCTGCGTCGGGCTGATGTTGATGAATGCCGAGGGTAAGATATTCGTCGGCCAGCGCAACGACCGCCACAAGGACGCCTGGCAGATGCCTCAGGGTGGTGTGGACCAGGGTGAAGACCCGCGCGATGCGGCGCTGCGCGAGCTGTGGGAAGAAACCGGCGTCACGGCAGATCTGGTCGAGATCATCGCCGAGACCGAGGGGTGGTTGCCCTATGATCTGCCGCATGACATCGTGCCGAAGATCTGGAAAGGTCGGTATCGGGGGCAAGAGCAGAAATGGTTTCTGATGCGGTTCTCTGGCCGCGACGATCAGATCAACATTCAGACTGAGCATCCCGAATTCACCCGATGGAAATGGCAGGAACCGGGCCAGCTGGTTGCCGAAATCGTGCCGTTCAAACGCGACGTGTATGAACACGTGGTTGCAGCGTTTTCGGATCACCTGAACTGACATGATCCCACAGACCTATCCCAGTCCGGACCCACGCCACCGCCGCGCCGATCTGGTCGTGCATCTTATCGGTCTGGCGTTGATTTTGACCGCTGGCGGAGCGCTGATCCGCAAATCGTACCTGATGCTCGACAGCGGGCTTATTCTTGCGGTTCTGGTTTATGTAGCCTGTGCGTTGGGCTCTAATCTGGCCTCGTGTTTTTATCACTTTTCCCGCTGGCACCAGCGTCGGCAGCTGCTGCGACGCATAGACCATGCCGCAATCTATTCCAGTATCTGCGGCACCTTCACACCCTTTTTCCTGCTGGCCGGTACCGGCTGGACCATGACTTTGCTCTGGTTGTGCTGGGGGCTGACTGTGGTGGCCATCTGGAACAAGATCGCCAACAAGACGGTCAAATCCCGATGGTCAACAGCATCCTATCTGGGTCTGGGCGCGCTGGGGCTGTGCGCCATACCCGATCTGAAAGATGTCCCCGTTTCAGTCCTGTGGTGCATTCTGGCCGGGGCGGCAAGCTACGTGATCGGCACAGTCTTTTATGCCCGCAAGGCACTGCCTTTCCGCTATGCGATTTGGCACGCTTGGGTCAATCTTGGCGGCATATTCATGTTCGTAGGCATCTGGATCGCCCTGTTCGTGCAGGGATACCCGTGAGGGGAGGGGCTCTGCCCCTCCCACAAACTATAGGCCAGTCCTGATCCGATTAGAGCAAGCCGCCCTGCTTGAGCAAATCGATCATATCCGCCTTGGGGCGCGGGCCGATATGGCTGATCACCTCACGGGCGCAGACATTGCCCATCTTGGCGCAGGTCTCATAGTCTCGCCCAGTGGCCATGCCAAACAGGAACCCGGCTGCGAATTGGTCGCCTGCGCCGGTGGCGTCGACGGGAACGATTTTTTCCACCGGAATGTCAAAGCGCTGACCTTCATTCAGCACAGTTACCCCGTCGCCTGACCGGGTGCAGACCACCAGAGGGCAGATATCGGCGGTTTTCGCCAGTGCATCCTCAAGATCGTCGGTTTCGAACAGGGATTTGATCTCGGCCTCGTTGCCGATCACAAAATCCAGTTCATTTTCGATCAGCAGCAGGAAATCGACCCGGTGCCGTTCAACACAGAACGGGTCAGAAATGGCGATCCCGGCCTTGCCGCCGCCCTTGTGGCAATCCCGTGCGGCCTGAAGGAACGCAGCTTTGCCTTTTTCCTTGTCGAACAAATAGCCTTCAAGGAACATGATCTGGCTGTTACCCGCGACCTCGGCTGACACATCCGCCGAGGAAAGCTCCGAGGAAATCCCCAGATAGGTGTTCATCGACCGTTCACCGTCGGGTGAGACAAAAATCATCGAGCGCGAGGTCGGAAGCTCTCCACCCGGTACGGGAGGGTTCACGAAATCCACACCGTCCTCGTGCATCGCCTCTGCGTAGAATCGTCCCAACGCATCATCATGTACACGTCCGATAAAGGCTGCGCTCAGTCCCAGAGCGCCGGCACCGGCAATCGTGTTCGCAACGGATCCGCCCGGCGTTTGCACGCGGCCTTCCATAGCGGCGTAAAGAAGTTCACCCCGCTCCTGTTCTATCAGCTGCATGATGCCCTTCTCGATGCCCATCAGTTCCAGAAAACTGTCATCGGCCTGAGAGATCACGTCCACAACGGCGTTTCCAATACCGGTGAGCTGGTAGGTTTTCATAGGTTCTTGTCCTCGAATTGGCAGAGATCGCGGATGATACAGGTTCCGCACATAGGTTTGCGTGCTTTGCAGTGATACCGGCCATGCAAGATAAGCCAGTGATGTGCGTGCAGTTGGAAATCGGTCGGGATGTTATCTTCGATTGCGCGTTCAACCGCATCCACATGTTTTCCCGGGCAGATGCCTGTTCGGTTTCCGACACGGAAAATATGCGTATCCACGGCCTGCGCCGGATAGCGCCACCACATGTTCAACACCACATTGGCGGTCTTACGCCCGACACCCGGCAGCGATTGCAACGCGGCGCGGGAATTGGGAACTTCGCCGTCATACTCTTCGACCAGAATACGGCTGAGCTTGATGACGTTCTTTGCCTTTTGGCGGAATAGACCGATGGTTTTGATATGCTCGATCAGGCCATCTTCGCCCAGGTCCAGCATCTTTTGCGGGGTGTCGGCGGTTTTGAAAAGGGCGCGCGTAGCCTTGTTGACGCCGACATCGGTGGCCTGTGCAGACAGCGCCACCGCTACGACCAGAGTATAGACATTCACATGCTCTAGCTCACCCTCAGGTTCCGGGTCAGCCTGCTGAAAGCGGGTAAAAATCTCTCGGATCGTGTGGTAATCAAGTTGCTTGGCCATGCGGCGACGTATGCACGTATTGCGGCGCAGGGCAAGCCGATGGCTCGGGTAACCACACAAGCAAGAATCTGCTTAGCGGATAGCTGTGGGTTTTGGATTACGTTGGGTAAGCCTGATTCGTGTTATTCTTGCCAGGCGCAGCCTATTTTTATTTCAGCGCATTTTTCCCGCATTGGCGGATATTTTATTTAATTGTTGAAAGGTTGATCCATGGCGAACCCAGATCTTGCCGCAAAAATGCAGTCCCGTTATCGGTCTGTTGAGCTGGCCCATCAAGGCGACGAAGACCTCGGCCCCCTGAAATTATTGCCCGGAGTTTGGAAGAACGGCGACAGCACGCGCGGACGTGGCTGGAACATGATCGCGCTTCCGTTTGCGACCGAGCCTGGCAGCCGTCTCAACTATCGTCTGCTGGTTAATCAATTCGAGGAAACGCTTCAATTCACGACCGTTGACAAAGCGGTTCCAAACCGCGGGATTGAGCGTCCGAACCCGGCCTCAGGAGACCCGACCAATAACACCGATCAGTTTGTGGTCACGCTGGATTATCAGCAGTCCATCGCGCAGCTCTCGGCTGAAGATCGCCCCGACAGCGGACTGGCGGGACCTGCCGATCTGGCCATCCATCACGAGCCCGGTCTGTTCCTGCATATGACTAATCTGACAACAAACAATCTGAACGTTGCACGTTTGGGAACGGTGCCACATGGCGACTCGTTGTTAGGTCTTGGAGAAGCGAGCGAGATCGATGGACCGCCAACGATTCCGGTAGTCGACGGGCTGCCCGAAGGGGCCACAAAGGACCTGAACAGCGGATATCTTTCGCCCTACAAACATTATCACGATAATCCGTTCAACGGCGTTGTGACCGCCCCGGGGTTCCCAGGCTTCGATCCTGTGCACCCGCATCTGTTGCTGGCAGCTGGAATACCGAACAACGTGAAAAAAACCACGATATTGCCGTTCAACACCGCGCTTGAGGATGCCGGGATCGTCAACATTCCGTTTGTTGTCAAACAAGCCAACGCGGCGGTGATGGATTCGATCTTTTGGATCATGGAACTGGACGAGCCGGGAATTGGCGGTGAGCCCAAGCTGCTGATGATGTATCTGCAGAATGTTGGTCTGGATTTCTTCCCACGCTTTGACGGGAAGCCCGGTCTGATCCGCTGGCCGCATGTCAGCATCAACGTCATGGAAAAGGTTGCACCTCCGGAAGAGGCGGCACCTTATACCGTTATCCCGCAAGTCTGAGGGCGCAGATAGCGCAAGAATCGGGTCGCACTCTGGTCGGTAACAGGCCATCTTCTGTCTATCGAAGGAGTGCGACCATGAATGTCCAGACCCCAGAAAGCGGCTATCATTATAATGTCATGCGCCGGGCGATTGACCTGATTGATCAGGGTGGAGAGGCCCTGAGTCTTGAGGAACTGGCACAGCAGATGGATATGAGCCCCGCGCATTTCCAGCGCCTGTTCTCACGTTGGACCGGGGTATCGCCCAAGCGGTATCAGCAATATCTGACGCTGGGCCATGCCAAGGCGTTGCTGCGCGAGCGGTTCACGACACTGGAAACCGCTCTGAATGTGGGCCTGTCCGGCAGCGGTCGCCTGCATGATCTGTTCCTGAAATGGGAATCCATGAGCCCAGGCGAATACGCTCGTAGGGGTGCCGGTTTGACCATCTATTGGGGATGGTTTGAATGTCCTTTTGGTCCTGCTTTGGTGATGGGCACCGACAAGGGCATCTGCGGAATGGCCTTTGGGGCCGAAACCGGCGAAGAAAATGCCATGGCGGATATGTTGTCGCGTTGGCCCAATGCCAATTTCGTCGAGGACCCGATGCGCCTGCGGCCCTGGGCGCTCAGTGCATTTGGCGCGGTGAGCGACCGATTGGAACCAACGCCTCTGTATCTGATTGGCTCGCCCCTGCAGATCAAAGTGTGGGAAGCGCTGATGCATATCCCTTCGGGCCAGGTCACAACCTATTCCGAGATCGCGCAACGGGTGGGATCACCGCAAGCTGTGCGCGCCGTCGGGACGGCCGTGGGTCGAAACCCGGTCAGTTGGCTGATCCCTTGCCACCGCGCGTTGCGAAAATCCGGGGGGCTGGGTGGGTATCATTGGGGCCTGCCGGTGAAACGCGCCATGCTGGCCTATGAGGCGGCACAAGCAGACGCTTGATTTCTGATCAGAAAAAGCCATAGGGATCATCGAACAAAGTGATAGACCTGTCCCAAGGTTGCAGGACACCAATGCGATGATCCAGAAATTTGCCCTGTGGTCGATCCCGATTTCGATCGCGGTTCTGGCCTTGAAACTGTTGGCCTGGTGGTTGACGGGGTCGGTCGCCTTGTTGTCCGATGCGATGGAATCCGTGGTCAATGTGGTCGCGGCCTTGCTGGCGTTCTTTGCGGTTTCGATCGGCGGCAAACCTCCTGACGATAATCACCCCTTTGGGCATAAGAAAGCCGAATACCTGTCTGCTGTTGTCGAAGGTGTGCTGATCGTGCTGGCGGCGCTTCTAATCCTGCGAGAGGCCGTTGCCGCGCTGTCATCGTCGCATCTGGACCAGGCCCCGCTGACCGGGGTGGCAATCAATGTGCTGGCAACCGCTCTGAACGGTGCCTGGGCCTATATGTTGCTGCGGGTCGGGCGGCAGTACGCCTCTCCGGCGCTTGAGGCCAGCGCAAAGCATATCTTTACCGATGTGTTCACCTCGGTGGGCGTTGTCATCGGATTGGTGTTGGCCCTTGCCACCGGCTGGCTGATCCTGGACCCGATCCTGGCCATTCTGGTCGCCCTGAACATTCTGTGGGAGGGATGGAAGGTCATTCGCAAGTCGATTGACGGTCTGATGGACGTGTCCCTTACTGATCCCGAACTGGATGAAGTGCGGAGCATCATCGATGCAAATCTGGGCCGGGCGCTGGAATATCACGACCTGCGGGGCCGCCGATCCGCCAGCATGATCTTTGTCGAGTTCCATCTGGTCGTTGACGGTAGCATGAGCGTGGCGACGGCCCATGATATCTGTGACGATATCGAAGACGCTTTGACCGATCAGTTCCCCGGATCGGTTTTTGTGATTCATCTTGAGCCGGATTCAGAGTCTAAAGGGCCCGGCGCAGATAGCGCACGGGCCCCGAAAACAGGTTAGACGGCAGGTGGGTTACTCGGCAGCCCAGCCGCCGACGGCCTTGACCTCAAGGAAATCCTCCAGCCCCCAGACGCCGCCTTCGCGCCCGTTGCCGGATTGTTTCATGCCGCCGAACGGGGAACCCGCGCTGCGGGATTTGCCATTCATCTCGACCATACCCGACCGCAAAGCGCGGGCCATGCGGTTGGCACGGACGTTATCCTGTGTCTGGACATAGTTGGTCAGCCCATAAGGTGTGTCATTGGCGATTTCGATGGCCTCTTCCTCGGTATCGAAGGGGATCATGGTCAGAACCGGTCCAAAGATCTCTTCGCGGGCGACGGTCATCTGGTTGTTGACGTCGGCAAAGACCGTGGGCCGCACGTAATAGCCCTTGTTCAGCCCTTCGGGCCTGCCAGTGCCACCAGCGACAAGGCGCGCGCCTTCGTCGATACCCTTTTGGATCAGGTCCTGAATCTTGCCCCATTGCAGCTCGTTCACAACCGGGCCGATATGGCGGCCTTCTTCCATCGCCGGGCCAACGGTGACACCTTTGGCAACCTCAGCTGCGGTTTCCACCGCCGCGTCATAGATGGGACGCTGAACCAGCATCCGGCTAGGGGCGTTACAGCTTTGACCGGTGTTGTTCATCATGTGCAGCACGCCACGTTTGACGGCCTTTTCATCCGCATCGGCAAAGACCACGTTTGCACCCTTGCCGCCCAGTTCCAAATGCACCTTCTTCAGTGTATCGGCTGCGGCTTTGGAAATAGCCGTGCCCGCGCGGGTGGATCCCGTAAAGCTGACCATATCCACATCGGGGTGCGTGGACAGCTGAGACCCGACGCCAACCCCGTCACCGTTGACAAGGTTGAAGACACCGGGTGGGAATCCGGCCTCATCCATCAGCTCGGCAAAGATCATCGCGTTCAGCGGGCTTTGCTCCGAGGGTTTCAGAACCATTGTGCAGCCCGCAATCGCAGCCGCACCGACCTTCAGCGTGACCTGGTTCATTGGCCAATTCCACGGTGTGATCAGGGCGGCGACACCGACGGCCTCATAGATGATCTGGTCGTTGGGAGCGTGATCGCCCAGCGGCCGCTCGAAAGGAAACGCTTTGGCAGCGCGGATGAAATTTGCCAGGTGCCAACTTCCTGCTCCGACTTGCTGGCTACGCGCCATGTCGATCGGGGCGCCCATCTCCAACGACATTGCCTGGGCCAGATCCTCGGACCGTTCGGCATAAAGCGCGATCAGCTTTTCGACCATCGCGATGCGGGTTTCCGCCGGGGTTTCCATCCAGCCGGGCAACGCCGCCTTGGCCGCTGCAACAGCCGCGTCCGTATCGGCCTGATCGCCCAGCGAAATCACGGCACATGGTTCTTCGGTCGAGGGGTTGATGACCTGAAAATCATGCGTAACCGATGGGGCAACCCACTGACCGTTGATGTAAAAATTGCGTTTCTCGATCATGGTGCATCCTCCTGACCATGCGACGGGGATTCTTGGTTCGGCGCCACTGTGTCAGGCCTTCAGGAAACCGGCAAGCGCGATTTGATCAAATGGAATTTTGAGGTCTGGCCTAGGGCTAAAGTGACTTGCTGACTGTTTAACATCGGCGCAAAGTGATTAGGTTCTGGACAACCGACTCGGTTTTGTAATTAGCAAAGGAGATGCTTCATGGGTTTGCGCATCAACGACACAGTCCCCAATTTCACTGCAGAAACGGATCAGGGCACCATTCAGTTCCACGACTGGATTGGGGATAGCTGGGCCATTCTGTTCTCGCACCCCAAGGATTTCACTCCTGTCTGCACCACCGAGTTTTCGGCCGTCGCGCAGCTAAGCGATGAGTGGGCCGCGCGCAACACCAAGGTCCTGGGCGTTTCGGTTGACGGCGTCGAAGACCACAAGAAGTGGAAAAAGGATATCGAGGCCTATGGCAACGCGCATCCCGGTTTTCCAATCATTGCCGATGATGGTCTGGCCGTTTCAAAGGCCTTCGACATGCTGCCCGCCGAGGCCTATTTGCCGGACGGGCGTACCCCGGCCGACAGCGCGACCGTGCGGTCGGTCTTTATCATCGGGCCGGATAAGCAACTGAAGCTGTCGATGACCTATCCTATGACTGTGGGACGTAACTTTGCCGAGATTCTGCGTGCACTGGACGGGTTGCAGATGTCGTCGAAAGGCGTGGCTACCCCGGCGAACTGGGTGCCTGGCGAAGACGTAATCATTCCGCCTGCTGTCTCAAACGACGACGCCAAAGCAAAGTTTGGCGAGTTCGAGACCATCTTCCCCTATCTGCGCAAGACCAAGGCGCCGTCGTAAGACGGCCCAGGTCAGGGGGGCTGTCTGCCCCCCATCGCGCCTCGTGGCGCGATTCCCCCCGGAAGGTATTTTCAGCCAGATGAAGCAGGCGGGCGCTGCGGGTGCAGGTGCAGCTTGGCGCGGTAGGCTGCGCGCTTGAACTCTCGGGTTAATTTGTCTGACAGGGGCGGTTTTGTCTGAATGGTCGAGCCGCCGATTTCCTGTGCCACTTCCTGATTTCCGCTGCCTTGCAAGGCGTGAACCGGCTGGTCTGTCAGCCAGTGCATCTGCAAGAAGGTATCGACAGGGCGGTCGATTTGGTCGGTGGTCGCCAAAAGGCGTTCGGCGGCGTTTTTCCCCACCATCTGACATACGCATTGCAGGCCGATCACCTTGGGTAGGATCAGCCGCAGGCCATCTTGTTCTGCCAGGACCTGTGCCGGTACTTCGCGCTGTTTTACGGGGATGCGGATATAGTGATCGGGGGTGGCGATTGAGGCCAGCAACCCAAGCGCCTGTTCCATTCGCGCCCGATCTATGCGCAGGTCATCCTCGGTGATGATGGCCAGGTCGATATCGTCCTCGACCAGCTTGCGCCAGATGCGTCGATGGCTTTCGAACACGCCGATTTCTGCGGGTCGCAAGGGGAATGGGTAATGCGGGCGGTACAGATTTCCGGAATGCAGTTCGACACCGGAAATCTGGTCAGGGTCGCGGCCATTTACGGCCTCAAACAGTTCAGCATTGGGCAGGGCCGCGCAGAGCTGATCAGCATTGGGACGGCGCGCGGTGCTCGAGGACATATGGATGACAAAGGATCGCATGCCCCGTGCATAGAACACCGCGTCAGGCGGGGAAAGAGCAACCGTGGATTAAGCCTGGCTCTGGTCGGCGGGTTCTGACGATGAGGACGTGTTGACTAGGGGTTCGGACAAAAGCTCTTCGACAAAAAAGCTGAGCAGTTGAAGCCGTCCCGAGACACCCGCCTTGCGGTAAATCGCAGCGCTTTGTGCCTTGATAGTCCCTTCTTTCGTCTGTCTCAGCTCGGCGATTTCTGCGATCGACAGACCTTTGATAGACAAGATTGCGACATCGCGTTCCGCATTGCTGAGCTGCCACTGCGTGAATTGATTTTCGATGACCTGCGAAAACGCGCCCTGCGCCACGCCCAGTTGACGCTGCATGTCCTGCACGCGCAAGCTCTGAGCCCGGATCAGGGTGATTGTCGCCACCAAACCACCGATCAGAGCCAGGGACAGGAACAATTCGAACTGGTGCAAATGCCGAAACCCGGCAGTTTCGCCGCCAAACCAATCTAGCGCTGCATCGGTTAGGAAAAAGGTGGCGCAGACAGCCTGCACCACCAGAAGGAGCCAGAGTAAAGACGTCTGTGAAATCTTCATAGCGCTCCTTTAAGATTGTCTGGTCAGTCGTCGTCCTCTTCAAGCTCGATCGCGGTGACAACGCCATCGGTCTTGTTCAGGACCAGTTCAGTTTCCACGCCATCCTTGACGAGTTCAACCTCGATCTCGCCATCTTCGAATTCGATCTCTTCGATCTGGTATCCCTGCGCCTCGAGAGTGGTGCGGATATCGGTCTCGGTGGTGCCCAGCTTGTCCCCGACTGTCACGTTGGCAAAAGCCAGCACCGGGGCGGTCGCGATCAGTCCGGTCAGAGTCAGCATTTTGAAAGTCTCCATTTCGCATCTCCTAGATTTGTTGCGTCGATGTAGGAGACGTGGGTTCGCCTGGCCGGTGGCGCGATTGGATTTCGGTTGAATTGGGCGGAATTGGTCCAAGGTTTATGCTGATTGAACAAAAAAAGACCCCGGACAAAACCGGGGTCTTTCGAGAAATCAGAGGGGCGAGCAGATTACTCTGCGCCTTCCTCTTTCTTTTCTTTCTTCTCAGGTGCGATCTCTTCGCCGGTTTCCTGATCGACGATTTTCATCGACAGGCGCACCTTGCCGCGGTCGTCAAAGCCCAGCAGCTTGACTTTCACTTCCTGGCCTTCCTTCAGAACATCCGACGGATGGTTCAGGCGACGGTTTTCGATCTGGGACACATGGACCAGACCGTCGCGCTTGCCAAAGAAGTTCACGAAAGCACCAAAGTCGACGATCTTGACCACTTTACCGGTGTAGATCTGGCCTTCTTCGGGTTCGGCAACGATCGAATGGATCATCTCGTATGCCTTCTTGATCGATTCACCATCGGGCGAGGCGATCTTGATCACGCCATCGTCGTTGATGTCGACCTTGGCACCCGAAACTTCGACGATTTCGCGGATGACCTTGCCGCCGGAACCGATCACTTCACGGATCTTGTCGGTCGGGATGTTCATGGTTTCGATGCGCGGTGCATGGACCGAGAAATCATTGGTCTCGGACAGGGCTTTGCCCATCTCGCCCAGGATGTGCATCCGGCCGTCCTTGGCTTGCGCCAGGGCTTTCTCCATGATCTCGGGCGTGATGCCCGCAACCTTGATGTCCATCTGCAGAGAGGTGATGCCGTTTTCGGTACCCGCAACCTTGAAGTCCATGTCGCCCAGGTGGTCTTCGTCACCCAGAATGTCCGACAGGATCGCGTAATCGCCGTCATCTTCCAGGATCAGACCCATGGCAACACCGGCAACCGGTGCTTTCAGCGGAACGCCCGCATCCATCATCGACAGCGAACCGCCGCAAACAGACGCCATCGAGCTTGATCCGTTGGATTCGGTGATCTCGGACACGATGCGGATCGTGTAGGGGAAGTCGGTTGCCGCAGGCAGAACCGCCTGCAACGCACGCCATGCCAGTTTGCCGTGACCAATCTCACGACGTCCCGGAGGGCCCACGCGACCCGCTTCACCAACCGAATAAGGAGGGAAGTTGTAATGCAGCAGGAAGTTCGATTTGAAGTTGCCGTGCAGGGCGTCGATGAACTGCTCATCATCACCGGTGCCCAGCGTGGTTACAGCCAGCGCCTGTGTTTCACCACGGGTGAACAGGGCCGAGCCGTGTGTCCGCGGCAGCATCGAGGTTTCTGCAACGATCGAACGGATATCGGTGGTCGAACGACCGTCGATTCGCTTGCCGCCTTTGACGACGTCGCCGCGCAGGATGCCTGCTTCCAGCTTTTTCATCGCCGAGCCAAGGTTCGCGTCTTCCAGCTGTTCCTCAGTCAGGGCTTCCTTGATCGCATCGCGGGCAGCGGAAACAGCGGCAGTGCGCTCTTGCTTGTCGGTGATTGCGAAGGCGGCGCGCATCTGCTCTTCACCTGCGGCCTTAACGGCGGCGGACAGCTCAGAATAATCGGGCGCTTGGAAATCAAACGGCTCTTTTGCCGCGTCTTCGGCCAACGAGATGATCAGGTCGATAACCGGCTGAATCTGCTCGTGTGCGAATTTGACCGCACCCAGCATCTCGGCTTCGGACAGTTCGTAAGCCTCCGATTCAACCATCATCACGGCGTCTTTGGTGCCGGCAACAACCAGATCCAGTCGCTGTTCAGGGTTCAGGCGCAGGTCCTGCATGTCGTCCACAGTCGGGTTCAGAATGTATTCGCCATCCTCGAAACCAACGCGGCAACCAGCAATCGGGCCTCTGAACGGTGCGCCGGAAATGGTCAGCGCGGCAGAGGCTGCGATCATCGCCACCATGTCAGGGTCGTTGACCAGATCGTGGCTTAGCACGGTGCACATCACCAGAACTTCGTTTTTGAAGCCGTCAACAAACAGCGGGCGGATCGGCCGGTCGATCAGACGCGCGGTCAGCGTCTCTTTTTCAGTCGGGCGCGCCTCGCGCTTGAAAAAGCCACCCGGAACTTTACCGGCGGCATAATATTTCTCTTGGTAGTGGACGGTCAGCGGGAAAAAGTCCTGACCGGGTTTTTGCTTCCGCGCAAAGGTCACGTTTGCCATCACGCTGGTCTCGCCCAGCGTGGCAATCACACTGCCGTCCGCCTGACGGGCAACCTTGCCGGTTTCCAGTGTCAGCGTCTCTTCGCCCCACTGAATTGATTTCTTTGTTACATCAAACATTTGCGTATCCTAGAAGGGAGCACTCCCGCCCCTGCGGGTCTCCCGTTTGCGTGGCGGCCCCATTGCCGCCGACCCCACTTTATCTTCCATTCGAGTGCCGGGGTCAGAGCACAACGTCTCAGATGGACCGCCCATACAGCAGTTTGGGGGCTTTGGAAAGGCAGGAGTTCCGAGGAAGAGTAAGGGTACAAAGGGCGCATGCCCGATCCATCGAGGATCGGGCAGACGCGGCGATCCTACAGGATCGCGTGGGCCAAGATCATGACGATACCACAGCCCAGCGCATAGCCGGTGTCGACCGCAATGGCGAAGCCGCTTTTTTGCGCCCATGCCCCGACCGAAGCTGTCTGCGCCGCCACCGCAAGGATCGCAAGCAGGGCGACGCCCAGGCTATTGGTAGTCTCGGTCACCGCGATTACCGCAGCCAGCAGGATCAGGAACACGATCTGTGTGGCCATCGCGCCCAATGGCAGGGTTTCGGGCGGCGTCGGGTCGATGCGGGTGCCCTCGGCCCAGCGTTTCTGAAAGCCCATAGGGCCGTAGACCAGCCAGCCCAACAAAAAGGCAGCGACCACCCCTGCACCGAGGGCCAGCCAGTTGATCATAGTGCCGTCTCCAGCGCCGCAAGGATAGCGGACCAGCCGCCCTCGTGATTGTCCCGGCTTTCCTGCGTGGGAAAGCGGATGTGGTGCAGCCGCAGCTCGGTGCCCTTTTCGGTGGGTGTGAAATCCAGTGTGACCGTAGAATCGTCTTGGCTGTAGGGCGAATTCCAGGTGAATTGCAGACGGTTGGGGCGGTCGATGACCTTGTATTCACCCTCATGCGGCAGATCGCCAGCCTCGGGCGCGCGCATGATGATTTTGAACCGGCCGCCGACCTTGGCGTCGGAATGCGCTTCGGGCACGGTCATGCCCGGTGCCGGCAGCATGAATTTTGCCAGCATCTCGGGGTTGAGCCAGGCATCAAACACCTTTTCGGGTGGATGTGGAATGGCGCGCGTTATTTCAAGTGACAGGTCCGTCATCTTCTGGGTCCTCCAAAGCAGTTTCCAAGGCGTCCAGCCGAAGCGCCCAAATCGAACGCAACCCGGCAAACCAAGAATCAACGGCTGATAAAGGAGCCATCTGAACCTCGATCAGATGTTCGCGCCATTCGGTCCGGCGCTGCACCAGCTCGGCGTTTTCCAGCACCTTGATGTGCTTGGAGACCGAGTTGAGGCTCATATCGAATTGCCGCGCTATGTCCGTCACCCGCAAAGGTCCCTGCTGCGCAAGCATCGTCAGAATAGCGCGGCGGGTCGGGTCGGACGCGGCCTTCAATATTGCATTGAGGTCATATCGACTCTCTCGTTCAACCATTTGGATGAATTACAACCTTATTCTGCTTCAGTCAACCATTTGGGTGAATAACATGTTGAAACCCTGATTGACCAGTCGCCAAATGCACCCTGTTGGATAAGGGTTTGGCCCTGATCGGTGCAGATGTGGCCGAATACAGTCTGAGTCAGGTAAAATTTGGGGAGGACATGTGTGGCTAACGATGTTGGTGGAGCCACTGATTACGGGTGAGATCGGACCGTATTGGCCCCGTCTCCAGCTTAAAGAAGAAGATCCATTCTATTATGATCGTGCAGAAAGCGGTTTTCATATATCCGGGATCAAAGCGGGTCTGGGCCTATTGCAACGAATCTTCTTTGCTACGCGGTTGGGGAAACCCCAATTCTTCTTCTTTCAGTATGCCGCGGAGGATTGCGGCAGTTTCCACCTCGGACATTCTTTTTACGATGCCATCTGTGCCAGGGACCATTGTTGACTTTTTTTCTGATTTAGGAGCTTGGGAAAGGTTAGCTGCAAAAACGCGGTTCAAAACTGATTTTAGAGGCATTGTTAAACTCCAGTAAAATAGTCGTCAGACTCTGTCGCTGCGGGCCAGTCCGAACCACGAGGGTGGGAGGGCTCAAAGACCGTTTGCCGTGAGTGTGTACCCGCAGCGACAGGCGGCATTTAGGAACCGACCGATCCTGTGCAAAGGGGGAAGATATTGGCCTTTCGCGTCATTTTTTGACTCTCTGATAAAAAAACACGACGTTGCTTACGTTTACGTCAACTTTCTAAACCAGCGCTGAGATTCTGCGACGCAACGTCACAATTTGTCACCTGTTCATCACGGGCAAATTCAACGGTCCTGAAGGCAAAAAAGCGGCCGTCTTTAGGGGCGATTCTATCGTGCAATCAGGCGGAACCGTGGCTCCCAATAAAAACGGGCGCGCCCATTGTGGGCGCGCCTTGAAAAGGGAGGACTATGAAAAACCTAACGCTCGAAAAAAAATAAGCGCCTACTCACTACAGTTCCTAGACTGCAGCGATTTGAGCAGCTTGTCGGTGAAGTGGATCACACGGCGCGAAAAAAGTTTCCATCGTCCGAGATGTTGTCGTGATCGGTCATCGAGAAGGCAGCGAAAGGCTTTGCTTCAAGGTCGGAGAGAACCCCAAAACCAAATACGCCCGCCGAATGGCGAGCGTATCATGATCTATAGGCTTTTCAGCCTCTGTATCAAAAACAGCAGCGCGCGCTTAGCGGCGGATGCCCAGCTTTTTGATCAGGTCCTGGTACCGTGCTTCTTCTTTGCCTTTCAGATAGTCCAGCAGCTTACGGCGCTGGGCAACCATCTTCAGAAGACCACGGCGACCGTGGTTGTCTTTCTTGTGGGTCTTGAAGTGCTCGGTCAGGGTGGTGATGCGCGAGGTCAGGATGGCAACCTGGACTTCTGGCGAACCGGTGTCGCCGTCCTTGGTTGCGAATTCTTTCATGACGCGATCTTTTTCAGCGGCAGTAATCGACATCGGGGTCTCCTTTGAAAAGGTTAGGGTTGATGGCACAGGCCGGGATGTCGTCCAGCGCAGGCCCATGGAGAAAACCGCATCGATTCCGACACGGATGCGCGCGTATAGGCGCATTTGCGGTCAATGGCAAAGGGATTCTGGAAATTCAGCCCAGCGCGCTGAGCTGCGCCAGGTCGCCTGAGGATATCAGTTGAATGTCATCGGCGCTGACTCCGTCTGCCCCGATCAGCTGCACCACGTTCTGCCCGTCGACAATTACTTGGGTCAGGTTCTTGTCTTCGGTGTCTGCCTTGATCTGAATGTCGGGGTTTTCCTGACCTTCCCATGAGATCAGCAGCTTGTCTTGACCGGGCTGAAAATCCATGACGGTTACGGCGTCGTCATCCGGTTCGGGCGAAACAGCGATGTCATCATCGCCTTCGCCTCCGGTTACGATATCCCCGCTTTCAGCAATGATCGTATCATCCCCGGCGCCACCGTTCAGGAAATCCACCGCGTCGGGGTGCTCTCCATCCTGACCGTCCAGAATATCGTCGCCATCACCGCCGAACAGCACGTCCTCGCCTTCGCCACCGCTCAACCGGTCATCACCAAACCCGCCATGCAGTGCGTCATCGCCCTCACCGCCGGTCAGAATGTCGTCATCCTGCCCGCCATACAGCTCATCCTCGCCCATCCCGCCGTCCAGGTGATCTGCGCCGAAATGCCCGTAAAGTGCATCATCCCCCTCATCGCCCGAGATTTGATCGTCGCCCGCCCCTCCGTGAAGGACATCCTGGCCAGTGCCGCCAAAGATCGTATCAGCGCCTCCTCCCCCATGCAGGGTGTCATCGCCTTCGCCACCATAAATCGTGTCATCCCCCGCATATCCATTGATCTGATCGTCGCCTTCCAGACCGGTCAGGATGTCCAGATCCTCGGTACCCGCGATGATCATGTCGCCCTCGATTTCGGATATGATCGTCCCGGTCGAAATCTCGGGCGCTTCGAGTTCCTCGACATTCTCACCGACGTCAAGGAATTCGCCGGTTTCGACCGCAGGAGGCTGGTCGTCGACGATATCGTCCTCACCGGGATCTTCATCTATGTCAAAGACATCGCCGATGGCATAGGCGGCCCCGCCGACAGCCGCCAGACTCAGCAATCCGATCAGAAACATGACAACCTCCTTGAACGCATTGCTTCGAGGGTGAAATGTCTCATGCAATCAGGGCTTTGGTCAAAGCCTAGCTGAGCTTGTGGTTAACCCTTTGTCACCAGGGTTCGGGGTTTTGGGTGTAAGCGATATAGAGCGGATGCTTGGGGTGGCCGTCCTTGGTAAGCCCAAGGTGGTACACCGGCTGACCGGTGCCGCGCAGCAGGGTTTCGACGGCGGTGCCTCGATCCAAATGCGCGCCATGGGTGCCCCAGGCAGCGATGACGTGATCGGCCCAGCCCACGCCATTCAGAATGGCCATGTCATTCTCTGGCCCCACTGGATCGGCGGCGGTCCGCATCTTGCGTGGATCAGTATCGCGCCATGCAAAGATATTGGTGACCTGAAACGCGCCGAACCCCAGCGCGCGCGCCCGGCGTTCGCAGCGTTCCACCGTGGGATCGTTCTGCACCTCGGTCGCGGTGGAGGGATTCAGCATCACAAACAGCGCCTTGCGCCCGGCCGGATCCCAAATGCGCGTCAGGCTATAGCGGTATCTTTCGCAATCCGAATAAACAGCGGTCGAGGGCGCGTCGCCCTTGGTATGTGTGCGCGTGATCATGGGTTTCGACTAGCACGCAGATTACGTGACGAACACCCGGCTGGGATGCAATTCGCCGGATTTATAGATGCCGACCGCCACCGCCTGACCATCCAGCGAGGCCCAGGCCTCATCCCCGTATTCCACATCGGACGCCAGAACCATACCAGGGTTGCCGTTACGCAGACGGGTCGCACCTTCGGGGGTGCATTTCAGTTCGGGCAGGTCCGATAGGCCAGTTTCCAGCGGGTGCAGGTAATCATCCAGCGCGGTGGTTTTGGCCATCTCGTCGATCTGTTCAATGCTCAGTCCGTCTTTGGTCTCGAACGGGCCGGACCAGATACGGCGCAGCTCGCGGACATGGCCGTAGCATCCCAGCGCCGCGCCCAGATCACGCGCGATCGATCGGACATAACCACCCTTGCCGCAGGTCATTTCCAGCATGACGTGGTCGGCATCTGGGCGATCAACCAGAACCAGTTCCTCGACCCACAGAGGGCGCGCAGCGAGTTCCACATCCTCGCCATCGCGAGCCAGCTTATAGGCACGTTGCCCGTCGATCTTCACCGCCGAGAATTTCGGCGGAACTTGCATGATCTCACCGATAAAGGGCGCGAGGGCTTCTTTGATCTGTTCATCCGAGGGGCGCGTATCGCTGCTTGCGATCACCTCGCCCTCGGCGTCATCGGTATTGGTGGCCTGACCCAGTCGCACGGTGAAGGTATAGGCCTTGAGTGCGTCGGTGATATAGGGAACGGTCTTGGTCGCCTCACCCAAAGCCACGGCCAGAACGCCGGTGGCCTCGGGGTCCAGCGTGCCCGCATGGCCCGCCTTCTTTGCGTCCATTGCCCAGCGCACCTTGTTGACCACGGCGGTCGAGGTCATGCCCGCGGGCTTGTCCACCACCAGCCAACCGGAAATGTCGCGACCCTTGCGTTTGCGTCCCATTGTGCACCTTGTTCTATGCCGAGGCGCGCGAGTTAGCGGATCGGTCTGGCCCTGTCAATTTCAGGGCGTGTCTTCAACCACACCGACAATCGGCCCCAGCGAGAACCCGACATCGGATCTGCTGTTCGCCCGGTCATACATGCGAGAGATATTGCCGTCGAAGAACAGCGCATTCGGCGTTTCCAGCACATCGCGGAACAGGCTGCCGAATTGGTGGAAGGTGACGTAATCCTCGGAAATGGCGAACACCGCGCGGGTGCCATCGGCGCTGGTGCCCACGCCATTGCGCACATAAACCGACGTCGAATCAGGCAGGAACCTTGGGTGCAGCTCTCCGTCGATGACAAGCATCGGGCCGGATTGGCTGGCAAAGCGACATTCGAGGGCCTGATCAATAAACTCGAGCGTCTCATACACGTCGGCGCGGCCCTCACGGATGCAGAACACCCCGTTGGGCAGAAGGCCGAAGTTTCCGGGACCGGGGTTCGGGATCACACGCATCTGCTCCTGCCCGTCCTCGACATAATGGCCGACGGGCGAGCGGTCGTCGTGATACATGCCTGCGTTCATCGCAAAGGCCAGACGCTTGCCACCAGGTTCCAGCGCCTCATTCACCGCCGAGAAATGCCCCAACAGGTCGCCATTCTCGTCATTGAGGAACAAGCGCATGTCCTCATTCGCGGCATCCACCTCGCAGACAGTGTAGCGTTTGTCACTATGCGTGACCTTTTCGCATGTCACTGCCCCGGCTTGCGCCGCCCACAGGAAAGCGACCAAAGTGACAAATGCCCGGATCACTCGTCGAGATCGCGGCGCACCGCGTCCTGATCGAACATGCGGCGGGTGTCATCCAGACGGTCGAATGTGTCATCCAGCCGGAATCGCAGATCGGGGGAGAATTTCAGCCCGACCTTTTTACCAACCATGCGCCGCAGCTCGTGTTTGTTGCGGGCCAGCAGTTCGATTACATCCTCCTGCCCTTTGCCGCCCAGGGGCAGCACAAAGGCGGTGGCGATCTTCAGATCGGGCGAGGTGCGCACCTCACCCACAGTGATTGACATGCGATTCAGGTCGGGATCGTGGACATCTCCGCGCGCCAGAACCTCGGACAGGGTGCGGCGGATCAGTTCGCCGACACGCAGCTGTCGTTGGGACGGGCCGGGGCCATCGTGGAATTTGTTCTTAGCCATATCCCCGATCTAAGCGCAAAGCGGGGCTTTGCCAAGCGGGTGCGAACCGGGTAGGAGGCTTTGAGCCAATCAATGCGAAAGGACCAGCGCAATGACCCATATTCCGGGGATCGTCATCACAGGGGCTTCGGGCCGTATGGGTCAGATGTTGATCAGGACCGTGACCGACAGTGATCAGGCCCGTCTGGTCGGCGTGGTTGAGCGCACGGGTCATGATTGGGTTGGGCAGGATGTGGGCGTGGCCATGGGCGGTGCCGCGCTGGGCGTCACGGTGACCGATGATCCGCTGGAGGCCTTTGCCCAGGCGCAGGCCGTGATTGACTTCACCGCACCCGAGGCGACGCTGGAATTCGCCGCGTTGGCGGCGCAGGCGCGCTGTGTGCATGTGATCGGCACTACCGGGATGAGTGACGAGCAGATTGCCGCTCTGGAGCCGGCCTCACGTCATGCGGTGATCGTGCGGGCGGGAAATATGAGCCTGGGTGTGAACCTGCTGGTACAGCTGACCAAAAAGGTCGCTGCCGCGTTGGATGAAGATTTCGATATCGAGGTGATCGAAGGGCATCACCACCACAAGGTCGATGCACCCTCGGGCACCGCGCTAATGCTGGGCGAGGCCGCTGCCGAAGGGCGTGGTGTAGATCTGGCTGAGGTGTCCGATCGGGGCCGCGATGGTATGACCGGCGCGCGCAAGCGGGGCGATATCGGGTTCCATGCCATACGCGGCGGCGACATCGTGGGTGAGCATGACGTGCTATTCGCAGCACCGGGCGAACGCATCGTGCTGCGCCACCTGGCCACCGACCGCGCCATTTTCGCGCGCGGCGCCCTGAAAGCCGCACTTTGGGGGCAGGGTAAAGTGCCTGGCCAATATGACATGGTGGACGTTCTGGGGCTTTGACACCGCCCGGGAGCCGACAGACCGACTACAACTCTCGGATCTTATCTGCGCGCAAAGGGCAGGCGAGATAGACGCCGAATTCTTTGCCGATATCCGCACTGACCCGCGCGTGAACCTTGCCCTGCCGATCCAGAAAACGCTGATTATCCTCGACCGGGAAAATCCCCTCGTGCCAGATGCCAGGATGGATATACAGCCCGCGTGACCCATCACACCAAAAGGCCACCACCTTTTCCGGTGTCAGATTGTCGCCCGGCAATGCGGCAGGGATGATGAAAGGCTTGTTGTCGATCGGCCAGAACATCTGTCCGCCATCGGGGTGATAGTTCATGTGCCAAAGCAGAACTTGATCACGCGGAGCAGTTTGCCGGTTGGCGTTGGCCTGTTGCGGATCAGTGGACCAGCCGAGGACATAGTGGCCGTTGACCGCTTCGTTCTCCCCGTAAAGGACGTCCCCTTTCCACTCACCATGAAATGTGCCTTCGACCCAACCGGCCTCATCACCGGTACCTTCGTCGATGGACCGCCAACCCTGTTGCGGCCAACGGACGATTTCAATTTCGAATTCTTCGGGGTCGTCGACCAGACAGCCATAGTCCTTGACCGACTTGTCTGTAGCACGGATCAAGGGGACCTCGTGCCAAGGCAGGGAGGGTTTGGCGTTGGCCTCAAAAATGTATTCTGGGGCGTTCATGTGAGCTCCTGATATTTTTCGACCATTCGCTGTACCATCGGCGCAAAATGGTTGAAATCGGGGGTTTCCATGTCTGCACGTTTACCTGCTTCGTCCAGATAACGCACCTGAATGATCTCTTTCAGGTTCGGGTTCTGCTCGAATTCGGCAACTTCTCTGGCACTCATCGGCCCGCCTTGCAGTTCCAGTGTATGAACCGAAGCCGTGGACAGGCGGTTGAAATATTCGGGCTTGGTAGCGCAAAGATACCGTTTGGCCGCCACGTGATAGCGGCAGCAATCGGTGATAACTGACGGAAAGAACTGTTCCAGCACCTCGGCGCCTGCATCTTCGTGATGGCGGTCTTCGGTGTCGTCAGGGTGGTACGTGCCGAATTCGGATGTGAAATGACCGATATCATGCAGCAATGCCCCTACGATGATCTCTTCGGGCATGCCGTTCTGTTCGGCAATGGTCGCGCCCTGCAGCATGTGTTCTGCCATGGTGACGGGTTCGCCCAGATATTCCTCGCCGCCGCGGCGGTCAAAGATATCCCCGATGAAGGCCACGATATTGTCGGGGGTCAGGGTCGAGAAATCAGGTTTCATTCCGCCGCCTCCAGTGTCGCCAGTTCCATCGCCGCCAGGGTTGACAGTAAGCCGTCCTTGTCGGCGTAGCAGCCTTGCAACCACCGCGACCCGGCGCCGGAATAGCCCAGACGCGCGTGCAGGACGCGGGTGTTGTCAACGATGAAGCTTTCGCCCGGCTCCAGCTTGAACGACACGCCCATGGCCGGATCGTCGATTATCTCACCCAACTGGCGATAGGCGGCGTAATAGGCCTCCATCAGATCGAAAGGGATGTCCACAAACGGAGCCGACGAGCGGTTGTTAAAGCGGATACCGATCAACTCGCCATCGGGCGATAGCTCAATCATTGGGCGGCGCGACCGCAGGCAGACCCCGTCCGAGCCCTTGTATTCGAACCGGGCCGGGAAACCTGCCAACAGGGCAAATCCATCGGGGTTCTGATCGCGCAGTTTCTCCGCCGCCCGGAACCCGTCCACAACAATGGAATCTCCACCCTCGGCGCTGTTCTCCAGGCAGTAGAGGATCTGCAATGTCGGTACCGGGTCGCGATAGGGGTTGTCCGTGTGCGCCTGAAGGCCAAGCCCTGTAAATGCCAGGTTGGTCGGGTTCACCTCGGTTCGAACCTCGAAATAGGGGCCATAGTTGGTCTGACGGACGTATCCGAACAGATCGGCCACCTTCAACAGAGATTCCGGTTCGGTCGGGCCGCTGGTCAGTTTGGCAAACCCGTATTCGGCGACCATTGCCAGCCAGCCGCGCTTGGCTGCGGGGTTTGCGTGGACGTCGCTCCAGTCAGCGCTGGGCGCGTCGAGCCCTTGCTCCCAGGTGGTGATCCCGGGCGCGGTGCGGCCAAAGGTGCGGCTGTCCTCTTGGTCATAGCTATGCGCAGCCAGCCAATCAGCGGGGAAAGTGACAGTCTTGTTTTCGGGTTGAAATGTGACGGTGAGGTCGCCGTTGGCCACTGAGGCAGCGCTGACCATGGTATCGGCGGGGATATCGCCAATGGTGATCAGGCGCTGTCCGTTGCCCGGTGCCCGTGTGTCAGGATCAAGCGCGTTGTCGCGTAGCCAGATGGCGTGAAAGCGGGTACTTGGGCCTGTATCGAATTCCACGGTGACGATTGACGGAGTATGGGTGGCAGAGCGCAGCATGGGGTTTCTCCTGTTCGCGCGGGCTTTGCTTGAGGATATACGTCCCCTGTGGCATTACGACAATTAATCCTTGTTGCTGCTGAGGCCTGGAAAAACTTATGGATAAAAAGAAGATTGGCTTGCCCCCTCTGGACTGGTTGCGCGTATTCGAAGCGGCGGGGCGGTTGGGTGGATTCTCGGCAGCGGCGCGCGAGTTCGGTCTAACGCAGGCTGCCGTCAGTCAGCGCATCGGCAACCTTGAGGCCTGGTTGGGCCGCACGCTGTTTGTGCGCGAGGCGCGCGGTGTATCTCTGACCGTCGAGGGCGAAAGCTATCTGCCGCTGGTCCAGGACAGCTTGCAAGCGCTCGAGCGCAATACCGAAGACCTTTTCGGAAAATCCCCGCGCGAATTGCGGGTGGCTGGCCTGTCTTCCCATATTAAGGCCCTCGTCATACCCGCTCTTGCACGTTTTCACGACCTGCGCCCCAAAGTTCGGGTGCTGACAGATTCTGTGGCGCGACGGTCTTCGCTGGATGAAGAAAGGACTTGGCTTCAAATCCGCTATGGGCGTGGGGCGTGGCCCGGGCGAGATTCCGAACTGATTGCCGCCGAAGTGCTGGTGCCGATGGCCGCGCCTGGTGTGGATTGGTCCGCGCCCTTGATTGATCTGCGCGGTGAAAGGCCCGGCTGGCGTGATTGGGCGAAAAACACCACTCAGACCGACCTGCCGCCCTCGAAAATGAGCTTCGATTCGATGGAACATGCGATTTCGGCGGCTCGGCAGGGTTTGGGCGTTGTGTTGGGATCCATGCCCTTGGCGCAATCGGACTTGCGAGCGGGGCGGTTGCGTCGACTGGATTTGCCCGAATTGAACGCAAAAGATGGCTATTGGCTGACCTGGCCCGAAGAGCGTGCGAAATCCAATAAGCAACGGGCGCTCATCGCGGATTTTCTGCAGGCCCTGCGCGGGGACTGATCAGAAATCTATCGCGATGCCTTTCTTTTCCCAATCGCCATAACGTGCAGGATCGGGGCCGTCGCGTCCGCCCAGCTCTTTGGGTCGCGCTTTTGCGTCGGCTTCGGCCTTGCGGTGGCGGTCCTCCGCCTCGGCCAGCGCGCGTTGTGCGGCAGGCGGCAGGTCTTTGGGCTCGTCATTCATGACATCGGGTTCCTTTCAGTGCATTGGCTTGATATACGCCCCCGTCCGCCCTTGGCAATGCGGACGAGGGTCACATCAAAGGCGATTCAATGTCCGATAACGCAACGGCCGCGCGACGCAGCGCAATCTACCTTCTGGATCAGATCTTGGGTGAGGGGCGGCTGATGTCAGAATGTCTGGCTGCAGGTGCGCTGGAGCGATTGGCACCAGAAGACCGGGCGCGGGCACAGCGGCTGGCGTTGCAAACGCTGCGTGGGCTCGAACGCGCCGACCGTCTGTTGGTCAATCACCTGAACCGCACCCCCGCCCTGACCGTGCATAATGCCCTGCGTCTGGGAGCGGTTGAGCTGTGCCATGGCGAGGCAGCGCATGGCGTCGTAAATTCCATGGTTGAGATTGTCGGTCGCTCGCGCAAGCATGGACGGCTCAAGGGGTTGGTGAACGCGGTTCTGCGCAAGGTCGCGGCGGAAGGGCCAGAGGCTTGGCCGAAAATGCGTGTGCCGCGCCTGCCCGAGTGGCTGCGCGATCCGTTGATCATGGCCTGGGGTGCCGAGGCCGTGACCGGCATGGAGCTGGCGCATTTCGAGGGCGCGCCGCTGGATCTTTCAGTCAAGCCAGGGGCAACCGCGCCGGGTGAGATGCTTCCGACCGGTTCGATGCGGGTTCGGGATGCGGGGCAGGTGTCCGCTCTGCCGGGATATGATCGCGGTGACTGGTGGGTTCAGGATGCCGCCGCCGCACTGCCTGTCCGAGTCCTGGCGCCTAAGGCCGGAGAGAAAATTCTGGACCTTTGCGCTGCGCCCGGTGGCAAGTCGTTGCAGCTGGCGGCTGCGGGGGCCGATGTGACTGCGCTGGATATCTCGGAATCGCGGCTGGAACGAGTCCGCGAGAACCTGACGCGGACGGGCCTGATGGCTTCGGTCATCGCGGCTGACGCGCTGGAACACCAGGGTCAGTATGACGCCCTCCTGCTGGATGCGCCCTGTTCCGCCACCGGCACGATCCGCCGCCATCCTGATCTGCCCTTTGCCAAGGACGGGTCGGAATTCGGCGCGCTGATCGAGCTGCAAACGCAGATGCTTGCTCATGCCTGGACCCTTCTGAAACCGGGCGGGCGGTTGGTGTACTGCACCTGCTCGTTACTGCCCGATGAAGGCGAGGTGCAGGTTGAAGAGGCGCTACAGATGTATCCTGATATGCAAGCGGACCGGGCCGCTTTGCAGGTCGCGGGGGTCGAAGCCGGCTGGATCACCGAAGAGGGCGGTTTGCGTCTGCGGCCTGACTATTGGCCGGGGACAGGCGGCATGGACGGCTTCTATATCGCCTGCCTGACGAAATCGACCTGAAGGCACGCTTTTCGATGACTTGACGATTGCTCCGGTCTATCGTTGGGTCTCAGGCGCCAGCAGAGCGCAAGGGGCAGAGTAACGAGCGTCATGTCAAATTCGGACACCATGGCAAACCGATGGTCGCGGTTTCAGAACCGGCTTTATGCGCGGCTCAGTCAGCGGCGCAAGGCCGTTACCGGATTTGTGGGCGATCCGGAACCACGCACGGTTGGATCATTTGCGCGCGGGCGTCAGTTGGTGGCTGGGAACCTGCTGTTCTCGGGCTATCTGGTTGAGGCGCAGGATACAGGCTTATGGGATGTCACCGCGCCCAGCACCGGATTCGACGATGAACGCCACGGTTTTGCCTGGCTGGATGATCTGGCGGCTGTTGGCGACATCCGGGCGCGCGAAAAGGCGCAACGCTGGGTCTGGGGCTGGATCGAAGCACATGGGCGCGGGCACGGGCCCGGTTGGGCACCTGATCTGACAGGCCGGCGAGTGATGCGTTGGATCAATCACGCGATCTTTTTGCTGCGCGGTGTGGATGAGCAACAAAGCAAGGTCTTTTTCAGTTCGCTATCTCAGCAGGCCTGGTTCCTGTCGAAACGCTGGCATGCTGCGACGCCTGGCCTGCCCCGGTTCGAGGCGCTAGCCGGTCTGGTGCAGGCCGGTTTGGCTTTGGAAGGGCTTGAGCAGATGGCAGAGCCCGCCCTGCGCGCTCTGGCGCGGGAATGTGACAGTCAGATAGATCAAAAAGGTGGTATCTCCACGCGTAACCCCGAGGAGCTGCTGGAAGTCTTCACGCTGCTCGCCTGGACATCGGCGGCACTTAGCGATTTGGGGCGGGGTACACCTGGGGCGCAGGCGAATGCGATTAAACGGATGGCCCCGACCATGCGCAATCTGCGTCATTCGGATGGTGCACTGGCCCGTTTCCACGGGGGCGGGCGCGGGGTCGAGGGGCGTCTGGATCAGGCTCTGGCGCAAAGCGGCGTCAGACCGCAGAGCGAGAACGGCCTGTCCATGGGATTTGCCCGTCTCTATGCGGCACGGACCAGTGTGATTATTGATGCCAGTTCGCCGCCCAAAGGGGATGCGTCATATAACGCACATGCGTCGACCCTGGCGTTCGAGCTGACCTCGGGCCGCCGACCTCTGATTGTGAATTGTGGGTCTGGGGAAACCTTTGGGCTGGAATGGCGTCGGGCCGGGCGCGCCACGCCGTCGCATTCGACACTTTGTCTTGACGGCTTTTCAAGTGCGCGTCTGACCTCAGCTGTTCCTGGTACGGAACGTGAAGGGCTGGTCGACGCGCCAAAGGATGTTCCGGTCGAGTTCGAAGACGCGTTCGAGGGAACCCGGTTCATGGCCGGGCATGATGGCTATACGAAAGTGTTCGGCCTGACCCATGCCCGAACGTTCGAGCTGCGCTTTGACGGGCGGGAGCTGACCGGCGAAGATATTCTGCTTACCACAAGTGACAGGGCCAAGCGGCAATTTGACAAGGCGCTGGATGCGTCGAACCTGACTGGTATCGGCTTTGACATACGGTTCCATCTGCATCCGGACGTGGATGCGGCGATAGATTTGGGCGGTGCGGCGGTGTCCATGGCGCTCAAAAGCGGTGAGATTTGGGTGTTCCGCCATGATGGTGTGGGGAAATTGTCAATCGAGCCAAGTGTTTACCTTGAAAAGGGCCGTTTGAAGCCACGCGCGACAAAACAGATCGTTCTATCTGGCCGCGCAATGGAGTATGCGACGCGCATCCGGTGGACGTTGAGCAAGGCGCAGGATACAGCCTTTGCCGTGCGCGACCTGCACCGGGACGAGCCCGAGTTTGACTGACGCCAAAAGGACCTTTGGACCCATGACCGATCTTCACCCCGTGCGCCGCGCGTTGCTTTCCGTATCCGACAAGACCGGGCTGATCGAGCTGGGTAAGGCGCTGGCCGACCGCGGGGTCGAGTTGTTGTCGACCGGCGGCACAGCAAAAGCGTTGCGCGATGCGGGGTTGGAGGTGAAGGATGTCAGCGAGATCACCGGTTTCCCCGAGATGATGGATGGCCGGGTCAAAACGCTGCACCCGATGGTGCATGGCGGCTTGCTGGCCTTGCGTGACAATGACACCCATGTCGCCGCGATGAACGAACACGGCATCGACGCGATCGACTTGCTGGTGGTGAACCTCTATCCGTTCGAGGCGACCGTGGCTAAAGGCGCTGGCTATGACGAATGTATCGAGAATATCGACATCGGCGGCCCGGCGATGATCCGCGCCGCGTCCAAGAACCACGCGTTTGTCAATGTCGTGGTCGATGTCGAGGATTACTCGTCGCTGTTGGATCAGCTGGACGAGAATTATGGCAAGACCTCATATGGTTTCCGTCAGTGGCTGGCGCAAAAGGCCTATGCCCGCACCGCTGCTTACGACACCGCCGTGTCGAACTGGATGGCCGATGCGCTGCTGCTTGAGGCCCCCAAACGCCGCGCTTTTGCGGGCGAGTTGAAACAGACACTGCGCTATGGCGAGAACAGCCATCAGACCGCTGCATTTTATACCGACGGTACCAACCGACCCGGTGTGGCGACCGCCCTTCAGCATCAGGGCAAGGAACTGAGCTATAACAACATTAACGACACTGATGCGGCGTTTGAGCTGGTTGCGGAATTCGATCCCGTCAAGGGTGCGGCCTGTGCCATCATCAAACATGCCAACCCGTGTGGCGTTGCGACAGGAGGCACGCTGCTGGACGCCTATAAGGCCGCGTTCGACTGTGACCGTACCTCGGCCTTTGGCGGGATCGTGGCCCTGAATCAGCCGCTGGACGCTGAAACCGCGCAGGAGATCACAGGGATTTTCACCGAGGTTGTGATCGCACCTGGCGCCTCGGATGAGGCCAAGGCGATCTTTGCCGCCAAGAAAAACCTGCGCCTTCTGACGACCGAAGGCCTGCCGGATGTGACCGCCGGTGGCAAAACCGTGCGTCAGGTCGCGGGCGGTCTGTTGGTGCAAGACAAGGATAACGGTTTCGTCGGCATGGATGACCTGACGGTTGTCACCAAGAAGGCCCCGACGGATGAACAGATGCGCGACCTTCTGTTTGCCTGGAAGGTGGCAAAGCACGTGAAATCCAACGCCATCGTCTATGTTAAGGACGGCGCGACCGTGGGTGTCGGCGCTGGCCAGATGAGCCGCGTGGATTCGGCCCTGATCGCGGCCAAAAAGGCCGAGCGCATGGCCGATGTTCTAGGCCTGCCACAGCCGCTGACCATCGGCTCAGCGGTGGCGTCGGACGCGTTCTTCCCCTTTCCCGACGGTTTGATGGAGGCCGCAGAGGCCGGGGCCACCTGCGTGATTCAGCCTGGCGGCTCGATGCGAGATGACGACGTGATCGCCGCCGCAGATGAGGCCGGTCTGGCCATGGTCTTTACCGGCATGCGGCATTTCCGTCACTGATGCGTGCCCGATTGCTCCTCTGGGCGGCGCTGACCGCGTTTCTGATCGACCAGATCAGCAAGTACCTGGTCGTTCATGTGATGCGCGTGGCCGAAGAGCCGATCAGCGTTCTGCCGCCCTTTCTGGTGTTCAGATATGGCGAGAATCGCGGCATCAATTTCGGCCTGTTTCAGGGCAATGGCGACGCCGCGCGCTGGGCTCTGATCGGAGTTTCACTGGTGATTTCAGTGGGCGTGTTGATTTGGTTGATGCGCACGGCCCCCTCAAAGCTCATGTTGGTCTGTGGCGGCCTGCTGATCGGCGGTGCGCTTGGCAATGTGGTGGACCGCGTGTTGTACGGATATGTGCTGGATTTTCTGAACATGTCCTGCTGTGGTTTCGACAACCCCTATGTGTTCAATCTGGCCGATGTATTCATATTCGCAGGTGCGTTCGGGTTGGTGCTGTTTGATAGGAAAAAGCCCTCGTGACGCGGGTTTGGAAATACGATAAAAGCGCCTGAAACAGGCTGGAGACTTTCATGCGGTTGCCGCGTTCCATATTTGTTGTGACTATGAGTCTTGCGGTTGCGGGATGTTCGGATATCGGTCTGCGCCACCTCGAGCCGCCGGGCCCGGGTCCGGACGAGTTTGCGATTCTGCCGGTCAAACCTCTGACCCAGCCCGAGAACTACAACTCTTTGCCCGCACCGACACCGGGTGGCACCAACCTGACCGATGCCAATCCCACAGGGGATGCTATTGCCGCGCTGGGCGGGAATCCGGCTGCTTCGAATCCAAATACCGCTGTGCCTGCCTCTGATGGCGCGCTTGTCACGGCCTCTAGCCGATATGGCGTTCCGTCAAACACACGGCAGGTCGTCAACCAAGAAGATGCGGATTTCCGCAAGCGTCAGGGGCGCTGGACCCGTTTGCGGCTGTTCAACGTAGATCGATATTCGCAGGTTTACCGTCGCTGGGCTATCGACCCGAACAAGCAAACCCAGGCTGCGCGGAACGCTGGGATCGAAACGCCATCGGCGCCGCCGGTCAATGAATAATTCTTAACTTTCCGTCATCGGGGTTGAACCCGCGCGGCACCACCGTAGTTTGAACACCAGAAACGAAACGGAGGATGCCCCATGGTTCGGGCTCTGGCACTGTCGGCTGCTCTGATCGCCGCCACCCCGGTTTTTGCCGAAGTTGGGCACGAGGCGGTCACCACCTTTACGCTGGATAACGGTATGGACGTTGTCGTGATCGAGGATCACCGCGCCCCAGTCGTGCAGCACATGGTCTGGTATCGCGCCGGATCGGCGGATGAGCCGGTTGGTTCGTCCGGTGTGGCGCATTTTCTGGAACACCTGTTGTTCAAGGCCACCGACACGCTGGAGGCGGGCGAGTTTTCTGCCACCGTCGCGGCCAATGGCGGCAATGACAACGCGTTCACCTCGTATGATTACACCGCCTATTTTCAACGTGTCGCTGCCGACCGGCTTGAGCTGATGATGCGGATGGAGTCAGACAGGATGCGCAATATCCGCCTGTCCGATGACGACATCGCCACCGAGCGCGACGTGATCCTGGAAGAGCGTAACCAGCGTACCGAAAACAACCCGCGCGCCCTGTTCGGTGAACAGGTCAGCGCGGCGCAATACCTCAACCACCGCTATGGTGTCCCCGTTATCGGTTGGAAACACGAGATGGAAACGCTGGACCTGGACGATGCACTGTCCTTCTATCAGATCCACTATTCGCCAAATAACGCCATCCTGGTGGTGACCGGCGATGTTGAGCCAGACGAGGTC
Source organism: Ruegeria sp. CDSB114 (assembly GCF_059611025.1). Classification (NCBI taxonomy): domain Bacteria; kingdom Pseudomonadati; phylum Pseudomonadota; class Alphaproteobacteria; order Rhodobacterales; family Roseobacteraceae; genus Ruegeria; species Ruegeria sp. CDSB114. The sequence goes on from NZ_JBXWOT010000006.1 coordinate 162,899, forward strand.
AAATCCCTGGCCGAGCAATATTACGGGGTAATCCCGGCAAACCCGGACCTGCCCGAACGGGTGCGATCACAGGAGCCGCCACAAACCGCTGAACGCCGTCTGACCTTTAAGGATGCGCGCGTATCGCAGCCCTATGTTCAGCGCAGCTATCTTGCACCCGAACGGGACGCAGGTGCGCAGGAAAAAGCCGCCGCCCTGTTCCTTCTGGCTGAATTACTGGGAGGCAGCACGACGTCGTACCTGAATGAAAAACTGCAGTTCGAGCAGCAAAAGGTCGTCTATACCGGTGCGTTCTACCGAGGCGTGTCGCTTGACGATACCACATTTGATCTGCTGGTTGTTCCGGCCGAAGGCGTGTCGCTGCAAGAGGCCGAGGATGCGATGGATCAGGCCGTGACCGATTTCATCGCCGAAGGTGTGAACGAAGAGGATCTGGATCGGATCAAGATGCAGCTGCGCGCCGCGCAGACCTATGCGCGTGACAATGTGGACGGGATCGGCAATCGCTATGGCCGTGCCCTGACCAGCGGGCTGACGGTCGAAGATGTACAGGCTTGGCCTGATGTCCTGCAGGCGGTGACCGGTGATCAGATCATCGCCGCCGCGCGCGAGGTGCTGCAGCCTGAAACCTCGGTCACGGGCTGGCTGATGCGAGACGATGAGGTAACGCAATGAAGCGGATATTTGTAACTCTGATTGCTTTGGTCATCGCAGTTCCTGCATGGGCCGAGATCGAGATTGAAGAAGTCACCTCGCCGGGTGGCATCACCGCATGGCTGGTCGAGGATCACTCGATCCCCTTCACCGCCCTGGAGCTGCGGTTCCGCGGTGGCACGTCGCTGGACGACCCGACAAAGCGCGGCGCGGTGTATCTGATGAGCGGCCTGATCGAAGAAGGCGCTGGCGAAATGGATGCCCGTACCTATGCGCGCGAGCTGGAATCTCTGGCCGCGTCGTTCGGGTATAGCGCCTCAGACGATTCAGTGTCGATCTCGGCACAGTTTCTGACCGAAAACAGGGATGAGGTGATTGACCTGCTGCGGACCACGATTCACGAACCGCGTTTCGATCAGGATGCAGTAGACCGTGTTCGCGCTCAGGTTCTGTCGGGTCTGCGGTCAGATCAGACCAGCCCCAGTGACATTGCCGGGCGCAGCTTTGCGGAAATGGCCTATGGCGATCATCCCTACGGCTCCGAAGGCAAGGGCACGATCGAGAGTGTCAGCGCCTTGACCCGCGATGATGTGGTCACGGCATATGAGAACGTGTTTACCAAGGATCGTCTGTATGTAGGCGCGGTCGGCGATATCACCCCAGAGGAACTGGGCGCGGTGCTGGACGAGCTCTTGCTTGATCTGCCGGATACCGGCAAACCGATCCCTAAGCGGGCCGATGTGACGATCACTGGCGGAGTGAGCGTGATCGAGTTCGATACGCCGCAATCGGTGGCTCTGTTCGGCCATGCCGGGATCGACCGCGACGACCCGGATTTCTTTTCCGCCTATCTGTTGAACCATATTCTTGGCGGCGGGGGTTTCGAAAGCCGCCTGATGCAGGAAGTGCGCGAAAAACGCGGTCTGACCTATGGCGTGGCGACCTATCTGGTGCCAAAGGATCTGGCCTCTGTGTATCTTGGGTCGGTGTCCTCGGCCAATGACCGTATCGCCGAAGCCGTTGATGTGATCCGCAACGAATGGGCGCGCGCCGCATCCGAAGGGGTCACTCAGAAGGAGTTGGACGACGCCAAGACCTATCTGACCGGTGCCTATCCGCTGCGCTTTGATGGCAACAGCCAGATCGCTGGGATCATGGTGGGTATGCAGATGGAGGATTTGCCTATCGACTATATCGCCACACGCAATGACAAGGTGAATGCAGTGACGCTTGAGGATGTGAACCGGGTGGCCTCCGAACTGCTGGACCCAGATGGTTTACACTTTACCATCGTTGGCAAACCCGAAGGTCTGGACGGCTGACCCTTAGGCCGCTGCAGGTCTTCTCTGGGCCTGCAGCGTGTGCTTGTTGCTGTTCAACAGCTTTTGCCGTGTATGTCGGAAATGCGCTGCTTTCAATGCATCGTCGATATGGCGGCTCCGCCGCAGCAAGCGCATCAGGCTGATATTGTCGAAGACCAGGCATTTGGTGGGTTCGGTGGCTATTACCGTGGCTGTGGCAGGCAGCCCAAGGCCAAAGGTCAGCTCTCCCAAAATCTCATCTTCGCCACATTGGTTGATGACCCGGCCGTTTTTCAGGATCGTGGTCCGCCCCTTTAAGACAAAGCCCAAAAAGTCGGTTGTCTTGCCTTCTTCGATCAGGATGTCACCGTTTTCATAGGTCTTGACGGCGGCGGTGTTCAACAGTTTCCGGGCTTGGTGGGGTTTCAGCGATTCAAGGTGCAGGGCAATGAACTGACGTTCGTCATCTGAAAACCGAAGCAGATGCCGGGACAGAAACCCGCGCAGCAGGCCCAGGATCGAGATCGAGATATAGGCCAGCTGAATGATCGAGCCCGCGAGGTTGAATTCTTCCGACATGCTGAACAGAACACATCCGGCTGCGGCGATCACAAGCAGGGGGTAGAGGCTGCCGTTGCCCCGGATGATCCCCATCTGCAGCAGAAAATAGCTGGTGATGTAGAGGCCCGCGCCAAAGACGCCGATCATCGTGGCGACCTGTACCAGTTCTGGAAACTCGTATGGAAAACTCAGCATGGACCGATCCAACCTTGTAAAGACTGGATCCAAGCTGAGGGATAGTGGCGGCGCTGTATATGAACAATGTCACATGTTAATCATCGTTATGTGCATTCAATGATCACTCTATGCAGCAGCGCGCCATCTGTACCCGAACAAACTGTTTGCACCCCTGGGTTTTCCAGGGCTGGGGCCCTACTCGCCGTAGGGCACCCAGATGTTTTTAACCTCGGTCGCAGCCTGCAGGAAGCGGCGAGTCTGATCCTCGTGCCAGTCGGTTGCCATGGCGTTATTAACCCAACTCCGTTTCAGGTTCCCGGCCGAAGCCCGCTCGATCTCGGCCGACAGATCGGTAGACGAGAATGACCAGATCGCATCCACATTCAGATGCGAAGCCAGCGGCTTCGCCAGTTCCGTGTGGCTGCCAGTCAGGATGTTGACCACGCCAGCGGGCACGTCAGAGGTTTCGAGGATTTGGTAGAAATCCGTCGCCGCCAGCGGGTAAGGCTCGCTTGCCGCAAGAACCACCCGGTTGCCCATCGCAATCGCAGGCGCCATGGCCGAGACCAGACCCAGCAGCGGCGCCTCGTCAGCACAGAGCGCGCCGATCACGCCGACAGGTTCTTTCATGGCAATGGCCACGCCCCGGATCGGAACGCCGTGCACCTGGCCGTCATACTTGTCGGCCCAGGCAGCGGCAGTGAACAGGCGCTGGATCGAGGCTTCGACCTCTTTCGCGCCGTCTTTCCTGCCGGTCATGGCATCAAGGCGCGCAGCGAATTCACCCGCGCGGGCCGAGAGGTTTTCGCCGATGTAATACAAGATCTGTGCCCGTAGATGGCCGGTGGTCTTGGACCAACCCTTGGCCCCCGCTGCGGCCTCGACCGCGTTGCGGACGTCTTTGCGGTTGGCCAGACCCACATGGCCCAGCAGGCCAGGCTTGCCCCAGACGGGTTTCGAATATCCGCTGTCAGGACGGGCCTGTTTGCCGCCGACATACATTTTGGCAGTACGGTCAATCGGATCGACCGGGGCACCTTCGCCCATCGCGGCCTCGGCCTTGGCCAATGGCTTGCCTTTGCCTTTGGGCTTGGTGTAGGCGGTCAGACCTTCCCAGCCACCTTCGCGGCCAAAGCCGCTTTCGCGCACACCGCCGAACCCGGCTGCGGCATCGAACAGATTGGTGGCATTCACCCAGACAACGCCCGCGACCAGCTTCGGTGCGATATCCAGTGCAAGGTTCACGTTCTCGGTCCATACCGTTGCCGCCAGCCCGTAACGGGTGTTGTTGGCCAGCTCAACCGCCTCTTCCGGAGTACGGAAGGTCGAGGACACCAGCACCGGACCGAAAATTTCCTCCTGCATCAGTTGATCGGAGGTTTCGAGGCCCGAGATCAGCGTTGGCGGGTAGAAACAGCCATTTTCGGGCAGCGCGCCAGCCGCCTGATAAACGTGACCCGCGGAGTTGCTGTCGACCATGCTCTTGATGGTCTGCAACTGGACCGGGTCGACCACAGCACCCACGTCGATGCATTTGTCCAATGGATCACCGATGCGCAGAGTGTCCATTCGGGCGCGCAGTTTCTCGTGGAACCGATCGGCGATGCCTTCCTGAACCAACAGACGCGAACCTGCGCAACAAACCTGACCCTGATTGAACCAGATCGCGTCGACCAGGCCTTCGATGGCGGAATCGATATCGGCGTCGTCAAAGACGATATAGGCGGACTTGCCGCCCAGCTCCAAAGTCAGCGCCTTACCCGAACCGGCGGTCGCCTCACGGATGCGCCGACCCACTGCGGTTGAGCCGGTAAAGGCGATCTTGTCCACGTCCGAGGCCACGATCATCTCACCCACCGCGCCATCGCCCGTGACGATGTTGACCACACCCTTGGGCAGCCCGGCCTGTGAGCAGATATCGGCAAACAGCAGCGCAGTCAGAGAGGTATATTCGGCAGGTTTCAGAACGACCGTGTTACCCATGGCCAGCGCCGGAGCAATCTTCCAAGCCAGCATCAGCAGCGGGAAGTTCCAAGGAACGATTTGTCCACACACTCCCAGCGCTTCGGCGTTGGGTAGTTCGCTTTCCATCAACTGCGCCATGCCGGCGTGGTAGTAAAAATGGCGCTGTACCAGAGGGATGTCGATGTCGCGCGATTCACGGATCGGCTTGCCGTTATCCAAGCTTTCCAGCACTGCAAACAGACGCGAGTGCTTCTGCAGCAGGCGCGCGACGGCATAGAGGTAGCGCGCACGACCCGCACCGCCCATCTTCTCCCATTTTGGCTGCGCCTTGCGGGCGGCGGATACGGCGGCGTCGACATCGGCTTGCCTGGCCTGGGTCAGCTTGGCCAAAACCTCTCCGGTCGCCGGGTTGCGGCTGTCGAACCCCTTGCCCGGTTTGGTGAAGGCCCCGTCGATATAGTGACCAAATTTGTCACCCTGATCGACCAGCCAGGCCAGCGCTTCGGCTGAGCTTTCGGGGGCAGGGCCGTAATCCATGGTCTCGAAAATCTCTTTGACTGTCATTGTTTTCGTCCTCAGCCCATCGAGTGCCTGTAACCGGCGGAATAAGCACCCGTTACGAAATGTTCTAGCTGCCGTTCGATATCGCCCAACAGCGACGACGCGCCAAAGCGAAACAGGTCCGGCTCCAGCCAACGGTCGCCCAACTCATCCTTGATCAGCGACAGGTAAACTAGTGCGTCCTTGGCTTTGGAAATCCCGCCTGCGGGTTTATATCCGACACGATACCCGGTGCGGTCATAGTAATCGCGGATCGCCCGGATCATCACCAGCGACACGGGCAGCGTGGCGTTGACGCTTTCCTTACCGGTCGAAGTCTTGATGAAATCCGCCCCCGCCATCATGCAGACCAGCGAGGCACGCGCCACGTTGCGTAGGCTGCCCAGTTCGCCGGTTGCAAGGATGGCTTTGACATGCGCGTCGCCACAAGCCACGCGGAACGCTTTCATCTCGTCATACAAGGCCTTCCAGTCGCCCGACAGCACATGACGCCGAGAGATTACGATGTCGATTTCCTCGGCTCCGGCTTTGACGCTTTCTTCGATCTCGGCCACGCGCAGGTGGAACGGGGACAAGCCTGCAGGGAATCCGGTCGATACGGCGGCCACCGGAATCCCGGTGCCCCTCAGCGCATCCACAGCGGTTTCGATCATGTCGTGATAGACACAGACCGCGCCGGTGGTGATCGGTGGCATGTCCAACGCCTGAAGTGTTGCAGAAGCCACGGGTTGCCGCGCTTTGGCGCACAGGCGCCGGACACGGCCGACGGTATCGTCTCCCGATAGGGTGGTCAGGTCGATCAGGGTGATCGCCTTGAGCAGCCACGCCGCCTGGTAGTCCTTTTTTACCGAGCGCCGACCCGGCAGGGTGGCTGCGCGGCGCTCAACGGCCGAGGTGTTGACCTGTACGGCCCGCACCCAATCCAGATCAAGCTCCATTCCAGGGTTCCGGGGCTCGGTCACTTGCGGCAGATGCGCGGTGCGCACGGGGCTTTCTGAGCTCTGCGTTTCCATTTTCACATCCTTTGGGAGGTTTGTATCAAATTCGCACGGGTAAGATGCAAATGGAAGGCCATCCGGCATTGGAAGGGTAAATTTTTTGACCAAATGGACAAAATAGGCGTTTTCTTGCGAATAATTCTCAATAGCATTGACTTAGTTGCGAGCGGTTCTCATATTCATCTTAGCAAGATACCAATTCTGGGGCCTGACATGATTCGTCGTAGTTTCCTTGCAGCGCTGGCATTCGCCGCTGTATTCCCATTCTCGGCCTGGGCCGATGCGCCGCTGAAAGTGGTGGCCACGACCGGTATGATTGCCGATGCCGCTCGTCAGGTCGGAGGTGATCAGGTCGAGGTGAAGGGCCTTATGGGCCCCGGTGTCGACCCGCATGCCTATCGTCAGACCCGCAGTGATATCGTCGCTATGACCAGGTCCGATCTGATCCTGTGGCATGGTCTGTATCTTGAGGCGCAGATGGAAGAGTTCTTTCATGACCTTGGGCGTAAACGCATGGTTGTTGCGGTAGCCGAAGGCGTTGATAATTCAAAGCTGCACGCGCATGACAATTATGCTGACAAATACGATCCCCATCTTTGGATGAGCCCGACCCTGTGGCGCGATGTCGTGGTCGAGGTGCAAAAAGCGCTGACCCAGGCGCGCCCCGAGGCCGCGGGCATCTTTGCGGCAAACACAGAGGCTTTTCTTGTGCGGATTGCGGAACTGGAGGCTTATGGCAAGCAAGTGCTTGCGGCGGTCCCGGAAAACAACCGTGTTCTGGTGACGGCACATGATGCCTTTGGGTATTTCGGTGCTGAATACGGGTACGATGTGCTTGGAATTCAGGGTATTTCAACCCAATCCGAGGCGGGACTGAACCGGATTAGCGAATTGGTCGATACGCTGGTTGACCGGCAACTGACGGCAGTTTTCGTGGAAAGCTCGGTCTCGGATCGGTCGATGCGTGCACTGATCGAGGGCGCAGCGGCCAGGGGACATCAGGTCGAAGTCGGTGGACAGCTTTATTCGGACGCGATGGGCGAGCCCGGCACCTATGAGGGTACCTACATCGGGATGCTGGATCACAATATCACTGTAATTGCAGGCGCTCTGGGGGCTGATATTCCCAAAACCGGCATGAGCGGCAATCTGTCCGCGGGGTTTTAAGAGATGCTGGAACTGGCGGCACATCAGGGCATCCCCCTTCCGGAAAACGACATTGGAAAAAGCCCGCTGGCCATTCGTGGCCTGACCGTCTCGTACGGGCAGAAGCCGGCGGTTTTCTCGGTTGATATGACCGTGCAGCCGGGTGCAATGACAGCGATCATCGGGCCAAACGGTGCTGGTAAATCGACCCTGTTGAAGGCGGCTTTGGGGATTGTCTCACCCCTGTCCGGTCAGGTGACGGTGTTTGGCGATCGGCTGGATCGACAGCGGTCCCGGATCGCATATGTGCCGCAGCGGGCCAGCGTGGACTGGGACTTCCCGACGCGCGTGATTGACGTGGTTCTGATGGGCTTGTCGCGCGAACTGGGGCTGTTGGGGCGGGTGCGCGCCCGGCATAAGGCGCAGGCGATGGATTGTCTGCACCGTGTAGGGATGCGTGACTTTGCCGACCGGCAGATCGGCCAGTTGTCAGGCGGCCAGCAGCAGAGGGTCTTTCTGGCGCGCGCCTTGGCCCAGGCCGCCGATCTGTATCTGCTGGACGAACCTTTTGCCGGGGTTGATGCGGCAACGGAAAAGGCCATCATTTCCGTCCTGAAATCGCTGAAAGAGGCGGGCAAGACCGTGGTTGCGGTGCATCATGACCTGGCGACCGTCACCGACTATTTCGACCATGTTTTCCTGATCAACACGCGCAAAGTCGCCGAGGGGCCCGTGGCCGAGGCATTTACGGCCAAGACATTGCAATCTGCCTATGGCGGCCGTCTGGCTACTGCGCAGATCGACCAGATCTCACGCGCGCTGGGGTGAGTCATGCATTGGGATGCTCTGACCCTTCAGCTTGGCTATAACGCCACGCTTGTCGCAATCGGTGCAAGCCTGCTGGGCATTTCCGCCGGGGTAACCGGCACATTTCTGTTCTTGCGCAAACGTGCACTGGTCAGCGATGCGATCAGCCATGCGACATTGCCGGGTGTGTGTCTGGCCTTTATGGTGCTTGTGGCCCTCGGTGGGGACGGCAGAAACCTGATCGGCCTGCTCGTTGGGTCGGCAATATCCGCTTGGATCGGCCTTTTATGTATGAACTGGCTGACGCGGCACACGCGGCTGGCCGAGGATGCCGCGATCGGAGCGGTCCTATCTGTATTCTTTGGTTTCGGCATTGTGCTGCTGACGGTGATCCAGACCATGGGTGTGGGCCGACAGGCGGGGCTTGAAGGGTTTCTGCTGGGCTCGACCGCTGGGATGCTTTGGGCAGATGCGATGATCATTGCGATCGGAGGCGCGGCAACGCTGGCGCTTGTCATGATTATCCGCCGTCCAATGACGATCGTGGCCTTTGACCCTGAATTTGCCGCAGCCAGGGGCCTGCCGGTGCATCGCATCGACCTTGCAATGATGGGTCTGGTAATGGCCGTCACAGTGGTTGGCCTGAAAGTTGTCGGGTTGATCCTGATCGTTGCGCTTTTGATCATTCCGCCGGTGACAGCCCGGTTTTGGACTGAGCGGTCCGAAAGAGTAGTGTTGCTGGCGGGTCTGATCGGGGGCGTCTCGGGCTATATCGGTGCGGCGCTGTCGGCGGCGGCTCCCAATCTGCCGACGGGTCCGCTTATCGTTCTTGTCAGTTTTGCCGTGTTTGTCCTGTCGTTGCTGTTGGCGCCGGTTCGCGGTGTTATGGCGGCGGTGTTGCGGCACCTGCAATTCCAGCGTCGGGTTCATATCCGGCAGGGCTTGCTTGCGTTGGCACAAGGGCAGAAAATCTATGAGCCGCTGACCCTGCGTTTGTTGCGCCGGGCCGGGTTGGCACGCCCCGACGGCGTGGCAACCGAGGCTGGCAAGGCCCGCGCCGCCAAAGCCCTGCGCGACGAAAAGCGGTGGGAGGTCGTTCGCACGGACCAGGCCCACGAAGCAACAGCGGCGTTGTATGATGGGCTGCGCGATATCGAAACAGTGCTAACGCACGACCAGATTACCGAAATCGACCGGCAGATTGGTGGCCCGCAGGGGGTAGCAACATGAGCGGCGAAGAATTCGTTCCACTGTCTTTGACACCGCTGCTGATCGGGACATTTGCGGCCATTGCCTGCGCTCTTCCGGGAAACTTTCTGGTTCTGCGCAAACAGGCGCTGATCGGGGATGCGATCAGCCATGTAGTGTTGCCGGGCATCGTGGTGGCCTTTCTGCTGACCGGCGCGATCTCGACCTGGCCGATGATGCTGGGCGCGGCGGGTGCTGCCGTGGTTGCTGTGGTGATGATCGAGGCGATCCGCAGGCTGGGTCAGATCGAACCCGGTGCGGCAATGGGCGTGGTCTTTACTACCCTATTTGCGGCGGGTGTTCTTTTGTTGGAGCAGACGGACACCTCGACCGTGCATCTGGATGTGGAACACGCGCTGTATGGCAATCTCGAAAGTCTGATCTGGCTGGACGCAACGGGATGGGCCTCGCTGCGGGACCCGGCCGCGCTTGCGGGGTTGCCCCCGGAATTGCCGCGTATCGCGCTGACGCTTGCGGGGGTTTCGCTGTTTACCTGGGTATTCTGGCGACCATTGAAGATTTCGACCTTTGACGAAGGTTTTGCCAGCACGATTGGTATTCGGACCGGTCCTTTGGGGTTTGCGCTGGTGATCACAGCGGCGATAGCTGCCGTCGCAGCCTTCGACGCGGTTGGCTCGATCATCGTGATCGCCATGTTCATCTGCCCCCCCGCTGCGGCGCGGTTGATGACCAACCGATTGGAAACTCAAATCGCATGGAGTGTTGTATTTGCCGTGGTTTCGGCGGTGATGGGCTATGTTCTGGCGGGCTATGGCCCATTTTGGCTGGGTGCCCGCGATGCCGTGAGTGCCGCCGGAATGATCGCAACGGTATCGGGTGTGATTCTGGCGCTTGCGGCTGTTTTCGGCCCCTGCCGGACCCGCGCCGGCGCTCCAGGCACTGTCTGATCCGGCAAATTCCTGCTGTTGGCTGATGCCGTATTTCGGCTGAACTTTGCCAACGCGAACAGCACGGCCAGAGTTAATGAGCCTTAATCTGCAGATCGTGCTAAGGTTGTTGTATTGTTAAGCAACTGACCACCACTCACCCCGGCTTGTTCGGGCAATCGTGATCAAGGTCGTCGCCTTGCAGGCCGACATGGCGCGATTGTCCGAACGCCCCCCTCTTGCACAAAATCTGAATACCATAGCGGTGGCAGAATCGTGTGCGCATGTGCTAGGTCTAGGGGTATGGAGCAGGCAAACCCCAATATCAACGAGTTTCGACCGGTAATTCGGCAGTTGGACGATGCTGCAATCAACCGGATCGCAGCCGGCGAAGTGGTCGAGCGACCGGCCTCTGCGGTCAAGGAATTGATCGAGAACGCCATTGATGCAGGTGCCACGCGGGTTGCGATAGAGATCGCCGATGGGGGCAAGACGCTGATTCGCGTCACCGATGACGGCTGTGGTATTGCGGCGGCGGACTTGCCGTTGGCTTTGTCCCGCCACGCAACCTCGAAAATCGACGGGTCGGATCTGCTGAACATTCATACTTTCGGCTTTCGCGGTGAGGCGTTGCCCTCGCTGGGCGCGGTCGGGCGTTTGACCATAACCAGTCGTGTTCCGGGGGCGGATGCGGCGCAGATTCAGGTCGCTGGTGGCACAATGTCCGCGGTGAAACCCGCGGCTCTGCGCGCGGGTACCGTGGTCGAGTTGCGCGATCTGTTCTTTGCCACGCCTGCGCGTCTGAAATTCATGCGTACCGACCGCGCCGAGACGCAGGCCATCGCCGATACGGTCAAACGTCTGGCCATGGCCGAGCCCTCGGTCACCTTTACCCTGCGCGATGTCTCGGGCGGCGGCGAGGGGCGCGTAACCTTCCGTGCTGACCGCGAGAATGGTGATCTGTTTGACGCGTTGCATGCCCGACTGGCCCGCGTGATCGGGCGCGAGTTTGCCGAGAACGCGTTGCAAATTGACGCCACGCGTGAGGGTATCCGGCTGTATGGCTATGCCGCTCTGCCGACCTATTCTCGGGGCGCAGCGGTGGCGCAGTACCTGTTCGTCAATGGACGGCCTGTGCGTGACAAGATGCTGACCGGTGCATTGCGGGCGGCCTATTTCGACTTTCTCAGCCGTGATCGGCATCCGGCGGCGGCTCTGTTCATCGACTGTGATCCGGCGCTGGTGGATGTGAACGTGCACCCTGCCAAATCCGAAGTGCGGTTCCGCGATCCCGGCGTCGCACGCGGGCTGATCGTCTCGGCCCTGCGGCACGCACTAGCCGAAGCGGGGCACCGGGCGTCCTCGACCGTCGCAAACGCGACGCTTGGCGCGATGCGGCCTGAATCACCGCAACCCATTCCGGCGCGGGTGTATCAGATGGATCGCCCTTCACCTGCCGCGCGCCAGATGGCCTATCAGGCGCAGGCACCGGGCTTTGCTGAACTGACCCGCGATTACAGCGGCAGCGTGGTCGAGCCGGTCGCGGAATCTGTTTCCGAGACGCCGGTAGAAGACCTGCCTTTGGGGGCTGCACGCGGGCAGGTGCATGAAAACTACATTATCGCCCAGACCGCTGATGGTATGGTGATTGTCGATCAGCACGCCGCGCATGAGCGGTTGGTCTACGAAAAGCTCAAAACCCAGATGGCGGCGAACGGCGTGGCGGCGCAGGCGCTGCTGATCCCCGAGATCGTAGAGTTGTCTGAAGGCGACTGCGCGCGACTTATGGCTGTGGCAGATGATCTTTCGCGCTTTGGCCTGAAGCTCGAGCCCTTCGGCGGCGGTGCGGTTGCCGTGCGTGAAACCCCGGCCATTCTGGGTGAGGTCAACGCCCGCGCAATGATTCTGGATATTCTGGATGAGCTGTCCGATCAGGGTGAAAGCCAGATGGTGCAGGCGCGGATTGAGGCGATCCTCAGCCGTGTCGCCTGTCACGGTTCGATCCGCTCGGGCCGCCGAATGCGGGCCGAAGAGATGAACGCCCTGCTGCGCGAGATGGAGGCGACACCCCATTCCGGCCAGTGCAACCATGGGCGGCCAACTTATGTGGAACTGAAACTGGCCGATATCGAACGATTGTTCGGACGCAGTTGATCCCGCGGGGTGCGCGGGCTATGAAGAATAAAACAAGAACACCCGAGGCAAAATGATCGAGATTGCAGGAACCCAATTTGCATTGAACGACCCCGTGATCCTGATCGTTGGCGGGGTGGTGGCATTGATCCTGTTGCTGCTGTTCCTGTCTTTGCGAGCGGCCAACCGGTCAGCCAGGATGGCCGAGCCACTGTCGCGGCAAATGGCGCATCTGGGTCAGCATGTTCAGCAGTTGGGACAAGGACAAGAGCAGCTGCGCGGTGGTCTGCAGCATGTCTCGGACACGCAGGCCAATGCGCAGCTGCAGGTGATCCAGACGGTTGAATCCCGCCTGTCTTCGGTGCAGCAGCAGATGAACGATCGGCTGGCAGATAACGCGATGAAATCCGCGCGTGCGCTGGCCGAGATGCAGGAGCGGATGAAGGAATCGCTGCACGGCTCGTCGAAACAGACGGCGACGTCACTGACCCAGTTGCAGGAGCGTCTGGCGGCCATCGACAAGGCGCAGGATAACATCACCAAACTGTCGGGCGATGTGCTGTCGCTTCAGGATATTCTGTCGAACAAACAGACGCGCGGTGCGTTCGGAGAGATTCAGTTGAACGATATCGTCTCCAAGGCATTGCCCTCGGACAGTTTCAAGCTGCAGGCGACCTTGTCGAACGGGCGTCGGGCGGATTGCCTGATTCACCTGCCCAACCCACCAGGCCCCATTGTGATCGACAGCAAATTCCCGTTGGAAGCGTATGAGGCGCTGATCGGGTCGACCAATGATACGGAGCTGAAAGCGGCGGTGCAGATGTTCCGAACAACTGTGCGCAAGCATATCAACGACATCTCCGAGAAATACATTCTGGACGGGGAAACCGCCGATGGCGCGTTGATGTTCCTACCTTCTGAAGCGGTTTATGCCGAGTTGCACGCCAAGTTTCCCGAATTGGTGCAGGAGAGCTTTACCAAACGCGTTTGGATCGTCTCGCCCACCACCTGCATGGCAACGCTGAACACGATGCGCGCGATCCTGAAGGACGCAAGGATGCGGGAACAGGCGGGTGCTATCCGCAAAGAGCTGGGTCTGCTGCACAAGGATGTAGATCGCCTGGGCGATCGGGTTTCCAATCTGGACCGTCATTTCGGGCAGGCGGCCAAGGATATCTCGGAAATCAAGATCAGCGCTGAAAAGGCAGGGCGCCGGGCGCAGCGACTGGACAATTTCGATTTCGAAGAGATCGCACCTGACGACACGCCGGGCGTTGTACCGCTGGCGCGGCACGAAATCTGACAAGCCGTTCGATGCGACATTGGCCGGAATTGGCCAGCACACCGCGTCAGGTCCCAGAGATCAGATACGCAGGAAGGGCTGGAACAAGCGGGGCATGAGCTTGGTGAATTTTAGCGGCGCGTCGGTAACGGCCAGACAGATGCAATCTGCGGTAATGTCTGCGGTCGGGGTGTGATGCAGATCTTCATCGGCAATCTCGACATCGCCGCGTGCAAAGTGATCAACCTCATCCGAGAACGCACCCTGCAGAACCATGGTCAATTCCATACCGTTATGGCTGTGATCCGGAACTGCGGTTCCGGCCGGAATGAACAGCAGACGTGCCGAAGCGTCGCCGCTCGTCGGCAAGATAGCTTGTCTGACGCCCATTCCGATGGGCCGCCATCGGATGTCGTTGACAGTGCCGCCGACGTAGTCCTGCAGGGGGGCAGGTAGGACGGCGCAGCCCTTGTTCACGGGCTTGGGGGTCGGTGCGCCTTGGGCGATCAGCGCCATCGTCGCAGCCAGCGCGCTGTCGCTCATTTGGGCAGGATAGGGCAGCTCGTCCAGTATCTGTCCGCCAACCGCATCAAAGCTTTCAGCCTGCGCGCGGCAATGGTCACACAGCGACAGATGGGTCGCGACCATCAGATCGAACGCTTCGGGCAGGCTGCCAGCGGCATATGCCATCAGCAGATCTTCCGTCAGGTGATGCTTAATCTGTTTGCTCATCGTCTCTGTCTCAGTTCATTGCGTGGCGCAGGCGATCCAGCGCCAGCCTAATTCTTGATTTGATCGTTCCCAGAGGCAATCCAGTCTGAAACGCAATTTCCCGGTGACTCAGGTCTCCGAAATAGGCCTTTTCGATCAAGTCTCTTTGCGCGTCAGGCAACGCCTTCAAGGCAGTGCGCAGCTGCGCGGTTTCTTGTTGCAAGACGATCACGTCGTCCTGATCAGGTTCGGACTCGGGGCCCCATCCCAGTTCTTCCGGTTCGGGGCGCCGTTGCTTGCGCAGGGCGTCGATGCGTTTGTTCCGTGCGATGGTGAACACCCATGTGGCCACCGTTGCCCGGGTCGGATCGAACAGATGGGCCTTGTGCCACAAGGTCGCCATCACCTCTTGCGCACATTCCTCGGACATGGTCGCGTCCGAGCCTGACTTCATCAGGAACGCCTTGATACGCGGCGCAAAATGCTGGAACAGCTCGGCAAAAGCCGCCTGATCCTGCGCATCCCGAATGCGCCTGACATGGTCCACCCACTCAATCCTGGTGTCGCAACTGCTTTGTGTTCCGTTCACCTGTTTACCCTTGATGCGTTTTCTTGAGCGCCATGGCTTGAGCACGGCGGGTATAGCCGCCGGCTCGTCCAAGGTCACGGTGTCTATATCGGTAAACATAACCACAATACGGTTGGTGTCCCAAGCCGGATCACTCTGAAGCGATATTTTTGATCCAATCCTGGCTGGATGCCGTATTCTAACTAACAGAAACCTTCAGAAAACCACGCCCCTCCGGGCGGTTACAAGCGGGCCGGACCATACTGAATGACACAAACCGTTGATCATGTTGCGGGCCATACCTTTCACGGGCGCAAGGGGGCGATCGAAAACGCCTTCCGCTATTCGGTCGACTACATTCTTCTGAACCCCGAATGTGATCTGACTACACCAGTGCTGTTTTCGGTGAACCGGTCCAACCTTACCAACTGGCGGTCGCAGGACCACGGGGGGGCGCCGGGCCAAGGCGGCGCTGCCGTATGGCTGCGCACCCAGTTCGATCAGATGCAGGTGGCGCAACCGGCGCGCCTGATGTTGCTGACCCAGCCCCGGGTTTTGGGTCATGTCTTCAACCCGGTCAGCTTCTGGTTCTGTTTCGATGGGCAGGGTGCGCTCTATGCGGTTGTGGCCGAGGTGACCAATACCTATGGCACGCGCCACAGCTATCTGTGCCACAATCCCGGCTTTTCACCCATCAAGGCAACCGACAGGATGGTGGCTGACAAGCTGCTGCATGTTTCGCCCTTCCAGAAGATCGAGGGCAGCTATACCTTCCGTTTCGACTATCGCCCCGAACGTGTTGGCGTTTGGATCGAGTATACCCGCCCCGAGGGCGGATTGATCGCCACCCTGACCGGGACACGCCGTCCGCTGACCAACCGGGTGATCCTGTGGTCGCTGCTGCGCCGCCCATTTGGTGCGCGGCGGACCTTTGCGCTGATCATCTGGCAAGCACTTAAACTTTGGGTGAAAAAAGCCACCTTTCGCCCGTTCAGAACCGCACCGGTGCCGGATCAGCCGGTTTCGCGTGTGCGCCTGCGCTAACGCGTTTGTTCAAGATCAAAGACTCGGGCTCTGCCTAGTGGTTGTTTCATTCGAAAGCCGCGAACACAGGAGTCGGGTCATGTTGGAAATTTCAGCAAGAAAAGTTGCTCAGGTTGCGCTGATGGGGCGCGAGCTGAATCGGGCCGAGGGCGAGTTGCGCGCGTTCATTGATCACATGAGCGAGGACGAACAGGCCGAACTGGTGGCTATCATGTGGATCGGGCGTGAAAGCTTCTTCGCCGAGGATCTGGTCGAAGCCATCGCCACCGCAAGGGCCGAAGCCTCAACCCCCTGCGCTGATTACCTGATCGGCACGCCGCACATGTCAGATCATCTGGAAAATGGTTTGGATGCGCTGGGGGTATCGGCGGAAGATGTGGAAAACGATCTGATGTAGGCGATTGCGCAACGGATCGAGGACAGAGTTTTCCACACCTTCTTGTCTGGTGGTTTAATCGGATAAAGGGATGGTCGTGGACAATTTTAGCCAGGTTTGATTTAGGTTCGGGTGAACTACTTTTGGTTGAACGAATGACATCCGATACCCCAGCTTCTTTGCGACACAGAAAATCGAAGCTCGCCCGTGTTCTAACGGGTATTGTCTTGATCGCAATCGCTGGGGTTTTGGTGCTAGGCCAAGAACGTAAAAAGCTGATGGCTACCTGCAACTTTAGTAAGGCTGACTTGGAAGACAAGTTGGCCGCCTGTGATACGTTGTTGATATGGGCGGCATATAACCCGTCAACCCGGTCGCTGATCCATCGACACAAGATGCGGGCACATATGTGGAATAGAGACTGGGAGGCTGCCCAAAGCGAGGCTGATCTGGCTATTGCAGAAGACCCTGAAAGCCGCGTGCCGTGGCAGTGGAAGGCGCTGGCCCACGCCCGCGCCGAAGAATACCCAGCGGCGATGGAGGCAATTGAGGCAGCGCTGGAGATTGCCCCGGGTAATGACTATTCGCTAGAGACAAAAGCCAAACTCTTGCGCCGGATGGATCGGTTGTCAGAGGTTGAGCCTCTGGTTGAAGACGCCATAGCCAACCATAAAGTGGGCCCGTGGGCCTGGAGCTATGCTGGCTATTTCAGATTGCGGGCAAAGGAGTATAGACCCTCGGCTTTGGCCTTTTCCGAAGCGTTACATGCCGATCCACACAATGCATATGATCGCCGCAAGTTCCTTGAGGCCTGCCGACTTGCTGGCCCAGATTGCCCGCCTCTGTTTCCTGAAAAACGCGCGAGCTATGCTGAGCTTAGCTGCGAAGACATTGCATTGCAGTTTGCAGAGCAATATCCAGATTTTCACAGCGGAGCTGGTTTTGATACGCCGTATGACCTGATCGACCAAGGTGATTGGCGTGCAAAGGTCCTGGTGCAGGTTGTTTACCTCGGCACAGCAATCGGATTCGAGCAGACTGCGTCAAAAGAATATGCAAATAGGTTGATAGTAGACAGCGCCATGTTTGAGTGTGTTTCGGGTGGCGAATATTACTTTTCGGGCTCGGATAAGGGCTCCGAAGAACACCGCTATGCAGCTGAACACTTGTTTGGACCGGAATTGCGTAGAAACCTTGTCGATCTCGCGTATACGCATCTGAATTGATGTACCAACCCGGCCAATCCAGGTTGGTGCGGGCTTAGTTTTCAGCCCGCGTGATCCACCACCTGCAGATGCTGCGCCAGCCGGTCAATTTCAGCCATCCAACTCTGCACCAGCTTTGGATCATTGGGGGCCGCATGAACGCCTGCCGGGATAGCGCGGTTCAAGACGGCTTCGACAGCCAGTGAAACGGGGACCGAGACCAGCCGCGCCATTGCCGTGCCGCGGTCGTCACCCCAGGCATCCATCACATAGGTTTTGTGCCAGACCGGAACGCCGTCTTTTTCCGCCTTCAGGCCCACACACAGAACCACACGGTCCGGCTCGCCCTCGTCATAGGCGTTTTCGGCCCAGAACTGGTCCGACATCTCCTTCAGGCGTGCATCGCCTTCGGGCCCTGACAGGGTTTCGATTTCGGCAAACACATCTGACCACGCATCGGCCCAGCCATTCAGACGCAGCGTACCGCGGACGAATTCCTTGACCGGCCAGTGATCCTCGAAATGGTACTGCGCCATGAACGGGATCGAGTCGCGGTTCGGGTAGACCTCAAAGCTTTCGGGTGTGGGCAGGGGTGCGATATAGCTGGTAATCGCATCCCATGGGCGCGCCACGTCCAGCAGAGCATAATTGCGAATTGATTTCGATGGTGAACGCAACGCCTTGAGCACACCCAGCGGTGACCAGCTGAACTTGTACCGGAACGGGTTCGGATGCCTGGGGATACCACCGCAATAAGAGATGAAACTCAGGTGGTTCTGCGGGTCGAACGCGTCCGAAGCGCGATAGTCGTCGATCAGTGCATGAGCCATCAAGTGATCGATGCCCGGGTCCAGCCCGACCTCGTTGACCAGCGCCACCCCGGCTTCGCGGGCCGCGTCGTCCAACGCGCGCATCTCGGGGGCGATATAGGAGGATGAGACGAAATTCGCCTGTTTCGCGATTGCAAGCTCGGCCAAGGGCACGTGCCAATCGCCGGGCAACATCGAAACGATGACATCGCCCTGTTCCAGCACCGCGGCCAAGGCGTCGATGTCAAAAACGCGGATATCGCTGGTCAGGTCACCAACTTCGGCCTTGGCCTTTTCGATTGTCCTGTTCCAGACTGTGACCTTTTGCCCGCCTTCGATCAGGCGGCGTAAGCCGGGAATGGCCGACAGGCCGGTGCCACACCAGTGAATCGTCATGTGAAAACTCCTTTACGGCTGTTCAGCCAAACCTCAGTTTTGCAATCACGATCGCGCTGACAAGCAGGATCGATATCACATTACCCAATATCAGCGGCCATGCCGCAATCATCACTCCGTAAATCAGCCACAGGCTCAGCGTGGCCAGAATCAACAGGTTCGCCGGCATAGACAGATCCTTGGTCTCGCGGGAGCGCCAGGTCTTTAGGGTTTGAGGAAGCCAACATACAGTGCCCAGCACCGCAGCCGCGCCCCCGATCAGGTGTTCCATGCGTGGCTACTCCTAGACATGGTTGTCGAACGTATCGCGGGCCCGGCCCCAGACGCCGCTGTCCAAGTCGGTCAGGGTCAACAGAGAAGGCAGAAGCTGTGCTGCATAATCTTCCGAGCTTTCGACCGGTAGCATCGACGGCAGATTGTCGATTGCAACTACATCAAGAACCGGATTGGTCGCCACGCGCAGGGCAGGTGCGTCCCAAGTGGTTGCTCGGTCATAAACCGGAACAGGGTTATAATCGCTGTCAGGGTCACAGGCGACATCGCCGATGGCGGTCAGCTTGCGGTCAGCGGCCAGTGCCTCATGCGGGACAAAAATCGGCGTGCCTGGGCGCGCGAAGATACAGTTCAGGAACAGGTCGTGGTCGAGGATTTCAGGGAACGGCCCGCCGCTGGCGGTTTCGGCCATGTCCCACTTGGTGACACTGACACCCATCGCCGTGCAAAGGTCGCTGGCGCCGGTACCCACGCGGCCAAGAGCACCGATGACGATGGCCCTTGGTTTATTGGCCTCGATGGCATCTAGTTCAGCCAGAAGCTCGAAATTCAACGCGTCCTTGCTGGGATAGACACCAACCGGAGGGCATTCCGCGCCCCGCTGCTGCGCGGCCCAAGTCTTGAGTGTCACCGCAGCCCCGGCATAGCCGGCCCAATAGCCAAAGGCGGCGACTCGGCGGCCGTTTTCCTCGACAAGATATTCCAGATCATACAGCGTTCCGCCCCCGGCCTTGAACCGTTCTAGCAGCGCCCGGCCGGAATGCTGACCCTTATAGGCATGGCCGAACATGATGTGGCGGTGGGGCAGGGGCGTGCCATCCTCGGGCAGTTCCTTGAGGCCAAAGATGATCGCGTCATTAGGTGCATCTGGCCAGGAATTCTCGGGCGCGATCTCGCAGCCAGCAGCCTTGTAACCGTCGATGGGGATGGCGCGAACATGGCTTTCCTCGACCGTTACGCGGATGCCAGCAGCGATCAGAGCCAAAGCGCCTTCAGGGGTCAGCCCGACCCGTTCTTCGTTCGGGCGCTGTTCGGCCCGGACCCATAGATGCGTCATATTTTGTCCCCTTTATCAGAGCATTCCGGCGGCACGTACGGCTTTCAGCGAAGCGCGCGCCTCTGCCGCCTCACGAAAGGCGACGATCTTGGGGTAGGCTGCGATGTCGACGCCGTCGCCTTCCAACCAACTGCAAACCACATACAAATAGGCATCGGCAAGCGAGAACGCCTCGCCCAGCACAAACGGTCCACGCAGACCGTTCGAACAGATATAGTCGCAGGACGCTGCCATGGTCTGCGCGACTTTTGCCGTCATATCCTTCCAGCTGGATTTCTTGTCGGCCCACCGTGCGCCGCGCAGCTTATGGGCGTGGTTCACATGCATGGTCGAGGCAAGGTAATACATCACCTCGCGCATCCGGGCGGCCATGATCGGGTCCGCAGGCACCAGCCCGGCCTTCGGAGCCATTGCTGCGATGAACTCCAAAAGTGCCCCGGTTTCGGTCAAAATCCCACCGTCTACCACCAACGCCGGAACCCGGCCTTTTGGGTTGATCTGCTTGTAGGCGGATTTGGTTTGCTCTCCACCGGCAAAGTCCAGTTGGATGGCCTCATAGTCCAGCCCGGCCTCTTCCAGTGCAATCGCAACGGCGACCGAAATCGTGCGAGGGGCATAGTAAAGTTGCATCACAAAGCCTCTGGTTTGGGGTTACAGGTGGGTCTGTGCAAACTGCCGGTCTGGTGCTTCCAGATGCGGAACGGCATTGAACAGAACCGGGCTGAGCTGTGTACCTATCGGGTATAAACGGTGCATTGATGTGTTCATGATGGCAAGAGCCACCCGCGCCATGGCCGGGATATCCAGCCCCATCGCCTGCCGGACAACCATCGAAATCAATCCGCCCGAGGTCACAACGATGGCAGGGCCGCCTTCGGTTCCGATATCGGTCAGCGCGTCGCGCACCCGGGTTTCGAATTCCTCGAAGGTTTCCGGTGTGTTTTTGATGGCGCCATCGGCCCAGGCGGCAAAGGTGCGGGGCAGATGCTCGACAAAACCTTCGCGATCAGTGGGCACTTTCACTCCGTGCTGTTCCTCGAACAGCTGCGCGATGGTGAAATACTCGATCTCGTTCAGCCGCGGATCGCGGATCGGATCAGCCAGCCCCATGCTGGCGGTGGTCTCGGCGTGGCGGATCAGGGTGCCGCAATAGACCCGGGGAAAATGGCTGCGTGTGTCCTGCAGATGCGCCCCCAGCCAGCGGGCCTGCTGATGCCCCAGATCGCTGAGCTTGTCATAGTTCTTTTCGTCGCGCGCGGTAGTGTTGGCCTGCCCGTGACGCACCAGTGTGATATGTGACATGTCGGTCCCTCTTGCGTGGCAAGTCTTAGGACAGGTCTAGGTCCGGGGCCAGAGCCGTTCGTTGCGGTTTGGAAATTATTCTCGCTCACCCCCGAATCTGGCCGGGCGGTATTGTTGTTGACTCGCAAGACCGTCCACAGGAACCTTGGTGATATCAGACTGTCCTGCAAATTCATCGTTGCAAGCTATTCGATGACCTCGGAAAACTGGCTTGGGAAAGGGTTTATTTATGACGGATATTAAGCGCACGCCTTTGCATGGTTTGCATGTTGAGTTGGGAGGTAAGTTGGTTGATTTTGCTGGTTGGGAGATGCCTGTTCA
>NZ_JBXWOT010000007.1:0-164629 GCF_059611025.1 Ruegeria sp. CDSB114
GTCTCTCCAGTGTGTCCCAAGCGCCTCAGCAGCGCCGGTGAAGGGGGTTCTAAGCATTACAAACATACACCGCAAGCGGAAAATTCCCGAAACTCGCGAAAATCTTCAGAACTATTATTTAATGAAATAAAACAAATACTTACAAATAGTACCAGGTCCAAATACGGCGACCAACCGCCAAAATGCGTACGGAAAATTGTGTTTCGCACAGGCTTACCGAGAGACTCAGGCCGAGTCGGGCGGAATCGCACCCCGGAATCGGCTCATCAGGGTCGAGATCGGTAGGCGCAAAGCAAGCAAAGCCAAAATCACGGACAAATAGATCAAGGGTTCGATCTGAAATCCTTTGGCCTGCATTACATAATGCACGCCCCCCAGAACTGCTGCCGGATAGACCAAACGCTGAAGCGCGCGCCAGCCAGGGCCAAGCTGCCGTACTGAAAAGTTGTTCGACGTCACGGCCAGTGGCAGCGTCAGAACAAATGCCGCCATACCTACTGTTATATAGGGGCGCTTCAGGATGTCCGCCCAGATCTGCCCGGGGGCCTGCACATCCAATACCAGCCAAACCAAAAGATGCAGACTGATATATATAAATGTCAAAACGCCCAGCGCCCGCCTGAACTTGATCAGGTTCACGCCAACAAACCTGCGCAGGGGCGATATAGCCAGAACAACAATCAAAAACTGCAATGCCAGTTTGCCGTACTTATGCTCAAGAGCCTCAATCGGGTCGGCACCCAAACCTCCGGTCAGCCCTTGATAGAACAGCCAAGGTGTCGGCAGGACCCCCAGCAAATAGACGGCCCAAACAGGGATCCGACAGAATATCTGGTTCAGCGCGCTCATACTCTCAATAATGCTTGGACAGATCCATGCCTTCGTAAAGCCCGGCGACCTCGTCCTCGTAGCCATTGAACATGAGCGTCGGGATGCGCTTGGCAAACAGCCCACCGCCGATTTGGCGCTCCGAGGCCTGCGACCAGCGCGGGTGATCCACATTGGGGTTCACGTTACTATAGAAACCATATTCGCGCGGACCGGCCATGTTCCAGCTTGTCGGCGGCTCAACATCTGACACCGTAATGCGAACGATCGACTTGATGGATTTGAACCCGTATTTCCACGGAACCACCAGACGCAATGGGGCACCGTTCTGGTTCGGGATCGGCCGGCCATAGATACCTGTGGCCATCAGGGTCAGCGGGTGCATAGCTTCGTCCAGCCGCAGACCTTCACGGTACGGCCAGTCCAGAACCGGATACTGAACACCCGGCATTTCATCTGGACGATAAGCGGTTTCAAAGGCCACGTATTTGGCGCCTTCCTGAACACCGGCCATGTTCAGCAGATCGGCCAGTTCAAACCCGTTCCAAGGGATCACCATCGACCATGCCTCGACACAGCGAAACCGGTATATCCGTTCTTCGACGGTCATTTCGGACAGGATGTCCTTGAAATTGTAATCGCCGGGCTTGTCCACCAGACCGTCAATCTTGATGCTCCACGGCTCAGTAACAAGAGTATAGGCGTATTTTGCAGGATCTTCTTTCCGCGTACCAAACTCGTAATAATTGTTATAACCGGTGATCTCTTCCCAGGTATTCGGCTCCAGCGCCTCTTGCGCGGCTGCCCCCTGCGCCAGCCCTGCCAATCCGACACCCGCCATCCCGGCCATCATCTGGCGCCGGTTCAGAAACGCCGCCCGGGGGGTGACGTCGGCATGTGTCAATGTGTTGGTCCAGCGATGCGCCATCTAAGTCTCCGTCTTCATACATCCTCTGAGGTGAGGTAGTCCGCTGATAGCACAGAGCCAAGGAAACAGGCCTCACGATTGAGCGACCAGTTTGTAACGTATCAGGGGGGTGAGGCTGTTGTCGCGGCACCACCTGTGGTCACCACCTTTACAACGCAGGCCTCAAAAATGCAGGCTGGGCCGCAGGTATTACCAACAAGGGAAAAGATGGACGACCCATCCAACGATTGAAATCCACCAGTGGGAGAAGAAGAATGTGTGACATCTGCGTTATGAATGCCGTCAAAGATCGAATGCTGTCGCGGCGGAGTTTCTTCAAAGCTGCGGCCGCCACGAGCGTTGCGGCTGCGACCACCGGAGCGATTGCACCAGCAGCGCTGGCCGCAGGTCATGGCGGGGTCGAGGACATGACCCATACGCTCAGCCCAGACTTCCCCACCTGGGGAGGGGAACCGGGCATTTCCGCCGAACAGGCGTTCAACTTCGCGGATCACGGCTTTAACCTGTTCAATCTGTCGATCAACGAACATACCGGCACGCATATAGATGCGCCTCTGCATTTTTCCGCGGATGGTATGTCGGTCGATGAGATATCGGTGACTGATCTGGTTGCACCGCTTTGTGTCGTCAATATCGCCGCCCGCGCGGCCGAAGACGCCGACACCCGCGTTACCCCGGATGATCTGAAGGCGTGGATTGCGGCCAACGGAGACATCCCCGACGGCGCTTGCGTAGCGATGCATTCCGGTTGGTCTGGCAAGACCGCCACGGACGGGTTCCGCAATTTCGACGGTGAGGCGCAGCACTATCCCGGGTTTCACGTCGAAGCGGCGCAGATGTTATTGGAAGACACCGGCGCGCGGTCGATTGCGGTGGATACCCTGTCGCTGGATCACGGCATGTCTGCTGATTTCGCCACCCACTATGCCTGGCTGCCCTCGGGCCGGTTTGGCATCGAATGCCTTGCGGGCCTGGATCGGGTTCCGGCCGCGGGGGCCACGCTGGTCATCGGCGCACCGAAACATGCTGGCGGCACCGGAGGTCCGGCACGGATATTCGCCTTGGTCTAAAGCCACGATGCACTAGTGATACAGCATACCTTCAAAGCACGGACCGATGCCCAAACCCATTGCCGAAATCACGCATCGCTACGATACAGCCGCGCCCCGGTGGCGGGACAAGATGCGCGCGCTTGGGTACTATGATGGCTACCTAGAATTCCTGACCTCGGGATTGCCTGTCGCTGACGAAGTGACACATGTGGTCGATATTGGGGCTGGCACTGCGTCCTTCGCCGAGGCCTGGGTAGCGGTCCACGGAAAACCGGCCAGGATAACCTTACTTGAACCCAGCGCGGGGATGATCAGGCAAGGCCAAAAGGCTCTGCGGGCGCGGGGGGTCGAACCAGAACTAGCCCAAGGGGTGCTAGGTAATGTCAATCTAGACCCCGTGAGCGTAGCTCTTGCGGCCCATGTGATTGAACATTGCGCAGATCCGTCCCAAGCCTTGCAAGACATTCACAGACTGCTGCGCCCGGGGGGTCGCCTGTTTTTGGTGGTATCAAAGCCACATTGGTGTAACGCCATCATCTGGTTGCAATGGCGACATAAAACGTTTCAGCGCGCGGAGATCTTAGAGCTGCTAGATGAAGCAGGTTTTGATTGCGAAACGGTCTATTCTTTCCCATCTGGCCCACCCTCTCGGACAAGCCGGGGGTTAGTCGCAAAAAAACGCGGGTAAATTCAAGAATGGACCCACCAGTCAAGCGGGTCCATTCAACAATCAGTTTAGGTTCAATGCACCACGGCATCATCCGGTCGTGGTCGCTCAGACGTGCCCAGCCGATCGCCTATGATCAGGCCCTCGGCCCCGGCGGTGACCGGAATAGACTCGCCATCCTTGATCTCACCCGCCAGCAGCGCCTCGGCCAGCGGGTTCTGCAAGGCGCGTTGGATCACGCGTTTCAGTGGGCGAGCACCGAAAACCGGGTCATAGCCCTCGTTGGCCAGCCATTCCTTAGCCCCGTCGTCCAGAACCAGCTCGATCTTCCGCACGGCCAGACGTTTTTGCAGGCGTGCCATTTGGATATCGACAATGCCATCCATATCACCCCGTTTCAGACGGTCGAAGATGATCGTTTCGTCCAGACGGTTCAGGAATTCGGGCCGGAAATGCGCCCGGACCGCATCCATCACATCCCGCCGTGCCTGTGCACTGTCGGCACCGTCGGGCAACTGGCTGAGCGCCTGAGAGCCGAGGTTCGAGGTCAGGATGATCAGCGTCTGCTTGAAGTCCACGGTGCGGCCCTGACCATCGGTCAGCACACCATCATCCAGTACCTGCAACAGCACGTTGAACACATCCGGATGCGCCTTTTCGACCTCGTCAAACAGCACAACCTGATAGGGCCTGCGCCGCACGGCTTCGGTCAGCACACCGCCTTCGTCATAGCCGACATAGCCCGGAGGGGCACCTATCAGACGGGCAACCGCGTGTTTCTCCATGAACTCGGACATGTCGATGCGCACCATCGCGTTGTCGTCGTCGAACAGGAAGTTCGCCACCGCCTTGGTCAGCTCGGTTTTCCCCACGCCGGTTGGTCCGAGGAACAGGAACGAGCCCAGCGGGCGGCCTTCGTCATTCAGACCGGCCCGCGCACGGCGCACGGCATTTGAAACAGCAGTGACCGCCGCATCCTGACCGATCACGCGGGAATGCAGATCGTCTTCCATCCGCAGCAGTTTCTCGCGCTCACCTTCCAGCATTTTCGAGGTCGGGATACCGGTCCAGCGTTCGACCACCGAAGCGATCTGTTCCGGACGCACCGTTTCCTCGGCCATCATCTGGCTGCTTTCGGCGTTTTCGGCTTCGGTCAGCTTCTTCTCAAGCTCGGGGATGACGCCATAGGACAGCTCACCCGCCTTGGCGAGGTTGCCTTCGCGCTTGGCGATTTCCAGATCGGCCCGTGCCTTGTCGAGCTGTTCCTTCAGATCGCGCGCACCAGCCAGCTTGTCACGTTCGGCTTGCCACTGTGCAGTCATCTCGGCGGATTGCTCCTGCAGATCGGCCAGATCCTTTTGCAAGGTTTCCAGACGATCCTTCGATGCCGCATCATCTTCGAGCTTCAGCGCCTGCTCCTCGATCTGCATCTGCAGAATCTGACGATCCAGCTGATCGAGTTCTTCGGGCTTGCTATCCACTTCCATCCGCAAGCGAGCCGACGCTTCATCGACAAGGTCGATAGCTTTATCGGGCAGGAAGCGATCAGTGATGTAGCGATGCGACAGGGTCGCTGCCGACACCAAAGCCGAGTCCGAGATACGCACACCATGGTGCAACTCGTACTTTTCCTTGATACCGCGCAGGATGCTGATCGTGTCCTCGACAGTCGGTTCCTGCACCACAACCGGCTGGAACCGGCGCGCCAAAGCCGCGTCTTTTTCCACGTATTTGCGATACTCATCCAGCGTGGTTGCACCGATACAATGCAGCTCACCCCGAGCAAGCGCAGGCTTGATCAGGTTGGCAGCATCCATCGCGCCGTCGGATTTGCCCGCGCCCACCAGCGTGTGCATCTCATCAATGAACAAGATGATTTCACCGGCGGCTTCGGTCACTTCGGTCAAAACCGCCTTGAGGCGTTCTTCGAACTCACCACGGTATTTCGCACCTGCGATCAGCGCACCCATGTCGAGCGCGAGCAACTTTTTATCCTTTAGCGATTCCGGCACATCCCCATTGATGATGCGCAGGGCCATACCTTCGGCAATCGCGGTTTTACCGACGCCGGGTTCCCCGATCAGAACCGGGTTGTTCTTGGTGCGGCGCGACAGAACCTGCATCGAGCGGCGGATTTCCTCATCCCGTCCGATGATCGGGTCGATCTTGCCCTCAGCAGCCGCTTCGGTCAGGTCACGCGCGTATTTCTTGAGCGCGTCATAACCATCTTCCGCCGATGCGGTGTCAGCAGTGCGGCCCTTGCGGATGTCATTGATGGCTTCGTTCAGTTTCTGCGCCGTCACCGCGCCATCTTCCAAAGCATCCTTGGCTTTGGATTTCACCATGCACAGCGCCATCAGAATACGTTCAACCGGCACGAAACTATCGCCTGCCTTGGTGGCGATCTTTTCAGCTTCATCCAGAACTTTGGCGGTCTGACCATCCAGATAAACCTGGCCCGCATCGCCGCTGACCTTGGGAATTTTGGCCATGGACGCATCCAGTGCGTTAACGACACGGCTGGGCGCTCCGCCTGCGCGGGTGATCAGATTGCTGGCCAGCCCCTGATCATCGTCCATCAAGGCTTTGAGTATATGTTCAGGGGTCAACCTCTGGTGCCCCTCGCGCATCGCAATCGTTTGCGCTGCCTGCACGAAACCTCGTGCCCGCTCGGTGAACTTGTTCAAGTCCATATTTTGCTCCTTCTCTAAGCGCCCGGTTTTGACGCGCCCGCCTGGCAGCGCGCGTCGGTCTGGGCCTCACATTCAATCTGGGAAATATCTTGCGCGGTTCAAGGGGTCTGCCAACAGAATCCAACCTACCGACGCGGCACAGAATAAACTGTATACCCCCCAGTTTTCGCCACAGAACGCGCACCGTACATATCGACAAGCGATTGCGCCGCATCGCTGCCTGTCGGGCAGGAAACCAGATCGGCGGCGTCATCCAGAAAATCCACGGTAAAGGCGGATTCCCCCGTAACCTGACAGTCATCATCCATCGAACGATAACCGCCAATCAGCCGGAGGTTGTCGTTCGTCGGAGACCTCAGAACTGTATCAGCAGCCTCTTTTTCCAGCGCCATGTCCTGACACCCGGCCAGCATCAGCCCCGCGCAGATTGCGATAGTGGGTTTCGTAAACTGTCTCATTCCGAATTCCGTCCCAGTTGCACAACGCGATAATAGCACAGTCGGAAACCTCTGCCGTGATCTGAATCACGCAAGGCGCGCATGGACAGAAGCGCACGAAACCGTTAGGACGCAGACGTTTGCCAAAAAGGAGCCCCCAATGTCCGATGACCGCCTGATTGTAGCCCTTGATGTCCCCAACGCCCTGGACGGTCTGGCCTTGGCCGAGCGGCTGGGGGACAGTGTCTCATTCTACAAGATCGGCCTGGGAATGCTGACAGGGGGCGGGCTAGCCCTGGCGAACGAGTTAAAGCAGGATCAGGGCAAGCGCATCTTTCTGGACATGAAACTGTTCGACATCGGTAATACGGTGGAAAATGCGGTGCGCGGTCTGGCACAGTTCGATTTGGATTTCCTGACCGTACATGGTGACCCGCACGTGGTGCAGGCCGCCAAAGAGGGTGCGTCTGGCAAAGACCTCAAGATCCTGGCCGTAACCATCCTGACCTCGTTGAACCGGGATGATCTGGATGCCAGCCTGCTGAAGTCGGGCGATGTCCAGGACCTGGTTGTCGAACGCGCGGCCAAAGCGTTGGAGGCGGGTGCCGATGGCGTCATCGCCAGCCCGCAAGAGGCCGCGCTGATCCGTGCCCTGCCCCAAGCCGAAAATCGCTTGATCGTGACACCCGGCGTTCGGCCCGCAGGTGCCGCGTTGGGTGATCAGAAACGGGTCGCAACCCCGGCAACTGCCATCGGTGACGGCGCCGATCACATCGTAGTGGGACGCCCAATCTATCAGGCGCAAGACCCTAAAGCCGCCGCAGAGGCGGTGCTTGCAGAGTTAAATTCCTCATCCCGACACTAGGGCAATCCGGCTAAATCAGGCTAAATTTTCGCAAGAACAACCCGCAAACAGTTGACCTTAGGTCACTTTTCACCCGATCCGCGCCAAATCGTCCCTGTGCCCCAAAACACACATGCAAAACACGAGTTTCCACTGTGTGAACTGGGTTCTATCGAAAAATTCGATTTTGAGAGAATCTAAGTAGGTGATACTCCCCGCGGACCATCTCTTCCTGAGGTCCGTCACCTCCCCCCGCCACTTTGCGGGGGGCCTTCTTTTGGCAGATCTGGTTCCTACCCTCACTGTGCGGGTTTTGCCCGTGGCATGCGAATGATATAGTCACCGAACCTTACGGACCGCATGGAAGACGGGAAAAGAAAATGCCCGGCCTCTGCCGAGATTGCCTGACAGAACTGACGAAGGAACGCCGCTGCCCGGACTGCGGCAGCCCGCGCATCAAAACGCATCCTGAATTGTTTGACCTGTCCATCGCACATATGGATTGCGATGCCTTCTACGCCTCTGTCGAAAAACGGGACAATCCGGAGCTGGCCGACAAACCCGTCATTATCGGGGGCGGCAAGCGCGGTGTTGTGTCTACGGCTTGTTATGTAGCCCGGATTCGCGGCGTCCGTTCGGCAATGCCGATGTTCAAGGCGTTGCAACTATGCCCCGACGCTGTCGTGATCAAACCGCGCATGTCGGTCTATGCCGAGGCTTCGCGCCAAATCAGGTCGATGATGGACGAGCTGACGCCGATTGTTGAACCGCTTTCGCTGGACGAAGCGTTCATGGACCTATCCGGCACGCAACGTCTGCACGGTGCGCCTCCCGCAGTCATGCTTGCACGATTGGTCAAACGGATGAAGGACGAGTTGGGGCTGACCGGGTCAATCGGGCTGTCACATAACAAGTTTCTGGCCAAGGTCGCATCCGATCTGGACAAGCCGCGCGGATTTTCGGTGATCGGCGAGGAAGAGACATCCGCGTTTTTGAACGACAAGCCAGTGCGCCTGATCTGGGGCATAGGCCCTGCGGCGCAGGAATCGCTGGACCGCGCAGGCATACGCTTGTTCTCGGACCTGTTGCGCTGGGACCAAGAGGATCTGACCGCGCGGTTTGGCTCCATGGGCTACCGGCTGTGGCATCTGGCCCGCGGTCAGGACAAGCGCCGGGTTTCGGCACATGAACCGATGAAGTCCATCAGCAACGAAACGACCTTTTTTGAAGATACGGCCAATGCCGACATTCTGGATGGGCACCTTTGGCGGATGGCCGAAAAAGTCTCGGATCGGGCCAAGGCCAAGGGGCTGGCCGGGCGGGTTGTGACGCTCAAACTGAAACGGGCCAATCACAAACTCATTACACGACGCGTTTCTCTTCGCGATGCCACGCAGATCGCCGATCGGATCTATCGCACAGCACGGGCGCTGTTCGATCAGGTTGGTGATCAGGGCCCCTATCGGCTGTTGGGGTGTGGCCTGTCGGATCTGTGCCCCGAGGATCAGGCGGATATTTCAGGGGATCTGCTGGACCCGGATGCCTCGCGCAGATCGCAGGCCGAACGCGCAACGGATGAGATTCGCCGCCGCTTTGGGACGGATGCCATCGTCAAAGGACGTGCCCTGCGCTGAGGTTATTCGGCTGCAAGCTGCAGCGGCTCAGGCCCGATCCGCGCAATATCCATGATGATTTCGCCCAGGGTCTCTTTGAAGGCAGCGAAATTGTCATTCGGCTCGATCCTGCTTTCATCCATATACAGGGATCTGTCGATCTCGATCTGTACAGCATGCTGGTGGCGGCTGGGGCGTCCATAGGTCTGGGTCACATAGGCCCCGGCAAACGGCGTATTTCGGGCCACGCTCAGACCCGCCGAGACGAAAGCGGCCTCTATCTGTTCGACGACCTCTGGCGCTGCAGAGGCACCGAACCGATCCCCCAGCACGATCTCGGGACGTCTGGAATTGACTGTGGACGCAAGGGCCACGGCTTCGTGCGGCATCGAATGACAGTCGATCAGAATCGCCTGCCCGAATTCCTGATGCGATTCTGCCAGCAACGATTTGATCCGGGCATGATAGGGACGCCAACAGGTATCGATTCGCAGACGCGCCTCATCCATGGTCAGCTTACCGCGATAGATTTCTCGACCATTGGCGACCACACGCGGAATCACCCCCAGCCCGGACGCTACCCGCGGGTTATGGCCTTGGCGGCGCGCGCCCTGAATAAGGGCTGGATCCAGCTCTTCTGCGCTGCGGTTCAGATCGACATAGGCGCGTGGCATCATCGCCGAAATCAGTGGCGCACCATGGTCCGCCGCTGATGAAAATAACTGATCCACAAAAGCATCCTCGGAAGAACGAATCACATCTTGGCTGAGAACCGACCGCTTCATCAGCCCATTTGGATAGTTTCGACCGCTATGCGGAGAGGAAAAAACCACACAGGACGTGCGCTTGGCAGGCATATCCAGTAGGTAAGCAGCGTTTTGCATGGCGACTCCTTGTTCGCACCAAACATAGACCGGAAAATAGTTCTACCAAACCCCTTGAACCCTTTTGCGACTCCTTTTATAGACCCCGCTACCGGCGCGGGGTTCCGCGCCCCATTTCGTTATGGGGTTGGCCACGCGACGGTTTCATGGGCGGTTAGCTCAGCGGTAGAGCACTTCGTTGACATCGAAGGGGTCACAAGTTCGATCCTTGTACCGCCCACCATGAACTCACTGCTTCGGATTTCCGGGGCACCCGCAAACCCAGGCGCTGGCCACGTCCTTGATGAAGGCGCCGCAGATTGGAGACAGACCCATGAAGGTCAAGAACTCGCTCCGCTCGCTCAAGAACCGGCACCGTGATTGCCGGGTTGTGCGTCGCAAAGGCCGCGTCTACGTGATCAACAAGACGCAGCGTCGGTTCAAAGCTCGTCAGGGCTAAGAACTGCACATACTGAATTCAAAGAACCGCGCCTTCGGGTGCGGTTTTTTTTGTCCGGCATTTCAACCAGATGTAATGCGGACGGAACTGCAGGAATTCGCTCAGAAAGTTCGGTTCTGAGATTCAACGTTGTGATAGGGCGATCTCGTGCTACGCTTTCCGTGATTTTTATGACGGGAGGTCGGATTGGCCAACGATGATCTGGACAAGATATTCGGAACAACTCTGACTGAGATGGTAGCCGACATAGGCAGCAGCGTGGCCCAGGCCGCCGAGCAGCTTAGCCTGGATCAGTTGAACGCGCTGAAGAACTACCCCCAGGAACTGCGCGAGATGGGCATTCCGCCAGTCTTTTACCACATGCAGGATGTCGACGTGGAACTGAAGGTTGTCATGGAGATGACCAGTTCCACCGAGGAAGGCAAGCGCGGGGTCATTGGTGCCTTTCTGTTTGGGCCAAAGCTGACGCAAACCGATACAATCGATTCCAAGAGCGCCTCGACCATGCGGATGCGGTTCGCACCGGGGCCGGTAGACGAAGGTGGGTCGGATGGCAGTTAGGAGGAAGGTTAGAGTGACAGCAGAGGGTGGGAAGACAGATAAGAGTAAGGTTAAAACACCCGCGGGGGGGAGGAAGACCGTTAAGAGGAAGGTTAAAGCACCCGCCCGACCGTCTATTGATGTCCGCGTCACCGAGATGCCCGAGGCATTCACCACACTGCTTCAGTCACTTGAAAACCGCATGACGGCAATGGAGGCGCGCGAAGTCGCGCTGCTCGAGACGATCAACGACCTCCAAGAACGGATCGACGATCTGGAAGAAGGCAGCGGCGGCATGTTGATGGGCGCGGGTAACCCGGTGATGAACCCGATGGCCGAGGGCCGCGCGGCAATGGGAGCGGACGATCCTGACACACAGGTCGTCAACGCGCAGGAATTCTCGCAAGCCCTGGGTGAACAGATCCTCGCCGGGTCTGATGGCAGCAGTGATTTCACCATCGACAACGTCAAAGTCGAAGCGGTTGTTGGGTTGGGTCAGGACGGCACCAAAGCCCAAATCGCGACGAATGCCCGAAAACAGGCGATCAGCCAGAACGCATCCAAGGTCACTTTTTCCGTCAGGAGGCGGACCGCCACGCAAATTATTGAGAAAGACTGAATTAACAGAGGAGATTGGAAATGAGTATCGGGCAGGAACTGCTAAACGTCCCGTTTGCGGAAATGGTTCAAAAGCTTGCGCTTTCCGTTGCCGAGTCGCAGACCGAGTTGGATCGACATTCTACAGATGTCGCCAAATATATGGCCGATCAGAAGATCCAGCTTCCGGACCTGTCCAACCCAAATGGCCCCCCCAAAGAATTCAGTTTGGTTTCCATGGGCTTTCTACCCGCATTCTACGCGGTGCAAGAAGCCGAAATTGAGGTCAAAATGGCGATCTCAATGACCAAGCAAACCGAAAAAGCGGGCAGCGCTTCGGTCAAAGGTGGTTGGGGCCCTGTCGCAGCGCAAGTCAATGCCAGCTATTCCTCGCGCTATGCGTACAGCCAAGAAGGCGCAAGCAGGCTGACCATCAAACTGGCCCCGGCCGATCCGCCGGTCCTGCTGCAGAAATACATGGAAGCTGTCACACAGGTCATGCTGAAAAAAGAACCGGTGTTGACCGACGATCCAGACCCTGAGCCGGCCCCCGCACCTGTCCCGGACCCGTCTCCAACTGAACCTGAAAAAAGACAGAGAAAGCGCTAAGCAGCATCTCTCGATCTTTCAGTTTTTAAATCAACACGACTAGGCCAGCCATGACGGCGTAGCCAGGATGGGCTTTGCCGACCCTAAGGCCCCGCTGTGCTGCACCACTTGGTCGGAGCCAGCGACATGTTGGCAGTGATTTGACCAACTAATTTTGTCGGAATTTCTTGCATCCCCCTGAGAATCGTTTAATTGACCATTTCAGTCGGGTTATTACCCGCGCCGATTTTCAATGTTGGGACACATGATGCTGAAATCCTCTACCTGCGTTGCCGCCGCCCTGACGGCCCTGATCGCGACCTCTGCCGCTGCCGAGGGCGAACTGAACCTTTATTCTTCGCGCCACTACGACACTGACGAACGCCTCTATTCCGATTTCGAAGAGGCCACCGGTATCACCATCAACCGCATCGAAGGCAAAGCGGACGAGCTGATTGCTCGGATGGAGGCCGAGGGCGCGAACTCACCCGCAGATATTTTGCTGACCGTTGATACCTCGCGTCTGGCGCGTGCCAAGAACGCGGGTATCCTGCAGCCGGTCGAAAGCGCGGTTCTGGAAGAACGTATTCCCGCCAACCTGCAGGACGAAGACAACCAGTGGTATGGCTTTTCGCAGCGCGCGCGGATCATCTTCTTTGACAAGGCCGATGTTACCAACCCGCCCGCGTCTTATCTGGATCTGGCCAAGCCCGAATACAAAGGTTTGGTCTGCATCCGGTCGTCCAGCAACACCTATAACCAGACCCTGCTGGCCTCGATCATCACAAACCACGGCGCGGAAACCGCCAAGACCTGGGCCGAAGGCATGGTCGCGAACATGGCGCGTGAACCACAGGGCGGTGACACTGACCAGCTGCGCGGCATTGTTTCGGGTGAATGCGAGATCGCCGTTTCGAACTCCTACTACTTTGCCCGTGCAATGCGTAAAGACGTCAAAGGCCTGAGCGCTGAGATTGACATGATCGGCGTCCAGTTCCCGGCGCAAGAAGCCGAAGGCGCACATATGAACTTGTCCGGTGCTGGCGTTGCCGCAAATGCCCCGAACAAGGACAACGCGATCAAGTTCCTGGAATACCTCGCCAGCGATCAGGCGCAGGTTTATTTCTCGAACGGCAATGACGAATTCCCGGCGGTCGAAGGCGTCGCCCTTGCGGATAACGTTGCCGCCCTGGGTGAGTACAAAGCCGACGAGATCAACCTGTCCGAGGTTGCCAAGAACATCCCCGAGGCACAGAAAATCTTTAACGAGGCCGGCTGGAAGTAATCTTTCATTCCATCGAGCAGAAGGGCGTAGTTTTCTGCGCCCTTTTCTATTGTGAAGTTATGTTTTCCGGTCAATAATCTCATATATGAAAATGATTCCCATATACGAGCTATGCCTGATACCCTATCAGACCGCCTTGCAAACCACCTGAATCAACTTCGCCAAACGCGGGGATGGTCGCTGGATCAGTTGGCGGAACACAGCGGTGTCAGCCGGGCCACTCTGTCGCGCTTGGAAAAGGGGGATGTCAGCCCAACCGCAGAAACTCTGGGCCGGTTATGTGCGGCCTATGGGCTGCCGATGTCGCGTCTATTGATGATGGTCGAGGACAGTTTCGCCCCCCGCGTTCCCTTCGAAAATCAACCCGAATGGCGCGACCCCGAAACCGGCTTTACCCGGCGATCCGTCTCCCCTCCGGCCGCGGGTCTTGGCGGAGAGGTCATGGAAGGCCATCTGCCCCCAGGCGTTGTGATCACCTATGACACGCCGCCAAAACACGGGCAGGAGCATCACCTGATCATGCTGGACGGTGGCCTGACCCTGACCGTGGATGGAACCGCGCATCATCTGACGAGCGGGGATTGCCTGCGCTATCACCTGTCTGGCCCGACACGTTTCGAAACCCACGCCGACCGCGGTGCGCGGTATTTGATGGTGCTGATATGATCTTACGACTGGCGGCCAATGATCTGAACCAAGCCATGAACGATCTGACAGAGATACTGCACGCCTGCGTGCATGACGGGGCGAGTATCGGGTTCATTCAGCCATTTCCGTCGGGCGACGCGCTGCGCTATTGGCAGTCCCATGTCTGGCCAAACATCCAGACCGGCGCAGCCGAGATATTCGTCTATCGTGATGGCGAACGAATTGTCGGCACCGCACAGCTGGTGCCTGCCGCGATGCCCAACCAAGCGCATCGCGCCGACGTGTCCAAGCTGCTTGTTCATCCCCGCGCGCGACGGCGGGGCATTGGGCGGGCGCTTATGGCGGCGGTTGAGGCGCGGGCACGCGAACTGGGGCGGTCCCTTTTGGTGCTGGACACGCGCAGCACGGACCCGTCGCTCCTCCTCTATCAAAGCCTTGGGTTTGAAATTGCCGGAGAAATTCCGAACTACTGCCGCAACCCGGAAAATGATCAGCTGGAACCAACTACCTTTATGTTCAAAACCCTGACCTGAGGGGCGCTCAGTCCACGGCGCTTACGACTGTGTAAAGCCGCCGAAACCGCCCCAGGCGTTCAAATAACGCATACATTTCAACAGGCTCGAACCTGTTCGTCGTCGCAGGTTGCTCGGCCAGATCAGCTATGGTCAGCGCACCGTCAGCACAGGCCGCCAGCCGGGCGGCGCCATAGGCCGGGCCGGATTCCGCCCCCACTGATCGCACTATGGGCTTCTCGGTTACAGCTGAAATCAGACCCAGCAACAGATCAGATCGACTGCCCCCGCCAATCGCTGCAAGTTCTGGCAAACTGTCAATGGTGTCGCCAAAACTCTGTGCAGCATCAGCAAAACAAAAGGCGATTGCCTCGACCACCGAGCGGCAGATCTCGGCACGCGTTGTGGCGTCCTCAAGGCCAAAGAAACAGGCTCGGATATGCGGGTCCCCCAGGGGGCTGCGCTCACCTGTCAGGTAGGGCAGGAATATGGGCACACGATCACCGCTGACGGTTTCAGCAAGCCCGACAACCTCGGCAGCGGACAGCCCCAGCTGATCACCAATCCACGAAATGGGCCTTGCCCCGTTCAGCATCGCCGCCATTTGATACCAGCGGTCGGGCAATGTATGCGCAAACGCATGGACATAGCGTTCGGGGTTGGGCTTGTATTTACGATCCGCAACAAACAACTGACCAGATGTCCCCAACGAGATAAACCCACGTCCAGGTTCGGTTGCGCCCAATGACACCGCACCGGTTGCCGCATCCCCACCTCCGGCCACGACGGGCACGCCGGAGTTCAATCCGGTCTCAACTGCAGCCTGCGTTGTTACCGTGCCAACGACATTGTGGCCGTCGAACACCTGCGGCAGCCAGTCAACAGCGACATCCGTGGCTTCCGCCATTCCGGTATGCCAGCGGCGTGAAGCCTGATCGAGCCACATTGTTCCTGCGGCATCGGAAGTATCGGTTGCAAGCTCTCCATGTAGAAGTAGGCCGACATAATCCTTTGGCAGCAGGATATGGGAGAGTCGGGCATAATTGTGCGGTTCATGCCGTTTCAGCCAGGCAATCTTGGGCGCCGTAAAGCCGGGCAAGGGCAGGACGCCTGCGATGTGACCAACCTGCGGCTGTGCGGCGCGAATGTCGTCGCATTCGCGAACCGCGCGGCTGTCATTCCACAGAATTGCCGGACGGATGGGACGTTGATCGCGGTCCAGCAACACGGCCCCATGCATCTGCCCCGACAATCCGACCGCTTTCACATCCGACAGGGTGATTTCCCCTGCAAGCTGGCCCAGCGCATCACGCGTCGCCTGCCACCAAATCTCCGGGTTCTGCTCGGACCAGCCGGGCTGTGGCGACGATGTCCCGATCCCCACGGAAGAGGTCGCAAGAATTCGCCCCGCATCCGCGCAGACAAGTTTGACCGCTGACGTTCCGATGTCGATCCCAAGATACATTCACACCCCTTGCCTTGCATAATTCCGATATCACCGGCCAGGCTATTGATTTTTTTTGCGCGCGCAAAGAATATGTAAAACTATGATAAGATCAAGGCGGACGAACAGACTGGCATGACGAAGATCAGGAACATGGAAGAGTTTGCGGCCCTCAGCGGCATCTCTCGGCCCACAGTATCGAAATATTTCCAGGACCCAGACAGTGTTCGGCCCACGACACGGCTGCGTATCGAAGAGGCGCTTGAGCGGTTCGACTATCGCCCCAACATTTATGCGGTGAACCAAAACCGGAAACTGACCAAGAATATCGGCATCGTGGTCCCCTATCTTGCCGATCCGTTTTTTGCCGAAATTGCGCGCTATCTGGAACAAAGCTGTATTGCTGCGGGGTATCGCCCGTCCCTGTTTAGCTCGCATGGCGATCCCAAGCTGGAAAACGAAATTCTCGACGGCCTGAAATCCATGAAGCCCGCCGGAGTGCTGTTGGCACCTTTGGGGCGCACCTCGGATCGGACGGCGATCGAGAAATTCTGCGCCAATGTTCCAACAGTCCTGTTTGACAGCAATCTTGAAGGTTTGGGTGCAGCCTTTATTGGATCGGACAATTTCAGTTTTGTCTCGCAGACAGTCGAATACATGACCCGCACCGGCGAACCGCCTTCATTCTTCGAAATGCGCACCCCCGCCAACCCAAACGCCAACAAGCGACGGAAGGCCTATATCGAAGTGATGGAGCGCCTTGGGTTCGATCCTCATATCATCAAAGTCGACGGCAAGGGTTGGGCATTTGAGGAAATCGGTCACAGGGGGGCGCTGAAAGTTCTGTCAGATCGCGAGCTGAGGACGGACTCGGTCTTGTGCAGCAACGACCGTTTGGCCATCGGCTTTCTTGCTGCTTGCTATGAACAGGGGATTCGGGTCGGTCGCAAAGACGATTCTACGCTGCGCCTGGCCTCAAATGATGACCATCCTTTTGCAAAATTCACATGCCCATCCCTGACTACAGCAGCACATGATTATGACAACGTAGCCGGGCGCAGTGTGGAGACTTTGTTTGAACTCATTGAAAACGGGGGGAAATTTGACACTCGAACCGAGACTCTTTTCCCCGCAAGGTTGGTTTTAAGGGATTCCGCGTGACCTCATATTTTTAACGCGCGTAAAGTTTTTATTGACGGCGCGACAATTTTAAAACTACCCTCTCTGCACGACATCCAAGCTCAGGGAGGACAGGGATGTATCTCAAGAACGCACTTCGTGCGGCGACAGCAATGACTTTCGTCGCCACGGCAGCAGCCCAAGCGGATACCTTAACAATAGCGACCGTGAACAACGGCGACATGATCCGGATGCAGGGCTATACCGATAAATTCACCGAAGCGACCGGCATCGATGTCGAGTGGGTTACGTTGGAAGAAAACGTGCTGCGCCAGCGCGTGACAACGGATATCACGACCAAAGGTGGCCAATTCGACATCATGACCATCGGCATGTACGAGACGCCGATCTGGGGCGCGAACGGCTGGCTGGTACCCCTGGACGGGCTGTCGGATGAATACGACGTAGGTGACATCCTGCCCGCCATGTCAGGCGGCCTTAGCCATGATGGAACGCTCTACGCGGCTCCGTTCTACGGCGAAAGCTCGATGATCATGTATCGCACTGACCTGATGGAAAAAGCGGGTATGGAAATGCCGGACGCTCCGACTTGGGAGTTCATCCGCGAAGCGGCGGCTGCGATGACCGATCGCGACGCTGATATCAACGGTATTTGCCTGCGCGGCAAGGCCGGTTGGGGCGAAGGCGGTGCTTTCATCACAGCGATGTCCAATTCCTTTGGTGCGCGCTGGTTTGATGAAGATTGGAAGCCGCAGTTCGATCAGCCTGAATGGGCTGACACGTTGAACTTCTACGTGGGTATGATGAACGAGTCCGGCCCCGCAGGTTACGCCACTAACGGATTTAACGAAAACCTGTCGTTGTTCCAGCAGGGCAAATGCGGCATGTGGATCGACGCAACGGTTGCGGCCTCTTTCGTGACCAACCCGACCGACTCGACAGTCGCGGATAGCGTCGGCTTTGCACTTGCACCCGACACGGGGCTTGGCAAGCGCTCGAATTGGTTGTGGGCGTGGGCTCTGGCAATTCCGGCTGGTACGGAACAAGCAGACTCGGCCAAACAGTTCATCGAGTGGGCAACATCCAAAGACTACATCGAACTCGTAGCCGAAAACGAAGGCTGGGCCAACGTGCCTCCGGGCGCACGTACGTCGCTGTACGAAAATCCGGACTATCAGGCGGTTCCGTTCGCCAAGATGACGTTGGACTCGATCCTGTCGGCTGATCCGAACAATCCGACTGTAAAGCCAGTGCCTTACGTTGGTATTCAGTTTGCAGCGATCCCGGAATTCGCAGGTATTGCCACGCAGGTGAGCCAGGAGTTCTCAGCAGTTTATGCCGGGCAGCAGACAGTAGAAGAAGCTCTTGCCAAAGCGCAAGCCTTCACTGCCGAAGAAATGGAAGCCGCAGGCTACTAAGGCCTCCTTCCCAGCGGGTGGACAGAGGTCTGTCCCCCGCTTCACCCTTCCACAACTCGCGTTTTTCTCGCAGGCTGAGCTATGCCTGAACAGAGAGGTTTTGCGTCATGGCTACTCAACATTCCCGATCAGTTGCACGCCTGATGATGGCACCTGCAGTGATCCTGCTTCTTGGCTGGATGCTCGTGCCTCTGACGATGACGCTGTATTTTTCCTTCAAGAAATACCTGCCCCTGCGCGGCGGTGATCTGGGATGGGTCGGCTTGGACAACTACGTCCGGTTCGTCTCCTCAAGTTCCTTCTGGCCCGCGGTTCAGGCCACGCTGATGATCGTCGGCGGCGTGCTTGCCATCACGGTCGTTCTGGGCATCCTTCTGGCAATGCTGCTGGATCAGCCGATGTGGGGCCAAGGCGTTGTCCGCATCCTAGTGATCGCACCGTTCTTTGTGATGCCGACCGTTTCCGCATTGGTCTGGAAGAACATGTTCATGGACCCGGTCAATGGCCTGCTGGCCCATTTGTGGCGCTTTTTCGGGGCTGAGCCAGTTTCCTGGCTATCCGAGGCGTCGATGACGTCAATCATCATGATCGTATCGTGGCAATGGCTGCCGTTTGCGACGCTGATCCTGCTGACCGCGATCCAGTCGCTGGACAGTGAACAGTTGGAGGCCGCGGAAATGGACGGCGCGCCACCGCTCAAGCGCTTTTACCATATCATCCTGCCGCATCTAAGCCGCGCGATCACCATCGTGATCCTGATCCAGACCATTTTCCTGCTGTCGATCTTCGCCGAAATCTTCGTGACCACCGGCGGCGCCTTCGGCACCCGTACACTCACCTACCTGATCTTCCAGCGCGTGCTAGAGGGCCAGAACGTCGGCCTTGGATCAGCCGGAGGTGTCTATGC
The DNA here is from genome assembly GCF_059611025.1 of Ruegeria sp. CDSB114. NCBI lineage: Bacteria > Pseudomonadati > Pseudomonadota > Alphaproteobacteria > Rhodobacterales > Roseobacteraceae > Ruegeria > Ruegeria sp. CDSB114. The sequence continues at coordinate 19,465 of NZ_JBXWOT010000007.1, forward strand.
AATCATCCTTGCCAATATCGTTGCGATCTTCCTGATGCGCATCGTCGGCAAGAACCTGGACGCGTGAGGAGGTAACGATATGAGCCGCTCAGTTACACCCCGTCGCAAGTCGCTTAACACCGCCCTGGCATGGGCCGTTGGGCTGCTGATCTTTTTCCCGATCCTCTGGACCATCCTGACCAGCTTCAAGACCGAAGCACAGGCCATCGCCAGCCCGCCGCTGTTTCTGAACTTTGACTGGACGCTGGAAAACTATGCCATCGTTCAGGAACGCTCGGACTATATGCGGTTCCTGTGGAATTCGGTCATCATCGCAGGTGGTTCGACCATTTTGGGCGTGATCATCGCGGTGCCAGCCGCCTGGGCGATGGCCTTTGTGCCATCGAAACGCACCAAGGACATCCTGCTGTGGATGCTGTCCACCAAGATGCTGCCTGCGGTCGGCGTTCTGTACCCGATCTACCTGCTGTTCATCCGGCTTGGGCTTTTGGACAGCCGCGCGGGTCTGGTTTTGGTTCTGATGCTGATCAACCTGCCGATCATTGTCTGGATGCTGTACACCTACTTCCGCGAAATTCCAGGAGAAATTCTGGAAGCCGCCCGCATGGACGGGGCAACACTGAAGGAAGAAATCCTTTACGTGCTGACGCCGATGGCGGTGCCCGGGATCGCCTCGACCATCCTGTTGAACTTTATCCTCGCCTGGAACGAGGCGTTCTGGACCCTCAACCTGACCGCGGTTGACGCGGCACCGCTGACGGCCTTCATCGCCAGCTATTCCAGCCCCGAGGGCCTGTTCTTTGCCAAGCTCAGCGCGGCATCGACCATGGCAATCGCACCAATCCTGATCCTTGGCTGGTTCAGCCAGAAACAACTTGTCCGCGGCCTGACCTTCGGCGCCGTGAAATAAGGAAAACTCCGCATGGGACGCATTCAACTCAAATCCGTGACCAAGAAATTTGGCGACGTTGAAGTCATTCCGCCGCTGGATCTGACCATTCAAGATGGCGAATTCACAGTCTTCGTCGGCCCCTCGGGCTGTGGCAAGTCCACCTTGTTGCGGCTGATTGCCGGGCTCGAGGACATCACCTCGGGCAATATCGACATTGACGGGGCGGATGCCACCGATGTGCCGCCCGCAAAGCGCGGTCTGGCGATGGTGTTCCAGTCCTACGCGCTGTACCCGCATATGACGGTGCGCAAGAACATCGCGTTCCCGCTACGCATGGCCAAGCTGGACCAGGCCGAGATTGACCGCCGCGTAGAAGGCGCTGCTGATGTTCTGAACCTGACCGATTACCTGGATCGCAGACCGGGCCAACTGTCCGGCGGTCAACGCCAGCGCGTTGCCATTGGCCGCGCCATCGTACGTGAGCCTGCGGCGTTTCTGTTTGACGAGCCACTCTCGAACCTCGACGCCGCCTTGCGCGTTGGAATGCGGCTCGAAATCAGCGAGCTGCATAAGCGTCTTGCAACCACGATGATCTATGTGACCCACGACCAGGTCGAGGCGATGACGATGGCCGACAAGATCGTCGTGCTGCAGGCCGGTGTGATCGAACAGGTGGGCAGCCCGCTCGAGCTGTATAAGACTCCGCGAAACCTGTTTGTCGCGGGCTTTATCGGCTCACCCAAAATGAACTTCATTTCGGGTGAAGAGGCCGCGAAACATGACGCCCATACGATCGGGGTCCGCCCCGAGCATCTGGAGGTATCCGACAGTTCCGGCACCTGGTCCGGGGTGGTTGGGGTTTCCGAACATCTGGGCTCGGACACGTTCTTCCACATTCACGAAACCGGCCTTGCGGACACGATCACCGTACGAGCGGGGGGTGAAGTTGGCTTCAACCACGGCGACCGTATCTATCTGACGCCACGCGCGGATGTGATCCATCGGTTTGACGCAAAGGGCCTGCGGATCGAATGACACGTCTGGTCGGTAAAACCGCCCTGATTACCGGGGCCGCGCGTGGCATCGGACTGGCTTTTGCCAAAGCCTATGTTGCCGAAGGGGCCCGTGTCGCGCTAGCCGACATTGACGGCGCGCGCGTGCAAGCCGCGGCCGCCGAAATCGGTGAGGCCGCTTTGGCTATCGAGATGGATGTGACCAACCAGCAGAGCATCGATGCAGCGGTGGCAAAGACGGCTTCACATTTCGGTCCCATCGACATTCTGATCAATAACGCCGCCATCTTTACTGCAGCACCAATCGTTGAAATCGAGCGTGCCGACTACAACCGAGTTTTCGACATCAACGTCTCAGGCGCCTTGTTCACGATGCAGGCCGTCGCGCGCCATATGGTCAAACACGGGACCAAAGGCCGGATCATCAACATGGCATCGCAAGCCGGACGACGGGGCGAGCCTCTGGTCGCCGTCTATTGCGCAAGCAAAGCCGCTATCATTTCGCTTACCCAATCTGCAGGGCTGAACCTGATCCAACACGGCATCAACGTAAATGCCATTGCTCCGGGGGTTGTCGATGGCGAACACTGGGATGGTGTGGACGCCTTTTTTGCAAAGCATGAGGGCAAAGAGCCCGGGCAGAAGAAACGCGAGGTAGCCGCAGCGGTGCCGCACGGTCGGATGGGCCGTGCCGAGGACCTGACCGGAATGGCCGTGTTTCTGGCCTCAGACGAGGCGCAGTATATCGTCGCGCAAACCTATAATGTCGACGGCGGGAACTGGATGAGCTGATGGATCCTCTGGCAAACGCAAATACCCCGGTGCGGCTGCGGCGCGACAGCCTTGCAGATATGCCTGCGACTGTCAGGACACCGAATTACCTGCCCACAGACCTGAAACCCGGCATCGTCCATATCGGGCTGGGCAATTTTCACCGCGCGCATCAGGCCTGGTATATCCACCAGTTGATGCAACAGGGCCAAGCACTGGACTGGGCGATCATCGGGGCCGGTGTCCGCAGCTATGATGCCGAAATGCGAGAGAGGTTGCTGGCGCAGGACTGTCTGACAACACTGATCGAGCTGGACCCAAAGGGAATATCCGCCGAAATTGTCGGAGCCATGATCGACTACCTCCCAATCGAAGAGGGCAATGCGACGCTGATCCGGCAGATGGCCGATCCGTCCATCCGGATTGTGTCGCTTACAGTGACCGAGGGCGGCTATTTTCTGGACGCCAATACCGGCGCGTTCAACGCCGATCACGAAGACATTCGATACGATGCCGCCCATCCAGACCAGCCGCGAACCGCGTTTGGCGCCATTGTTGCAGCTCTTCGACAGCGCAAGAAGGAGGGTTTGAAACCCTTTACCACACTCAGCTGCGACAACCTTCAGGGCAACGGGGTGATCCTGCGAAACTGCATTGTTGGTTTGGCGCGTATGTCTGACCCGAATCTAGCCACATGGATCGACCAATATGGCGCATTTCCCAATTCGATGGTGGATTGCATTGTACCCGCTACGACAGAGCAGGTTGTTTCGCAATGCCACGGACTTGGAATCGATGACCGCGTCCCTGTCTCACATGAAAACTTTCGCCAATGGGTGATCGAGGACAATTTTTGCGCAGGGCGTCCGCCGCTCGAACAAGTCGGTGTCACACTGACCCACGATGTTCATAGCTATGAGACGATGAAACTGCGTATTTTGAACGGCGGTCATCAGCTGCTTGCGAATGTCGGAGAAATCCTGAACGTCCCGACGATTTCACGATGCATGCAGGACTCTGATATCCTGGCGTTTTTCGCTAAAGTTCAGGCAGAAGAAATCCTCCCGCATGTCGCTGCTGTCCCCGGCGCTAAACCAAGTGAATATCTTGATCTGGTCGAAAAGCGATTTGCAAACACCGCCATCCATGACACCACGCGCCGCGTCGCGTTTGACGGATCCTCACGGCATCCCGGTTTCTTGCTGCCTTCGCTGCGTGACGCGGTTGCCTCGGACCCTGCCCCCAGCGGGCTGGCCCTGGCCGAGGCATTCTGGTGCCGGATGTGTGCAGGCAGGCGCGAGGATGGGTCTGAAATTGCGCCAAACGACCCCCATTGGGACGCTCTTCAGCACATCGCGCTGGCGTCCAGAGATGACCCGAAACTGTGGATCGAGCAGGATCAGTATTACGGCGAGATTGGCCGAGATATCCGCTTTGGTCAGGCCTTTTCTTTTTGGCTGACCAAGATCTGGAGACATGGCAGCCGCGCTGCGATAGCAGACTACGTCGCGCAGACCTCCGCGTCAGAGTAACCGGTCAACACACATGGAGATCAGTCGCGGGCCAAAACCGCGCAGTTCCGTGACGTATCACGTGCAAACGCGGCGCAGGGGTTCTGACACTGCAAATTGGCGCGCACCCATAAAAATTGTAGGTGTTCTCATAACGCTGCATCGGCGCCATTGATTTTACTCACGAAAATTGAAGACTTTTGCGCATAAATTTGCGCGATTTGCCCATAACATTGCGCGGTTCGAGAAACGCGCTCAATTGATGGTAGTCACCACACATCCTCTTCAACTAAAACCGGGCGTTTCTCAATCAAGAGTAAATTCTTACTGGAAATATTCGGCCCGGATCATAGGGAAGCAGTTCTTTCGAGGGCTTGTGATAGATCCTCGCTTCGAGAATGGATATTCCCGTAATTGCCAAGTGAGCGCGTCCAAACCGACGCGCTCACTTTGCTTGGTATTGCTTGTCACTACGGAGTTAAGAGCGATGTATCACTCTGCGGCAACAGCTTCCTCTTCCAGTGCCGGGTAGTCGGTGTACCCTTTTTCATTGCCGCCGTAGAGCGTGGTTGGATCGAGCTCATTCAGAGCGGCGCCTTTCTCCAACCGGTTGACAAGATCAGGGTTGGAAATAAACGGCCGGCCAAAGGCCACCAGATCGACGGCTCCGGTTTCAATCGCTTCAATCGCCATGTCTCGGTCATAAGCGTTGTTGCCCATTTTCGCACCGTCAAACAGATCATAGAGCATCTTCAGATCGCCACCTTCCGGAATATCGCGGGGGCCGCCGGTCTGTCCCTCCACAAGATGGAGATAGGCCAGCCCATAGCCATTCAGCAATTTGACCGCATGAGTGAATGTCGCCTGCGGGTCGCTGTCGGAGATGTTGTTGGCCTCCGAGAACGGGCTTAGGCGGACACCAACACGGTCGGCGCCCCACACGTCAACAACTACGTCCATGACCTCTTTCAGAAACCGTGCTCTGTTCTCGACAGGACCGCCGTATTCGTCTTCACGCTTGTTGGACTCGTCCCTCAGGAACTGATCGATAAGGTATCCGTTGGCTGCATGGACCTCGACACCGTCGAAACCGGCCTCCTTGGCGTTTTCTGCGGCCCTCCGGTAGTCGGCAACGATGCCAGCAATTTCTTCGACGGCCAGAGCCCGCGGCTCAGATGTTTCGACGAACTGCTCACCATCAAAGGTCTTGGCCTTAGCGCCGATCGCAGATGGCGCAACAGGGGCACCGCCATCCGGCTGTAAGCTGGTATGCGAAATCCGGCCCACATGCCAAAGCTGGATCACGATCTTGCCGCCCTCAGCATGGACGGCCTCAGTCACTTTTCTCCAGCCGTCGATCTGTGCTTCGGAATAAATGCCAGGTGTCCAGGCATAGCCTTTGCCTTGGGGCGAGATTTGCGAAGCTTCCGTGATGATCAATCCAGCACCCGCCCGTTGCACGTAGTACTTGGCCTGCAATTCATGGACGCTGTCATCTTCGGCTCTTGCCCGGTTGCGGGTCAGTGGCGCCATGACAACGCGGTTTTTCAGCTCGATTGCACCAGCTTTGATGCCGGAGAACAGTTTTTCATCAGCCATTGCTGCTTCCTTCTTTGGTAAACTTCGTTCAGAAATTATTGGACCAATTAGTCCAATATTAGGGTCACTGTCTCTTGTTTGATTTTGTGTTACGTTTCATGCCCTTATTTTTAGAGGAGGCCTTATGGCGAAATCACCAACCGGGCTTGTTTCAGGGTTTGTGAGATCTGATCCGCGGGAACACCCGCCTTGCGCAAGGCTAGTGTGCCGATTGCAAGGGAGGCAAAAGCACGCGCCTTGTCGAGTGCTCGTCCCGGGTCCGAAGGCTCAAGCGCTCTCGCAATAATCTCGTCAATACTCTCCAAATGGTGCCGTCCGAGAGCCGCCACTTCATCATCCTGCGGAGCAAGTTCCGTCAGGCAGTTGATAAGCATGCAGCCGTCACGACCTCCTTGCGGGTTCGCCAAAGCTTCCATTATCGCACCAACGGGATCATCCCCGCCCGCGTCCGCGACGTCGCGCAGAGTATTCAAACCACGCCTTGAATAGTGGCTGAGGGCTTTGTGAAATAAAGTCTGCTTGTTGACGAACGTTCCATAGAAGCTGGAACGGCTCAAACCCATGGCCTTGGTCAGATCGTCCACGGACGCGGTCTCGTAGCCCTTGTGCCAGAATACGCACAAGGCTTTTTCCAAAGCCTCAGCTTCGTCAAAGGTACGAGGTCTACCTGGACCTGCGGATGATTTGATGTCGCCAACTGGGAGAGTTTTTTTGCTCATGCGCATGATTTGGAATGATTGGTCCAGAAATTCAAGGTGGCGGTAAGAAATTTTTGGAATGGTCAGTCCGTATTGTGAGCAGAGAAAGGAAATTAGGTCCCGGGAAATGCATAACCTCCCCGCCGTGTTTGGTGTCACGCTAATCTTAGGATCAGGACTGTTTGTCTTTTTGCGGGAGTGTCAGACGAAGAGGATCGTGATCGTAGAAAAGAAAGTTCACCCTCGGTACTCGTTTCCAACACTGGACAGAGTGACTGGCGGCTTTGTCCAATACGTAGATGTTGATCACTCACAAACCAGAGATTGGTTCGGCAGATCCATGGCCAATGCCCTCAACTTGTGAGGATTACTACCCCAATGAGTAACAAAGCCACGAATTCAGAACTGGTTTTACGAGCATACGAACGGCGAGCCATTGTAAGCAAACCAACAATAATTTCAGCGCGCTAGATTAAAAAAACGAGGTTAGCTGAAGTTTAATTCGCCCAATGTGAACTTCTTAACTTTGGCTAGAACGATTTCTTGTCAGTATCGTTTCATGAGTTGTTAGTGAGTTCGGTGAGTAAGTAGATGTATTTGCATAGTTTCGAGGGACATTGTAGCGCAATCGATGACATCCGGATGGATGATTTTGCGCTTGAGTATCCGTTGTTGGACGATGCCGGCGTGCACGCACAATGGCAAAAGGGCTCCAGGCAGATCACGCGAATAGCCGATATCTGGACAAGAACCGGGAAGGTACTTTCTTTGCCTTACAAAGGGGCGAACGCCTATCCATCTTTCCAGTTTGCTGAGGATGGAACCCCGCTTCCTTTGATGGAAAAAGTGTTGAAAGCCCTGCCACGAGAAATGACGCCGTGGCAATGCGCATTCTGGTTAACCTCACCCAAATCAGAACTCCGAGGGGAAAGTCCGGCAAATCGCATTCAGACCGGCGATGACTGCATAGTCGATATCGCAGGCGAAGCTGGTGGTCTGATGGCAGCTTAGTGTTAGCTTCTGGTCACTCATACATCGTACAGCATCTGGCAAATTCGTGTCTCCCCTGCTTTTTCTGCCTCCGGCAAGAATAGCGAGATCAGGGAAATCACCCCAACTTACAAGAAGGGACGTATTTAGTGCTAAGGGATTTAGCCTCGCAATTACTGCTATTTCGATTGTGACAGTATCCACGGCATACACAGCGATACTTGAGCGCAACTTTTTGGTTTTTGATATTGGACTATTTGTTGCAGCAATTTGCATCGGCCAGATCGTGTCAATTCTGATGTTTGATTATGAAGATCGAATTCGTGAACTCATCCATGTATTCGGCCTGGTTCTCCTTGGGGGTCAAGTCGTCGCCTATAGTACCTTAACATTTTTCCCTCTTAATCATTGGCTGTTCATAGAAGCACGTTCTGGCACGGTAGGCATTCCTGCCCATTACATGGACAGTCGGACCAATTGGTGGCGCATGCTTGCATCCCCATGAATTTTGGAGGTGGTTTTCCCGAGCTTGACGGGCGCTAAGCTGGGCGATTGAGTAGAGGCATGGATCATTGGATTTCGGAGTCGATAGCTAAGATAAATGCAGATGCTCACCGCTCTGCCGATACGCACCTTTTCAAGCTACCCGTTCGGGCGCTGAAGGGCGTAGACATCTATCTGAAGGATGAAAGCACCCATCCCACTGGCAGCCTCAAGCACAGGCTGGCGCGCTCGCTATTTGTTTATGCGCTGGTAAACGGGAAGATAAGGGAAGGGACACGTGTAATCGAAGCCTCGTCTGGCAGCACTGCCGTTTCAGAAGCTTACTTCGCCCGTATGATCGGAGTACCTTTTACCGCGGTTCTCCCAAAATCTACCGCCAAGAGTAAAATCGACCTAATCCGATTCCAAGGTGGGGAAATCCACTTCGTCGATGCGGCGCCAGACATGCACCAGGCCTCGGTTGAACTGGCAGCTGAAGTCGGTGGCTACTTCATGGATCAGTTCACGTACGCCGAGCGGGCGACGGATTGGCGAGGCAACAACAACATTGCAGAAAGTCTTTTTCGTCAGATGGAACGAGAGCCACATCCAATTCCATCGGTGATTGTGATGAGCGCGGGCACTGGCGGAACTCCGGCAACGCTGGAGCGGAACATTCGCTACAAAGGCTTTAACAGTGAATTGGTTGTTGGGATCCCGAAAACTCGGTGTTTTTTGATAGTTTTCGAACCGGGAACAGGACCCTGACCCGCTCCTGTTCAAGTCGTATCGAAGGTATCGGACGTCCCAGGGTAGAGAAGTCATTCCTGGCAGATGTAATCGACCGTATGATCCAAGTGCCCGATGCGGCAAGCATTGCGACAATGCTCTGGCTTGAAGATCGGATCAGGCGGCGGGCAGGTCCATCGACAGGCACAAACCTTTGGGGGGCTTTGCAAATTGCGCAAGAGATGAAGGCTGCCGGACGATCTGGCTCCATTGTCACTATTCTGTGTGACGACGGAAACCGTTATCTCGACACCTACTACGATCCGGAATGGGTGATGGAAAACTTCGGCGAAACCGCCTCTTACGAAGCTACTTTGGCGGGATATCACTAAATTCAAACGAAGAGGGCAGCATGAAAAGGGTGAAATTTGTGTTTGCAGCGCCTCTGGCATCAATGATCGCCGTGGTGTTTTGCGCCACAACAGTTTTGGCCACCTCTCAGGAAGCACAACGGATGATCGAAAGCGCGGCTGCTGATTGCAAAGACTTTGAGAATGGAGAGTTTGATCAGGGTGACGCTATGACCGAGATCGAGCTGCGCTCCCAGTTTGGCACGGTTAAGGCTGAACTCGTAGATGAAAGCCAGTATTCCTGCTCTTCTGCTGCCTCTATGTACTGCGGAACAGGGGGTTGCATGCTCAATCTTATCGTCGACGGTGAGACCATGTCATGGCAGGCAACGGGTTGGCGTCTTATTGATTGGGGGCCTGACCGTATACTGCTTATTGGAAGAGACGGTGGTTGGTGCGGAGGCGCAGGAGCCGAAGTTTGTTACGAGGCTCTAGTTTGGAGCAATGGGAAGCTTTTAACCGTTGGTTCGTCGCCAGATTAAGCTCGCGCAGCGCTACCGGTTGCTGTACGCCCCCGGCCTAATGGGCCAGAACTTTTGGATCGAGCTTGATCTGTTCGACGGCGATTTCCTAAATTTTCGACTTATAACCAAAACAAAACCTTTGCCGCGAGGGCGATGGCAGACAAGAAGATAATAGAGTACCTGTCATCACGCGTCGCGACCCTGCACCACTCTTTCAGCCGTCCAAACATGTTCTCAATCTTGTGACGGATTCGATAAATCTTGGCATCATATGGTGTAATATCTTTGCGGTTCTGTTCCGTTTCTCGGGAATTGCAATACCCGCTTCGGTCCGCAAGCAGCCAGTGATGCTCACCGAACAGAACGGCAGCACCGAGCCCAAGGCAACCAATGCTGAGTCTTGGTTAGATGTCCGCTTCAGAGGCCGTTGAGGACAGGAAGATTAGATCCGCCCCCGTAGTTACTCCGAGTTGACAGTCGAAATTTCCTTCACGAAAAGTTTGCCGTCGAGCGGCTGAGGAGCGACGCCCTAGGTTGCATTTCGTACAAAGCTCGATACCTTAGAACATGGGTCACGTTTCAATTCGCACATCTTTGTGAACGCCGGGGACGCAACCGGGACCGCGTTTTCAAAAAGGAACGTTCTTGAGATGATCAATTCAAACAATCTATTGGTGGCCACATTCACATTTGTTGTGGCCATCGTCGCAGCAAATTCATCATCCGCCAGAGATCGTAATCTTGGAGGTCAGGTTGTTAGTAACAAGGGCCCTACTTGGACCGATCGCGAGGCGCGTGGAGGCGAACGCAGCATCAGCCCCAATGTCACGGCTCCCTATGCCAAGGAAATCTCAGCAGGTAGTTATATCTCGGCTTTTGGCATGGCCTCCGCGGGGGTACAAAAGATCAAACAGTCGCAAGATAATCCCACCCAAATACCCATCGGCATTGGCGGTGGTCCAGTCACTAAAGCTGCCCGCATCGCCAAGTTCCGAGGTGAACTGCGATAGCCAATTGCCGCTATTCACCACGGGATTGTAGAAACCGAAACACGTGATCCCCGGTGATCGACTCGTCTGTTGTTGATCATGGCGGCCACCCGAAAACGACCATTCAATAGGCAGAGGACAACGTCTCTTTTGTCCGCAACTCGGAAACTACAAAGACTAGTTTTGGATGTCCGCTTCGGGCTGGGAGCGGCTATCCGTAAATCTTCCCCAGTACTACGACTATGCTGCGAAACCAGCCAAGAATGAGACCCGAAGATATCGAACCTCAAACCAAAAAAGTTGAAGGTTAATGCGCCCAGAGTTTTGGGCCAAAAATGCAAATCTTTGGGCGCACATACAAAAATTCAGAAGTCCAGATTTTCGACGCTCAGAGCATTTTTCTGTATGAATTCACGGCGCGGTTCCACGACATCACCCATCAATTTAGTAAACAGGTCATCAGCTTCGAGCATATCATTCACCCGTACCTGCAACAGCGTCCTTGCATCCGGGTCCAACGTGGTTTCCCACAACTGATCTGGGTTCATCTCGCCCAGTCCCTTATAGCGCTGCAGGGACAAGCCCTTTTCACCCTCTTCCAGAATGGCACGCAACAGGTCCAGCGGACCGTGGATGGCCTGCGACCGGTCGCGGCGGATCAGGGTTGCGGATGTGTTATAGATCTCCTGCAGGCTTTGGGTAAAGCTGCCGGTCTTGCGCGCTTCGCCCGAGCGCAGCATTGGGCCGTCCAGCGTACGCACCTCTTCAACGCCGCGCAAGATACGAGCCAGGCGGATGCCGTGATCCTGCGTGATCCGACCCTGCCAGCCACGTTCGTATTCCAATGCAATCAGGTCAAGACGGGCTGCGACCTTGTCGGCCACGCCTTGCAGATCGGCATCAACCGCACCGGGGACAAAGGCACCGGCCACGGCGGCCTGTTCCAGAATGTGGCGCGGATAGTGCGTCGGGAATGCATCCAGAACGCGTTTCAGCTGGCGCGCTTCGTCAACCACGCGCGCCAAGTCCTGGCCGGTCAATTCCTCGCCCGAACCCAGTTTCAGCACCGCACCCTCGACGCCCTGATTGATCAGGTAGTCATCCAGTGCCGCCTGATCTTTCAGATACACCTCGGACTTACCGCGTGCGACCTTATAAAGCGGCGGCTGCGCGATATACAGGTATCCGCCCTCGATCAGCTCTGGCATCTGCCGGAAGAAGAAGGTCAACAACAGCGTCCGGATATGTGCGCCATCCACATCCGCATCCGTCATGATAACGATCTTGTGGTAGCGCAGCTTTTCGATATTGAACTCATCGCGGCCAATGCCCGTGCCCAGCGCCATTACCAGATTACCGATTTCCTGGCTCGACAGCATCCGGTCGAACCGTGCACGCTCCACGTTCAGGATTTTTCCACGCAGCGGCAACACGGCCTGTGTCAAACGATCCCGACCCGTCTGAGCCGAGCCACCAGCCGAGTCCCCCTCGACCAGGAAAACTTCGGTCTTCGACGGGTCCTTCTCGGAACAATCCTTCAGCTTGCCGGCCAGATAGTTCACATCCATCGCCGTTTTGCGGCGGGTCAGTTCACGGGCTTTTCGTGCGGCTTCACGGGCCAGAGCAGCCTCGATGATTTTGCCCACGATGATTTTGGCTTCATTTGGGTTTTCTTCAAACCATTCAGCCAGCTTCTCGTTCACCATTCCTTCGACCGCCGGGCGGACCTCGGAACTGACCAGCTTGTCTTTGGTCTGTGAGGAAAACTTTGGATCCGGTACTTTGACCGACAACACGCAGGTCAGGCCCTCGCGCGCGTCATCGCCCGTAAAGCTGACCTTTTCCCTTTTCGCAATGCCGCTAGATTGTGCATAGTTGTTGATCGTGCGGGTCAGCGCACCCCGGAAACCAGCAATATGAGTACCGCCATCGCGCTGAGGGATGTTGTTGGTAAAGGGAAGAACCGACTCGTGATAGCTGTCATTCCACCACATCGCGATTTCGACACCGATATCGTCCCGCTCACCTTTGATATAGATCGGCTCGGGCATGGCAGACGACTTTGACCGGTCGAGGTATTTGACGAATTCCTTCACGCCGCCCTCATAAAACAGCTCAGTTTCCAGCCGTTCTGCGGGGCGTTCGTCGACCAGGATGATCCGCACACCCGAATTCAGGAAGGCAAGCTCGCGCAGGCGCTTTTCCAGCGTTTCGAACGAGTATTCGAGGTTCGAGAACGTATCAGTCGAGGCCAGAAAGCGCACCTCGGTCCCCGTACGGTCACCACATTCGCCGACCACTTTCAGATGCTCGACGGTTTCGCCCCCTTCGAACCGGGCAACATGTTCTTTGCCCTTGCGCCAGACGCGCAGTTCCAACCAGTTGGACAGCGCATTCACAACCGAAACGCCCACGCCGTGCAGACCACCAGACACTTTGTACGAGTTGCTGTCGAACTTACCGCCCGCATGCAGCTGAGTCATGATGACCTCGGCGGCGGACACGCCTTCTTCGGGATGGATATCCACCGGAATCCCGCGACCGTTGTCGCTGACTGAGACGCTGGAATCGGCGTGAATTTTCACTGTCACATGGTCGGCATGACCGGCCAGAGCTTCGTCAATTCCGTTGTCGACAACCTCATACACCATATGGTGCAGACCCGAGCCATCATCGGTGTCGCCGATATACATGCCTGGGCGCTTTCGAACTGCCTCTAAGCCTTTAAGAACCTTGATTGAATCCGCGCCGTATTCTTGCGGTGCCTGTGCGTCTTCGGACATGCCGTTAGTACCTATATTATTTTGGTAACTTATACGTTCTCTGGTGGGGAATGTCACGCGATCCCCCAATATTTTGTGCCAGAGTTTGGATTTTCAGCCGATCAAAGCTGATCGAGGTCTGCGGCGATATCTGCGGCGATTTCCTTGGCGTCGACGTCTCTGCGTTCAGCGGACAATCGCAGGCCCAACAGGTCGGATTGATAGCGCGCCGCAAGCCGCTCTGGATCGTGGTCAGGACCGATCTCTCGGGCCTGTTGCGCCTGCCTAAACAGCGTTGCAAAACATTGCTTCATCTCAGCCATATGCCGGCTGGCTTTCTGCGCTAGCTGGTGATCCCTTGCCTGCAATTCGGCAAAGGTCTTGGCGAGCATACAGGCCTGCACCGGCGTTTGGCTGGAATCGATCACAATCTGCGGCTGCGTCTTTAACGCGGCCAGTGGCCCGATGTCTTCTGCCAGCGCTGTCAGCCGCGCTACACCGTCCTGCGTGTAACGTTCCAGCGCCAGCGCATAAAGCGCGTCTTTCGACCCAAAGGCCGCATAGAAACTGCCCGGTTTCAACTTCAGCTCGCGCTCCAGATCTTTCAACGACGTCCCAGCCCAGCCGTAGCGCCAGAATATGTCGCGGGCCCGGGCGACCAGCGCGTCTCGGTCATAGGTAGGTTTGCGGGGCATCGACATCACCAATTCTTGAACGGTCACTCAAATATATACTTGAGTGATCGCTCAAGAAAGACTATTTCCTACTCAGACATCAAAAAATGGAGCATCCACATGGCCGATTTCCCATCCCACGACCTGACCACCGCCCCCGAAGGGTCCAAACCTCTGTTGGAAAAATCTCAGGCCGCGTTTGGCCGCTTGCCCGGCCTGCATATGGTGATGGCCGAAAGCCCACAGCATCTGGAAGGCTACCAGGTTCTACATGGCCTCTTCATGCAGACTGATTTCGACAATGACGAAAAAACCGTCGTCTGGCAGACCATCAATGTGGAAAACGAGTGCCACTATTGCGTGCCCGCCCATACCGGCATCGCCAAGATGATGAAGGTGTCGGATGACATCACCGAGGCACTGCGCAACGAAACCGCGCTGCCCAATGCCAAGCTTGAGGCGCTGCGGACATTTACGCTACAGATGATGCAGACCCGTGGCAATCCCACCGAGGCGCAGCTGCAAGCCTTCTTTGACGCCGGGTATTCGCACCGTGCCGTGTTGGATGTGGTGCTGGGCCTGGCGCAAAAAACCATGTCGAACTACGTCAATCACATGGCACAAACCCCAGTTGACGAAGTAATGCGCGGCTTCTTGTGGGAACGTAAGGTCAGCGAACCGGCCTAATCGACGATCGAGCCCTCATCACCTTCGGTGACAACCAAGGTCTGGGCCCGGTCCCCCAATTCTGCAAACAGTTCAGGCCCGGTCCCCGTCATCCAGGCCTGAGCCCCCAACGCGCAAATCTCTTCATAAAGCGCGGCGCGGCGCCCGGCATCCAGATGGGCGGCAACCTCATCCAGCAACACAATCGGCGGCGCCCCGACCAACCCGGCCAGTGCCCGCGCGTTGGACAGGATCAGGGACACAAGCAGCGCCTTTTGCTCACCGGTTGAACAATCTTTGGCCGGAACGCCTTTGGCGGCAAAGACGCCATACAGATCCGACCGGTGCGGCCCGACCAGCGTCCGCCCCGCCGCAAGATCGCGAAAGCGGCTTTCATTCAACGCTTCGCACAGGTCCTCCGCCGTTTCCGGCATGGCGCCTTCGGTTTGAACCAGTTCAAGATCAGCCGACGGAAAGGCCGTTTCAGCCTGGTCCTGTGCAGCACGCAGATGATTCAGCGCGGCCACTCGTGCCAAATGAATACGATGCCCAGTCTCGGCCATCTGCCCTTCCAGCGCCGCGTACCAATGGGCATCACGCACCTGCTCTTTCAGCAGCCGGTTTCGTTCGCGCATGGATTTTTCATAAATCAGGGATGCTTCGGCATGGGAGGGATCAAAGCTCAGCGCGATGCGATCGAGAAATCGCCGCCGCCCCTCGGCGCCTTCAATCCACAGCCGGTCCATCGACGGGATCAGCCAGACGACCCGCGCCAGTTTACCCAGATCAATCTGACTGGCGGATTTGCCATCAATCCGAACCTGCCGCGCCGTGCCGCCTTCGGACCATGTCTCGATCTCGTAATGCTGTCCCTGCGCTTGCAGCAGACCGGATAGCTTCCAGCCCAGCGCCTCGGGCCGCCGCGTCATCTCGGCAGCACTGGCCCGCCGCATGCCACGGCCGGGTGAAAACATCGAAACAGCTTCAAGGATATTGGTCTTACCCGCGCCGTTGGGTCCGTGAATGGCAACCGGACGGCCATCCAGCGACAAACGCGCCAGTTTGTGAGAGCGAAAATGCGAGACCGTCAGTTCGGTCAGGGCCAAGGTCATGACCCCTCTCTTTCCTCAGCGATCAGCCCCCAAAGCCGATCAGACACGCATCGGCATGACCACATAGACCGCGCTCAGGTCATTGCCTTCGCGCATCAGGGTCGGATCACCAGCGGAGTTGAACAGGAACACCGCGTTTTCGCGATCTACCTGAGAAGCAATTTCCAGCAGGTATTTTGCGTTGAAACCGATCTCGAGCCGTTCATCTGAATATGCGACGGCCAATTCTTCCTCGGCTGCACCGCTGTCCGGTGCATTGACCGAAAGAACCAACTTATCCGTGTCCAGCTGTAGCTTGACCGCGCGCGAACGTTCCGACGAGACCGTCGCAACCCGGTCGACGGCCTGCGCAAACTCAGCCGCATCCACTTCCAGTTGCCGCGTGTTGCCCTGCGGGATGACCCGTGTGTAGTCGGGGAATGTGCCGTCGATCACCTTCGAGGTCAGCGTGATATCCGGCGTTGCGAAACGCACCTTGGTTTCGCTGACGGAAACGGCGATATCCATCTCGTCATCGTCCAACAGCTTGCGCATCTCACCCACGGTTTTGCGCGGCACGATCACGCCGGGCATATCCGCAGCCCCATCCGGAAGGTCTGCGTCAATGCGCGCCAGACGGTGACCATCTGTGGCCACACAGCGCAGCACCTTGCCGCCTTCGGAGCCATCTGAAACATGCATATAGACGCCATTCAGATAGTACCGCGTCTCTTCGGTTGAGATGGCGAATTTCGATTTGTCGAACAAACGGCGCAGCAATGCTGCCGAAGCCGTAAAGTTCGACTGGTATTCCGATGATGCCATAACTGGGAAATCTTCTTTCGGCAGAGTCGCCAGAGAGAAGTTCGATCGCCCGGCTTCAACCGTCAGACGACCTGCCGCACTGTCGGCGGTCAGGGTGACCAGCGCGCCATCGGGCAGTTTGCGCACAATCTCGTGCAGGGTTGTGGCGGCAACCGTGGTGGCGCCGGCCTTTTCCACCTGCGCAGGGGCCTTGTCGACCACTTCGATATCCAGATCGGTGGCGCGGAACATGGCCTGATCGCCTTCGGCCTCGATCAGAACATTAGCAAGTATAGGGATCGTGTTGCGTCGTTCGACGACGGATTGGGCCTGGGAAACGGCCTTGAGAAGGGTGCCGCGTTCGATGCTGATCTTCATACCCTTAATTCCTCTGACTTGCGTGCCGAAAATGGGCGGGACTGGCACGTTAGCGCCTCCGCCCCGAGGCACAAGGATTTTTTATGGATTTCTGAGTCGGTTTGCCCGCAGGGTCAAGAGGCGCGTGACCCTGCGGTCACAGTTCATAGCCAACCGTGGACTATTGCGCACAAAAAAACGCCCCGGCCATCAAGATCCGGGGCGCCTGTTTAATGCCTAGAAGATACTCAGGCTTCCAGCGCGCGACGCAGCATTTCCACGTCTTCGGCGATTTGGCCATCGGTTGTCTTCAGTTCTTCGATGCGTTTGACGCCATGCATGACCGTGGTGTGATCGCGTCCGCCAAACCGACGGCCAATCTCGGGCAAAGAGCGGCTGGTCAGCTGTTTGCACAGATACATCGCCACCTGACGCGGGCGCGCATAGGAGCGCAAACGCTTGGGGCCTATAATGTCGCTAAGGCGGATATTGTAATATTCTGACACTTTGCGCTGAATCTCTTCGACGGTAATCTTGCGTTCTGACGCGCGCAGCACGTCCGCCAGGCAATCCTGCGTCAGCTCCATGTCGATCTCTCGCCCGACAAGCGAGGCAAAGGCAAACAGCCGGGTCAAGGCCCCTTCCAAAACACGCACATTGGTCGAGATGCGATGGGCCAAGAATTCCAGTACCCCATCTACGATAGTCACGTCAGGATAGGTGCGGCTGTATTGCTGAACCTTGGTTTGCAGGATGCCCAGACGCAGTTCGTAATCGGTGGGATGCAGATCGACGACCAGACCACATTGCAGGCGTGATTTCACACGGTCCTCCAGGTCCTTGATCTCGCCCGGGGCGCGGTCGGCCGAGATGATGATCTGTTTGTTCTGGTCTACCAGCGCGTTGAAGGTGTGAAAGAACTCTTCCTGAGTCGAATCCTTTCCAGCGATAAACTGGACGTCATCAACCATCAACACATCGACCGAACGGAACAGGTGTTTGAAGTCCATCATCCGGCGTTCCCGCAGCGCCTGCACAAAGCGGTACATGAATTGTTCCGCCGATAGGTACAGAACATTCAATTCGGGATGTTTGGTCTTTAGTTCCCAGGCGATGGCATGCATCAGGTGGGTTTTACCCAGGCCGACACCGCCATACAGAACCAGCGGGTTAAAAGTCACGGGGCCACCTTCGGACACACGACGCGCGGCGGCATGGGCCAGCTCGTTGGGCTTGCCGACAACAAAGCTGTCAAACGTGAAACGAGAATCCAACGGCGCCGCCTGCAGGGATTCCAACGCATCATTTGCGGTCGCGGATAAAGTCTGCGTTTGCGCTTCCTGGACGCGGGCAGGCGCAGTTGCCACGTCGTTCGAAGGACGTACCGGAGAGTTCGCTGCCACTCGGAACGCAAGGCGCTGTACAGATTCTCCGGCGGTGTTCATCTCATACAGGATAAGATCCGCAAAATTCTGGCTCACATAATTGCCCATAAAGTTCGTCGGAACCGAGAACACCGCTACACCGTCCTGCAGCTCTTGGAATTCAAGAGGCTCGATCCAGGTGGTATAGTTGTTCTTTCCGATCGCCTTGAGCAGTTTGTTACGCAGTAGTCCCCATTTCTCTTGTGTCATTAAGCGCCTCACGCATCCCATTCTTTATTGGCCTGTCGGCCTTATTACTAAGCCCCGGTCGCCCGGATCACGATGTCACTCGCAAAAGGATACCCTGCGCCAAACCGCAGAAGTTTGGCGGGTTTGTCCCTGAAAGTCAGCACAATCCAAACTCGTGACATCCAGCACCTGAATATCCCGAAAAGCGGCCTGCGCTTCGCAATCTTATCTTTAGACAGGGCTCGGATCCTCGGTTACCCCAAGACCCTCAGCAGATCAGCAAACCGGTTTATCCGGATGCCAACATTCGTTCCTCGACCGCTCTGATGCCCGTCAGTACAATCGTAGGAACAGCCTGTCCCCCCAAGCGAGTGAATCGCTGTATCAGTGGTAACAAGAGGCCGACGTCTGCGGCAACGAAACTCTGATATTGACTCGGGTCTTTGTGCGAAAGAATCTCTCGGCAACGTGAAGACGCGGTATTCTGGCAACAGCAAAAGGGCGCCGCGATATGCGACGCCCTTCGGAATAGTTCAGCCATGCTTACGTGACCCTAGGTCACATAAAGACTCAGCCCAGCGATTTAACGCGGGCCGACAGACGGGACATTTTGCGGGAGGCTGTGTTCTTGTGGAAGACGCCCTTTGTGACGCCGCGCATCAGTTCGGGCTGAGCTGCGCGCAGAGCAGCAGTTGCTGCGTCCTTGTCACCGGATGCGATTGCTTCTTCTACTTTGCGCAGATAGGTGCGGATGCGCGAACGGCGTGCTTTGTTTACGGCGAAACGCTTTTCGTTCTGACGAGCGCGTTTTTTTGCCTGGGGCGAATTTGCCATGTGTCTCTGACCTTTGTTCGGTACGGTTATGTAGAATGCGCGCCGCGGATATCCGCACCGGATCAGAAATCACGAGTGTGAGTCGGGCCAAGCGGGCCGCACGCGCATGTATAGCGGCGGTGCATAGACAAGTTTTGAGGCTTTGCCAAGCCGATTCTTCACTGCTGAGCCGCGGGCAAGAAAAAGGCGGGCTCAGCCCGCCTGTTCGATACATATTTCGTGGCCGGTTTACTTGTCCCGGAACTGAGCCGAGCGTTTTTCCAGAAAGGCTGCCATGCCTTCTTTCTGGTCCTCGGTGGCGAACATCGAATGGAACACCCGGCGCTCGAACAACATACCTTCGCTCAACGGCACTTCATAGCTGCGGTTGACCGCCTCTTTTGCCGCCATGGTCGACAGTTGCGATTTCTCGGCAATTTTCTGGGCCACGCCAATGGCTTCTTCGATCAACTTCTTGGCCGGTACAATCCGGCTGACAAGACCAGAACGTTCAGCCTCTTCCGCGTCCATGAAGCGACCGGTCAGATTCATGTCCATCGATTTTGACTTGCCGACGAACCGGGTCAGACGTTGGCTGCCGCCCAGCCCTGCAATAACGCCCAGATTGATTTCAGGCTGGCCAAACTTGGCAGTATCGGCGGCAATGATGAAATCGCACAGCATCGCCAATTCACAGCCACCGCCCAGCGCATAACCCGCAACTGCTGCAATGATAGGTTTGCGGATGGCCGAGATACGATCGTTGGCCTCGGCAAACAGGTTGACAGTGAAGACGTCAACAAAGCTCATCTCGGACATTTCCTTGATGTCCGCACCTGCGGCAAAGGCCTTGTCCGAGCCGGTGATGACGACGCAGCGTACCTTGTCGTTTCCATCCGCCTCTTCCAACGCGGTGCACAATTCACCCAGCAACTGAGTGTTCAGCGCATTCATCGCATCGGGGCGGTTGAGTTTGATGAGGGCGACGTGGTCTTCGATTTCGACGATGATCGTCTCAAAAGCCATGAGTTAAAGCTTCCGGTTGTTCCGTTCAGGTACGATTCCTTACCACGCGAAAAACTTGGATCAAGCTATCTTTGGCATTGCACACAATAGAAGGATGAGCGACCGGACTGGGTGATTCTCTTGATTTCTGCCCCGCACCCCCCTGTCCGACAGGGCGCACCCTCGCGCCCGTAGACATCAAAGCTGTGCTGAAAATATCCAAGTTCTCCATCGGCTTGCCGGAAATCCCGCAGCGACGATCCACCTGCCTCGATCGCCTCCTGCAGCACTTGACGAATGATCGGAACCAACCCGGCAACGCGGGTTGAAGAAATCTGTCCCGCTTTGCGACGTGGCGACACTCGACCCCGATACAGCGCTTCGCAGACGTAGATATTGCCCAGTCCTGCAACGATTCCCTGATCCAACAGCGCTGATTTGACCGGTGTGTTCTTGCCTTTGAACGCTTCGATCAGATGCTGTTCATGAAAATCATTGCCCAAAGGCTCCGGTCCCAGGACCGATAACAGCTTATTATGCTCGGCGGTTGCCGTAGGTAGCAGGTCCATCGCACCAAACCGACGTGGGTCATTGAAGGTGATCCGGGCACCATTGGCCATGTGAAACACCACATGGTCATGTTTCTCGGGCATGGGATGGGTATGCGCAAATTGACCCAGCGGATCACCCGAGACCGTCATTCGCCCGGACATGCCCAGATGAATCAGTAACGTTTCGCCACTGCTAAGATCAGCTAGAATGTACTTGGACCGCCGCCGCAACCGATCGACCCGCTGGCCGGTCAGCCGTTCGGCCATCCGGTCAGGAAACGGCCAGCGCAAATCGGGGCGATTTACATCCGCCTGTTCGATCACGATACCTTCCATCGCCGGGGACAGGCCGCGTCTTACTGTCTCGACCTCGGGCAATTCGGGCATTTCCTGGCTCCTATTCCAAAGGGCCGCATTGTGCCCGGTTCTTATGGCCCTATAACAGAGGCGAAATTCGACAAACGGCAAGGCAAATGTCCGACAACAGCGACAAGACCACTCATTTCGGGTTCGAAACCGTGCGCGAGGCCGACAAGGCCGGGCGCGTGCAGGGCGTGTTCAACTCGGTCGCCTCAAAATACGATGTGATGAACGATGTCATGTCGATGGGCATTCACCGGATCTGGAAAGACGCAATGATGGACTGGCTGGCCCCACGCCCCGGTCAGCGCCTGCTGGACGTTGCGGGCGGCACCGGCGATATCTCGTTCCGGTTCCTGAAACGCGCAGGCCGTGGCCATGCCACCGTTCTGGACCTGACCGAGCCGATGCTGATCGAAGGCCGACAGCGGGCCGAGGCGGATCAGATGTCGGACAGTCTGAATTGGGTGGTGGGCGATGCGATGGCCCTGCCGTTCGAGGATAACACCTTTGACGTCTACACGATCTCCTTCGGCATCCGAAACGTGACTCGCCCGCAAGAGGCATTGAACGAGGCCTACCGCGTATTGAAACCCGGCGGCCGCCTGATGGTTTTGGAGTTCAGCCAGTTGCCCAATGACGGGCTGCAGAAACTCTATGACCTCTATAGTTTCAATGTCATCCCGCGCATGGGGAAACTGATCGCCAATGATTATGACAGCTATCAGTATCTGGTCGAATCGATCCGTAATTTCCCGGATCAGGATACTTTCCTGAACATGGTCCGCACCGCCGGGTTCGACAACGCGAAATACCGTAACCTGACCATGGGCATTGCCGCGCTGCATTCCGGCTGGAAAATCTGATGCGCGGCCCTCACAATATCATCCGCTTGATCCGGACCGGCGCGACTCTGGAACGGACAGGTGCCATGAATGTCGTTCTGGACGCGTTCGAAGCACCACGTGCCCTGCGAGTTCTGGCCCACACCCTGGGCAAACCCTTTCAATGGCTGGGTTACAAAGGCGATCCGTCGATGCCCCCAGCCACCCGTGCCCTCACCGCCCTGGGACCTGCTTATATAAAATTCGGTCAGGTTCTGTCCACGCGGCCCGACGTGGTTGGAGACGAACTGGCCGAACAGCTACGCGTGCTGCAGGACAAACTACCCCCGTTCTCCAAGGCCGAGGCCATGGCCGAGGTCGAGAAAGAGCTTGGTCAACCCGTCGTCGAGATATTCGATGAGTTCAGCGAACCGATTGCGGCCGCCTCAATCGCCCAGGTCCATAAGGCCAAGTTGGTCAGCACAGGCGAGGATGTCGCCGTCAAGGTTTTGCGGCCGGGGATCGAACGTGCCTTCCGCAAGGATGTTGATGCGTTCTATTTTGCTGCCCGAATCGTGCAACTCTTCGCCCCCGGCGCGCGCCGCCTGCGCCCGATGGAAGTGATCGAACATTTCGACGGCGTCGTGCGTGGCGAGCTGGACTTGCGTCTGGAAAGCTCGGCTGCCTCGGAATATGCCGCTAACACCAAGGACGATGCCGGATTCTGGTTGCCCCCCGTGGTCTGGTCCCTGTCGGCGCGTCGGGTAATGACACTCAGCTGGGCAGATGGCATCCCGCTGGGCGACAATGGCGCACTGGATTCAGCCGGTCATGACCGCCGCGATCTGGCCGAACGCGTGCTGCGCCTGTTCCTTCTCCACGCTCTGCGCGACGGCTATTTCCACGCTGACATGCACCAGGGTAACCTGAAGGTCGCGGCAAATAGCGATATCATTGCCTATGACTATGGCATCATGGGCCATATCGACGAATACACCCGCCGGGTCTATGCCGAGATTCTCTTTGGCTTTATCCGCCGCGACTACAAGCGCGTGGCCGAGGTGCATTTCGAGGCCGGATATGTCCCTGCCAATCAGAACGTCGATGAATTCGCCCGTGCCCTGCGCGCGGTTGGAGAGCCGATCTTTGGTATGAACGCCACCCATATCTCAATGGGCCGGTTGCTCAGCTATCTGTTCGAAGTCACTGAACGCTTCGGCATGGAAACCCGTACCGAGCTGATCCTGCTTCAGCGTACAATGGTTGTGGTCGAAGGCGTCGCGCGCTCACTCGACCCGCAAATGAACATCTGGGAAGTCGCCCGGCCCGTGGTCGAAGACTACATCAAACAATCCATCGGCCCCCGCGCCGCACTTCGCGATCTTGGCAAAACAGCAATGGTTCTGGCCCGGTTTGGTCCGCGGCTTCCAGCACTGGTAGAAAACGCATTGATTTCCCAAACCCAAAAGGATGAGCCGACCCGGTCGCGCCTATGGTCCGTTGCCTTGCCCGCCACCATTGGTGCCGCTACCGGCGCGGCCCTCGTCCTATTGCTGACAAGCTTCAGCTAAACCCAATCCCGCCCGCTTCATCTGGCCAAAAATACCTTCGGGGGGAATTGCGCCATAGGTGCGATGGGGGGCAGACAGCCCCCCTGCTTGGTTCGGTTTCAGAGCAGCTCAAAGGCGATGGCAATGCCCTGACCGCCACCGATGCACATGGTGACCAAACCCTTGGACCCGCCCGTGCGCTCCAGCTCATACAGGGCTTTCAGCGTTATAATCGCACCGGTTGCACCCACCGGATGGCCCAGCGCAATCGCCCCGCCATTCGGGTTTACCTTGGCGGCATCCAAGCCCAGCTCTTTGTTCACGGCCAATGCTTGCGCGGCAAAGGCTTCGTTGCTTTCGATCACATCGAAATCATCCAGCGTCAGGCCAGTCCGTGCCATCAGGTTCTGCACCGCAGGAACCGGACCAATGCCCATCACCTCGGGGCGTACGCCCGCGTGGCCATATCCCAAAATCCGCGCTTTCGGCTTCAGACCCGCCTTCTCGGCCGCCTCCGCCGTGGCCAGTACCATCGCCGCCGCACCATCGTTGATGCCCGAGGCGTTGCCTGCCGTCACCCGGCCATCCTTGCGGAAGGCAGGACGCAGCCCGGCCAGCGCCTCGGCGGATGTCTGTTTGGGATGCTCGTCGACCATGAAATCGACCATGTCGCGCTTGACCTTGACCTGAACCGGCGTGATCTGGCTTTGGAAATACCCCGCCTCCAGCGCAGCCGCCGCACGGGTTTGGCTGGCCATCGCGAATTCATCCATCTGCTCACGGGTGATCTGGTGCTCATCAGCAACGTTTTCCGCCGTAATGCCCATGTGGCCAGTGCCAAACGGGCAGTTCAACGCGCCCAGCATCATATCCATCGAGGTGACATCGCCCATCTTCGCTCCCCAGCGCGCCTGTGGCACGATATACGGACTCCGCGACATGCTTTCGGCGCCACCAGCTACAGCGAATTCAGCGTCGCCCAGCATCAGGGACTGTACCGCCGACACAATCGCCTGCGCACCGGACCCGCACAGACGGTTTACGTTCATAGCGGGCGTTTCAACGGGGATACCGGCCTGCTTGGCCGCGGCGCGTGACAGGTACATGTCGCGTGGTTCGGTATTAATGACATGACCAAACACCACATTGCCGATTTGCTCGGGCGCAACTCCAGATCGCTCCATCGCCGCTTCAGCCACAACGGTCGCCAGATCAATCGGCGCAGTTGAAGCCAAG
The DNA here is from genome assembly GCF_059611025.1 of Ruegeria sp. CDSB114. Lineage (NCBI taxonomy): Bacteria > Pseudomonadati > Pseudomonadota > Alphaproteobacteria > Rhodobacterales > Roseobacteraceae > Ruegeria > Ruegeria sp. CDSB114. The sequence continues at coordinate 44,320 of NZ_JBXWOT010000007.1, forward strand.
GCGCCACCAAATGTGCCAATCGCGGTGCGCGCACCATCAAGAATGACGATATCTTTCATGTCTCTTCTCCTCGTGGATTTGCGGGCACTATGCATCCAGCCATTGGAACTGTCCCATAGGACGTACCGTCACAAGCGGAATTGACATGAGGCCACCAAACGCGCATGAGATTCCGTCATGACGGAAAATTCAGACGATATCCTGACGCGCCTGCCCGCCCGCCTGAAAGAGGCCCGCCGCGCTAAAGGCCTGTCGCTGGAAGCTGTGGCCAATCTCAGCGGCGTGTCCCGATCCATGGTCAGCCAGATTGAACGCGGCGAAAGCAGCCCGACGATCTCGACCCTGTGGAACCTGACCCGTGCCCTGCAGGTGGATTTCGCTGGCCTGCTGGAAGAGGCCAATAACGCCGATCAGATCGAAACCCTGCGCAGCGACGAAGTGCCCAGCATCGACAATATGGGCCAGAATTGCCGCATCCGTATCCTCTCCCCGCCCGAAGAGGCCGGTGGCCACGAGGTCTACGATATCCGCTTTGACAGTGATGGCGCGCTGAACAGCCAACCACACGCACGCGGCGCTCATGAACAGTTGACTGTACTTGAAGGTGCGGTGCGCGTCACCTCGGGCAGTGCCGTCAGCGAGCTGAACCAGGGCGACACCGCGCGATACGCGGCGGACGTTCTGCACTCAATTACAGCCAAGAAGCCAGCAAGGGTGTTCCTGATCGTCAAAAACGCCTGACATCGGCGCATTTCCGCCTTTACGGAAATTTTTCCTTCATACTGTAATTCCCCTATTTGGGAATTTCATCCGTTATGTTAGACATGCGACTCAGTTGAACGGAGATCGCCATGTCAGATGCATTCCTGTCCCATGTCACCGACACCCTCGTGCAGATCGAAGCGGAGGGTCTGTACAAGCGTGAACGAATGATCACCTCGCCCCAGGGCGGCGAGATTACTGTGGGCGACAGGCAGGTCATCAATCTGTGCGCCAACAATTATCTGGGTCTGGCCGATCATCCGGCACTGATCGCCGCCGCCAAAGATGCGATGGAGCCCAAAGGGTTCGGCATGGCCTCGGTCCGGTTTATTTGTGGCACACAGGACATTCACCGTGAGCTGGAACAGAAGCTGGCACAATTCCTGAATAAGGACGATGCGATCCTGTTTGCCGCCTGTTTTGATGCCAATGGAGGGCTGTTTGAGCCTTTGTTAGGGCCTGAAGACGCCATCATCTCGGACAGTCTGAACCATGCCTCAATCATCGACGGGGTACGGTTGTGCAAGGCCAAACGTTATCGTTATCTGAACAACGACATGAACGATCTGGAGGCCTGGCTGAAGCAGGCACGCGAGGACGGCGCGCGTCACATCATGATCGCGACAGACGGTGTGTTTTCGATGGATGGCTATCTGGCTAACTTGCCGAAAATCCGCGAACTGGCGGACAAATATGACGCCATTGTCATGGTCGATGACTGCCATGCCACCGGATTCATGGGTCCGAACAGGGCCGGTACACCGGATCATTTCGGTGTCGCTGTGGATATTCTGACGGGAACCTTGGGCAAGGCACTTGGGGGGGCAATCGGCGGTTATATCGCCGGGCCGCAGCCAGTGATCGACCTGCTGCGGCAGCGGGCGCGGCCCTATCTGTTCTCAAATTCGCTGCCGCCTTCAATCGTTGCTGCCGGGATCGAAGCCATCCGTCTGGTCGAAGAGGGCGACATGCTGCGCGCGCAACTGTTCGGCAACGCCAAGTATTGGCGCGCGGGATTGGAAAAGTTGGGTTTTGACCTTCTACCGGGCGAACACCCGATCATCCCGGTAATGCTGGGCGAAGCACAACTGGCGCAGGACATGGCCGCAAAGCTGTTTGACGAAGGCGTTTATGTTTCGGGTTTTTTCTTCCCCGTCGTCCCGCGCGGTAAGGCACGGATCAGAACGCAGATGAATGCGACGCTGACAAAGGATGAGCTGGACCGTGCGCTGGCCGCCTTTGGCAAGGTCGGCAAAGAGCTGGGGATTATCTGATGCGACCCAATACGATGAAAGCGCTGGAAAAATCCAAGCCCGAGGAGGGGCTGTGGATGGTGCAGGCCCCGGTGCCCGAGATCGGCCCTGATGAAGTGCTGATCCGCATCAACAAGACCGGCATCTGCGGCACCGATATCCACATCTGGAACTGGGACGACTGGGCCGCCGCCACGGTGCCCACCCCGATGATCACCGGCCATGAATTTGCCGGTGAAATCGTTGAGATCGGGCGCAACGTGACCGGGCTTGAGATCGGCCAGCGCTGCTCCGGCGAGGGGCACCTGATCACAACCGACAGCCGCCAAAGCCGCGCTGGCAAGTTCCATCTGGATCCCGGCACGCGCGGAATCGGCGTCAACGAACAGGGTGCCTTTGCGCAATACCTGAAACTACCTGCCTTCAACGTGGTACCCCTGCCCGATGACGTTCCCGACGAAATCGGAGCCATTCTCGACCCGTTGGGGAATGCTGTGCACACTGCACTCAGCTTTGATCTGCTGGGTGAGGATGTGCTGATCACCGGTGCAGGCCCCATCGGCATCATGGCCGCCGCCGTGGCCCGCCATGCAGGCGCGCGGCATGTGGTGATCACCGATATCAATCCGGACCGCTTGACGCTGGCTGCGCATGTTGTGCCAACATTGCGCCCTGTCGATGTGACCAAGGAAGATTTGCAGGACGTGATCGCCGAACTGGGCATGCAGCAAGGTTTTGACGTCGGGCTTGAGATGTCAGGTTCACAAATTGCACTGGACCAGATGGTCGAGGCACTGGTGATGGGCGGCAAGATCGCTCTGCTGGGCATCCCACCTGGAAAATCCCCCGTGGACTGGTCCCGCATCGTATTCAAGGCCATCACCATCAAAGGTGTCTATGGGCGCGAGATGTTCGAGACCTGGTATAAGATGATTGCCATGTTACAAAACGGCTTGGATGTCAGCCGAGTGATCACGCACCGTTTCAAGGTTGATGAATTCGCCAAGGGCTTTGGCGAGATGAAATCAGGTCGATCCGGCAAGGTTGTTCTGGATTGGACCTAACCCTCTGGCGTTAAACGGCTTCACCCCCTAAACAGGAGGGAACTCAGGTGTTTGGAGGCGCAGATGAGCGACAAGGACAACCGGTATCTTGAACGCGGGATCGAGGACACTCTGGTCACGGATTTCGCCGAAACCCACCGCAAGAGCTATGGCGACTTCCTGCAGCTCAAAACCCTACTGAATCTGCAAAAGACGTTTCAGGATCCCGCGCAACCAGATGAGATGCTGTTCATCATCATCCATCAGGTCAGCGAGCTGTGGCTGAAGCTGATGCATCACCAGCTGGTCGAAGTGCGCCGCTTTCTGCAAGAGGACGAATTTGGCCCGGCAATGAAGAATCTCGACCGGGTCAAAGCAATCCAGCGGCAGTTGATTTCCGCGTGGGAAACGCTTCTGACCATGACCCCCGCCGATTACATGACCTTTCGGCAAGCACTTGGCAACTCCTCGGGATTTCAAAGCTATGGCTATCGTCAGATTGAATTCATTCTGGGCAACAAGGATGCCTCGACCCTGAAGGTTCACCAGCATGATCCCGAAGTCATGGAATTATTGGATGCCGCACTGACCAAGCCTTCGCTTTACGACGAAGTGCTGCACATGCTGGCCCGGCAAGGGTTTGACGTGCCTGATGACCTGCTGAACCGTGACTTTGCACAACCATATTCCGGCGACCCGCGCGTGGTGAAAATCTGGACTCAGGTGTTTCACAATACCGATCAGTATTGGGACCTCTATGCGCTGGCCGAAAAGCTGATGGACGTTGAATCTCTGTTCCAGCGCTGGCGGTTTGACCATGTCACAGCGGTCGAGAGAGTTATTGGCAACCAGCCAGGTACAGGCGGGTCCAGCGGTGTGTCGTTCCTGCGCAAAGCGCTGGACTTGCGGTTCTTTCACGATCTCTACGATGTGCGCACCGAATTGATGTATAGCGGGCAGGAGTAGGCGATGCTGTATCGTGGTTTCACTCAGACAGAGCTGGAGCAGGAGTATTCTCCCAGTTCGATGGTTGGCGGCGATCTGACACCCTATCTTGAAAGCTACGCCGCGCTGAGTGCGCAGAACCGCGCCCGGATGGAATGCCGGGAAAACCTGCCCTTCGGCGAAACATCTGAACAGGTGCTCGACTTCTTTCCTGCGTCGACGGCCAACGCTCCGCTGCATGTCTTTATTCACGGAGGTTACTGGCAGGCGCTCAGTCAGCGTGAGTCGGCGATGATGGCCCCTACACTGGTGGAAAACGGGCAAGCCTTTGCAACGCTGAACTATAAGCTCGCACCTGAGGCCCGACTGGATCAGATGATCAAAGAGTGCCGCGATGCCCTGCTTTGGCTGGGATCACAGGCGACGGCCCTTGGGTTCGATCCGGCGCAGATCACCTTGTCGGGGCACAGCGCCGGGGCACATCTGGCAGCCATGATGATGGCGACTTCAGCCGATGCGCTAGCCCGCGCCGGCTTGCGGGTACGAGAGGTGATTCTGATCAGCGGCGTCTATGATCTTGAACCGATCAGCCTGACGCCGGTGAATGACCCGCTGCAACTGACCCCGGTCGAAATACACGATCTCTCACCCATTCTGCACCTGCCCGCCCCCGGTCCGCGTTACCATTTAACCGTCGCCGAGCGCGACACACCCGAATTCATTCGTCAAAGCCGGGACTATGCGGAATTGCTGCGTAAAGGCGGGCATTCTGTCAGTTTTGATCTGCAGAAAGGGATGCAGCATTTCGACATCATCATGCACGCAAGCACGTTCCTGCCGGCTCCTCGGTAATCATAGGTGTTGGGCGAAAGAATATTCTGACCTTTGCGTCATGCACTGAGCAAGTCGCCATATCCCTGCATTTGTGGCGGTACACGCAAGTGTCCGATTTGCGCCCAGAGTGACAGATGCTGTACTAGCTAGGAATGGCAGCGGTGCGCTAATGTCGACTCTGCAAAGTTGAACGAACGGAGTACACGGAACTTTTATCGCGCTCTCATCCGTTCTGGTGCAGAATTCTCCAAACCGGTCGATGATCGAATTCGCAGCTGGTGAAAAAAATCACGCTTTGACTGTCATCTGAAGCATTAGTCACTCGCTCAAAAGAGCCGAAAGCTGCTTCGCTCCCTTCTGAAGTATGCCCAGAAACGACATCAGACTGTTGACGTCATGACGTTGTGTCGGCGCGTGAACCGAAAGCGTGCCTACCAATCGGCCTTGTCCATCCTGAACGGGTACTGCTAGGGCAGTCATTCCGGTCATGAATTCCTCGTCATCGGTGGAATAACTATTCTCAGAGATACGTCGAATCTCCGATCGCAATGCCTTGGGATCGGTCAGCGAGCGTTCGGTTTGTGGTTGTAGATGTCCTGCCGAAAGAAACCCATCCAGCTTTCTTTGCCGTAGTGTGGACAGGTACATCTTGCCGCTGGCCGTGCAATGGAAGGGCACCTGTGTCCCGACCGGCAGTTGAATTCGCAGGGGCCACTTCGTTTCCACCCGGTCGAGATAGATCATGCCCTCGCGGTCTGGAATGGCGAGATTACATGTCTCGCCAACAGTTTCAGCCACACTGCGCAAGATCGCCAGTCGCGCGGTGCGCAAATGCTCGGAAGACATGGTGTTGACCGATAGCAGTCGCAGCCGGTGTCCCGGGCCATACGATCTGCCATCGAGATCCCGCTGCAGAAACCCTTCGGCTTCTGCGGTTTGCAGCAGACGGTGAATTGTTGGCTTGGCCAGACCTAATGCCTCAATCAGATCCGATGGTTTTACGGAAACGCCACGCCGCGCCACCTCCTCGAGGATCAGCAGGAGGCGGAGGTTGGTCGGTATTTGAGTTTCTTTTTCTTGTGTTTCCGTCTCGGCCATCCTGCAACAGTCTAGTTATTTGGCAGCAGTATCAAGGCCAGATCGGGCACAAGCGACACTAAAATCCAAACCGAAAGAAGCGCCACCAGATAGGGTACCGTATACCGAAGCAACCGGAAATAGGGTACTCCTGTTACTCCTGAAGCCACATAGAGGTTCAACCCATAAGGTGGTGTGATGAATCCAATGGACGCCCCCACAAGGAAGATCACCGAGAAATGGATTGGATCAATCCCAACCGAGGCCGCGATTGGCGCAAGAATTGGGGCGAGAATTATGGTTACAGGTAGGCTTTCCAGAACCATACCCGAGAAGAAGACAATCACCATCGACGTGAACAGAACCGCATAGTACCCACCCATCGAGGTTACAAAATCTCCAATGGTTTGTTGCGCGCCGAGCAATGACAAGATCTGTTGCATCACAACTGATATCGCGATCAGCGGCGCAAGGATGCCGGTGATCTGGGCCGAGCGGATGACGATCGAGGGGATCTCGGGGATCGTAAAGCCTTCGACCACGAACATTTCGGCGTAACTCTTCTCGGTTGGCGATATGTCGTTTCTGGCCCCCATAATCCGGTTGATCGGATAGCTGACCAAACCAGCGATCACACAGAAGCCAACTGTCACGCCCGCGGCTTCTGTCGGGGAAAACTTGCCTGTGTAGATGCCCCACAGCACCAGCCCAATGGCGAAAAATCCAAGCCAGGCGCCAAATGCCGTTTTCAGTATCCGGTTGAGCTGCAAAGGGATCAGATGGCCCCACCCGTTCATGCGGCAAATGATCCAGCACGCGAATTGCATACCAAAGACCATGAGCGCGCCCGGAAGAATGCCCGCCACGAACAACTCGGAAATAGGAAGGTTCATCAAGAAGCCATAGACGATGAAGATAATGGACGGCGGGATTATGATCCCTACAGTACCCCCTGCCGCAGCGGTCGCCGCGCTGAACCGTTCGTCATAGCCACCTTTGACCATCTCGGGGTGCAGCATCGAACCAATTGTGGCTGTCGTCGCCGAGTTTGATCCCGAAATCGCCGCGAATAACCCGCAGGCACCAAGCGATGCCATCGCCAACCCACCACGTATCCAGCCCAGACAGGCATAGGCGAAATCGCTGAGCCTTCGGGCAATACCAGATTTGTTGATCAGGTCTCCGGTCAGGATAAAGAGCGGCATCGCGAGCAGGGCAAAGCCTTTGTTGAACACGTTCAACAGTTCGGCCCCCATATTGTCCAGCGTCAAGCCAAGGACGAATGAGCAGCCGATCACCCAATAGCCGATGACCAAAAACACCGGCACGCCCAGCATAAACAGAAAGGTAACCCCAAGTGAGATCAGTGTAACCAAAGTTCCGTCTGTCATCAGTCTGCTCCGATCACGGCCTGCTTGATCAGCGGCTCACCTGTTTTCCAGTTTTGCAGATCGTCGGCGAGGTTCTGAAACACACGCCCGATCATCAAAAAGAACGAAATAGGCGCGGCCAGCAAAAACCACCACTGCATGATATTGTCCGTGCCGAGAACGATCTGAAAATTCGAGGCCGATAACGCAACCAGTCGCGTTGTCGTCACGATGACGATCACCGCAAAGATGAACCACAGCACCGCATCAAGGATCAAACAGGCCAACTGCCCGCCTCGGGGCATTGCGGTGCGGAACTCATTGAAACTCAGATGCGTCCGCAGGCGAACATTGTACGTGGCCCCGAACCACGCCATCACCATAAACAACAAGGGAGGGATAGTGGTGGACCACGGTTCTTGATCGTTGAACACGAATCGGTCGATCACGCCCCAGAAAATGATCAACGCAATGGCGAGGTAAGAATATACCATCACCGACCGCTCCAGATGGCGTTCGATAAACGGCACTGTCCGATAGATCAGCATGATCACGAATCCGCCCATGGCTGAAACAACCGCGCCCAACACCCATGCGGCGTCCGATTCCAGCGCTGATTGAATCTCGAACGAATCCTGGCTGAGAAAGGCACTGAAGATCGCGCCTGTGTCTGCCCAAAACGACATGTACCCCGTCCTCCCAGTCGGTGTGTATTAGAACCGGCCCGCTTGGGGCCGGTTCGTCTTTTGTATCAGGCTTCGCCTTTCCACCAACGGCGCGGTTCTACGTTTTCCGGCAGGGTGTCTGCCGGAATCTCACGCGCGATGTCGTAGATTTCCTGATAGGTATCGATGCCACCGGCCCATTTGTTCAAACGCTCACGCCACTGCGCCCAAGGTTCGGGGTTGTAGTTCGGGGCGCACATCTCTTCGGCCAGTTTGATCTGATCATCTGGCAGGAATGCCGGACGTACTCCATTTTCGGCGAAGATAGTATCAGGCAGCTGCGGTTCCGAGAAACCGACGGTGTTCAGCAAAGCCGCTTCATTGGCACCTTGAATCAAAGCCTGCGTAAAGTAGGAAGACTCCATCACAGCATCCTGAAGCTCCCCGCCCAGACTGTCGAACACTTTGGCTGACATTGAGGTATGTTCAGTGCCGCAGAAGAATTTCAGGTTGACTGACTGCGACACCACTGGAGCCATGTTGGCATATGCGACGGCCGATGCCCACGTTTCAGCCCCGTCGATCAGACCAGTCTTCAACGCATCCAGAGTTTCTTCCCATGCAACCGGTACCGGATTCAGGTTCAACAGCTGCATCGCAATGCGTCCCAGCTGTGTACCCGTCACACGGTTCTTTGTGCCGAACAGCTCTTCCAGTTTGGTGACGGTCGGCTTGTCGGCAAAGGTCGAACCCATTTGCAGGCCGCGCAATTCACAGTGGGTAAACAGGAACTTCAGGCCGTGCCGTTTCTCAAGCGGATCACGCAGAATGCGCTGGCTCGCCGGGCTGTAGAAGAAGTGATACTGCGCTGCCCGGCTGGGGAACATGTAAGCATAGTCCAGCACGTTGAGATACGGCGCGCCTCCAGCCGAGTTCTGGGTCGAGGCCGCGTAAATATCAACAATGCCCTGCTGAGTTTTTTCAACGCAGCTCAGCTGCCCGCAGATCTGGTTGTCGCCAATGAACTCGATCCGAATTTCACCGTCCGTGCGCTCTTCCAGATCGCGTGCAAACTCGATCGCGCCGGCGCGTTCGATCAGCAGATTGCGGGTGTTAAAGCCCGATGCGCCGAATTTAAGCGTGTGCTTTGGCTCTTTCGAGAAGCGCTTTTCATAGGTTGATTCGGCTGCCTGCGCCAGATTCGCCAGGCTCATCGCGCCACCGAACCCACCTGCCGCCAGCAGTGTCGAACTCATGCCATAGCGCCCGGCCACACGAAAAAAATCTCGCCGGGAAATGCCACTTAGTTTCTTACCGATCTCCATTGCCTACCTCCCTGATCGCAATTAATGAGACGTTTTGTATCAAAAAAGGCTAGTATATTTCTCGCATCTTGCATAGAGTTTTTTTCAGTCGCGTCGGGAGGAGACAGTTATGGAAGTCGATTATGCGGTAGTCGGAGCAGGATCTTCGGGCTGTGTCATTGCCAACCGTTTGAGTGCTGATCCCAATACGACCGTCGCATTGCTGGAGGCTGGCGGTCGCGACACCAACCCGTGGATTCACATTCCGGTCGGATATTTCAAAACAATGCACAACCCGTCGGTTGACTGGTGCTATCGCACTGAACCCGATCCGGGGCTTAATGGACGATCCATAGACTGGCCACGAGGCAAGGTGCTGGGCGGCTCATCCTCGCTGAACGGGCTGCTTTATGTCCGCGGCCAGAAAGAAGACTACGATCGCTGGCGGCAAATGGGCAATGAGGGATGGGGGTGGGACGATGTCTTGCCCCTGTTTAAACGCTGCGAAGATCAAGAACGCGGTGAAGATGAGTTTCACGGCATTGGCGGGCCTTTGTCTGTTTCGAACATGCGCATTCAACGCCCCATCTGCGACGCCTGGGTTGCCGCGGCACAGGCCGCAGGCTACCCGTTCAACCCCGACTACAACGGTGCTGAACAAGAGGGCGTGGGGTATTTCCAACTGACCACCCGCAACGGTCGTCGCTGCAGCGCGGCTGTGGCTTATCTCAAACCCATTCGAAGTCGTCAGAATCTGAACATCATCACCAACGCATTTGTGACGCGCTTGGTTTTGGACGGGAAAAAGGCGACCGGGCTGGTTTACCGGGACAGGTCAGGGGTCGAGCAAACTCTGAAGGTTCGACGCGAAATTATCCTGTCTGGTGGCGCGATCAATTCGCCCCAGATCCTGATGTTGTCGGGGATTGGAGACCCGGACCACCTCAAAGAAAACGGAATCGAACCGCTTCACGCCCTGTCTGGCGTTGGTAAGGGCTTGCAGGATCATTTACAGGCGCGCCTGGTGTTCAAGTGCAATGAACCAACACTGAATGATGAAGTCCGCAGCCTCTTCAATCAGGCGCGCATCGCTCTGAAATATGCACTGTTCCGTGCCGGGCCTATGACAATGGCGGCCAGCCTTGCCACCGGCTTTATGAAAACGCGCCCGGATGTAGAGACACCCGATATACAGTTTCATGTCCAACCCTGGTCCGCTGACAGCCCGGGCGAGGGCGTACACCCGTTCTCGGCCTTTACAATGTCGGTCTGCCAGCTGCGCCCGGAAAGCAGGGGGGAGTTGCGCTTGAACGGCCCCGATCCGTCCAAACATGTCAAGATCATACCGAACTACTTGTCCACAGAAACAGATTGCAGAACCATCGTCGATGGCGTGAATATCGCGCGGCGAATTGCCAAGAAAAACCCTTTGGCCTCGAAGATTTCGGAAGAGTTTCGACCAACAGCAGATCTGAATTGCAACGACTATGACGCTACGCTGGATTGGGCCAGGTCGAATTCGACCTCAATCTACCACCCAACCGGCACCTGTGCGATGGGAAGCTCTGAGGCATCTGTTGTCGATCCTAAACTAAGGGTTCACGGACTAGAAAATCTGCGCGTGGCCGATTGTTCAATCATGCCCGAAATCGTCAGTGGCAACACCAACGCACCGGCAATAATGATCGGGGAAAAGGCGAGCGATTTGATAATCGCGGATGCCTGACAGGCCCTCCATCTTGCCTGTGTGCGATGCAGAATGCCCAAAACACTCGCAACCGATGGATCGGTGTGCCAGTCGCGCAAGCTCAAGCTGTTCTGTTGATTATGTCTGATCGCAACTCGCACTTTGCCAACTCTTGTCTCATGACTGACCGTGATCTGGGAGGGCGACTCTTGGTCAACGATCTGTGCTGCATCCAGCTCAGATTTTGACGTCAAACCAATCTCGCGAAACATGCATAAGCGATCGCGGACACTACTTGCTTTTCCAATAGTTCAAATCGGAACGTCCACTTTCCTATTTTTGGCGTACAAGTACTTCACTTGCAGAGAGAGATATAAACAGCACTGGGTCGCGAGCCTGAATGCTTGGCTACTGACATTGCGTCGGTGAACCCTATTGGCCGCTAAGTCCGCATAGCCGCCACCAACCTAGATTTACTTTGCCTCTTGAACCAAGGCTACCCGGTGCGACTTGATGATTAACTTCAAACAAACTCGCGCATAAAGTCAAAGGCTCACGGCAGCTCTCCAAAAGAAAAACAGCGGCCCGTTAGAGCCGCTGTTTTCCGAATTTCAGTTCTGTCCGGATCAATCCAGTGTCCGGGTGACCTCTTCGCGCTCGAAGATTTCGATGACGTCGCCGGCGCGGATATCGTCATAGTTCTCGAATGCCATACCGCATTCCTGACCCGACTGAACCTCGGCCACTTCGTCCTTGAAGCGCTTCAGCGTTTTCAGCGTGCCTTCGTGGATCACCACGTTGTCGCGCAGCAGGCGGACGCCTGCGGAACGACGCGCCACGCCTTCGGTGACCAGACAGCCAGCAACTTTGCCAACGCCGGTGACCTTGAAGACTTCGCGGATCTCGGCATAACCGATGAACTTTTCGCGGATCTCGGCGCTCAGCAGGCCTGAAGCGGCAGCTTTCACGTCGTCGACCAGATCGTAGATCACCGAGTAGTAGCGGATTTCCACGCCCTTTTGGTTCGCCGTGTTCCGCGCCGAGGCATTGGCACGCACGTTGAAGCCCAGGATCGGGGCGCCGGATGCTTCGGCCAGGCCGACATCGGTTTCGGTGATTGCACCAACGCCCGAGTGCAGCACGCGTACACGTACTTCGTCATTGCCGATCTTTTCCATCGCCTGAACGATGGCTTCGGCAGAACCTTGCACGTCCGCTTTCATCAGGATTGGCAGCTCGGTGACGTTTTCGTCTTCCTTGGCCTTCTGCATAAGCTGTTCAAGGGTGGTCGCGGCACCGGCGGCGGCGCGTTTGTCCTTGGCGGCTTGCTCACGGTAGGCGGCGATTTCGCGCGCCTGCGCTTCGGTCTCGGTGACGTTCAGAACGTCTCCGGCCTCGGGCGTGCCGTTCAGACCCAGAACCTCGACCGGAACCGAGGGGCCAGCTTCTTTGACGCGCTCGCCCTTGTCGTTGATCAGTGCACGGACTTTACCGTATTGCTCACCCACAACAAAGATATCGCCCTGACGCAATGTACCGGTTTGAACCAGAACGGTAGCAACAGGTCCACGGCCCACATCCAGCTGCGCCTCGATCACGGCCCCCTGGGCGGCGCGATTCGGGTTTGCTTTCAGCTCGAGGATTTCGGATTGCAACGCGATGGCTTCCAGCAGCTCGTCCAGACCCTGACCGGTGATGGCGGACACTTCGACGTCCTGAACCTCACCCGACATTTTCTCAACGATGACTTCGTGCTGCAGCAGATCGGTGCGAACCTTGTCCGGGTTCGCATCCGGCTTGTCGACCTTGTTGATCGCAACGATCATCGGGACACCCGCCGCTTTGGCGTGGTTGATCGCCTCGATCGTCTGCGGCATCACCGCGTCATCCGCAGCAACAACCAGAACCACGATATCCGTGACCTGTGCCCCGCGCGAACGCATCGAGGTAAAGGCCGCGTGGCCCGGCGTATCCAGGAAAGACAGCGTTGTGCCGCCATCGGTTTTCACCTGATAAGCGCCAATATGCTGGGTAATACCCCCGGCCTCACCCGCCACAACGCGAGCGTCGCGGATCGCGTCCAGCAACGAGGTCTTACCGTGGTCAACGTGACCCATGATGGTAATGACCGGCGGACGCGACTGCAGATCGCCTTCGCTGTCTTCGATCTCTTTGATGACGTCCTCGACGTCAGAGGCCGAGACGCGCGTGACCTTGTGGCCAAATTCTTCGATGATCAGTTCCGCAGTATCAGCGTCAATGGTCTGGTTCTGCGTGACCATCATGCCCATGTTCATCAGCGATTTGACAACGTCCGCTACACGCTCGGCCATACGGTTGGCCAGCTCGGACACGACAATCGCCTCGGGCAGCTGTACGTCACGGATAACCTTTTCCCGCTCGACCGCGCCGCCCATGGCTTTCTGACGCGCGCGCTCTTGCTTACGCTTCATGGCTGCCATCGAACGCTGGCGGTTGCCTTCACCACCGGTCGCCTGACCCAGAGTCAGCTTGCCTGAACGGCGGTTATCGTCACGGCCCTTGGTGCGCGTGCCGCGCTGTTCACGCTCGCGATCCTGCTTGCGTGGCGTTGCTGCGGGCGCAGGCTTGCTGGCCGGGCTGCGGGCGGCTTTTGGCTCTTCAGGAGTCGGGGTCGCCGCGACACGCTTAGCGGCATCTTCAGCCTCTTTGCGCTTGCGTTCTTCCTCTTCGGCCTTGGCGCGCGCGCGTTCTTCGGCCTCGCGCTGTTCGCGCTCTTTGGCCTCTAGTTCCGCACGGCGACGGGCACGCTCTTCCTCGCGCGCTTTTTCAGCGGCCTGACGCTCGGCGGCCTCTTCGACCTCACGCGCCTTGGCAGCCTGCAGCGCCTTCATCCGGCGCGCCATTTCCACGTCGGAAATCCCGGCAGGACGACGCGACGGATCACCTGATGGCGTAGCTCCACCACCGGTTTTGGCCGCACCCGGCTTGGGGACCACCACGCGCTTGCGTTTGGTTTCCACCACGACATTCTTGGTGCGTCCGTGGCTGAAACTTTGTTTCACATTTCCGGGGCGCGCCCCGCCACGAAGACCCAATGTCTTTTTGCCGTCACTATCGCTCATAAAGCTTCTTACCCTTCCGCGCGGCCCTTGCCGCCGTCATCCGTTTCGCGCAAGCCATGCAGGCGCTGCGCTTCCTCTACAACACGTTTGGCGAGTCCGCCAGAGGCCAAGGCCGCATGAATCACGGTTTGGCGCCCAAATGCCGCCCCAAGTTCGTCTGCGGTCAACCAGCCGATGTATTTCCCAAAGTGCGGCGTGCTGAGTTTCGACTTGCCGCGCCCCGATCCATCGGACGCCTGAAGCAATATCTGGGCCTCTTCCCGGTCCAGCATTGCCTTGACCTTTTCATAGCCAGCAACCGCATCACCGGACTTGCGTGCAAGGCTCAAAAGCTCGATCACGCGCCGCGCAATCTGCTTTTCAACCTCATCGGCCAGATCCTTTGACACAGTGACCTGCGCCTTGAACCCCCGCGCGAACAATTTCTTGCCGATGGCTTTGTCCAACGCGCTGCGGTCGGCCGAGACATAAACACCGCGCCCCGGCAGTTTTGCCGCGACATCAGGAAAGACCTGACCGTCTGGCCCGACCACAAAGCGGATCAGCCCATATCTAGGCTGAACCTCGCCAGTGGCAATGCACTTGCGTTCGGGTCCGTCAGACCGATCCTTATGGACGCCACCGCGACCCATGTGCGCCACCCGAAGCCTGCGATCAGGCCTCGGCTTCCTCGTCGGCCGCTACGCCGTCTTCTTCAGCCTGCTCCAGTTCGGCAGGATCAACCCAGCCCAACATGATGCGTGCGGTCATGACCAGATCCTGCGCCTCTTCCAGCGTTATGCCAAAAGGCTCCAGAACGCCGTCATCCTTGATACGCTCACCATCAACTGTGGTCCAACCACCAGCCAGTTCCCAGTCAGCGCAGGTGGCAAAATCTTCCAACGTTTTCACGTCGTCCTTGGCCAGCGCTTCTACCATCTGGGGTGTCAGACCTTCGAATTCAATAAGGCTGTCCTCGACACCCAGCTCACGCGCTGCATCCAGCGCCGCTTTGGCCTGTGCTTCCAGGTGTTCACGCGCACGGGTCTGCAGTTCCTGCGCGGTGCCATCGTCGACGCCGTCAATGACCAACAGCTCGTCGAGCTCGACATAAGCGACTTCTTCCAAGTTGGTAAACCCTTCCGAGACCAGCAGCTGCGCAAAGAACTCGTCCAGATCCAGGCTTTCCATGAACAGGCTGGTGCGGGCTTCGAATTCTTTCTGACGGCGCGCCGATTCTTCGGCCTCGGTCATGATATCAATGTCCAGATTGGTCAGCTGGCTGGCCAAACGCACATTCTGACCGCGACGGCCAATGGCAAGGCTCAGCTGTTCTTCAGGAACCACAACTTCGATCTTGCCCGCTTCTTCATCCAGAACAACCTTGGACACCTCGGCAGGCTGCAGCGCGTTCACCAGGAAAGTGGGCTGATCTTCGTTCCATGGAATGATGTCGATCTTTTCGCCCTGCAGCTCATTCACGACGGCCTGCACACGGCTGCCGCGCATACCAACGCAGGCACCGACAGGGTCGATCGAGCCGTCATAGGAAATGACAGCGATCTTGGCGCGCGATCCGGGATCACGAGCAACAGCTTTGACCTCGATGATGCCATCATAGATTTCCGGCACTTCCATCTTGAACAGTTCAGCCATGAATTCAGGCGCGGTGCGCGACAGGAAGATCTGGTGGCCACGAACCTCGCGGCGAACTTCCTTGATATAGGCGCGCACACGGTCATTGGGGCGATAGCTTTCGCGGCCAATCTTGTCGTTGCGGCGCAGAACAGCCTCGGCACCGCCCAGATCGACGATGACATTGCCGAACTCTTCGCGCTTGACCGCACCGTTGATGATGGTACCTGCGCGATCCTTGAAGTCTTCGTACTGGCGATCGCGCTCGGCTTCGCGGACCTTCTGCAGAATCACCTGCTTGGCGGATTGCGCCGCGATCCGGCCCATTTCGACCGGAGGCACTTCTTCGACATAGACGCTACCGACTTCCGGCGCTTCCATGTATTGCTTGGCCTGCTCGACGGTCATCTCGGCCTGATAGTTCTCAAGCTCCTCATCTTCAACCACGGTGCGGACACGGGTAAAGGTCGCCTTGCCGGTCTTGCGGTCGATGCTGACGCGGATATCCATCTCGGCGCCGTAGCGGCTTTTGGCGGCACGGGCGAGCGATTCTTCCATCGCTTCGACAACCAGACCGGGGTCGATCATCTTTTCGCGGGCCACGGCCTCGGCGGTCTGCAGCAGCTCCAGCTGGTTGGCTGAGGTGATTGCCATCAGTTCGTCTCCTCTTCGGACCCTTCGGTCTCAATCTCGTCGAAAGCGTTTTCGTTCAGGGCACCGGCGTCCTTGCGCTGGCGCAGCATCTCTTTGATCAGATCATCGGTCAGGACCAGCTTGGCATCGCTTAGCCAGTCAAACTGCAAGCCGATGGTGATCGTCTCATCTCCCTCGGAGATATTGATCAAAACCTCATCACCTTCGGTCCCGGCCAGCTCACCTTTGAAGCGGCGACGGCCGTCGATCAGTTCGGCGGTTTCAATCTTTGCCTCATAGCCCTCGAACATCTCAAAATCCTTGAGACGTGTCAGAGGCCGGTCGATGCCGGGGCTGGACACTTCCAGCGCATAGGCGTCAAGGATCGGATCTTCGACATCCAACGTGGCACTGACTGCGTTCGATATCTCGGCGCAATCATCCACTTCGATGCCACCATCGGGCTTGTCGGCCATGATCTGCAAGGTGGTCTGCTTGCCGCTCATCAGGCGGATACGGACCAGCTCATACCCCAGATCTTCGATCACTGGGGTGATGATCTCGGCCAGTCTCCGATCGATGGCAGCTTTGGCTATCAGTTCGTTTGTCATCAGCTACTCTACCCTGTCAGTCGGGCACAAAAAAACGGGCGCGCGGCCCGTCGAAATTCCCGGTGGAGCCCCAGACCAGAAGTCTGACACGCCGCTGTTGCAACTGCATATACGCAGGGTTTCCCGAGTCTGCAACCCCCGGCAGGAACCCTGACCGGAATTTACGCCAACCACCACCGTTCAGCGATGCGTCCGTCGTCCAGCGCGCGCGCGCCGCCGATCTGCTGGGGCATACCAACATGAGCAGCAGCAGCCAGCGCAATATCCGATTCGCTGGGGTGAAGGCGCAGACCGCGCAGTCCATTCAAGTCTTCGGATGATGGCAGGGCAGCAATATCCACATAGCCATCCCGCAATGCTTCGGCCCGGACGCAGGCATCAGGAATGACGATAATCTCAAAAGCATCCGCCCAGCCGGCCTGAGTGCTCTTATAATGGTCAACAACTTTGCGGCCCAGAAAGTGGCGATCATCCTCAGCCCGTTCGACACGGTAGCATCCGGTGCCATTGGCGATCTGCAGCGGTTTGACGCTCTGACCAGCCCGCGGGATGACAAATTGACTTTCGGCCAGCAGGAAAGGCAGGCCGGGATTAGGTTTGGCCAGTTCAAGATGCAGCCGGTTAGGGGCCAGCGCTTCGGCGCGCCCGACTTCGGCCAAAACCGCCATCACATCAGCGATATCCAATGCTACGCCGTCGTGGAACACCGCATCATCGCGCAGATCAAACGTCCAGATCCGGGCATCCGTATCGGTCTGCCATCCTGTTGCCAGCTCACCTCGCAAGGTACCGTCCGGTGCGATTTCGGTCAGCGTGTCAAACACCGCCCCCCGTGCAACCTGTTCAAGACTGTCGTCACGCGGCACCGCAAGCCGCAGGGTTCCGCCCGGCTTGGGCGTATTCGCCAGTGACGCACCTGTTGCGGCCAACAGCGCCGCAGCGGCACCTGATGCAAACAACGCGCGGCGGTCAATGCGGGTCATGCTACCCCCTCAGCCACGCGGTTCATAATGCGGACCAGTTCGGCACTGATGCCGGGTTCAGACAGGGCATGGCCCGCCTGACGGACCATCTTCAATTCGACATTCGGCCAGCGCTCGGCCAGGTTCCAGGCAGAATGCGGCGGGCAGATCATGTCATAGCGCCCCTGAACGATATGGCCGGGAATATGAGCGATCCGATCCATCTGCTCCAGAATCTGCCCGTCCTGATCAAGGAAAGCCCGATTGATGAAATAGTGATTCTCAAGCCGGGCAAAGGCGCGCGCATACTCACCCGGGCTTTCTCCGGTGGATCCGTTCGAATGGATTGACGCCAGCGCATTTTCCCAGGCGGACCAGGCCCGTCCGTACAGAACCTCAGTCGCCCGATCCCCTGAGAACAGGCGTTTGTTATAGGCCCCAATCGCATCGGAAAGCTCTGTCTCGGAGAGCAGAGCGGTGAACTTGGACCATTGCTCGGGCCAGAACTTGCCCGCGCCACCACCATAGAACCAGTCCAGCTCGGCCTGCGTTGCCAGAAACACGCCGCGCAATATCAGCCTATTCACCCGGTCGGGATGCGCCTGCGCATAGATCAACGCCAAGGTTGCGCCCCAGCTTCCACCGAAAACGGCCCAGTCACTGATGTTCAACAGTGTGCGCAGCCGTTCGATATCGGCCACCAGATGCCAGGTTGTGTTGTCTGTGACCGACGCGTGCGGGCGCGAGCGTCCACAGCCTCTCTGATCAAACAGAATCACCCGAAAGACGTCCGGATCGAAATAGCGCCGCATTGCGGGGCTGCATCCGCCACCCGGACCTCCGTGCAACACGACTACCGGCAGGCCATCCGGATTGCCGCATTGTTCCATATAGATAAGGTGACCATCGCCCACATCGACCATGCGCTGATCGAACGGGTCGATCGGCGGGTAAAGATATTGCACTGCGCGCTTTTGGTCCGGGTACTTGTCCATTATGGCCCTATATAGTCCTTAAACGTAAAAGAGCATACGGAGACAGGAATGCAAGCGCATCCGAACACGGTAGACCCGTCCGAGATCGCAAAATTCGAGGCGATGGCCGCCGAATGGTGGGACCCGCATGGGAAATTCAAGCCCCTGCATATGCTGAACCCCTGTCGTCTGGATTATATCACACAGCAAATCGCAGGCGAATTTGACCGTGATCTGAAGGCCCCGCGCCCGTTCGAGGGCCTGCGCCTGCTGGATATCGGATGTGGAGGAGGCTTGCTGAGCGAACCCATGGCTCGCCTTGGCGCCGAGGTCGTGGGCGCCGATGCCGCCGAGGGCAACCTGCCCGTCGCCCGCATCCATGCCGAGCAATCGGGGCTTGGGATCGACTATCGCCACACCACTGCCGAGGCTATGGCCGCCGCAGGTGAGCAGTTTGATGTGATTCTGAACATGGAGGTGGTCGAACATGTGGCCGACCCGCTCAGCTTTCTGACATCCACGCGGGATTTGCTGAAACCCGGCGGACTTGAGATTTGTTCGACCATCAACCGCAACCCGAAATCCTATGCGATGGCCATCTTTGGTGCCGAGGTGATCATGCGCTGGCTGCCGCGCGGCACGCATGAGTGGAACAAGTTCATCACCCCTGACGAGTTGTTCGACCTGTTGCGTCAAGCCGGGTTGGACCCGGTGGACCGCAAGGGTTTCGTATTCAACCCGATCCTGTGGAGCTGGTCGATCTCGGCCCGGGATTTGAGCGTGAATTATGTGACGGCGAGCGTGAAGCCGGGGTGAACCTACTCCCCTTCCAACTGCAACCGCAAATCCCGCAGTACGGGCAGGGTGCTGCGCACCCGCTCCAGCCCCAGCTCTCCGACCACGCGATTGATCAGCGGCGCAATGGAGGAGATCGCCTGATCCCGAGCACTCCGCCCAGCGGGGCTGATGGCGACCATCTTGCGGCGGGCGTCGTCCCAGTCGGGGCGGATGTGGATATATCCGGCCCATTCCAGCTTGGCCAAGGTATTGGTCATGGCACCTCGGGTCACGTGAAACGTATCGGCTAGCTGTGCCGGGCTGCGTTCGTTGCCGACAAAGACAAGATGGTTCAAAACCGAGAAATGCGAAATTTCCATGCCCCTGGGCAGCACCCGGCTGAGCCGGTTCCGCAATAACTGGTCTGCGGTCAGGATCTCGCTGAACAGCGTGACCGCGAGGGCATTGGTATCGTTTGTCATAGTCCAGATTCTGGATCAAGGGCCGTCAAAGGGACGGACATGTGTCAGCGAAGGCACGCGGCGTCGTGCTTCTGTAACAGAACTATCATCCAAATTGAAAAAGTGAATGCCCTGATCGGTCCCTGCGTCGATGACGACCTCTCCCCATGGGGCGACGACCATGCTGTGACCGTAGGTTTTGCGGGTCTTTCCCCTTGTTTTAGGGTGTTCACCTGTCTGCGCCGGGGCCAACACCCAGCATCCGTTTTCAATCGCCCGCGCCCGCAACAGCGATTTCCAATGGGCCTCACCCGTGCCAGGTGAAAAAGCGGCTGGAACCGTCAGAATGCGCGCTCCAGCCTGCGCCAGAGATGCGTACAGTTGGGGGAAGCGGATATCATAACATATACTCAGACCCACCTTGCCGAAATCTGTCTCGGCTATGACCGCCCGTGTGCCGGGACGGTAGTTTTTGGACTCGCGAAACGTCTCGGCCTCGGACACCTGCACGTCGAACATATGAATCTTGTCATACCGCGCCACGATCTGCCCCTGAGGATCAATCATGAAAGACCGATTGGCAAACCGACCATCCGCATCATGTGTTTTGATCGCCAACGAGCCGATCAAAAACCAGATCCCCAGGCTCGCGGCCTGCTCGCGCAGCCCCGCAAGTGTCAGGTCTTCTTCTTCGTATTGCAGGATTTCCCGCTGCCGTGTGGACGAGGTGGACACGCAATTCGTCACCTCGGGCGTCAGAACGAACCGCGCACCTAGCCCTGCCGCTTCGGACATCAGGGCGCGCACCATTTTCAGGTTTTCAGCCGGGTCATCCGACGAGGTGATCTGAAGCAGGGCGCTCTTCATCAGGCCGCCAGCAAACCGTCCAGCTTGCCCTGACGTTCCAGCTCATACAGGTCGTCGCATCCACCCACATGCTGCGATCCGATAAAGATCTGGGGTACGGTGCGCTTGCCACCGGCGCGCTGGATCATTTCAGGTTTGCGTTTTGGGTTCCTCAGCACATCGACTTCCTGAAACTCGACGCCCTTCTGATTCAACAGCCGTTTTGCAGCGTGACAGAAGCCACAGAGCGGCGAGGTATATATTTCTACCGATTTCATATTCCGTACCTTTGGGTTTCGCACAATCCTGGGCGAGTTAGGTATCCTTGGCAACGCGCGCTAGGGTCAACACAAAAATATGATTTGCCCCGGATGCACGACAGACACGTGCACATGAGGTCAATGTTGCGCCTGATGTCATGACATCATCGACCAGCAGAATATCGCGCCCCTGCATCTGCCGAAGCCGCCTGGGATGCGCTGCAATCGCATTCTCCAGCGTTTCCATGCGCTGTGCGGCTGTTTTTCCATCCAAAACCGGCGTTCTTGTTCGTCGGACCAGAAGGTCCGGACAGGCCTCCAACCCGGTTTGCCGCCCCAGATGCTGCGCCAACAGGGCAGATTGGTTGTACCTGCGTTTCAGCAACCGGGACCAATGCAGCGGTACCGGCGCGATCAGCATGTCCTCGCGAAACAAATCCCGACCCGCCAGGGCCATCCAGCGCGCCGCAGGGCGTGCAAGCTCGGGCCGGTCCCCATGTTTCAGAGCCAGAATCAGGGATCGCGCCTTGCCATCATACAACAGCGCAGACCGCCCATCGCGCCAGGGGCGCGGCGTTTTCATACAGTCATCACATTCGATTCGGTGGCCATCGGCCTCACCCGGCAAGGGCACGCCGCAGCTTTCACATACAGCGCCACCGATAAAGGGCGTTTCACGCCAACAGGAGCCACAGAGGCCGAAATCCGATTCGGTCAAATCACCGCATCCCAGACAGCGCGGGGGATAGATCATCTGGACAGCGGTTTGAATCCGCTGCCACATGCGATAGTTGCGCCCTATGAAACTGCCTGATTCCAACGCACCCTCACTGTTCGACCGCGCAATCCTTGCACGGCGTCGGTCCCGCGCACGGGAAGATGCCTTGTTCTTGCACCGCGCCGCAGTTGACGAGGTTCAGGATCGGCTCGCCTTGGTTAATAAAAGCTTTACGGCCCCGGCGATCGTGACCCCTTTTGCGCAAGTCTGGCAGGATGTGTTGCCAATGGCGCGGATCATCCCGGATAACGAGGTGCTGGACCTGAACCCCGGTGCCCATGATCTGGTGATCCATGCCATGGCTCTGCACTGGGCCAATGATCCGGTTGGGCAGTTGATCCAGTGTCACCGCGCGCTGCAACCTGATGGGCTGTTGCTGGTGATCTGTCTGGGCGGTGAAACCCTGCATGAACTACGCGCCTCACTTGGGCAGGCCGAGGTTGAGGTCACGGGCGGCCTCAGCCCCCGCATCGCGCCTATGGCCGAGCTGCGCGATCTGGGCGGGTTACTGCAACGCGCCGGACTGGCCCTGCCGGTTGCTGATACCGCGCGATTGACGGCGGAATATCGCGATCTGACCCACCTGATGCATGACCTGCGGGCAATGGGTGAAACCAACAGCCTGCAAAACCGCATGAAACATCCCACAAACCGGCAGGTCTTTGCCCGGGCGCAACACATCTATGCCAATCATTTCAGCACTGATCAAAAACGCCTCAAGGCGACATTCGAGCTGGTCTGCCTAACCGGCTGGTCTCCCGATGAAAGCCAGCCAAAACCGCTGCGTCCGGGCTCGGCCCAGATGCGGCTTGCAGATGCTCTGGGCGCAAGCGAAGGCAAACTGTCCGATTGACGAATGCGGAATTCCGGTTATCTCAGCCCGAAGCAAAGACATCTCAGGAAGTGAAACATGTTCGACGCCACACGCCCCGATCATGCCCCGGCGGATCACCCCAAAGTCAAAACGGGCCGCGTCGGCATCCTGCTGGCCAATCTCGGCACGCCCGACGATTACAGCTATTGGCCCATGCGCCGTTATTTGAACGAGTTTCTGTCGGACCAGCGCGTGATCGACTATCCCAAGTGGAAATGGCAGCCAATCCTGCAGGGGATCATCCTGACCAAACGGCCCTTCAGCTCGGGTGAGGCGTACAAGTCGATCTGGAACCACGACAAGGGCGAAAGCCCGCTGATGACGATTACCAAGGACCAGACCGCCAAATTGCGTGACGCGATGCAGGCACGCTATGGCGACAAGGTCATGGTGGAATTCTGCATGCGCTACGGCAACCCATCGACAAAATCAAAAGTCCGGGAAATGGTCGCGGCAGGTTGCGACCGGGTTCTGTTCTTTCCACTGTACCCACAATACGCAGGCGCTACGACGGCCACGGCCAATGATCAGTTTTTCCGCGCTCTGATGGATGAGACGTGGCAACCCGCCAGCCGTACCGTGCCCGCCTATTTTGACGAACCCGCCTATATCGACGCATTGGCGGGCTCGGTTAAAAAGGCCTATGCCGCGATGGTGGACAAACCGGACATACTGGTCTGTTCCTACCACGGCATGCCGGAACGCTACCTGCAACAAGGCGACCCCTATCACTGCCAATGCGCAAAAACGACTCGGTTGCTGAAAGAAAGGTTGGGCTGGTCGAACGACCAGCTTGTATCGACCTTCCAGTCACGATTCGGCCCGGAAGAATGGCTCAAGCCATATACGGTCGACCACGTGGCCGAGCTGGCAAAACAGGGTAAGAAGAAGATCGCCGTTATCGCACCAGCGTTTTCCGCCGATTGCATCGAAACGCTGGAAGAGATCAACGAAGAGATCAAAGAGAGTTTCGAGGACGCGGGCGGCGAAAGCTTTACCTATATCCCATGCCTGAACGATGACGAATCGCACATAGCGGCCCTGGGCAAGGTGATCGAGGATAATTTGAAGGGTTGGCTGGACTAAGCCACCCAGTCGACTAGGCGCAAAAAAAGGCGGTGGAAAGCTCCACCGCCTTTTCTTTAGATATCGCTTGTCGAATTAGCTTGCTGCAACAGCTGCGGCAACAACAACCAACAGGATCAGCGGCAGGATGATGCCGTTTGACGAACCCTGAGTTTCTTCAACAACAACAGGTGCTTCAACAACCGGCTCTTCCAGGTTGCCTGCATAAGCGGTCGAAGCAGCAGCAGTCAGTGCAGCGGCGAGAACGAGTTTCTTCATATTAACCTCCAGGATACGCACGGTTCCGTATAGTGAAACCATGCACTCAAGACTTACCTCGTGTTTTTTTCTAATCAGCTATCCAACTGGAATGCAAATGGAAGTTGCGTCACAAGCGGGTACCTGCGCGGAAATGTCGTCAAATTAGCAACACTTGCGTGCCAACCTTGGCCATTGAGAACAGTTCGGCAATATCGTTGTTGAAAAGACCGATGCACCCATTCGAAGATCGACGCCCGATTTTGCGCGTATCATGGGTTCCGTGAATTCGGTAATATTTCCAGCTTAGATATAAAGCATGTGTTCCCAATGGGTTATCCGGACCCGGCGGGATATAGTCTGGCCATTCCGGATTTCTTTTCTTCATCGAAGGTGTTGGCGACCAGCTTGGGCCTTCGACCTTGCGGATCACGCTGGTCCGGCCGCGGCGCGTCAGCTCTTCGGTCAGGGGAACCGACGACGGGTATAGTTTGTACACCGATTGATCGTCCGACCAGTAGTGCAGCGCGCGCGACACAGTATCGACAAGGATAGCTCCGTTTTTCGTATTCGAAAAATAGGGCTGCCAGTCCAGAGCTCTGAAGCCAGAGATGTTACGGCGCACCGCGGGTTCGTCCTCGGGTGCGGGGCGCAGCGGGTCTCCGGGGGTGTATTGGGCAATCGCTGGAGAGGCGACAAGGGCGGAAACACCTGCAACGAATCCACGTCGGGTTGTATGAGTAATGCTTTTCTTGACCATGACCGGAGGTCCTTTTGACAGAAAATCTAAAAATCCTGTGCATTTTATTGCCAGAATGCTTCAGTCGCAATTGAAACCGGCAGAATCACGCAGAACATAGCCATTGTGCGTTTGCCCACAGCCTTCTGTCACGCTATGCCGTATGGCAACACAATAATCAGGTCGATCATGACGCGCATCATTTCATTACTGCTTGCTAGCTTTATTGCACTGGCCGCCTGTACGCCGGGTGGATCCCCAACCTATGGGGCAGATGGGCGCCCCCTGCCAACGGTGTACAAGATCCGTGGCAATCCAGAAAAGCTGCAATTCCGGATGTTGGATTCGGTTAACGCCCTCCGCCAGGCATCGGGCCTTCAGCCAGTACAACTGAATGCTCAGCTCAATGCCGCGGCCGCCACCCATTCCAAGGATATGGCGCGACAGAATCGGCCCTGGCACTTTGGCTCGGACGGATCTTCGCCGTTGGATCGGGCGACGCGCGTCGGCTATTACGGCACCTTCCTCGGCGAGGCGATCTCGGAAACCTATGAGACCGAGACCGAAACGCTGGCCGCCTGGATGCAGGAACCCGGACCGCGAAGTGTCATCATGGATGCCAAAGCCACTCAGATGGGCTTTGCCTGGCACCAGGAGAACGGCGGGAAAATCTGGTGGACCCTGGAAATGGGAACCGGCGGTTAAAACGCAAAAGCCCCCGAAAACTGGGGGCTTTTTTATTGCCTTTGGGGTAGTTAAGCCGCCTGGACCGACTGCGCCTCGGTCAGAATTGCATAGAGCTTGACCGGATCAGGATTGGCGCGCAGCTTTGCGCAAACCGACGTATTGCGCAGCGTTCTGGACACCAGCGCAAGCGCCTTCAGGTGGTCCACACCTGCCTCTTCCGGGGCAAACAACGCAAAAGCGACATCAACCGGCTGGCGGTCTACCGCACCGAAATCAATCGGCTTTTCCAGCATTACGAAAACGCCAGCCACTTCGGCCAGATCACCCAGCCGCGCATGTGGCAGGGCGACTCCATGACCAACGCCTGTTGGGCCAAGGCTCTCCCGCTCGAGCAGGCCATCCACAACAACCTGCGCGTCAAGACCAAGGGCCCCCTCGGCAACATCGCCGATTTCCTGAAACAACCGCTTCTTGCTGGAAGCGGCGGACAATACACGTACCGCCTCGGGCTTCAGTATGCTCGAAAGCTCCATGATCACGCTCCATGGCCTTGCCCCTGCTTGCACAGGGGCTTGCCTTGCTATTCTTGCCTGTTACGGATCAATCCAGCCAATGTTGCCGTCCTCACGGCGATACACGACATTCAATCCGTCCTTGTTTTCATTCCGGAACACCAGCACCGGGGCGCCGGCTAGTTCCATCTGCATTACGGCTTCACCAACACTCAACGATGGGATCTTGGTTTCCATCTCAGCCACGATCATCGGCTGCAGCGTTTCAGGTTCATCAGCCGACTCTGATTCGTCAGAGGCGAGGATATAAGAGGAAGCACCAAAGAGTTCAACCGGCTCGGATCGGTCCTTGTGATGGTCCTTGAGGCGGCGCTTATACCGGCGCAACTGCGTTTCCATCTTGTCACAGCAGGCCTCGAATGCTGCGTAGATTTCGATAGCGTGGGCCTTGGCCTGCGCAGTCAGGCCGGTCGAAAGATGCACGGTGGCTTCGCAAACATACTCATGCGCAGAACGGGAAAAGACGACATTGGCGTCGGTCGGGCGCTGGGCATATTTTCCAACAACCTCCCCTAGCTCGGTCTGCACATGGGTCTGCAGTGCCTCGCCGATGTCGATCTGTTTTCCGCTAATTTGGTAACGCATGTGATCTCCTTCACAATTCACACCCATTTTGACGCTGCGTTACGCAGCGCACGTGTTTTTATCGGGTGGGGGATATCGGCATATTCCGCAGTTGCTGAGAAACGTACCCCTTAGCAAAGGTGCACCGCGATCCCGACTGGAACTGAAGAAATGCCATAACCCAATTGAGGCAAGAGACGGCGGCAGAGTCAATCAAAACAGGCGTGTATATACGTGATTTCAGCCATGCGCTGGGCGCAATTCCGCGCAAGCCTATGAAATACGGAAGTTTTCGCCCAAATAGACCCGTCGGACATTTTCGTTCTCGACGACTTCATCCGGCGTGCCCGACATCAGCACCTGACCATCATGCAGGATATAGGCCCGGTCCACGATTTCCAGTGTTTCGCGCACGTTATGGTCAGTGATCAGCACGCCGATGCCGCGCTTTTTCAGGTCCGCTACCAGATGGCGGATATCGCCGACGCTGATCGGGTCTACGCCAGCAAAGGGCTCGTCCAGCAACAGATATTTCGGATCAGCCGCAAGACAACGGGCAATTTCGACACGGCGACGCTCGCCACCGGACAATGCCAATGCCGGGGCGCGGCGCAGATGTTCGATCGAAAAATCGGACAACAGCTCTTCCAGCCGCTCTTTCCTGCGATGGCTGTGCTTCACGGTGATGTCCAGAACGGCGGCAATGTTGTCCTCGACACTCATCCCGCGGAAAATCGACATCTCTTGTGGCAGATATCCGATCCCAAGCCGCGCGCGCCTATACATCGGCAGGGTCGTCACGTTTTGGCCGTCAATGGTCACAGTGCCAGCTTCTGGAAAGACAAGCCCGGCGACCGAGTAGAACGTTGTGGTCTTGCCTGATCCGTTCGGGCCCAACAAGGCAACCACCTCGGACCGGCCCAACGTCATCGAGACTTCGCGTATCACGGTCTTCTTACGGTATGATTTCCGCAGTTTCTCGATCCTGAGGCCGCAACCGCCTTCGGCCACAGACAAATTCGGACGCTCCATCAGTTGCTATCCGGATTCAGAATGGTTTTGACGCGGCCAGTCATCTTTGCCGTTCCGGTCGTCAGATTGGCATTCATCTGATCGCCGCTGATAACGCTGGGGCCTTGCGTCAAAAGCACATTTCCGCGCATCACGATTTCGCCCGAGTCGATTGTGTATTCGGCCCAGTCGCCTTCGGCTGCATCAGGCGGGCTGACAAGAACCACATCATTTGTCGCCTCCATCCGCTCGATTCCGGACCTGTCGGCGTTGTAGATGACCAGGACCCGCTCGGCGGTCAGGCGCATCTCACCCTGCACGATCAGGACGTTACCGATAAACTCGGCCGTGCCGTCTTCTTGATTGACGTTTAGGGATTCCGAGGTGACCTCGACCGGCTGGCTTGGATCCGCCTTGGCTGACCCGAAGGCGACCTGCGTTTCCTGTGCCGACACCGAAAAGGCACCGACCATCAGCGCAAAACTAACAACAGCAAATCGCAAATCAATCACGGCTTATCTTTCTGTTTTTTCAGGCTCGTATACCAGCTTAACACCATCTGTAAAAAGAATATGGACCGGCCCATCCTTTTTTTCGGTTCCAAATGTCATCCGTCCCGCGGAGAAATCACCGATGATGCCGGTGCCATCGACCTGACCCGGAGTGTCGCCGCGGATTTCATCCAGAGAGGTATTCAGAAGATCAGTTCTGACCTGAATTCCGTCTGTCGTCGTTATCAGGACGTCCCCAACAAACGTTGCGGAATTCTTGTCCGGGCGGATCATACCGGAATTTGAATCCATCGTTATGATGCCGCCATTCAACAATCCCAACCGCCCTCTAAATTCGGCAGTCGTGGGCAATGACCCTTCGCGCCCCTGGGTCGCTTGGGCCGCCTGAATTTGAACTTCCTCGCCTTTTCTGGTTGTTCCAAGATAATGGGGTTGGGTCACCACTTGGTCAGCCAGACGTTCATCTATGTCTTTTTGGGTAAACGGAACGGACACGCTGGTTTCGATGCTGCGTGACAGCAGGAAAACCGTCGACAGCAGCACAATGGCTGCCAAAGGCAGCAACACCTTCAGAAATTGCACCATCCGGGAATGTCCGTCCATCGAACGCCCCTCTACCCCAAACCAACGCGCAGGCAATCGTGGATATGTAGCACGCCCAAGGCCTGGCGATCACTGCCCTCTTCGACCACAAACAAAGAGGTGATCTTGCGGTCATTCATGATGGCCACCGCCTCTTCGGCCAACGCGCCGGGCGGGATGGTTGTTGGGTTCTGCGTCATCACCTGCTCGGCCGTTTTGCCCAGCAAGCCCTCCATATGACGCCGCAGGTCGCCATCGGTGATGATGCCCACCACCTGACCTTGCGGATCAGTAACCCCGGCAACGCCAAAGCCCTTGCGGCTGATCTCGATAAGCGCATCGCTCATGGGTGTTCCGACCGAAACCAGCGGCAACGCATCGCCCTTGTGCATCAGATCCTGCACCGTGCTCAGCTGTGCGCCTAGTTTGCCACCGGGATGAAAGGCGCGGAAATCTTCGGGTTTGAAGTTGCGATACTTCATCAACGCTATCGCCAGCGCGTCGCCCATGGCCAAAGTCAACGTCGTGGAGATCGAAGGCACCATGCCATAGCCGCAGGCCTCGCCCAGTGACGGGATCAAAAGATGCACGTCTGCCTGTTTCATCAGCGTGCTTTCCGGCTTGCTGGACAGGCCAATCAGTGGAATGCCAAAGCGGCGGGTAAAAGCCAGCAGGTTGGCAAGCTCTGGCGCTTCGCCCGAATTCGAGATGGCCAGAACCACATCGCCTTTTGAAACCATGCCCAGATCGCCATGGCTGGCCTCGGCCGGGTGCACGAAATAGGCCGGTGTACCGGTGCTGGCCAGCGTGGCCGCGATCTTGTGCCCGATATGACCCGACTTGCCGATGCCGCTGATGATGATGCGGCCCGAGGCCTGCAAAATCAGCTGAACCGCTTGGGCAAAATGTTCATCCAGACCGTCGGCCAGTACCTCCAGCGCGCGGGCCTCGTCTGTCACCACCTGACGGGCGGTTCTCAGAAATGCTTCGGTATCAGTCATGAGTGCGCAAAAATATCCGTTTCTGGCCATCCGGCGAGATCGAGTTTCGCACGCATCGGCAAGAAGTCAAAACAGGCCTGCGCCATCTCGGTCCGGCCCTCTCGCGCCAGGCGCTTGTTCAATTCCTCCCGCAGGCGGTGCAGATACAGAACATCCGAGGCGGCATAGTCCAGCTGCGCCTCGCTCAACGTTTCGGCGCCCCAGTCGCTCATCTGTTGTTGTTTCGAAATATCGACGCCGATCAGCTCACTGCACAGGTTTTTCAGCCCGTGCCGG
Source organism: Ruegeria sp. CDSB114 (assembly GCF_059611025.1). Taxonomy (NCBI): domain Bacteria; kingdom Pseudomonadati; phylum Pseudomonadota; class Alphaproteobacteria; order Rhodobacterales; family Roseobacteraceae; genus Ruegeria; species Ruegeria sp. CDSB114. The sequence continues at coordinate 74,421 of NZ_JBXWOT010000007.1, forward strand.
TCGGTATAGGTGCGCACCAGACGGCTGGCGATCTTGGTGCAATAGACTGGCGCGGCTAACGCACCAAAGGCGTGATACATCGCGGCAATGTCGAAACGACCAAAATGGAACAGTTTCAGCACATCCGGGTTTTCCAGCATGGCACGCAAGTTCGGTGCCTCGGTCTGGCCCTTTTCGACCTGAACGATATGCGAATTGCCATCGCCGCCCGACATCTGGATCACGCAGAGGCGGTCGCGATGCGGGTTTAGACCCATGGTTTCACAGTCAATGGCCACCACCGGCCCCATATCCAACCCGTCCGGCAGGTCGTTTTTGTACAAATAGTTAGCCACCCGAGTAATCCTTTGCGCGGTATCGCCACCGAGATAGGCGCTTTATTCCCTAAACTCAACGCCATCCCTGTACGCCAGCCGGTTGCCGCTGTCGCAGTTGGTCAAGACCTAAACGAAGGTTTGGGGTGACAGAGCCTTTAGACTGCGGCAGATATCAATCAATGTTAAGCGTTCTTAGAAACCGGACCTATCGCCACCTGTTGGCCGCGCAGATCGTTGCCCTGACGGGCACTGGGCTGGCCACGGTCGCGCTGGGTCTGTTGGCCTTTGAACTGGCAGGGGATGCGGCCGGGCTGGTGTTGGGCACCGCGATGACCATCAAAATGGTGGCCTATGTCACGGTCGCGCCATTGGCGGCCGCTTTTGCCGAGCGGCTGGATCGGCGTAAGATGTTGGTGGTGCTTGACCTGATCCGTGCGGCTGTCGCGCTGTGTCTGCCTTTTGTGACCGAGGTCTGGCAGGTTTATGTCCTGATTTTCGTGCTGCAATCTGCCTCGGCCGGATTTACCCCTGCATTTCAGGCTACAATCCCCGATGTACTGACAGATGAGCGCGAATACACCCGCGCCCTGTCCCTATCGCGGATGGCATATGATCTGGAGAGCCTGCTAAGCCCCGTATTCGCCGCGGCCCTGTTGTTGTTGGTCAGCTTCAACAGCCTGTTCTGGGGCACCGCCCTGGGATTTGTCGCTTCGGCGCTGCTGGTGGTGTCGGTGGCTTTGCCATCACCCAAACCAAGTAAGCCGCGCGGGATATACGAACGGACAACACGTGGCATACGCATCTATTTGAACACACCCCGGCTGCGGGGCCTTCTTGCCCTGAGTTGGAGCGCGGCGGCACTCAGCTCAATGGTGATCGTCAACACTGTGGTCATCGTGCGATCAGATCTGGGGCTGTCGGAAAGCGCCGTCGCCGCTGCGCTGGCCGGTTTTGGTGGCGGCTCTATGCTTGCCGCTTTTATCCTGCCCCGGATGCTGGACCGGATCGAGGATCGAAAGGTCATGTTGGCCGGCGCCCTTCTGTGCTGCACCACCATGGCCGGAGCCGCCGTGATATTTGCGACAACCCCGCTGTCTTTGGGTCTGTTGATCGTTTTGTGGGCCCTAGCTGGCTTTGGCTATTCCACTACGCTGACGCCGTCTGGCCGCCTGCTGACCCGCTCGGCCCATCCCGAAGACCGCCCCGCCGTCTTTGCGGCCCAATTCACGCTGTCTCATTGCTGTTGGCTGGTGCTGTATCCTCTGGCAGGCGGGCTGATGACCCTGTTTGGGGCCACAACCGCCCTGAGCTTTATGGCGGCGATGTCCTTTCTGGGTATTATCGGTGCGGTCACCCTTTGGCCGCGTTCTGATCTGCATTCGGTGATCCACGACCATCCTGACCTGCCGCGTGACCACCCGCACATGGCCGGCCCGCCACCGCATGCTCATCCCGTCATAATAGACGACCTGCACCCCCGTATCCCGCGTGAGCCTTGAGCCCTGCTGCCGTTTTGCCCTAAACCGGAAAAACCAGACCCGCACCGGAGCGCCAATGGATCAGCTTGACCGCCGCATCATCTCAGTCCTGCAACATAATGCCCGCGAGTCGACCACAAAAATCGCGGCAAAACTGGGCGTTGCCCGGACAACCGTGCATGAACGCATCAGCCGGATGGAAGAACGCGGCATCATTGCCGGCTACTCCGTGATCCTGAACAGCCCCGAAGATGCCCCCCGCGTCCAGGTTGTCGTTCTGCTCGAGGTCCAACAGAAGGAAACCACCCGTATCATCAAGCGGCTCGAGGCCTATCCCGAGGTTAAACTCTGTCTTTCGATCAACGGTGACTTTGACCTGCTGTTGACCGCTGACGCGCCAAGGATCGAGGATCTGGATATTCTCGTTGATGATCTGGCACGAATCCCCGGTGTTTTGCGCACCAATACGAGCGTTGTTTTTGGCCGGCGGATTGATCGAATCTGATTGACTGATAACCCTCTGTAAACCAAGGCAAGGCTAGCGTGGCCCGGATTGATCAGAATCCCGGACCGGCAGAATGCCAAATCGCCTATTCATTGTCATAGCATGTGTTGCGTTGCTTCTGGCAGCGCGTCAGAGCTTTGCGGGCGCGGAGGCCCGGATGTCTCAGACATGTGATCAGGCCGCCCGCCGCGCGGCCCTCGCCCAAGACATACCGCTTGATGTTTTGCGTGCCATAACGCGGGTTGAAACTGGCCGCGCGATCAAAGGCCGACTTGAGCCTTGGCCATGGGCAATCAATGTCGAAGGGCGCGGCCATTGGTTCCAATCTGAGCAGGAGGCTAAAGCCTATGTCGCGGATATTTTCCAAGCCGGAAAACGCAGCTTCGATATCGGGTGCTTTCAAATCAACTATCGCTGGCACGGGCAGGCCTTTCAGTCGATTGATGCCATGTTCGATCCCGAGACAAACGCCAATTACGCGGCCCGGTTTCTGAAACAACTATATTCCGAACTTGGGTCGTGGCCGGCAGCGGCGGGGGCCTATCACTCGCGAACCCCGGCTTTGGCCAAGACCTATTCCAGCCGCTACCAGATTGTTCATGCTCAGCTTGACCCGGGCACGGCGGTGCAAACTGCCCGCATGTCGCGTGATCCCTTCACACAACCCGCCGCACCGCTGTTCCCGGTGCAAATCACCCAGTTTCCGACGGGTGCGATGGGCTCTTTGATGCCAGCTGCGGACACCCAAACAGCCTTCATCGCCTTCAACTAGGAGAAATACGTGCCCAGACTTGATGTCCGCTCCCTGTTTTCTCCGACTGTTTTGCTGGCGCTTGCGTTGATGACCGTCATCGTGATGATGATCCTGCCCATGCCGTCCTGGGTTCTGGATGTCGGACTGGCCACGTCCTTCGCCCTGGCGATCCTGATTTTCACGCTGACCCTGTTTATCGAGCGGCCGCTGGATTTCTCTTCCTTCCCGACCATCCTTCTGGGGTCATTGATGCTCCGGTTGTCGTTGAACGTCTCATCGACCAAGCTGATTATCGGTCAGGGGCACACCGGCCCCAATGCCGCCGGCGATGTGATCGAGGGATTCGCAAGCTTTGTCATGGGCGGCAGCATTTTCCTGGGCCTTGTGGTGTTCGGCGTCCTGTTGATCGTGAACTTTATGGTCATCAACAAAGGCGCGGCACGCATGGCCGAAGTGGGCGCGCGGTTCGCTCTGGATGGCATGCCCGGGAAGCAGCTGGCCATCGACAGCGATATGTCAGCGGGCGCCATCGACCATCAAGAGGCCAAGGAACGGCGCGAACGGGAACAGCAGGAAACCACCTTTTTCGGCTCGCTTGACGGGGCGTCGAAATTCGTCAAAGGAGACGCGGTTGCCGGGCTTTTGATCACCCTGCTGAATCTGGTGATGGGGCTTGTCATGGGCGTGATCGTTCACGGGATGCCGGTGTCATCGGCGTTCGAAACCTACGCCATCCTGACGGTGGGCGATGGTTTGGTCTCGCAGATACCGGCTGTGATCATCTCGATTGCCTCCGCTTTGCTTCTGGCGCGTGGTGGAACACAGGGCGCAACTGACACCGCCATCTTATCGCAACTGGGGCGCCACCCGGCCGCCCTTGGCACTGTTGCCGGGTTGATGGTGCTTTTCGCGCTGGTTCCCGGCCTGCCATTTCTGCCCTTTATTCTGGGGGCCTGCGTTTTGGGCTACGCCGCCTATGCAGTGCACCGAAAACAGCAAAAGCAAGAGACCCAGGTTCAAACTGCGACGGACGAAGCGGACACGGCAGTGTCGCAAGCGATTGGCGACATTCTTGACCTCGATGATGTCCACCTGGAATTCGCACCGGATCTGGTCAGCATGGTCCTGAACCCGGGCACCGGTCTGGATGCGCGCATTGCGAATATGCGGACCTATGTCGCCTCGACCTTTGGATTGATCCTGCCCGATATCCGCCTGACCGACCGGGCCGAGCTGCCGATGGGGACATATGTGATCAAGGTGCACGGCGTGGAACAGGCCCGCGGTGCCCTGAACCCCGATCTGATCTTGGCGCTTGTTCAGGACGGGCACGATCTTTTGCCCGAGGGGAGGGATGTAACCGAACCCGTCTATGGTGCGCCTGCACGTTGGATCCTGCCCAAGGATCAAGAGGCCGCAGCTATGAGCGGCGCTACGATTGTCTCACCCCCGGAAATACTGGCCACGCATCTGCTGGAAATCATCAAACAGAACTTCTCGCGTCTGTTGACGCTGAAGGCGCTACGCAGGCTGCTATCAGAAATGGCCCGGCTCAGCGACCCGGTCCGGGCCGAGGCAAACAGGAAACTGCTGGACGAGTTGATCCCCGACAAGGTTCCAATCGACACGCTTCACGCAGTCCTGCGCCTGTTGCTGGACGAACGGGTTTCGATACGCAATCTGGCGCTTATCCTCGAAAGCATCGCCGAGGCGCGCCTGACCACCACGCAACCCGAAGGGATTTGCGAACTGGTGCGACAGCGGCTTGGGTTCCAGCTTGTGGCCGACATGAAACGCGAAGACGGGTCGATCCCGCTGATCCAGCTTGCACCGGAATGGGAAGACACATTTGCCACCTATCAGGTCGATGCACCCAATGCAGGGCTGGATGTCGCCCTGCCACCGAACCTGTTCAACAAGCTTGCAGAGGGCGTGGTGGACAGTGTCTCGCATTCCGCCGACCATGGTATCTTTCCTGCGGTCGTGACCTCGACCCGGCGCCGCAGGCTGCTGCGTACGATCATGCATGCGCGCGGCGTGTCCAATCCGGTCCTGTCATTTGAGGAAATCGGGCTCGAGGCGCGGCCCGCACTTGTAGGCACGGTACCCGCATGATCGCCCTCCCACCCGAACTCTTGCCGCACCTGGGCTCTGGGGCCTGGCATTTCTTTGGTGTTTTCGTGCGCGTTTCGGCAATGGTGTCCTTGATGCCTGCATTCGGAGAACGCAGCATCCCCACCCGTGTCAAACTTGGCACTGCCGTTGCCTTTACGTTGATCGTGGCACCGGCTGTGCCGACAAAGGAATTCAATCCCGAATTCCTGTCCATGGTCCAGCTGATCGGAACCGAAGTTTTTGTCGGAATGGCGTTGGGGATGGCGCTGCGCATCTTTGTTCTGACCCTGCAAACGGCAGGATCCATTGCGGCACAGGCGACGTCACTCTCGCAAATTCTGGGTGGGGCCGCCGCCGATCCAGTTCCGGCCATGGGTTATCTGCTGACGCTGGCCGGGTTGGCCCTTGCTGTATTGCTTGGCCTGCACATCCGCTTGGCAGAGTTCCTGGTCCACAGCTACGATCTATTTCCCACCGGCGCCGTGCCCGCAGCTCCGGATTTGTCCCAATGGGGCGTGGAACGGGTCTCGTACAGTTTCAGCCTGGCATTCGCCCTGGCGATGCCTTTTGTGATTGCCTCTTTGATCTACAACCTTGCGCTTGGTGTCATCAACCGCGCCATGCCACAGCTGATGGTAGCATTTGTTGGCGCCCCGGCCATCACATTTGCGGGGCTGTTTTTGCTGTTCGCTGGCGCGCCTCTAATCCTGTCGGTCTGGTCCGATGCCCTGTTTGATTTCATGCAGAACCCGCTGAAAGATCCGAGATGAGCGGACAGGACGACGACAGCGACAAGTCATATGACCCGACGCCGCAAAAGCTTCTGAAAGCGCGGGAAAAGGGTGAGGTCGCCAAGTCGAACGACCTGTCCGTGGTCGCGGCATATGTCGGGCTGCTGATCGGTTTGCTTTTCGCAGGCCAGATGGGCGTTCAGCATCTGGGCACCTTGTTTGTCGTCCTGATCGACCAATCCGATAAGATCAGCACCATGTTGACGGCTGGCCCCGCCGACGGCCTGGTGGGTGGGATGCTTGGCAAAGCTGCAATCTCGATGGCAACGATATTTGTTCTTCCTGCGACGGCGGTTCTGCTAAGCCTGATCGCCCAAAAGGCGCTGGTTTTTGCCCCCAGCAAGTTGCAGCCCAAGCTGTCCCGGATTTCGATCCTCTCCAATGCCAAGAATAAATTCGGGCGCGGTGGTCTGTTCGAATTTGCCAAAAGCTTTGCGAAGCTACTGATTTACTGCGTCTGCCTGTTAATGTTTCTGCGCGCCAACCTGCCCGAGATTCTGACCGCCAGCGCTGCGCCGCCGCAATCGTCGATCGTCTTGATGATGAATCTTTTATTCCGGTTCCTCTTCATCGTCGTCACCATCGCACTGGCCATCGGAGTCGTCGACTATATGTGGCAATACTCCGAACATATGCGCAAAAACCGGATGTCCCGCAAAGAAATTCAGGACGAGACCAAAGACGCCGAAGGCGACCCGCATGTCAAACAACAGCGCCGCCAGCGCGCGCAGGAAATTGCGGCAAATCAGATGATGGCGGATGTCCCAACTGCGGATGTAGTCATCGTGAACCCGACCCATTATTCGGTGGCTCTCAGATGGCAGCGGACGGCCGGGTCGGCACCGATCTGCGTGGCGAAAGGCGTCGACCAGATTGCGGCCGCCATCCGCGCCTCGGCGGCCGAGGCCAAGGTTCCGATACACTCGGATCCCCCCACCGCACGGGCTCTCCATGCGACCGTCGAAATCGGGCATGAGATCGCCCAGGAACACTATCGCCCCGTCGCTGCGGCCATCCGCTTTGCTGAAGCCATGCGCAAACGCGCGAAGGACAAAATTTGATGCGGTTTACCGGACTTGCCGATCTGAAGCGTATATCCGACGCGGCCTTCCAAAAAGAGCAACAGACCTTGCGCCCATATGTCGAAGCCGAGGCCGAGATTTTGCAAAAACTGAGTCGATTGGATGCACAGCTTCAGCAGACCCGACAAAACAGCGGTCAAGCTGATGGATATCAGGTCACCGGCACTGATGTTCTGTGGCGTGGATGGGAAGAGGCAACCCGACGAAAACTCAATACAGACCTCGCGCGCGTCCGAGCGCAAAAGCTAACCAAGATGCATGCCTTGCGGAAAGCGTTCGGACGCAAACAGGCCCTAGGACAGCTGATTGAAGAAGAACAAAAGGCCCGCCGAGACATGCTTATGAAAAAGCGATCGCGACAATAAGCGGGCCGAAACAGGCTTCAAGTATCCTGACGGTTAACACTCATGATCAGGACTTGCAGCACGTCATCACCCAAATCCTTCTTGGCGACCTGCAGCAAAGCCTTTCGGACTAAATCCAGATTGTCGGATTCCGTAAAGTTGCCGTTGAAACCACCGGTATTTGCGTGATCGAACAGAACCTGCAGAAACCCATCCCTCAACTTTGGCTCAAACTCATAAATCGTTTCAGCAACGCCAGGTTTGGTTTCCAGGCTCAGCGACATTGTGACTAATGCGGCAATCCGGTCGGACTTCACGACCGGGATCACAAACTGTTTCGTCATCTTCAGATATTCATACTTGCTGGACGTATCCTTTTTGTCCGACTTGGTCTTAGTGGCCTTCTCCTTGGCTTTCTTGGGTTCGGCGGCAGCGGATTTATCCATGTCACCATCTTTGGTTTTTCCAGAAGGAGACATGGCAATTCCCGCACCAATACCGCCGCCCAGGCCAGCAAGCAGAAACAAAATAGGAAGTAGCTTTTTCATCGTTGGACGACCTCAGAACGGCAAAAGTGTATCGAGGACCTGCTGGCCGTAACGAGGCTGCTGCACATCCATGATCTGGCCTCGGCCACCATAAGACACGCGCGCCGAGGCGATCTTGTCATAGGTGATTTCATTCTTCCGCGAGATGTCCTGTGGCCTCACATATCCCGTGACCAAAAGCTCTCGCAGCTCGAAATTAACGCGCAGCTCTTGCGAGCCGGATATGGCCAGCACGCCATTCGGTAAGGCGTCGATGACGGTCGCCGCAACCCGCAGGGTCAGCTTTTCCTTACGCTTGACCGAGCCCTTGCCTTTACTGACCGAGGATGAGTCGATCCCGACAGCTTCGTCCAGCGTCGCCCCATCGGGCAGCCGTTCCAATGCGCGCTGCGGCAGGCCGAACAGCTCTGGAACCTCAAGGCTTTCGGACCCGCTGCGCGAGCGGTTCGTATCGTTGGAAATCTCGGCTTTCTCGTCCAGCTCGATCACAACTGTCAAGATATCGCCCTTTTTGATCGCGCGCTGATCACCCAAAAGCGATTGCTGCCCCCCGCTCCACAGCGATGACCGATCCACATTGCGTTGCGGCTGCGTGTGCAACGGTAAACCCGGCCACAGCATGGCGACATGTTCAGCAGATTCGTCCGCGGGTGTGAAACTTGGTGGCTTTCCCAAATGATCTATGCGGCCGCAGGCGGTCAGAGCCAGACTTGCCATCATCAACAGTTTTAGTTTTCCGGACATCATTTTACCTCGATTTGACCGTCTGGTCGGATAAAGCCAACGACGGTAGTGCGGGACGACAGATTCATGACGCGAATACGATCACCGACAGCCCCACGCCCAAGGGCACGGCCCTCGGCTGTGATCGAAAGGGGCTGGCGGTCAAAGACCAGAACCACCAGATCATTGCGGTCCACCAATGCGGGCGGTCCAACATCGGCAGCGCGCACCGGACGTCCGGGGTAGAGCGCGATGCGCGTTTCCTGACCGATCAGATCATCGGGGTTTGTAACCGCTCCGGGGACAACCTGATCTTTGATCTCAAGATCAGCAGCCGAGATCACCTCTTTGGCGCGGATGGTCCGGATCGGCACCACAATTTCAGCCAGGGCGCAAAGCGGGCTGATCGTCATCAGCGCTATGAACAGGGCACGCATCACCGTACCTGCGTTGTAGCGCCCATCATCTGATCGACGGCCGAGATGACTTTGGCGTTCATCTCATACCCCCGCTGGGCCTCGATCAGTTCAGTGACTTCGCGCACCGCATCGACCGAGCTGTCCTCGAGATATCCCTGCCGCAGGGTGCCCATCCCACCCTCACCCGGAGTGCCGATGACAGGCGCGCCCGAGGCTTCGGTTTCTTTGAACAGGTTGCTGCCGATCGCCTCCAACCCCTTCGCATTGGAGAAACTGGCCAGGGTAAATTCACCCAGCAGCTGCCCCTCGGCGGTATCATCGAAATAGGCATAGACCTCACCCGATGCATTGATCGAAATCGACCTTGCATCGTCTGGGATTGTGATCTCTGGCGCGACAGCGAAGCCATCTGAAGTGACGATCAACCCTTCGGCCGAGCGTTTCAGGCTGCCGTCACGGGTAAAGCCAGACTGACCGCTCGGCAACGTCACCTCAAGATAGCCGCGCCCTTCGATTGCGACATCCAAATCGCTGCCAGTGGCCGCCAACGCACCCTGTGCCAGCTGCACGGTGACCGCAGCCGGGCGCACCCCCAGACCCAGTTGGATACCTGTGGGCAAGACGGTGCCGTCATTGGCATTCACCGTCCCTGCGCGCGCCATTTGTTGATAGTGCAGGTCTGCAAACTCGGCGCGGCGCGCGTTGTAGCCTGTGGTATTCATATTCGCCAGGTTGTTCGAGATCGTCTCGACCCGCATCTGCTGCGCGGTCATGCCTGTCGCTGCGATTTTCAGTGCCCGCATATCAATTCCTCCGTTATCAAATCAGCGCATCAGCGCCTTAAGCGCCCCACGCACACGTTCGTCTTCGGTTTCAAGAAAACTCTGCCCCAACTCATAGGCGCGCTGGATTTCGATCATCCGGGTGACCTGTTCGATCGCGTTCACATTCGATCCTTCGAGGAATCGGTGCACAATGACCGGCTCCTCCACGGGTTCAATCGCTGCATCTGACCGAAATTGCGTGCTGCCCTCGCGCACCAAGCTCGTGGGATCAGCAACGCGGTAGACGCCGATCTGTCCCAGAACCTGCCCTTCGATACTGAGCGTGCCGTCGCTGCCGACATCAATCGACGCGGCATCCGGCGGAATGAAAACAGGGGCGCCGTTGCTGTCCAGAACCCGGTACCCATCCATGGTAACCAGATCACCCTCGGCACTGGGTGAAAACGCACCCGCCCGTGTCAGCCGGTTGCCGCTGGGGGTTTCGATCATGAAGAACCCGTCGCCTTCGATGGCAAAATCAAATTGCCCGCCGGTTTCGGTCAGAACGCCTTGTTGCAACGAGGTATTGCGTGCCTCTGCCCGCGCCATGGACAAGGACGGATTGCCCGGCGAGGCTTTCACGAACTCGGAAAACACCAAGCCCTGCTGGCGGTACCCCGTGGTATTGGCGTTGGCGATATTGTTCGCCACCAGCCGCATTTCATTCATCAGCCCCGATTGGCGGGACAAGGTGGTATATGAGGTATCCATCAGCGGCCTCCGGCGATCAGTGGGATGAGGGTTGAGGTAAAGAACGTCACCAGCGTCTGGGTCATGAACCCCATCGAAATCCAGAACACGATCACGATGGCGATCAGCTTTGGCACGAAGGTCAGCGTCATTTCCTGAACCGAGGTCAACGCTTGGAACAGACCCACAACCAGACCCGAGACCAATGCCACCGCCAGGATCGGGACGGATGTGATCACCGCGACCCAAAGCGCCTGACGGACGATGTCATAATACAGACCTTCGCTGAGCATCGGTCAGACCGGCATCCGCAGGATTTCCTGATAGGCCTCGACCACTTTGTTGCGCACGATGACGGCGGTTTCGACGGCCAGTTCGGTCTGCGCCAACGCCTGAACCAGCGCGTGCGGATCGGCCTGGCCGGTCATCGCCGCGCCGGACATCTGCTCGGACTGTTTCAATGTTGCGGCAAAGTCCTGAAAGGTTGAGCGCAACCCCTGTGCCATTCCGGCAAGGTCGGGGTCGGGCTGCGTAGCGGGCCGCGCTACGGCGTAGCTCTGCGCGGCGGTCAGGGATCGGATATCCATTCTGGTGTCCTTTATTTTCTGAGAAGTTCCATAAGGCTCGACGACATTTGTCGTGTCTGGTCGAACATCTTGAGATTGGCTTCGTAGCTGCGCTGCGCTTCACGCGCGTCAGCGATTTCGATCATCAAATCTACATTGGACCCGCGATAATGGCCGGTCTCATCGGCCAACGCATGGCCGGGGTCATAGATGCGCGACAGGTCGCGACGATCAAGCTTAACGCGCCCGGTCTCGACCATTTGCGCACCATCTTTGCTGACCGCTTCAAACGGCACGGTTTTGCGCCGATATCCCGGCGTATCCGCATTCGAGATGTTTTCGGAGACGTGCCGCAAACGGGCCGCCTGCGCGCGCAGGGCGCTGGCCGAGGTGGAAAGGGAATGGGAAAAATCGCTCATCTCTCAGCCCTCCTCACCCGCGACCAAGGCTGGTACGCAGGATGCCAATCGAGGATTTATAGATCGCCAACGCGCGGTCATGTTGACGCTTGACCTCGACCGCTTTGAGCATTTCTTCCTCAAGAGAAACACCATTTCCGTTGGGATCGCCCGAGGGTGCGGCATCGAACTCGGCCCAGGGTTGGGCTGCGGCGGCGCCGTTCAGATGCCTGGCCCGCGTGGCGGTCATCGCAACCTCACGCCCGGAACTTTCGAAAGCTTTCTGAAAGGTCTCGATATCGCGGGGCTGATAACCCGGCGTATCCGCATTTGCCATGTTTCGCGCAATGACAGACTGCCGTTGCCCGGCATGGGTTGCCATTGCGTACGCTGTCTTAAAGACGTTCAGGTCAGAGAACATCGGGGCTTCTCCCTCGATCAATTTCAATCAAGGCTTAACCCCGATTCCTTTAGAAACCGTTTTCAGAAACCCGTTGGAGAACCCACGATGACCGATCTCGACCCGATGCTTCTGAAATGCGAATTCGACCGTCTGTCTGCCATGCGCCATATGGGCCGCGTGGCCAGTGTTGGGCGCGGCGTCATAGAAATAAAGGGGTTGGAGTACGTTGCCCGCATCGGCGACAACCTGACCCTGCGGCGGCGCAGCGGCCCGGATCTGGCGGGTGAAGTTCTGCATGTCGAATCGGATCTGATCCACATGTTACCCGCCGCTGCACCCGATGGTGTTTGCTTGGGTGATCGGGTGATTCTAAATCAGACACCGGCATTTTCCCCCGGACTGCACTGGCTGGGCCGGGTCATTGATCCCTTCGGCAAACCGCTGGACGGCAAGCCGTTGCTGTCGGGCACTCAGGAAAGAGATATCCTGCAAAATCCGCCACCTGCCGTTGTCCGCAAACCGCTGGGCGCACCGATGGAAACCGGGCTGAGCATTATGAACACCATGTTACCTGTGGTGCAGGGACAGCGTATCGGCCTGTTCGCCGGGTCAGGGGTCGGCAAGTCGACCCTGTTGGCGACCCTGGCGCGGTCGATTCAGGCAGACGCGGTTGTGGTCGCTCTGGTCGGCGAACGTGGTCGTGAGGTCAATGAGTTCGTTGAACATGCGCTTGGAGCCAAGGGGTTGGCACGATCTGTGGTTGTGGCGGCAACCTCGGATCAGTCAGCGCTGGCCCGCAGGCGCTGTGCATGGTCGGCACTTTCAGTCGCGGAATTCCTGCGGGACCAAGGGCTGAACGTCCTGTTTCTGGCCGACTCGGTCACCCGCTTTGCCGAGGCGCACCGCGAAATCGCCGTTGCGATGGGTGAGGCCCCCACTTTGCGCGGGTTCCCACCTTCAGTCACGCCCTTGATCGCAGGCCTGTGCGAACGAACCGGGCCGGGCACCGCCGATCAGGGTGATATCACCGCAGTCTTCAGCGTTCTGGTTGCGGGCTCGGACATGGATGAACCGATAGCGGACATTCTGCGTGGCGTTCTGGACGGGCATATCGTCCTGAGCCGCGAAATCGCCGAGCGCGGCCGTTTCCCCGCCATTGACCTTAGCCGTTCAGTTTCACGCAGCCTGCCGGGGGCTGCCTCCGAGGCGGAAAACCGGATGATCTCGGAAACCCGCAAGCTGGTTGGCAGTTACGAGCAATCCGAGGTTATGATCAAAGCCGGGCTTTATGCCGAAGGGGCAGACCCGTTATTGGATCAGGCAGTCCGGGTTCATGACGAGCTTGATGCCTTTTTCGGCAAGGCCGAGCCGGACGGAATCAGCAACAGTTTCAAACACCTGCAACTGATTCTGCGCCGTGCCGGGGCAGCATTACCGCAGTGAGGAATTCAAGACAGTTTTAAGTGTTAAGCCCACCTTAAGACCTGCCCGGCTACCCCTGTAACTGGGTGATAAAAAGGTGGTGGAGATGGGTGCGCAATCCAATGTGGCGCCAATCATCATCAAGAAGAAACGTGTGTCAGGTGGCGATGGTCACCATGGTGGCGCGTGGAAAGTCGCATATGCCGACTTTGTCACGGCCATGATGGCGTTCTTCATGTTGATGTGGCTGCTGAATGCAACAACGGAACAACAACGCAAAGGGCTTGCGGATTATTTCTCGCCGACCATTCCCATAAACCCGGTTTCGGGTGGCGGCGATGGGGCCTTTGGCGGCAATAACATGTTCTCTGAGGAAACTCTGGTCATGGACGGGACCGGCGCCAGCAAACGCAGCCCGACGCCCGCGCGACAAGCGCGTGGATCGGTTGGCGTCAGCTCGGACGGCGGCGGAAAAGAAACGGTCGAAGACTTTTCCTCACTGGAATCAGAGCTTATGGGGCGAACCGGCGAAAGCATGGTGTCCGACAAGGTCCACAAACATATCGTCACCCGCGTGACAGATGAGGGTCTGGTGGTCGAACTCTTCGCCACCAAGGATCAACCTCTGTTCGAATCAGGGACGAACCAACCAACCAATATGCTGCGTGCTCTGACATTGTTGGTGGCCCGATCCTCTGATCTGGTGACAAATGACATGGCGGTCGGAGGGCATGTCGGTTCCTCGCCGGTGGTTCTGGCCAAAAACCCGGCCTGGGATTTGTCTACCTCGCGCGCTCAGCAAGTTCGCCAAATGCTGCAGGACAAGGGTGTTGCGCCGCTCAGGTTGGACCGCGTAACCGGTCATGCTGATCGAAAATTGTCGGATGAAAACCCGATGGCCGCACGCAACAACAGGATCGAGATCATCTTTCTGCGCGGCACCTGAGAATAAAAGGATAGACGGCATTTTACCTGTTAGCGCGCTGTTAAGGCCCAGCGCGTTAGCTGTTGCATCAAGATTTGACGCAACAGAAGGGCGTGCCAATGACAATTTCCTCTTCGCTGAACGCTGGCGTGGCCGCATTGAAGGCCAACGCAAACCGGCTGGCGACGATCTCGGACAATATCGCGAATTCGTCAACCTTCGGGTATAAACGGGTGGAAACTGATTTCCATTCTATGGTCACCTCCGGCCAGGGCGGCAGCTATTCCGCTGGGGGCGTTCGCACCACCAGCCAACGCCTGATCGACCAGCGCGGTTCGCTGGTGACAACCAACAACTCCACCGACCTTGCGGTGCGTGGGCGCGGCATGATGCCTGTACGACCAAGTTCTCAGATCGCGGCCGGTTCGAATGAGATGTTGCTGACCACGACAGGGTCGTTCCGCACCAATGAAGAAGGATATCTGGTCACCGAATCAGGGCTTGTTCTGCTGGGTTGGCGTGCGAATGCGGATGGAACCATCCCTGCGGTTCCGCGTGACACGCCAGCTGCGCTTGAACCCATTCAGCTCAGTGTTAATCAACTGTCGGGCGCGCCCACGACGCAGATGAATCTGCGCATGAACCTGCCCGCGACCGCTACGGATGCGGGTTCCCCTGGCGACATGCAGCCCTTGTCCGTTGAATATTTCGACAATCTGGGAAAATCCGAAAGCGTTGATATCGAACTTGTCCCTACAGTGCCGGCCACCGGCAGCAGTAACGAATGGACGATGATCATGCGCGATTCAGCCTCGGGCGGCGCCATTATCGGTGAATACACCCTGACCTTCACCGATAGCCGAACTGCGGGTGGCACGCTGGCCAGCGTAACTGCGGTCACCGGCGGTGCATATGACCCAGCAACCGGCAGCGTTGTGGTGAACGTGGCCGGCGGCCCGATGGAGATCAATATAGGGGAAATCGGGGATGCCGACGGAATCACGCAACTGTCCGATACATTTGCACCAGTTTCGATCACGCGCGACGGTTCGGCGGTCGGCACCATGACCAGCGTTCAGGTTGACGAAAACGGGTATGTTTATGCGTTCTACGATACCGGCGTCAGCCGACGCATGTACCAGATCCCATTGGCGGATGTTCCGAACCCAAATGGACTGACCGCGCTGGACAGCCAGACCTATGCACCATCCCGGGAAAGCGGGACGTTCTTTCTGTGGAATGCGGGGGACGGGCCAACCGGCGACCTGGTTTCTTTTGCGCGCGAAGAATCCACTACCGATGTGGCGACCGAGCTGACCTCGATGATCCAGACACAGCGGGCTTACTCTTCCAGCGCAAAGGTTATCCAAACGGTGGATGAGATGCTTCAGGAAACAACCAATATCAAACGCTGATCAGGGTTTTGATTCAGGAAAGGGACCTGCAGAATGAATATGTCCACAGCATTGAACAACGCGTTGGGCGGCCTGACCGCCGCCAGTCGCGGTGCGGCGGTTGTGTCCGAAAATATTGCAAACGCATTGACGCCCGGCTACGCGCGCAGGTCTTTGGAACTGGCAACCAACACGATTTCCGGCCACGGCGTGCGTACCGTAGGTGTCATTCGTCATCAGAATCCCGTCCTCACGTCCAACCGCAGGGCCACGGATGCCGATCTGGCCTTTCACACCACCATTTCAGACTTTCACACAAGGTTGGAATCTTTGGTAGGGTCCGCCGATGATCCCGCTTCGCTTGTGGTTCGACTGGCTGATTTTGACAACAGCCTTTTAACAGCGGCAAGCCTGCCGGATTCCAGTGAAAGACTGGACCAGGTTGCGCGCACGGCTCAGGATCTGGCGCGCGGCCTGAACGCAGCATCGGAAGGGTTACGGCAGATGCGGTCCGAAGCTGACCGGACCATTGGCAAACAGGTCGATACCCTGAATCAGACTCTGAAGGACATCGAAGAGCTGAATGCCAAGATCCCGGCCATTAAGTATTCCGGCGCCGATATTGGTGGGCTACTGGATCAACGACAGGTCCTGATTGATCAGGTCAACGAACTGGTTCCTGTAAATGTGATTCAAAGGGACAATGATCAAGTCTCGCTTTATTCTGATGGCGGCTTGATATTGCTGGAAAACACTGCGGCCGAGTTCTCCTTTTCGACAACCGGCGACACCAAGCCCCATATGACCCTAGCAAACGGGTTGTTGTCCGGGCTTGAGCTGAACGGAAACCCTGTCCGCACCAGTGGCGATTTTGCCCAAATTCGCGGTGGTGCCTTGATGGCCCAATTCCAGATTCGGGATGAAATCGCGGTTGAGGCTCAAGTCGATCTGGATGCTGTTGCGCGCGATCTTATCGAAAGATTCGAAACGCCGGGGCTGGATCCGACGGCGCTGGCCACGGATCCGGGCGTGTTCACCGATGATGGCAGCCGGTTTGATCCGGCATCGGTGACGGGATTGGCCTCGCGCATCAGCTTGAACGCAATCGTCGACCCGGACGCCGGGGGAGACAGCTGGAAACTACGCGCCGGGCTGGGGGCAGCCACACCTGGTAGCGCCGGAGATGCCAGCCAACTGCGCGCCTTCAGCTCAATTCTGAACGACGAGCGCCCTGTTGCAGGCTCGGTTTTCGGGGCCGGAAACATGCGCGCCGCCGACATCTCTGAGGCGTTGCTGTCACGGGTTGGCTCGGACGCCCATGTGGCCGACGGGCGGCGGGTGTTTGCAAACAGCGCCAATCTGGAAATGACGGCCATTGAGGCCGAACAGGGCGTCGATACCGATCAGGAATTGCAGCGGCTGATGCAAATCGAACAGGCCTATGCGGCAAATGCCAGACTGGTTTCGGTCGTCGATGAACTTATGGACACGTTGTTGAGGCTGTGATGATGAATGTAACCTCTATGGGCGACCTCGCGCGCGGATTGACCCTGAAATCGCGGGCGACTGATATCAAAAATCAGATCGAAACCCTGTCTTATGAGATGTCTTCAGGCAAAGTGCAGGATGTCTCCGGCCATCTGGACGGGGATTATTCCTATCTTCTGGATATGGATCGCAACCTGTCGCGTCTGGATGCCTTTCAAGTGGCCACAGCCGAAGCCGGTCTGTTCACCGACGCCATGCAGCTAAGCCTTACAACGGTCAACGACGCGGTGGGGCGCCTGACGTCGTCCTTGCTGGCATATGGGACTTCCAATCAGGCGGTCACGCATGAGCATACCTCTGTCCAGGCCAGAAATGAGCTGGATACGGTCATGTCGGCATTGAACACCCGTGCGGGTGGCCGAAGCCTGTTTTCCGGCGTGGATACTGATGTGTCGCCTCTGGCATCTGCGGATACCTTGTTGACCGCGTTAAAGGCTGAGTTGACGGGGCTGACAACACTCACGGACATCACACAAGCTGCGGAAGACTGGTTCAATGATCCTGCGGGTTTCGATGCGGTTATCTATCAGGGCGCAGATACGGCGCTGGCACCGATGAGCATTTCGGAGAATGAAAGTGTCTCTATTCCGATCACTGCGACCGATCCGACGCTCAAAGCCGCGTTGCGGGACATCGCCGTCGCCGCTCTGGTTTCGGACGATAATCTGGGACTTCCCAATGATCTGCGGACGTCCTTGTTTACCCAGTTGGGTGTCAAGCTTGCCAATACGCAGGACGGCACAGTGAACCTGCGGGCGGATGTTGGTTCGGCGGAGGCCCGGATTGAACAAGCCGCCACGCGCAACGCGGCGGCGCATACAAGCCTGGAATACAGCCGAAACTCTCTGATCGCCGCGGACCCGTATCAAACCGCAGTGCAACTGCAGACTGTCCAATTTCAATTGGAAAGCCTGTATTCTGTCACCGTTCGCAACGCGAACCTATCGTTAGTGAATTTCCTGAGATGAGATTACTTGCCATTCTCCTGATCCTGCTTCCGAGCCTGTCTTTTGCCGGGGCAATCCGGCTGAAGGACCTTGTCGATTTCGACGGGGTGCGCGGCAATGACCTGGTTGGTTATGGTCTTGTGGTCGGATTGAATGGAACCGGCGATGGGCTCAGGAATTCTCCGTTCACCGAAGAGATCATGTCCAATATTCTGGAACGGCTTGGTGTGAACGTGAATGGTGAGGATTTTCGCCCCAAAAACGTGGCCGCCGTTCTTGTAACCGCCAGCCTGCCCCCTTTTTCGCGGGTTGGTGGGCAGATTGACGTCACCGTTTCGGCAATCGGCGATTCCAAAAGCTTGTTGGGCGGGACGCTTATCATGACACCGTTGAATGCCGCAGATGGCCAGATCTATGCGGTGGCGCAGGGGTCGGTTTTGGCGGGTGGCGCCGTTGCCGAAGGCGATGCGGCTTCGGTCACCCAAGGGGTGCCGACATCCGGTGTGATCCCATCCGGAGCTCGGGTCGAACGCGAAATCGACTTTGAGCTTTCCGATCTGACCCAAATGCGCCTGGCTCTGCGTGAACCGGATTTCACAACCGCCGGTCGGATCGAGCAGGCAATCAATACCGAATTCAACCGGGCCGTAGCGATCATGCGCGATTCCGGAACGATCGAACTGAATATTGCAGCGACACAGGCGATCTCGACCGCGCATGCGCTTGGGCGCATTGAGAACATCCTGGTAGAGCCAGAAACAAAGGCGCGAGTAGTAGTCGATCAGCGTTCGGGCACGATTGTCATGGGTCAGGAAGTGCGGATCTCACGCGTGGCAGTCTCGCAGGGCAACCTGACACTGACGGTCGAAGAGGCCCCTATCGCGGTTCAGCCAAACCCGTTCGCACGAGGCGAAACCGTCGTGGTTCCGCGTACCGTAGCCGGTATCGAAGAAGAGGAAGGCACCGGTTTGGCGGAAATTCCCGAGGCCACGACCTTGTCCGAAGTCGTCGCAGGGCTAAACGCTTTGGGTGTCTCACCCCGCGACATGATCGACATCCTGAAAACGATCAAAGCGGCCGGAGCATTACACGCCGAGTTCATCGTTCGATGAAGGGCTATCCCGGCGGTAGGCGCACAGCCCCAAGACCCGCCGGGAATTCACGTCATTTTGATTTCCAACTGTCCAACCATTTGCGGAATCGGTTGCGATGCTCACCGATGGCGTCGCCGGTTGCATACAACCCATCCTCGACACTCTCGATCATCGGATCGATCCGCGCCTGGCGGAACCTGCGCCAGCGCACCCAGATTGCCCAGACAATCGCAAAGAAGACCGTCAGGAAGACGATGTTGAACCAAGGGATCAGACGCGCATCCGGACCATCGACATGTTTGATAAAGACAGCGTTGGGAAAGATCGACATGAACTCATTCCGCCAGCCATAATGCGTCACGGCAACCCAGTCCGGGTCATTTTTGTCCGAGATCGCGTCATTGGCTTCGGTATACAAATTGGCAGTGTCGAATTTGAAATAGGGCGGCCAACCCCAGCTGGTATCTTCGTTGCGATACACAATCGGTTTGCCATTGGCACGTACGGCCTGAATGAACTGTACATCCCGGTTCGACAGACTGGCCGACTGATCATCGGGCTCGGACCAGAAGATCCGGGTCCAGTCGTTCAGGTCCTGCCGTTCTTCATAGGTGTTGACGATCCGAACCACATCCCGTTGTGGCAGAGAATACTGAAGGATTACGGCGACCGTTCCCCAGAAAATCAGAATGAATGCCCATTTCAAATAGGCCATGCTTTACCTCTCACATGTAGTTCACAATGTAGATCAGCGACCCGATCGCTACCCAAGGCACAACATAGACACCCAGGATCAATTTGCGCCGGAACGAATTGTCATAGACGTGCAGCCCCCGTGCGACAAAGGCTGCCTTGTCTCCGGTTTTGCCCTTTTCGTCCCACCAACGCTCTAGCCTGCGGCGACGCGCACTGCGTGAATACAGCGACAGGGCAAAATAGGCCACGGTCTGGATGACTAGCAGGATCAGAAACAGGCGCATCGCTCCGAACATTTCAATCCTTTCCTAATGCGCCCCAGGGACCAACGCGGGCGATAACGGTTTCGCTGATCCTGTCTCGACCGCTCATATCCGGCTCATGTCCGAACAGGGCAGCGCGGGCACCCGCCTTGTCCACCTGATACTCACGCGCGAGGAAATCAGCAACATAGGCCTTCTTGGCCTCGGACCAGGATTTGTAGG
Organism: Ruegeria sp. CDSB114; assembly: GCF_059611025.1. Lineage (NCBI taxonomy): Bacteria > Pseudomonadati > Pseudomonadota > Alphaproteobacteria > Rhodobacterales > Roseobacteraceae > Ruegeria > Ruegeria sp. CDSB114. Next base: position 94,889 of record NZ_JBXWOT010000007.1, read on the forward strand.
TGCTATAGAACAGCTCTTTGTGGCAGATGAACATCTGGCGCGGGTCCAGTGGGGCCAATTCGGCCAGCAGCATGTTCACCAGATCACGGTTCGGCGTATCGGCAGCCCGCAGCGTATAGAAATACGCCGAATGATCCGAGGTGATCCGGGGCCACCGCCCGCCATCCGTCGCCCAACGCAATAGCTGCGCCAGCCCATGATAGGCCTCTGGCAACCGATCCGCGTGGGTGCGCGCCAGCCGACGCATATCACTGCGGTTCAGGCCAGTCAGATCGACCCCGGCATCAGCGGCCGCGTCGACGGTCAGGAAGTCCATCTTTTGCTGCAGGATCGCAGCAGCATCCACGCCGCGCGCCTTGACGATGGGTTCGACCAGGTCGTTATAGTCCAGAAACTTGGCGATCTGGTTCCGCTGCGACGGGTCAAACGTGTATTTGATGTTCAGATCGTCGGGCTTTTCGCCCATGCAGATCGCCGCCGGGTGATCCATGTCTGGAAACAGATACAGCCCGCCGAAATGCGCGGTCCAGAAATTACGCTGTTCAAAGGCAGTGTGGCGCAGGTGGACCGGGTTGCGGGTGACATCGCCGGTTTCCTTGGCCGTTTCGATCATCTTTGCGATCAACACATCGTCGAACCAGGCGTCCTCTTCGGTTTTGAACTGCTCAACCATGCCTGCCAGTTGCTGAGCCTTGCGCAGGGTGCCGCCAGCAGTATCGGCCTCAATCTCGATCTTCTGGATGTTGAAAAGATCGCGCGGGGTGCTGAGCTTGATGACCGAGTTCACCAGTTCTCCAGCCACCGCATCAGTAGCGGTCAGCGCGAACAGTTGCGCCTCGTTCATCTCGATGAATTCCCGCAGAATATCGCGCGAGGTCGAGAATTTGACGTTCAGCAGAGGCGCGCGTTTCTGTTCGGTCGTCAGCAGGATGAACTGCCGGTTGACCCCGTTAGGGTTGAGGTAGAGCTCATCTTCCAGCTCGATCCCCACCTCCGGCGAATAGCCCGAGATATCCACGTGAAAATCCGTCAGCTCCGTGGTCTTACCCGCCAGATGCTGCAGCGCGCGGTTATACCGCTCGACCAGAGCCGGGCTGGAGATGTGGACGAGGTTGCCAAACATCAGGCCTTTTTCGATGAGGCGGATCATGCTTCCACCATACTTAGGTCCAACAGTTCCAGAAACTGTGTGTAAGATTTAACAATATGTAGGTTTCGAACCCTCTGTTTGTCCGCTTCAGATAGCGACTTAAAGTCTTCAATTATAGCTTCTAACAAACCCTCTATCTCGCCAAAGCGAGCAATGTCATATCGATGGTTGGTGTACTTAGTTCCTTCGCTTTTGTTCTTTTCAACTGCCCGTGTCATCGCTTCTAACTCTTGGTTGAAACGCCTTAGGACTACGTCAACTGGCATGTTCTCGTCTAAATCAATCCCGATACCAACTCCGGATTTTTGAACTTTGGAGTTGGGTCGTATGACATCGACATCCACAACGAGATCAGGTTTGCCTACTATCCGCTCAGCTAAGCCTTTTAACCTCTCCTCCAAAAGTTTACCTGCTCGAAGTTCCTGTCGGGACCGTTGCTCATCTAGAAATATTTCTGCCTGCGATCTCAAGGCTTTCACTTGCTGCTGCTGCGCTTCTCTGCTGAGCTTTAGTTCCTCACGTGTCGCGGCAAGTTCCTTTCTTTGTTCGGCCAACTCCAAGCTTTGGAGCCAAACAGTCACTATTATCCAAACAAAGGCCAGCGTTCCTGCAAATCCAGCCAATGTATCTCCAACTTCATTGGGGCTCGCATCTAGAAAAACAGACAACTTGCTTCGGCAATTGGTATCACCGACGCAATACTCTTGAGAACCGATCCAGATGGCGAACGCGCCTAGCAAAGCGGTGGCACAAACTCCCCAAAAGACTGGATGTTTCAAAGAGCGCTTCATCCAGCTGTTCCCTTCCCCTCCAAATACCGACGTTTGGCCTCTTCCATCCGGCCCATCTCACGAACGGCATTTTCGATGGCGACCTCGTCGCTCTTGTCGGCATAGCGGAACTCGCTGTCGGCGTAGCGGTTGATTTCCTGGATCACCATCTCGACCGTGATCGGCTGGCGCAGGTCCTCGATCATGGCCTTCTTGGTGTCGTAGTCGCGGAACAGGAACAGGTCGGGATTTTCCATCCACTCATCGGGCAGTTCGAAATCCATCGCGCGGACCTTGACCGCATCGGTGATGTTCTTGATCGCGCGGCCGGTGAACCGCTCATCCGCCTGTTGGATCGCCTTGAGATAGCTGCCCATCTTGGCAATCGTGTCCATCTGGCCGATATCGCCGGACACCCGGTCATAGACCTGCAACAGAGCCTCTTCGTGCGGGCGGGAGTGGCTTTCGAAACTGGCGGCGACGGCTTTCTTGATCTCCTGTGCTGCATACGCTTCGTGTTCGCCCAGCGGAATGTCGTGGTTGCGGCCCATCAGCAGGTGCAGGATGTCGATGTAATCCTCGCGCGTCTGCGGCCCGTCCACCAGGAACCGAGCACCCGCCCTCTGGCGCAGGGCGTCGTCCACATTCTCGGGGTAGTTCGAGAACATGCCAAAGGTACAGTTGCCGCGCACAACGGTGTTGGCGCCCGCAAAGCTTTCCATCAGCACGGCGGTGATTTCCAACTGCCCGGCCGAGGACTGCCGGTCGCCGCGTTTACCCGCCAGTTGGTCAATATCGTCGATGGTGCCGAAGCCGATGACCGAGGGGTCGATGATCGTATTGATAAACGCTTTGGCGTTCTGGCCGGATTTGCCCTGATAGCTGTCGATATTGTCGGTGCTCAGGTTTTGATAGCGGAACGGATAGCCCGCGTTCTGGCAATAGTCGTTGATCAGCCCGGCCATCATCTGGATCAAGGTGGTCTTGCCGGTGCCCGGTTTGCCGTCGCCCATGAAGGTGAAGATGAACCCGCCAAGTTCGGCAAACGGATTTAGACGGCGGTCAAAGTCATAGGCCATCACCATCTTGGCCAGCTTCATCGCCTGATACTTGGCGATGTGGTTGCCGACCACTTCGTTCGGTTTCTTGAACGTCATGGTGAGGGTGGTGGATTTCGCTTTGGAGGCGGGTTCAAAGCCGCGAATGGTCAGGTCATCGGCTTCGATATGCCAAGCGGCGTTCTGGAACGGGGCCAGATGGCCTGCGGACTGGGCGCGCAGGGCGGCCTTGTCCATCAGTTGCTCGGCATAGGCGCTGGTGGCCGCGATCAAATGCGCATCATCGGGCGCGTGTTTGGCGAGGGTTTGGTCCAGCTCCCACAGCGCGCCGTGCAGGGCGAGCTGGCCATTGTCGGTCAGAACCTCTTCGATTTCCCCAACATCAACCGTGGTTTCACCCAGATGCGACGACATCAGATAGGCCAGCGCATTGCCGAAGCTGTGCGAGGTGATCAGCGCCTCAGCCGTCAGCAGTTCCGAGAATTCGGTCTTGCGTGCGGCGGGCAAATCCCCGGCCAAATTCGCGCGTTTGAGATCAGCCAGCGGGGTCTGTTCGGCATAGGCTTCAGACACCGCCAGAGCGATGGCGATCGCGCGGCGAATGGCCTGTTGTGTGGTGGCCTGCGGGGGTGAAACCAGCGTATCGCCGTCATCTGACGCCTCGATCCGTTCCACCAGATGCACCCCGTCAGCCCGTACAGTCCGCCGTGTCACCAAACCAGGTGTGGTGGACCGAAACCGCCGACCTGTGGAGACGCCCGGCGACCTCTCAACCGCGGCCTCAACCGCTTTGGCAATCCGCGGCGCGTGCTCGAACCCGTTCAGCAAGGCGGTGGCCGCAGTGTAGTGCTTGCGAATATCGTCTTCGCGCAATTCCATCTGGTCTGACGTCAAACTCATCTCAAAATAGCCTTTACTGTCTTCAATATCTCAACACCTGCCCGGTCTTGCTGACGACGAACTTGCGCACGTCACCAAAGCCCGGCGGGTTGCGCTCGGCCAGTACCTGGAACGGGCGTTGTGGCAGAATGATCGAGCGCTCGGTTTGTGTCGCCCCCGTCTCGGCCCCCTGCCCGCCGAATGGGTCCAGCGCAAAGACCTCGCGGTCTACGGTCCCGAACCAGCCTGAGCGTTCCTGAATCACATCCTCGCTTCGCAGCGCTTCAGTGGTCCAGGCCAAGGCCCAATCCTGACCCGCAGGGGATTTCGCATCCTCCAGCACCTGCCGCAGCGGGCCGGATTGCTCGGTAAAGGCCGAGGAATACATTGGCCCCACATGAATGCGGCGCAGGTGTTTGGGATGCAGGTCGTCGAAATCCTGATCAAAGCCTTTGGCAATGGTCACCAGTTTCAACCCACCCAAGGATTGCGCCATCAGATGCGCCTGCACTTCGGGCCAGCGGCGTTGATCTTTGGGCAGGGCCGTGCGCCCCGAATCCTCCAACTCCATCAGGTAGATGACCGGCAGGTTGATCTGGCTGTCGTACACGGCCCAGTGGATCAGGAACCTGCGCCGCTCGCCCTCATTGCCAATCCAGTGACATTCGGGATCGTTACGGGCCCAGAAAAGCTCACCCTTCAGCAATTCCTCGTAATAGAGCCTTTGGGACAGCGCGAATTGCAGCTTGGTCGGGATTTCCCGGTCGCTGATAATGGTGCGCACCATGTCGGTTTTCAGCTCATCCTCGGACGGCATATTCGCCAGATGCACCTGCGCCTGCTGCGCATCGTTGGCCATAGTCAGCAGCTCGGCCGCCACCGGAAACCCACTGTCGCGCTTGTCCATGGCGAGGCTTCCAAAGAACCGCCCCGTATCGCGCCCGACCAGCAGGTATTTCATGGATAGCGCGCGGAAGGTGAAGAGCAGCCCCGAGAGATAGCGCGACACAATGCGCACCTCTTGTTTGGAAATCGCGCCCTCAGCCTCCATCGTCGCGGCCACGCGCAGGAGGTGAACGGTGATCACCTCAAATTTGCGGAAATAGCGACGCGAGGCGAACGTGTCGGTCAGGCCGACGTGGTCTTGGGTGGGGTTAGTCATTTTCAATCCCAACGACCTGCATATCGGTTCCGTCTTGGTTCAATCGATATACAGATTGATCCAAGAACCCCGTTTTACTTTTTTTCTTCACGTAATCTGGTGCTATCGGATTGGAAGCAGCCAGAAGAGTTACCTGACGCTGCTTCCGTATTTGCCAGCCAAAGAACGCGCCGAAGAGGCCAAAAACAACGGGAAAAGTGACAAGGAACGCAACAAGTTGCGAACCCGGTGCTGTGTATTTTCCGGACTCCCCAGTGATACTGTTACTGTATTCTACTTTCACCGACTCCGAAAAATAAGCTGGTACCGAGAAAGTCAGCGAGGTCAACGCAAAGAATAGCAATCCGAACGCCAAACACGCTCTCATTTTAGGGCTATTCATCACCCACCATACAAATTCTTATCATGCTTCTCGACAATCGACGCAAACCGCCGGGCAAAGCGCTCATCCGCTTTGGCCTTTTTCTCCAGCACGTCGCGGGCAAAGACCATGTGGTCCTCATGCGCCTCGAGCATGTCGGCCATTTTCTGGTTGGTCGCGGTGCCGATCGAGGCCATGGCGGTTTGCGCCTCTTGATCCGTCTGCACGCCGATCTCGTTGATGCGGTGGGCCACATCCTGCTGCTGCGCGGTTTTCAGCGATTTGGTCAGGGCGTCATACAGCACTACACGCTGTTGAGTGTCTGTCTGCAGCTTGTTGATCAGCACCATCTGCGTCGCCGCCTGGTTCTGCAGTGAATCGACCCAGGTCTTGCCCTTTTCGATGTACCGCTCAAGCGTCTGTGACTTGGCCAGCTTGACCTGTTCTTCCTGAACCTTGGCGTTGTATTGCTTGTTCAGCTCGGCCAGCTCGGTCTCCAACTGGGTGCGCGCGGCGGCGTCTTGTTCGACGCTGATCTTGTTCTCCAGCGTGATAATTGTCGGGTCCATGCCCTGAATTTCGGCGCGCAATGCCTCCAGCTCGGCCACGGTGGCCTCACGGTCGTCCAGCGTGCCGGTCAGGTTGTTTTCAACCTTCACGCGCTGTTCTTCCAGCACCGACAGCTGCCCTTCCAGCAGTTTCACGATCACGTCGGATTTGGCGATCAGGTCCTGCAGCTTGTCGTCAATACTGGCTGTGCGCATCCGCTCCTGCCGCATCGATTCAGATTTGCCCTTCGAGAAGATGCCAACAAACGTCTCCCACCCGGATTTTGAGCGCATCTCGTCAAAATCCTTAGAGAATGCGCTGGTGACGTCATCCAGACCCATGATCAGCTCGGCGATATTGGCGTTCATGACTTCGGTATGGGCGTGCACATCTTCCAAAGTGGCGTTTTCGATATCGATATCCGCCTCGGCCGTACCGATCTTGGCCCGCGCAGCCTCAATCCGCGAGGTCAGCCCTTGGATCTGCGACTGGCTTTCGCGCACTTTCGTCTGTGTTTCTTCAATCAACGCTTCGAATTGCTGGTTCGACATCTCTGCTGTCCCCTGTTTTCTTTATTTACCCAATAAGATAGGGAATGTTATGTTTATTTACATCCCCTTGAGCCCTCAAATCACCGAGACTTTTACAATTTCGTATCGAAAAAGATAGGCCACGCAGGCGAGATATCTGCGCTCTGCAACGATGAATTTGATCAAATCTGGATTGATCCTGCCCGCCGAGTGGACATAGACAAATGCGACGCCACCTGTTTGGGTGCGCGCAAACCCTTTTCTGCCGGAGTCCGACCCATGCTGGATACTACGACCGACCTGAAATCCATTCTGAAAAACCCCGATCTGCTGGTGACCAAGGCCTATATCGGCGGCCAGTGGGTCGATGGTGACAATGGGACGTTTTCCGTCACCAACCCAGCGCGTGGCGATGTGATCGCCGAGGTCGCCGATCTGAGCCGTGCACAGGTTGCAGGTGCCATCGCTCAGGCTGAGGCCGCGCAAAAGGAATGGGCCAAGCTGACCGGCAAGGAACGCGCCGTGATCCTGCGCCGCTGGTACGATCTGATGATGGAAAACGCCGAGGATCTGGGCAAGATTCTGACCGCCGAACAGGGCAAGCCGCTGGCCGAAGCCGTGGGTGAGATCGGCTATGGTGCCTCGTTCATCGAGTTTTTCGGCGAAGAGGCCAAGCGCATCTATGGCGAGATTATTCCGGGTCATCAGCGCGACAAACGCATCATGGTGCTGAAACAGCCCATCGGCGTTGCGGCCTCGATCACGCCGTGGAACTTTCCCAACGCGATGATCACCCGTAAGGCCGGGCCAGCGCTGGCCGCCGGGTGTGCCTTTGTCGCCCGGCCTGCCGCCGAGACACCCTTGTCGGCGCTGGTTCTGGGCGCATTGGCCCAGCAGGCAGGCATCCCCGCCGGTGTGTTCAACGTGGTGCCCTCGTCGCGCGCCAGCGAAATCGGCCAGGAATTCTGCGAAAATCCCGGCGTGCGCAAGCTGACTTTTACCGGCTCAACCGAAGTCGGGCGCATCCTGCTGCGGCAGGCGGCGGAACAGGTGATGAAATGCTCGATGGAACTGGGCGGCAATGCGCCGTTCATCGTGTTTGACGATGCCGATCTGGATGCCGCCGTCGAAGGCGCGATGATGTGCAAGTTCCGCAATAACGGCCAAACCTGTGTCTGCGCCAACCGCATCTATGTGCAGGCCGGTGTCTATGACGCGTTTGCTGCCAAGTTGAAGGCCGCGGTCGAGGCTCTGAACGTCGGCGACGGCCTGAACGAAGGCATCACCACTGGACCGTTGATCAATGATGACGCCGTTGCCAAGGTGCAAGAACACATCAAGGACGTAACCGACAAAGGCGGCCAAATCCTGACCGGTGGCCTGCCGCACGATCTGGGCGGCACCTTCTTTGAGCCGACCATTGTCACCGGTGTGACGCAGGACATGCTGGTGGCGCAGGACGAAACCTTTGGCCCGCTGGCACCGCTGTTCAAGTTCGAGGATGAAGACGACGTGATCGCCATGGCCAATGACACGATCTTTGGTCTGGCCTCGTATTTCTATGCCAAAGATCTCAGCCGCGTTTACAAAGTGGCCGAAGCGCTGGAATACGGGATCGTTGGTGTGAACACCGGCATCATCTCAACCGAGTTGGGCCCGTTCGGCGGCGTCAAACAATCCGGCTTGGGCCGCGAAGGCAGCCATCATGGCATGGAAGACTATCTGGAGATGAAATACATCTGCCTGTCGGTCTGATCCGCCCAAACCTTCGCTGAACAGCTGGCCGTAAAGGCAACGCCCCGCGTCTGGAGGAACGCGGGGCGCATGGTGCGGTAATCCAGAGAGGAACGATTACCGCGGCGTGGTGACTGACTGCCTCAGTTTACGGCTTTGGCGTCAACCACATCCTTTTCGATGGCCTTGCTGGACGAAATCTCGATCCGGCGGGCTTTCAGGGCTTCGGGCACCTCGCGCTTGAGATCGATATTCAGCATGCCGTTCTCATGGCTGGCACCAGTAACACGAACGTGGTCGGCAAGGGCAAAACGGCGCTCGAACGCGCGGGTGGCGATACCGCGGTGCAGATAGCTGCGATCTTTGTCTTCCGCAGTTTTCTTACCGGCGACGACCAACGAATTCTCTTTCACTTCGACCGAAAGATCGGCCTCGGAAAAACCGGCAACAGCAACCGAGATACGATAGGTGTCGACATCGGTTTTTTCGATGTTGTAGGGCGGATAGCTGGGTTGAGCCACATCATTGGTCAGAACGCGATCCATCATGTCAGCGATCTGGTCAAAACCTACGGTGGCGCGGTGCAGCGGTGCAAAGTCAAATGTACGCATATGTCGTATCCTCATGTTTGAGCGATGAACGTAATGCCCTCCGATCGGACGGGCGTTCGATTGTCTCAGGCCCCGTTTGCGGCGGCCCGATACATTTGACATGGGAAACGTTCTGGCCGAGTTCAACCCCCTCCGGAGCTGATGAATTTCGCACCGGTATCCGACTTGCCTGATCCCACCTGCAATCGCTTTATTGTCGCCTTTGGCTTAGGGGCATCCCGGCGCAGAGTCGCCTTCAGATCGGCCACAATTTCCTGCAATTCCATACCGAATCCCACTTTCTGCCGACCATCCGTACCAACTGCAGAGACTACTGAAAGTATTTGCCAGCGCGGACCTTTTCGCGCCAACAGGGCCGAACCCGAGGACCCAAAGGTAATGTCGCAGTTGAATGTGATCAGGCCCTGATAGCGCTGCAGGATTTTACAGGACCGTTCCCGCGTAATCGCATTCGATCGGCCCCGACCATACGATGCAAGACTGACCTCATCCCCCGCCACGCGCCCGTTATGCAACGCAAAGGGATCGGCCACGGAATAGGGGATCGGTTGATCCAGCCGCATCAACGCGACATCAACGCGCACGGCATCGGGCGACAGTTGAGCGAAACGTGTGTAATCCGGATGTGCCGCGATCTGCACCACCTTGCGATCTGCCAACGCAGTTCCGTCGCTTAGCCCTGCCCGAAAGGTTACCTGCCCCGGCCCATAGGGTTGACCGGTTCTTTTGTCCAAGGCGCAATGGGCCGCGGTCAGTACCAGATCCTGTGCGATCAACGTACCCGTACAAAACCCCTCGGCGCCGATATCCAGGCGGCCGACGGCCTCCCAGCCATATAGGTCATCGCGGTCGGTGAGTTTGCGTTTTGCACTTTGCGCCTGGGACATCGTTGTCATCATAGCCAGGCATAAAAACAGGCTTGCCCAAAATCGCATCATGGCCGGACGAACCTGGCGCCAATATGACGGCTTGCCGAATCGCCGGTTTCCGAGCCGCTGAATCCGCGCCCGGCGGACAGTTCACTCCGCAGCAAAGGCAGCGAAACCTCGACTGCGGTACCTATGGCCACAGGCTCGCCATTGAATTCCGCCTTGGCCGCCACGACCGAGACGATCCGTGGTCTTTCGCCCTCGAACGCAAATACCGGGGCGCCGGAGGATCCAAACTCGACATCACAGGACAGGACAAGAACCTCGGAAACGCCGGTCACGACCGAGCAGACCTCCTGCAATGATGGCGCCTCGGCGCGGTCCTTCGCATAGGACACAACACCAACTTCCTGTCCGCGAACGGGCCGATCGCCGGTATCAAATGGAATGACCGAGGTACTGCGGATTGGCTGCCATAGCTCGATCAGCGCAATATCGCTACCGATCCGGTTGGTCGGGGTTTCGTCGTCGTAAAAGTAATCGGGGTGAATCACCGCCCTGCGCGCCGCACGATAGGCTGATGCCCGACCCAGACGCCAGGCGGCAAGAAATTCGACCTTAGACAGGTCAATACGTTGGCCTGTGGCCTTATCATAAAGACAATGCGCTGCCGTCAGCACCTGGTTCTGCGCAATCAGCGTCGCGGTGCAGAATGCTTCGCCGTCAATATTCAAGCGCCCGACAGCCATCCAGGCCCGCCCGGCATCGGTGGTGTCCAGACTCTTCAGCCCGCTATCCTGCGCCGTTGCAGCCATCGGTATGAGTGCCAGCGCCAAAGCCTTGATCCAGTTTCTCAAGCGGTTCTCCGGCGTTGCTTTCGGCATATGTTCATAGCTGTCAGGTACGGCGAAAATAGGGCATCGACAGTATGGCACGTTTCCCGTTCTATCTGATGCAGCCCTGCATCAGGTAGCTAACGCAGGATCGGCACGGCCGTTCCCACCTCATGACCCTGCTGCATCGCACGCGGCAACGGTCCGCCAGTGGACCAATCCAACAGCTCGACCGTATGCAAAATAGGTATCTGCGTGGCCGAACCGATCTGCATCATGCAACCAATATTGCCTGCAGCGATAACATCGGGGTTCTTAGCCTCAAGCGTCCGAACCTTGCGTTGCTTTAACTGACCCGAGATTTCGGGCTGCATCAGGTTATAGGTCCCGGCGCTGCCACAGCACAGATGGCTGTCTGAAGGCTCTAACACGGTGAAACCCGCATTCTTCAACAGGTCTTTGGGATGGTTTTTGATCTTTTGCCCATGCTGCAAAGAACAAGCGGCATGATAGGCGACGGTCATGCCCTTGTGCTGGCCTCCGGGCAGGTCCAGCTGCACCAGCAATTCGCTGATATCCATGGCAATCTCCGAAACCCGCGCGGCATCTGCCGCCAAATCCTCGTTTCGGAACATGTGCCCGTAATCCTTGACGGTCGTACCACAACCCGAGGTGTTGATGACGACGGCATCCAGCCCCTGGCCATCGATCTCATTGGTCCAGGCCTGTATATTGGCCGCCGCCGCTTTGTGGCTGTCAGCCACCTTGCCCATGTGATGGGTCAGCGCACCACAGCATCCCGCGCCTTTGGCCACAACGACTTCGCAGCCCAGCCGGGTCAGCAGGCGAATCGTGGCATCGTTGATATCCGTGTTCAGCGCCTTTTGGGCGCAGCCTGTCATCAGTGCCACGCGCTTTTTCGGCGCTCCTTTAGGGGCAAAGCGTTGCGGGTCATCGTTGCGGCTGACCGGAGGGATATGTTTTGGTGCCATCTCCAGCATCGCCCGCAGCCGCGCATCCGGCATCAGAAACCGAAAGGGACGGCCCAGCTTGGCCCCGATCAGGGCCCAGCGAAACCGCGTCGGATAGGGCAGAATCTGCGCCAGAACCCAACGCAGAAGGCGATCGGTCAGTGGGCGTTTGTAGTTTTGCTCGATATACTCGCGCGCGTGATCGACCAGGTGCATATAGTGAACGCCCGACGGACAGGTGGTCATGCAGGCCAAACAGGACAGGCAGCGGTCGATATGTTTGACGGTTTTCTCATCCGGGACACGCTCATTCTCAAGCATGTCCTTGATCAGGTAGATCCGTCCGCGCGGGCTGTCGAGCTCATCCCCCAGCACCTGATAAGTCGGGCAGGTGGCAGTACAAAAGCCGCAATGAACACAGCTGCGCAGGATCTGGTTCGATCGCTGGATCGCCGGATCCTGCAACTGTTTTTCGGTGAAATCTGTCTGCATTACCCTACCCCATCAGCCCTGGGTTAAACAGCCCTCGGGGATCAAATCTCGCCCGAATGCCTTTTATTAGAGCCTGTGTAGCTACACTCTCAGGCTGGAACCGGCCCAGCCGCTCGACCATTTCCGCATCGCCGCGCACAAGGGTTGCATGACCAGAAAAAGTGCCAAGACGCGCGCGCAAATCGGTTCCCGCAGGAAGACGCAGCCAGATCAGACCCCCGCCCCAGTCGTAGAGCACCTGTTCAGCCTCGGCCCGCGCCGCGATCATCGGGGCGTCACCGGGCGTGACAGACAGACGCCACACGTCGCCAGCCTTGCCCCGGAACGCGTGAACATCGCGGATCGCCGTCCACAGTGTTGCCGGTTCATCGACATTTGCGATCTGGCCGAACCCAGACAGTTCGGATGTCAGCCTCTCGGTTCTGTAAGCGACGGAATCGGCAAAACCTTCGACTCTAATTAAGGCCTTTTCGCCTTCCGGGTCATAAGCTGCGCCAGTGACCTCGAACGGAGATCTAAGCGCTGCGGACAGCGTTTTTATCGCTGCTTCTGCATTAGATACGGTCACTGACAGCGTTGCTGTGTGTTCTGGCTTGGGCAGGACTTTCAGCGATACTTCGGTCAGCACGCCCAACGTTCCCCAGGACCCACACATCAGCTTGACCAGATCATAGCCAGTGACATTCTTCATCACCCGCCCGCCATTTTTGATCACCTGCCCGGTGCCATCGACATATCGCACCCCCAGCAAGAAATCGCGACATGCGCCTGCCTGAATGCGGCGCGGCCCCGAGATGTTAGCAGCAACCACACCGCCGATGGTCGGTTCGCCTTGGGTGCCCAACAGGCTGCGATGGTCCATCGGCTCAAAGGCCAGTTGCTGGCCCTCGGCGTCCAATGCGGCCTCAACCTCGGCCAACTGTGTCCCGGCCTGCGCAACCAGCGTCAGGGCACCGGGTTCATACAGTGTGATGCCTGTCAGCCTGCTGGTCTCAATCACTTCGTCAGGCCCCGCGATACCACGGGTGCCGCCGCCGGCGATACGCACGGCGCCTGTCAACCCGGCCACCATCTGGGCCAGTTCAGTTTCTGACGTGGGTTTCATCATATTTCTCTTTGTTAGAGCCTATTTGCAGCCATTTGCGGGTCGCGACGGGATTCGGAGGCATCCAGCGGGAACACTTTGGCGGGGTTCAGCAACCATCCTGGATCGAACACATCCTTAACCGCCATCTGCGCCTCAAGATCGGCAGGGGCATATTGATGATGCATCAGATCGCGCTTTTCAATTCCCACACCGTGCTCACCGGTCAGGCAACCGCCCTCATCCACACAAAGTTTCAGGATTTCCGCCCCGAACGCCTCACATTTTTCGAGGTCGCCGGGTTTGTTGGCATCAAACAGGATCAAAGGGTGCATGTTCCCGTCGCCGGCATGGAATACATTTCCAACCGGCAGGCCGAATTCATCGCTCAGCTCACCAATCCGGCGCAATACGGCGGGCAGCGCCGATACCGGGATGGTCCCATCCAGGCACATATAGTCGTTCATCTGCCCCATGGCGCCAAAGGCCGATTTGCGGCCCAACCAGATCCGGGCGCTTTCATCCGCCGACTGGCTCTCGCGCAGCTCGACCGGATCGTGGCGTTTTGCAATCTCGACAATCTTGGCCAGCTGGCTGTCGATCTCGGCCTCCGAGCCTTCGACCTCGACAATCAACAATGCTTCGCATTCCGGATACCCGGCATGTGCAAAGTTTTCGCAGGCCTGAATGCACAGGCGATCCATGAACTCAATCGCAACAGGCAAGATACCGGACTTGATGATGTCCGAAACGCATTGGCCTGCGATTTCATTGTCATCAAACCCCATCAGGACGGGCCGTGCGCCTTCTGGCTTGCGCAGGATGCGCAGGGTCGCTTCGGTGACGACGCCCAGTTGCCCTTCGGACCCGCAGATCACCCCCAGCAGGTCAAGACCCGGCGCGTCCAGATGAGCGCCACCGATTTCGACTACGCAGCCATCCATCATCACCAGGGTCACACCCAGCAGGTTGTTCGTGGTCACCCCGTATTTCAGGCAATGCGCCCCGCCGGAATTCATCGCGATATTGCCCGCAATCGCACAAGCCAGTTGCGACGACGGATCGGGGGCATAAAAGAAATCCTCTTCCTCGACCGCGCCGGTGACGCTCAGGTTGGTGCGCCCGGTCTGGACCTTGATGAATCGGTTGTCATAATCAACCTCCAGCACGTCGTTCATCCGGGCCACGCCCAGTATGACGCAATCAGCTGTTGGCAGCGCGCCCCCGGCCAGCGACGTACCCGCACCACGCGGTACCACCGGCACGCCTTCGTCATGGCAAATGCGCAAGATATCCGAGACCTGCTGCGTGGTCGAAGGCAAAACCGCCAGCATCGGCGGGCATCTATAGGCGGTCAAAGCATCGCATTCATAGGCGCGTGTCTCGGCCGGGTCATGAATGATCGCTTCGTCCGGCAGAACCCCCGACAGGCGTGCCACCACCGCATCTTTGCGACGCAGGACATCAGGGCTTGGCTTTGGCATTTCCATGGCAGGCTCCTTGGTTTGGTAAAATAATATTACCAATTTGTCAGTATGGCAAGTTCCGACTTCCGGAAGTACTGTCACGGCCATGACCTGGATTGACCGCGCCGCTCTGTTTGCCCCTTTGGATTTTGCCGCCATAACGCTGATGATGGGGGCCTGGCTGTGCCTTGGGTGGATGATCGAAAACCCGTCGCCAAAGAAGCGGTCAGTGGCCTTGATGATGGATGAGTATCGCCGCGACTGGATGCGCGAGATGGTCACACGCCAGCCAAGGATGTTTGACGCGCAGGTCGTGGCCACGATGCGGCAAGGCAGTACCTTCTTTGCCTCGACCACGATGATTGCCATCGGTGGTGGCCTGGCCCTGCTGGGCAATACCGAGCGTCTGGCCGGTGTCGCCAGTGATCTGGCCATCGGCAGCTTTCCAGCCCTGGTGTGGGAGATCAAGATACTCGCCGTCGTCCTGCTGCTGGCCAATGCCTTTCTGAAATATGTCTGGGCGCATCGTCTGTTCGGCTATTGCGCGGTACTGATGGCCGCGGTCCCGAATGAGCCCGAAGATCCCATCGCCTATCCCCGCGCCACGCAATCGGCCGAAATCTGCGTCACCGCAGCCCGCAGCTTTAACCGCGGGCTGCGCTCTACCTATTTCGCACTGGCCTTGCTTGCATGGTTTCTGGGGCCACTCGCGTTGATCGTCGGCACAGTTATCACTGCAGGCCTGCTTTACCGACGCGAATTCGCCTCGCAATCCCGCGCGATCCTACTGGCACAGGCAGACAATACGCCGTCGTGATCTAATGCCATGGCTGTGGCGTTACTGCGCCGCCTTTAGTTCTTCCTTGTTACGAGCTGGTTTTCGTGTGGGTCGAAACGAACTTTTTGATCAACGCACAATGAATTGCCGATTTGAGCCCAAAATGCCGATTGCTGCGCCTCAATCCAATGATTACTTATCGTTGGTAACGGCGCTCATTACTTTTTGGTCGCCCACCAAAACCAATCACGGCGCTGATTTCTGACGTAATCCTAGAATCCTAACGCTGTGAGCGCTGCACGTGTTGTGTTTCTTGCCTCACCCTTAGGAAGGGGGAAGGCCGCGAAAAAATGATCTAGTGACGCGTCCGGGCGACGCTTGCGGGCGCAATCAGCAAATCTACGGCCGTCTTCTATGTTTCCATTCGCCTGATGGGCCATAGCCGCTAACATATCGATGAGGAAATGCGCGCCGGGTGTGCGTGCAGACAGATCCCCCCAATGCGCGGCCTCTTCCCATTGGCAACTGTTGATCCGTGCCCATGCTTTCATGCCGTGCATTCCATAGAGCAACGGGTCTAGCGGGCTGAGGCGCGTCGCCAGATCTGCACGTTGGTCAATGTTATCACTGACGCCGTTCAACGCTTGCACTAGACCGAGCGAGTAGTGACCCTGCGCATAATTTGGATTTAGCGAAACAGCCTGTTGCAAGTAATGCACCGCGGTATCCAAATCTTGCTGAATCCAATAGCTGCGCCCAAGCACAAAATTGGAAAACGGGTCATCGGGGGCCTGTTCCATTGCCCGTTCAGCAGCAGATAAGGCATCCTGAGCGGCAACACCGCGATCGGCGCCGAAACCGGTAAACGCCTTCTGGAAAGAAACGAAAGAAAGCCCGGCATGGGCACGTGCAAAATTGGGCGCACGGGCAAGAGCTTCTTTGAAATATCTGGCAGACAAAGCGTTGTCTTCTTGGGTGAACCGATAAATGTGGTTTAGTCCAAGGTGGAAAAAGCTCCAGGCGTCGAGGGATTCAATATCCTGCCGTCGGGCCTCGGCGGCCTGGTGGCGCGGAACATGGAGTTCGACCGCTGCTACTACAGAATTGGTGACATCTGCCTTGATAGAGAAAATGTCATCAATCAGGCCAGTGTAGCGATCAGCCCAGATCACTTGTCCAGAATCCGCAGCAGCAAGCACCGGCGACACGGTCAGATTTGGTCCGTTAATCTCGACGCTACCCGACAGCACATATCTTACATCTAACTGCTCGCGCACACTTTGCGTGTTTGCAACACTACCGAGTTGGAAACTTGAGGCGCGCGCAATGACCGTCACCCACTTTGTCAGCGACAACGACACAATCAATTCATGTGCAAGGGCCGGAGCGATCACCCTAGCCTGATCTGTTTCTCCAAAGGCCTGAAACGGCAACACGGCAATGGATGGAGCGACCCCTTCATTGATGATCAGCGTCTCTGCGAGGTTTGCGTCGACCTTTTTGGTCACCGGCAATTCGAACCGAAAGCCCTGTCCCCGGATCGTGCGGATGATGCTTTGCGTTTTCCCGTCATCCCCCAAAGCGGCACGGGCAGATCGGATACGGCTTGCAATAGCGGCGTCTGAAATTGGTGCGCCATTCCAGATTTTGGTGACAATTTCGTCCAATGTCGTCACGCGCGAGCCGTTTTGGACCAATAAGCTCAGCAACAGGAAAACTTGCCGTTCAAGGTGAACGCCTTGACCGTCCGAATACCGCAATTCAGCGGCAGCGTGGTCCAGCTCGAAATTGCCAAAACAGAATTTCATGAAAGAAATCTATCAGAAGTCGCGAAATTCTACACCATTTCTACAAGCTGTCTGCAAGCTTGTGCGCGAACCATGGGGCAAAGTCAGTACATTAATGCAGAACATCATCCATTCAAAGAGGGGCTAGGAAAGTGATTTACGCAAATATCAACGAAACAATCGGACAAACGCCGGTCGTCCGGATCAACAATCTGGCACCCGATCACGTAGAGCTTTTTGTCAAAGCCGAGTTTTTCAACCCCGCAGCATCTGTCAAAGACAGGTTAGCGCTTAGCATTATCGAAGAAGCCGAGAAAAGCGGGGCGCTAAAACCAGGCCAAACGGTTGTTGAGGCAACCAGCGGCAACACCGGAATTGGTCTGGCGATGGTGTGTGCTGCAAAGGGCTATCCATTGGTGATCGTAATGGCGGACAGTTTTTCCGTCGAACGGCGGCGCCTCATGCGGGTGTTAGGGGCGAAAGTGGTGCTGACACCGCGGGCCGAAAAGGCGATGGGAATGTACAACAAGGCGGTAGAGCTGGCCGAGGCCAACGGTTGGTTTCTGGCCCGTCAATTTGAAACGGACGCGAATGCAAAAGTTCATGAAATGACAACAGGTCCTGAAATTATCGCAGATTTCAAGGATAAGCGGCTGACGCATTTTGTAACGGGATTTGGCACAGGAGGCACATTGACCGGAGTCGCGCGCGTACTGCGCCGCGAGTCACCCGATACCCGGATTATCCTGACCGAACCTGAAAATGCCGGACTCGTAGGAAGTGGGATTGCGCAGGATCGCAATTCTGATGGCAGCCCTGTCGCCGGTCATTCGGCTTGGCAACCACACCCGTTTCAAGGTTGGTCACCTGACTTTATCCCGGCTGTGTTGCAAGAAGCTTTGGACAATGGATCATTTGACGAACTGATGCCTGTCGCCGGTCCTGGCGCGATCAAAATGGCACAGCAGCTTGCCCAGAAAGAGGGCATTCTGACGGGGGTGTCAGGTGGCGGCACGGTTCTGGCAGCACTGCAAGTTGCTAAGACCGCCCCTGAAGGATCCGTTATTTTGGCGATGTTGCCAGATACGGCTGAACGCTATCTTTCGACGCCTTTGTTTGACGACATCGAGGCCGAGATGACCGACGAGGAACGCGCGATTTCCCTGTCCACACCAAGTGCGCAAATGGCGGGCGAGTAATGGACAGAATGCTGCATCAGGAAGAAACACTCGACCCGGAAGACTGGGAAGCCATGCGTGCCACGGCGTACCGCATGGTGGATGAAGCTGTGTCTCGGCTTTCCAATGTGCGCGAATCTCCTGTTTGGCAAAACATGCCAGACAGCGTGCGCGCGACATACAAAGAAGCGCTACCGAGATCGGGAATGCCACTTGATACAGTCTTTGAAGAGATGAAAACCAACTTGCTGCCCTATCCAATGGGTAACATCCATCCCAGGTTTTGGATGTGGTATATGGGCGCCAGCAATTTCACCGGCGCTCTCGGCGACTTTTTAGCTGCCATTCTGGGGTCAAACCTCGGCGGCGGAAATCACGCCGCAGCTCTTATGGACCAGCAAGTGGTGGACTGGCTCAAGACCATGGTCGGGTTCCCGGCTGGTGCTAGTGGAACCTTGACCAGTGGTGGCTCCGTAGCCAACCTGATAGGCCTCACGGTTGCGCGCAACACAGCGCTCGGCCAGCAAACCATCAGGGAACATGGGGTCGGCGGTGCTAGGCTAGCGTTTTATGCGTCCGATCAGGTTCATGGCTGCCATCTGACTGCAATGGAAGTGCTGGGCCTTGGATCAAATTCCCTGCGGTGCCTGCCATCCCGATCAGACTATACGATGGACGTTACAGCCTTGCGTGCACAGATTGCCGAAGACCGCGCGCATGGCATCCAGCCAGTCGCCATTATCGCAACAGCTGGAACTATCAACACCGGCGCAATTGACGATTTGCCCGCACTCGCAGATGTGTCCCGGCGCGAAGGTCTCTGGCTTCACGTGGACGGTTGCATCGGAGCACTAGCCGCTATTGCTCCTAAAAACGGAGATAAGCTAAACGGATTGGACAAAGCTGACTCTGTTGCGCTGGATCCACATAAATGGCTGCATGCACCGTTTGAGGTTGGCTGTTGCGTGGTCAAAGACAAATCGCAGCATGTCGATACTTTCGCGCTTAGCCAGTCATACTTGGAGAAAGAACCACGCGGCGTGGCCGCTGCCGATTGGCTACATGATTTTGGCATTCAGACATCGCGCGGGTTCCGGGCGCTTAAGGTTTGGATGAGCCTGAAGGAACATGGTGTCGAAAAATTTGGTCGGCTGATCGACCAGAACATCAACCAAGCAGAGTATCTGGCGGATCGCATCCGAATGGCACAGGATATCGAACTTTTGGCCGATCCTATGTTGGACATTGTGTGCTTTCGCATTTGCCTGCCCAATATGACGGAATCCAATCTCGAAGCCCTCAACCGAGAAGTCATGCTGCGACTGCAGGAAGATGGGGTTGCGGCGCTCTCTGACACGAGAGTTGGGTCAACTTATGCGCTGCGCTGCGCCATTTCCAATCACCGAACGCAACTGAGTGATCTTGACATACTTATAGAGCAAATAGAGGAATTGATCCCGACATGCAGATCGACCTTGCCCGATAACGAACCATACTGAAGGTATTGGTTGTGCGAGCAAAATACGTTTGATGTGATGCTCTGATACTATAGTGATTGCAACTGGTTGCATAGAAGTTGCGCACGTGCTGTTGACGATCTGGCAGCACTAGGATGTCGGTTTGCAGCCGTGGACAATTCCCCAGCCCTCCGTTTGGAGTCGGATCTACCCGCGTAAAACGCTATGCAGCCAAAAAGAAAACCTTTGTTGGGCCCGCCAAGAGTTTAGGATCGAAACATGCGATATGTGATTCTCTGCACCTTTCTGGCCAGCCCCACCCTAGCCGATCCGCCAACGATCGAGCAGGTCAACGCCTCGTCCAGCGGTGGCAGTTGGCGTTTCGACGTGACGATCCGGCATCCGGACACCGGATGGGATCACTATGCCGATGGCTGGCGTGTGCTGGATATGGATGGGAATGAGCTGGGGATGCGTGTGTTGCATCACCCGCATGAGACGGAACAGCCCTTTACCCGCTCGCTGGGCGGGGTGGCAATTCCGGATGGTACATCGCAGGTTCAGATACAGGCCCGTTGCAGCGTGGATGGCTGGGCGGACGAAACCATTGTTGTGCCGCTGAACTGACCTCAGAACACGCCCAACGCCAGCCCTGCGGCCATCGCCTGCCCCAAGTCGTGGCATGTCTGCAGCGCCTCTTCGGGGATGCGTTTTTCGGCCAGGATCGCCTCGGGCGTTTGTGCATGGGTGCATATGATCAGCGGCGACTGAACTTCTTTCAGCCGCCATCCGGTTGCAATTCGGGCCGTCTGTCGTGCCGCATTCTGCCCGTCGGACCCGGCACAGATCATCTGGGCAAAGGGGCGACCTTCGATGCGACCAAGAACCGGATAATAACAGCGGTCGTAAAACTCTTTCATCACGCCCGAAATCGCCGCCAGGTTTTCGGGTGCGCAGAAGATATAACCATCTGCGGCCAGCAGATCTTGGGGTTCGGCCCGCTCTGCGGGCTTCAAAACGGTGTCGGCCTCATCGTGCGCACCTTCGGCAGCAGCTTCGGCCATCTGCCGGGCGCCGCCGGTGCGTGAATGGTAAACGATCAATAGCTGCGCCATGTCAGACCCGGTGATAGGGACCGCCCGACAGGATGGTTGCGGCCCGATAAAGTTGCTCGGCCAGCATCACACGGACCAGCATGTGGGGCCAGACCATGGACCCGAAAGAGATGGAGAAATCCGCCTCGGCGCGCAGATCAGGGTCTATTCCGTCGGCACCGCCAATGATCAGCGCCAGATCCTGCCGCCCCGCATCGCGCCAACTGCCCAGCTTTTGGGCAAAATCGGGCGAGGACATCACCCGCCCCCGTTCATCCAGCGTGCAGATTACGGTGCCTTTGGGCAGCGCCTTGCGCAGCAATGTGGCCTCGGCCCCCATCCCTGCGTTTTTCTTGTCTTCGACCTCGATCACCCGCGCAGGCCCAAGGCCCAGCGCGCGGCCGGTCCGATCAAATCGGGTCAGGTAATCATCAAGCAGGGACTTTTCGGGTCCGGCGCGCAATCGCCCGACCGCAACTATGCTGATCCGCATATCTCTCTCGCCGCCGACCCGTTAATGCAGGCCGGGATAGCGCCTCAGTTCGCCGAGGCGCTGCTGCCCGCAGGCTGCCACATCTTTTCCAGCTGATAGAATTCACGCACTTCGGGGCGGAAGATATGAACGACCACGTCGCCCGTATCGATCAGCACCCAATCGCCGGCATCCTTGCCTTCGACCTTCGAGGTGAATCCGAATTCCTGCTTGATGCGATCCGTCAGTTTTTCCGCCATGGCCGAGACCTGACGGGTCGACCGACCCGAGGCAATAACCATGTGATCCGCGACGGACGACTTGCCCTGCAGGTTGATCTGCACGACGTCTTCGGCCTTGTCATCGGAAAGTGAGGAAAGGATACGTTCAAGCAGCTTGTCGCTGATTGACTGAGAGTGGGCCATCATATTGGCCCCATCTTCGGCGGGCAAACCCGCCTGAGTGTGTAGAGACAGGACATAGTCCTCCTTTGCTGCGCGCCATGATATCCCGGCGCCGGGGTACTAATAAGGTAGCAAGGAGATTGCAACATTTCAATGAACACAGACCAAAGGGTCGCAACGATTGCTTACTCCGTGGCAAGCTGTTGCGCATCGGCGTCGTCGTTCAGCAGGCGAACCTCACGCTGCGGGAATGGGATCGAGATGCCTTCAGACTTGAATGCGTCCCACAGCGCCAGATAGACATTGCCCCGTATATTGGTCAGCCCTTTGGTTGGATCGCTGATCCAGAATCGCAGCACGTAATCCACGCTGCTGTCGCCGAACCCCGTAATATGGCAGACCGCGTCATGTCCGCTGCCACTGAGCACACGCTCGACAGATTTAACCGCATGGATGGCCGTTGCCCGCACATTATGGGGGTCATCCGTGTAACTTGTGCCAAATGTCAGATCCAGCCGCACGAACCGGTCCGAATGCGACCAGTTCACCACCTGATTGGTGATCAAATCCTCGTTCGGGATCAGGTATTCGCGCCCATCCCGCGTGACCACCGAGACATAGCGCGCGCCCAGCGCGTTGATCCAGCCGAACGTGTCGCCCAGCGAAATCACATCGCCCGGTTTGATCGACCGATCCATCAGGATGATGATGCCCGAAATCAGATTCGACACCACTTTCTGCAAACCAAAGCCGATGCCGACGCCAATGGCCCCCGACAACAGCGCAATACCCGTCAAATCAAAGCCCAGCGTCCGAATGGCGGCCATGAAGACGGCGCCATAGATGACGACTTGTAGTCCCTTGGCCAACAAGACCTGCATTGACGGCGAGATATCGTCATTGCGTTTGAGGCCACGTTCAGCAGCGCCGGTACCCAGGCGGGCCAGCGTCAACAGCACGCCGATCAGCAAAAGCGCCTTGAGGATGCCCAGCGCCGAGAGGTGCAGATCCCCGATCGAGATCGCCACCCCATCCAGAAACCCAGCGACGTCATCGGTCAAGTTCAGCGCAATCAGCGTCGCATAAGCCCACATTGCCCATTTGAAAATTCGCCGCAGCGTCCGGTTTCGGACCAGACGGGCCACTAGCGCAATCGCCAGCCAGGCGGTCGCCAATGTTGCCACCACCCCGATGATATAGCTGCGCGATGGCCAGGTGATCTGCTGCATCACCAGATACAGCATCCAGGACAGAGTGACGAAATAGACAAGCGTCAGACGCTGCATCAGCTGGATCAGCGTGCGCAACCGCCATTTGGGCCAACCAGAGCGGGCACGGGCCCAGGCCTCCCATCGGCCCTGCGTAACCAGCTTCAACACATAGGCCAGCGCCCAGAGACCCAGGATGATGACCAGCTGATGTTGACGCCAGCCCGGTGTAATGACCAGATCGACCAGTCTATCGAATTGCAGGGAAAAGGCCTCGATCATGGTCTGATACAGATCAGACAGCGAACTGGGTATCAGGTCTGGGTTCATGCACGTCTCCTGCTTGCCAGCTTGGACAGCGTTGACGCATGATGCAAGCCCGTCGCCGGATTGCGCCTTGATTGACGGACTGACGCGATATATCTGATGCGCATGAGACTCAATCTGACCCCAGCACCTACGTTGCAAGACCGCACGCGCCTGCGTGAACGGTTCTTTGGGGCCGCCCGCACGGTTCTGGCCCGCCTATAAGCGGCGTCCAGCCACTCGCCAGCTAAATCTCAATACATACGGGAGAGGACCGATGTCCCCCAAAACACTCTATGACAAGATCTGGGATGCCCATGTCGCGCACGAAGCCGATGATGGCACCTGCCTGCTGTATATCGACCGCCATCTGGTCCACGAAGTGACCAGCCCGCAGGCCTTCGAAGGCCTGCGTATGGCGGGTCGCCCGGTACGCGCACCGGAAAAGACCATCGCGGTACCGGATCACAACGTACCCACCACGCCGGATCGCGTGAACGGCATCGAAAACCCCGAATCGCGCATTCAGGTCGAGGCACTGGACAAGAACGCCAAGGATTTCGGCATTCACTATTACCCAGTGAATGACGTTCGCCAGGGCATCGTGCATATCGTCGGACCCGAACAGGGCTGGACCCTGCCCGGCATGACCGTTGTTTGCGGCGACAGCCACACCGCTACCCATGGCGCGTTTGGTGCTCTGGCCCATGGCATCGGCACCTCTGAGGTCGAGCATGTTCTGGCCACGCAGACCCTGATCCAGAAGAAATCCAAGAACATGAAGGTGGAAATCACCGGCACACTGCAGCCGGGCGTGACCGCCAAGGATATCACTCTTGCTGTGATTGGCGAGACCGGTACCGCCGGCGGCACCGGCTATGTCATCGAATATTGCGGCGAAGCGATCCGCAATCTGTCGATGGAAGGCCGCATGACCGTCTGCAACATGGCCATCGAAGGCGGCGCCCGCGCCGGCCTGATCGCCCCGGATGAGACCACGTTCGAATATGTCAAAGGCCGCCCACACGCGCCGAAAGGGGCCCAGTGGGAAGCGGCGATGGACTGGTGGAAAACGCTGTTCACCGACGAAGACGCGCATTTCGACAAGGTCATCACCCTGCGCGGCGAAGACATCGCGCCGGTCGTCACCTGGGGCACCAGCCCCGAGGACGTGCTGCCGATCACTGCATCCGTGCCTCACCCCGAGGATTTCGAAGGCGGCAAAGTCGATGCGGCCCGCCGGTCGATCGAATATATGGGTCTGGAAGCCGGTCAGAAGCTCAGCGACGTTGAAATCGACACCGTCTTTATCGGGTCCTGCACCAACGGCCGCATCGAGGACCTGCGCGCCGCTGCCGAGATTCTGAAGGGCAAAAAGATCAAGGACGGGATGCGGGCGATGGTTGTGCCCGGTTCAGGCCTTGTCCGCGCGCAGGCCGAGGAAGAAGGTCTGGCCGAGATCTTCAAAGAGGCCGGGTTCGAATGGCGTCTGGCGGGATGTTCCATGTGCCTTGCGATGAACCCCGATCAGTTGCAACCGGGCGAGCGCTGCGCCGCGACCTCGAACCGCAACTTCGAAGGCCGTCAGGGCCGCGGCGGGCGCACCCACCTGCTAAGCCCCGCAATGGCTGCCGCAGCGGCAATCACAGGACGGCTGACAGACGTCCGCGAGTTGATGTAAGCTGCCCTCATAACTGGATATTTGAGGGATTTAAGACATGAGTGACTGGATCAAATGGCTCCTGATGGGGCTTCTGTCCATAGTGTTCGGCCTTTTTGTGCTGGGCGCGCCTGCAGTGGCGTCGATTGCCGTAACGGTGGTGACCGGCGTACTGCTGCTGATTTCAGGGGCATTGCAGGTGGTCGGCGGGTTCACCGTCGAGGGCACCGGCAACAAGATCCTGTCGCTTATTATGGGTGCGGTGATGCTGTTTCTGGGCTGGTCCTTCCTGGATCACCCGCTGCAGGGCACCGTGACGCTGGCGACGGTCTGCCTGATCCTGTTTATGGCAGGCGGTATCGCGCGGGTCATTTTGTCGTTCCAGATGAAAGGTACGCAGTATTTCTGGGCGACACTGATCTCGGGCGTGATGTCGATTGTTCTGGCGATGCTCATCTGGCGGTTCGCAGCAACCGATCCTGTCGTGCTGTTGCAACTGCTCGGCATCCTGCTGGGGATCGAGATGGTGTTCAACGGTCTGGGTCTGGTCTTCATGGCGCTCTTCATCAAAGACGCACCCAAAGGCGAAACAACTGAAGCGAAACAAGCTTAAACGCGGGGCATGGGCGCGGCCCTCCCCCGCAGGAGTGTAGACATGGAAAAGTTTGACAAAGTCCACGGGGTGGCCGCCCCGATGCCATTGATCAATATCGACACCGATATGATCATTCCGAAAGTGCACCTGAAAACGATCAAACGATCCGGCCTTGGCGTCGTACTGTTTGACGAGATGCGCTATCACGATCACGGCGGTGAGAATGAAGAGTTCATTCTGAACAAACCCGCCTATCGGCAAACCGAGATTCTGGTGGCCGGCGACAATTTCGGCTGCGGCTCATCGCGCGAACACGCGCCCTGGGCGATCAAGGATTTCGGCATCAAGGTTGTGATCTCGACCAGCTTTGCCGACATCTTCTTCAACAACTGCTTCAAGAACGGCATCCTGCCCATCGTGGTCGAGGAAGAACATCATGCGGTTCTGATGGAAGACGCGCATAGAGGCGAAAACGCCCGCATGACCGTGCATCTGGAAGATCAGCAGATCACCACATCCGATGGTGTCGTGATCGAATTCGAGGTGGATTCTCATCGTAAGCACTGCCTGCTGAACGGTCTGGACGATATTGGCCTGACGATGGAAAAAGACCATCACATCGAGAAGTTCGAGGATCATGCGGGCCAGGCACGCCCCTGGGTGTGATTCTGGGAACGAATCTGTTGATACTCAACTTTATGGGGACGCCACGGCGTCCCCATTCGCCTTCTTGGGGTTCTGAACGGCGAAACCACTACATATAGGTCTCGACTTGAAACACACGTCGGATTTGCGTCAAAAATGATGCAATCCCGCACCAGTTGCGCCATCATTTTGCCCAAAATTGAGTGTTTTCTGCCACCTGGCTTGAGCGAAATGTCGCTTATCGCCAATGTCGGCGGGTACAGGCACCCACCATGGCAAAACATTGGTGAGAGATGACATCTGCTGCAACGGTAACGTGGCAGGCACAAGTTGGAATGAAGTCGGCAAAGAATCGGCTAATCCAGTTTGAAAGGGTTCGGATAGTGATTGCGCGCACAACAGGGGCGGCAATTCGGGGAATATTGGTTGCACTTTTGGTGCTGACACCCGCGTTGTACTTGCCCGTATCATCAACGAATGGGACCGAGATTGTCGTCTTTCTCGCCATTCTCGCGTTTTTCCTGACCTTCGCCGAATATAATTCGGCCTTCCCAAGCTTTATTGAATTTCGCGACGCACCACCGGTGAACCGCCTGCGCTTTGTTGGGCTGGTTTCGATGGTCGCTTTCCTGACGCTGATCTGCAAAAACGCCTATTCGCCGACAGAATTGACCTCAGGTTTTTATGTGATCGGGTTGGGCGTCGCCAATGTGGTCGATTTCCCCTATTCACCCGTGCGTCTGATCGTGTTGATGCTGCCTGTCAACGCAAGCGCGCCGCTGATCGAACTTGTTCGTATCGCTGCCAGTGTGGCCTATGTCGCAGCTATGGTCACAATCGCCAGTTTCTACTACGCGGTGAAAATACGTGGTTGGCCCACCGGAAACGGAGCCTTCAACGTCTGGACCAATCTGCCGCTGTTCGATCCGACCAAGGGTGGCGATGTCGTGACCCGTCTGCAGCGTGATGGACGGTTGAACATCTCGATCGGCGTCCTGCTGCCGTTTGTAATCCCGGCTCTGATCAAGATCCTGACCGATTATGTGAGCCCGATCTCGCTGAACAGCCCCCAGACGCTGATCTGGACGTTGAGCGCTTGGGCCTTTCTGCCTGCTAGCATGATCATGCGAGGAATGGCGACACTGCGCATTGCAAACCTGATTGTCGAAAAACGCCGCGCCTATTCTACGACTGAATCAACACAGACCGCATGATTCGCGTTTTTCTGCTGCTTTTGCTGCCATTCGCGGCACAGGCAGAGACGATACGCATAGCCACCTTCAACACCGAACTCAGTCGTAAAGGACCGGGCATTCTGCTGCGCGATATCCGGCGCGGGGATGCGCAGGTTCGCGCTGTGATGCGGGTGTTGTTGGAAACCCAACCCGATATCGTTGCCTTGCAGGGCATCGACTGGGATCTCAATGGCGAAACGCTGACCGCATTCGGTGAGGCGCTGCGCGACGAGGGGCTGGACTATCCCTATCGCTTTACCGCCAAGCCTAATTCGGGAATGGAAACCAGTCTGGATCTGGACGGGGACGGACAGGCCAATGGACCAAGAGATTCCCAAGGCTATGGCGAGTTCACCGGTCAGGGCGGGCTGGCCATTCTGTCCCGGTTTCCCATAGGCCATGACGACATGCAGGATTTCTCGGGAGTACTGTGGCGCGACCTGCCGGGGGCTGATCTGCCGACGGTCGATGGCACGCCATTTCCCTCTGAAGCCGCCCAGCGCATTCAGCGACTGTCCTCGGTGGCACATTGGATCGTACCAATCGAGTCCCCGATCGGCCACCTGAACCTGATGACATTTCACGCGACCCCGCCCGTTTTCGACGGACCCGAGGACCGGAACGGGTTGCGCAATCGTGACGAAATTCGCTTGTGGAACGCTGTGCTGGACGGTGCTCTAGGCCCTGCCCCACTCGGGCCTTTCGTGATTGCTGGGGATGCAAATCTGGATCCCACGCGCGGGGAAGGCCGGAAAGAGGCTATCCAGGGCTTGCTGGCAGACCCGCGGTTGCAGGATGCAAGGCCTGCCACCCCCTCGGGGGCATTGGCCACGGTTGAGTGGAAAGCCGTCGGAGAAATGCGGGTAGATTACGTTCTGCCCTCGGCAGATCTACGCGTTGTGGATGCGGGCATCTTTTGGCCCGACACGGGCGCAGACCTGCGCGCAATCGCCGAACAGGCCAGCCGGCACCGGCTTGTCTGGGTGGACCTGGGACATCGCTAACACTGGTCAGGCCCGGGCAGTTCTGACCAAAGTCGCTTTCTGCTTGGCTGTTTTCGGGATCGCAGAAGCCATCGCCGTGTCCAAGTCGGTCGTCTGAAATCCAGGGATAAGGTCGTCAAAGAATGCGCCGTCCAAACTATGCGGCAGATCCCATAGATAGCGCATCTCAACCAGATGTGGCGCCAACTTCCAGAAAGGCCGCAGTGCCTGAATCGGCCACCATTTCATTGGGCTGACAGCTATTTCGGCACCGGTTACCCGCGACAAGGATTGCGCAATATCCCGGCCGGTCAGGGTAAACCCGGCATAAGGAACCTCGCAGAAACGGGGAAGGTCCTGGCGGATATCAGCCAACGCAACGGCCGCTCGGGTCAGGTCGGGCAGATAGGCCCAGGCGTGTGGTATATCCGGGCGACCGGGATAAACCATCTTGCCGCGTGCCAAAGGCTTGATCATGACCTGATCGAACCAGTTCCCCGAGGCGCAAGTGTCAATGAAATCACCTGCCCTGAGAAGAATCGTTCTTACCGAGGATTTTCGATAGGCTTCTTCCATCTCAACCCGGATCCTGCCCAGGGGATTTTGCGCCGCATGCGGTGTTGCACCCGACCATGGCCCCGGCGTTTGCGCGCCAAAAACATAGACATTGCCGGGAAGGATCACAGTTGCACCGTGATCCGCTGCCGCATTGATCACGTCACGATGCAGTTTGGGGACTTGTCGCGCCCAGTCCGGATAGGCCGGATTCCAGGCATTGACGACAACATCCACCCCTTCGACAGATCGCTTCAGGTCCTGCGTCTTGCGATCAAAGCAGTGTACGGTCCAGCCCGCCTCGCGAAAAGCTATTGCGGCATTGCGTCCAAACCGACCCGTCGCACCCAGAATAAGGACTGTTCCCGTCATATAAGCCTCCTCTTGTCCATCTAATATGAGCCATTCAGTTCAATTCAGGAATTGCCGCCAAACGCAGAACGTGTATTCATTTTTGAATGGACAAATCTATCACCCACTCTGACTGGTCTCTGATCCAAAGCTTTCTGGCCGTAGCGGAAACCGGATCTTTGTCTGCCGCTGCCCGGCAGTTGAACCGCAGCCAGCCCACCCTGGGTCGCCAGATCCACGCACTTGAGGATGAGCTTGGCGTCTCGCTGTTTGACAGGCATGCGCGGGGCTTGAAGCTAAGTGAAGTCGGTGCGCAGCTTTTCCCGATGGCGCAACAGATGCACGTAGCCATGAACGCGTTCAGCCTAACGGCCGCAGGCCAGTCTCAGGAATTGGAAGGGTCGGTGCGCATCACCGCGTCGGTCTTTGCCTCTCATCACCTGCTGCCGCCGATTCTGGCCCAAATACGGGCAGCAGAACCCGCGATACAACTGGAACTGGTCGCCACCGATGCCACCGAGAACCTGCTCTACCGCGAGGCCGATATCGCAGTGCGGATGTTTCGGCCGGAACAGATGGACATCATCACGAAACATCTGGGGGAAATCAGACTGTGCTTTTGCGCAAGCCGGTCCTATCTGGATCGTGCCGGCCGCCCCAATTCCTCCGACGATCTGTTGAGCCATGACCTTGTCGGGTTTGATGCGAACGAGCAGATCATTATCGGCATGCGCGAAATGGGCTGGCCGGTGAACCGGGACAGCTTTGCCACACGCTGCGACTTTCAGACGGCCTATTGGGAACTGGTCCGCGCGGGCTGCGGTATCGGTTTTAGCGCCGTGAGAGTTGCCGAGGCCGACCCAGAGGTAGAGGTTTTGGACATAAACGTCGAAATCCCTGCGCTGCCGGTTTGGCTTGCCGCACCGCAGGCGATGCGGCAAACGACACGAATCCGACGAGTCTGGGATATGTTGGCCGAAGGGATAAAGGCCGATCTCTGACTGATTCACACTATCCGTGACGTAGCAAGGGCACGGAAACCCGATTTCCCGTGCAGAACCTGCGTTTAGGCCGGTTCGTCTCATTGACCCGATGCGGCGCAGGCGCTAGGGCCTTTGCTGTCAAACGCAAGGAGATCCTTCATGTCCAACCCCTCGCTCCTCATCCTGCCCGGAGACGGAATTGGCCCCGAAGTCATGGCCGAAGTGCGCCGTATCATCGACTGGTTCGGTGCCAAGCGCGGCCTGGAATTCGACGTGAGCGAGGATCTGGTCGGCGGTGCCGCCTATGACGCCCATGGCAAGCCGCTGTCGGACGAAACCATGGCCAAGGCGCAGGAGGCGGACGCAGTTCTGCTGGGTGCTGTTGGTGGACCCAAATACGACGATCTGGATTTCAGCCTCAAGCCCGAGCGCGGCTTGCTGCGGCTGCGCAAAGAAATGGACCTGTATTCGAACCTGCGCCCGGCACAATGCTTTGACGCGCTGGCGGATTTCTCGTCGCTGAAGAAAGACATCGTTGCCGGTCTGGATATCATGATCGTGCGCGAGCTGACCTCGGGCGTCTATTTCGGTGAGCCCCGCGGCATCTTCGAAGAAGGCAATGAACGCGTCGGCATCAACACCCAGCGCTATACCGAATCCGAGATCGAACGCGCCGCACGCTCGGCTTTTGAGCTGGCGATGCGCCGGAACAAGAAACTGTGCTCGATGGAAAAGGCCAATGTCATGGAATCCGGCATTCTATGGCGCGAAGTCGTAAACCGGGTCGCTCAGGACTATCCCGAGGTCGAGCTGAGCCACATGTATGCCGACAATGGCGCGATGCAGCTGGTGCGTGCGCCCAAGCAGTTTGATGTGATCGTCACCGACAACCTGTTTGGCGACATCCTTTCCGACTGTGCCGCGATGCTGACCGGTTCACTGGGCATGCTGCCGTCCGCCTCCCTGGGCTCACCAATGGCCAATGGCCGCCCCAAGGCGATGTACGAGCCGGTCCACGGTTCCGCACCCGATATCGCCGGTCAGGGCAAGGCCAACCCCATCGCCTGTATCCTGAGCTTTGCCATGGCGCTGCGCTACAGCTTTGATCAGGGGGCCGAGGCTGACCGTCTGGAAGCTGCGATCGAAAAAGTCCTGGCCGATGGTATCCGCACCGGCGACCTGCTGGCCGACGAAGGGGTCACGCCGGTTTCCACCACGGAAATGGGCGACGCGATTCTGGCGGCACTGGACGACAGCCTCTGATCAGAGGTCACAGCCGAAAATAGAGGCGGCGCCAGATGCGCCGCCGATCTATGGCCGACGGCGTGGATCACAGGCACGTAGTCTACTCGGGCTCTTGCCACGGACGACGTTAGTCTGCTTTGAGCCCACACCGGACCTCTTGATTTTGTGCTGCGTGCGCTCGCAGCGAAAAACTCTCCGCGCGGGCACTCAAGGCCGGTCTGCGGTTCAGCGGAGACTTCGGCCATTCGTGAGTAGCGCGGCAATTTTGAAGTGGCAGAGTCACAGGTTGCAAACACCGCAGTCGTTCAACTTTAGCTATCGAACGACTTGTTTGAGTTGGGTGTTAGCAAGTTAAAGTTGAGTGCGGGACCCAGATCACGCCCGCACTCATAGGAAATTCAGATCACACGAACGAAAACTGATCCTCGGTTAGAGACGCGACAGATACGTTTTCAATCTCCACAGCACCATTAGCCCATTCCACGTGTGTTCCAGATCCTGTGTCGATGAAAGTCAGGTCCGTGTAAGTGCTTCCCACCAGCTCTATTATGTCAACATCAAGCTCGAAGTCTGTGATGTTGTCCGTACCTTCAGTAGCCAACGTATTAAATACAAAGACATCGGCCCCAGAGCCACCGGTTAGCGTATCGTCGCCTTCCAGCCCGACAATGCGGTCATTGCCCGCCCCACCATCGATAACGTTGGCTGTGTCTGACCCTGTGAGAACATTATGTCCAGCCCCTCCAACAATGTTCTCAAAGTTGAGGACCTGCTCTGTAAAACCATCAGAGAAAACCACGTTGGAAACGGCCAGACTCAGATTGAAGTTGTTGCCGGAGTAAGAGAAATCGATAGTGTCGATACCATCGCCACCATCAAAGAAGTCAGCCCCAATGCTACCTAAGATCAGGTCGTTGCCGCCATCGCCATAGTGATTGTCATCGCCATCGCCACCGTCGATTATGTCGTCACCCGCGCCACCGTAGATTGTGTCGTTGCCTGCCCGACCGTCCAACACATTAGCTACACCTGATCCTGTGATGAGATTATTGCCGACGCTTCCGATGACGTTCTCGAGGTTGATCATCGACTCAACAAAGCCATTTTCAAAGGTAGCTGTTTCTGTCGAGAGATCAATTGTCACGTTGTTGGAAGTGTAGGTAAAATCAATCGTGTCGTTGCCACTCCCCCCGTCAAAGCTATCCGCACCGATATTGGCAATCAGAAGATCGTCGCCTTCTCCACCAAAGTGTGCGTCATCGCCATTTCCGCCGTCGACAATATCGTTGCCTGCACCACCGTCCAAAACATCATCCGATGAGAAACCAATAATTGCGTCATCACCAGAGCTCCCAGTAAGAACTTTGTCTCGGATATCTTGCACGTTCAAAACCGTGCCATCTGCAAATTCGATCTGTTCCACGCCCCACTGCCAATCCTGGAAGTGGTCCACAATGGTAACAGTCTCACCATTGCTCAGCGTTATCACCAGATCTTTGCCTGCGTTCTGCGAGAAGGTCACATCAGCCGCGTTCACATCGGTGAACTTAAGCGTGTCGTTTGTGTTCAAGTCGCCACTAAAGTCGGTGATCGTATACGACCCATCGCCAGATGTATGTTCGTAATTCTCCACGTAGCGAGAGCCCGTCACGGTCCCCGTGGCCTTCATATCCGATGCTGATTTATCCCGGATATCTTGCACGTTCAAAACCGTGCCATCTGCAAATTCGATCTGTTCCACGCCCCACTGCCAATCCTGGAAGTGGTCCACAATGGTAACAGTCTCACCATTGCTCAGCGTTATCACCAGATCTTTGCCTGCGTTCTGCGAGAAGGTCACATCAGCCGCGTTCACATCGGTGAACTTAAGCGTGTCGTTTGTGTTCAAGTCGCCACTAAAGTCGGTGATCGTATACGACCCATCGCCAGATGTATGTTCGTAATTCTCCACGTAGCGAGAGCCCGTCACGGTCCCCGTGGCCTTCATATCCGATGCTGATTTATCCCGGATATCTTGCGTATCCAG
Source organism: Ruegeria sp. CDSB114 (assembly GCF_059611025.1). Lineage (NCBI taxonomy): Bacteria > Pseudomonadati > Pseudomonadota > Alphaproteobacteria > Rhodobacterales > Roseobacteraceae > Ruegeria > Ruegeria sp. CDSB114. The sequence continues at coordinate 128,370 of NZ_JBXWOT010000007.1, forward strand.
GACTGTGCCATCGGCAAATTCGATCTGCTCCAAACCCCACTGCCAATCCTGGAAGTGATCTGTGACCGTTATGGTCTCACCATTGCTCAGCGTGATCACCAGATCTTTGCCTGCGTTCTGCGAGAAGGTCACATCAGCCGCGTTCACATCGGTAAACTTAAGCGTGTCGTTTGTGTTCAAGTCGCCACTGAAGTCGGTGATAACATCTGATCCATCACCCAAAGAATAACCATAAGCGTCCGCGTTTACCCCACCAGTAATTGCGTCGTCGCCAGTGCCGCCGACGATGATATTTCCGTCGGAGCTCCCGTTGATTACATCGTTGCCTGCACCGGCATTGATATAACTTGCGCTCGTTGCAGTGAGCGTTTCAGCGTTTGAAGTACCCTCCAAAGACTGCAATGTCCCAGAATATGCTAAGGCCTGCACAAAGTCGGAAGTCTCGTCCAGATTCGCTGCTGCGATAGCCGCCTGTATCATGATTTCGAAAACTTCGCTGCTTGAGCTCAAGTCCGGCTGAAAGAGCATAACAGCAGCTGATGCATCCGCAGCCGTGATCGCTCCTCCATCTACAGCCTGTGCTAACTCAGAAAGCGCTTCAGCAAGTGTTTCATGTGTCATGGTAGCCAGAGACGAAAGCGGGTGCGCTTCGAACGCTGCCGAATACTCTTCAGGAGTTGTAGAAGAAAAATGAGCAGATGACGCGGCTGCTTGGGTAATAAAACTAGCTGCAAATTGTTTGAAAACTTCGTCATACAAGCTTTCCAATGTAGCACCCGCGGCTATCCCCGCAAAAGAACTCGGGTCGCCCGCTAGATACATGCCCGTTATTTGCTCCAGTACGCCCAGATGCCTAGCATCGATATGTGTACCGCGGCTATTTGGCGCAACATCGCTCACGCCAGTCCACGCAAAAAGGAAATCTTCAAAACCTTGAATAAAGACTTCTACCTCTCCCGCCGCTAGTTGGTCCACCAGAGCACGCGCCTCTGCGCGCAATTCATCATCTGAGGACAATGCGACAAGCGTTGATGCCACTACGCCTGACCCGGAAAGCAAAGGCAAGATGAATGCATCTGCGTGGTAGCTAAAATCATCAGGCAGAATCGCAATGGAATCCACTGGATTTGTTGCGAAATACGCGTCAGCAACAACACCCGTTGAACCGTCTGCCCAAGTAAAGCTGGATTCCCACAGAACATCATTTCCAGCGACCTGATAATCAGTAGTTGTGGCATTCACGGAAATCGAGGCGATCCCGGCCTCAGTTAAACTGATTGTCTCGCCGACCTGATTTATGCCGTCGCTATTGGTATCATGCCATATCAGTAAGTCGTCAAAAACGGCATCATTGACGTCAATCACACCGTCTCCATTGTCATCGTATGCGGCTAGCGCGAGAAAACCATTGTCATACCCGGTCTGATCGCCGAAAAGCTCTGATCCGTTTTCGATCCATCCGTCGCCATCCACGTCTAGCGCCAGCAAACCATCATCAGGCGCAACCCAGCCTGTCGCTTCTGCAAACCCGTTCACATCAACGTCGAAATAGGTGGTACTTCCCTCGACAGACGTGAGTTCGATCCCATCCCCGTCAAGATCAAGAACAAGTGGAGATGGAGGAGGGGATTCCAAAGTCTTAACAACATCATCAAGTTCAGGCCCTCTACACCCCCCCCTTATTGCCTTGGAGACTTTGTCCGCCGCATCCTCAATATCTTGTGCTAGATCAGGCAGACCTGCAATTGCCTCACCGATATCCTTTGCTGTCTCAGGGTCAACATTTGCGAAGTCCTCCAAATCAAACGCAATATCGTCAGCTACATTAGCGCCGCTGTACGTTTTGCTACCGAGAAATGGTATTTCAACAGTAATATTGGGGCCGTCGATAGTGATTTTAGGGCCTAAATTCACGCCAAAAAACTCGATCCCTAAGGTTCCCGACCCCGCAACGTCAGTCTTGAAAAGATTACCATGTTTATCAAAATGCGGTGAGATTTCTAGGCTGGCGCCGCCAAGTGAGGCCGTCCCTGTTGTGACCAGCGTATCGCCTTTGCCGGTAATAGTTCCCAAATTCAAACCGACAGAAAAATAGTCAGTGATGCCCACACTTACGGATGGATTGGTCAGCCCAATCGCCGCGTATGGCCCTTTTGGCGAAAGGTCGTCTTGGGGGGTGTTTGATCCAGTGGAATCGCACATTTAGGTAGCCTCAATTTGTTAGGGAGTAGAAATCTCGTAAAACACGGAACCCTTTAGACGTAGAGCCGACATCATCTGAGCCACCGCCTCGGGCCGCAACTCGAGAGAAATCCATCGCGATCCAATATGTGCCACCGCGCGAAACACGACGCTCACAGCCCGGTGCAAGTGCCATTTTCAGGTAAACGCTGGATCTATTCCACTCTTTGTGCGTTTCCGTCCAGCAGGACATTGTAACTTCCGCAACGTTACCCGACATGTGACGCAATCCCCAAGCATTGGCCGCATCCAACGCATCAACGGGCACCGGATAGCCGCGGCGGGCCAGATCAGGTCGCTTCACCCCCAACATTTCTTCCGTTGGTTTGCCGTGGAAGTTGACCTGATCCGTCGAAACCTTTTCTCCTTGCGCAAAAGGTGTTTGTGTCCCCGCACGAGCGGCATATTCCCATTCAGCTTCCGTAGGTAGACGATAAACATCCGCCCCAATTTTGTTGTTTAGCCACCCAGTGTAGGACACGGCATCCTGATAGGATACGTCTACAACCGGATGATTTCCCTTGATTTCAACGCAGGGACCGTCACGCTGCAAAATGCAGTCTCGCGGGATATACCCACCACAACCGCCATCAATCACACAAGCCATCCACTGATCATGCGTGACTTCATTCCGCCCCATGGCGACGGGCATATCTATCGTGACCTTGTGAACCGGACCTTCATGATGTGCGATATACGGCTCTTCCGGTGTCGCGGGGCGGAGCCCTTTTTCATCCCAATGAAAATTTCGTTTCGATTCTCCCGGCGGTCCACCCATCATGAATTCACCCAAAGGCAACGCGATCATTTCAGGGCAAACGTCGCATTCCTGAAACATCTCAAGCGGCGCAACTTCAGTGCCATCCGAAAGAACATAATCTGCGTGTGCGTAGGAAGTAAGAAGGGAAAGCACTGAAATAAATGCTAGTTTTTGAAAGATCATTTTTTACTCGCCTGGGCTAACGGAGCACTTTGCTCTCTGCTTGTCCGATTAGTGTCAAAAACAACTTCTACCTGCAAGACATAAGAGGGCAATCTGCATTGGGCTGAGTGTTGCCGAAGCTTACGATGCTAGGAAGGGCGACTTTGTTGGGCGTTTTTCGGGTTACAGTGCTTTACGGCGAAGGAGCGGTTTGCGCGCGGCTTCAACGGCCTCTCTGGCGAAAACTGGAGTTCGTCCCGATTTCCACACCCGTCTGACATGTCGGATCAGACTGCGGCGAAAGTACGGTCTTGGTTCAGGCCAGATCGACGTTTGTGAACGACCGGTTCGACGACCTGCACCGCGACTCCGCGACAGGCTCGCTGCTTGTGCCAAGAGTTTCTGCGTCAGCAAAGGTCGAAAACCCAAGGTCGGTTTTGTCCCGCATATCGGAAGTTGCCATGTTGGCAGCGGCAGAGCAGTTCAGACGTGGAATTCACCTTGATACGGATGCAAATCGGGCATTCTGCACCATATGCTGTCATTGGCTGACCCTGCGCGCCGACTTTTCCTTGCCTACATCAGTTGCCAAAGATGTTGTTCAGCAGGTTGTTGATCGCATTTTCGAACCCATTGCCCTGATTGCGGCGCTGACGTCTGGGTTGCTCTTGCCGGACGGGCGGATCGGGGGCCAGCATTGGCAGCGGTGTGGGCGTCATCCCCTCGGTCACGCGCACCATCGTCTCTTTCCAAATCTCGGCTGGCAACCCGCCGCCGGTCACGCCGGACAGGGGGGTGTTGTCGTCATAACCCATCCAGACTCCGGTCACATAATCAGCCGTGAACCCGATGAACCAGGCATCCCGCGCCGCCTGCGTGGTGCCGGTCTTACCTGCCACCTGCCAGCCGGGCAGTTTCGCGCGCCCGCCCGTGCCTTCGGACACGACACGTTCCATCATCCAGGTCAGTTGCTTGGCTGCCTTATCGTTGATCACCCGCTCACCGATGCCGGTGCTCGTCGCCATCAGAGGGGCGTCGTCCCCCAGCAGCTTCAGCTCGGTCAACCCATAGGGCTCAACTGCAGAACCGCCGTTCAGGATACCGGCATAGGCCCCCGTCATCTCGATCAACGTGCTTTCTGACGCGCCCAGCGCCAGCGCAGGGCCCTCGGCCAGATTGCTTTCTATGCCGAACTCACTCGCGACGGTACGGACATTTTCCAGACCGGCAACCTCGGCCACTTTCACGGCCGGGATGTTCAACGAGTTCTTGAGGGCATCAGCAAGCGTGACGCGACCATAATGCTTGTTGGTGTAGTTCTTGGGGCACCATTGCCCCGAACCGGCGATATTGATGCAATAGGGCTCGTCCATCACAGTATCCAGAGGCGAATAGCCCAGTTCCAACGCGGTGGCATAGACGAAGGGTTTGAAGGATGACCCTGTTTGCCTCAGCGCCTGTGTGGCCCGGTTGAAGGCGCCCGATACGCGGGTCTTGCGCCCGCCGACCATGGCGCGCACGGCCCCATCTGCGGACATCACCACAATCGCGGCCTGCGCCTTGGACCCTTCGCGGACCTTTTCCTTGAAGATATATTGCAATGCCTCTTCTGCGGATTTCTGCAGGCGCTGGTCCAGCGTGGTTCGGATCACCACATCATCGGTGGTGTCCGAGCCGAAAAAGCTGGGCAGTTCCGTGATGACCCAATCGGCAAAATACCCACCGGCGCGTGCAGCCGCAGCCGCAGACAGTTGCGCCGGGCTGCTGCGGGCACCGCTGGCCTGAGCAGTGGTCAGATAGCCCTGCGCCTCCATCAGCCCAATCACCAACTGCGCCCTATCCTGCGAGCGTTGCAGGTTATTTGTCGGCGCATACCGCGTCGGCGCCACCAGCAGACCTGCCAGCATCGCCGCCTGCGAGGGGCTGACCTCGGCGGCAGAAATCCCGAAATAGCGCTGGCTTGCCGCCTCAAAACCCCGCGCACCGGACCCGAGGAAGGCACGGTTCAGATAGATGGTCAGGATTTCATCCTTGGAGTATTTGACCTCCATCGCGATCGCATAGACAGCCTCTTTGCCCTTGCGCCACAGGGATCCCTGACGGCAATCAGCCTCATAGGCGGCCTCAGACTCCCACTCGCTAGGGACATATGGCACGCCCAGACACAACAGTTTGGCCGTCTGCTGGGTGATCGTCGACCCGCCATGGCCAGACAAAGGCCCTCGGCCTTCGCGCAGGTTGATACGCACAGCGCTAGCGACACCCCGAGGACTGACGCCGAAATGGCGGTAGAATCGCTTGTCCTCGGTGGCGACCACTGCATTCTTCAGATACGGAGAAACCGTGTCCGCGGTGATTACCCCGCCGAACTGATCCCCACGCCAGGCAAAGACTTTGCCATCCCGATCCAACAATGTGACCGACCCGCGCGCGCGCCCGTCTAGCAAAGCATCGACATCAGGCAAAGAGGTATAGACAACCCCGACAGCCAGCGCCAGCAACAGAGCGGCCACAGCGCCCACGCGCCAGCTTACCCCCCAGATCAGGCGCCAGACCCAGCGAAACAACCGGCGAAAAAAGCCACCACCACCGCCGGATTTCCGGCGTGTCTTTCTCCGTGTGCTTTTGCGGGTTGTCGTTTTGCGCGCCGCAGCCTTTTTGCCTGCGGGTTTCGCAGTGCCTTTGGTCGCCGTGGGTTTTCGCCCCTTCGACGCGTATCTTTTGTCCGCCACAAGCGGTGCCTTGCGGCGCCTGGACTCAGTCATGCTCAAACTCTGCCCGGTTATCGTTTTGAGGCACCATACCCTGCTATACCGATGAAGTAGAGGTCTGAATTTCCGGAATACACCCTCTCTAACGCGCCTATAATTTAGTCGATATGCAGAATCTGTGCAAAAATTGTGCACTCACTCACCAATTCCTCCCGAATTTGACCACTGAACCGTTCCTTACACAGCTTCGGCACGCTCTTTTTCTGCAGGTGCAAACACGCCGGACAGACCGGGGAAGCAGAGGGGAACAGCGTGAAACTGATTATTGCAACAATCAAACCGTTCAAGCTCGAGGAGGTGCGCGAGGCACTGACCGACGCGGGCATACGCGGCATGATGGTAACCGAGATCAAGGGCTTCGGCTCGCAATCGGGGCACACGGAAATCTATCGCGGCGCCGAATACGCGGTAAACTTTGTACCCAAGATCAAGCTTGAGATCGTGGTGCCCGCCACGATGGCCGACCAGATCGTAGAAACCATCACCAAATCCGCCAAGACCGGCAAGATCGGCGACGGCAAGATTTTCGTCCTCGACGTTGAGCAGGCCCTGCGCGTGCGGACCGGGGAAACAAACGAAGAGGCGCTTTAAGCGCCCCCACTCAACACTATTCGAGGACTGACAATGAACCTGATGAAATCTCTCATCCCTGCCGCCGCGATAGTCGCGCTGCCGCAGATTGGCCTAGCGCAGGAGGCCGCCACCGGCGAAGCCGCGCTGCACACACAATACATCTTCACCACGCTGCTGTTTCTGATGGCAGGGTTCCTGGTTTTCTTCATGGCCGCCGGCTTTGCCATGCTCGAAGGCGGGCTGGTGCGGTCGAAAAACGTGGCCATGCAGATGATCAAGAACGTGGCGCTGTTTTCCTTTGCCGCGATCATGTACTGGCTGATCGGCTTCAACCTGATGTACCCCGGCGACGGCTGGACCATCGCGGGGTGGGTTGGACCGTTCTTCAAAACCACAGTCCTGGATCCGGTGGGCGTGGGTGCTGACGCCGCGGCATTGGATTATGCTTCGGTTGGTTCGGACTTCTTCTTCCAGCTGGTGTTTGTGGCCGCAACTGCGTCGATCGTATCGGGTGCTGTAGCTGAACGTATCAAGCTGTGGCCCTTCCTGGTTTTCGTGATTGTTCTGACCGGCGTCATGTACCCGATCTCTGGCTCGTGGCAGTGGGGCGGTGGCTGGTTGTCCGAGGCTGGTTTCTCGGATTTTGCTGGCTCGACCATCGTGCATTCGGTTGGCGGCTGGGCGGCTCTGGCAGGTGCCCTGATCCTGGGTCCGCGGATTGGCAAGTACAAAGACGGCAAGGTTCATCCGATGCCCGGTTCGAACCTGGCGCTGGCCACTTTGGGGACATTCATCCTGTGGCTGGGATGGTTCGGCTTCAACGGCGGCTCGCAGCTGGCGATGGGAACCGTGGGTGACGTATCCGACGTGTCGCGCATCTTTGCTAACACCAACATGGCCGCAGCGGCAGGCGCAGTGGCAGCCCTGATCCTGACACAGCTGTTGTACAAAAAACCTGACCTGACCATGGTGCTGAACGGCGCGCTGGCCGGCCTGGTGTCGATCACTGCGGAACCGCTGGCCCCGACGCTGTTCGGCGCACTGTGGATCGGTGCCGTAGGCGGTATCATCGTGGTCTTTGCGGTTCCAATGCTGGACAAGTTCAAGATCGACGACGTTGTCGGTGCCATCCCGGTTCACCTGTTCGCCGGGATCTGGGGCACCATCGCCGTGATCTTTTACGGCGAAGCCAGCCTGGGTACGCAGCTGCTGGGTATCCTCGCCTACGGTCTGTTCACCTTTGTCGGCGCATTGATCCTGTGGTCGATCCTGAAGGCCACCGTCGGCATTCGAGTCAGCGAAGAGGATGAGATCAACGGCCTGGACATGGCGGAACTGGGCATGGAAGCGTACCCGGAGTTCTCCAAGGGCTAATATCCAACCCAATCCAACAAAAAACCCGGGCGGTGTCGCCCGGGTTTCTTTTTTTTCCGCAGATTTAAACTCCGACGTCGATAATCGCTTTGGCCAGAATCGGAACCGTGTTGGCATTCAGCCCGGCAATGTTCAGACGGCTGTCGCCGACCATGTAGATGCCGTGATCAGCGCGCAGTTGTTCCACCAGTTCCGGTGCCGCGCCCAAGCGCGAGAACATGCCGCGATGCTGGGCGACAAAGCCGAACCGGTCGGAGCCGCTGTGGCGTTGCAGCTCATCGGCCAGTTGCTGGCGCAGCCCCAGCATGGACAAGCGGATCTCCTCCAGCTCGGCCTCCCAGTCGGCCCGCAGGACGGGGTCGGTCAGGATCGTGGTGACCACGCGCGCGCCGTGGTCGGGCGGGAATGAATAGTTCTGGCGGTTCAGAAAGGCCAGCGTGCTCTGGTTCAACGCGGTCTGTCCCGCATCTGCGCTGATTGCCATCAATAGGCCCGTGCGTTCACGGTAGACGCCGAAATTCTTGGAACACGACGCGGCAATCAGGCATTCCTTGACTGAAGACGCAACAAGGCGGGTCGCCTGCGCATCCTCTTCCAGACCGTCGCCAAAACCCTGATAGGCAATGTCGATCATCGCCACGAGGCCAAGCTCGTTGATGATGTTCACCACTTCCTGCCACTGCACCAGGTTCAGGTTGGCCCCGGTCGGGTTGTGGCAACAGCCGTGCAACAACACCACATCGCCCGACTTGGCGGTTTTCAGATCGGCAATCATGCCGTCGAAATCGACGCCACGAGTCTCGCCATCGAAATAGCGGTATGGAACCGCTTCGATCCCCAGGTAATTCAGGATCGACAGATGGTTTGGCCAGGTCGGGTTCGAGACGAACACGCGGGCCGAGGGGTTGGCCATGCGGATCATCTCAAATGCCTGACGGCAAGCACCGGTTCCGCCGGGCGTAGCCACAGCGGCAATGTTGCCACGCGGCACCGATGTGCGCAGGATCAGGTCAATCATCGCATCCGCATAGGCCGGATCACCAGCCAGACCGGTATAGGCCTTGCTTTCCTGCTCTTCCAGAATGCGCTTTTCGGCGGCCTTGACCGCGCGCATCACTGGCGTGATGCCTTCGGCATTCTTGTAGACGCCAACACCCAGGTCGATCTTCTGATCGCGCGGGTCTTCGCGGTACATCTGCATCAGCGCTAGAATCTTGTCGGCAGGTTGCGGTTTGAGATGTTCAAACATCAGGTCTCTCCGGTTGCGACGGGCAGGGTCGGGAAGGCACCCCATTCAGCCCAGGAGCCGTCATAAAGCGAGTGGTCTTTCTTGCCCATGCGCTCGAGCGCAAGGCTGAGAATCGCGGCAGTCACACCCGACCCGCATGAGGTAATCGCCGGTTTCGACAGGTCGACGCCAGCGGCCTCGAAAATGGCGCGGCATTCCTCGGGCGATTTCATCGTGTGATTCTTGTTCAGCAAGGTGCCGAAGGGGACGTTTCGTGATCCGGGAATACGACCAGACCGCAGCCCTTCGCGCGGCTCGGGATCGGTACCCGCGAAGCGGCCGACTGCGCGTGCGTCGATGATCTCGTGATCCCCCAGCTTGGCGGCGGCAGATACCTGCGTGACATCACGCACCAGATGGTTCTGAACCCGCACGGTCATGTGGCGATCGCGGATAACAGGCGGCAGGTCTTCAACCTCTCGCCCCTCGGCAAGCCATTTCGGCAAGCCACCGTCCAGCACAGCAATGTTGTCCTGCCCCATCAGGCGGAACATCCACCAGACCCGCGCAGCCGAGGACAGCCCCGAGCCGTCATAGACCACCACCTGATGGCCATCCCCCACGCCCATCGCCCGCAGGCGCGACATGAATTTCTCGACCGGAGGCACCATATGCGGCAGGTCCGACCGAAGATCGGCAATATCATCAATGTCAAAGAATCTCGCGCCGGGGATATGGGTCGCGTCATATTCCGCTTTGGCGTCGCGTCCGTGTTGCGGCAGATACCATGATCCGTCCAGGACCCGCAGGTCCGGATCCTTGAGATGGGCCGCAAGCCATTCGGTTGAAACGAGGGTTTTGGGATCGTCTTGCATCAATGCCTCCCCTATGCGCGCTTGGTTTGTCCCTATACGCGCGCGCATGTCTGTTCAAGGCTGGATGGCGGCCTGTACCGCTAACGGGCCCGCCTGAGGCGGAAAAACTGAGCGATCCCGATCAGACTGATCAAAATCCAGAAGGATTCGATCAGCATCGAGGCCAAATTGAAGTTCTCAAACAGCGAATAGACGATCAGAATCGACCCCAGTAGGTTTACCACTGGAAAGGCCAGGTCGTCGGAATTCATCATCCGCATCTGCGTGGCGAAATACGCAGCGACCACGATCATCGCCCCGATTGAGCCGATTCCATCCGCGATGGTCAAAGTGTCAAGAAACGCAGTCATGATCAGCCCTTGCCGTTTTCAGGAAACTCGCTGTGTTGCCCATAATGGTGCATGTTCAAAAACGCAGCCCCCTGCGCGCCCGCACGATAGCCATGCGGTAGATCGGCGGCAAAACGCAGCCCCTGTCCAGCGTTTAGCGGCACCCAGGCCTCACCACGCAGAATTTCAAGCGTACCGGAAAGGACAAAGACCTCTTCGGTCACGCCCGTCGCATGGGCAGGCGACTCGTGGCTTTGGTTTGGGGTCAGACTGACGTGAAAGGTTTCGGCCCCTAGCGCGGAATCAAACGGAAAGACGATCTTGACCTCGATGCTGCCCGGAAAAGTCACGGTCTGAAAAACAGAGGGGTCCCCATTCGCGGTTTCAATCAGCGCGCTCAGCGGCAGTTGGAACCCCTTGGCGATCTTCCACAAAGTGGCGATGGTTGGGCTGGATTCGCCACGCTCGATCTGCCCCAGCATGGCTTTGCTGACGCCTGTCATCTCGGCGACTTTGGACAGGCTCAGCCCGGATGCCGCCCGCATGTCCCGTAATTTCAGCGTGATCTCGTCCGGTGCCATGATGCCGTCTTTCGAATCCTCTTGTGCGTTATAGCGCACATGTGGTACGTGCGCTATAACGCACAAACCCCAAGACATGCAACCCGAGGCAAAAGGGAAACAGCATCATGCCATTGTACCGATCCAGAACCTCAACCCATGGCCGCAACATGGCCGGTGCCCGCGGCCTGTGGCGCGCGACTGGCATGGGCGACGACGATTTCGGCAAGCCGATCATCGCCATCGTCAACTCGTTCACCCAGTTCGTACCGGGCCACGTGCACCTGAAGGATCTGGGTCAGATGGTCGCACGCGAGGTCGAGGCGGCGGGTGGTGTTGCCAAGGAATTCAACACCATCGCGGTGGATGACGGTATCGCCATGGGACATGACGGGATGTTGTATTCGCTGCCCTCGCGTGAGGTGATCGCGGATTCGGTTGAATATATGGTCAACGCCCATTGCGCCGATGCGATGGTGTGTATCTCGAACTGCGACAAGATCACGCCCGGCATGCTGATGGCCGCGATGCGCCTGAACATCCCCGCCATTTTCGTCTCGGGTGGGCCAATGGAGGCGGGCAAGATCGACATCGCCGATCTGGACGCCAAAAAGATCGACCTCGTGGACGCTATGGTGGCCGCCGCTGACGACAAGTTCACCGATGAGCAGGTTCAGCATATCGAGGAAAACGCCTGCCCGACTTGCGGGTCGTGCTCGGGCATGTTCACCGCCAACTCGATGAACTGTCTGGCCGAGGCGCTGGGTCTGGCGCTGCCGGGCAACGGCTCGACTCTGGCCACACATGCGGACCGCAAAGAGCTGTTCCTTGAAGCCGGTCGCCGGATCGTCGAGATCACCAAACGGCACTATGATCTGGACGAGAAAGGCTTCCTCCCGCGCGAAATCGCCACGTTCGAGGCGTTCGAAAACGCAATGAGCCTGGATATCGCCATGGGCGGATCGACCAACACGGTGCTGCATCTGCTGGCCATCGCGCATGAGGGCGAGGTGGATTTCACCATGACCGACATGGACCGTCTCAGCCGTCAGGTGCCCTGCCTGTGTAAGGTCGCACCCAATACCGAGAATGTGCATATGGAAGACGTCCACCGCGCCGGCGGCATCTTTTCGATCCTGGGTGAGCTCAGCCGCGCAGGCCTGCTGCACGAGGATTGCAGCACGGTCCATTCCGGCACGATGGGTGAGGCGATTGGCAATTGGGACATCAAGGTGGCCAACAACCCCAAGGCGCAAGACTTGTTCAAGGCCGCGCCGGGCGGTGTGCGCACCACGCAGGCCTTCAGCCAGTCAAACCGGTACAAAGAGCTGGACACAGACCGCGAAGGCGGTGTGATCCGGTCGAAAGAACATGCGTTCAGCCAGGATGGCGGTCTGGCGGTTCTGTTCGGCAATATTGCCCGCGACGGCTGTATCGTGAAAACAGCCGGTGTCGATCCGGCCAGCCTGACCTTCACCGGGTCGGCCTATGTCTGCGAAAGCCAGGATCAGGCGGTGAATGACATTCTGACCAGCAAGGTCAAAGAGGGCGACGTGGTGGTCATCCGCTATGAAGGCCCGCGCGGCGGTCCGGGGATGCAGGAAATGCTGTACCCGACGTCTTACCTGAAATCCAAAGGTCTGGGAAAAGCCTGTGCTTTGCTGACGGATGGACGGTTCTCGGGTGGAACCTCCGGCCTGTCGATCGGCCATGTCTCACCCGAGGCGGCCGAAGGTGGCGAGATCGGACTGGTGCGCCAGGGTGACCGGATTGAGATCGACATCCCCAACCGCTCGATCCATCTGGCAGTCTCAGATGAAGTGCTTGCCGAACGACGCCAGGAGCAGGATGCAAAAGGCTGGATACCGGCAGCGCCCCGCAAGCGCAAAGTCTCAACCGCGCTCAAAGCCTATGCCAAACTGACAACCAGCGCGGCAAAAGGGGCCGTGCGGGAGGTCTAAGACATAAGGGCCGGACACCAAATCAAGTGATCCGGCCCAATCAATTCCCAAAGCGCTCCCGCGCCTTCTGGCGCTATCGGCTTTGGTCTTGGGCCTGGGGCGGCGCATAGCGCGGCGCCAGGCCCAACCAGAGGAGATGTTTCGGAAGATACATTGCCAATGGGCGGGAGAAGGTGATTTCCAGCTCAATCCCCAAGCTTGGCGTGGACTTCATCCAGATCAATCTCGGCGATCGGCATCTTGTTGGCCGGATCTTCAAAATCGTATTTGAACAGATCGAAATCCTGTTTGTAGATCTCGTAGACAAGATGCATCGACAGGTCGTCGAAATAGTCCTCGACAGGATGCTTTCGTTTTGGTCCGTGGCCTTCGGATTCGTTGAATCGCGGGATTTCGGACAGGGCCACCTTGTGTGGCGTGTCCAAGTTGCTCAAAACACCTTGCATCCCATCGTTGAACTTCTCGGTCCAGAAGATGCGATCATATCGTCCGCCATTTGCAATAAAGGTCGACACATGGCCAGACATGGCGGACCAGTGGATATCCGGGTCCATGGGCCTGCGCCACCTGATCGTGTCACGAGCAAATAACAGGAATCTGCGGAAACTGGCGACCTGGTCGAAATCACCCTGACCGTCCTCTCCGCCAACCTCGATGCCGTAATTGTAGATCAGCGTCGGCACCAGATTGCCGCGATACCGCTTGCCGTTGCGCTGAATTCCACAGATCTTGTCAAAGAACGAACTGAGAATTCGCGTGTACGGGTTCCGCACGCAGGTGAAAGAAAAGGAGTTATGATTTCGGACATTTGTCGAAATCGGCTCCTGGCTGGGACCGAACGCCCACTTATGCATCCCGTCCTTGGCATCGTGGATATCGCCGTCAAAAAACCGGCCATGATCCGAAAAATACATGATTTGCCCGATGGTTGAGCATGCACATTTCGGGACAACACGGTAAACCATGCTCTCGCTCTCGGTCATCCATGTACCGGGAAAACCCATTTGCTGCGCCTCCTCAACAGGTCGTAACTCACTATTCGCGCCTGCTTTTGTATCTACAGAACCAAAAATAATCTGTTTATTCAATCGCTCATCCTCAGTATCACAGAGGGAACCGGGCAGAAACGGATAACAAAGAACTGAAATGGCAAAAATTGCCTACATTTTGTTGTGCCACAAGGACCCTGACGCAATCATTGCGCAGGCCGAGCAGCTAACCGCCGCTGGCGATTGCATGGCCATACATTTTGACGCCCGCGCAAGTCGCGAGGCCTATGCACGCATTCAGGGCGCTCTTCAGGCCAATTCGAATGTCACTTTTGCAACCAAACGCATCAAATGCGGTTGGGGCGAGTGGTCTTTGGTACAGGCCACATTGAACGCAGTGCAAGCCGCCCTCGAGGCCTTTCCCCGCGCGACGCATTTCTACATGCTGTCAGGGGATTGCATGGCGATCAAAACAGCGGAATACGCGCATCAGTTCCTGAACGAAAATGATAGGGATTTTGTCGAAAGCCACGACTTTTTTGCCAGTAACTGGATCAAGACCGGCATGAAAGAAGACCGGCTGATCTATCGCCATTTCTTCAATGAACGCACCCAGAGCAGACGATTCTATACATCCTATGACGTACAGAAAAAACTTGGTCTGACCCGCGAGGTTCCGGCTGACATCCAGGTCATGATCGGCAGTCAGTGGTGGTGTCTGCGCCGTCATACTGTTGAAATGATCTTTGAATTCCTGGCCCAGCGCCCGGATGTAATCCGCTTTTTCTCGACCACCTGGATACCGGATGAGACCTTCTTTCAAACGCTTGTCCGCCACCTTGTTCCCCGTGAAGAGATCGACAACCGAACGCTCACATTCCTGATGTTCTCGGACTACGGAATGCCCGTGACATTCTATAACGACCATTACGACATGCTGTTAGGGCAGGATTTTCTGTTCGCCCGCAAAATCAGCCCCGAGGCACATGAGCTGAAGGACCGGTTGGGCCAGCTCTATTCTGCGGATGGGGTGGATTTTCACATCTCGGATGAAGGTCGCAATCTCCATAGTTTCTTAACCGCAAGAGGGCGCGTCGGACGCCGCCACAAGCAAAGGTTCTGGGAGGCCGGAAATACGCTGGGACCGGACCGCGATGTTTTCCTGATCGTGTGCAAGAAATGGCATGTGGCCAAGCGTCTGGTCGATCAGATTAAGTCCGAAACCGATATCCCTTGTGTCGAGTATCTGTTCAACGAACAGGATACGGCTCTGCCCGATCTGGGCGGCATCGAAACGACCTTGCTCAAACGGTCCCGCCACCGGCGTGCTCTTGTGCGGATGCTGTTTGACAGTTTCGAAACCGACCGGCTGGTTCTATGCATCGATCCCTCAGATATCGAAATCATTCAGGACTTCTGTGCAGATCAGGTCAAAACCCATGTGCTTGAAGTCGAGTGTGAATATTCCGACGATTACCTGATTGGCCACGCCCGCCGTGTGGGGTTGGCCGGTCAGGACAGCCCGACCGAAACCGTTGCACGGCTTGTCCCAACTTTGCACAACGCGATGGAATACGAATCCGAGTTGATCCGGGGCACCGCGCTGGATCGACATGCACGCCTGCGGGAAACCAGCGACCGGACAGAAAACGAAGACGCCATTGTCCGGTTTCTGAATGTTTCACAGGAACAGGCGCAGGCCATCATGCGATTGGATTATCTGTTTGCAGATTGATGAGCCGGCGGCACCATCAGGTACCGCCGACAGCACGATCAGATGTCGAACTTGACGCCTTGCGCCAGCGGCAGCTCGGCTGAGTAGTTCACGGTGTTGGTCTGACGGCGCATATAGGCCTTCCACGCATCCGAGCCGCTTTCACGCCCGCCACCGGTTTCCTTCTCGCCACCAAATGCGCCACCGATCTCGGCCCCCGATGGCCCGATATTGACATTGGCAATGCCACAATCCGATCCCGCTGCGGTCAGGAATTGCTCGGCCTCGCGCATGTTCAGAGTGAATACGCAAGACGACAGACCTTGCGGTACGTCATTTTGCAATTCGATGGCTTCGTCGAACGCGTCGTACCCCATGACATAGAGGATCGGCGCAAAGGTTTCGGTCTTTACGGTTGCTGTCTGGCCAGGCATCTCGACGATCGCGGGCTGCATATAGACACCGGCGGGGACGTTTTCGGTCACGCGGTCGCCACCAAAGACTGCGCCGCCTTCGGCCTTTGCAGCGTCCAGCGCAGCGGTCATGGCCGCGCCCGAGGCTTCGTCCACCAGCGGACCGATCAAAGTGCCTTCGATCAGCGGATTGCCGATGGGCAGACCGGCATAGGCTTTTTTCAACCGGCTTACCAGTTCTTCGCGGATCGAGTTGTGAACGATCAGACGGCGCAGCGTGGTGCAGCGTTGACCGGCTGTGCCGACCGCAGAAAAGACGATCGCGCGTACAGCCATTTCCAGATCGGCCGAAGGGCCCACGATCATGGCGTTATTGCCACCAAGCTCGAGAATACATTTCCCGAACCGCTGCGCCACGATGGGGGCTACGGCACGGCCCATCCGTGTGGACCCGGTCGCCGAAATGACCGGCACGTCCTCGCTGGCCACCAGCGCCTCGCCCAGCGCGGCACCTCCGATCAGGGTCTGCAGCAGGTGGTCGGGCGCATCACCAAATCGGGCAAGTGCACGTTCAAAGATCTTCTGGCAGGCCATCGCGGTCAAAGGCGTCTTTTCAGACGGCTTCCAGATCACCGGATCACCGCAGACCAGCGCCAGCGCGGCATTCCACGACCAGACCGCCACCGGGAAGTTGAAGGCCGAGATCACGCCCACCGGCCCTGCCGGGTGCCACGTTTCCATCATCCGGTGGCCCGGGCGCTCAGATGCGATGGTCAAACCATAAAGCTGGCGCGACAGGCCGACGGCGAAATCGCAGATGTCGATCATCTCCTGCACTTCACCCAGACCTTCCGAGGTGATCTTACCAGCTTCCCAGCTGACCAGCGCACCCAGATCGTCTTTGGCGGCGCGCAATTCCTCGCCCAGCAGGCGGATCAGTTCGCCCCGGCGTGGGGCTGGAACCGTGCGCCACGCCTTGAATGCCGTCTTGGCATTGGCAAACACCGTGCCCATCCCTGACGCAGGCGTTTCATGTACCTCGGCCAGAATGCCGCCATCAATGGGCGAGCGTACAGCCAGCGTGCCGCCCATCAGCTCAGCGGCTGTCAGGTCTAGATTTGCAAGGGTTGTTTGGGCTGTCATAGCGAAGTCTTTCATATCTCAGGCCGCCTTGTTCTGTTTGGTTATGTCCCCGGTGCGGTAAAGCTGACCGAATTCGGTGTTCAGGAAATCAGACAGGTTCACCTGCTCTTGCCGCACGAACCCTTTGCCGGGCAAAGCACCCGTTCGCATCAGATCAACCACACCCAGAACACCGGCAGCAGTGGTGACCTGAATGGCGCTCCAGACCTGACCATTGAGGGTACGGGCATAAGATTTGTTGATCAGGGATTTCTCGCGCAGAGCCCCATCGATCTTGCCTTTTGCAGTGCAAAAAACCAGAACCACATCCTGATCGGTTCGCGGTAGCGCGGTCTCGAAGATTTCCTTCATCAGGTCGCGACGACGTTCCAATCCAAGATCATTCAGCAGCAAACGCAGAATATCACGGTGTCCCGGGTAGCGGATCGATCGGTACGACACGTCCCGCGCCTTTCCGTCCAGGGTTTCTGGCAAAGTGCCCAACCCGCCCGAGGTATTGAAGCATTCATATTCCACCCCGTCATGACCCAAACGCTCGTAATCCTCGAGCGGAGCGGTCTTGACCCGTTCGCCATTCACGATGGCATCGCACGGATTGCAATATTCGTTGATCAGCCCATCGGTGGACCAGGTCAGATTGTACTTCAATGCGTTGGTGGGATAGAGCGGCAGCGCCCCGACCCGCATATGCAGGCTGTCCAGCGTATCGAACTCGGCAGCCAAGGCCGCGCCGGCGATGCCGACAAAACCCGGTGCCAACCCGCATTGCGGCATAAACGCCGTCTCGCTGTCGGCGGCCAACTCGCGCACTGCGTTGGTGGCGGCAACATCTTCGGTCAGGTCAAAATAATGCGCGCCGGCCGATTTGGCGGCTTTGGCAATCCGTGGGGTCAGGAAAAACGGAGCCGCCGAGATAACCGCATCGAAACCGTTCAGACCCTCAGCCAGCTGCGTTTCATCGCTGACATCAATCTGGCGGGTCGAAACTCCCTGCCGATTCAGCACGGACAACGCCGCCAGATCGCGGTCGGCAACCGTGACAGAATAGTTGGATGAAGATTGCAGCAAAGTCGCGATCATCTGACCGATCTTGCCTGCTCCGATGACACAGATATTCCAGCTCAAAACGCGCCTCCTCTTTCGTTTCAGAAAGTATGAAGGCACAGTTGTTCAATCTGCAGAGGCAATCTTGACGAAAACGTCAAAACTATCGCCATATTGACGGACCTTCCGTCATACCGCCAATACTGGAATCGTCACTGCCTCAGGATTCGGCGTCCAACCCCTCGGTCGACAGGTCATCAAGCCTGGGCATCAGGCGCAACAATTCGCGGGCATAATCCGTCTGGGGGTTGGCGAATAAGTTATTGGTTTCCTGCAACTCGACAATTTGGCCCTGTTTCATCACTGCCACTCGGTCGCACATCTGACGTACCACCGGCAGGTCATGACTGATGAACAGCAGGGTCAGGCCCAGATGTTCCTGCAGGTCCTTCAAGATGTTCAGAATCTGCGCCTGAATGGACACGTCCAGCGCGCTGGTTGGCTCGTCACAAATCAGGAATCGCGGTTGCGTGGCCAGCGCACGTGCAATCGAGATACGTTGCCGCTGTCCGCCCGAGAATTCATGCGGGTATTTCTGCCCGGCCTCATGGCCGAGTCCCACCTGATCCAACAACTCATCGACGCGGCGTTTGATATCTGCACCTTCCATCAACCTGTGATGGCGGATCGGCTCGGCCACGATCTCATCCACCCGCATACGGGGATTGAGCGAGGAATACGGGTCCTGAAAGATCATCTGGATGTTCTTGCGATAGGCATCCAGCGCGGTCCGATTGGTCAGATCGCTCACCACCTGCCCGTCGAATGTAATCGTGCCGCCATCCACAGGGTACAACCCTGCAATCATCCGTGCGACAGTCGACTTGCCCGAGCCGGATTCACCCACAACGCCAAACACCTCGCCTGCGCGGATGTCGAAACTTACCTCGTCAACGGCGGTGAAATAGGTGCGGTCCCAGGGCAACAGGCCTTTGCGCTGCAGGAACTTCTTGGTCAGGTTGCGGATCTCGAACACCGGTTTGCTGGTGTCATTATCCACCTTGGGCCAGTGGCGGGCCATGTCTTCGATGGCAAAGCGTGTCTCGCGTCCACCATAGCTGATCTGGGGAAAGCGATGCAGTTTCAGGGTCGGGCGCGGCACGGCAGCGATCAGCGATTTGGTGTATTCATGGGTGGGCTGCCCCATCACCAGCGCGGTCGGGCCGGTTTCGACAACCTTGCCCGCATACATCACCGTCACCTTGTCCGTCGTGTCCGCGATCACACCCATGTCGTGGGTGATCAGGATGACGCCCACCTGACGTTCCCGCGCCAGTTCTTTGATCAGGTCCAGAATCTGCGCCTGAACCGAGACGTCCAGCGCCGTGGTCGGCTCATCCGCGATGATCACATCCGGTTCGGTACACAAGGCAAGCGCGATGACCACACGCTGCCGCATCCCGCCCGAGAACTGGTGCGGATACTGGTCCAGCCGCGTGTCCGGATCAGGAATGCCAACTCGGTCAATCAGATCGCGCGCGCGTTGGTTCGCCTCGGCATCCGTGCCGCCCAGATGGGCCTGAATGGTCTCGGTCAGTTGTTCGCGCACGGTGAATAACGGGTTCAGCGAGGTCAGCGGGTCCTGAAAGATCATCGAGATCTTTTTGCCGCGCAGCCCCCGCATCGCCTCGGCATCCAGACCACTGATCTGGTCACCGCTCAGCTGGATCGTACCGCTGGCAATACGGCCGGGGCGGTCCAACAATCCCATGATGGCCGCGCCAATGGTGGATTTTCCGGCCCCGGATTCGCCAACCAAGCCGTGGATTTCTCCGGGTTCAACCGACAGGTCCACATGGTCCACGGCTGTGAACAATTTGCGGCGGGTGGGGAATTCGACCGTCAGGTCATTGATCGTCAGAAGGCTCATGAAATCACCGCAGCTTGGGGTTCAGCGCATCGCGCAGCCAGTCGCCCAGCAGGTTCACAGACAGGGCCAGCGCCAACAGGGTGCAGGCCGGGAAGAACAAGATCCACCACTCACCCGAGAACAGGAAGCCCTGCCCGATGCGGATCAGCGTGCCCAATGACGGCTGGGTTGGTGGTGCCCCTACGCCGAGGAAGCTCAACGTGGCTTCGGCAATGATCGCCAGCGCCAGTGAGATCGTGGCTATGACCAGAACCGGGCTGAGTACATTGGGCAGGATGTGGCGGAACATGATCGGGAAAGAACCGC
Organism: Ruegeria sp. CDSB114; assembly: GCF_059611025.1. Lineage (NCBI taxonomy): Bacteria > Pseudomonadati > Pseudomonadota > Alphaproteobacteria > Rhodobacterales > Roseobacteraceae > Ruegeria > Ruegeria sp. CDSB114. The sequence goes on from NZ_JBXWOT010000007.1 coordinate 148,743, forward strand.
GCCCGATCAGGCGGGCGGCCTGCACGTATTCCTTGTTCTTTTCCACCAACGCAGCACCGCGGACGACCCGGGCAAACTGCACCCAGTCGGACAGGGCAATGGCGATGATCAGTACATAGATCGCCATCTCGTCACGATATTCGGGTGGGGTCACGCCTTTGGCGATGCCAAAGATCAGCATAGCGACCAGAATGGCCGGAAAGGTCAGCTGCACATCTGCGACCCGCATGATCAGCGTCTCGACCCAGCCGCCGAAATAGGCCGCGACCAGCCCCAGAACAACTCCGATGATCAGCGCCAGCAGCACCGCCGCAGCGCCGACAAACAGGGATATGCGCATCCCATAGAGGATGGTCGAGAACACATCGCGCCCCTGATCGTCGGTGCCCAGCAGGAACGTGTCCTGCGTAAAGGCATTCGGCGTGCCCGGCGGTGTAAATCCGTTCATCAGGTTCAGCGTTGCCGGATCAAACGGGTTATGCGGCGCAATCAGCGGGGCCAATATTGCCGCCAGCACCAGCAGAACCACAACAAATGAGGCAACCATCGCCACGGGTGAATGACGGAAGGACCATGCGAAATCGCTGTCCCAGAACTGGGCCAGTCGTGATTTGGGCACTTGTCTCGAAGTTTCAGAAGTATCGGTCATGTGGCCCTCGCGTCGACACGCAGGCGCGGGTCAATGGCATAGTACAAAAGATCGACGATCAGATTGATCGACACGAACATGACCGAGATCAGCATCAGATAGGCGGCCATAACAGGGATATCGACAAACTGGATCGCATTTATGAACAGCAGGCCCACACCGGGCCACTGAAACACCGTCTCGGTGATGATGGCAAAGGCGATGATCGAGCCCAGCTGCAACCCGGTGATGGTGATCACCGGCACCAGCGTATTTTTCAGCGCGTGGCGAAAATTGATCACCCGGTCCGACAGCCCACGCGCACGTGCAAAACGGACATAGTCGGCACGCAGGACCTCAAGCATTTCCGACCGCACCAGCCGCATGATCAGCGTCATCTGATACAGGCCCAGCGTGATCGCCGGGAGGATCAGCGCCTTGAGCCCCGAGGTCGTCAGGAACCCCGTGGACCAACCGCCAATCATAACGGTCTCGCCCCTCCCAAAGCTGGGTAAAAGATCCAACTCGACCGAGAATATATAGATCAGCAATATCCCGATCAGGAAGGTCGGCAAGGAAACCCCAATCAGCGACACGGTCATGATGATATTCGCCGCCACCCCCTGTCGTCGGATCGCTGTGAAAACGCCCAGCGCGATGCCAAGGGTGATGGCCAGAAACCCCGACACAAAGGCCAGCTCCAATGTCGCGGGGGCGCGTTCGGCAATGATGGTCGAAACCGGTCGGCCTTGCCGGTAGGACACGCCAAAATTGCCCTGCACCGCGCCTTGCAGGAACTTGAAATATTGCACCGGAAACGGCTGATCCAGACCAAGATCGGACCGCAGCCGGTCGATATCGGCCTGCGTACGTTCCTGCCCCAGCATGTTGTCGATCGGATCACCGACAAAGCGGAACATCGAAAAGGCAACCAGACCCACGATCAGCAGCACGATCACGGATTGGAACATCCTTTGGACAATATAAGCGAACATTCGTTTTCCTCGTTGATCGGACTGTCTATGCAGGCCCGGGCGGTGTGGTCAAGATACCGCTAACGCAAGCTAGCGTTTTCTGGCCCCGCCCCGGTTTCAGTTCACCGTTACCCAGCGCAGCAGAAAGAAGTTGTCCGGGCGCTGCGTCAGTTCGACATTGCTGCGTGTGCCCCAGACCAGAGGTTGCACATACATCGGCACATAGACCTGTTCGTCCTGAATGATCTGCGTGACCTCATCCAGCATCGCCTGCCGTTTGCCCGCATCCAACTCGGACTGGATCATCGGCAGCAGCTCATCCACCCGCGCGTTCGAAAATCCGCCGAAATTCCAGCTGCCCAGCTTTTTCTCTTCGTTTGGGGTGGCAACAAGGAAGCGCACGGGGTGTTCGGCATCAAATGTACCGGGGCTCCAACCCAGCAGGTACATATCGTATTTGCCTTCCCTGAGTTCCGGCCAGTAGTTGCGGACCGGCATCGCATCCAGTTCCGCCGTGATCCCGATCTGGGCCAGCATGCTGACGACCGCCTGGCAAACCGCCTCATCATTCAGATAGCGGTCATTGGGGCATTTCAGCCCGAACGAGAAGCCATCCGCATAGCCCGCCTCGGCCAGCAGCGTCTTGGCGGCATCGACATCAAAGGCGGGGCGGTCTGCGTTTGCCGCCGAATAGCCGCTCATCGCCGGGCTAACCAGTTGCGAGGCCGCTTCGGCATTGCCCCGCATGATAGTCGCCAGAATGGCATCCACATTCACCGCCTGCGCTACCGCCTTGCGGACGCGCGCGTCGCGGAATGGGTTCGGTTTGCCCGCATCGTCGGTGTATTTCAGCGCCTCGGCCTGATGATCGAACCCCAGCATGATCACGCGGGCCTCGATCCCTTGGATAACCTCGATATCGCCGTTTTCCTTCAGGCGTGCGACGTCCTGGATAGGCACAGGGTTGATCATATCCACATCGCCTGACAACAAGGCTGCAACCGCTGTCGCCGGGTTTTGGATCGGAGTGAACTCAGCACTTGTGATGTTATGGTCGGCCTGATCCCACCAGCCGTCAAAGGGCTCAAGAACCGTGCGCAGGCCGGGCTCTCGTGCCGCAAGTTTGAAGGCGCCTGTGCCGTTGGCGTTCAGGGTGGCGTAATTCCCGACCTCTTTGTCGGGCACCGCTGCGTCATTGGCCTCGGCCCAGCCCTGATCCATGATCATCCAGTTGGCGATTGAGGATGGGAATAACGGGTTCGGCGCAGTCGTCATGAAATCGACCGTATAGTCGTCGACCACGATCACCTCGCTGATGGGCGCGAACCAGCTGCGGGTATCCGCCGCCTCGCCCGAGGCGCGCTGATAGCTGAACAGAACGTCCTGCGCATCAAAGCTGCTGCCGTCATGGAAGGTCACGCCCTCGCGCAGGTTAAAGCGCCAGCCTTCGCCGTCGCCAATCGTCTCCCAGCTGACGGCCAGCGCGGGTTGAACGCTCATGTCCTTGTCGCGACGCACGAGGCCCTCGTAGACATTGTTCAGAAACCCCAGAACCGGGGCCGAGTTGACCGCGTGCGGGTCCATCGTCTGCGGGTCAGTGGTCGAGGCCCATTTGAATTCGGCGGCCTGAACGCTGGTGGTGGCCAGCAAGGCCAAAGCAATAGCGCTGTTCCTGAGGGTCATGGCGAAATCTCCCTTTTTTGCCCCGCGATGCGGTGTTGCGCTTAACAATAGCGCAAAAGGCAGGGCGCGATACCGCGCCCTGCCAAATCACTGATCTGAATGGCTTAGTTCAGAGTGAAGTATTTGACCTTGGGTTGATCTTCGGCATCCACTTCGATGCCCACACCGTCGGCCATGCCCCAGTTCAGAACTTGGTGATGAATGGGGATGTAAAGCGCTTCGTCCTGCACAACCCGCCAGATGTCGGCGATGTCGGCATTCCGAGCGTCAAGATCGGTATTCGAGGCAAGCGACTTGATCTTCCCGTCCAGCGCATCGTCCTGATAACCGGTGCCGTTCCACGTGCCGATGTCATCTTCGCGTCCATGAACAAGGAAGTTGAAGATGTATTCCGAGTCATATGTCGGCACACCCCAACCCAGCATGTAGAAATCTGTCTTGCCATCGGTGATCAGCGGGAAATGCTGTGCCTTTGGCTTGGCGTCCAGATTCACGGTCACGCCGATCTGGCCCAGCATCCCAACAGCCGCCTGACAGATGGCTTCATCGTTGATGTACCGATCATTCGGGCAGTCCAGCCGAAGCGAGAAGCCATCGCCATAACCTGCCTCTGCCATCAGTTCCTTGGCCTTGGCCAGATCGGTGGAGGATTCGCCGTCCATGTCAGAGGTCCAGCCATTCACGAAGGGCGGTGCGATCATGCCTGCAGGCTGCGACTGGCCGCGCATCACGACCTGCTTGATCGCATCACGGTTAATCGCCATCGACATCGCTTGACGCACCCGCACATCGGCCAGAGGGTTCTTGCCGTCCACGTTATCCGCCTCGATGTCGTCGGCACCCTGGTTCATACCAAAGAAGATCACCCGGTTCTGCGGGGCTTGCTTGACCATCAGACCGTCGACACCATTGACGCGTTCAATGTCCTGCACTGGCATATCCTGGAGGAAGTTCACCTCACCCGACAGCATCGCCGCAACGCGAGTCGCAGCGTTCTGGATCGGGGTATAGATGATCTCGGTCACTTCCATCGGGAACTGGTCGATGCCCCAATAGTTGTCGTTGCGCACCATCACCGTCTTGATGTCAGGCTCGCGGCTTTGAAGAACATAGGGGCCCGTACCGTTGGCATTGGTGGTGGCATAAGTGATTTCGCCGCCTTCGAAATCCTGAACATTGACGGTGTCATTCGCCTCGGCCCAGCCCTTGTCCAGAATGAACAGGTTTGTCAGGTTCGACGGCAGGATCGGGTTCGGACCATCTGTGACAATCTCGACGGTGAAATCGTCAACTGCGCGCACTTCGACGATCGAACCGATCAGCTCTTTCATGTCGGAATTAGGTTGCTTGGCTCGGGTAAAGCTGAACACCACATCTTCGGCGTTGAAGTCCGCACCGTCATGGAATTTCACGCCTTCGCGCAGCTTGAAGACCCAAACATTCGGGTCATCGGCCTTGGGGCCCCACTCGGTCGCCAGCGCGGGCTCGAATGCACCGGTCACGTCGCGGATGATCAGAGGCTCGTAAATCTGGTGTCGCACGGTGTGCGTCGGACCTTCATTCTGCGAATGCGGATCCAGCGTCAGCGCATCACCGGCCCGCGCCCAGCGCAGCGTTTCCGCCGAAGCGCCCGCCGCCATCAGCGCCGTCGCACTTGCAGCGATCATCAGGTTTCTTAGAATCATTTGTAACTCCCCTTTTTGTTAACATCGCCCTTTGGACGACAGACCATTTTTACGGCCTTGGTGGTCCTGATCATCCAGATCATCGTTACAGTTGCAACACCTGATTGAGCATAAAAACGGCAGTTTGGCGGATGCCCCGACGCAAATCTGCCGTGCGCGCATGAACTTACGTAGCGGAAAGCTTACGCCAAGCTGTGACCGCTGACCGTCTTACAAGTACGGATTTCCGCAGTTTGCAAAACATGCCATCCGGTTGAACATTCCGGGAATGAAGCCAAGTTTCGAGCCACTTGCGGTCAAAAAACTGGTCCTTGGACCTTGCCCGAATCTGCTGACCACGGCGGATCGCCATGCTGCAGGTACCCGTCGGCCTGATCTGGGGCAACTAGGACACCTTTGCGCCGGTACAGCAGGCCATGGACTTGCACATTCTTTGACCCGATGCCCAAATGGACACCTTGGCAGGGGTCAGGCACATACCCCGGATTGAGGCCCGCAGAAATTTCAAACTGCGCTTAAAATCATTCTTGATCAGATGTCCCAGTTAACTTCGGGAGAAATCGAAAGATGAAAACATTTACCAGAAGGGCAGCCTTGTTTGCCGGCGGAGGGTTGGCAGGATGGGTTGCGTCACGGTGGCTGGGACCGGGCCTACCTGTCTATGAAGGCACAAGAAGGACATTTGCGGAAACCGGCGACAAAGTGATGAATGACGCCAGCGGACTGTCACCGACAGCGATCCACAAACATCTGGTGCTCAGCGATGACCCCGGAGACACGCTGATCGCCGCCATCCGGCAAGAGCTTTCGGAGGCCAGATCAGAAGGACGCCCGGTCAACATTGGGGCCGCGCGGCACTCCATGGGTGGGCAAGCCATTCCCCGCAACGGCACAGCGATTACCTTTGACAATGGATCGGTTCAGATCGACGGTTCAGCCGGGACCTATCTGACCCATGCCGGAGCCCGCTGGTCACAGGTCATCTCAGCGCTTGATCCCGCAGGCTGGTCCCCCAAAGTCATGCAGTCAAATAATGATTTCGGTGTCGCCGCCACTTATTCGGTCAATGCACATGGCTGGCCAGTTCCCTTTGGCCCGATGGGGGCGACGATCCGATCGTTGCGCATGATCCTGCCCTCGGGTGAGTTGGTGACCTGTTCGCCCACCGCGAACGCCGAGCTGTTCAATCTGGCGATGGGCGGGTACGGGTTGATCGGCGTGATCGTGGACCTTGAGGTCGAGATGGTTCCAAATTCACGCCTGACGCCGGGTTTCGACATTCTGGAAGCAGGAGCGTTTGTCTCGGCCTTTCGTGCGGCGATTGACGACCCGGCGGTCACAATGGCCTATGGCCGCCTGAATGTTGAACGCGATGCGTTTTTCGAGAAAGCGCTATTGGTGACATATCGCGAAGGCTCAGACCAGTCGGACCTGCCACCAGCGTCCGGGTCGGGGTGGATGTCGCATGCGGCCAGCCGTCTGTACCGGGCTCAACTGGGCAGCGAGCCCTTCAAATCCTTCCGTTGGTGGAATGAAACACGGCTGGGCCCAGCGCTGGGTTCGGGTGAGGCGACGCGGAACACTTTGATCAACGAACCGGTTGTGACTCTGGACGACCGCGATCCGGACCGGACCGACATCCTGCACGAGTATTTCGTGGGGTTCGATGCATTCGACGATTTCTTATCAGTGTGTCGCGCGGTAATTCCGGCCTCGTATCAAGAGTTTCTGAACGTTACGCTGCGCTATGTCGCACAGGACGATCAGGCCGTTCTGTCCTATGCAAGCGAACCGCGGATCGCCGCTGTCATGTCGTTCAGCCAGGAGCTGACCGAACGCGGCGAAGCCGACATGGCGCGGATGACCCGGGCGCTGATCGACGGGATCGTGGCGATTGGCGGAACCTATTACCTGCCGTACAGGCCACATGCGACACTGGATCAACTGACTGCAGCCTACCCCAATGCGGAAGAGTTTGCGCAGGCAAAACGAGAGCTTGATCCGCAACTGGTTCTGCGGAACAACCTTTGGGACAGCTATCTGGGGAGTCTATGAGCAACCTTCAAAAACTCTGTCTGGTTTACTTTGTCGCGCTGATGATTGCGGCATCGCTGAACTATATTCCCGGCCTGACGGATCAGGATGGTCTGGCCTTTGGCATTTTCGCACTGGATATCTATGACGATGCGCTGCACGTGGCCTCGGCCCTTTGGGCGCTGATTGCCGGGCTGTTGTCACACCGCGCGGCTCGCAGCTTTCTGATCCTGTTCGGGCTGGCTTATCTGGGGGACGGCGTGTTCGGGTTTTTCACCGGTTATGGCTATCTTGATCTGGGTATCTTTACAAACCCATCGGCCGGGCCGGAATTGTCCCTGCCCCGCCTGTTTGCCAACCTGCCGCATCTTGCGCTTGGCGGCGTTGCCGCCTGGGCCGGGCTGCGGGACCGGAGACACACCGCATGAGGTTCCTGCTGTGGTGGACCAAACGGCTGATTCTGGTGTTGATCCTTGCCGGGATCGCGCTGGCTGCTCCGATCCTTTATGTGGAAACAAGCTGTCGTGGCGCGGATCAGCCGCTGGCCTATGCCTCGCTGATCGACCCGGCACATCACCGGGCCGAAACCCGCACGCTGATGACCTATCCCGAATGGCACATTGTCCACGCCTACGAGGATTACGCCGAGGTTCTGCGCACTCAGGACCCCCATGATTACGGGTTCTGGAGCAGTATCACCGGGTTTTGGGGGTCGCTCTGCGATCTGAACCGGAACGCCTCGGCCTTGGGAGAGGTGGATAGGGCCACCAAACAAATGGTCTATGTGATCGGGGCCAGCTTTTCCGCTGAACTGGCGCTGAAGGCCGCCTATGAAGAAACCCTCGGTCGGCTGGCCACTGTCTTGCGGGGCTCGCAACGGGCGCCGCTGGATGATGTGTCGGCACAGCAGGCCGCCGCCTATGCCGCGTTCCTGCAACAGGTTCCCTGGTATAAATGGCCCTTCGCCGACGACGCCCAGAGACTAAGCGACCAAAACAGCGGCACCCTGCGCGACAAGGAAAGAGCGATTGCGCTGGGTCTGGAATACGGTACCAAACAGGCCTATGCGGGCGTGATCGAACAGGCGGTCGCGCAGGTCGGCGCGGATGAACTGACGCTGCGGATGATCGTCACCGGAGTCAGCGCGGACAGCCTGTCGGCCTATCCCGGTGTGAATGTTATCGCGCAAGGCCCAAACGGAGTTGAGATCGAAACGCCGCGCTACCGCACCCTGACCAACCTAATGGCGGAAATGGCCAGCGCGGGGGTCGAGATTGTTGAGATCGCCGGCAATGACGACATTCTGTTCACCGCCCTGTCGGATCAACCAACTGCGCCGGATGCAATCTTCAGCGCCCAACGACAAGGGTTCGGGGACTATCGTCATCTGATACTGGTCAAGGTTCCGGACCTCTCTCAGCGTCTGCGCCAGATCCAGGGGGACAGCCTGACGCTTGAGCATATCCATGACTATTAGATCACTCCTGACAGCCATCCCCCTTATGGTGCTTGGATGGCTGTCGGTTCTGGTGGTCGTCGCGTTCATAACGGATGAGGCCCCGGCCTATGTCGTGGTCTTTCCCTCGCAAAGTCTGATGCAGAACCTGCCCGATGACGCGGCGGTCATCGGATCATCCGGGATCAGCGTGACGGTCACATCAGAGAGCAGCGGGTTTGCCCAATCGCTTTACCGTCAAGGGGCACGGCTGGTCCTGCCAGCGGGGCTGCCCGGATGCCTTCCGCTTCCGGCGCAGTAACGCCTATCTGCGCAGGTCAGAGCCGATGAAAACTCAGATCAAACCGCGCGCCCTGTGGGACGGGGTGGTTTGCGATGTCTCCGCGATGGGCCGACAGGATGTTGCGGACAATAGCCAGCCCCATCCCGGTGCCGCCGCTTTCCCGGCGGGTTGTAAAGAACGGATCGAACACGCGGTCGGCGTTACCGGGCGATATCCCCGCACCATTGTCGGACACGGTCAGGATAACCGTGTTTCCAGCCTCTGAGGCGCGCAGATCAACCGCGCTGGCCCCATGATCTTTGGCATTTTGCAGAATATGGCCCAGAACGATCCGCAACCCCTCGGCCGAGATCGGGAATGCGACCTCATCCGCCCCGGACAGGTTTAGCTCAAGTGGAGGCGCCCCAGGCAACGCATCGCGCAGGGTGCTTGCCCCGACATATCGGGCCTCGCGCGCGCGGGCGGCATCCCGAAGCGCGGCAAGCTGGGTTTCGATCTGCTGACGCGCCCCGTCGATCTGCGCGATTAGGGCTTTGGAGTCATCGCTGCCATCCGGGGTGTCCTGTAGCATCTCAACCGCCGCGCAGATTGCGGTTACCGGCGATTTCAACTCATGCGTGACGTGATCGGTATAAGACCGGATGGTCGCCTCACGGTCACGCAGCGCCTCGGCCATGGTGACGACCTGAGTTGCGGTCTGGTGAAGCTCTTTGGTGCCGAAATGCTGGATTGAGGCCGCCTGGGTACCCGCCTCTTGCGCCCCGGCATAGGCCTGCAGGGCTTTGATCGGGCGCAGCAGCAGGCGCACCAGCAACCAACCCAGCCCCGACGTAGCCAGAAAGATCACCCCGCCCAGAACCAAAGCAGAGTTCCGAAATCCGAATTCTGGCCCCAGATAACGCAGAGCCACCAGACCCGCGAAAGAAAGGCCCAAGGTTCCGACCAACGCACCGCCCAGCACAAATCCCAAGGAAGGCCGCCAGCGCCGGGTCACCCCAGCCTCCTCATCCGGATACCCTGACCATGTACGGTTTCCACCGAGTCCGACAAACCAACCTGCGCAAATTTGTTCCGCAGGTTCCGAAGGTGGCTGTCCAAGGTCCTGTCCGAGACCTGGCTGCGCGCGCCCCAAATCTCGGCAATCAGGGCCGTGCGGGGAACAAGACGACCCGGTGTTTCCATCAACATCACCATGATCTGAAACTCAGTACCGGTCAGGGCAATTTCCGTGTCGTGGCAAGCACAGAGTCTTGCGGTCCGGTCCAAGGTCAAGGGGCCGTGCCGCAGATTTCCCGGCGCCGCCAAAATGCGATTGGTGCGCCTTAGGATCACCTTGACCCGCGTCACCAGTTCGCGCGGGCTAAAAGGCTTGGTCACGTAGTCATCGGCCCCAAGCTCCAGCCCCAGAATCCGGTCGACCTCATCATCGCGGGCGGTCAGGAACAGGATCGGGACGTCCGAACGGGTTCGAATTTTCTGGCATACGGCAAAGCCATCCAGTTCGGGCAGGCCAACATCCAGAACGATCAGGTCCGGTTCGTCGCGAAACGTGCTGATTACGGCTTCCTGACCGTTGGCGGCGGTCGAAACGCTGTAGCCAGCGCGTTCCAGCCCCAGACGCACAACTTCACGCAACCGCGGATCATCATCGACAACTAAGATATTCATATACCCGGACCGATACTGCTCAGATCGGCACCATAGCGGGACAGACGCCACTTTCGAAAGCCCCATTCCTGCCAGCTGTTGATCGGGTCAGCTTCAAAATAGCACAGCGAATTCGGATACCCGTAGCTGATATGCATCCCGGTCATGGGCCCCAACGAACACAGATAGGCATAGTCCGGTTCGGACAGTTTCAGGTTTCGGGTCGCGATCACATGGGCAAAATTCACAAAACTGGTGCAATAGAGGACCAGAACGCTCAGAATGCCGGTTCGCGCGATCAACCAACTATTGGATTTCCTGAACGCTACTTGCCACCCAACCAGCGCCAGACCCGCGGCTACAAGACCCATCCAGATCTGCGCATAGATACGCAGGTAGGTCAGGCCATAGGTGCCGACATATAAATCCAGACGCATCAATGCCGCACCGCACAGAGCCACATTTTGTGCCAGCCACAACACCATCAGCGGTTTCAGCACCCGATTTTCATCCAGAAACGGCCGCGCTGCCAGGGCGAATGCACCGGCCAGCAGCGCCGTTACCAGCAACGGATATGCGCCGCGATGGGCATAGGATGCATAGTTCATCCCCTCGGGCAATGAGGCCCCGCCCAGCAGAATCGAAAGGTCCAGCACAGTCTGAACACCAATCAGTGCATTGAACACCCAAAGCGCCCGCAAGACCGAACCACCGTTGAGGCCGGGGATTGTCTGAGGGCCTGCGAATGGTCGCGGGTTCAGTCCGCGAAGCGGTTGGTTATCGACAAAAGGCCAGATGATCAGCGCAATCCCTCCCCAGAACAGGGCGCGCTGCAGCAGGTGGCCAAAGGCGATATCCGGGGTGACGATGGATTGGAATACCGGGTTCGCCTCGGCCAACAGGGTAACAAAAACCATCGTCCCGCCAATCGGCAGACCCCAGTTGCGCAGGAACTGCCGAACCCGCGTCCAGCCGCCTCCGGCATCGTTGACAATCGTGGTTTTCAGGCCGGGTATCGCGCGGACCGGGCCAAGCCAATTCTTTGGAAGATCAGTCAGAAACCCCAGCGCCAGCAAAAGCAGTTCCAGAACCTGGCTTTTCGGGTGCCTGACCCAGACAATCGCAAGGACGAGCCCGGACAAAAGAAACGCGACCGATAATGGTTGAACGAAATCCACGACCGGCAAAACACTCAGCACCAAAACCGTTGCGGGCATAAGCACCCCTTTGCCAGACCGATCCGCGGGCAGGCCGCACAAAAAGACCGCCACAGCAAAGACCGCCAGAGACACACCCGCCTGATGTCCCCAGAACAGGTAATCCGCCAGCGCGACCAGCAAGATAAACCCGATCACGCGCCATGCGCGACCATCGGTGGCAAACGCCGGGGTTGAACCCGGCGGGCCCTTGGTGCCTGAAATCACCGTCTCTTCCGACAGCCACCAAGCGTCCAGCGCCACAGAATTCGGAACTCCAGAAATTATAAGTTGCTGCGCCATTTCTTCCCTCTTGTGTTTTAAGGGACTGGTTTGACCCAAAGGTCGGGAAGCTCGGGTGCAGAAGATCTGCAGAAACTGTGCAGATCGGTGAAATGAGTGTCGGATTTGCAAAGGCTCGCGCGTCCTAGCAGGATGAAACCAACATCGCGGAGGTAAAAATGATCTATGCAATCTCGATCTATGGTCAGGCGGGTGTATTCGAAGCGTTGCCACAAGACCGTCAGGACGATGTCATGGCAGGACATACGGTGCTACAGAATGCCCTCAGGCAGCGCGGGGATTTCCTGTCCGTCAAACTGATGCCCCCGACTACGGCTGTCACAGTCGAACCCGCGGCTGCCGAGACTCTGCAACCTATGATCGTCGACGGCCCGTTCGCTGAGACGAAAGAAAGTTTTCTGGGCTTATATCTGGCCGAGTTCAACGATCTGGATGAGGCGCTTGAACATGCGCGAATGATCTCGTCACCTGTTGCCCGGCTTGAGGTCCGCCCCGCCGCCTGGGCAGGCGGGTCGATGACCTTGGATTGACCGCGTGTCGGATTGGCTAGAGGCCACGTTCTTGCAGCAACGCCCGCAGGCCATCGCTGCCCTGACGCGGTATTTCCGGGACATCGATCTTGCCGAAGATGCATTTGCCGAAGCCTGTCTAAAGGCTCTGACCGTATGGCGCAAACAAGGCGCGCCGCGCGATCCGCTGGCTTGGCTTTTGACCACCGCCCGTAATGCCGGGCTGGATGGTTTGCGCAAATCCCAACGCCACAGCGCAATCCTGACCCGCCACAGGGAAGAATTTCATTCCATGGCTGTTGACCCACCAGATCCGGACGAGCTGCGCGACGATGTTCTGCGCCTGCTGTTCATCTGTTGTCACCCGGACCTAAGCCGGCAAGACCAGATTGCGCTGGCCCTAAAAATTGTTGCCGGGTTGCGTGTGGAAGAAATCGCCCGTGGTTTCCTTGTCAGTACAAAGGCAATGGAACAGCGAATTACCCGCGCCAAGAAAAGGATCGCAGGAAGTTCTGTCGCTTTTGAAACACCCACGCCACAGGAGCGGGCTGCGCGTTTGGGCGAAGTGTCTTTGATGATCTACCTGATGTTCAACGAAGGCTGGTCAACCTCGGGTGGCCCGGTGCAAATCCGGCTCAAACTATGCGATGAGGCGATACGTCTGGCCCGGCTGCTGGTTGCCTTGTTCCCGACGATGGCCGAGCAGATTTCACTGCTGGCCCTGTTGCTTCTGCAACATGCCCGTCGTGAAGCACGGCTAGACGATCAAGGTGATCTTGTAGCCCTGGAAGATCAGGACAGGGCCCTTTGGGACAAGGCCAACATCGCCGAAGCGACAGCCCTGATGCAAAAGGCCGAACGGCTGAACCAAGTGGGTGTTTACGGTATTCAGGCCGCAATCGCCGCCGTTCATGCGCATGCCCAATCGACAGAAGATACCGACTGGTCTCTGATCGAGGCGCATTATGCCGCGCTCTATCGCCTCCAGCCCTCACCTGTCATCCGCCTGAACCAGATCGCCGCCGGGTCCAGGGTTCATGGCCCACGCCGCACGCTTGTTGCGTTGGATGCCGTGGCGAATGATCTGGCGTCTTATCGCTGGTTCCATGCCTTGCGCGCGGCAATGTTGCGAGAGATCGGCGATCTTCCCGCCGCGATCCAGTCCCTTAACCGCGTATTGAACCTTGGCCCGACGGGACCGGAACGTGTGGCCGTACTGAAAGAAATCGCCGCCTGTGAAAAAGATTTGAACCAGTTGTAGGAAAGGCCGATCCTCACGCGTCCTTTGTTCAGTCCCGCATGCAGCGGGCAATCAAAGGGAGATAAAGATGAGCATTCTGGACATGACCACCGTTGGAAACTCGGGCTGGATCGGGCATTCCGGGCCAGACCAGACCAAGGCCAAGCAATTCTACAAAAATGTGCTGGGCTGGAACATTAACGAGATGCCGATGCAGGACGGGTCAAGCTATGCCGCCGCGGTGGTTGGTGAAACGCCAATCGGAGGGTTCTCGCCCATGCCCGAGACGGATGGAAACTGGACGATCTATTTTACGGTTGCTGATGTCGATAACAGCCTAGCAGCCGCAGTTGCAGAGGGAGCCTCAGTCTTGCAACCCGCCATAGATATGCCCGGGGTCGGCCGGATGGCCACTCTGAACGACCCACAGGGCGCACGGTTTGCGTTGATTACTTATGAAAGCATGGCGTCTTAATCTTGGGCAGACAGGAGAATTCCCATGGAACACACACCGCAAATCGCTCTGCTTGTGACAGCAATCTTTGTGCTTATGAGTATTCCGATGGGAATTCTTGTAGGCATCAGACGATCCCAGACCGGAGTTTTACTGCTGCACGGGGATGACGACGAGCTGCTGCGGCGGATTCGGGCACATGGGAACTTTACTGAATATGTTCCACTGGCCCTGCTGGCTTTGGCGGGGGCGGAGATTGCCGGTGCCTCAGACTGGCTGGTCGGGGGATGCGGTCTTGTGCTGTTGGTGGCCCGCGCCGTGCATTATGTCAGCCTGCGTTCCACCCCCGACGGCAAAGGTCGGGTGATCGGTGCCGCACTGACAACATTGGTGATGCTGGTCTTGTCCCTGTCAATTCTTTGGCAGTTGGCGGGATCAGTCTGATGCCAAATGATGAACACCTGAACCAACGTATGCGCCTCGCCCTCGAGGCGCATATTGGAATTTCCGAAATGCGGATGATGGGTGGCACCTGCTTTTTTCTGAACGGCAATATGTTGTGCGGCGCGCGCAGCGACAAAGACGGGTTTGGACGGTTCATGTTCCGTGTCGGCAAGGCCAAAGAGACCGAGGCGCTTTCTAATCCGTTTGCAAACCCGATTGTCCACGGAAAGCGAAAACTCGGTGGGTTTGTCGTTGTAGACGAGGCCAACTGCGATCCGGCTGCGCTGGGTGACTGGCTGAGCCTGTGCCTGGCGCACGCCGCCAGCCTGCCGCCGAAAAGTTGAATATCAGGAGAAGATGATGGATCAGTTCCGCTGCTTTTCGCCCGAGGCCCTTGAGTTTCTTTCTGATCTGCGAGCCAATAATCGACGCGAGTGGTTTCACGCCAACAAACAGATCTATGAGGCAGCGATCAAACAGCCCGCAGAACAATTTGCGGCCCAGATGTCACAGGCGCTGGCCGAGATGACGCACATGCCCCATTCGGCCAAGATCTATCGTATTCATCGAGACGTGCGGTTCTCAAACGACAAGACACCCTATAATCCTCATCTGCGCATGTCTTTCATACCCGGGGATTGCGGAGATCAGCCCCCGCTTTGGCATTTCGGGCTGTCCCCGGATTGCCTGTCCCTTGGGTGCGGCGTCTTCCAATATGTAAAAGCAGCCCTAGAGAGGTATCGGACCGGCGTAGCAGGACCAGCGGGCAATGATCTCATGGCAATCATCAATGATCTTACGGCCAAGAATGTCAGGATCAGCGAGCCCGAGTTGAAGCGCGGACCGTCAGGCTATGCGAGTGATCACCCCCATCTGGACCTTCTACGCCGCAAGGGGCTTACCGTTTGGACGGATCTTACCGCCCAACCCACCGTAACCCAGGCAGGTCTTAGGGAAGAATGTCTAAATCAATTTCAGCTCTTCCACCCGGTGTTTCGGGCCTTGCAGTCCCTTGGCACCTAGCCGACCTAACACAGGATCATGGTATTCCTTCGCCTCCTTCAACGCCAAGGGTCTCACGTTGAGCGGGCCAGGCAGCGAGGGTGCGTAACCAACATTGCTGCCCGTTTCCTACGGGTTGGCATTATCTGTTACGGGTCCGTCACAGTGTTTTTCTCGTACTGCTTGCTTCCACGGTGCTTCCAGTTGTGATGGCGCAACGCAAAAGCCCGCTCGGGCACGGTGTGTAATATATTGATATTGTGTAGTGATTTTGGTTGCGGGAGTAGGATTTGAACCTACGACCTTCAGGTTATGAGCCTGACGAGCTACCGGGCTGCTCCATCCCGCG
>NZ_JBXWOT010000008.1:0-154656 GCF_059611025.1 Ruegeria sp. CDSB114
CCAATCTCCTGAATCGGCTTCTTCTTCGCCTCACGCGCAATTTCGATGTCAGATTTATAGCTCATTGGGTTTCGGTCTCCCTGCATAAAATAGGCCAATAGTATTCCAACCAGAACGGCAAAGAGCCGAGCCAGATTCGCATATATTTTTCTTTAAAGTAAATATTTATTCCCTAGGGTCAATATGCGAGTTTAACACTCCCTGAAAGTGCTACTCGATTCATCGTTAGGAAACAGAGGCTGGCCACAGCGATCAGGCGTATCTTTTCCGACCCGCGCTGAGACCAAGCAACCAATCTTCAACGATGCGCTGCTCTGGGAAAGCTTTGTGAAGAGGCCTTTTTAACAGGTAGTATCCGGACTGTGTTCGCACTGATGCGCCCAGAACCGGTCTGACCAAAGTGCCGCTTTCAAGCAAAGGATCAACAAGATGGGCCCAACCCAATGCAATTCCCAGTCCATCGACAGCTGCTTGCACTGACAACGGATAGGTATTGAACTCCACTGCCTGTTCCATCGAGGACGTCGATACCCCATTGCCGCTGAACCAAGTGCGCCATGTCATCCACTCTGCATGGCCACTGGCCACTTCAATAAGGTCCAGTTCCGGCAGCGCAGATATATCTGCCGCTTTGGGGTTGCTCTTGAGATACTCTGGGCTGCAGACCGGAAATACGGTTTCTCCGAACAAAAGCTGTGCCTCGTATCCCGGCCAATCGCCATCTCCACGCAGGATCGTCAAGTCCATCGAATCCGACAGGCACTCTGCGTCGCTGTCAGAAGAGACCAGCGAAATACGGATGCGGCCATTTGATTTGTTGAACTTGCGAAGTTGCGGCATCAGCCAAAGAGAAGCGACAGAGTTGGTGGCGGAGATCGATACCGTGTTGGCCTGATGTTTGGCCAGCATATCCCGGCTGACATCCCGCATCAGGTCCAGCGACTTCTCCACGGTTGCCAGCAGGATGGCCCCTTGTTGGGTAAGCGAAACAGATCGGTGCCCTCGCACAAACAACGGCACATCATAGTGTTGCTCTAGCAACCGCACTTTGCGGCTGATCGCCGTTTCAGAGATGTTCAGAACCTTACTGGCCTGCGCAAAGCTCTGCGCCTTTGCGGCAGCTTCAAACGCCAACAAATAGTCGAGCGGTGGAAGGACTTTCCCTGTGACTGAAGTTTTCTTTGGCATTTCAGAGCGGATTCCCGAACTGGACGTTATAGCGATCGAAAAACATTTGGCCTCATCTGCTGGCAATCGATCAGGCAACTAATTGTTAAGATAGCAAAAAGTCGGGTTAGCCTCAAGAATTTATAGCCAAAGACCCTCAAATTTCTGTTCTGCGTCTGGGGCGATTCTGCGCAGAATGCACAAATTCGGGGCCGGAAGAGTCCACAACCTAAAAAATGAACATCACTCAGGGAGCAAACATGAAACTTACAAACCTCCTTTCTGCTGCAACTTTGGCAGCAGTAGCGGGAACAGGGGCGACTGCAGAAGACAGCAGCGACCCGATCGTGATCCCAATTCACAATTGGTCCAGCCAGATCGTGATGTCGAACGTTGTCGGCCTGATCTTTGAAGAGATGGGCAACAACGTCGAATACGTCACCACCGACAGCCAGGCGGTCTATGAATCGGTGCGCCTGGGCGATGTGGCGTTGGAGATGGAAGTCTGGGAAGGCGCGTTTGGCGCGTCCTACAGGGCGGCATTGGAAAAAGGTGGCCTGCATGACGCAGGCGATCATGACGCCGTTACACGTGAGGATTGGTGGTATCCCATGTGGACCAAGGAATCCTGCCCGGGCCTGCCAGATTGGAATGCATTGAACGACTGCGCACACCTGTTCGCGACAGCCGAAACCGGCGACAAGGGTCGGTATCTGGATGGTCCAGTTGACTGGTTGAAGCATGGTAAAGAACGCGCCGAAGCACTTGATCTGAACTTTACCGTGATCAATGCGGGTTCCGCCGCAGCCCTTTGGGCCGAGATTGGCGCGGCTGAGGCCGACAAAACGCCGGTACTGGTTTTTAACTGGACGCCAAACTTTGCCGAAGCCGTCTGGCCTGGTGAGTTCGTTGAGTTCCCAGCATGGGAAGACGGATGCGACAAAGACCCAGCCAAGGGTCCTAACCCGAATGCGTTGTATGATTGCGGCAACCCCGCCAAAGGTTACCTGAAAAAGGCAGCCTGGGATGGTATGAAAGACAAATGGCCGGCCGCGTATTGCGCCCTGACAGAGATTTCTTTCACCAATCCGCAGATTGCCGAGATGGCGAAGCTGGTCGATACTGATGAGCTTGAACCGGAAGAAGCCGCCGAAGAATGGCTGGACGCCAACCGCGCTGTCGTCGATCCTTGGATCAGTTCCTGCAGCTCATAATCCCGGCTACATCCACCGAAACTGGCGCGGCCTTGACCATCTGATCGATGCAAGGCCGCGCTCAACAAGAAAGTTAGGCAGCCATGTCCGCCACAGCGCCTGTCATCTCAGCCAAAAATGTATGGAAACTGTTTGGGCCCTCGCCAGAGAGCTACCTGAAGTCCATGCCCGCTGGCCGCGGTTTTGATGAAATCCGTGCAGATGGTTATATCGCCGGTGTCAAGGATGTCTCGATTGAGGTTGGCCGTGGCGAAATGCTGGTCATCATGGGTTTGTCAGGGTCAGGCAAGTCGACGCTGGTACGTTGCTTTTCGCGCCTGCACGACATTACAGGTGGAACGATTGAGGTTGACGGTCAGGACATCATGAGCCTGAGCGAGCGCGATCTGATTGAATTGCGCAGAAACAAGATGGGCATGGTGTTTCAGTCTTTCGGACTGCTGCCACATCGCACGGTTTTGGACAACGTGGCCTTTCCGTTGGAAATGCGCGGACAAGATCGTCATGATCGGCGCGAGCGCGCGCTGGAAGTCATTAAGTTGGTGGGCCTTGAAGGTCGGGAAGAATACTTCCCACGGGAATTGAGCGGCGGCCAACAGCAAAGAGTGGGAATCGCCCGGTCGCTCGCCATTGAACCCGATATCTGGTTTCTGGACGAGCCATTCTCGGCGCTTGATCCACTGATCCGCCGCGAAATGCAGGATGAATTCCTGCGATTGCAAGAGATGCTGGGCAAAACCATCGTTTTCATCACGCATGATTTTGACGAAGCGCTACGTCTGGCAGACCGGATTGCAATCATGCGCAACGGCGCGGTCGAACAATGTGACACCCCCGACAAGATTGTGATGAACCCTGCCACCGAGTACGTGGCCAAGTTTACCGAAGATGTCAACAAGGCCCGGGTCGTACATGCCAAAGGCCTGGCAAAACCTGTGAACGGTCATGCCTTGGAGGGCGCACCAATCAATGGTGGATCAACCATTCACGAGCTGGCGCGAGTTCTTGTCAACGATAACCGCATTCTTTTGCCGGTGGCGGATGACAAAGGCGTTGTCACCGGTGTTTTGGAACGTGACGCCGCATTGAATGTTCTGCTTGGAGCTGAATGATGGCGGCGCTGTCCACCGAAGTACCGGACACTTCAGACGGGACGTGGGGAAAAACCAGAGTCCTGACTACACTGCTGGCCGCCGCCTTCGTGCTGATCGTTGCCAAAGCTGTCGGAGTTCTGCCCGAATGGCTAAACCGCATCCCCGAAGCCGCGATTCCGCCGACGGCGCAGGTTCTGGATGCAGTCTTCTACTTTATCCAAAATGATCTTGGCCTGATCTATGTCACACGATTTATCGCCGAAGGTCCGCTTGAGTTCCTGCTGGATACGTCAGCGAACCTTCTGGAAGGCAAGCGCCGTTGGCCCAATCTAGGCCCGATCCCATGGTCCGCAATCGCCGCAGTGGCAGCCGTCGTCGGCTACGCCGTAGGTGGTTGGCGTCTGGCCGCATTAGGCGCGGGAACCTTCATCTGGACGGCCGCGATCGGGCAGTGGAAGATCGCCATGCAGACGATGTCTGTCATCGTGGTTGCCGCACCGCTGGCGTTTCTTTTGGGCTTGATACTGGGCATCGCCGCCTGGAAATACCGCTGGTTCGAGCGGATGCTGAAACCCATGCTGTCCGTGCTGCAAACCCTGCCCTTCTTTACGTATCTCTTGCCAGCAGTGATCTTTTTTAAGGTCGGACCGACAGCTGGGGCCGTCGCAACAATTACTTTTGCCATCCCGCCGATGATCCTGATGACCACTCTGGGCTTGAAAAAAGTCAGCCCCGAAGTGATCGAAGCAGGCCAGATGTCTGGATGTACCAAATGGCAGATGTTGCGCCACGTCTACGTTCCAGCCGCGCGGACCGAGGTTCTGGTCGGCGTCAATCAGGTGATCATGTTGTGTCTTGCGATGGTTGTTCTGACCGCCTTTATCGGAATGCCCGGTCTTGGCGCGAAACTGCTGGCGATGATGGGTAGTTTCAAGCTGGGCCGTTCTTTCGAGATTGGCGTAACCATCGTCCTTCTGGCTGTCACGTTGGATCGGATGTCAAAGGCCTGGGTCGTCAAACAGCCAGTGCACTTCGAACGCGGCACCCCATGGTGGAAGCGCCACCAGATTTCGCTGGTCGCACTGGGTCTGTTTGTTGGGTTCACTCTGCTGTCTCAGGTCTTCCCGATCCTGGCCGAAATTGGCCGCAAGCAGCATCTAAGCCAGGGCAAGGAAATCGACGTGGTTATCAAGTCGTTCCTGGCCATCGACATGATCAAAGGGACAACCGAATGGTTGCGCTGGTTTCTGAACGTCAAGGTTCTGATTCCATTCCGGAATACGCTACTCGCCATTCCAACTCCCGCGTTCATCCTGCTGGTTGTTTCCTTTGCTTATTGGGTTGGTGGCCGAAAGCCCGGCATCTACGCAGCAGTCTTCTTTACGATTGTCGCGTTTTCGGGCTGGTGGGATCGGTCGGTTATCACTTTGTATACCGTGATCTCGGCCGTTGCGCTGGCAACCATGATCGGTATCCCCCTGGGCGTTGTCGCTGCGCGGTCCGCGCGTTGGTCCAAGAGCATTTTGCTGGCTTGCGACACTGCGCAAACCTTCCCAAGCTTCATTTACTTGATCCCTGCGATCATGTTGTTCGGGGTCAATGATGTCGCGGTTGTGTTCTCGATTCTGATCTTCGCCGCCGTCCCGCTGATCCGGTACACCATTATTGGCCTCAGCAACGTGCCGCCGGAAATGACCGAGGCAGCAGATATGTCCGGCTCGACCCGCCGGCAAAAACTCATGTCGGTTCAGTTCCCTCTGGCGCTGCCAACTATGGCGGTCGGGTTTAATCAAGCCATCATGTTCGCCTTCTTCATGGTCATTATCGCGGCCTTCATTGGAACGCAGGATCTGGGGCAGGAACTTCAACGAACTCTGGCAGGTACCGAACTGGGCAAGAACTTTGTGCTCGGCATGAATGTCTCGCTGATGGCGCTTACCTTCGACATGGCGATCAGCAGCTGGGCTGATCAGCGCAAAAAGCGGTTGGGGCTCGACTAAGATGGCACTACAGCAGAGCGCACGCACCGTTATCCGCTTCGATGACCCCGGATTTGTCCGGATGCGAATGGACGGCCTGCCCGATGCGCAGGTCTGGTGGAAGAATATCAGTTTCGATGAAGAAACCGGACAAGGCAGCTATCTGATGAAGATGGCGCCAGGCACACGTTCGAACCCTCATGTCCATTACGGGCCGGAAGAGTTCTTTGTGCTTGAGGGCGATCTGACCGACCACGACGGGTTTCGATATCGCAGCGGCGATTTTGTCAGCCTTGCTGCCGGGTTCAGCCACTATTCGCGAACCGAGGCGGGATGCCTCTTGGTGGTCACCCATCGCGGTGCAACCGAAGCCATTCAGGAAAACACACTATGAATGTGAAGCCGGTCTTCGAAGTTCCATTCGAACGCAGCGGGGTTCTGGCCCCCGGCCTTCCGATCCTGCCGCATGGAACGGAACGCCACCCGATCCCCGGAATGGGGTCGCGCGCGGTACCGGTGTCCAAGGGCGATACCATCACGCTGCTGGATCGCGATGGGATGCAACCGGCTGAGATGGTCTTCTTTTCCCCTGACCGAAGCTCCGATGCAGCCATGCTGGGCACACAGGGGCATGGACGGCCCGAAGGTTTGATCGCAACCCTCGCAAATGGATCAGCATCTGGCAAAAAAGTTCTGCGTGCATTGGAAATCGCGGGCTTCGACATCGGAAAAGGCGACGCAATCCGGGCATTCGCTGACGGGTCACGCCCCGGCGACATGGTGCATTTCGTGGCAGAAAGCGATGGTCTTTTGATTGTCGCTGCACCAGGCAAGGCTATGCGCCCCGAGGACAACAACCCTCCTACGGATATCATCTTGTACATCCAGCGCTCAGCGCCCGGATTGGAAAAGCCCGATGTCGGACCGCCCGATCCGCTGGCCGATCCGCTTAAGGATTTCAATATTCAGCCGGGAAATGCGCACTCATATGAAGTGAAGGCCGGTGAATTCATCCAGATCGTCGATATTCGTGGCCGAGAGTGTTCCGATTTTCAGGCATTCAGCCGCCGCGCACTGGATCAGGGGATCGAGCGTGAAATCGACCCGACAACAACACGCAGCCTGATGGGCAGCTTGTATCCTCAACCCGGGATTTTCTCAAAGTACTGGTCAGTAGATCAAGAGCCCCTGATCGAAATCGTTCAAGATACCTGTGGGCGCCATGACACGTTCGGTCTGGCCTGTACGGCGCGATATTACGAAGACCTTGGTTATCCCGGCCATGTGAATTGTTCGGACAATATCAACAAGGATCTGGACCAATATGGCATCAAGCCGCGCGGTGGCTGGCCAGCGATCAACTTCTTTTTCAACACGATGCTGGATGACACCAACGCCATTGGCATGGACGATCCGTGGTCGCGACCCGGTGACTTCGTCCTGCTGCGCGCCCTGACCGATCTGGTTTGCGTCAGCACGGGCTGTCCCTGCGATATCGACCCGGCAAATGGCTGGAATCCAACAGACATTCAAGTGCGAACCTATAAGGCGACCGAGGATTTCAAGCGGTCCTATGGCTATAGAAAATCTGCGGAGGCGGATGTGGAAGAAACTAAGAAAACAGCATTTCACGACTGCTTTGCACGGCACACCCGTGATTTCGTCGAATACAATGGCTATTGGCTGCCCAACACGATGACCAATCATGGCGCGATTGCCGAATATTGGGCTTGCCGGGACAAGGTTGCTGTCATGGACCTCAGCCCGCTGCGCAAATACGAAGTCGTGGGACCTGACGCCGAAGAACTGATGCAGCTTTGCGTGACCCGCAACATGAAAAAACTGAGCGTTGGTCAGGTCGTTTATACCGCCATGTGCTATGAGCACGGCGGTATGATCGACGATGGCACCGTCTACCGGTTGGGTGAGACGAACTTCCGCTGGATCGGTGGGAATGACACCAGCGGGTTGTGGCTGCAGGAACAGGCGCTCAAACGCAATATGAATGTCTGGGTGCGCAACTCTACGGACCAGTTGCACAACATTGCAGTTCAGGGGCGGCATAGCCGCGACATACTTTCCAAGATATTCTGGACACCGCCTCAGCAACCAACGATCGACGAACTGCCGTGGTTCCGGCTTTCGGTCGCGCGGGTTGGTGATGTGCAGGGGACTTCTGTTGTAATTTCTCGGACCGGCTATTCCGGAGAGCTTGGGTATGAAATCTTCTGCCATCCCAAGGATGCCGTCGAAATCTTTGATCGTGTCTGGGAGGTGGGCCAAGAGTATGGCATTGCGCCTCTGGGCCTGGCCGCATTGGACATGTTGCGGATCGAGGGCGGTCTGATCTTTGCCGGGTCGGAATTCGACGATCAGACCGATCCGTTCGAGGCCGGCATCGGCTTTACTGTGCCGCTGAAATCAAAGGACGACGACTTCATCGGGCGGGCGGCGATAGAGGAGCGCAAGGTCCACCCACACCGCAAACTGGTTGGATTTGAGATCGAAGGGGGTACGGTCCCCTCACCCGGTGACTGCGTGCGCGTTGGGAAAGCGCAGGTCGGAGAGATTACCAGCGCGATGAAATCACCCATCCTCGGCAAGGTCATCGCTTTGGGTCGGATTTCGGTTACCCATGCCATCGTTGGAGCGGACATCGAAATCGGGCAGCTGGACGGCCAACAAAAGCGGTTGAAAGCCAAGATCGTGCCATTCCCGCATTTCGATCCAACAAAGGAACGTGTGAAGGGAATGTACGCAGAAGCGACGGTTCCGAACGCTGCAGAATAGCCACGGTGGTGTGACATTAACTTCTACCCGACCAAGGAATGCTGATGCTCGGACCTCATGCAATTCGAGTGGTGGCATTCCAGGTCAAATGCCTCTGGGCAGTGATATCGGATTGTTAAGGCTGAGCGGTCGGCCACGAACCACTGCAAGCCTTATTGCTTGGGTACCAATCAAAATAGTCTTTTGCTTCAGTGAGCTTTCGAACGCGTGGCTTTGCGCGCTTCCCGAGTGTGCCACTGAGATTTTGAAACAACAAATTGGATCCGCTGAAATGCCCTGCGGCATCGCCAACAAAGCGTTTCTACCGGATAGCGTAACATGTAGGGGCTAATTCCACTTGTCCCGTCACAGAATTCATCCGCAAAAATTATGAAGTCCATGCCGCATTCGCGAGCAAGCTTGGTGAGAATGCTAACCCACCGCCAAACGGTCCTGCATCCTGTCCGAGGCCATCGCGGACAGAGCGACCATTGTTGCGGCTGTTCCCAGAACCATTGCCAAACCACCGATCTGGTAAGTGAGGCCAGACAGCACTGTGCCCAGCAATCGGCCGGCCGCGTTGGCCATGTAATAGAAACCGACATCCATCGTGACCCGCTCGGCCTGAGAAAAGGACAGGATCAGATAGGAGTGCAGCGAGGAGTTCACGGCAAAGATCACTCCAAAGATCAGCAAGCCGATCACCAGCGTAATGGTCAGCCAAGTGGCGGGCCCCGAGGATAAGGCCACAGCGACGGTCAGGGCGGCAGGCACGCAGAACAGGGCTACGGCCCAATCGCGCGCGGCGCGGATCAATTGGGGCTCGGACCGGTCAGAGGCGCGCAGGATCTTCGGGGCGCTGGCCTGAACTGCGCCGTATAGGATGATCCAGGCCGCCATGAATGTCCCGATCATGAAAAAGGCCGCTCGGTTCCCGGTTTCGGACCCGTCGGAAAGCACCGCATAGAAATAGATCGGAATCCCGACCACAAACCACACATCGCGCGCGCCAAACAGAAACAGGCGGGACAGGCACAGCCAGTTGATATTGGGGGATTTCGAAAAAACCTCAGAGAATTTTGCGCCTTTACGCCCTTTGGGCAGGCCCGGCGGCATGAATAGAACAACCGCGATCATGATGACGCCCAGCACCATAGCCATGGCCAGCACCGCCCAGTTAAAGCCAAACGTGGCCAGCAGACCTGCACCCAGCAAAAAGCCCAGCCCTTTGACCGCGTTCTTGGACCCGGTCAGCAGGGCAACCCAGCGAAACAGGCCGCCATCCTCGGTCGGGGCCAGCAGTTTCACGGCGGATTTCGAAGACATCTTGGCCAGATCCTTGGCCACGCCGCTGGCACCCTGAACGATCATGACAAAGGCCACTTTGGCAGGAATTGCCCAATTAGGGTCTAGTTGTGTCAGCAACAGCAACGCCCCCACCTGCAGGCCAAGCCCCGCATAGAGCGTCGAGGTCAACCCGAACCGAGCCGCAATCCAGCCCGCCGCCAGATTGGTGCCGATACCGGCAATTTCATACAGAACAAACAGATAGGCCAGCTGGACCGGCGAGAAGCCCATCGTATGAAAATGCAGCAGCACCAGCATACGAAGCGCGCCGTCGGTCAGCATGAATGCCCAATAGGCTGCCGTGACCGCGATATAGGCCGACAAACCTTCGGGCCGCTGGGTCACAGCGCGGCTCCGACCATGAGCGCGACGTCGACCAGACGGTGCGCGTATCCCATCTCATTGTCATACCAGGCGTAGATCTTTACCTGGGTGCCGTTCACCACCATGGTCGACGGGGCATCGATGATCGAGGAGCGCTGGTCATTGGTATAGTCTGTCGAGACCAGAGGGCGGGTCTCATAGCCCAGAATACCCTTCAAATCTCCATCGGCGGCTTCTTTGAAAAACGCGTTGACCTCTTCGACGGTTGTTTCCCGCTCCACTTCGAACACGCAATCGGTCAGCGAGGCATTCAGCAGCGGCACCCGGACCGCGTGGCCGTTCAACCGGTCTGTCAGCTCGGGGTAGATCAAGGTGATTGCCGTGGCCGAGCCGGTGGTGGTTGGGATCAGCGAATTCAGGGCCGAGCGCGCGCGGCGCAGGTCTTTGGCGGGTCGGTCCACGATGGTCTGCGTATTCGTCACATCATGGATCGTGGTCATCGACCCGTGCCGAATGCCCAGATTTTCGTGGATCACCTTGACCACCGGCGCCAGGCAGTTGGTGGTGCAGGACGCAGCCGTCACGATGTGATGCGCGCTCGGATCATATGTACCTTCGTTCACGCCCATCACGATATTGGCGGTCGGGCCATCCTTGACCGGTGCCGAGACGACAACCTTCCTGACGCCTGCATCAAAATATGGCGCCAGCTTGGTCTCGGTTTTGAAGGCGCCGGTGCAGTCAATCACCACGTCGACCCCGTCCAGTGGCAGCGCGTTCAGGTCGCGGGTACCGACAAACGGCAAGCGCATACCCTCTATGGCGACGCTGTCTTTGTCATAGTCAAAATCTGCTTCCCAGCGGCCATGAACCGTGTCGAATTCCAGCAAATGAGCGTGCATTTCTGGATCACCGATCCCGTCGTTGATCCAGGCAATCTTTGCGCCTTTCTCCAATAGTGGTTTCAGGGCCAGCTTGCCCATCCGGCCAAGGCCATTCACGGCGTAGGTTGTCATGTCATGTCCTCGTCAGATGTTCTGGCAATATCGTCGACAGCAGATTGCAACGCGATCCGGTCGAGGCTTTCGACCGGCAGCGAGGTAAAGGCCTCGATCCTGCGCCTGAGCGAACCATAGGCGTTCTGGAAGGCCAGGCTTTTTTCAGCCTTCGTGCCTGTCGCCATGACCGGGTCGACCACGCCCCAGTGACCGCTGATCGGCTGGCCATCCCATGCCGGGCATTCCTCATTCGCGGCCTGATTGCAGACGGTAAAGACAAAATCCATCTCGGGCACGTCAGAGGCGGCAAATTCTGACATATGTTTCGAGCGCAGAGCCGAAACATCATGCCCTTTGTCCTTAAGGACCTGCACCGCTATAGGGTTGAGCCCGGATGAAGGCTGCGTTCCCGCAGAATATGCGTTGAAACGCTCACCCGCCAGCGCGCGAAGGATAGATTCAGCAAATATCGAACGGGCGGAATTGCCAACGCACAGGAAAAGAACGTTATATTTTCGGTCCGCTGATCTGTCGCTTTCCCAGCCTGACGGGATACAGATTTCGGGGCGTCCGCGGCAGCAGTCGTTCAGTAAGTAATCCAGCATCTGCTGCACATTCTGCATCTCGATCGAGTAGAGCAAAGAGGTACCAGACCGATTCTGCCGGACCAGCCCCGCCTGTCGCAACGCGTTCAGATAGTTCGATAATGTGTTGGGCTTGATCCCCAGCCCCAAGGCAAGCTCTCCGGCCGGGACAGCGTCAGGAAAGCGTCGCATCAACATGCGAAACACTGAAAGCCGTTGCGGGTGACCCAAAGTCGCCAGTTGTTCTGTTGCTATAATATCCATATTTCATGAAATATGGAAATATATAACTACAGTCAACCCGGTTCCGATTTCCAGTGCGCGCCGGACTCTCAATGAACGGTGATAACAAAATGCGGAAACAGGTGCTTCTGAGGTCATGAAACCCGGGGTTTCACCGCTTGCAAGCACCCGCACGAGGGTTTAAACGAGCCTCGCTTGCCTCAATAGCTCAGCTGGTAGAGCAGGTCCTTCGTAAGGACAAGGTCGGGGGTTCGAGTCCCTCTTGAGGCACCATTTAATTTCAGAGGTCAGCAGAAATCGCAACCACTTGAACGTAAAGTGATTTCCGCACTTCGAAGGGCTTTGTCCCGTCAACTTGCCGTTTGGTTTCTCACACCCGCTATTGGACGAAGGTGACATCGAAGAAGCCATCGCCGATCAGCTACAATCGCCACGGATCTCCTCGGCAGATCATCGCACATGCGGTGTGGCTATACGTTCGCTTCAATCTGATCCTGCGTAACGCCTTGGTGTTATGTAAAAAGTGGTGAGCCGTGCAGGATTCGAACCTGCGACCCACTGATTAAAAGTCAGTTGCTCTACCAACTGAGCTAACGGCCCACTCTTTTGTTTGGATCCTTTGGATCCGTGGCGCTCTGTAAGGCATTTTCCCGACTGGGTTCAAGACCTTATTTCACACCTCGTTACGCCTGTAGTTTCTTTCGAAACGGCGTCCCGATAGGCGGCCTACTTAGGCAGGTGGCGCAAGGGGGTCAACCCCTTTTTTCACGAATCTGCGCCACAGGGTGGATTCCCATCCGCAGCAACGTTATATGCCCGCCATGCAAGGAATTCAGAACACCGGATTGCCCTTTATGAAGATGCATGGGCTGGGCAATGACTTTGTCATTGTGGATGCGCGCGCGCATGAGGTCGGGGTGACTCCAGCCTTGGCCCAAGCCATTGGGCATCGGCAATTTGGGGTCGGCTTTGATCAGCTCGCCGTCATCGAAAATGGCGTATCAGATGCCCATCTGGTGTTCTACAACGCCGATGGCTCGACCTCGGCCGCCTGTGGCAATGCCACCCGCTGTATCGCGCGGTTTCTGATGGAGGAAACCGGCAAACAGACCCTGACCCTGACCACCGAGCGGGGAACGCTGTATGCAAGCGATGCGGGGGACGGGCTGACTTCGGTTAATATGGGACTGCCGCAGCTGAACTGGCACGAGATTCCATTGACCGAAGACGTGGACACCTTGGAACTGCCGATCGAAGGCGCCCCATCCGCCACCGGCATGGGAAACCCGCATTGCACCTTCTTTGTCGACAATGCCGAGGCGATTCCGCTGGCAGAGTTCGGCGCACGGTATGAATATCATCCGCTCTATCCAGAACGGACCAATGTACAAGTGGCACAGCTGATCGGTCCGGATCATATCCGCATGCGCGTATGGGAACGGGGCGTTGGCATCACCCTGGCCTCTGGCTCTTCGTCCTGCGCAACGGCCGTGGCCGCAGCCCGGCGCGGCCTGACCGGACGCAAGGTTCAGATCGAGCTGGACGGCGGCACGATTTGGATTGATTGGCGCGACGATGGCGTCTGGATGACCGGCCCTACCGCCCATGTCTTCTCAGGCATGCTGACGCCGGAATTCCTGAGGTCGCTGGGATGAACCCGCCCAAATTCACCACGCTGGGCTGCCGCCTGAACGCCTATGAGACCGAGGCGATGAAAGAGCTGTCGCAACAGGCCGGTCTGACCGATGCGGTGGTGGTGAATACCTGCGCCGTGACCGCCGAGGCAGTGCGCAAGGCCCGGCAGGAAATCCGCAAACTGCGCCGCGAAAACCCGAATGCCCGGCTGATTGTGACCGGCTGCGCCGCGCAGACAGAACCGCAGACCTTTTCCCAGATGGAAGAGGTCGATGCCGTCATTGGCAACACTGAAAAGATGCGACCCGAAACCTGGAAAGGCATGGCGGCGGATTTCATTGGTGAAACCGAGGCCGTCCAGGTTGATGACATCATGTCGGTTACCGAAACCGCTGGCCACCTGATCGATGGGTTTGGCACTCGTTCCCGCGCCTATGTACAGATTCAGAATGGCTGTGACCACCGCTGTACCTTCTGCATCATCCCATATGGCCGCGGTAATTCGCGCAGCGTCCCCGCGGGCGTTGTTTTGGACCAGATCAAGCGTCTGGTCGATAAGGGCTATAATGAGGTCGTTCTGACCGGCGTCGACCTGACCTCATGGGGGGCTGACCTGCCTGCCCAGCCAAAGCTGGGTGATCTGGTTATGCGCATCCTCAAACTGGTGCCTGATTTGCCGCGCCTGCGGATCAGCTCGATCGATTCGATCGAGGTCGATGAAAACCTGATGCAGGCTATTGCCACAGAACGCCGCCTGATGCCTCACTTGCATCTGTCGCTGCAGCATGGCGACGATCTGATCCTGAAGCGGATGAAACGCCGCCATTTGCGTGACGATGCGATCCGCTTTACCCAAGAGGCCCGCGAGCTGCGCCCTGAGATGACCTTTGGCGCTGACATCATAGCCGGTTTTCCGACCGAGACCGAGGCCCATTTCGAAAACTCGCTAAGGCTGGTTGCCGATTGCGATCTGACATGGCTGCATGTCTTCCCCTACTCCAAACGCGAGGGCACGCCCGCGGCCAGAATACCGCAGCAGGTCAACGGCAATGTCATCAAAACCCGCGCCGCCCGCCTGCGCGCCGCTGGCGAGGCGCAGGTTACCAAACACCTGACCGCTCAACTCGGCAAAACCCATCACATCCTGATGGAGACCCCCCATATGGGCCGGACCGCGCAATTCACCGAAGTCACATTCAATACCCCTCAACCCGAAGGGCAAATCGTGACCGCGACGATCACCGGCCGCTCGGATACGCAGCTCAGCGCCTGATCCGCCTCTTCATCTGGCCAAAAAATACCTCGGGGATGAATTGGCCGCAGGCCAAGAAGGGGCTGGCACCTTCCACCCCCAAGCAACAAAAAAACCCCCGCTGCCAGTGGCGCGGGGGTTTCTAACTTTTCTGAATAGGCGCTTAGTGTTTCTTCTTGCCTTTAACGCCTGCCCACAGACGCTTGTTGACCAGGTACAACAGGACCGACAGAAGCGTCAGGAAGACAACACCGACAAAGCCCGAATACTTACGCTCCATCATCTTCGGTTCAGCCGTCCACATCAGGAAGGCTGCAACGTCTTCCGACATATGCTCGACGTCATTTGCGTGGCCATCGGCAAACTCGACCTGCTCATCCGAAAGCGGGGGCGCCATCGAAATCCAACCACCGGGGAAGGCGGTGTTTTCGTACAGAACCGTTCCCGCTTCTTCCTTTTCGTGGCCGGTATAACCATCCAGCAACGAGGCGATGTATTCCGGGCCGCCCATGCCGTTGACCAGCTGGTTGATCCCCAGACCGTAAGGGCCGTGGAAACCGGCACGCGCCTTGGCCATCAGGCTCAGGTCGGGTGCGCCAACGCCATCATTGGCGGGGAAATGGTCAACGGGTTTAGCCGGGCGGAAATCGTCCAGCTCGGGGTCGAACACTTCAAAGTTGCCCGCCGCATAGGCGGTGACTTCGTCTTCCGAATAGCCCAGCGCTTCGAGGTCACGCAGAGGCACATAGCGCAGGCCGTGACAGGCCGCGCAAACCTCGGTGTAAATCTGCAGGCCGCGCTGCAACTGGTGTTGATCCCAGGTTCCGAACGGGCCTTCGAATGAGAATTGGAAGTCCTCGATATGCTGTTCGCCTCCGCCTGCCGCGTTAGACGCGACAGGAGCAAGTGCGATAGCAAACGCGGCACCGATTGCAAGTTTCTTGAACATGTTTCCGGTCCCTCTTCTTACTCGGCCGGCGTGGCATCGGCGTCAGCCTTGCCATAATGCGCGTTGAAGTCTTCTTCGATGGTTTCCGGCTGTGCATCGGGTTTTTCGATGACACCCAGAACCGGCAGGATCACGAAGAAATAGCCGAACCAGTAGGCCGATGCGATTAACGAGAAAGTCGCATAGGGCTCTTCTGCGGGCATCGCACCCAGCCACATCAGGGCAAAGAAGTCGACGATCAGCAGGTAGAACCACCATTTGAACATCGGCCGGTATTTACCCGAACGTACGGTCGACGTGTCCAGCCACGGCGCCAGAGCCATAGCCAGGATCGCACCAAACATCGCCAGAACACCAAAGAACTTGGCGTCAATGATGCCGCCGGTGATGAAGCTGGCGAATTGAACAACCCAGACCTCGCCGGTAAAGGCACGCAGGATCGCGTAGAACGGCAAGAAGTACCATTCGGGCACGATATGTGCCGGTGTTACCAGCGGGTTGGCTTCGATGTAGTTATCCGGGTGGCCCAGATAGTTCGGCATGAAACCAACAATCGCCCAGAACACAACCAGGATGACCGCCAGTGCGAACAGGTCCTTGATCACGAAGTAAGGCCAGAAGGGCAGCGTGTCTTTCTCGGCCTCGGCTTTCGAACCGCGGCGAACCTCAACACCTGTCGGGTTGTTGTTGCCGGTGGTGTGGAAAGCCCAGACATGCACGATGACCAGCGCCGCAATTACAAAGGGCAGCAGGTAGTGCAGCGAGAAGAAGCGGTTCAGCGTGGCGTTGTCCACAGCCGGTCCGCCCAGCAGCCAAGTCTGGATCGCGTCACCCACAAACGGGATCGCACCAAACAGGCCGGTGATCACGGTCGCACCCCAGAAGGACATCTGACCCCAGGGCAGAACATAGCCCATAAAGGCAGTGCCCATCATACAGAGATAGATCAGCATCCCAATGATCCACGTAACCTCGCGCGGGGCTTTGTACGAGCCATAGAACAGGCCGCGGAAGATGTGGATGTATACCGCGACAAAGAACAGCGATGCGCCGTTCATGTGCAGATACCGCAGCATATAGCCGCCATTCACGTTGCGCATGATGTGCTCGATGCTAGCAAAGGCCAGATCAACATGCGGAGTGTAGTGCATCACCAGAACGATACCGGTGACAATTTGCAGGACCAGGCAAAACGCCAGGACGATGCCCCAGATCCACCACCAGTTCAGGTTCTTGGGGGTTGGGATCATCAGGGTGTCATAGATCAGGCCGACGATGGGCAGGCGGCTGTTCAGCCACTTTTCGCCACTTGTCTTCGGCTCATAGTGATCGTGGGGAATTCCGGACATCTGGGTCTCCCTTAGCCGAGTTTGATGGTGCTGGCGTCCGTCCACTCAGCGGGCGGAACGGGCAGGTTTTCAGGTGCAGGACCTTTGCGGATACGGCCAGCCATATCGTAATGCGAGCCGTGGCAGGGGCAGAACCAGCCGCCAAAGTCACCAGCATCGCCCAGCGGGACACAACCGAGGTGAGTACAGACGCCCATCTGGACGATCCAGGCACCGGCCGCTTCGCCTTCCGGCGACGGCATCACGCGGTTTGCATCCGTGGCCGGTGCATCAGCATTCAGATTGAAGTTACGGGCCAGCGGGTCAGGCAGGGCATCCACGCCATCGGCGTCCTGCTTCTGCGCTTCGTCGATTTCGACACCGGTGCGGTGACGGATGAACACGGGTTTGCCCAACCATTTGACGGTCAGCTGGGTTCCGGGCTCGACACCGCTCACATCCACGCGGATCGAGGACAGCGCCTGAACGTCTGCCGAGGGGTTCATTTGGTTGATCAGGGGCCATACGGCTGCACCCGTCGCAACGACACCTGCGCCGCCTGCGACGTAGTAGAGGAAATCTCTGCGGGTGCCTTCGTGGTCTTCTGCGTGGGACACGAGGTTTTCTCCGATTCCGGCGCCCGGCAATACCGGGCAAACATGCATCAGCACCGCATCAAAGCGGCGTCTCATCGCGGCTATCTATCCGGGAGAAATCGGTTCGTCCAGCGGTCATAGGCGCGCACTACGCCGCATCTTGGCATTCATGTCACAACGAAAGGCGTTTTTTTCAAGGGATGGGCCGGATTACCCGTGAACGTTTGCCCTGCCGCGCGGGTGGTACAGGGAGTGATTCGGATGGCAACCAGGCAACGAAAACACCCTCACAACACAGAACCGAAGACTGTTGATCGGCGAAAATCTGCAAAATTCTGACCTGATTTTGCCACGCAAAAATCCACTTCGATTGAATCTACCTTGGTAAAAATAATGAGTTAAAAATAGATATTTTTCAACACACTAGATGAGTCTCAATTCGATTGCACATTTGGCTGGAATGTCCCAAGGGCCTGTAACAGGACCAACCTTAGCGGGATTTTTCCATGCCAAAGCTTTTTACAGCCACTCTGACCTTCGCCCTGACTCTTTCATCGCAATCCTTCGCCGCCGGCGATCCGGCAAAGGGGGAAAGCCTCTACAATCGGTGCTCTTCGTGCCATGCAATTATCAAAGATGGAAAAGTTCTGGTCAAAGGCGGCATCACCGGGCCGAATCTCTATGGGGTCGTAGGCCGGGTGGCCGGAACAGAAACCGATTACCTGAACGGAAGCGAACGCCTACCAATCGGGATGTACACCGATGACATGATCCGTGCAGGCCAGGAAGGGCTGGTCTGGACACAGGAAAACATCGTCGAATATTCGCAGGACCCGATTGTTTTCCTGAGGGATTATCTGGATGACGAAACCGCCCGTCCGAACATGAGCGTCAAACTGAAAAAAGGGGCTGAGGATGTCGCCGCTTATCTGGCGACCTTCAGCAACTGACCAGCCCGTCCGCTCACCTAGACCGCATGAGCGCGGCGAGGTGAGTGGTCTCGCTTCCGAACCCGTCTACCGCCACATGATCTGCGGCGGCTAGACGGACATCGTCCGGCTTGTTCTGGTTCAGCTTCCAGGTGCCCTGAATGTCATCTACCTGCAACTTGCAGGGCACAATCATGCGCATCATCTTGTCCAGAGTCTCCGCGCTCATCTTGCTGGCGCTCCAGGGTGGCTTGGGGTTCAACCGGCGCTCATAAAAATCCGACTGACGATCGAGTAAATCGCGCAACGCGTCCTGCGGAAGAAGCGAAAGCGTTCCGGTCAGGTGCACCGCCACATAGTTCCAAGTGGGCACCTGATCCTCAATCCCGTACCAGTCGGGCGAGATATATCCGTCAGGCCCCGATACAGCGATTCGAACCGTGCGCGGTTCATTCAATGCCCGGACGATCGGATTGGACCGCACCAGATGCAGCGAGGCTTCTGCGCCATCTTCTGACAACAGAAACGGCACATGGCTAAGCAAAGGCCCTTGGTCCGCTGACAAAGCCAAAACACCAAATGCGCGCTCGCGCGCAAAAGCAATATGACGGTCACGATCCTCGGCGCGGAAGGCGGGATTGGGGTGCATTGCGGTCCTCCTGCAAAAGCTCTTGCAGAACCGCGCACCTATTGGCAAGGTGCGCCTCGTTCTCAGGGCGGGGCGGAATTCCCCACCGGCGGTATGCGGGCGATAACCCGTAAGCCCGCGAGCGGCCCCTTTTCGGGGTGTCAGCAGATCTGGTGAGAGGCCAGAGCCGACGGTTACAGTCCGGATGAAAGAGAACGTGCAGTGTGCCGGTAACCCCGCGCGCCTGCTCGTGATCGCCTTGGGTGACGTGTCATGTCGTGCTGGCAGCGAAAAGTGGGAACCGGTTTTCGCAACCGCCAGCAGACCACCAAACCGGAAGGAGATCTTGATGACACACACCCGTTATGCGTTTGTTAAGGCCAGCTGGCATGCCGATATTGTCGACCGTGCACTCGACGGGTTTCTGGAATTGATACCCGCCGATCAGGTGGACGTGTTCGACGTTCCAGGCGCGTTCGAAATGCCCCTGCTGGCCCGCGATCTTGCCCAGACTGGGCGCTATGCAGCTGTGACCTGCGCGGCCTTTGTGGTGGATGGCGGCATCTACCGGCATGATTTCGTGGCGCAAGCTGTGGTCGATGGGCTGATGCGCGCAGGTCTGGATACCGGTGTTCCGGTTCTGTCTGTTTCGCTGACGCCGCACCAGTATCAAGAGACGGACCACCACAATACCATCTACCGCGCGCATTTCGTGGATAAGGGGCGCGAGGCGGCACAGGCGGCGTTGAAAATCACCGCCATGCGGACGCAGCTGTCCTCGGCGGCTTGACCGGAAAGGGTTGGGGTGCTGGGCCCCAACCGCAAATCCGCTTGAGGCTACGGGCCTTGCCCGCTAATCACGATGCTCAGAAGGAGCACGCCTTATGTCGATGAACAGCTTTGGCCATCTTTTCCGCGTCACCACCTGGGGTGAAAGCCACGGGCCCGCCTTGGGTGCCACTGTTGATGGCTGCCCGCCGGGGGTGACCATCGACGCAGAGGTGATCCAGCACTGGCTGGACAAGCGCAAACCAGGACAGAATAAATACACCACCCAGCGGCGCGAGCCCGATCAGGTGAAAATCCTGTCCGGCGTGTTCGAAGGGCAGACGACCGGAACTCCGGTCCAGCTGATGATCGAGAACACCGATCAGCGGTCAAAAGACTACGGCGATATCATGGAAAAGTTCCGCCCGGGCCATGCTGATATCACCTATTGGCAAAAATACGGTATCCGCGATTATCGCGGCGGTGGCCGCAGTTCGGCGCGCGAAACCGCCTCGCGCGTTGCCGCCGGGGGCCTGGCCCGCGAAGCGATCAAGCAGATCGCGCCGAATGTGCAGATCACCGGGTACATGACCCAGATCGGCCCGCATAAGATCGACCGCACGAATTTCGATTGGTCACAGATTGAACAGAACCCATTCTGGACGCCCGATGCGACAGCCGCTGAAGATTGGGCCGCCTATTTAGACGGGTTACGCAAGTCCGGCAATTCGGTCGGAGCAGTGGTTGAGGTCGTTGCGCGTGGTGTCCCTGCCGGGATTGGTGCGCCAGTTTATGCCAAGTTAGACACTGATCTGGCCGCCGCGATGATGTCGATCAACGCTGTCAAAGGTGTTGAGATCGGCGAAGGCATGGCCGCCGCTGAACTGACCGGCGAGGCCAATGCCGATGAAATCTTCATGGGGCAGAATGGCCCGCAATACAGCTCGAACCACGCAGGCGGCATACTGGGCGGGATTTCGACCGGGCAGGATATAGTCGTACGCTTTGCGGTCAAACCGACCTCGTCGATTCTGACCACGCGCAAAACGATCACCAAGTCTGGAGAAGAGACCGAGATCATCACCAAAGGCCGCCATGACCCTTGTGTCGGCATCCGTGCGGTTCCGGTTGGCGAAGCGATGATGGCTTGCGTAATCCTTGACCACCTGCTGTTGCACCGGGGTCAGATCGGCGAGAACCGTGGCCATATCGGCTGAGCTGCGCACCCGGCTGCGCGGCATCGTCGCACAGCGCATGAAAACAGATCCTGCCCATGATCTGGCGCATCTGGATCGCGTTTGGATCAATGTACAGGCCATCGCGGACACGCAAGCAGATATTCGGGTTCTGCTTGCGGCAAGCTATCTTCATGACCTGGTCAACTTGCCCAAAGATGACCCCGACCGCCACTTGGCCTTACGCCGGTCTGCTGCTGAGTCAGAGCCTATTCTGGAGGAATTGACGTTTTCACGACCCGAGATCGACGCCATCCAGCACGCCATTGCTGCACACAGTTTCTCGGCCGGGATACCGCCAGAAACACCCGAGGCCCGCTTCCTACGCGATGCAGATCGGCTTGATGCACTGGGGGCCATCGGCATTGCGCGCACCTTCGTAGTGGCTGGCGCATTGGGGCGCGACTTGTATGACGCCGAGGATGCCTTTGCCCGCGCCCGTGATCTGAACGATCAGCAATTCTCGATTGACCACTGGAAGGTCAAACTGTTGAGCCTGCCGGCAGACATGCTGACGCCCAACGGGCGCGAATTGGCACAGGCGCGTGTGGCACGGATGATCCGGTTTCTTGAGGCGTTCAGCGAAGAGATCGGCCAACCCCTGCCCGACACGTGGAAATCTGCCTGATTGGTACAATCCAATCGTTGATCTTTCGCAGTCAAAGGCTCAGGTTCCCGGCCAATGGCACAATCCCTGACTTCCCATCGACCCATGCTTGCCGTGGGCCTGAAACTGGCCGCGTTGGTTCTGTTCACCTCAATGTCTGCACTGGTCAAAGCACTGTCCGAGGACTTCCCCCCCGGTGAACTGGTGTTCTTCCGGTCGCTCTTCGCCATTCCGGTCATCATCGTCTGGTTAATCTGGCGCGGAGAGCTGGCCAAAGGCTTTGTCGTCAAAAAGCCGATGGGTCATTTCTGGCGTGGCGTTCTGGGCACCAGTGCCATGGGTCTGACCTTTACGGGTCTCAGCCTGTTGCCACTGCCCGAAGTCACCGCGATTGGCTATGCCACCCCGATCTTCACCCTGATTCTGGCCGCGCTGATTCTGGGTGAGCGCATTCGCATGATCCGCATCGGCGCCGTCGCGCTGGGATTGCTGGGCGTGCTGATTATGGTTTGGCCCAGGCTGGGCACCACCCAGATGGAGATGGCAGCCACAATTGGGGCGCTTTGCGTGCTGGCGGCCACACTCGCCCGTGCCTTTGTTCAGATCCATATCCGGCAGCTGGTCAAGGTGGATCACCCGGCCGCGATCGTGTTCTATTTCTCGATGACCGCTACTCTGCTTTCAGCTCTGACCGCGTTTTGGGGTTGGACCATGCCGACACTTAATCAGGCTCTAATCATGATCATAATGGGGTTGATCGGCGGTGTTGCACAGATTCTGGTCACCTCGTCCTATCGCTTTGGTCAGGCCTCAATGCTGGCGCCTTATGACTATACCACCATGCTGTTTGCCATATTCATCGGCTATATCTGGTTTGATGAGCTGCCGACGCTTGCGATCCTGTTGGGTGCAGCGTTGGTGATTGCGGGCAATGTGGTCGTGATCTGGCGCGAACACCAGCTGGGGCTGGAACGCGGCAAGGCCCGGTCCCTGACCGATCACAAAGCGTGACTTTACCTTTTTCAATCTTGCCCTAGTTTGGGCCCAACAATCACAGAGGTGCCCGAATGAGCGACGCGCAGGATCACAAAGAAAAGATGCAGCAGGTGCAGGCCAAGCACCGCAAAAAAGTGTCCGAGGCCGTCGACCCGGGCCGTGGTCTGGTGCTGATCAATACCGGCAAGGGCAAGGGCAAATCCTCGGCCGCGTTTGGTGTCGTGATCCGAGCGCTGGGATGGGGTCAGAAAGTTGCCGTCGTACAGTTCATCAAGGGCAAGTGGAAAACCGGTGAGCGGCGGTTCTTTGAAGAGCGCGACTTGGTCACCTGGCACACGATGGGCGAGGGCTTTACCTGGGACACTCAGGACCGCGAACGCGATATCGCCGCTGCCAATGCGGCCTTCGACAAGGCGCGCGCGCTGATGGAGAGCGGTGAGTATGATCTGGTCGTTCTGGACGAGATCAATATTGCCCTGCGTTATGAATATCTGACCGTCGATCAGGTGATCGACGGGCTCAAGGCGCGGTCCGACAAGACCAGCGTGTTCCTGACCGGCCGCGACGCCCCGGAGGCGCTGCGTGACTATGCTGATCTGGTCACTGAGATGACCGAAGAAAAGCACCCGTTTCAGGCCGGAATCAAAGCTCAGCGCGGCGTGGATTTCTAGGACTAGAGTCTGCTTTGCAGAGCGAGTAGCCCGGATTGAAGGAATGCAAACCCAAAGTCTGATGAGCGGACTTTCTCGACATTCACCTGATTAGGTCGATAGCCGCTAAGGGCCCCATTGCTAACCTTGGTGCGGGTTGCGATGAAGGTTCGGTCTGATGGCAGGATTGATTGGAAATG
The DNA here is from genome assembly GCF_059611025.1 of Ruegeria sp. CDSB114. Taxonomy (NCBI): domain Bacteria; kingdom Pseudomonadati; phylum Pseudomonadota; class Alphaproteobacteria; order Rhodobacterales; family Roseobacteraceae; genus Ruegeria; species Ruegeria sp. CDSB114. Next base: position 23,493 of record NZ_JBXWOT010000008.1, read on the forward strand.
CACTTCCACGCATTATCGGTTTCACGGTGTTGACCCATTTTAGTCACGGTCCTTTAAAGTTTTGAATGATAGACACAATTGTGTGAGCTGTTTGATTCTGTACCTGCTATCGATAGATGCTGAATTTGTGTCTCGTCTGTCGTACGGTGCCGCTGAAATAAAATTGCGATTGACCAGGTAGGCAAACAGGAATTCACAATGGAGAATTTTGCTACTCATCAGATTTTCCGCACCGTTTTTCTTGGCTGCGTTCTTTCCCTCGCCCATCAAGCCATGTCCCAGGAATTGGGTGATCTGGGGTCTCAGCCGGCTGAGAATATCGAGTACTCACCTTACATAAATGACGATTATCCAAATCAGGTTTTTTTTGGTGATACACATTTACATACAGCTTACTCGGCCGATGCCGGTCTGGTCGGGGCAATTCTGTCCCCAGATGACGCCTACAGGTTTGCCAAGGGTGAAGAAATCACCTCGTCCAATGGAATTCCTGCGCGTTTACAGCAGCCATTGGATTGGTTGGTGGTGACGGATCATGCAGAAAACCTCGGCCTACCAATCGCGCTGGAAGAAGATAGCCCCGCTCTGCAGGAGAACGAGTGGGGGCGCAAGATCAGCGAAATTTACGCACCACGTACAGATGAATCCAGGGCCTTGTCATATGATACTTGGATGCAAGACGCGCTTAACATTGTCACCGACCCGCTTGCTGGAACTGGTTTCAGCGAGGCCATGTGGCCGCGCGTAACGGCTGCTGCCGAACAACACAATCAGCCGGGCGCATTTACTGCGTTGATCGGCTATGAATGGACGTCTGGACCAAACGGCAACAACTTGCATCGGAACGTTATTTTCCGGGATGGTAAAGCACTGGCAGATCAAATTATTCCGTTTAGCGCCTATGATTCCGAAGACCCTGAGGAGCTTTGGGACTGGCTTGAAAACTACGAAAGTTTGACCGGTGGGCAAGTGCTGGCAATCCCGCACAATGGTAACCTATCAAACGGATTGATGTTTGATGACACGACCCTTTCCGGCGAGCCGATTGATCGCAACTATGCGTTGCGCCGTCAACGGTGGGAGCCGGTCTATGAGATTACCCAGATCAAAGGTGATGGTGAGGCACATCCCTTGTTGTCACCACAGGATGATTTCGCGGATTATGGAACCTGGGACAAAGGCAGCTTTGGACCAGAGCCCAAGACAAACGATATGTTGCCTAAAGAATATGCCCGCAGCGCATGGAAGCGCGGCATGGCCTATGAAGATGATATTGGGGTGAACCCGTTCAAATTTGGCGTGGTTGGCTCAACGGATTCTCATACTGGCCTATCCACAGCGCAGGAAAGCAATTTCTTCGGCAAGGTGTCGCTTGTTGAACCTTCGGCCAATCCTCATCGCTTTGAAGAGCGTATCACAGGGCGTTTTACTCCGGATGACCCATCTGATGACTTGACCCATGCAGACGGGCTTGCTGCGGGGCTTGCGGCAGTATGGGCGCGTGAAAACACACGCGAGGGGATTTGGGATGCGCTAAAGCGCAAGGAAGCCTTTGCAACAACTGGCACACGTATGCGCGTACGCGTTTTCGCGGGGTTCGGTTTTACTGAAGATGATCTTACCCGTTCCGACTTTGCCAAATTTGGCTATGCAAACGGAGTGCCGATGGGCGGTGATTTAATCGCTGACGACCAAGCGCCCCCGCCCAAACTTCTGGTTCGAGCGCTGCGTGACCCGAATGGAGCCAATCTTGATCGTGTTCAAATTGTTAAGGGGTGGCTCACAAAGTCTGGCGATCTGAACGAAAAGGTTTTCGACGTCGCATGGTCAGATGATCGTGTCGTCGGAGATGACAATAAACTGCTGCTGGTTGGCAATACCGTCGATGTCGAAACCGCAACTTACCGCAATTCAATTGGATCTCCATTTCTCGAGGCATTTTGGGAAGATCTCGATTTTGATCCAAGCCAACGCGCATTTTACTATGTCCGTGTTCTGGAAATCCCGACGCCGCGTTGGACCACATTTGATGCTCTGATGTTTGGCGTGGATCGACCTATTCACCTTAAGCCGTGGCAACAAGAAAGAGCCTATTCATCGCCGATTTGGGTCACACCAGAGTAACACTCCAAATGACGCGCTAACACCTTTGCTCCTGTTTGTTGGGAGGGGCTGAAAACCCGCATTGCATACCTTCGTGCATCCCGCAGAAAATGGCTGCTTTCCACCCTTATTACCCAAATATACAAGCCGCAGCATCGGTCAATACGGGCTTGAATCGAACAACTGCCGCGGCGCGAATGTGAGTCCGGTCCGGATTGGCGAACGGCAAGTGCCGCCCGCTAACGTGGTTCAAATGTCGATCTGCTCGGCGATGCTCAGCGCATCTTCAAGTTCGACACCAAGGTATCTGACAGTGCTGTCTACCTTTGTGTGTCCAAGCAGGAGTTGAACTGCTCTGAGATTTCCGGTTTTGGGGTATATCTCCGCTGCTTTGGTCCGGCGCAGCGAATGGTTGCCGTACACACTCGGCTCTAACCCGATGGCCGTCACCAAATCGCGGACAATTCGACCGTACTGTCGCGTCGAAATATGCGAGCGGTCGTGAAACCGGCTCTCGGAAGTCAGCCGAGAACACCATTTCTGCCGGTGCATTCGGCAGCTACCAGCCCAAAATGATCCATGCCGCGATAGCCAAGAATGTCATCTAAGCGCAGCTATGCCGACTTTGCAAAAGTGCATACATGGCTCACGATGGACATTCGCCAATTCAAACCGCAATTTCTCCAAAGCTTCCGTTCTCAATGTTGAGCCCAACAATCGAGGCTATGACTTATCGAGTCATTTTCAGACCAACTTCGGCAGCCACACTCCTACTTGCATCATCGTGACAAAGCCAAGAGCAGAGTATTCCCACAAATGGAAAATTGATGTTATATAGAGAAATAGGAATATAAACTCTTGAGATGTAAGTCACCGGCACCACCGGGCGATCTTGAGTTGGGAGGTCAATATGCTTCGAGCTTTTGTTTATTCTATCTCACTGGGGCTGGCATCATCGACGGTCTTTGCCGACGCTGTTCCTAGCGAAGAAGCGGCGGAAGGCTTGTTCTCAAAGCAGCCTTATTCTCCATATGCGAACCGGACTTTCCCTGAGCGCCCGCTGTGGGGAGACTCGCATCTTCACACCGGACTTTCGCTGGATGCAGGTGCTTTCGGGAACACACTGTTACCTGATGAAGCTTGGCGCTTTGCAAAAGGTGAGCAGGTCATTTCATCCACGGGTCAACCAGTAAGACTGGCCCGGCCTCTCGACTGGATGGTTCTCACGGATCACACTGACCTGATGGGATTTGCCCCGGACCTTCAGGCTGGTAAGCCGGGCGTCCTTGCGGATCCAAAAGGATTGGAATGGTACGAAGGTTACAAGGCAGGTGGCGAAGAGGCCGGCAAAGCGGCGTTCGACATCATCACCAACTTTTCGCAAATGACCCTGCCAGAAATTCTTTTGGAGTCTTACAGCCCGGGTGCAGACGCTTTTGCTTTTACATGGGAGCAAATCGTTCTGGCTGCGGAAGAACATAACGACCCCGGCAATTTCACAGCGTTCATTGGATTCGAATGGACCTCTGTACCCAAGGGTTTCAATCTGCATCGAAACGTCATGCTGCGTGATGGGCCGATCAGGGCGCTTCAGATGGTGCCGCCGGTCACGCAACCACCCTTTGGTGATACCGACCCAAAGGCGCTATATGCATGGCTGGAAGACTATCAAGAAAAAACGGGCGGTCGGGCGGTAGCTTTCGCCCATAACGGCAACCTTTCGAACGGGTGGATGTTCCCGACCGAAGACACCTATCACGGTGGCAAGGTAGACGAGGAATATGTGGCCGCCCGCGCGAAATGGGAACCCCACTATGAAGTCACGCAGATCAAGGGCGACGGCGAAGCGCACCCCTTCCTGAGCCCCGATGATGAATTCGCGGATTACGAAAACTGGGACGTCGGCAACCTCGACATAACCGAGTTGAAAACCGATGACATGCTGGCTGGCGAATACGCCCGAGAAGCTTTGAAGCGCGGTTTGTTGTTAGAAGAAAAGTTCGGCGTTAACCCATATAAGTTCGGCATGGGCGGCGCGACGGACAGCCATACGTCTCTGGCGACTGCCGAAGAAGACAACTTCTTTGGAAAATCCGTCAGTGTTGAACCTTCGGCCACGAGAATAAAGCATCCTTTCATCGCCAATGACCTTGGCGAAATTCCTGGCGACCTTCTTGTCGCATCGGGATACACGGCAGTCTGGGCGACCGATAATACTCGCGCTGCAATCTTCGATGCGTTCAAGCGACGCGAAACCTATGCAACCACCGGACCTCGGATCGGTCTGCGGTTCTTTGGCGGTTGGGGTTTCAGTGACGCGGATGTTGAAACACGCTTCCTTGCTGATGTGGGCTACACCAAAGGTGTTCCGATGGGCTCGGATCTGCGACCTCGCGAGGGTGAAGGTGCGCCCGCATTCCTGATCGCTGCACTACGCGACCCGGTTGGTGCCAATCTGGATCGCGTGCAGGTGGTAAAGGGTTGGCTGGATTCTGAAGGGGCCTTGCAGGAAAAGGTTCACGATGTGGCGTGGTCGGACAACCGTGTTGCTGACCAAAACGGCAAGATCCCTGCGGTTGGAAACACAGTAGATGTTGAAACCGCCAGTTGGACCAACACGATTGGAACTGCCGAACTTGTAACCGTTTGGTCTGATCCTGAATTCGATCCAAATGCACGCGCATTTTATTACGTACGTGCGATCGAAATTCCAACACCGCGTTGGATTCTTTACGATAAGCTGAGATTTGGCGCCGAATTGCCCGAAGACGCGGTGCTCACACATCAGGAACGCGCTTACTCTTCCCCGATTTGGTATACACCGGCAGAATAACACTGCTGATCACGGCGTTGGCAACCGAGGTAGAAGCCTTTACCTCGGCCCATCCACCAGACGATCGATTTGTGCGTCGCGTTGATTTTCTTGCAATGCTCAATCGACTGATGTCAGCATCGATACGTAAAACCGGAGCGCGTTTCATGCAGGAGCTTTCATGCGAATATTGAAAGAACCCCTGTTCCATTTCTTCCTGATTGGAGCAGCTATTTTCATTTGGTTCCAAATGGTTGCGCCGGAAAACGAGACTGTCGAAGATTTTGGGACAATAACAATCGACGAAAACGATATCGCGCTTTTGTCTGATCAGTTTGAAGCACGGTGGAAACGGCGCCCAAGCGATGCCGAGCTGCAAGCTTTGACTGATGCAACAATTCGCGAAGAGGTACTGGTCAGAGAAGCAAGAAAGCTTGGCCTTGATCGCGGAGACTCTGTGATCCGGTCTCGTCTCAGTCAAAAAATGGATTTCCTGACCGAAGCGATCGCCACGTCTGTTGTTCCGGAACACGAAGATTTAGAGGCCTTTTTGCAAAACAACTCGAAGCGCTATGCGACGCCCAGCAAGCTGGCCTTCATTCAGGTCTTTATTGGTGAGGAGCCAAACAAAGCTGAAGTCGAGGGGGTATTGGCCGCCCTGCGCGCGGGAGATGAGGTTTCCGACCTGGGCGCCTCGACACTGCTGCCCGCATCTATGCCCTTGACTGCGACCAGAGTGATAGACTCGGTCTTTGGATCTGGCTTTTCCAAGGGTCTTAAAACATTGGATAAAGGTCAGTGGGCTGGCCCGATCCAGTCGGGTTACGGGGTCCATCTGGTTCAGGTGCAAGACATCGAACCTAGTCAAATACCCCCATTGTCAGAAATTCACGATGCCGTGCTGCGGGATTGGCGTCGCGTGATGAGCGAAGATCTGGCGCAAGCGCAATATGAGATTCTTGCTGCCAACTATGAGATCATAGTGCCCGCTCTCTCAGGTCAAACCAAATGAAAGCTGTATTTGGCCTACTGATTGCGTTGCTGATTGCGTGGGTCGCAGGAAATGCCTCGGCGCATGCGCTTGATCCGGGGTACTTGGAAATTCGCCAAATCACATCGGACACCTGGAGCGTTCATTGGCGAAAACCCGATGTGAATGGTCAACCCATGGCGATCGATGTCATGGCGCCGGATGGTTGCACCCCGGCGCGCGGCCCTACCCCAATTTCCGATGGCAGAGCATGGGTTTCTTCCTGGGTTATCGAGTGCCGCGGGGATATTGCGGGCCAACCCATCCAGATAGAAGGTCTGGAGGTTCAAAAGAACGACGTATTGGTCCGTGTGCAGCCCCTGCAGGCTGAGCCCACGACGCTTCGGTTCACACCAGAGACGGCCGTTCAGAACATACCTTCTGAACAGACCACATGGTCTGTTTTCACCGCGTATTTCCAGTTGGGTTTTGAACACATACTGGAAGGTTGGGATCATCTGCTGTTTGTCTTCGCGTTGTTTATTCTGGTCCGTGATCCGTGGAGACTGGTAGGAGCAGTTACAGCATTCACACTGGCGCATTCAATAACACTGGCACTGGCAACGCTAGGTTTTCTGAATGTCCCTGGTCCGCCGGTCGAGGCCATCATAGCGCTTTCTATTGTTTTTCTGGCGATGGAAATTGTTAAGGGTGGCGACGGGCGTTTCCGACTTTCAAAGCAGAAGCCCTGGATCGTTTGTTTCGGGTTTGGGCTTTTGCATGGCCTTGGTTTTGCAGGCGCTTTGGCCGATATCGGACTACCCTCAAACGATATTCCTGCGGCCTTGCTTGCCTTCAACTTGGGCGTCGAGGCCGGCCAGTTGAGTTTTGTCGGGGCCTTGGCTCTTCTTGTCGCGATCTGGCGGTTGATGGCACGTCCAGTTAGCCAAAGGGCGACTGTGATTACAGCCTATGGCATCGGGTCGGTATCGATGTACTGGCTCATAGAACGCATAAGTGGATTCTGAAGCGCTTTGCCTCGGTGTCGGTTCAGGTGCAACCGCGCAGAATGCGCCTGCGCACAAAAACCCACTTCGTCGCATGCCCAACGTTTGTTTGCCTGGGCAGCCATAGTTGCTTCCTGTCCAATCTGCGGATCGGACATGTCCGCGTTTGGTTGCGAGGGATCATTGAAACCAAACAAGTGAAGGGCAGATTTGTCCGCAACCTGTAAATCTGGGAAGTAAATCTCGCAGCGGCATGCTTGAATGGCCGGTTTTCACACCGCGCAGCGGCGCTGAGAATGATGCGGCCGTGGCGACTTACGTGCTGCGAGCGCAAGCAGCGAGAAAACCGAATTCACAGGATGGGCTCAATTCGGTCATTGTAAGGTAGTTTACGCACTCACACACCTAACCGTAGCAGCTGACGGTTGCCCAAAAGCAAATAACCCCGCCAAGGCGGGGTTTCAATTTGGTTGCGGGTTATGCCCGCACCAGTTTTTCGTAATCTGCGGCGATTTCGCGGGTGAGGTCACCGACCTCGAACGTATAGTCGCCGATCTGGCCCACAGGCGTGACCTCAGCCGCAGTACCGGTCAGCCAGCATTGTTCAAAATCGGCCATCTCTTCGGGTTTGATGCGACGCTCATGCACCTTGATACCTTTGTCTTTTAGCATCTGGATCACTGTCTGGCGGGTGATCCCGTTCAAAAAGCAATCGGCCAACGGGGTATGAACTTCGCCGTCCTTCACAAAGAAGACGTTCGCCCCGGTCGCCTCGGCAACATAACCACGCCAGTCCATGAACAGCGCATCCGAGCAGCCCTTGGCCTCGGCCTTATGCTTGGAAATGGTGCATATCATGTACAGCCCGGCCGCCTTGGCATGGACCGGGATGGTTTCAGGGCTTGGCCGCTTCCATTCCGCGATATCCAGCTTGGCGCCCTGCATCTTGGCGTCGCCATAATAGGCACCCCAGGGCCAGACCGCTACGGCCATGCGGACCGGGTTCTTGGCCGAGGCCACGCCCATATCCTCGCCCGAACCACGCCAGACCAGCGCACGGACATAGGCGTCCTGCAAGCCACTTGCCTTCAGCGCGTCTTCCTTTGCCGCTTCGATCTGGTCGATCGTATAGGGCATCGGCATGTCCAGCGCCTCGGCCGAGGCGACCAGCCGTTCAGAATGCTCCCGGCTTTTGAAAATTTTGCCGTTATAGGCCCGCTCGCCCTCAAAGACCGAAGACGCATAGTGCATCGCATGGCTCAGAATGTGGACATTCGCCTCGCGCCAGGGCACAAGTTCTCCATCCATCCAGATGACACCGTCACGATCATCATACCCCGCCATGCGAAACCTCCCTGCTTGGGTTGAATATTCCGATTATTGCGCAATATAGGTCCGAAGTGGACATAAAGTTGCGCAAAAACTGCGATTCGATACCTGTCCGCTCTTGGAATGTCAACAACGCTGACATAAACTCGGACCTGTGTAACGAATGAGGCAGAATATGTCAGATACCCGCCCCGCCCAGGCCTTTGGCGGAGAAAGCCTGTTGTTTCTTACGGATGAACAGCTGCGGCAGGGGATCGAGGCGATGTTTTTCGCCTATCGCGGGTTCACGGCGGACCCGGATCGCATTCTGACACAGCTGGCCTATGGGCGGGCACACCACCGTGCTATCCACTTTATAAATCGCGCGCCGGGGACGACCGTCAATAACCTGCTTGCTATTCTAGGAGTGACAAAACAGTCTCTGAACCGGGTCCTTCGGACATTGATTGACGATGGGTTGGTCGAAAGCAGGGTCGGTACAGTGGACAAGCGCGAACGGCACTTGTTTCTGACCGAAGCCGGGAGGGCACTTGAAACCAGGCTGTCCGAGGCCCAGCGCGTGCGGATGCGCGCGGCCTATAAGGACGCAGGCCCAGAAGCGGTGTCTGGGTTTCGCAAAGTGCTTGAAGCAATGATGGATGCTGATATGCGTCATGCCTATACCAAATTGCGGGATACGACCTCATGAGTGATATGGACGCCCATCTGTTGATCGTTGACGATGACGAGCGTATTCGCGATCTGCTCAAGAAATTCCTGATGCGAAACGGGTTTCTGGTGACCGCGGCGCGGGATGCGGCCCATGCACGTCGGGTGCTGTCGGGGCTGGATTTCGACATGATCGTTCTGGATGTGATGATGCCCGGCGAAGATGGTGTCAGCCTGACCAGAGCCCTGCGCGAGACCCACACCACCCCGATCCTGTTGCTGACGGCGCGGGGCGAAACCGAACACCGTATCGCCGGGCTTGAGGCGGGGGCCGATGATTATCTGGCCAAACCGTTCGAGCCCAAAGAGCTTTTGTTGCGGATCAATGCGATCCTGCGCCGGATGCCGGAAACCCCGGCACAGGATGCCGCAACCAAGATTCTGCATCTCGGCCCGATCCGCTATGATGTTGAGCGCGGTGAGATGTGGCGGGGCGAAGAAACGGTCCGCCTAACCGCAACGGAAAGCCAGCTGATGAAGATCTTCTCGGCCCAACCCGGCGCCCCTATCAGTCGCGCCAAGCTGGTCGAGGATCTGGGCCGTGATAAGGGTCAGGCGCAGGAGCGTGCCGTGGATGTGCAGATCACACGGCTGAGACGCAAGATCGAGCAAGACCCGAAACAACCCCGGTACCTGCAGACCGTGCGCGGGGCCGGGTACATGCTGGCACCGGATTGATTGAGCCGCTGCGTGGCGGTTCTTTGCCTTCGGCGAAGGTATTTTGACCAGATGAACAGGGGATTGTGATGAAAACTGCCCTTTTGACCCATGCGGATTGTCTTGGGCACGTGACACCCGAGGGGCATCCGGAACAAGTCGCGCGACTGGAACATATCCTTCATGCGCTGGATAGGCTGGACCTGGATCGTGTGACCGCGCCGCTTGCAGCCGATGATGACCTGCTGCGTATTCACCCCGAAAGCCATATTCGCGACATCCGCAAAAGCCGCCCGACAGAGGGATTCCGGCAGGTGGACGGCGATACATTCATGTCGCCGGGATCTGTAGATGCGGCCTTTAGGGCTGCAGGGGCTGTGGTGAAAGCCGTGGATTTAGTGCTGGGCGGAGAAGCCACAAATGCGTTCTGTGCCATTCGCCCCCCCGGCCATCACGCCGAGAATGAAACCGCCATGGGGTTTTGCCTGTTCGGCAACGCCGCATTGGGGGTGAAACACGCGTTGGATCATCACGGTCTGCGCCGCGTCGCTGTGGTGGATTTCGATGTGCATCACGGCAATGGCACGCAGGATTTGCTGTGGGATGAGCCGCGCGCGTTGGTGATCACCAGCCAACAGATGCCCTTGTGGCCGGGATCAGGCCGCGCCGACGAGACCGGCGCCTTTGAAAACGTCCTGAATATTCCACTGTCCCCCGGAACTGGCGGCGCCGAGATGCGCGCCGCCTACGAAACATTGGCTTTCCCGCGACTGCGCGCCTTCAAACCCGAGCTGATCATAATCTCTGCCGGGTTTGACGCCCATCAGGATGATCCGCTGGCCAATCTGAACTGGGCCACCGAAGATTTCGCCTGGATCACTGCCGAATTGTGCAAGATTGCCGATGAGCATTGCGCGGGACGTATCGTCTCGACTTTGGAAGGCGGGTATGATCTGAAAGCCTTGGCCGAGGCCACACGTGCCCATGTGGAAGAGTTGATGAAGGCAGCCCGATGACAGATACACCCGTTGACCAGATGACATTCGAACAGGCTATGAAAGAGCTTGAGGCCGTTGTCGGCCAGCTGGAGCGTGGAGATGTGGCGCTGGACCAGTCCATCGCCTTGTATGAACGGGGTGCAGCGCTGAAGAAACGCTGCGAGGATGAACTGAAGCGGGCCGAGGAAAAAGTGGCCGCGATCACCTTGGACGCCGATGGTCAACCGACCGGGACGACGGTTGTCGAAGGTCAGTAAATGTTTCGCGAAAGACTGGCGCAGGATGCAACGCTGATTCAGGGCCATTTTGATCTGGTTCTGGGCGCGCTGGACGATCTGGATGTGACACAGGCGATGGCCTATGCCACGCAAGGCGGCAAAGGTCTGCGCGGGTTTTTGGTGCTGGAAAGCGCGCGGCTGCATGATGTGGAAACAGCGCGTGCGATCTGGCCTGCCACGGGGATCGAGGCATTGCACGCCTATTCTCTGGTGCATGATGACCTGCCCTGCATGGATAACGACGATTTGCGTCGCGGGCGCCCGACAGTTCATGTGAAATGGGATGAGGGCATCGCGGTTCTGGCAGGCGACGCGTTGCAGACGCTGGCATTCGAACTTTGCACCCGTCCCGAAATTGGCCCCGCCGAAATTCGCGCGGAATTGGCCCTGTCTCTGGCGCAGGCAAGCGGAGCGCAGGGCATGGTGCTGGGCCAGGCGCTGGATATCGCGGCGGAATCGGCAGACTCTCCGTTGACGCTGGAAGAAATCACCCATTTGCAGGCAGGAAAAACCGGAGCACTGATCGAGTGGTCTGCATGCGCCGGCGCGCGTCTGGCCCAAGCTGATCTTGCGCCCTTGCGCCAATATGCCCAATCCCTTGGTCTTGCTTTTCAAATCGCAGATGACATCTTGGATATAGAGGGTAACGCCGAAATTGCGGGCAAGCGCCTTCAGAAGGATGCCGAGGCGGGAAAGGCCACGTTTGTGTCTCTGCTGGGCCTCGACGCCGCCAGAACCCGTGCCGCGGAGCTGGTGGAAAAGGCCTGCGCCGCGTTGGAAGGCTATGGCGCGTCGGCTGAAACCTTGAAGGACGCCGCCCGCTTCGTTATTGCCCGGGACAGCTAAGCCAGGAACGCGCCATATGTCTGACCGCCCGAACACTCCTCTGCTGGATCTTGTGAACCGCCCGGCCGACCTGCGGCAGTTTTCGGACGCGCAGCTGCATCAGGTGGCGCAGGAATTACGGGCCGAGACGATCTCGGCCGTGTCGGTCACCGGCGGGCATCTGGGTGCGGGTCTGGGCGTGGTGGAACTGACCACTGCGCTGCATGCGGTATTCGATACGCCGCGTGACAAAATCATCTGGGATGTCGGGCACCAGTGCTATCCGCATAAAATCCTGACCGGGCGGCGCGACCGGATCCGTACCCTGCGCCAACCCGGCGGGTTGAGCGGGTTCACCAAGCGCAGCGAAAGCCCCTATGACCCGTTTGGCGCGGCGCATTCCAGCACCTCGATCAGTGCGGCCCTTGGCTTTGCCGTGGCGCGCGATCTGGGTGGCGTGACGCCCGAAGGTCTGGGCGATGCGATTGCGGTGATCGGCGATGGATCTATGTCGGCGGGCATGGCCTTTGAGGCGATGAACAACGCAGGCCACCTGAAAAAGCGCCTGATCGTTATCCTCAACGACAATGAGATGAGCATCGCACCGCCGGTTGGCGCCCTGTCCAGTTATCTGTCGCGCATTTATGCCGAAGAACCGTTCCACGATCTGAAGGCCGCCGCCAAGGGCGCAGTGTCCTTGTTGCCGGAACCGTTCCGCGAAGGCGCCAAACGCGCCAAGGAAATGCTCAAAGGCATGGCCGTAGGCGGTACTTTATTCGAAGAACTGGGCTTTTCCTATCTCGGCCCGATTGACGGACACGACATGGATCAGCTGTTGCCGGTGCTGCGCACGGTCAAGACGCGGGCTACCGGCCCGATCCTGATCCATGTGCTGACAAAAAAGGGCAAGGGCTATGCCCCCGCCGAGCAGGCCCGTGACAAGGGTCACGCGACCGCGAAATTCGATGTTGTGACGGGTGAGCAAAAGAAGGCGCCGTCAAACGCACCGTCCTATACTTCGGTTTTTGGCAAGACGCTGGTGGAAGAAGCCGCGCGGGACGACAAGATCGTCGCCGTCACCGCCGCCATGCCCGATGGAACCGGGTTGAACCTGTTTGCCGAACGCTACCCGTCACGTTGTTTCGATGTAGCGATTGCGGAACAGCATGGTGTGACGTTCTCGGCGGCTTTGGCTGCGGGCGGGATGAAGCCGTTCTGCACCATGTATTCGACCTTCCTGCAGCGCGGCTATGATCAGGTCGTACATGATGTGGCCATTCAGCGCCTGCCCGTGCGATTTGCCATCGACCGCGCTGGTCTGGTGGGCGCTGATGGGGCGACCCATGCCGGATCGTTTGACATTGCCTATCTGGCCAACCTACCGGGCATGGTCGTGATGGCCGCCGCAGATGAGGCCGAGCTGATGCATATGGTGGCCACCGCCGTCGCCCACGACGAAGGCCCGATCGCCTTCCGCTATCCCCGCGGTGAAGGCGTGGGCGTGGACCTGCCCGAGCGTGGTGTAGTGCTTGAAATCGGCAAAGGCCGGATAATTCAGAAGGGCGCGCGCGTGGCATTGCTGTCTTTCGGTACGCGCTTGGCCGAAGTACAAAAAGCCGCCGAGGCCCTATCGGCGCGCGGCATAACCCCTACCATAGCCGATGCACGTTTCGCCAAACCGCTGGACCGCGACCTGATCCTGGATCTGGCCTCCGATCATGAGGCGCTGATCACCATCGAAGAGGGTGCGATTGGCGGTTTCGGCAGCCATGTGGCGCAGCTACTGGCCGATGAGGGTGTGTTTGATCAGGGCCTTAAATACCGCTCGATGGTGTTGCCGGATATCTTCATTGATCAGGCAAACCCGGCGGATATGTATGCGGTTGCCGGTATGAATGCCGAACAGATCGAGGCCAAGGTCCTGTCTGTTCTGGGTGTGGCCACGATTGGTGAAAAACGCGCCTGAGGGACCATTAAGGTTATCAACTCCAAGGAAGAGCGTGCCTCAAGATAGCTCTTCAGTGAGTGAAGATTGAACTAAGCCAACATAAGTAAAAGATATTGCAAGTTTGTGATTTCACACGTGTCGCTTTGTTTGGCCTTTTTGACCCTTTCCGCATTGCTTACACAGTCGCGGCCAAAAAAATACGGGCACCGAGGCGCCCGTATTAGCTTTTTCTCGATGTTGATCAGTGAACCGTCTCGACCTTGTGGAAATCCAGATCACGGTCTTCGGGCATCCCATTGATGCTCAGCACCTCTTTGCGCTTGGTGATCAGGATATAAACCACACAGGCCAGATAGAGGCCGACAACAACTGCACCGATCCACTGGATCTGCAACCACTGGCTTTGGAACAGCAAGGTCAGGACGAACAGCAGCACAACATTGCCCGCCACATAGATCGCTTTACCAAAGCGGGCGACTGTCATGTTCAGGTTGTCCGTATAGAGCCTGATCAACGAATCCAGTGAGTTGATCACGAAGGTCACGCCCACAATCACCATCGCAATGTTGGTGATGCCTGCAGTGCTGATGCCGTTCAGGTGGTAATAGTAGAGAACGGTGAACCAGATCGCCAAAGGTATCGACGGAAAGATCAGCAGAGCAGCCAGTAGCTGCCAGGTCTTCAGCCCACCTACAAAGCGAGATGTGAACTGGCCGATCATGATCGACCAGGCAAACCACCAGAACAGGTAGAAGGCGTGATAATCTGTCAGCGGCAGGACAAACTTGTGCAGGTTGGTGAAATAGGCACCAACATTGCTTCCGGTTTCCACAAAGCCATTCACGCCCATGCCCGCAGCAACCCACATGCCCAGGATCAGTGCCAGGAACAAAAAGGTCGAGCCCACCGACAGGATACGCACGTATTTCAGGTCGGTCGAAGAATAGGCCGCTGCCAGAATGACGACAAACACGATGACATAGAAGGTGGTGACCACCGACTCGCCGTCTCCGACCTCGGGCAGGTAGCCGGGCAGGTAGATCAGGAACAGGCTGGCGGTGAAAGCGCAGGTGCCGATGATGACCACATTGTTGATCAGCTTGACCAGCGGGATTTCAAAGAACTTCACGCGCGGCTCGATGACACAGAAATAGAACGCGGTCAGAAAGTAGAACGCCCAGATCAGAAAGCCCCAGAACCCGAATTCGATCGCCAGTGGGTTGGCAAACGCATAGGCAGGATCTTCGGCATAGCCGCCGAATTCGGTCAGCGGAAACATGATCAGGCCGACATCCAACCCGGATGTGAACAGAATCGCGATGAAGGTGAACAGATGAACCGGCGTTACGCCGACGATCCGCAGATTCCACCACTTCACCACAAAGAAGGCAACAAGGCCCAACGCCAGCAAGACGCCAAATGATAGTATGTACTCCAATAGCACCGACAATCCTCCCATTAATGTCAGTTCATGACGCTGTTATAGTTTATTGGCTGATCAATCAATAAAAACAGCACTGCTTGCGGTGCGCGCTTATTCGGTCAACAGTGCGCGAAAATCTGAACAGGGGGTCGCGATGGATTTTCGCGCAATGGCCATGGGGCTGACATTTGCGTTTATCTGGTCTTCGGCCTTCACCTCGGCCCGGATCATCGTCGCGGACGCATCGCCGTTGTTTTCCCTGGCTCTGCGGTTTCTGATCTCGGGTTTGATTGGCGTCGTGATTGCACGGGCGATGGGCCAAAGCTGGCGGCTGACGCGGTCACAATGGTATGCCACCATCCTGTTCGGGATATGTCAAAATGCCCTTTATTTGGGCCTAAACTTCTATGCGATGCAAACAATCGAGGCCTCTGTTGCCGCCATCATCGCCTCGACCATGCCATTGCTGGTTGCCTTGGCCAGTTGGCTGTTTATGGGCGACAGATTACGGCCAGTTGGAATTGTAGGCCTGTGTGCCGGGTTCGCCGGTGTTGCTCTGATCATGAGCAGTCGGATCGGCGACGGCGTTGATCTGTTCGGCGTCATGCTTTGTGGCATTGGAGCGCTTGCGCTGACATTTGCCACGCTCGCAGTGCGTGGGGCGACATCGGGCGGGAATTTCATGATGGTGGTTGGCTTACAGATGCTGGTCGGATCAGCCATTCTGTTTGTTGCAGCACCGGTATTCGAAACGATTCATATCCACTTGACGGTGCCGCTGGTCCTGGCCTTCACCTATACAACTCTGTTTCCCGGCCTTCTGGCCACGTTCATCTGGTTCCTGCTGCTGGATCGGATCGGCGCAACCCGGGCGGCCACGTTTCACTTTCTCAACCCGGTCTTTGGTGTCACCATCGCCGCGATCTTGTTGGGCGAAAAACTGGGGCCGCTGGATGCGGTCGGGGTTCTTATCACAACACTGGGCATTCTGGCGGTGCAACTGTCTCGCCAACCCGGCAGAAAACCAGTCTGACCTTGCACAACTGCGCGAGCCCGGCAGAACGCCCTTTGCTTTCCGCCAATAATGCCCATCTATTATGCGAACCACCAGAAGTCCGGAGGAGCAATGACCCGTTACACCAAATCCCCTGAGGCCGTCGCCGCATTGTCGCCCGAGGAATACCACGTCACGCAAAACAGCGGCACCGAACGGCCCGGAACTGGCAAACTGCTGAATAACAAAGAACCCGGCATCTACGTGGATATCGTCTCGGGCGAGCCTTTGTTCGCCTCGGCGCACAAGTACGAATCCGGCTGCGGCTGGCCCAGTTTCACCAAGCCGATCGTACATGAGCATGTTGAAGAGGTTCACGATGCCTCGCTGGGTATGATCCGGACCGAAGTTCGCTCGAAACATGGCGATAGCCATTTGGGGCATGTATTTCCCGACGGCCCCCGCGAACATGGCGGGCTGCGATACTGTATCAACTCAGCCTCATTACGGTTCGTCCATCGCGATCAGATGGAAGCCGAAGGCTATGGCGAATTCCTGATTCATGTGGAGGAGATCGAATGACCGAACACCGCGCCGTTCTTGCCGGGGGCTGCTTTTGGGGCATGCAGGATCTGATCCGCAAACGCCCGGGCGTGTCCCGCACTCGCGTCGGATATACAGGTGGAGACGTGCCCAACGCCACTTATCGCAACCACGGCACCCATGCCGAGGGGATCGAGATTTTTTACGATCCTACTGTGACCACCTATCGCGATCTGCTTGAGTTTTTCTTTCAGATCCATGACCCGACTACGGTGAACCGGCAAGGGAACGACATGGGGATGAGCTATCGCTCGGTCATTTATTATGTCGATGACGCCCAGAAACAGGTCGCGCTGGACACCATTGCCGATGTGAATGCCAGCGGCATCTGGCCCGGCAAAGTCGTGACCGAGCTGGAACCCGTTGGCGATTTCTGGGAGGCTGAGTCCGAGCATCAGGATTATCTTGAACGCATCCCGAACGGCTATACCTGCCATTTCCCGCGCCCGGATTGGGTTCTGCCCAAACGCGACGCGGCCGAGTAAGGATTAGCCCCGGATCAGGGGCTAGTCCGACGCCACCCGCGGCCGTCCACTGGCCTCGACGGTGATCATTGCCTCAACAAAGACCTCCTGCGCTTCGATACGGGCGGTGCGGATATCCCGGTCGACGATCACTCGGATATCCTCTGCACCGGCTCCGCGCACTTCTCCTTCCGCTTCAGCCCTCAGGATGGATTCCAGCAGCGCCATCGCCTCGTCAGAATCGCTAAAGTCCTGAGGCCCGTCTTCAAGATGCACCCTGTACCGCCCTTCGGATGGCGCCGTGACGGTCCCGGCCCGGCGCAGTGTCAGCCTGCCAACTACAGCTCCAATCGCATTGGCCACGCCCGTGTGTTCCGGCAGAATCATGCGGCATCGCAATCTTTCCCCGACTGCGGGGTAATAGCTGGGGGCCGACGCCCCAAGACCGATCACATCCACATTCAGTGCCGCGTCCAGCGCCACCAAACCGCGATGCCCGGCCAGACCTTTCCGCGTCAAAACATGCCGGGCCAGATCGGGTGCCGGAACGCCGAAATCCTCGGCTTCTTCTGAAAAAGCGGTCTCTAACAAGGTCAAAGAGGTCTGTTCGGTCAGCTGATCAACGATCATCTGCGCCAACAGATCCGGTGTTGCAGCCAGCATATCACCGGTGCCAATCCGTTTTCGCGCCACCAGTTCCAGCGCTTTGCGTGCAGCCTCTGCGTCCCAGGCATCCAAACGGCCCAGAACGTGGCTGGCATCCGAAGGTGTCACGCCGGATACCTGAACGATTCCACGATCCACCAAACGAGTAAGTGCGCCTGTCTCCATCCGCGTTTTAAGCAAATCAGACAGCGGCAGGACCTTCTGCCCCAAGCGATCCACCAGGGCGGTTTCCCTTGCCCCCAGACCTTCGGCATGAACACCCGGTACCAGACGTGCGAACCGGGTGTCATGTTCACCCACAGTTGGGGCCCGCAACTGCGCATCCAAGGCCGTGTGAACCTCGTCGGGCGCTTCTGACGCGATCAGAGATACGGGCAAAACACGGCGCGGTCCCAGGAAGATGCCGCCGCCCAGCCCTTCGGTTACAACATGTACCTGACTGTCCCCGCCCAACCCGTGGGTCCGCATTGCGACGGCCTCCACCATGGTACGAAAGCCGCCAACCCTGGCACCTTCGGGATCAATGGCGGGCTTGCCATCCCGGATCAAGGCGACATCGGTCGTGGTACCACCGATATCTGATACCAGCGCGTTCTCGGCTCCCGTTAGCCAGCGCGCCCCGACGATTGAGGCCGCAGGGCCGCTCAAAATCGTTTCAATCGGTCGATCCCGCGCCTGTTCGGCGCTCATCAACGCTCCGTCGCCGCGAACCACCATCATTGGCGCTGAAATTCCTAGCGTCACAAGCTGATCCTGTGCCCGTCCGATCAAGCGGTCGATCATGCCAATCAACCGTGCATTCAGCACCGCTGTCACCGCACGTTTTGGACCATTCAACTTGGCCGACAGATGGTGCGAACATGTCACCGGCGCACCCGTCCGATCAGTAATAATGCGGGCGACCTCAAGTTCATGCGCCGGGTTTCTGGTGGCGAACTGCCCGGCCACCGCGAAACCTGAAACCCCTGAATTAGAGTCTAAAAAGGCTTCAATCGCGTGGATATCCAGTGGCTCAGCTTCTGCTCCCGCATGCGTGTGACCGCCCGCCACAACCAAAGCAGGATCCCCTTTCAAAGCATCCCGCAGACCATGCTTTTCCAGATCACTCTCCCTGAACCCGATATAGATCAGAGCAACCCGGCCACCCTGCCCTTCGACCAGCGCATTTGTGGCCAATGTCGTTGACAGCGACGCCATTGAGATCTGCTCCGGTGACACCTGAGCCTGCGTCAGAACCGCGGAAATCGCCTTGCCGACGCCATTCGCCAGATCAGCTCGTGTTGTCAGAGATTTGGCCGAAGCAATCACCTCAGTCTCATCCCGGACCAGCACCGCATCCGTATAGGTTCCGCCTGTATCAACCCCCAAAGCCAGCGCCATCGGGTTCTCCTTCCTGTTCGCTGTGATTGGGTTTAGCGGTTTGCACCGACACGTCCAGCCTGTTTGCGGCACCTAGGAGAGTTGTTTGACCGCCCAGCGCGCGGCATCTGCCACGGCTGAATCCGGATCCTCTGTCAAATCCTGTGCAATCGGTATCAACCCCTGCAGGCCCGAGTTGCCAATGGCGTACAGCACATTTCGCACAAACCGGTCCCGTCCAATCCGCTTAATCGGAGAGCCCGAGAATTTCGTTCGAAATTCCGGATCGTCCAGTCCAGCCAATTCCGCCAGCCGAGGAGCCTTCAGATCCTCACGCGCTGCATAGCGCATGTCACTGGCCTTGACTGCGAATTTGTTCCAGGGGCAGGCGGCAAGGCAATCATCGCAACCATAGATCCGATTGCCGAGTTTCGCGCGCAGGTCTTGATCAACCGGCCCCTTGTGTTCGATTGTCAGGTAAGAAATGCAGCGCCGCGCGTCCAACTGATAAGGCGCCGGGAATGCGTCTGTCGGACAGGCGGCCAAACAGGCCCGGCAGGATCCACAGTGATCCACCTCTGCTTGATCCGAAGGTAGGTCCAGAGTTGTAAAAACAGACCCTATAAAGGCCCAATTTCCCCAATCGCGACTTACTAGATTGGTGTGCTTACCCTGCCATCCCAACCCCGCAGCATGACCCAAGGCCTTTTCCGGAACCGGGGCGGTATCGACAAAGACCTTCACCTCGCCACCAGCCTCGGCTATCAACCAGCGGGCTAACCTTTTGAGCCGCTTCTTGACCAGGTCGTGATAGTCCTTGTTCTGCGCATAGACCGAGATCGCCCCTTTCTCGGGGTGGTCCAGAATCTCGGTTGGATCATGTTCGGGCGCATAGCTTTCTGCCAACATGATCACCGATTTCGCCTCGGGCCAGAGCGCTGCCGGATCGCCTCGCCAATGGGTCCGCTCGGCCATCCATCCCATTTGCCCGTGATATTCGGCCTGCAGGAACGCCTCCAGCCGGGCGGGCACTAGGGGGACATCCCACGGGCGACAAATGCGACAAGACACAAAGCCCTCGCTCAGCGCCTGCGCCACCAACTTACCCTTTAAACCCGATCCGCTCTTCATCTGGCCCTAAATACCTTTGGGGGAAATCGCGTCTCAAGGCGCGATTGGGGGCAGACTGCCCCCCTTACGTGACCCTATCAGAAATCCAGATCTGCGTAATGGGTGGGCGGCCTGAACCCAGGAACCTGATCCGCCAGAATCGACCGGAAAGCAGGTCGGGATTTGATCTTGGCATACCAGTCTTTAACTGCCTGAGACCGATTCCAATCCACGTCCGAGATATAGTCCAGCGCCGATAGATGCGCCGCAGCCGCAAAATCGGCCAATGTCATCTGATCCCCGGCCAGCCAACGGCGGTGATCCAGCAACCAGGCCATGTAATCCAGATGATATTTGATGGCCTTGGCACCTTGCTTGACATTTTTGCTGTCAGGATAGCCCTGACCGGTAACTTTCTTGTTCACGCGCTCATAAACCAGTTTGGATGTCACCTCGTGATGGAACTTGTCATCAAACCAGGATACCAACCGGCGCACTTCATATCGCGCCTCGGGCGTTTTGGGCATCAGCGCAGGATCGGGCCGGGTTTCCTCAATATATTCGCAAATAGCGTTGCTTTCGGACATGATCTTTCCGTCCAGACGCAGAACCGGGACTTTTCCGGCCGGGTTGCGGCGCAGGAAATCGGGATCTTTCTCCCAGTATTTCTCCTCGACCAATTCAACCTCAATCTTCTTTTCCGCCAGTGACAGGCGCACCTTGCGGCAGAAGGGGGACAAGGGAACATGAAACAAACGCGCCATGGGCTTCCAATCGAACCAGTGAATACACTCAAGCTTTAGCCTTGCAGGGCCTTGGGTTTCAATCCTCGAAGCAATCCGCGCGACCATCTGCGCGAATGGTGGCCGCCCCATCGAGGATCGAGGCAGCCCGTCTGCGTGTGCGGACCGACGGATCCCGAACGGACCTGTTTCTGGGAGAAGGCAGGATTGCGGCAATACGTGCGGCCTGAACTGGCGACAGCTGGGCCGCGGTCACATTGAAGTTGCGCTGGGCTGCGGCCTCAACGCCAAACACACCTTCGCCAGTCTCGGCCACGTTCAAATAGACCTCGAGAATGCGCTGCTTGCTCCAGAAAATCTCGACCACGGGGGTGAGAGATGTCTCAAGCGCCTTACGCACCCAACTGCGCCCCTGCCACAGGAACACATTCTTCACCACTTGCTGCGTGATGGTTGAGGCGCCACGTGTACCGCCTTCCTCCAAAGCATCGCGAATGGCATCGACATCAAACCCCCAGTGCAGGCAGAAATTGGCATCCTCTGCCGCCACCACGGATCGCGCCATGACGGGCGAGATCTGTTCAATCGGCACCCAATCGCGCTGAACCTTGCCCAGCCGCCGCCATTCAGACCAGATCGTATGGGTTACCGGGGGATTCACCACAGAAAAAAGCACCACAAGCGCCAAAACAAACGCAACCAGACCCAATACCGCGCGGGTCACCCAGCGGCGAATCCGCGATTGTGTCTGGCTCTTTGCCTTCGACGCTTTGCTTTTCTTACTGCTCGATCTGCGCGCTGCTTTCTTTGCCATATTGTTGCTATACGACGCGGCGACGATGTTTGGAACGGATTAAATCGCCAAAGCGCGCGCCTCGCGCGGACGTATCACGGGACGGGCGGTTTCTGGCAGGACCGCATCGCGGGTCTGCAATTCGGGAAACAGGGCCAGAACTTCAGCCTTTGTCTCGGCGTCAGACTGAGAGAGCGCGTGCCCAGGGTAATAACTTTCGCTTTTGGCCCCATTTGCAATGACGATCTCATGGCGCGAAAAGAGAAGATGAATATAGTCGATCTGACCACCCTCAACACGCGTAACAGAATCCCCGTTGACCAGGCAATGCGCTGCGATCAGCACTTCGGAATGGCCGAACAAATACGGCGCCCGCCAGTCCGAGACCAGCATCCGGTGCTGTGGCGACACGATCAAAGGCTGTTCCAGCCCCAGCACGCCAGCCTCAAACCGAATGGGCGCCAGCTTGCCTTCGGCCTCAACCGTGGTCCGCCCCACCCAAAGCAGCGGCTGCGCACCGTTGTCCGATGTGATGACCATATCACCGGGCTTCAGATCTTCGATAAGACGCGGGCCATCAGGCGTTTCAATCAGCGTTCCGGGGGTGAAACAGGGCGGGCCAAGATTGCCAACATCTAGCGGCCCCTGCGTGTTGACAAAGGTTGATGAGACAAACGTGCCCGGTTGCAGAACCTGCCCGTCTGTTGGTGTAAAGACACGGGTTCCGTCAGCAAGATAGAAGGTCGTGCCGGTATAGGTGACATTGCCAACGCCTGTCACGTTAATCGTAACAACATCACCCGGCCACGACGAAGTAACATCCTGGCCGTTTACGGTATCCCCGCTGGGCGCGTCGATCTCGCCATCGTCATCCACATCGGTGAGGTTGAATTTATCAACAACTACCGATGTACCGCCCGGTGGCGGATTCGCGGGGTCAAACGAATAAAACTGATCAAGATAGGTGGTTGGCATCTAACAGACTCCTACGCGTTCGCACGACTGCAAAGCAGCCTAACCGCAACTTCCGAACAAAAAGTGACGAAATCTAGGCTTATTGGGCCCGTTTCGACAAGCAAACGACCACCTAGGACCAATAAAAGAAAACCCCACGTGGTTTAAAAGACACGCGGGGTTGCCATTTTCATTGGTCCTCAGATTACTCTGCAGGAACCGCTGTTGCCTCGACCGCCAACGGATGGCTGAGCTTGTTCAGCATCTCTTTCGGGCAGACCTGGATAAAGTTCGCCTTCTCGACCTCCCAGTGCTGCAGGATATCCGCAGCCTTGCGGCTAATGGTTTCGGCCTGATGGGTTTCGATCAGCGATTTCAGCTGATCTTCCCAATGGCCAATGGTCACGGGGCATGTCACCAGCGTTTCCATATTCATCAGCGCCTGCGCCTTGCCGTCGGGGTCGTACAGATAAGCCATGCCGCCTGTCATGCCCGCTCCGAAATTGGCGCCGATACTGCCCAGGATCACGGCGACCCCGCCGGTCATGTATTCGCACCCGTTCGAGCCGCAGCCTTCGATCACCACCTTGGCGCCTGAATTGCGCACCGCGAACCGTTCTCCGGCGCGGCCTGCTGCAAACAGATACCCGTCCGTGGCCCCATACAGAACCGTGTTGCCAATGATGGTGTTGTCATCCGCCTTCAGCGGGCTGACCTGCGGTGGACGCACAACAATCATACCACCAGACAAGCCCTTGCCGACATAGTCATTGGCATCACCCGAAACTTCAAGCTTGAGTCCCGGCGCTGCAAACGCCCCCAGCGACTGACCGGCAGAGCCCTGCAGCTTCACGTGCAGGTGATCCGACTGGAACGTGTTCCGCATCCCGAAATTTTGCACGATATGGCTGGAAACCCGCGTCCCAACGGTTCGGTGCGTGTTTTGCACCGCGTAAGACAGCTGCATTTTCTCGCCGTCTTTCAGGAACCGGGCCGCATCGCGCACAATTTCCGCGTCCAGCGTATCGGGCACCGCGTTCCGGTCTCTGTCGCGATTATAGACGATGTTATGGGCACCATCGACGGTGATCAGCAGCGGGTTGAGGTCCAGATCATCCAGATGCGCCGAACCGCGGCTGACCTGCGCCAGCAGATCGGCCCGACCGATGATGTCGTCAATCGACCGCGCACCGAGGTTGGCCAGCAGCTCGCGCACTTCTTGCGCGTAGAAGGTGATCAGGTTGACGACCTTATCCGCGTTACCGGTGAATTTGGCGCGCAGGCTTTCGTCCTGAGTACACACGCCAACTGGGCAAGTGTTGGACTGGCACTGACGCACCATGATACAGCCCATCGCGATCAGTGCCGCGGTGCCTATACCGTATTCCTCGGCCCCCATCATCGCGGCCATGACGATGTCACGACCGGTACGCAAGCCGCCATCGGTTCGCAGGGTCACGCGATCCCGCAGGTTGTTCATCGCCAAAACCTGATGCGCCTCGGTCAGACCCATCTCCCACGGCAGACCGGCGTATTTGATGCTGGTCGCGGGCGAAGCGCCTGTACCGCCATTGTGGCCCGAGATCAGGATCACATCCGCCTTGGCCTTGGCCACACCAGCAGCAATCGTGCCAACACCCGAAGACGCCACCAGTTTCACGGTAACCTTGCAGCGCGGGTTGATCTGTTTCAGGTCATAGATCAGCTGCGCCAGATCCTCGATCGAGTAGATATCGTGGTGCGGCGGCGGCGAAATCAGCGTTACGCCCTTGGTCGAGTGGCGCAGTCGCGCAATCAGGTCGGTGACTTTCATGCCCGGCAACTGACCGCCTTCACCGGGTTTTGCACCCTGGGCGACCTTGATTTCCAGCTCTTCGCACTGGTTCAGGTATTCTGCGGTCACACCGAACCGGCCCGAGGCTACCTGTTTGATCTTGGCCGATGGGTTGTCACCATTGGGTTCCGGCACAAAATGTGCCGGGTCTTCGCCACCTTCACCCGAGTCGGATTTGGCACCAATCCGGTTCATCGCCACGTTCAGCGTTTTATGCGCCTCGGGCGACAGCGCGCCCAGCGACATGCCCGGCGTCACAAACCGTTTGCGGATCGAGGTGATAGATTCCACCTCTTCAATCGGGATCGGCTTGCTCAGCGGTTTGAAATCCATCAGGTCGCGCAGATGGATCGGCGGGTTCGATTGCATCTTGGCCGAATACTGCTTCCACAGCTCGTAAGACGCCTTGTTGCAGGCCATCTGCAGCATGTGCATCGAAGTCGCTTCCCACGCATGGGTCTCGCCTGATTTACGGGCCTTATAGAAACCACCGATCGGCAGCACGTCCAGACCGCTTTCCCAACCCTTGGCATGGATCTCTTCGGCCTTGGATTGAATACCCGTAACACCGATTCCAGAAATCCGGCTGGTCATACCGGGAAAAAATTCGGCGACCATGGCACGGCTGAGGCCCACGGCCTCAAAGTTCAATCCGCCACGATAGGATGAGATCACCGAAATCCCCATCTTGGCCATGATTTTCAGCAAGCCCTGGTCAATCGCCTCGCGGTACCGCGCGACGTTCTCGGTCAGGCTGCCATCCAGCAACCCGCGATCAATACGATCGGCCAGAGAATCTTCGGCCAGATATGCGTTGACCACAGTGGCCCCGCACCCGATCAGAACGGCAAAGTAATGCGGATCAACGCATTCCGCCGACCGCACGTTCAGCGAACAGAAGGTGCGCAGACCTTTGCGGGTCAGATGCGAATGCACTGCGCTTGTTGCCAGGATCATCGGCATCGCCACGCGACCCTGACCCGAATTCATGTCGGACAACACCAAATGCCCCGCGCCCGAGCGCACGGCCTCTTCGGCTTCGGCTCTAATACGGGCCAAAGCTGCGCCCAGCGCCCCTTGTCCGGCTTCAAAGCTACAGTCGATTTCTGCCAATGGAGCATTGAAGTTTTCAGCCAGTGCTTCCCATTGGGCATTGCCCACAAACGGGCTTTCCAGCACGATAATTTCGGTTTGGCTGCTGTCTTCATCCAGCACGTTTTTCAGGTTTCCGAACCGGGTTTTCAGCGACATCACACGATATTCGCGCAACGAGTCGATGGGAGGATTGGTCACCTGGCTGAAGTTCTGGCGGAAGAAATGGCTGAGCGGACGGTACTGTTTCGACAGAACAGCCGATGGCGTGTCATCGCCCATTGAAGCCAGTGCCTCTTTGCCATCTTCGGCCATTGGCGCCAGAATCTGCTCCAGTTCCTCGATCGAATATCCGGCGGCGATCTGACGCTTGCGCAGCTCCTCGCCCGCATAGATCGGTGCTTCGGTGATTCCAGCCAGAGACTCGTCCAAATCGTTGATCTTGCCGACCCAATCGCCGAATGGCAGTGCGCGGGCCAGCTTGTTCTTGATCTGCGTATCGCGATACAGCTTGCCCTTTTTCATATCCACGGCCAGCATTTGGCCCGGGCCCAACGCGCCTTTTTCGGTCACGCTGGCCTCATCAATCGGGACCATCCCGGCCTCGGAGCCTGCAATTACAAGACCATCTCCAGTGACCACATAACGCATCGGACGCAATCCATTCCGGTCAAGACCGGCACAGACCCAGCGGCCATCGGTCATGGCCAACGCGGCAGGGCCATCCCAGGGTTCCATCACCGAGTTGCAGTAAGAATACATGTCGCGCCAGGCCTGCGGCAATTCCACCGCCTGCTTGGACCAGCTTTCGGGCACCAGCATGGTTTTCGCCATCGGGGCCGAGCGGCCTGCGCGTACAAGAACTTCGAATACAGAGTCTAATGCGGCAGAATCCGACGATCCACCAGCGATGATCGGTTTGATATCCTCAGCGTAATCGCCAAAGGTGCCGCTGGCCATGCGGATTTCATGGCTTTTCATCCAGTTGACGTTGCCCCTGAGGGTGTTGATCTCACCGTTGTGGGCCAACATGCGGAAGGGCTGGGCGAGCCACCATTGCGGGAAGGTATTCGTGGAATAGCGCTGGTGATAGATGGCAAAGGCGGATTCGAACCGTTCATCCATTAGATCGGGGTAGAAAACCGCAACCTGCTCGGCCAGCATCATGCCCTTGTAGATGATTGACCGGCAGGACAGTGACGCCAGATACAGCCCGGAAATCCCGGCCGCTGCTGCAGCCTTTTCAATGCGGCGACGGATGACATAAAGCTCACGCTCGAATGTCTCTTCGTCCACGCCTTTGGAATTCGAGATCAGGATCTGCTCAATCTCGGGCCGGGTCGCGTTGGCCTTTTCGCCGAGGCAGGTGACATCAACCGGAACGTGGCGCCAGCCATAGATATAATAACCCATGCGCAGCACTTCGGATTCCACGATGGTCCGGCACTGTTCCTGCGCGCCGAAATCGGTGCGGGGCAGAAAGACCTGACCAACCGCGATCAGCTGATCTAATTTGGGCTCGTGCCCGGTGCGACGGATCTGGTCATAGAAGAAAGGAACCGGGATCTGCACATGGATACCCGCGCCGTCGCCGGTTTTGCCATCCGCATCTACCGCGCCGCGGTGCCAGATCGCCTTGAGCGCGGCGATGCCAGCATCCACAACCTTGCGTGACGGCTTGCCATCGACTGAGACCACAAGACCCACACCGCAGGACGAATGCTCTTCTTCCTCGGAATAGAGACCGTTTTCGGCCATGAACTGACGTTTGGCTTCTTCGGCCCGTACCCAATCGGCATCATATTTGGTCATTGGCTGTCTCCTTCTTCCGGCAGGGCGTACATGGCTTCGACCTCAGCTTTGGTCATCTGCCGGCGCTCGCCTGCGAACGCGTACCCGTCAGGCTTTTTGTCGATATAAAGTTCCAGTTGCAGCGGATTGTCCGTGTCGTCGAACAGGCCTGCTGCCATTTGGGTATGCCCGTGCATTTCACCCGGCAGCGTAATCCGGTACCACAGGGCCGATCCGCAATCGGCGCAAAATGCACGTTCCGCCCAGTCCGAGGACGTAAAGGTCTTAACCGGCCCAAGGGCCGCATACCCCTCTTGCGCGGGAAACGTTATCAGCATCGAGCTAGTCCAGCGGCGACACTGGTCGCAATGGCACGCGCCCAACGACTCTTTCGCCGGGGTGGCAGTCACTGTGACCGCGCCGCACATACATTGGCCTTGCAATTCGGGCATCTCTGTCCCTCCTGTCGCGGGGCTTATTCGGCTGCAACCGCAGCCGCGTTGTTGAAACGGTCAAGGATCGCGTCGGCGCAGTCGCGCCCATCGCGGATCGCCCAGACCACCAGCGAGGCACCGCGCACGATGTCACCGATGGCATAGACCCCGTCCATCTCGGTCTCGCCGGTCTCGAATGCTGCTTTTACAGTGCCCCAGCGGGTCACGGGCAGGTCAGGCTGGCCAAACAGTGTGGGCAGGTCTTCGGGCTCGAACCCCAGCGCCTTGATCACCAAATCAGCGTCTTCGACATAATCCGCGCCTTCGATCAACTCGGGGGCCTGACGACCAGTGGCATCGGGCTGACCCAGACGCATCTTCTGGACCATAACGCCGGAAACCTGATCATCGCCGGTAAAGCCCTTTGGTGCGCTTAGCCATTCGAATACGACGCCTTCTTCCTCGGCATTCTGCGTTTCGCGCTGCGATCCGGGCATGTTCGCGCGGTCGCGGCGATACAGGCATTTGACCGAGGTCGCACCCTGACGGATCGAAGTCCGCACGCAATCCATCGCGGTATCACCGCCACCGATCACGACAACTTTTTTGCCTTCGGCATTCAAACGGCCATTGTCGAAATCTTCGACCTCATCGCCAAAGCTTTTGCGGTTCGAGGCTGTCAGGAAGTCGATGGCCTTTTCAATACCCGTCAAACCGCTCCCAGGCATGGACAGGTCGCGCGACTTGTAAACGCCGGTTGCGATGATAATCGCATCATGTTTGGAACGGATTTCCGCGAATTTGGCGGCGTCCACGTCGCAATTCAGAACAAACTCAACCCCGCCATCAGCCAACAGGTCATTGCGGCGCTGAACAACGTCTTTTTCCAGCTTAAAACCCGGAATTCCATACATCAGCAGTCCGCCTGCCCGGTCATGGCGATCATACACGGAGACCTGAATACCCGCACGGCGCAGCATGTCCGCCGCTGCCAGTCCACCAGGGCCGCCGCCGATGATGCCGACGCTTTCGCGGCGCTCAGCACCCGGTACGACCGGCTTGACCCATCCCTTTTCCCAGGCTGTGTCGGTGATATATTTCTCGATCGAGCCAATGGTAACAGTGCCGTGCCCGGATTGTTCGATCACGCAATTCCCTTCGCACAGGCGGTCCTGTGGGCAGATGCGCCCACAAATCTCGGGGAAGGTGTTGGTGGCCTGACTGGTGTGATAGGCCTCTTCCAGACGGCCCGTTGCGGTCAAGTTCAGCCAGTCGGGGATGTTGTTGTGCAGCGGGCAATGCGACTGACAATAAGGCACACCGCATTGGCTGCAGCGGCTGGCCTGTTCTTCAGCTTTGGCAGCAGCGAATTCGGCATAGATTTCGTCAAAGTCTTCCGTACGGGCATCTGCGGCCCGTTTTTCCGGCATTACTCGGTCGATCTGCACAAATTTCAGCATCGGTTGCTTGGCCACGGGTCAGACTCCATGAATTGGCTTGGTCGCGCCTCTTTAAAAGATGCGTAGGGGGATTAAAAGTCAAGTGTGCTGACCTTTTTTCAAAAACTTTGCTGGATTCCACCGATGACCAGTGAGAAATACAGGATATTAGTTCCGATTCGGACCTATTTGCATCCTTTTCTTTTCCTTACCGCGCTTATACGCAGGGATCACAAAGAACACGTGGCGGCAGCACGGGCAGGTAAATGAGTCTTTTTCAGTTGATTCTTGCAGCAGTCATTCAGGGAATTACCGAATTTCTGCCGATCTCATCTTCGGGTCATCTGATACTTTTACCCAGCCTGACCGGTATGGACGATCAGGGGTTGGCCATCGATGTCGCTGTGCATGTGGGCACTCTGGGCGCCGTAATTCTGTATTTCTGGTCTGATGTGAAAATGGCGATTTCCGGACTGCCGCAGGCTCTTTTGGGGCGCACCGATACACCACAAGCCCGATTGGCTCTGGGGCTGATTCTGGCCACGATCCCAACCGTCATTGTCGGAGCGATCCTGTTCAAAACCGGGCTCAGCCAGTCTCTGCGCTCAATGACGGTCATCGGCTGGACGATGCTGGGGTTCGGCATATTGCTCTACTGGATGGACCAGAAAGGGCCGCAAAGCAAAGAAACCTCTGACTGGGGCCTGCGCGATGCGATGATCATGGGCCTGTGGCAAGTTCTGGCACTGATCCCCGGAACATCCCGGTCCGGAATCACGATCACCGGGGCGCGCCAGCTTGGATACAGCCGCGAAGACGGCGCACGCATCGCGATGTTGATGTCCATACCCACGATTCTGGCATCCGGAGCATTGCTGTCCACAGAGGTCATCCGCCAGGCAAATGCCCAACTGGCGTTCGACAGTGCTGTTGCTGCGTTCTTTGCGTTTCTGTCCGCGCTGCTTGCCTTGTCGCTAATGATGCGTCTGTTGCGCAGCGTCAGCTTTACGCCATACGTGATCTACCGCGTAGTAGTGGGCGCAATCCTTCTGGTCATCGCCTACAGCTGATCAAGTCCGCATATTGCTGGCCGAATTCTGTATGTCGTCGTACTGACCCGAGGGGCGGAACTTCCACAGATAATCCGGCAGGACCGATTCCAGCGTCGCCGGCTCGATCCCCAGATCGGCAAAGCCAAGCGCGCTATCTGAGGCAACATTGTCGTGACGCAGATTCTTGAGTTGATCACGCGTCAGGATATTGTTCGGAAACAACTGAAAGCTCGCAAATTTCATTATGTCCAGCATTCCCGCCATGATCCGGGCCACCCAAAAGGGAATCCCAAGGATAATCCGGTGGCGGTTGATCACATCCAGCATCTGCAGCATCAACGCACGGAAGGTTTTCACTTCGGGTCCGCCCAGTTCGTAGACACCCCCGCTGGCCTGCCCCAGCACGCCCTGCACCGCAGCCTTGGCGACATCATCCACATAGACCGGCTGAAATTGCGTCTGGGCCCCGACCAACGGCAGAAATGGCCCCATCCGGGTCATCGCAGCGAAACGGTTGAAGAACTGATCCTCGGTTCCGAAAATCACCGAAGGGCGCAGGATCATTGCACCCGGCATATGCGCCAGAACACCGGCCTCGCCCCGCGCTTTGGTACGAGAATATTCGCTCCCCGCCTCGGCATCAGCACCAATGGCCGAGATATGGACCATACGGGTTACACCTTCAGCGGCTGCTAGACGCGCAACCCGTTCAGCCCCTTCGGTTTGAACGGTATCGAATTCATTCCGGCCAATCTCGTTCAACACACCAACACAGTTGACCACCGCATCAGCCCCCCGCATCGCCAAAGCAACCGAAGCGTCATCGCGGATGTTACACAGGACAGGTTCGACCTGCCCCACCGCACCATAGGGTCTAACAAACATCGCTTCGTTCGGACGGCGCACCGCAACCCGAACGCGCCAGCCATCATTCGCCAGACGTCGCGCAATATATCGGCCGACAAATCCGGATCCGCCATAAATCGTGACCAGTTTGGACATTTGAGGGCTCCTGCTATTGGGTCCTGATCCGATCTACCGCCCAATGCCCTTTCAAACAAGGCGCAATAACGCCGCGCAGCCACGAAAAAGCAACGCGGCACAGACGGTTGAAAGCAGTGGTCAAAAAACTTTCAAAAAACTTTCCGAATCCGGTTGACGCCTTCCGCCAGTAGGCTTAAACGCCCCTCCACGACACCTGCCCAGGTGGCGGAATTGGTAGACGCGCTAGCTTCAGGTGCTAGTGTCCGTATGGACGTGGAGGTTCGAGTCCTCTCCTGGGCACCAAACTCCAAACATCTCCCTACTTTTCAAGCGATTGCGCTCGTGCGCTTTTCCGTTTCTTGCCTGCGCCTAAGCGCTGCAATAGGTTTAAATCGCGCGCTGAATTCCAGCGTCCAGACAAGATCGAACCGGGACCCTAAAGCCAATCCCGCAAAATCGGGATCAACGGCACATCTGCCGCAGGCATCGGGTAACTGCGCAGATCATTCGCACGCACCCATTTCAGCGCCTGTCCTTCCTTCGATTGTGGAATGCCTTCCCATTTGCGGCAGGCAAACAGCGGCATCAGCAGGTGGAAATCATCATAGCTGTGGCTGGCGAAGGTCAGCGGGGCGAGGCATGAGGCCCAGGTGTTGATGCCCAGCTCTTCTTCCAACTCGCGGATCAGGGCGGCCTCGGGTGTTTCGCCGGGTTCGATCTTGCCGCCGGGAAACTCCCAAAGTCCAGCCATGGATTTGCCTTCGGGGCGCTGCGCCAGCAGCACCCGGCCCTCAATGTCTATCAGGGCGACCGCAGAAACCAGAACTGTTTTCACGACCGGTAATCCGCGTTGATCTCGATATAGCCATGGGTCAGGTCGCAGGTCCAAACGGTGGATTTACCCGCGCCCAGCCCCAGATCGACGCCGATTACAAGGTCCTGAGCCTTCATGTATTCGGCGGCGTCTTCCTCGCGGTAATCGGGGCTGACCCAGCCTTTTTCGGCCACAAGGATGTCTCCGAAAGAAATGCTCAGCAGGTCACGGTCGGCAGCTGCACCCGATTTTCCGATGGCCATGACGACGCGGCCCCAATTCGGGTCTTCGCCCGCAATGGCGGTTTTTATCAGTGGTGAATTGGCAATCGCCAATCCATGCACCTTGGCGTCGGCATCGGTGACGGCCCCGGTCACACGAATTTCTACGAATTTCGTGGCGCCCTCGCCATCGCGTACCACTTGTTGGGCAAGGTCCAGCATCACGGTTTCCAAAGCCTCGGCAAAGGCGGCATTGTCTGTCGCATCCACCCCCGAAGCCCCAGTAGCACACAGCAGCAGGCTGTCCGAGGTCGAAGTGTCGCTGTCGACGGTGATGCAGTTGAAAGTGCGGTCGGTTTGCGCACCCAGCATCTGCTGCAGCGCGGATTGCTCGACCTGGGCGTCGGTGAAGATATAGACCAGCATCGTCGCCATATCGGGCGCGATCATGCCAGAACCCTTGGAAATCCCCGCAATAGAGACTGTTTTACCATCGATCTCGACCTGCGCCGAGGCTCCTTTCGGAAAGGTATCCGTGGTCATGATGGCCCGCGCTGCATCTTCGATTGCGTGGCGACTGAGGCCGGATTTCAGGGCCTCAAGCTGCGCCACGATGCGGTCATGCGGCAAGGGTTCACCGATCACACCAGTTGACGAGGTAAAAACCCGATCGACCGGTACGCCTGTGGTCTTGGACACTGCTTGCGTCACCTCGGCGACCGAGCTTTGGCCATAATGCCCGGTAAATGCATTGGCATTGCCCGAATTCACAAGGATCGCCGCCGGCCCGTCACTTGGCCCGCCGATCTTGTCCTGACAATCCAGCACGGGTGCCGCGCGTGTGGCCGAGCGGGTAAAGACCCCAGCCACTGATGTGCCCGGATCCAGGACCGCCAGCATCACATCAGTGCGGCCTTGATAGCGTACGCCGGCTTCGACGGTCGCAAAGCGCACACCGTCAATCGCGGGCAATTCGGGAAACGCCGCCGGGGCCAGCGGAGAGACTTTGGTGATCGAGGCCACGGGGTTACTCCTGAATCAGGTCCAACTGACGCACGATGCCCGGGTTCACATCTTCGAGTGCAGGACGTTCGATCTGTGCAGCCTGGGTCAATTCGCCGATACGGGCCTGAATAGCTTCACTTTGCAGATCCTGTGCCAGCTCGTCGCGTACCGCATCAAGTGCGGGCGCTTCGGATTTGCGCTTGTCATTCAGAATGATCACGTGCCAGCCGAACTGTGTCAGCACCGGGTCCGACACCTGATCCTTCTCAAGCGCGACAACGGCGGTTTCAAACTCGGGAACCATCTGCCCCTTGCCGAACCAACCCAGCATCCCGCCATTCGGGCCGGAAGGACCGGTTGATTTTTCTTTGGCCAGCTCGGCAAAGTCGGCGCCATCATCCAACTGAGCCTTAAGGTCTTTTGCCTCATCCTCGGTCTCGACCAGAATATGGCTGGCATTAAACTCATCTTCGCCTTCAAACTCGGCAAAGCGCGCATCATAGGCGGTCTGAATGGTTTCTGCCGTTACAACTTCGTCGATCAGGGCATTTACGGTCTGAACCGCCAGCAACGACCGCGTCTCGTTCTCGATGGCCAAGGCGTTCAGATTGCTCAGCCCTTCTTGCTCCTGGCCCAGCAACTGCTGCTGAATCAGCTGTTCGATGATGAAATCATACAGAACATCATCTTCGACCTGCTGATAGTTGGGGGGCAGTGTCGCAACTGTTGCGATCACATGCGCCAGAGTGATTTCTTCGCCGTTTACGCGGGCGACCACCGTGCTGGCATCGGGCTTGGTTTCGGCGGCCAATGGCAGCGCCATCACCGTTGCAAGGGCCAGCGATGGCAGAAAAGTGAGGCCTTTGGGCATGGAATCATCCTATTTCTTTGCCACGGCAGGGCGCAGCGTTGACACTCTGGAACCTGCCGCTTACATCGCTTTGAAGCCTTGGACAGGGCCGCCTTTCACCCCCCGTATCTATGGGTTGCGCGCAAGGTGGGCAAGCCTGTCAAAACCAAGACAAGAACAGATCCGCTGGAGTGAACATGCTGGGACTCGGAACGCTCGCCAAAAAGGTGTTCGGAACACCGAACGACCGCAAGATCAAGGCGACCCGCCCCCTGATCGAACAGATCAACGCGCTGGAACCCGAGTTCGAGAATCTGTCGGATGACGGCCTGATCGCAAAGACCGCCGAGCTGCGCAAACGTGCGCTGGAAGGCGAAAGCCTGGATGATCTGCTGCCCGAGGCGTTTGCCAACGTACGCGAAGGGGCAAAACGCGCGCTGGGCCTGCGTGCCTTTGATGTGCAGTTGATGGGTGGCGCCTTCCTGCATCAGGGCAATATTTCCGAGATGAAAACGGGTGAAGGCAAGACATTGGTTGCGACTCTCCCCGCCTATCTGAACGCGCTGACCGGTAAAGGCGTGCACGTGGTCACGGTGAACGAATACCTGGCCAAGCGCGACTCGGAATGGATGGGCAAGGTGTTTGCCGCCGTGGGCATGACCACCGGTGTCATCTGGTCAGGGCAGCCCGATGCCGAGAAAAAGGCTGCTTATGCCTGTGACGTGACCTATGCCACCAACAATGAGCTGGGTTTTGATTATCTGCGCGATAATATGAAGGCGGAACTGGATCAAATTTACCAGAAATACCACAATTTCGCGATCGTGGATGAGGTCGACTCGATCCTGATTGACGAGGCGCGGACGCCGCTGGTCATTTCGGGGCCCTCCGAGGACCGGTCGGACCTGTATACCGCGATTGATGCGCTAATCCCGTCATTGGGAGAAGATCACTTCACGCTGGACGAAAAGTCCCGGAACGTGACCTTCACGGATGAGGGTAACGAGTTTCTGGAGCAACAGTTGATTGCCAACGGCCTGATCCCAGAAGACCATTCGCTGTATGATCCTGAAAGCACCACAGTCGTTCACCACGTGAACCAGGGCTTGCGCGCGCATAAGCTGTTTACACGTGACAAAGATTACATCGTGCGGGACGGCAATGTCGTTCTGATTGATGAGTTCACCGGTCGCATGATGCCAGGTCGTCGCCTGTCGGAAGGTCTTCATCAGGCCATCGAAGCCAAGGAAAACGTGCAGATCCAGCCCGAAAACGTAACATTGGCCAGCGTGACGTTCCAAAACTACTTCCGCCTGTATGACAAGCTGGGCGGCATGACCGGCACCGCGCTGACCGAGGCTGAGGAATTTGCCGAAATCTACGGTCTGGGCGTTGTCGAAGTACCAACCAACAAACCGATCGCGCGTCTGGATGAGGACGATCAGGTCTTTCGTACCGCGGCCGAAAAATACGGCGCCATGATCGACGAGACAAAGGAAGCCCAGAAAAACGGACAACCGGTCCTTCTGGGCACCACGTCCATCGAAAAGTCCGAATTGCTCAGCCAGATGCTCACCAAAGAGGGTATCCAGCACAATGTTCTGAATGCCCGCCAACACGAGCAAGAGGCGCAGATCGTTGCCGATGCGGGCCGATATGGCGCAGTAACCATCGCCACCAACATGGCCGGTCGCGGTACTGATATTCAGCTGGGCGGCAATGTGGAAATGAAGGTTCTGCAGGCGCTGGCCGAAAACCCCGAGGCAGATCCGGCCGAGCTGCGTGCCGAGGAAGAAGCCCGCCATGCTGAAGAAAAAGAAAAGGTCCTGGCTGCCGGTGGGCTGTATGTCATGGCGTCCGAACGGCACGAGAGCCGCCGTATCGACAACCAGCTGCGGGGCCGGTCCGGCCGTCAGGGTGATCCGGGCCGCACCGTGTTTTACCTCAGCCTCGAAGACGACCTAATGCGCATCTTCGGCTCGGAACGGTTGGACAAAGTTCTGACCACGCTGGGCATGAAAGAAGGTGAGGCCATCGTCCACCCTTGGGTGAACAAATCGCTGGAGCGGGCGCAATCCAAGGTCGAAGGTCGCAACTTTGACATGCGCAAGAACGTCCTGAAATTCGACGATGTGATGAACGACCAGCGTAAGGTGGTATTCAGCCAACGGCGCGAAATCATGTCCGCCGACGATCTGTCCGAAATCGTATCAGACATGCGTGAACAGGTGATCGACGATCTGATCGACGAATATATGCCGCCGAAATCCTATGCTGATCAGTGGGATACCGAGGGTTTGCACGCAGCGGTCAAGGAAAAATTGACCATTGACGCCCCGGTTCAGGATTGGGCCGCTGAGGAAGGCGTAGATGACGAGCAGGTGCGCGAACGGCTGATCAACGCCGCTGACGAGATGATGGCGCAAAAAGTGGCCGCGTTCGGCCCCGAGAACATGCGTAACATCGAAAAGCAGGTCTTGCTGAACACGATCGACAGCAAATGGCGCGAACATCTGCTGACGCTGGAACATCTGCGCTCGGTCGTGGGCTTCCGCGGCTATGCCCAGCGCGACCCGCTGAACGAATACAAGAACGAAAGCTTCCAGCTGTTCGAATCCATGCTGGATTCGTTGCGCGAAACCGTGACCCAGCAGCTGTCCCGCGTGCGACCGCTGACCGAAGAGGAACAGCGCGAAATGCTGACTCAGATGCAAGCGCAGCAGGCACGGGCGCAGCAGGCGGTAGATCAGGCCGCTGGTCACGCCGAAGCGGTGGCCGAGGCCGAAGCCTCGGGTGATGCGCGGCCTGGATTTGTCGAAGACGACCCGGCAACTTGGGGAAACCCGTCGCGCAACGACAAGTGCCCCTGCGGTTCAGGCAAGAAGTTTAAGCATTGCCATGGCCGGTTGACCTAACGTCACCACAATCGAGACACAATGAGTCCGCCTCACGGCCACATATTAGCCGTGATTCAACTGCAGGGTGCGAATCGCTCCTTCAACTGGGGAGGGTGTCTTGTTTGTAATTAAGAACTACGTAACCACTGGCGGCACCGTTGCTTGTGCATTGGCCATTGGCTACCTCATGCAGAACGGAACCCCTGCGCAACCGCGAGGGGAGCGGGCTTCTGTTGATGTGGCATCAGTTACGGATCAGGCTTCAATCATCCCCGGGTTAAGCGAAGTCGTTCTGACCTCATCTGCACCGGTTCACGGAACAAGCAAAGAGACCGGGTCCGACAACCGTTTTATCGAATCCAGTCGATCAGAACCTGTCAATCCCATTGACTGCACCCTCAGTGCGCGCGCTACTGCCGTTCCCGGTGCTGCCGCCCGGCTGGTCGTCAACGCCCCCTGCCACAGTAATGAATCCGTGGAAATTCACCACAGCGGCCTGACAGTCACACAGCGCACCGACGCATTAGGGCGCATGGACATGACAATCCCGGCCCTGTCAGAATATGCGATCTTTCTGATCTCGTTTGAAGACCAACATGGAACAGTCGCAACCACCCATATCGCTGACATTGCCAATTACGAACGCATTGCCCTGCAATGGCAGGGTGAAACTGACCTGCAAATTCATGCGCTGGAATTCGGGGCCATCTATGGCGGCAATGGCCATGTCTCGGCCGAGACCCCGACCGAAGGCGCCGGACAGGTAGTGCGTCTGGGCAATACCGGAACCGGGGACATGAAAAACATCGAAATCTATTCGTTCCCTGCTGGTCTTTCCAACCAAAACGGGTCGATAGAAATCACTGTCGAAACCGAGGTGACTTCAGAAAATTGCGGGCGCGACCTGAACATCCAGTCGCTTGAATTGCGGGATGATCGGTTGAGATCAAAAGACAGGACGCTGAGTTTTCCTGAATGCTCCCGCACCGGAGAGTTTCTGGTGTTGAATAATCTCTTCCAAGACCTGACAATCGCCGCAAACTAAATCCGCAGGCAGGCTCGGGCATCTTATGACATTCTTTCGTGTGGCAGCGGCTGCACTGGCTTCCGTTACAATCGCTTCGGGCGCACAGGCGCAAGACATCTCGCTTATGTCGCATGACGGCAAGGTCGAAGTCACCGGTGACCTGCTGGGATTTGATGGCGAGTTCTATCGCGTGGCAACACAATTCGGCACGCTGACAGTTGATGGGTCCGGTGTGACCTGTACCGGACCTGCCTGCCCAAGCCTGACCGATTTTGTGGCTGAAATCCGATTTGCCGGATCTTCGGTCATGGCGGAAAAGGTTCTACCAGCGCTGATTGTTGGCTTCGCACAGCAGCAAGGGTTGTCGGCGACCCCAAACAGGCTGACCGCCAACACATTTTCTTACGAACTGCACCAACCCGGGCGGGCAGCACCGCTGGGTCGGTTCTTCTTTGACGCAGGGAACACTGAGCGCGGATTTAGGGCGCAGGCAGAAAACCAGGCTGATATTGTTCTGGCGTTGCGCGAAATCCGACCCGAAGAGGAGCAAGCCGCACAAGCGGTAGGCCTTGGCGATCTGACCCGCACCCGCCGGGCCCGCGTCATCGCGCTTGACGCTTTGGTACCAATCGTTGCCAACTCGAACCCGTTACAGCAAATCTCGCTTGCGGAATTAACCCGGGTGTTTTCGGGCGAGATTACGAGTTGGGCCGAGTTGGGCGGACCCGATGCGCCAATTTCACTGCACCTTCCGGAAGCTGGTTCGGGTCTGGCCCAGAATGTCGAAGACAGGCTTCTGGGACCCTCCGGCACAGCCCTTTCCGAGGCGGCCATTCGGCATAACCGCAGTACTGATCTGGTGCGTTCCGTTGCTGCGGATCCCTTTTCAATAGGTGTCGCAAGCCAAGCCGAAGCCAGCACCGCGCGTGCCCTGCCTTTGACCGGCGGATGCGGTCATGCGCTGGCGGCAACTCGGCAGTCAATCAAGACCGAAGATTATCCGCTGACCTCGCCTATGTTTCTATACCTGCCGGACCGGCGATTGCCGCGTTTTGCACGCCAATTCCTGGCCTACACCCAGGGAGCCGAGGCGCAGATGGCAATACGCGAGGCTGGCTTTGTCGATCAAACCCCCGAGACTATGGGTCTTGGGGTGCAAGGGGATCGACTTGCCAATGCGATCGCGTCGGGCGGATCAGAAGTTGGTTTGGAGGAACTTCAGCGGCTGGTCGAGATTTTCAGACCCATGTCCCGCCTGTCACTGTCCTTCCGGTTCGAGCCCGGTTCCTCGCGCCCGGATGCGCAGTCACGGTCCAATATCCGACATCTTGCCCTTCTTTTGGAATCCGGGACCCTCGATGCCCGAGAGCTTAGGTTTGTCGGCTTCAGCGATGGCGAAGGGGCAGCGTCAACCAATGCGCGGATCGCATTGTTGCGGGCAAAAACCGTTCGCAATGCCGTATTGGCCGAGATTGAAACCGCTATCGGGGACAGCGTCGAAATCACGGTCGACGCCTTTGGCGAGGCCATGCCCATGGCCTGCGACGACACGGAATGGGGCCGAAAGGTCAACCGCCGAGTCGAGGTCTGGGTTCAATAGCACTCACAGATAGCCTTCGGACCTGAAGCTCAACTCGTTCGACTTTCCAATGATCAGATGGTCATGCAGCGTCAGGCCCAGTGCCAGGCAGGCATCCTGAATTCGGTTGGTCATGTCGATATCCGATTGCGACGGGGTCGGGTCACCTGACGGATGGTTATGCACAAGTATCAACGCCGAGGCATTCAGCTCCAGCGCCCGTTTGGCAACCTCACGCGGATAGACAGGGACATGATCCACCGTGCCCTTGGCCTGTTCCTCATCAGCGATCAGCACGTTTTTGCGATCCAGATAGAACACACGGAATTGTTCGGTCTCGCGATGGGCCATGGTGGTGTGGCAATAGTCCAGCAATGCGTCCCATCCGGAAATCACATGTCGCCTCATCACCCGCGCGCGGGCCATGCGATGGGCGCAGGCCTCAAGGATTTTCAGATCGGTGATCACGCTATCCCCGACGCCTTTGATTTGGCGCAGCCGTTCCTCGGGCGCGGTCAGCACCCGATTGAAATCGCCAAACGCCTCCATCAACGCACGCGCCAGCGGTTTCACATCCTGCCGGGGGATTGAACGGAACAGGACCAGTTCCAACAACTCATAATCCGGCATGGCGGCGGACCCGCCAGACAGGAACCGTTCGCGCAGCCGCTTGCGATGATCTTTGATGTAGGAGGGTAACCGACCCGTCGGCAGCGGCTGCGCGGGGGCTTCGTCTGTATCGAACAGCATTGGGGCTTCGGAAAAGGCGTCCTGTGTCATGCTCTCAGCCTGACGCAGAATCGGTTTCCAGATGGTTAACGCACCTCACCTGCCATGCGGGCAGTGGCGCGGCGGACAACCATATGCAACACGATGGAAAACACCCCCAAGGTCAACATCGCGGCGAACATCAGATCAGTCTTTGCACGGCCATTGGCCAACAGCATCAAATATCCCAACCCTTGGGACGAGCCGACCCATTCACCAATCACCGCCCCGATCGGCGCATAGACGGCGGCCAGCCTCATCCCCGACGCCAGCGAGGGCATCGCCGCCGGAATGCGGATATACCACAGCACTGCACGCGGACTGGCCTGCATCGTGCGCGCAAGGTCCAGATAGCCCTGCGGCGTCCGCATCAGCCCATCGAAGAAAGACGAGGTGATCGGGAAATAGATGATCAGCACCGCCATCGCGACCTTGGACCAGAGGCCATAGCCCAGCCAAAGCGTCAACAACGGGGCCAGCGCAAACACCGGCAGAGCCTGCGTGAACACCAGCATCGGCTGTACCAGCACGCGCGCCGCCCGCGAATTGGACAGTTGCAGCGCAGTGACCACACCCAGAACCGTCCCAAAGGCCAATCCAATCACCACTTCGACCGCAGTGATCCAAGTGTGTTCGGCGATCAGCCAACGGTTCTGCCACCAAGTCTCGGCCACCACGGCGGGGCTTGGCAGGATGAACTTAGGCAAGCCGGTCGTCCAGACGATACCCTGCCAGATCGCAATCGCAAACACGGTGGCTGCAAGGGCTGAGAGATATTTCATGCGACCGCCTCGCGCAGCAAGCGCAACAGCGCACCTTGCGTCTCAAGCGTCTCAAGGTCGTCCACATGGCGCGGGGCAGGTGCATGCGGCGGCTCACAGGGGGTCAGGCCCTGCTGTGTCATCACCATGATGGACTGGCCCAGCCGGGCGGCCTCACCCGGGTCATGTGTCACCAGCAAAACGGTCCGGCCCTGCAGCGCCTCGACCGCCAAGTCCTGCATATCAGCCCGAGTGCGGGCATCCAGCGCCGAAAACGGCTCATCCAGCAGAACAATCGGGCGATCCTCCATGAGCGTGCGGGCTAAAGCGACGCGTTGGCGTTGGCCGCCCGACAGTTCGGCGGGTTTCTTGGTCATATGATCCTGCAATCGCATGCGCTGAATCAGACGGTTGCGTCGCTCCAGATCGACCGACTTGCCCCGAAGCCGCGCACCTAACGAGACATTCTGTGCGACTGTTGCCCAGGGCAGCAGCAGATCATCCTGCGCCATATAGGCCACGCGGTCCTGCATCGGAGCACCGTCGCCGGCGGTGATCTGCCCGGTGAACACGGCACCTGTATCA
Organism: Ruegeria sp. CDSB114; assembly: GCF_059611025.1. NCBI lineage: Bacteria > Pseudomonadati > Pseudomonadota > Alphaproteobacteria > Rhodobacterales > Roseobacteraceae > Ruegeria > Ruegeria sp. CDSB114. The sequence goes on from NZ_JBXWOT010000008.1 coordinate 65,370, forward strand.
AGCCCGGCAATCAGACGTAGAATTGTGGTTTTACCAACGCCCGATCCGCCCAACAGGCAAGTCCACTGCCCGGCCCCAAGGGTCAGGGTAAGCGGAGCGAACAACGTCGCCCCGTCAATCGTAGCCGTGCCGTTGATGCTCAGATCGGGCGCCCGTGTCATGGGGTCAGCCCCATTTGCCAGAAGTTAACCTCTAGCTCGGTTGCGGTGCGGAAGGTCTGGCACAGGCGGTCCCAGCGAGGCGAAGCTGCAAAGTTCTCACCAATACGCCGTGTTAGAGCCTGATCGAGCAGTTCTCCAACCGCTTTGCACGCGCCTTGGTAGTCGTCACTGGCATAGGTATTGATCCAATCACGATAGACCTCGGATGTTGCCTCGGAGGCCAGCCGCGTGCCGATTTCACCATAGCCCATCACACAAGGGGCCAGAGCCGCCAGCAGGTCCAGCAAATCGCCACTATATCCGGCCTCAAGCACAAAGCGCGTATAGGCCAGGTTTTCGGCGCGTTCAGGGGTTGCGAACAGCTCCTCATGGGAAATCCCAGCTGCCTCACAGATACCGATATGCAGCTGCATTTCCTCGGCGACCAACGCATTTACTGTGGCCACAGCCGTCAGCATTTCCGAATGAGTCTCGGACTTAACAACCGCCAGTGCCCAAGCACGGGAAAAATGGATCAGGAACACATAGTCCTGTCGCAGGTAATGCAGGAACGCCGCGCGCGGCAGCGTTCCGTCTTTCATTCCTTCCACAAAGGCGTGGCGGGTGTAATTCCCCCAAGGCCCTTGCGCAGCATCGCGCATCAGCGCGAAAGCTTTGCCGTAATCGCTCATTGCGCGGTCACATCAATGGCAATGTCGCTGACCGGGTTCAGGCTGTCGATCATGCCGCTGTTCTTCAGAAACTCCTCGAACCGCGCATAGCGACCCGCATCAAACGCCGCCGGACGCAGCGCGAACCGGGGCAGCGTGTCGACCCAGGCACGGGCATTCAGTTCATCCTGCAGCTCGGGCGAGGTGGCCGCGAAGATTTCCCAGCTTTTTTCCGGGTTGTTGACGATATACTGGGTCGCTTTTTCGGTCGCGGCCAAGAATCGGGCGATTTTGTCGGCATCCATCGTGTCGGGATTGGCGACATAGATCAGCTCATCATAGGGTGGGATGCCTTCCTCTTCGATATAGAAACAGCGACCCGCGACACCTTCGATATCCATCTGGTTCAGCTCAAAATTCCGGAACGCCCCGATAACCGCATCCACCTGACCGGTCATCAGCGACGGCGACAGCGAGAAGTTGACATTGACCATCTCAATCTCATCCAGACCGATATCATGCTGCCCCAGAAGGGTTGTCAGGATCGCCTCTTCGACACCGGCGACCGAGAAACCGATTTTCTTGCCCCGCAGATCGGCCAGCGACTTGATCGGGCCATCATCCAGCACCAGCAGGCAGTTCAGCGGGGTGGCAACCAGCGTGCCGACCCGTTTCAGCGGCAAGCCCTCATGGATTTGCAGATGCAGCTGCGGCTGATAGGATACCGCCAGATCGGCCTGACCGGCAGCAACCAGGCGCGGCGGCGCGGAGGGGTCCGCAGGCGGGATGATTTCAACCTCAAGCCCCTGGTCGGCAAAATAGCCGTTTTCCTGTGCGACGATAATTGGACCATGGTCCGGGTTCACAAACCAATCCAACAAGACGGTCATCTTATCCTCGGCCCAGGCCGGCGCGGCAGCCAGCAGGGCGATTGCAGCGATCAGTTTTTTCATATCTCGCGGTTCCTTCTGTTCACGAGGTTGAAGCCGCGACAAGAACAATCTCGCCCGGCCAATTCGGTTGAATTCGTTCGGCAGCACGCCAGGCGCGCAATCCGGTAGCACAGCACAATGCCAGCCTTTTGCCTTTATTAGGGTCTATCTGATTCAGATCATCCGGCGATATCCGTTGCGCATCAGGATGTACCGGGCGCGGGGATTCCTTGGGGCTGCGCAGCTCGATGATCTGGTCATCTGTCGTCAGTTGCCCGGCCGAGAGAAACCGGAAACAGCCGTTCGGTTCGGGCGCATCGTCAAAGCGGAAGGCCGTGCTGCGGAGTGTCCGACCATCGTACTGAACCATCTGACCCAGCACCGAGGGCGTCAGTCCAAGGATCAGGTTCAACGCCATCTGTGCCTGCATCGCGCCGACCGTCCCGACGACCGAACCCAGAACACCAGCGGTGGCGCAGCTTGCCCCGCTGTCCGGCGCATCCGGGAACAGCGCCCGCAAAGACGGCGCGCCGCCGCAGAAACCTCCGACATAGCCCGACAGCCCAAGCACCGAGGCGCTGATCAGCGGCTTGCCTTGCGCCAAGCAAGTGTCCGACAGGATATAGCTGGCCGCATAGCTGTCTGCGCAATCCAAGATCACATCCGCCTGAGCGACCAGGTTACTGGCATTTTCGTCTGTTAGAGCCTGTTTTTTGCCGCTGACGTCTATGTCTCCATTGATCGCCTTGCACCGTGCCGCCGCACGCTCGGCCTTGGGGTGTCCGCAATCCGTCTCAGAAAACAAGGTCTGCCGATGCAGGTTGGACAGCTCAACCTGATCCCTATCCAGGATCGTGATCTGCCCGACCCCTGCCCCAGCCAGCAACGGCAGGACCGGGGCGGCCAAACCGCCCGCACCCACCACCAGAACACGGGCCGAGGACAGGCGCGCCTGCCCTTCGGCCCCAACCTCTGGCAACAGCGTCTGACGGGCATATCGGCTCATCTGGTGACCTCGATCCATTGACTCAAACGCGCCTCGGGGTTGGTATCCAGGGTAATATCGGTCACGACCGAGACGATATCCGCCCCAGCCTGCAGGACACCCGGTGCACGCTCGACGCTCATCCCGCCGATGCCAACCAGTGGAGTATCACCAACGCGCGCTTTCCATTCTGTGACGCGGGGCAGACCCTGCTGCTGCCATTTCATCTTTTTCAGGATGGTGGGATAGACCGGGCCAAGCGCCACATAGTCGGGGTCCATGGCCAACACGCGCTCTAACTCATCATCATCATGGGTGGACACGCCCAGTTTCAAACCCGCCTTGCGGATGGCAATCAAATCGGCCTCGTCCAGATCCTCTTGCCCCAAATGCACCCAGTCACAGCCGGCGTCGATGGCCGCCTGCCAATAGTCATTGACCACCAGAACTGTCCCATTTGCGCGGCACAGGTCGCGCGACTTGGCAATCTGGTCACACACCACATCCATGGGCTGGTCCTTGACCCGCAGCTGCACCAGTTTCACACCCAGCGGCAGCATCCGGCGCAGCCAGTCCGAATGATCGAAGATCGGATAAAACCGGTCGAGTGTCATGACAGAAATGCCTTTCCAATAACCGGGGTCGAAGGTTCCGCCATATCGCGCGCCTCGATCGGGTCGGCCTGATGGGCCAGTTGCCCGGCCTCGATCGCGCGGGCCATTGCGCGGGCCATCAACGCGGGGTCTCCGGCACGGGCCACGGCGGTGTTCAGAAGAACGGCGTCATAGCCCAGCTCCATCGCGTGGGCCGCGTGGCTGGGCAGACCGATACCAGCGTCAATCACCAAGGGCAGATCCGGGAATTCTGCCCGCATCGCACGCAGGGCATATTCATTGTTCAGCCCCCGCCCTGACCCGATCGGCGCGCCCCATGGCATCAGCACCTCACACCCGGCGGCAAGCAGCCGTTCGCCAACAATCAGATCGTCGGTCGTATAGGGAAAGACCTGAAACCCGTCGCTGGTCAGAATGCGCGCAGCTTCGACCAGCTGGAACACATCCGGTTGCAGGCTGTCGGTATGGCCGATCAGTTCCAGCTTGATCCATTTGGTATCAAAAACCTCACGCGCCATATGGGCGGTGGTCACCGCCTCTTTGACCGTGTGGCATCCGGCGGTGTTTGGCAGGACCGATACGCCCAGATCGCGGATCATCTGCCAGAATGTCTGCCCTGCACCGGATTCACGTCTGAGCGAGACAGTGGCAACACCCGCCCCGCTTTCGCGAAAGGCCTGCTCCAGAATAGCCGGGCTGGGATATTGCGCCGTGCCCAGCATCAGCGGGTTGGCCAATGTAGTTCCGTAAAAGGATTTCATCCTCAGCCCCCCTGCATCGGCGCGACGATTTCGATCCGATCCCCTTCAACCAAAGCATGGGCAACACGCAGCCCCGAGGGCACGAATTCTTCGTTCACCGCAGTGGCGACACGGCCCGAGTAGCCGCATTCCATCAGCAAATCCGATAGGGTCTCGGCCCGCACCTCGCGCGGCTCGCCATTAAGCACGATCTTCATCGACCATCTCCGAATGTTTGTGTTCAAGCGCCAGATCGGCAACGCCTTGGGCCAGCGCAGGTGCCAGCAAGTACCCGTGGCGGTACAGCCCGTTGGCGTAAATCGTCCTGCCCCGACGCCGGATCCGAGGCAGATTGTCGGGAAAGGCCGGGCGCAGATCGACGCCGATCTCTAGCACCTCGGCCTCGCCAAAAGCGGGGTTCAACGCATAGGCCGCGCTGAGCAGTTCCAGCATCGAGCGCGCGGTGATGCGGGTTTTATCCTCGGATTCAATCATCGTCGCGCCCAGCATGTAGATGCCATCGCCACGCGGCACGATGTAAAGCGGCATCCGGGGATGCAACAGGCGCACGGGCCGGGTCAGCGTCACATCAGGGCAGCGGATCACCAGCATCTCACCCTTTACGCCCCGAAGATCAGACAAGGCGTCCCGCGCCTGAAGACCACGGCAGTCAATCGCGTTCTCCAACCCAGCAGGGGCGGGTTCGCGATGAAAGGCAACGCCCCGCGCGATAAGATTGTCGAACACATCCTGCAGCGCCATGCGTGGGTCTATATGGGCTTCGCCCTTGAAATACAGACCGTTGCCGAAACCATGTAGATCAGGCTCTAATGTGGCTAGTTCCCGCTGATCTACCTCATGATACCCCTGCGTTCGACGACCAAATCGACGCAAATCCGGCAAGTCGCGCGCACCGCAAACGACCAAAGTACCGCGCTGATGAACCTTGGTCCGTGTCGCCCACCAGTCAAAAGCACCCTGCCCCAGGCGCAAGACCGGCTCTTCGGCATTTTCGAACTCGCACCACGGGGCCAGCATTCCCCCGGCCCACCAAGAACAGCCATGCGGACCCGGCAGGCCGGCGGGGTCAAAGACCTGCACCCGTGCGCCGCGATGAGCCAATTCGGACGCAACAGCCAAACCGGCCACTCCTGCCCCTATGACAGACCAGATCGTCACGCCGGCCAGACCCGATGGAAATGATGCACCGGACCATGGCCCCGGCCCACGCACAGCCCATCAGCCTGGGCGATAGCGCCTTGCAAATAAGCATGTGCCTCTGCCACGGAATCCCGCAAGCTCAGACCTTTGGCCAACCCGGCGGAAATTGACGAGGACAATGTACACCCAGTCCCGTGGGTGTTCTTTGTGTTCCGGCGCTGCGCTGTGAATTCATCCACCAATCCCGAACCGTCGACCAACAGATCATGACATATCTCGCCCTGACTATGCCCGCCTTTCATCAAAACAGACGTGGCCCCCTTTGCGCAAAGGGCCTGTCCCTGAACCACCATTTCATCCGGAGACTGCGCTTCGGACTGTCCAAGCAGGCGCGCAGCCTCGGGCAAATTGGGCGTCAGAACAGTCGCGCGTGGTATCAGAAGGTCCATAAGGGTCCGGATTGCGTCACCCGCCAGCAATGCATCCCCGGATTTCGCTATCATGACAGGGTCCAAAACTATGGGCCCGGCATAGCCCGACAGGGCATCTGCAACGGTCTCGATAATCTCGGGTGTTGCCAGCATGCCGATCTTGATCGCCCCGACATCCAGATCGTTCAGCACGGCGTCGATTTGCGCGCGGATCACACTCAGAGGAATGCCATGAACGGCTGTCACGGCCAGGGTGTTTTGCGCAGTCACCGCCGTAATAACGCTGGCCCCATAAACGCCCAGCGCCGACATCGCCTTGAGGTCCGCCTGAATTCCGGCCCCGCCTCCGCTGTCGGACCCTGCAATGGTCAGGGCAATTGCCGCCATGTCGTTGCTCCATCTTCTAGGGGCAACGGGGCAGGGAAAACGTCTGTATTCATAAGACCGTTCCCTCCGCCGGTATTGCCCGGATCAGGTTCGATGGGTTGATGCAGCTGCACCTCTCAGCCTTGCGAACAAGGCACCCCAACGGTTGCGCGGACCATCTCAGGCGCGGCGACAATAATCAAGCGAAGAATTACGAGGCTCTGCCTCGCGCTCCGAGGTATTTTTAGCCAGATGAAGAGCGGATCACCTGCTTCATCTGGCCCTAAATACCTCGGGGGAGTCGCGGGGGCAGCGCCCCCTTTTTTGGGAAAAGACTTCAGCCCTTCATCCCGTCCCAGAAGGATTTGACGGAGGAGAAAAAGCTGTTGGATTCCGGGTGATTATCTTCACCCAGGTCGTCGAACTCGTGCAGCAGCTCTTTCTGGCGGCTGGTGAGGTTTACCGGAGTTTCCACGGCCAGCTCAATGAACATATCTCCAACACTGCCACCACGTAGGGCTGGCATGCCCTTGCCGCGCAGGCGCATCTGGCGACCCGATTGGCTGCCCGCTGGAATCTGCACACGCCCGCGGCCACCGTCGATGGTCGGAACTTCGATCGAACCACCAAGCGCGGCTTTGGCCATGCTGACCGGCACGCGGCAATAGAGGTTCACGCTGTCACGCTCGAACAGCCTGTGATCTGAGACCTCTACAAAGATGTATAGATCACCCGGAGGGCCACCGCGCATTCCAGCCTCGCCTTCACCGGCCAGACGAATGCGCGTGCCGGTTTCGACACCGGCTGGAATGTTAACGGACAAAGCGCGTTCTTTTTCAACACGGCCCGCACCCTGACAGGATTTGCAGGGGTTCTTGACGATTTGACCCAGGCCCGAACAGGTCGGACAGCTGCGTTCTACTGTGAAAAAGCCTTGTTGCGCCCGCACCTTGCCCATACCCGAACAGGTCGGACAGGTTGTGGGCTCAACACCGCCTTCAGCCCCAGATCCGTCGCAGGACGAACAGGCAACCGCTGCCGGGACATTGATGGTTTTCTGCTGACCTGAATACGCCTCTTCCAGCGAGACGCGCAGGTTATAGCGCAGATCCGAACCGCGTGCGGCACGACGTCCACCGCCCCCGCCCCGTTGGCCACCCATGAAATCGCCGAACAGGTCGTCGAACACATCCGAGAATGCACTGGAAAAGTCGCCCTGACCAAAGCCAGCGCCAGGTCGGCCACCGCCGCCCATGCCATTTTCGAATGCAGCATGACCGAACCTGTCATAAGCCGCCTTGCGTTCAGCATCTTTCAGGACGTCATAGGCCTCGTTCGCTTCTTTGAACTGTGCCTCTGACTCCGGATTGTCCTTGTTGCGGTCGGGATGCAATTCTTTGGCCTTCTTGCGAAAGCCTTTCTTGATCTCGTCCGCTGATGCACCCTTGGATACGCCGAGCACATCGTAATAGTCGCGTTTTGACATCAGTATTTCCTTCTGCCTCAACGTAATCGGGCCGGCCCGGTGACCGGACCGGCCCGAATTGGCCCGGTTACCCGTTAGCTACGCTTGTCGTTGTCCAGATCTTCGAACTCGGCATCGACGATGTCATCCTCGCCCGGTGCAGCATCCGCAGCGGCAGGTTCATCTTCGCCGTCTTCAGCTTGCGCTTTGTAGATGGCTTCGCCCAGCTTCATGGCCGCTTCGGTAACGTTCTGGATGCCCGACTTGATCTTGTCGGCATTCTCGGTTTCCAGCTCGTCTTTCAGCGCGGCAATCGCCAGCTCGATGGCTTCGATGGTTGTTGGATCAACCTTGTCGGCATGTTCTTCCATCGACTTTTCTGTCGAGTGGATCAGGCTTTCCGCCTGATTCTTTGCGTCGACCAGCTCGCGGCGTTCCTTGTCTGCCTCCGCGTTCTCTTCGGCGTCCTTGACCATCTTTTCGATGTCCTCGTCGGACAGGCCGCCCGATGCCTGGATGGTGATCTTCTGCTCTTTGCCGGTGCCTTTGTCCTTGGCCGAAACCGAGACAATGCCGTTGGCGTCGATGTCAAAAGTCACCTCGATCTGCGGCATGCCGCGCGGTGCGGGCGGGATGTCTTCGAGGTTGAACTGGCCCAGGATCTTGTTGTCCGCAGCCATTTCACGTTCCCCTTGGAAACAGCGAATGGTCACGGCGTTCTGGTTGTCTTCGGCGGTCGAGAAGACCTGAGACTTTTTCGTCGGGATCGTGGTGTTGCGGTCGATCAGTCGGGTGAACACACCACCCAGCGTTTCGATCCCCAACGACAGCGGTGTCACGTCCAGCAGAACAACGTCTTTGACGTCACCCTGCAGAACACCGGCCTGAATGGCGGCGCCCATGGCAACCACTTCGTCCGGGTTCACACCTTTGTGCGGCTCTTTACCGAAGAATTTAGTGACCTCTTCGATCACTTTCGGCATCCGGGTCATACCACCGACCAGAACAACCTCATCTACATCGCCAGCCGACAGGCCAGCATCTTTCAGAGCAGCCGCGCAGGGCTTCATCGACTTCTTGATCAGATCACCAACCAGCGATTCCAGCTTGGCACGGGTCAGTTTCATGACCATGTGCAGCGGCTGGCCGTTGGCGCCCATCGAGATGAACGGCTGGTTGATCTCGGTTTGTGAGGTCGAGGACAGTTCGATCTTGGCTTTTTCCGCAGCTTCTTTCAGACGCTGCAGCGCCATCTTGTCCTGGGACAGATCGACACCGTGTTCCTTTTTGAACTCATCCGCCAGGTAGTTGACGATGCGCATGTCAAAGTCTTCACCACCCAGGAAGGTGTCGCCATTGGTCGATTTAACCTCGAACAACCCGTCGTCGATTTCCAGAATGGTTACGTCGAAGGTGCCGCCACCAAGGTCATAAACCGCGATGGTTTGGGTTTCTTCCTTGTCCAGACCATAGGCCAGAGCGGCAGCTGTCGGCTCGTTGATGATCCGCAACACTTCCAGGCCGGCGATTTTACCGGCATCTTTGGTCGCCTGACGCTGTGCATCGTTGAAATAGGCCGGAACGGTGATGACGGCTTGTGTGACTTCCTCACCCAAGTAGCTTTCAGCGGTTTCCTTCATCTTGCCCAGAGTGAAGGCCGAAATCTGGCTTGGGGAGTACTTTTCACCGCGGGCTTCGACCCACGCGTCGCCATTGCCGCCATCAACGATGGCGTATGGTACCATTTTCTTGTCTTTTTCGACTTCGGCATCATCTACACGACGACCGATCAGGCGTTTGACGCCAAAAACCGTGTTGTCGGGGTTGGTGACCGCCTGGCGTTTCGCAGGCTGACCGACCAGTCGCTCATCTTCGGTGAAGGCGACGATCGAGGGCGTGGTCCGCGCCCCTTCGGCGTTTTCGATGACCTTCGGCTGCGAGCCGTCCATGATGGCAACGCACGAGTTGGTGGTGCCGAGGTCAATCCCGATTACTTTTCCCATATGTTCAATCCCTTTCTCTTCAAGGCGATGTCCCGAGGCCCGACCCGTTATGGCATCTGGCCCCGATCTGGTTTGCGCAATGGTCCTACACCATCGCGCGTCCCGGCGTATATAAGGACGGGAACAGGGGCCTGCAAGCATTCACAAATGCAGGTTTTCAGGAATCTGCAGCCTTTTTAGCAAGGTTTTGGCAAGGATTGAGGAATCTGGAATGGCGCGGCTGCTTTTACGCGGTTTTGAAATCAGGAAAGCTTACCTTGACGGAGCTGCCCAGGCACAGCTGATCACGCTGTTGCGTCCGATTCTGAAATCAGCACCTTTGTTCCGCCCGACCACCCCTTCGGGCAAGGAAATGTCTGTTCGCATGACCTCGGCCGGGGCGCTGGGTTGGGTGACTGACAAGAACGGGTACAGGTACCAGCCGCACCATCCAAAGGGCATGGAATGGCCCGCCATTCCAGACTGCATTCTGGATATCTGGCGCGATCTTGCCAGCCCCGAACGCGACCCCGACTGTTGCTTGGTCAACTACTATGGCGAAGGGGCGCGAATGGGCCTGCATCAGGATAAGGACGAGGCCGATTTTTCCTGGCCGGTCCTTTCGATCTCATTAGGTGACGACGCGTTGTTCCGCATTGGCAACACGACCCGAGGGGGCAAAACGGAATCGATCTGGCTTGGCTCGGGCGATGTTGTTGTGATGGGCGGACCCGCGCGCCTAACCTATCACGGGGTAGATCGCATTCGTTTCGGGTCTTCAAAACTGTTGCCAAAGGGCGGGCGGATCAACCTGACCTTGCGCGTGGCGGGTTAACGGCGTGCGCTCCAGCTTTGCGACACATGCTGGCGGGTAAAGAAAATTCCAAGCAAGCCGATCAACAACAGAGCCAACCCGACCCAGACAGGATATTCCCAGTTGGTATTGCGCGGATAGTAATTCCGAAAAACGAAACCCCGACACTGGTCGATAATGTGAAACAGCGGATTCCAGGCGAACATGGTCAACATGAACCCGCCCAGCGCATTGCCGACGAACATTTTTCCCGAGAACACCATATTCAGGCGCCGGTAAATCGTGCTCATGATCGTCGCAGTGGTCGGAAACCAGGGCTTGATCGCCATGAACACCACGCCGACCGCACAGCCCGTGAACCAGGCCAGCATCAGCATGGCAAAGGCGCCACCGGGCTCCTGAATCTCCAGCGGAGCAACCGATACGCTGTAGACAAACAGAATGATGACGATTGTCAAAACCTGAGTATACAGCGACCCGAAAGCAGCAGCCATAAGCACGACCATCATGTTCATCGGCGAATGCAGCATCATCGGGTTATTACCCGTGTCCACTCCGGAAACCGAACCGACGGCTTTAATGTGCGTCAGAAACAGGAAAACCCCAGACAGCAGATACAGAATGAACTCACCCCGGATTTTGGCAACGCGCGCGCCAAGAAGGGACATGATCACGTAAAACACACTCACCAGCACCAGAACCTGGAAAATATTGATAAGCACCGAAAGCACAGCTTTGCTGTGTTGAGATCGGACATTCCGGACCACGGCGTGAAACACCAGTTCCGCCGTCGTAAACGCACCGCCTATAAGCGACCGGTTTCGCTTGTAATAAAACACCCGAAGCGTCTTTCCTGTATTATTGCCTGCAATCTGGCACGAAATTCTTGCCGTTCCGTAACCAGCACAGCATAAGGCCGTAAGGTTATTCGATCAACAAATCACAGGAACGGAGCTTTTTTGTGACCTATGATGCCCTCATCCCCGTCATCCGACGTCTGGCCCTGGAAGCGGGCGATACCATCATGGACATCTATAACTCGGATGAGTTTGACGTGAAGGTCAAATCCGATGCCAGCCCCGTGACCGAAGCAGATGAGGCCGCCGATGCGCTGATCTCGGCCGGTCTGCGCGCGGCGTTCCCCAATATCCTGCTGGTGACTGAGGAACAGGCCGCCTCGCATTCTGAAAAAGGCGATACGTTCCTGATCGTTGATCCGCTGGATGGCACCAAAGAGTTCATCAACCGGCGCGGCGATTTCACCGTTAATATCGCCCTGGTCGAAAACGGCACCCCAACGCGTGGCGTGGTTTATGCGCCAGCCCGCGGCCGGATGTTCTATACTTTGGCCGACGGGCAATCGGTCGAGGAAACCGGCGCGTTGGACAAGGATCAACCCGGCGCCGTGACTCCGATTTCGGTCTCTGACCCAGACAATTCCGCGCTTTTGGTCGTGGCCTCGAAGTCACATCGTGACCAGGCGACCGACGATTACATCAACAAATATCAAGTGCAGGACAGCAAAAGCGCGGGCTCGTCGCTGAAATTCTGCCTGATTGCGACGGGCGAGGCAGATATCTATCCCCGCGTTGGCCGCACGATGGAATGGGATACCGCAGCAGGTCACGCCGTGCTGACAGGTGCGGGCGGCAAAGTTGTCCGGTTCGACAATCATGCGCCGCTGACCTATGGCAAGGACGGCTATGCAAACCCGTTCTTTATCGCCTACGCTCCGGGTGTAGACCTGAAGGAGGCCTGATGTCCGTTCTGATCGCCATTCCCGCCCGCTACGCCTCGACCCGCTATCCGGGCAAACCTCTGGTGCCGCTCACCGGAGCCAGTGGCAATGCAATGACTCTGATCGAGCGGTCATGGCGCGCGGCCAGTTCGGTCTCGGGCGTGGACCGCGTTGTGGTTGCCACCGATGACGACCGCATTCGCGAGGTGGCCGAAGGGTTCGGGGCCGAGGTTGTGATGACCTCGGAAACCTGTGGCAATGGCACCGAACGCTGCGCCGAAGCGCATGATGTGCTGGGCGCAAGCTATGACATCGTGGTGAATCTGCAGGGCGATGCACCGCTGACCCCGCATTGGTTCGTCGAAGATCTGATCACCGGACTGCGTGCCGCACCCAAGGCTGGGGTGGCCACTCCGGTTCTGCGCTGCGACGGAGATGCACTCAACAGCCTGCTGAATGACCGCAAACACGGGCGCGTCGGTGGAACAACCGCCGTTTTCGCCGCTGATCACGGCGCGATGTATTTCTCGAAAGAGGTCGTGCCCTTTACTTCACAGACTTATGCGGGTGGGGAGGAAACGCCGGTGTTTCACCATGTCGGCGTCTATGCCTACCGCCCTGACGCGCTGGCGGCTTATCCGTCCTGGCCTGTCGGTCCGTTAGAGCAACTGGAAGGGTTGGAACAGCTGCGTTTCATGGAAAACGGGCGTAAGGTTCTGTGTGTTGAGGTCGAATCCAAAGGCCGCCAGTTCTGGGAACTAAACAATCCGCAGGACGTTCCCAAACTTGAAGAGATGATGGCCGCGATGGGGCTGGACTGAGTGCCGCAGGCTGTCGCACCCTGAAAAACCGGAATAACGGGATCTGATATGACACATATCCTTGTAACCGGCGGTGCCGGATATATCGGATCCCATGCCTGCAAGGCGCTGGCGCTGGCCGGGTACACACCTGTCACCTATGACAACCTGATCACCGGTTGGCAGGACGCGGTCAAATTTGGCCCGTTCGCACAGGGTGATCTGCTGGACCGAGCGCGGTTGGATGAGGTTTTCGCCAAGTATCAGCCCGCTGCCGTGATGCATTTCGCCGCGCTCAGCCAGGTGGGTGAGGCGATGTCCGAACCCGGAAGATATTGGGCGAACAATGTCACCGGTTCGCTGACCCTGATCGAGGCCGCCGTGGCGGCTGGATGTCTGGATTTCGTGTTTTCGTCGACCTGCGCCACCTATGGTGAACATGACAATGTGGTCCTGGACGAAAACACCCCGCAAAATCCACTGAACGCTTACGGCGCCTCCAAACGCGCGATCGAGGATATCCTGCGTGATTTCCAGGCCGCTCACGGGATGAACCACGTGATTTTTCGCTACTTCAACGTGGCTGGCGCCGATCCGGACGGAGACGTAGGCGAATTCCACCGCCCCGAGACCCATCTGGTTCCGCTGATGTTGGATGCGATTGACGGCAAGCGCGACGGGCTGACTGTGTTCGGAACCGACTATGACACGCCCGACGGCACCTGCATCCGCGACTATGTGCATGTCTGCGATCTGGTGGACGCGCATGTTCTTGGGCTGCGCTGGCTGGAACAGGGCAAAGACAGTCGCGTTTTCAACCTGGGCACCGGGTCCGGCTTTTCAGTGATGGAGGTGATCGAACAGTCGAAATCCGTCACCAATCGCGCAGTGCCCTATACAATCGGTCCACGCCGCGCCGGAGATTGCACCAAGCTGGTTTCGGGCTCGGACAGGGCCGGGCAAGAACTGGGCTGGTCCCCCAAAAGGTCCGTGTTAGAGACGATGATTGCCGATGCCTGGCGCTGGCATCAGAACGGGCATTACGACAGATGAGGGCCGCGTGAGCGATACCCTGCCGCCAATCGGATGGGTGCAACGCTATCGCTTGCGCCTGAAACGCAGGCGGCTGTTGTGGCGATCCTTTCGCAGCCGCCATCAGTTAACCCAACTGGTCGACCGAACCGACCAGATACGCCCGGGTGCGATACTGGTCTTTACCACCCTGCGAAATGAAATCACGCGCCTGCCCTGGTATTTCCATCACTACCGGTCGCTGGGCGTTGATCATTTTCTGATCGTGGACAACGGCAGCGATGATGGCTCGGTCGCATATCTGAAAGATCAACCGGATGTATCCTTGTGGCAAACCGATGCCAGCTATCGCGCCTCACGATACGGGCTGGATTGGTTGACCTGGCTACAGATGCGATTTGGTCACGGCCATTGGACTTTGATGGTGGATGCGGATGAGTTGCTTATCTATCCCGAATGGGACAGCCATCCGCTGCAGGATTTGACCCAACAGCTAGAGGCACAGGGGCGCGACGCTTTCGGAGCCTTGATGTTGGACCTGTACCCCAAAGAACAGCTCGGCACACAGCCCTATGACCCCGGGACCGACCCGACCGAAGTTTTGGGCTGGTTTGATCCAGGCCCGTTGCGCGCCAAACGGCAATCGCCGCTGGGCAATCTCTGGGTTCAGGGCGGTGCACGGGAACGTGTGTTTTTTGCTGACCGGCCCGAGCGGTCACCAACTTTAAACAAAATACCGCTGGTACGCTGGTCGCGGCACTATGCTTACGTGAACTCCTGCCATTCCGCCCTGCCCCGAGATTTGAACGCCACCTATGACGGACCGGGGAGCCACGGCCCTTCGGGCGTGCTACTGCACACAAAGTTCCTGCCCGAGGTGGTCATCAAATCAAGAATCGAGAAAACCCGAGCGCAGCATTTTCACGACCCGGCGGAGTTCGACAGCTATTATGATGGCATAATTAACCGCCCGATCATGTGGGATCCACAATCGGTGGAATATATCGGATGGCGCCAACTGTGTGAGCTTGGCTTGATGGGCAAAACTAACTGGAAAGACAACGTTTCGGACTAACTACTTTTAAATGCGTTGCTTCATTAGATGGTAAAGTGGCATAAAATGGCATTCGCCCGGCTCCACTCTGGCTTGTTCAGGCCCCGGGTATGCTCGCGTATAAACAAAGGTTGGGCAGTCGCGTGAGCCTGTTGGATTCATACCGAATGAGATTGCGGCGCAAGCGCCGCCTGTTGCGTTGCGTTCGCAAACGACGCGAATTAGAAGCGGTTTCCGACAAAACCAACGCCATTCAACCCGGTGACATCCTGTTGATGAGCGTTGTGCGAAACGAAAAAATCCGCCTGCCCTATTTTCTGGAATATTACCGAAAACTTGGCGTTGATCGTTTTTTGTTTGTGGACAACAACAGCGACGACGGCACCCGCGAGTTTCTGAGTAGTCAGCCGGACGTATCGGTCTGGCAGTCCAACGGCAGCTATAAGCGGGCCACATATGGCACTGATTGGTCGAACTATCTGCTGCGCAAATACGCCGATGGGCACTGGGTTCTGACGGTCGATCCGGATGAGTTCTTCATCTATCCGTTCTGCGACACGCGGCCCATTCGTGCCCTGACCGACTGGCTTGATGGCTGTGCCGTCCGCAGTTTCGGCACCATGCTGATCGACATGTACCCGCAGGGCCCGGTAGATGCCGAACCCTATCGTGAAGGGCAAGACCCCTTCGAAATTGCCCGTTGGTTCGATGCCGGGAATTATGTGATCAGCAAAAACCCTGAATACGGGAATCTCTGGATACAGGGTGGACCGCGCGCCCGTGTCTTTTTCCGCCAGGCTCCGGAAAAGGCGCCTGCATTGAACAAGATACCGCTGGTCAAGTGGGACCGTCGGTATGTCTATGTCAGTTCGACCCATTCGCTGCTGCCACGCGGGCTGAACCAGGTCTATGACGATTGGGGGGGCGAAAAAACCAGCGGGGCGTTGCTGCATGCCAAGCTGATCAACACCTTGGGCGACAAGGCACATGAAGAGATGGAGCGGCGTCAACACTATCGCGGGTCCGGCGAATATCGCGCCTATGCCGAAGGGCTGAACGACCGTCCGGTGTTTTGGTGCGACTGGTCCGAGGCATATATCAACTGGCGACAGCTTGAGATTCTTGGCCTCATGTCGAAAGGGAACTGGGCATGAGCAGCCTTGGCGTCATCATGCTGGTGCATGCCGCGCTTCCAAGGGCGCAACAGGTCGCGCGCCATTGGGCGGCATCCGGCTGCCCGGTGGTGATCCATGTCGACCGCAAGGTTGCGGACACTGTTTTTGATGACTTTGTAGCCTCCTGTGCGGACGAACCTCTGATCCGGTTCTCGGAGCGCCACACCTGCAACTGGGGCGGTTGGGGCATTGTTGCAGCCTCGCAATCAGCGGCTGAACTGATGCTGAAGGCCTTTCCCGATGTACACCATATCTTTCTGGCCTCGGGCGCCTGCCTGCCGCTACGGCCCGTCGATGAGCTGGTCACATATCTAGCGGAACGGCCCCGTGTCGACTTTATCGAAAGCGCGACAACAGCTGATGTAAGCTGGACGATTGGCGGACTGGATCAGGAACGATTTACTCTGAGATTTCCGTTCTCGTGGCGTAAACAGCGCAAATTGTTCGACGCTTACGTAAAGCTACAGCGGACCATCGGAATCCGACGGTCGATACCCGAAGGTCTGGTGCCGCATATGGGCAGTCAATGGTGGTGCCTGACCCGTCAAACGCTGTCGGCCATTCTGCAAGATCCCAAACGCAAAACATATGACCGCTATTTCCGGCGCGTCTGGATTCCCGACGAAAGCTATTTTCAGACCCTAACCCGGCTTTATTCAACACATATCGAAAGTCGCTCCCTGACGCTGTCCAAATTTGATTATCAAGGTCGCCCGCATATCTTTTATGACGATCATCTTCAGCTATTGCGACGGTCGGACTGTTTTGTAGCACGCAAGATCTGGCCCCAGGCCAATCGGCTTTATCAGGCGTTTCTGACCAACCAGGCACAGGCGATGAAGCCTACAGAACCCAACCCGGGCAAGATCGACCGGTTATTCTCGAAAGCGGTCGAGCGCAGGACCCGAGGCCGGGATGGCCTGTATATGCAAAGCCGCTTTCCCCGCCATGGCAGCGAAAACGGACTGACGTCGTTCCCCTATTCGGTATTCCAGGGGTTTACCGAACTGTTCGCAGATTTCGAGCCCTGGCTGTCGGAAGCCACCGGAACAAAGGTCCACGGTCACCTCTTCGGTCCCGAACGTGCGGAATTCGCCGGCGGGGCGCCTCTGGTCAACGGCGCACTAAGCGATTGTGCCAGCCTGCGGGACTATAATCCTACGGCGTTTTTGTCGAACCTGATATGGAATACTCGGGGCGAGAGGCAGTGCTTTCAATTTGGCCCCACGGATACGCAGGATATCAACTGGTTTCTGGCGCGCGACAGAAATGCGCAGATTTCCGTTGTCACAGGCGCCTGGGCCATTCCCCTGTTCCGTTCGAATGGAAATTTCGCGGATATCCGTAACGAAGCCGCCCGCCTGCAACAAATCGAGACCAAACAGCTTGAGGTTTTAACTTCGGTCTGGACCAAGGCCAAAGTGCGCACCTGGTCGCTGGCCGAGTTTGTGGAATCTCCGATGGAGCCTCTGCAATCCATTCTGGAAGAAACCGGATGCCAGAACCCCAGCCACCTGACCCAAGCCCCTACGATGGTCGACCTGTCCGGGTTCGGGAAGTTCCTGCAAAACCTGAAGAACCAGGGTATGCACCCTTATCTTATGGGAGATTTTCCAGCCGATGACATTTTTGGCCGGCAACTCAGGCCTTATCGAAAACCATATCTGGTGCAATAGCGTTTCATGTCATCCAAATTCGACTATTTCGTAATACTTGCCGCCATGCGGACCGGATCGAACCTGCTTGAGGCAAATCTGAACGCATTGGAAGGTGTCTCCAGCCATGGTGAGGCCTTCAATCCTCATTTCATTGGCAGGCTAAAGGGGGACAGCCTGCTGGGCGTCACTCTCGAAGAACGCGACAATGACCCTAAAACCCTGCTGAATGCCATCCGATCAGCTGAGGGTGAAATGAACGGGTTTCGCTTTTTCCAGGGCCATGATCCGCGTGTGTTAGAGCCTGTTTTAGATGATCCGAGTTGCGCCAAGATCATTCTGACGCGCAACCCTCTGGACAGCTATATCTCGTTGAAGATTGCGCGCGAGACCAAGCAATGGCAGCTGAAAAACGTCAAGCGGCGGCGCACCGAGCAGATCGCCTTCAACCCTCGTGAGTTCGAAAACTATCTGGACCAGCAACAGGCCTTTCAACTGACTTTGCTGCATCATCTTCAGGCCAGCGGGCAAACCGCCTTTTTCATCGCTTACGACGATCTGAACCGGCTCGACAGCCTGAACGGCCTGGCGGCCTGGCTTGGGGTATCGGGTCGGTTGACCACGATCGACGACACGCTCAAACCCCAAAACCCTGAGCCGGCCTTGTCCAAGGTGACAAACCCTGATGAGACCGAACAGGCCTTATCGCGCATCGACAGTTTCAGCCTGCACAGAACTCCGAATTTTGAACCCCGGCGTGGCGCGGCCGTTGCGACCTATGTCGCCACGCCGAAAACCCCGTTAATGTATCTGCCCGTGCGGAGCGGCATTGAAGGGGTTGTGAAGCAATGGATGGCTGCGCTTGATTCAATCAGTGCGGATGACCTGATCACTGATCAAAACCGCAAAAAGACCCGCCAGTGGTTACAGGATCATCCGGGGCATCGCAAATTCACCGTGGTGCGGCACCCGCTGGTACGCGCACATTCGGCCTTTTGTTCCTACATCCTCAGCACCGAGCCCGGCGCCTATCTGAAAATCCGCAATATGCTGCGCAACCGGTTCAAGCTTCCGATCCCCGGACAGTTACGCGCTGAAAACTACCCCATCGAGCAGCATTATGAGGCATTCTCGGCTTTTCTGACCTTCCTGCGGCAAAACCTGGCGGGACAAACCCCTGTGCGCGTTGACGGCGTTTGGTGCAGTCAGGCGCAGGTGTTGGAGGGCGTAGTCGGTTTTGCCCTGCCGGATCTGATCCTGCGCGAGGAAGAAATTGCAACTGCCCTGCCGGATCTGGCGCGGCGGCTGGGTCATGACAGCCCGCCCGCGCCCGGCAATACCAGACCAGATATCCCGTTTTCACTGAGCGATATCTATGACACCAAACTTGAGGCGCTGGCGGCCGAAACCTACCAGCGCGACTATATGCAATTCGGGTTTGACGTCTGGAAGCCGGTTACGGGCGCAGCGTAATCACTGTGCCGCGATTCACCATCGCATAGATCTCTTCAATCTCTTCATTCTTGACAGCGATGCACCCTGCCGTCCAATCCGATTGCTTCTTGGCACGCTTTTTCTCGGACCGGGTTTTCGGCTCGCCGTGGATGAAAATGTCACCGCCCGGATCAACGCCCGCAGCCTTGGCCTCTGCGATATCCTTCGAATCCGGATAGGAAATCCCCAGCGACAGGTGATAGCGGCTTTTGGGATTGCGCCGGTCGATCAGATAGGTGCCCTCTGGCGTGCGGCCGTCGCCGCGTTTTGTTTTGGTGCCATTGGGGGCAAAGCCAAGATCGACCTTATATTCCTTGAGGACATGTTCATTGTGCAGAAGATAAAGCTTCCGCGCGCTTTTGTTGATGACCATAGAGGTCACCTCGGGGCCATCATAGGCCAGAAATCTGGGGTTGGCCGAGGCGCAGGCCGAAAGACCCAGCGTAGCCACAGCACCCATTCCAAATGCTCGACGATCCATGTTTAATGCCTGCTTCTGCTTTTTTTGTGATTATGCCAGAAATCCAGAAAACTGAAATCACTTTTTGCTGTTCGACTGCTCAAGCAAGCGGCGTTCGATGGATTCCAGCCTTTCCAGCACCTCATCACGATAGGCATCGGTTTTCACCTCATCCTCGGCGTGATGGGCATCCTGCATTGAATTCACGATCAGACCAACCAACAGGTTCACCACTGCAAATGTCGTAACCATGATGAAAGGCACAAAGAATATCCACGCATAGGGATAAACCTCCATCACCGGGCGCACGATGCCCATGGACCAGCTTTCCAGCGTCATGATCTGGAACAACGTATAGGCCGACAGGCCCAAATCGCCGAACCAGTCCGGGAATGTGCCCGAGAACAGCTTGGTTGAAATTACCGCGCCGATGTAAAACAGGATCGCCATCAGCAGGAAAACGCTGGCCATACCCGGCAAGGCCGAGATGAAACCCTCAACCACCCGGCGCAGCCGTGGCGCGACCGAGATCACGCGCAAGACCCGCAGGATCCGCAGCGCCCGCAGAACTGACAGGCCGCCGGCGCTTGGGATCAGGGCGATACCAACAACGATGAAATCGAACAGGTTCCAGCCATTGGTAAAGAACCGGCGCCCCGTTGCGACCAGCTTCATCGCAATCTCAGCCACGAAGATGGCCAAGCACATGCTGTCCAACACCACAATCACGGGCCCTGCGGCCTCCATCAATGTGGGTGAGGTTTCCATGCCAAGCAGAATGGCGTTGAAGATGATGACACCTGTGATGAACCAACCAAAGGTCGGGTTTTCGGTGATATCCTGCAGGCGCTGGGCAAACCCCATTCTGAAACTCTCCTGTTTGGTCATGATGCGGGGTTCAGTGCAAACCGCGCGGCAAGTTCCGTGTGTGACGACCATCGAAATTGGTCAACCACCTGTACCCATTCAAGGGTATAGCCTGCGTTAATCAGATTTTTTGCGTCCCGCGCGAAGGTGACCGGATTGCATGAGACATAGGCGATGACCGGGGGCAGCGCTTGCGCCAGCTCGGCCACCTGCGCCTCGGCCCCGGCGCGGGGCGGGTCCAGGACAACCGCGTCAAAGTTTTTCAGCTCATCTGGCATCAACGGGCGGCGGAACAGATCGCGCGCCTCGGTCGTGACCCGTTTCAGGCCTTGCGCGCGACGCCAGCTTTGATCCAGAGCATCGGTCATCAGGGCCTCGCCCTCAACCGCGTGAACTTCGGCGTCCTGGGCCAGTGGCAGTGAAAATGTTCCACAGCCCGCAAACAGGTCGACAACCCGTTTGGCCCCCTTGGTTGCCTGCAAAACCGCCTGTAATAGAGCCTGTTCTCCATCCTTCGTGGCCTGCAGGAACGCCCCCGGAGGCGGCACAACAGCCGCCGCGCCAAATCGCTGAACCGGGGCGTGGCGCGAGGCGATCACCTCGCCGTCCCAGCTGAGCCGCGCAAGCCCATGTGCCTCGGTCGCCTGTGCCAGGGCCAGTTCCAACGGACCGTCCAGCGGTTTGCCGCCTTTGACGGCGACATCCAAACCGCCATCAGAAAGGGTCAGCGTGACCGCCAGCGCCCCTTTGCGGCTACCACCCAAAACGGCAAGCGCCTCGGCCACGGGGACAGCTGCAATCAGGGCCGGATCAAGCAGATGACAATCAGAGATTTCGGTAATCGTGTCCGAGGCACGGCCATGAAACCCGGCCATAGTGCCTTTTTTGGTCCGCCGAACCGCAACTGTGGCCCGCCGCCGCGAGCGTTCAGGCGAGGTGTGAATGGGCCGCATCGGGGCATCGAGCCCCTGCGCGGCCAGCGCGTTGCGCACGACCTCGACCTTCCAATCCGCGACGAAATCATCCGCGGCATGCTGCAGCTGGCAGCCACCGCAGGCTTTGTAATGACGGCAGGGCGCTTTGACCCGCTGGTCCGAGGGGGTCTCGACCCGAATGTCGCTCAGCACTTGACCAACCAATGTCCCGCTGACCACCTCCCCCGGCAAGGTGCGGGGGGCGTAGATCGGTCCATCGGCGATGCCGTCGCCCTGATGACCAAGGCGTAAAATGCTGTAATGCTGCGTCATGAGGGCCTGATAGCTGGGCTTTACCCTCAACAAAACCCTTATTCGGCGGCGGCGGCCTGAATAAACCCGCCCGATTGGCGATCCCAGAACCGGGCATAAAGCCCGCCCTGTTCCAGCAAGTCGTCATGGCTTCCCATTTCAACGATCTGCCCTTGATCCAGAACGACGATCCGGTCCATCTCGCTTAGCGTCGACAGCCGATGTGCAATCGCCAATACCGTCTTGCCCTGCATCACGCGATGCAGCGCGGTCTGGATCGAGGCTTCGACCTCGGAATCCAAGGCCGAGGTCGCCTCATCCAGCACCAGAATCGGTGCGTTTTTCAGGATGGCGCGTGCAAGCGCAATCCGCTGCCGCTGACCGCCGCTCAGCTTAACACCGCGCTCGCCCAGATGCGCATCATAACCCTTGCGGCCATGGGCATCCCGCAGGCCAAGGATAAACTCATGCGCTTCGGCCTTTCGCGCCGCCGCAATCATATCCTCTTCAGAGGCGTCGGGGCGGCCATATAGGATATTCTCGCGCGCCGAGCGGTTGAACATCGCAGTTTCCTGCGTGACCATTCCGATTTGACTGCGCAGACTGTCCTGCGTCACCTGTGACACATCCTGCCCATCAATCCGAATTGCGCCGTTTTCCCCTTCATAGAGCCTGAGTAAAAGCGAAACGAGCGTAGATTTCCCCGCACCCGATGCCCCGACGATACCCAGCTTTTCGCCAGGATGTACGGTCATGTGCACGTCGGTCACGCCGCCGATGTCACCGCCATAGGCAAAGCTGACATGGTCGAATTCGATCTGACCATATGGCACGCTCAGCCTGACTGCCTCTGCCGCATCCTCGACCCGGTCACGCTTGGCCAGCGTCTTCATGCCATTCTCGATCTCGCCGACATTGGCATAAAGCCCCATCAGGGTGAAACTGACCCAGCCGGTCATCTGCGAAATCCGCACGGACATCGCGCCCGCGGCGACGATATCACCGGCGCTGGCCATCCCAGACCGCCACAGCAGCAAGGTCACCCCCAGCAACAGCACGGGCAACACCCCAGCCAGAACCATCAGTATGAACCTAAAACTGGCGGAGAGCTTGCCAAAAGCCAGCATCTTTTCGCGCAGATCGACCATCGAGTTTCGGGCCGCCTGATCCTCGAACTCGGAATGTGCGAACAGCTTGACGGTTTTGATATTGGTGATCGTGTCGACCACCTGCCCCGACACCATCGCCCGCGCCCCGGCCCGCGCCGCTGAGCGTGCCCGGATGCGTGGCAAATACCAGCGGATCAGCAGGAAATACACCGCCAACCAGGCGGCGAAGGGCAGCATGACCAGAAGATGAATAGACCCTAACAAAAGCAAAGTCCCTGCCAGAGACGCCAGCGCAAAAACCATTGCGCTTATCGTCTCGGACACGACCGAGGCCATCGCGTTCGAAGTTTGCATCTGTTTCTGAGCGATCCGCCCGGCAAAATCGTCGTCGAAATAGGTCACAGACTGACCCAAAGTCCACCGGTTCAGCTTGGCCAGAACCAGGGGCGGGATATTGGGCATGACAATGTAGTTGTTGGAAAAGGCCGAAAGACCAAACAGCGCCGGTCGCAGCAGCATGAAAAATGCGGCGACCCCTCCAATTATCCAAAGATTGCCCGCCGTCAAAACCCCATCCGGCCCGCTTTCGTTTGCCATGTCGATCACCAGACCCAGCATCCAGGCGGTTCCGGCCTCCATCGCCCCGGCAGAGGCCGAAAACACGGAGGCGACAAGGATCATCGGCCAAGCTCCGGACAGGCACCAGCGAATGAACGCCCCCAGCCTTTGCGGCGGGGGCGTTTCGGTGGGTTTGAACGGATCTATGAGATCGGCAAGTTTCACTCAGCTGCCTCCGTGTTCAGGAAGCCCCCAGATTGCCGTGCCCAGAACTGGGCGTAAAGCCCGCCCTGTGACAGCAATTCGGAATGGGTGCCCTGCTCGACGATCCGGCCGCCATCCATCACCAGGATGCGATCCATTTGGGCAATGGTGCTGAGGCGGTGGGCAATCGCGATCACGGATTTGCCCTGCATCATGCCATAGAGCGTTTCCTGAATGGACGCTTCAACCTCGGAATCCAGCGCGGAGGTCGCCTCATCCAGCAACAGGATCGGCGCGTCCTTCAGGATCACCCGCGCCAGCGTCACCCGCTGCCGCTGACCACCTGACAACTTCACGCCCCGCTCGCCCACATGCGCATCATAGCCGGTACGCCCCTTCGGGTCCTGCAGGTCAAGGATGAACTCATGCGCCTCGGCCTGTTTGGCCGCGGCAATCATCTGCTCTTCGGAAGCCTCGGGGCGGCCATAGAGGATATTGTCGCGCACCGAGCGGTGCAGCAACGCGCTGTCCTGTTGCACCATACCGATATGGATGCGCAAGCTGTCCTGAGTGACCCGAGCAATGTCCTGATCGTCGATCAAAATGGCCCCCTGCTCCACATCGTAGAACCGAAGTAGGAGCTTAACTAGGGTCGATTTCCCAGCCCCCGACCGTCCGATCAGACCGATCTTTTCGCCCGGCTCGATGGTCAGGTTGATATGATCCAGCCCGCCGGTCTTGCGACCGTAATGATGCGACAGGTTACGAATCTCGATCTTGCCATTGGACAGATGCAGGGGCTTGGCCTGCGGCGCATCCAACAGGTCGATCGGTTGAGCGATCGTCTCCATGCCTTCGGCAACGACACCAAGCTGGCGGAAAAAACTGGTCAGCGCCCACATGATCCATCCGGTCATCGCGTTCAGGCGCAGGGTCAGGGCTGTGGCCGCCGCGACCACACCGACCGTAGCACTGCCCTGCATCCACAGAGCAATCGCCCAGCCAACCACACCAACGATCAGCAGCCCGTTCAATGCAACCAGAACCGCATCCATGATGGTGAAAATCCGCATCTCAGCCTGAAAGGTACGGCGGGTTTCCTCGATCGCTTCGCGCGCATAATCCAGTTCCTGTGCCCCATGGGCAAACATCTTTACGGAATGGATATTGGTATAGCTGTCCACAACCCGGCCCGTTACGGCCGAGCGCGCGTCTGAGGCCGCCTTCGAAGCCGGTCCCACCCGCTGCACCGTCCAATGCACCAGAAACCCATACAGCACGAGCCAGATCAACAACGGCAACAGCAGCCGGGCATCAGCCGTCATCAACAAAATGGCTGCGCCGATCAGGTATGCCAGCGAGAAGGAAATCGCATCAAACACCTGAAACACGGCCTCACCCGCAGCGGGCGGCGTCTGCATGATCCGGTTGGCAATGCGGCCTGCAAAATCATTCTCGAACCAGCCCACCGATTGCCGCAACACGTGCTTATGCGCGCGCCAACGGATCAGAGTGCCAAAATTCGGCAGGATCGTGTTGTTCAGCAACAGCACGTCAACGACATGCAGCATGGGTCGCAGCAGCAGCACAAAAAGCGCCACCAGGATCAGTTCCGTACTATGGGTCTGCCAAACTTCGTCCGGCGGAGCGGACAGCAAGTCAACAACGCGACCCATATAATAGATCAGACCGACCTCAACCGCGGCCACCACGACCGAAATCAATCCGGCCCAGAAGAACACCCGCATAAAAGGGCGGGAATAGTTCAACATAAACGGCCACAGCCGTGTCGGCGGCGTGTCGGTTTCTTCGTAGTCGACAAAAGGGTCGACGAGATTTTCGAAATAGCGAAACATAGAGAGTGCTCCGATTGAGCAGATAACAAGTCATGCGAAAAAAGATGGCGCCAGAACACCACCCCTACGGGTCAAGTGTTATGGCTTTAGCCGAACCAGATCCCGTAATACATTCGCATCCCTCCATTCATGTTACAGGCGCAAGAAAACACAAACGATCCGGCTTGTCATCCCCTTTTGAGACTTCAATTTACTCGACCAGCAACTCGGAGCGCGTCAGGGTGAAACCCGAGGCGATCCAGCGCGCCTCAAGCTCGGCCAGTTTCTTGCCCAGCGCCGGGCCGGTAAAGTCAGGGATCAGGTCAGCGGCCCGCACGGGAAAATCCGCTGCCGCCCCGTCCCGGAGCGCTTGCCGCTTATCCTCAGACCAGGGCTGTTCCAACAAAGCACAACGCAGCAGAACTTCGTGCAGGCCGTCCTCTTCGCCATAACGGAACCCAAGCTCGGCAGTGCCCGCGGTTCCCGCGGCCTCATCCCGCATCCGTGTCAGGCGTTGCATCTGGGCCTTGCTCAGACGCAGGGTCTGGGCAATCTCGGGCGTGGCGATGGAGGAAAGCCGCCGGACCGGCTCGGGCTTTGCCCCAGCCTGCTGTTCCAAGGCGATCAGCGGGGCAAGTGATCGATCCTCAACCCCCGGCAATATCTGTGCCAGAACGCCCGTGCTGCGCATGGCAGCGACCGAAGGCGCAGGGTCAGGCGCGGTCAGCAATTTCATAAACTCGGCCCCAACCCGTTCGCGCGACAGGCCTGCCAATCCGTCCAGATTGGTTGCGATGGCCGACAGCGCTTCGGGATCAAACCCGGCTTCGGCATCCCCATACCAGGCGTGAAACCGAAAATAGCGCAGAGACCGCAGATAGTCCTCGCGGATGCGGTGCTGGGCGTTGCCTATGAACCGAACCTTTCGGGCCTTTAGATCGGGCAATCCATTCAGCGGGTCCAAAAGCGTCCCATCCGGGCGGGCATACAGCGCGTTCATGGTGAAATCGCGCCGGCTGGCATCTTCATCAACATTGTCCGAGAACGCCACAACAGCCCGGCGGCCATCGGTTTCGACATCTCGCCGGAAGGTCGTGATCTCATGCGGGATGCTTTGGCTGACAACGGTTATCGTGCCATGCTCGATCCCAGTTGGAATGGCCTTCAACCCCGCCGCCCGCATCAAATCCAGTACCTGCTGGGGCGGAGCGTCCGTGGCAATATCCAGATCCGAGACCGGCGCCCCCAAAAGCGCGTTGCGGACGCAGCCGCCGACGAAAAGCGCCTGAAAACCGGCATCGATCAAAACGGCGCAGACTGTCTGAGTTGCCGGGTTTGTAACCCAGCTTTCTGATAGCTTCATCATTCACTCACCCGCGCAGCCAAGCCCCGCAACATCCGGGCCGTAGCCCCCCAGATGTAATAAGGGCCATAGGGCACGGTGAAATAGTACCGCCGCTGGCCCCGCCAGCGACGCGACTCAACGATATAATTCGCAGGGTTTAGAACATGCGCAAGTGGGACTGAAAAAACTTCGTCAACTTCACCCGGCTCAGGAATTGGGTCGAACCCGTCTCGTAGGATCGCGACAACCGGGGTTACGACAAAAGACGTCACGGTTTCATGGGTAGGCAAATGCCCGAGAATTTCAGGCATATCCGAGGAAAGGCCAATCTCTTCCTGTGCTTCCCGCAGGGCGGTTGCGGTTATATCCGGATCGGTCTCATCCTGTTTTCCGCCAGGAAAGGCGATCTGGCCGGGATGGTGTTTCAGCGCCGACGAGCGCTTGGTCAAAAGCAGGCGCGGGGCCTCATCCGTCACAAGAATCGGAACCAGAACCCCGGCTGGGCGCAGCTTGCGCCCCGCTGGCAAAACCGCATCAGGGTTCAGATCGAAATCACTGGACCCGTTGCCGGGGCGGCTCAGGGCCGCCCGCAGCTGTTCTGTTGGATCAGGCTTCACCGGCATCGAAGCCAACGGTGACGGGGTCCAATACGTAATGGGCACCACAGAACTGACAATCGGCGGTGACCTGGCCTTCGGGAGTTGTCATCTTTTCGATGTCGCGCGCCGAATAGATCGACAGGCTTTGGCGCACGCGCTCTTCCGAGCAGGTGCAGCCGAACTGAACCGATTGCGCATCATAAACACGTGGCTGTTCTTCGTGAAACAGCCGGATCAACAGGTCGGTTGGCGCAATCGAAGGGCCGATCAGTTCAAGGTCATCAACAGTATCCAGAAGGATGTTGACGCGCCCCCAATTTTCACCTTCTTCACCGTCAACCAGATCATCCGCCGACAGAATCTGACCGTCACCCTCTGCATTGGCTACAAATGGTGACGCTTTGGGCATGTGTTGCAGCATGATGCCGCCTGCGCGCCAGTGCTCACCGACGCCAGGTTCAGTTGATTTGCCGAAACTCAGTGAAAACCGCGTCGGCAATTGTTCGGACTGTGCGAAATACGCCTCTGCGCATGCGCTGAGAGAGCCGCCAGCCAGCGGTGTGATCCCCTGGTAAGGCTGCGTGCCCTCGCCCTGGTCAATCATGATGGCGAAATAGCCTTCACCCACCTGATCAAACGGTGTGGAATCGGTCAGGCGGTCAGGGTCAAAACTGGCATAGGCGCGGATGCGAGCCGGTTCGCCCTCGGCCTGCGGAGCGTAGTAATCGGTTGCGATCATCCGAACGGCGCCTTTGGACTGAACCTGAAGCGACAGCTTCCAGCGCAGCGAGACGGTCTGGCCGATCAGAGCAGTCAGCAAGGCCATCTCGGCCACCAAAGCCTCGACCTTTTCGGGATAGTCGTGCTGTTTCAGAATGCCATCCAACACTCCGTCCAGCCGCGCCACACGTCCGCGCATATCCGGTATATCAAGTTGAAAGGGCAGGACGGTGTCGTCCCACGCGATTTTTGTTCCAAGAGACATGGGGTTTCCTTAAACGCCACAGATTGGCATACCGCCAGCATATAGGTCGAAGATTTCGGGTTGTAAGGGGCCATACATGATCAGACGGTTCGGTGAAACCCCACAAGCGGGGCGCAAATACACACGACGTGTAGGTGTATACGCATTGTTGCCTCGAAGACGACATCTGTTGCTGACCTGCCAGACAGAGCCCGGCCCTGATCTACAGTTGCCGGGTGGCGGTATTGACCCGGGCGAATCGCCCATCACCGCCCTGCATCGCGAAGTCTTTGAAGAAACCGGCTGGTTGATTGCCAGCCCGCGGCGGGTCGGCGCCTTTCGCCGTTTCACATACATGCCCGAATATGACCTGTGGGCCGAAAAGGTCTGTTTGATATATCGAGCCCGCCCTGTGCGCCGCATAGGTCCACCTTCAGAGCCATTCCACGAAGCCCTTTGGCTGGACAGTGCGGATGCCGCGCAGATGCTGGGCAACAGCGGCGACCGACATTTCGCTTCGGGACACCTGATGGGGCTTTAAGGCCCGCTATATTCAAAGAAAACCGCAGATACGTCATCATCCATACCCTGGTCCGGATCCATGGCCTGTGTCAGCCGCCAGAACATTTCGTCCAGAAATTCGGGCCCGCTGAGATCGGTGGCACAATCCGTCACCATTCTGCACAGCCCCTCTTCTTCCAGCAGGGATCCATCCGCAATCCGGCATTCCGTGAACCCGTCTGAATATAGCAACAGCTTGTCACCGGGCTTCATGTAGGTATCGGTTCGCTGAAACGTGACATCCGGCAACAGTCCGATGGGCAGGCCACCTTGCCCCAGATACTCGGTCCCACCATCCTGTCGCAACAACAGCGGATGCGGATGCCCTGCCTGCACCATCTTGAGATGTCCGTTTCGCAGGTCGATAATGGCATAGACCATGGTAAAATACTCTTCGACGCCAGCATCGGCCATAAGGCGGGAATTGAGCATCTCTGCCACCTGATCAGGTGGTAGCAATGCGTAAAATTTATCGAACCGCTTTTCCATCGCCACGTTCTGATCGAAATGTTTGCTGGACAGATACCCGCCCAGCCGTGCTGTCATCATCGCCGAGGTGATGCCGTGGCCGGACACATCGATGCTGTAAAACCCCACACGGTTGACCCCCGGTGAAAACATTCCCACCAGATCGCCACCGATATGCCCACAAGGTTTCAGCAACATGCTGATACGCGACCTACCGAAATCACGCGTGAGTTCGGGGACCAGAGATTCCTGTATCTTACGCGCCTGAATCAGGTCCTTGTCGATCGCATCATGGACCACTTTCAGTTCTTCGAGCGCGGTCTCGATCATTCGGTTCTTATCAGACAGCTCACGCTGCATATCCAATATCCGTGCGCCCGCAGATATGCGCGCCCGCAATTCATCGGCCTCAAGAGGTTTGATCAGAAAATCATCCGCCCCGGCATCCAGTCCGCGCGCAACCTCCTGCTTTTCGCTTTTTGAAGTCAGAAGGATGAAATAGCTGTATTCGTCATTCTCCAGCGCCCGAAATGCTTGACAGAATTCCAGCCCGCTCATCCCCGGCATGACCCAGTCGCTCAGGACCAGATCGGGGGACATGGCAGCACAGATTTCGATGGCGGCCTCTCCGCTATCGGCCTCGAGCACCTCAAAGCCCCATTTCTTCAGCGAGGCCACAAGGATGCGACGTTGCAGACGACTGTCATCAACGACCAGCACCTTGCGAATCGCACCAAAATCCAGCTCTGCCTTTGTTTCTGCCTGACTGACCTCTGCCACCTGACCCTCAGCTCTGCCACATAATGCGGAACGGGACGACCCTAGCGCACGGCTGTTTAACATCCTGTGAAGGTCGTAAATGCATCCATCTTAACCACGGATTTACCAACGGCCTGTAGTGATAATCGGGTCGTTATCTTTAGGGAAAGGATGGCCATGATCGACTGGTCCAGGGTCAGACAGCTGCGGGACGAGGTCGGCGCCGACGAGTTTGACGAGGTAGTGGAAATCTTTCTCGATGAGGTGCAACAAGGCCTGGAGCATTTGCAGGTCGATGATGATCGGTCTGACTTCGAAAAGCATCTACACTCCTTGAAGGGCAGCGCGCTTAGTCTGGGATTCAGGACATTGGCCAAGCTCTGCCAAGATGGTGAGCGCCATTCGGCACAGGGTCAGGCCGCAACCGTCGATATCGCCGAAATAGTCGGCACATTCCGGACCTCAGCAACGGAGTTTCAGGCAGGATTGAACGAGCTCTGAGCGGCGCCGTACAGGCAGCAAACAGGTACACTAGCGATGGGTGACAACCCGGCCCTGTATATTGTCTGTTTCAAACGCAGCTGATCCATCGCCGCGACAGACAACATTGCAGTCTGGTCATTTGCTCAGATCACAAACTGGGCGAGGGTCTCGTCCTCGGTGATATCCGTAAAAGTGAACCCGGCTTCATCCAGATGCGCGAACAGACGGGCAAAGTTTTCGGGCTTGCGGGTTTCGATACCAATCAGAACCGAGCCGAAGTTACGTGCCGATTTCTTCATGTATTCAAACCGCGCAATGTCATCCTCGGGGCCAAGGATGTTCAGGAACTCTTTCAATGCGCCAGGGCGCTGTGGCAAGCGCAGGATGAAGTATTTCTTCACCCCCAGATAGCGCTGCGCGCGTTCCTTGACCTCGGGCAGACGTTCGAAATCGAAGTTGCCACCAGAGGTTACGCAGACAACGGTTTTCCCTCGGATAAAACTCTGAATATCGCTCAGCGCCTCAATCGCGAGGGCCCCGGCGGGTTCCAGAACGATGCCTTCGACATTCAGCATATCGATCATGGTTGTGCATATGCGGTCTTCGGACAGGACCAGAGCATCCGACAGATGACGGGATTTCAGCAATTCGAACGGTTTTTCACCGATCCGACCAACCGCAGCACCGTCAACGAAATTGTCCACCTGATCCAATGCCACCGGATGTCCTGCTGCCATTGCCGCGTGCAGACAGGCACCGCCTTTGGGTTCCACAAACAGGCAATGGGTTCGATCGCCAAACCACGTAGCCACGCCCGCAGACATGCCGCCACCGCCTACTGGCAAAAGGATGTGGTCCGGCAACCCACCCAACTGCGCTTCGATCTCAACCGCAAGCGAGGCTTGCCCCTCGATCACATCAACATCGTCAAAGGGCGACAGAAAATGGCCGCCCTGTTCGGTGCACCACGCCTGCGCGGCGGCCAACGTGTCATCGAAATAGTCGCCGGTCAGATGAATCTCGATATTGTCGCCGCCGAAGATACGAGTTTTCTGGATTTTCTGCTGCGGCGTCGTCACGGGCATGAAGATCACACCCTTCACATCCATGTGCTTGCACATAAAGGCCACGCCCTGCGCATGATTTCCCGCGCTGGCGCAGACAAACAGGTTCTGCCCCTGCTGTTTGCGCATGGCGTTGAACGCACCGCGGATCTTGTAGGACCGCACCGGGCTGAGGTCCTCACGTTTCAGCCAGATATCGGCCCCGAAACGATCAGACAGATGGGCATTGCGCTGCAGAGGCGTCACCGGAAACACAGAGCGCATCGCCTGTTCGGCAGCGCGGGCGCGGGTCATGAAATCACTCATGCCGGTTTCCCTGCCCCATCATCGCTGAAAGAGCAAGGAATACATATGTGTACGAGTTCAGGTCAGCTGGCGCTTTTCAACGAACACGCCGTACATGGTGGTCAAGATACTGACATTGATCAGCGGCAAAACCAGAACCCCAAAGAACAGTGAGAGCAAAACACCCAGAACCGGGATGAAAGCGAGCGCTGTAAAGACCAACTGGACCACGACCTGGAACACAAAGCTTACAAGCAAAAGAACGATGATCGCACCACCCGCACCGGCGGTGTTGTTCCAAGCTTGCCCAAGTGTCAACGGTTGCCCAATCGCTGCTGCAGGCAGGATTATGGACAAACGGTAGAAGCCGATGATGAGGAAGACGACAAGGACAATGACAAACACAACTGACAATGCTCCACCGCCCAGCGCTGAAAGTACCGCGCCCGCCGGCAGGAACGCGATGGCCATCAGGATACCCAACAGAAGAACCCGCCCGAAATAGGCCAGAATTCTATCGAACCGGAAGGTTGGGAAAATACCTCTTGGATATTCCTCAAGCAGGACAAAGCGGTGCCACGACACCACAATCCAGAACATCGTCACAAATATCACGACCATAAAGCCCACTAGGAAGCCAATCGCCGATCCGCTCGAAACGCCCGCAGGTAACTCTCCGGTGGTTGTATTAAGTTGATCCAGCGGAACGTCCAATACAAAAAACAGGGCGACAATCACCGCTGTCGCAACCAAAGATGGCCCGAACGTAATCTGCAAAACCTGTTTGAGATTCCCAATAACCATCCGCACCGAATGTGCAAAAATCTTCCAACCCAGCATCTGAAATCTATCCCTTCAACCAATCCTTGTTTTCTTTCCTTCTGTTTCACCCCAAATCCCGACCTGCGTCAACGCAGATAACTTGCCCCCGCGTTCAAAACCCGCTAGGGGCCAGTCGTTCTACGCATAAAGGGAAGTCAGATGTCCGCGCCCAAGAAAGTTGTTCTGGCCTATTCCGGTGGCCTTGATACCTCGATCATCCTGAAATGGTTGCAGACCGAGTATGGCTGTGAGGTCGTGACCTTCACCGCCGATCTGGGTCAGGGTGAAGAGCTTGAGCCCGCCCGCCAAAAGGCCGAGTTGCTGGGGATCAAGCCCGAAAACATCTATATTGAAGACATCCGCGAGGAATTCGTCCGCGACTTCGTCTTCCCGATGTTCCGCGCCAATGCGGTATACGAAGGCCTGTACCTTCTGGGCACCTCGATCGCGCGACCGCTGATCTCGAAACGTTTGGTTGAGATTGCCAAAGAAACCGGTGCCGATGCCGTTGCCCACGGCGCGACCGGCAAGGGCAACGATCAGGTTCGCTTTGAACTGGCAGCCTATGCTCTGAACCCCGACATCAAGGTGATTGCGCCTTGGCGTGAATGGGATCTGACCAGCCGCACCAAGCTGCTGGAGTTTGCCGAGGCGAACCAGATCCCAATTGCCAAGGACAAACGCGGTGAGGCTCCCTTCTCGGTCGATGCCAACCTGCTGCACACCTCGTCAGAGGGTAAGGTTCTGGAAGACCCCGCCGATATGGCGCCTGACTATGTCTATCAGCGTACCGTCCACCCCGAAGATGCGCCGAACGAGCCGGAATTCATCGAAATCGGATTCGAAAAAGGCGACGCCGTCAGCATCAATGGCGAGGCGATGAGCCCCGCGACCATCCTGACCAAGCTGAACGAATATGGCGGCAAGCACGG
The DNA here is from genome assembly GCF_059611025.1 of Ruegeria sp. CDSB114. NCBI lineage: Bacteria > Pseudomonadati > Pseudomonadota > Alphaproteobacteria > Rhodobacterales > Roseobacteraceae > Ruegeria > Ruegeria sp. CDSB114. The sequence goes on from NZ_JBXWOT010000008.1 coordinate 99,160, forward strand.
TATTGGCCGCCTGGATCTGGTCGAAGGCCGTTTCGTTGGTATGAAATCGCGCGGCATCTACGAAACGCCCGGCGGCACCGTCCTGCTGGAGGCGCATCGTGGCATCGAATCCATCACAATGGACCGTGGCGCAATGCACCTGAAAGACCAGCTGATGCCGCAATATGCGGAAATCATCTATAACGGTTTCTGGTATAGCCCCGAGCGGGAAATGTTGCAGGCCGCCATCGACAAATCTCAGGATCATGTCACCGGCACCGTGCGCGTGAAGCTGTACAAAGGTCTGGCATCGACCGTGGGCCGCTGGTCGGAGCACTCGCTGTATTCCGAGGCGCACGTGACGTTCGAAGAGGATGCTGGTGCCTACGATCAGAAAGACGCTGCGGGATTCATCCAACTGAACGCCCTGCGCTTGAAACTTCTGGCAGCACGCGACAAACGCCTGTCGAAGTAAGACAGCTGAGATTTTGACCTGAAGACCCGGCAGCCCCTTAGGATGCCGGGTTTTTTATGCGTCCATTTTTGCCACTTCCCGTCGGGTCACTCTTGCTCCACCGCAGGATATGTCTTTACCCAAGTCACAACACTGAAAGGATGGGGCATGTTGCAGGATATCGCAGAAGGTATTCAGAACGGTCTGAATGGCAAAAACTTTGATGGGTCGTTGAAATTCGATTGCGGTGATGCCGGTGTGATTGTTCTGGCCGACAATCAGGCGACGACGCAGGATCAGGACACTGATTGCACCATCCGTATCTCACAAGAGAACCTGACCAAGCTGTTGACCGGCAAGCTGAACCCGATGACCGGTATTGCCATGGGCAAGCTCAAGATCTCGGGCAATATGGGTGTGGCGATGAAGCTGGGGCAGTTGCTGGGCTAAGGCGATAAACTCGTCTCACCAGCGCGTGAGAACAGATGTCAGCGCGTTGCGCCCGGGGGTTTCCCAAGGCAGTCTGATCATGGAAGGAGACCCACCATGATCCGAACCACATACATTGACGCTGTCAAACCTTGGCTTCTGTTTGCGCTGATCCTCATCGTCGCAATGCTGCGCGCCGCGCCTGCACCGGCTGCCGGAACCGAGACGCTGACCGTGGCCGGGGGGTGTTTCTGGTGCGTTGAATCCGATTTCGAATCCGTGCCGGGCGTGGTTCAGGCGGTCTCGGGCTATACCGGGGGCGCAACGGCGGACCCGACCTATGGCGAGGTAACCAAAGGCGGCACCGGCCATTATGAGGCTGTTCAGATCACCTTTGACCCGGCCCGTGTTTCCCGTGAAACCCTGCTGAACCTGTTTTTCCGCTCGGTCGACCCTACGGATGCGGGCGGACAGTTCTGCGACCGTGGAGAGAGTTACCGCACAGCGATTTTCGTCTCTAATACCGGCGAAAAGGCGTTGGCCGAGGCTGCAAAATCCAAAGCGCAGAACGTCCTGCGTCAAACGATTGTCACCCCGATCCTGCAACAGGACCGGTTTTACCCGGCCGAAGCCTATCATCAGGATTACTATAAGGGCGAAAAACTGGTCTTTACGCGGTTCGGTCCCAAACGCCAGCGCAACGCCTATAAGGCCTATCGCAAAGCCTGCGGTCGCGACGCCCGCGTCAAACAGCTGTGGGGCAGTGACGCGCCTTTTGCCGGGTCTTAATCAAAGCGTGCTTCGCGCACTTCTTTCAGATCAGGAATGACATCCGCCGTACCGTGCCGTGTCACCATCAACGCGGCAGCCCGGTTTGCCTGCAATATTGCCTGCTCCATCGGCATGCCACGATCCATTCCTGCCAGAACGTAACCTGTGAACGTATCGCCCGCACCAGTTGTGTCCACCGCCTGAACCTTGTGAGCCAAAAAATCCGAGGTCGTCCCCTTATGATGATATCGCGCGCCCTTTGATCCGAGGGTCACAATGACATGCTCTATCCCCAACTCGGACAGGCCCTGCCCGGTTGCCTGCCGCAGCTGCTCGGCCTCGACTTCATTTAGGATCAGGAAATCCAGATACGGAAGAACCGCCCGCACTGCATCGGCTTGAAAAGGGGCCGCCGCGTAACAGACAGTCAGCCCCATTTCGCGGCCCATTTTTGCGGCTTCGACCTGCAAGTTGGTTTCGTTTTGCGTCACAATCAGATCACCCTGATCCGCCGATGACAGCGCCTGGCCCAGTTGATCTGACGTAATTGCATGATTCGCGCCTTGAAACAGGATGATGTTGTTTTCACCCTCGGCGTCTACGGCGATAATGGCGTGCCCGGTAGGATCTGAAACTTCGGCAATCCATCGGGTATCGACGCCATATTCGGTCAGCCTGTCACGCGCCCAGCGCCCGTCGGGCCCTATGGCCCCAATATGCGCCACCCGCGCGCCGGCCCGCGCGCCGGCGACGGACATATTCGCGCCCTTGCCGCCCAGAAACCGATCCAAACGGTTGGCCGAAAGCGTTTCACCCGCGCCCGGCAGGTGTGGCACATCATAAATCATGTCTGCGTTGATCGAGCCTAGATTCCAGATTGTCATGGCTTAACCAATATCGCAGGAGGCCAGAATGGCCATGTTCAGAATGTCATTGGCCGTCGATATGGTCGAACAGATCTGAATCGGCTTGTCGATGCCCGACAAGATCGGGCCGATCACCGTGGCCCCACCCATTTCCTGCATCAACTTGGTCGAGATCGAGGCCGAATGCCGTGCTGGGACAATCAGGATATTCGCCGGTCCGGTCAGGCGCTGGAACGGATAGTTTGCCTGCTGGTCGACATTCAGCGCCACGTCCACCGTCATTTCACCTTCGTATTCGAAATCTACGCCACGCTGATCCAGAACGGCAGGAGCGCGGTGCATCTTTTCGGCCCGCTCCGACACCGGGTAGCCAAACGTCGAAAAGCTGACAAAGGCAACGCGCGGCTCCAGCCCCATATGGCGGGCAACGGCTGCTGAACGCTCGGCGATATTGGCCAGATCGTTTTCGTCCGGCCATTCATGGACTAGAGTGTCGCCGATCAGCACGATCCGCCCCTTGTGCAACAGCGCCGTCACACCCGCCGCGCCACGGGCCGCATCTGCGTCGAACACATGGTTGATCCGATCCAGCACATGCGCCGATTTACGCGTCGCGCCCGAGACCAAACCGTCGCCATGCCCATGCGCCAGCATCAGCGATGAAAACACATGCCGGTCGCGCGCGGCAAGTCGATGAATATCCTTTCGATCAAAGCCTTTACGCTGCAGGCGATCGTACAAAAAATCAGAATAGGTATCGAGATGCGCAGTGTTGGCGGCATTCACGATCTCCAGCTCACGCACAGCATCGCCCAGCCCGGCCTCTTCCAGCTTTTGCTTGACGTCATCCGGGCGGCCTACGACCAGCGCCTTACCAAAGCCCGAGCGTTGATACATCACCGCAGCCCGCAGCACACGCGGATCGTCGCCCTCGGCAAAGATCATTCGGCTTTGCGCCTGACGGGCCCGCGCGTTCAGGCCGCGCAGAATGCTGGCGGTCGGATCCATGCGGGATTTCAGGCTCAGCTCATACGCGTCCATGTCGATGATCGGACGCCGCGCCGCGCCGGTATCCATCCCGGCCCGCGCAACGGCGGGCGGAATGCGGTGAATCAGGCGCGGATCGAAAGGTGTCGGGATAATATAATCGCGCCCAAAGGTCAGCGACTTACCATAGGCCATCGCGACCTCATCCGGGACATCCTCGCGCGCAAGGTTGGCCAAGGCGTGGGCACAGGCAATTTTCATCTCGTCATTGATGGCGCGGGCGTGGATATCCAGCGCACCGCGGAACAGGTAGGGAAAGCCCAACACGTTGTTGACCTGGTTCGGATAATCGCTGCGCCCTGTGGCGACGATGGCATCAACGCGCACCTCATGCGCCTCTTCCGGTGTGATCTCGGGGTCGGGGTTTGCCATGGCAAAAATCACCGGGTTATCGGCCATGCTGGCGACCATATCTTGCGTCACAGCCCCTTTGACCGACACGCCCAGAAAGACGTCTGCGCCTTTCATGGCGTCTTCCAGCGTACGCAGATCCGTGGTGATCGCATGGGCCGATTTCCACTGGTTCATGCCCTCGGTCCGGCCCTGATAGATCACGCCTTTGGTGTCACACACGATGCAGTTTTCATGCCGCGCGCCCATGGACTTGAGCAGTTCGATACACGCTATCCCAGCAGCCCCGGCTCCGTTCAGAACAATCTTCACATCTTCAATCTTCTTGCCCGAGATACGCAGCGCATTCAGCAGGCCCGCTGCACAGATCACCGCCGTGCCATGCTGATCATCGTGGAAGACGGGGATATCCATTTCTTCCTTCAGGCGCTGTTCGATGATGAAACACTCGGGCGCCTTGATGTCTTCCAGATTGATGCCACCAAAGGTCGGGCCCATCAGACGCACGGCGCGGCAGAACTCATCCGGGTCTTCGGTGTCCAGCTCGATATCGATCGAGTTTACGTCAGCGAAACGCTTGAACAGGACTGACTTGCCCTCCATCACCGGTTTTGAGCCCAGCGCGCCCAGATTACCAAGACCCAAAACCGCCGTCCCATTCGAAATCACGGCGACCAGATTTCCCTTGTTGGTATAGTCATAGGCCGTTTCTGGATTTTCCGCGATTGCTTCACATGGAACAGCCACGCCGGGGCTGTAGGCCAGCGACAGGTCGCGCTGCGTGGTCATGGGAACGGTGGCTTGTACCTCCCACTTGCCAGGAGTTGGGTCCAGGTGAAAGGCCAGCGCCTCTTCGTTGGTGATCTTCGCTTTGGGCATTTGATACGTCGTTTCTCTGCAACTACGGGGCTTCTGCCTCATAGCGCAGGCACGCGCGCGCCTCAACGAGAATACTTTTGCCTTTCGCACCAGATGGCGGATTTGTAAGGTCGCGACCGAACGCCGTCAAAAGGGATCAGCCTTGTCCACAGTCACGCCGATGATGGCGCAATATCTCGAAATCAAAGAGGCCCATGCCGACGCCCTTCTGTTTTACCGGATGGGCGATTTCTACGAGATGTTTTTCGAGGATGCCGTCAACGCCGCCGAGGCGCTGGACATCGCCCTGACCAAACGCGGCAAGCACAACGACGCCGACATCCCGATGTGCGGTGTGCCGGTCCATGCCGCCGAAGGATACCTGCTGACGCTGACCCGAAAAGGCTTTCGCGTGGCCGTTTGCGAACAGATGGAAAGCCCGGCTGAGGCCAAGAAGAGAGGCTCTAAATCAGTGGTAAAGCGCGGTGTTGTCCGGCTGGTGACACCCGGAACACTGACCGAGGACGCGCTGCTAGAGGCGCGCCGCCACAACTTTCTGGCCTGTTATGCCGAGGTGAGGGATGAAGCGGCGCTTGCCTGGGCCGATATCTCAACCGGGGCGTTTCACGTGATGCCTTTGACCTCTGTGCGCCTAAGCCCTGAACTGGCCCGGCTGGCTCCGTCGGAGCTGATCGTGGCGGACGGGGCCGAACAGGTCCTGCACGAACCTGCCCGCGATCTGGGCATCTCACTGACGCCCATCGGCCGTGCCAGTTTCGACAGCACGGCGGCTGAAAAGCGCATCTGCGCTCTGTTTCACGTGGGCGCGCTGGACGCGTTTGGAAATTTTGGCCGGGCCGAAGTGTCCGCTATGGGCGCATTGATTGACTATTTGGAGATCACGCAAAAAGGCAAATTGCCCCTGCTGCAAACGCCGCTGAAAGAATCCGAGGACCGCGTGGTGCAGATCGACGCCGCAACGCGCCGCAATCTGGAGCTGACCCGGTCGCTGTCTGGCGGGCGCGCCGGATCGCTTTTGTCGGTGGTTGACCGTACAGTCACGCCGGGCGGCGCGCGGTTGTTGGAACAGCGCCTGTCCAGCCCCTCGCGCAATCTGGATGTGATCCACGGGCGGCTGGATGCGGTGAGTTTCGCGGCTGAGGACAGCCTGATCGCCCAAGATCTTCGCGATGCCCTGCGCAAAACCCCCGATCTGGACCGCGCCTTGTCGCGCCTGTCGCTGGAACGCGGCGGCCCCCGCGATCTGGCCGCGATCCGAAACGGGTTGGCGCAGGCTGCAACCATAGCCGAACTGTGCGGGACGGGGGATCTGCCGATCCTGCTGGCCACTGCGGTGCAAAACCTGACGGGCTTTGATGATCTGCTGACCCTGCTGGATGAGGCGCTTGTGGCCGAGCCGCCTCTGATGGCGCGCGACGGCGGCTTCATTGCCCCCGGCTATGACGCGGAACTGGATGAGGCGCGCACCCTGCGCGACGAAGGCCGCTCGGTCATCGCCGGATTTCAACAGAAATATTCCGAGCACACCGGCATCACCTCGCTGAAGATCAAACATAACAACGTGCTGGGCTATTTCATCGAAACCACGGCCACCCATGCCGAGAAGATGTTGAACCCGCCGTACTCCGAAACCTATATCCACCGGCAAACCACGGCCAATCAGGTGCGGTTCACGACAGTAGAACTGTCCGAGATCGAAACCCGTATCCTGAACGCCGGAAATCATGCTTTGGAGATCGAAAAGCGGCTCTATCAAAGGCTTTCTGATGAGATTCTTACCCGTGCTGCGCAACTGAACCAAGCCGCGCGCGGGCTGGCAGAGCTGGACTTAACCACTGCGCTGGCCGATCTGGCACGGGGCGAGAGCTGGTGTCGCCCGCAGGTCGATGCTTCTCGTGCCTTTGATATTCAGGGCGGGCGGCATCCGGTTGTTGAACATGCGCTACGCCAACAAAGCGGTGACGCGTTTATCGCCAATGATTGTGATCTCAGCGCCGAAGATGGTGCTGCAATCTGGTTGCTGACCGGCCCCAACATGGCGGGTAAATCAACCTTCCTGCGGCAGAATGCGCTGATCGCCCTGCTTGCACAGATGGGCAGCTATGTTCCGGCCGAACAAGCCTATATCGGTGTGGTCAGCCAGCTGTTCAGCCGTGTCGGGGCATCTGACGATCTGGCCAGGGGGCGGTCGACTTTTATGGTTGAAATGGTCGAAACCGCCGCCATCCTCAATCAGGCCGACGATCATGCGCTGGTCATCCTGGATGAAATCGGACGCGGGACGGCCACCTATGACGGGCTTTCCATCGCCTGGGCCACGCTCGAACATCTGCACGCCGCCAATAAATGTCGCGCGCTGTTTGCAACGCATTATCACGAGCTGACCGCGCTGGCCGGAAATCTGGTAGGTGTCGACAACGCCACCGTTGCGGTCAAGGAATGGGAGGGCGAGGTGATCTTTTTGCACGAGGTTCACAAAGGCGCCGCGGATCGGTCTTATGGTGTCCAGGTGGCGCAACTGGCTGGCCTGCCGGCATCCGTTGTCGAACGTGCCCGCGTTGTGCTGGACCAGCTGGAGAAAACCGAACGCGAAGGCGGCAAGCAAAAGGCTTTGATCGACGATCTGCCGCTGTTCTCGGCTGCCCCGCCGCCACCGCCTCCCCCAAAAGCTTCACCCGTTGCGGATATGTTGGGTGAGATCTTGCCGGATGAGCTAAGCCCGCGCGAGGCATTGGACCTGATCTATAAATTGAAAGAGGCGGCCAGATCCTGACCGCCTCAATAATTGATTGATATCTTAAGCGCTTAGCTTGCCGGCGTGGACGACACACCCACCTGCGCGGGGCGCAAGAGCCGGTCGTACAGCATAAAGCCTTCTGCAGATACCTGGATGATGTCACCGGCGCGTGTTCCGGGCACGGGGGCCTCGAACATCGCCTCATGCACATTGGGGTCAAACCGATCGCCAACTTCTGGCGTGATCACCTGAATCCCGTGTTTCTGAAACACGTCCTTCAGCGCGCGCATGGTCAGTTCAACACCTTCCAGCAAAGCACCTGCGACCTCTTTTTGCTCGTCGGTTGCGGCCTCAAGCGCGCGTTTCATATTGTCATAGACCGGCAGCATGTCACGAGCCAGTTTCGAGCCGCCATACTGTTCGGCATCGCGCCGAGCCTTGTCGCCGCGCTTGCGCGCGTTTTCCGCATCGGCCAATGCACGCATGAATTTGTCTTTGTAGTCGTCGCGCTCGGCGCGCAGCTCATCCAGCTCCAGCGCTTCTTCGCTGATCTCAGCAAATTCATCAGCCAGCTCTTCGGCCTCGGCCGTTGCGATATCGTCCAGAAAATCTTCGTTCTTGGGCTCTGCCATCTCTTACCCTCTAGCTCCGGTCGGATATCAGTTTGCCGACCAGTTGCGCCGTATAATCCACGATCGGCACGATCCGTCCATAATTCAGACGTGTGGGCCCGATGACCCCAACCGCACCGATTATCTTACGATCAGCGTTCATATATGGAGACACCACCAAAGAGGAACCCGAAAGTGAGAAAAGTTTGTTCTCAGACCCGATAAAAATGCGCACACCTTCGCCTTCTTCGGTCAATTCCAGAAATTCGGCGATGTCGCGCTTGCGTTCGAGGTCGTCAAACAGGGTGCGAATGCGCTCCAACTCATCTGCTTCGCCACGTTCACCCAGCAGATTCGCCCGCCCTCGGACGATCAAACGAGCCGAGTCGCCATCATCCCCGTCCCATGCGGCCATGCCGCTGTCGACCATTTCACGGGCCAGCACGTCAATTTCCTGTTTCCGCGCATCGATCTGGGTCAGCATCTGACGGCGAACCTCGCTGATGGTGCGGCCCTCGATCAGCGCGTTCAGAAAATTCGCCGCTTCCCGCATCGAGCTGGGCGTTTGCCCGGGTGGCGGCTTGAACAGCCGGTTTTCCACCTGACCGTCGGAAAAGACCAAAACCACCAGGGCCCTGTCATGCCCAAGCGACACAAATTCGATATGTTTGATTTCCGCTTCGTGTTTCGGCGTCAAAACCAGTGAGGCCCCTTGTGTCACGTGTGACAAGGCCGCGCCGACACGGTCCAGCATCCCGCCGACATCCCCCGAGTTAGCGCCCAGCGTGTCGTCCAGCTTCTGCCGGTCATCCGCGCCCAGATCACCAACCTCCAGCAATCCGTCCACGAACATCCGTAACCCGTGTTGCGTCGGAATCCGCCCCGCACTGACATGAGGGCTGTCGAGCAGGCCCAGAAACTCAAGATCCTGCATCACATTGCGAACCGTCGCCGCACTGACTTTTTCCGACAAAGTGCGCGTCAGGGTACGGCTGCCGACAGGCTCACCGCTATCCAGATAGCTTTCGACAATCAGCCGAAACACCTCGCGCGACCGGTCATTCATCTCGTTCAGAATTTTGCTTGCGTCACTCATCGGCAATCCTCTGCTGGATGGCCATTAAATAGCAGGTAGGCGAAAGGTCAATCAGGGTTGCATCCTGACGCTGCGGGGCGGTATCCCCAAACCAGCAAACAAAGGAATTCCCATGCGACCCTCAGGACGTGATCTAAACGAAATGCGCGCCGTTTCAATCGAAACGGGATTTACCAAACATGCCGAAGGTTCCTGCCTGATTAAGATGGGCGATACCCATGTATTGTGCACTGCCACGATCGAAGATCGCGTGCCACCGTTCATCAAGGGTTCGGGCCTGGGCTGGGTTACCGCTGAATACGGCATGCTGCCCCGTGCGACCAATACACGGATGCGGCGCGAGGCTGCCAGCGGTAAGCAGGGTGGTCGTACCGTGGAAATCCAGCGTTTGATCGGCCGTGCCCTGCGTGCAGGTGTCGATCGGGTTGCCTTGGGTGAACGCCAGATCACCGTCGACTGCGATGTGATCCAGGCCGATGGTGGCACCCGATGTGCCTCGATCACAGGCGGTTGGGTTGCGCTGCGTCTTGCGGTCAACAAGCTGATGAAAACGGGTGACGTGATCTCGGACCCGCTGGTTGATCCGGTTGCAGCCGTGTCCTGCGGTATCTACGCCGGTCAACCGGTGCTGGATCTGGATTACCCCGAAGACAGCGAAGCCGGCGTGGACGGCAACTTTATCATGACCGGGTCCGGCAAATTGATCGAAGTTCAAATGAGCGCCGAAGGCTCGGTCTTTAGCCGCGTTCAGATGGATCAACTAATGGATCTGGCTGAACAGGGCGTTAGTGAACTGGCTGCTGCGCAAAAGGCCGCCACCGCATGACCCGCAAGTTCGACGGCGACAGGTTGCTGGTGGCCACGCATAACAAAGGCAAGTTTGAGGAGATGGCACATCTGCTTGAACCCTTTGGTGTCACCGTTATCGGCGCCGCCGACATGGACCTACCTGAACCGGAAGAGACCGAGGATACATTCGTCGGCAATGCCCGGATCAAGGCCCATGCCGCCGCCAAAGCCACCGGCCTTCCTGCCCTGTCGGACGATTCCGGGATCACCATCGACGCGCTTGACGGGGCGCCGGGCGTCTACACCGCCGATTGGGCAGAAACCGGCAATGGCCGCGATTTCCTGGTGGCGATGACACGCGCACATGAGGAGCTTGAGGCGAAGAACGCTGCCCATCCCCGCACCGCACAATTTCGTTGCACGCTGGTTTTGGCCTGGCCCGACGGGCATGATGAGGTGTTCGAAGGCATTGCCCCCGGTCACTTGGTCTGGCCCATTCGCGGTGCGGACGGCTTTGGTTATGATCCAATGTTTGTGCCCGAGGGTCATGACATTACCTTTGCCGAGATGGATCGCTGGGAAAAGAACAAGATCAGCCATCGCGGTCGCGCGGTTGAGCTGTTCGTGAAAGGCTGTTTTGGCGGATGATTGGCGCAATGGGGGCTTTGGCCTGTATGTGCATTGGCCCTTTTGCGAGGCCAAATGCCCCTATTGCGATTTCAACAGCCATGTTTCCAAAAATATTTATCAAAAACAATGGCTTGATGCATATCTGGTCGAGCTGCGCCGTAGCGCTTCCGAAACCCCCAACCGTGTCCTGAACACCATCTTCTTTGGCGGCGGCACCCCGTCTCTGATGGATCCCGAAACCGTCGCCGCAGTGATTGATACCGCCCGCGCCCTTTGGCACCCCGCCAATGACATGGAAATCACACTTGAAGCCAATCCCGGCTCGGTCGAGGCGGGACGGTTCGCTGCCTACCGAGAAGCAGGCGTCAACCGTATCTCGATGGGGGTACAGGCGCTGAATGATGACGATCTGCGCCGGTTGGGCCGCATTCACAGCGTGGCCGAAGCGCGGGCTGCTTATGACATAGCCCGTCATTGTTTTGAACGGGTCAGCTTTGACCTGATCTATGCGCGGCAACATCAAACCCTTGATGCCTGGCGCGCAGAGTTGACCGAAGCCCTGTCGATGGCGGTCGATCACCTGTCGCTGTACCAACTGACCATAGAAGACGGAACCGCCTTTGGTGATCGCTATGCCGTGGGCAAGCTACGCGGCCTGCCCTTGGATGATAGCGCCGCCGATATGTATCTGGCCACGCAAGAAATCTGCGAGGCTCATGGTCTGCCCGCCTATGAGGTATCGAACCACGCCCGCCCCGGCGCGGAATCACAGCACAATCTGATCTATTGGCGCTATGGTGACTATGTCGGCATTGGCCCCGGCGCCCATGGTCGGATCACCCAGAATGGCCAGAAATACGCGACTGAAACCTATCTGAATCCGCAGCGCTGGTTGGACGCGGCTTCCTGTGGTAGCGGAGAGAAAGAACGCGCCGCATTGTCGCGTGAAGATCAGGCAAGTGAATACCTTATGATGGGTCTTAGGATTGCCGACGGGCTAGATATAGATAGATATACGGAAATATCAGGCCACCCCTTACCACAAAACCCATTGGGCCATCTTCAGGATATCGGCATGGTTCAAATGCTGGATGGTAGATTGATGGCCACAACCGACGGGCGGGCCGTCTTGAACGCCGTGATCCGAGAACTTTTGGGGTAGACCATGCAATATCTGTGGGCAGGGCTTGGATTGTTATGTGTCGGGCTGGCCGCTGTTGGGGTGGTGCTTCCCCTACTACCAACGGTTCCATTTCTGCTACTCGCCGCCTTCTTCTTTGCCCGCTCGTCTTCACGGCTGCATAGCTGGCTGATAACGCACCGACTGTTTGGCCCAATGATCGTCGATTGGCAGAGTTCGGGTGCGATTCGTCCGGCCGCAAAAAAGGCGGCCACCCTGTCGGTCGCCGCCGTATTTGGATTATCGGTCATGATGTCTGCGCCGTCTCATGTCCTGATAATCCAGGCGATTGTACTTGGCGGCGTGATGATATTTATCTGGACCCGCCCTAGCGGCTGAGCTTGGAACAAAGATCATCCAGTTGATCCAGGTTCTCATAGGTCAGGACCACCTGCCCCGTTTCCGAGCCCGCTTTGTGATTGATCGCCACTTTCATCGCCAGAATCGCGGAAAGATCCTTTTCCAGCGCCCGGGTATCCGCATCTTTACCCGCATTCAGATCCCGAGACCTTGGTGCCGGTCGGGCCGCATCCCCCTGCTGTTGCTTCTTCACCAGCGCTTCCGTTGCCCGCACCGACAGCCCGTCTTTGACAATTTGCTTTGCAAGGTCCGAGGCATTCTCGGCCGTGATCAGCGTCCGTGCATGGCCAGCCGATAATTTTCCTTCTATTACAAAGGTTTGTACATCCATTGGCAGGGACAACAGGCGCAGCAAATTGGCAATATGACTGCGGCTTTTGCCCAATGCTTCAGCCAGCTTTTCTTGCGTATGACCAAAGCGGTCCATCAGCTGCTTATAGCCGGCCGCCTCTTCCACCGCATTCAAATCCGCGCGCTGGATGTTTTCGATAATGGCGACTTCCAGAACCTCAGTGTCATCAAAATCGCGAACGATAACGGGGATATCATGCAACTGCGCCATTTGCGCCGCGCGCCAGCGGCGCTCACCCGCGACGATTTCATAATCGCCTTCGGCAATCTCGCGGACGATCAGCGGCTGAATGATCCCCTTCTCTTTGACCGAGGCGGCAAGCTCATCCAGATGTTCCCGGGCAAAGGTGCGGCGCGGCTGATTTGGGTTTGCGTGAAGCTTTTCGATTGGAACCGTCAGGTCCGGCCGCCGTGAATCAGTTGGCACGCGTCCCTGGGGCTCTTGTGTGACATCTGCCATCAACGCCGAAAGCCCGCGACCCAACCCTCTTGGTTTTGATTTTCTGGCTGTCACAGGGTCCTCCTAGTACCGCTCAGGATGCGGTTTTATTGTTCTTATGCATGACTTCCCGGGCCAAATGCCGATAGGCCATCGCGCCCAGAGACCCCGAGTCATATTGCAAAACCGGCAACGCGTATGACGGAGCCTCACTGACCCGCACATTTCTGGGTATTTTGGTTTTAAATACCATCTCACCCAGATTGTCACGTGCGTCTTTTTCGACCTGACGGGACAAGTTGTTGCGGTTGTCATACATAGTCAGCACAACACCTTCGATTCTGAGGTCTGGATTCGCAGTCTGTCGCACCTCGCGAATGGTCAGCATGAGCTGGGACAAACCCTCTAATGCGAAGAACTCGCTTTGCAATGGCACCAGTACGGAATGCGCTGCGACCATCGCGTTTACCGTCAGAAGATTCAGCGATGGCGGACAGTCAATCAGGACGAAATCCAGATCGTACTTATCAATAGCAGTCTGGCGTAACGCGTCATGCAGTAAATAGCTGCGTTTTTCGTTCGAAATCAATTCGATATCGGCGGAGCTGAGGTCTACCGTAGCGGGGACAACGAGAATGCCTTCAATCTCCGAGTCCTGAACGACCGCATCCAAAGGCGCATCATCCAGAATCAGGTCATATGTTGTCCAATCTCGATCCTCGACACCTAAACCGGTTGAAGCATTCCCCTGTGGATCCAGATCAACCACTAAAACCCTGCATCCGGCCTCGGCCAGGCCTGCTGCCAAGTTTATGGCTGTTGTCGTCTTCCCAACCCCGCCCTTCTGGTTGGCTACCGCTATGATCCGGGGGCCTGAGGGACGAGATAGATCAACCACGTGATACTCCTTTGACCTTGAGGATGACGGCTTGGGGCTCTGTTAAACTTGTAATCGGATCACAGGTGAAATTCCATTCTTCCTGCGCATCCTGCACCTCTTTTTTCCAGCTTACACCTTTCGGCAACAAAGCGACGCCAGAATCGCCTAAATGTCTGTCACAAAAAGATAATAATACCCCAAGATCTGCCAAGGCGCGGGCAGACAGAATATCAGCATTCAGGGGGTCCACCGCTTCAATGCGTTTCGCCACCACTTTACAGCTTGCGCCACATTCCCGGGATACATTGCGTAAAAACGCAGATTTTCGCTGATCGCTTTCAACAAAGGTGAATTTTGCGTCTGGCGCTTCTTCGATCGCCATAATTGCACAGACCATACCGGGAAACCCACCACCACTTCCAATATCAACCCAATGCGAAAAGTTTTCGGCACATCGAAAAACCTGAACGGAATCCAAAATGTGCCGTGTCCAGATTTCGGACAAACTTTTGCGCGATACGAGGTTGATTTTCGGGTTCCAGCGCTTGACAAGGGCAACATATGTTGCCAGTCGATCAAATGTTTCACGTGAAACATTCAGACCGTCAAACAGCTCTTCCTTCATGCTTTGCGCACCCTCTGATCTCGGCGAAGCTTGGCCAACACCAGAGTCAGCGCAGCCGGCGTCACACCCTCTATCCGGCTTGCCTGCGCTACATTCTCAGGACGGGCGTTGGACAACTTCTGCTTCATCTCTGACGACAGCCCATCCAATGCGAAGAAGTCAAAATCACGCGGAATCTCATAGGCTTCATCGCGTTTCATCGCTTCGACATCACGTCTCTGCCGCTCGATATAATTCGCATACAGCGCATCGCGTTCCACTTGCTGCCGAATGCCTGAATCAACGTCCTGCAACTCAGGAATCAAGGGAACAAGGTCTTCAAAGCTCACATCAGGAAAGGCCAAAATCGCCATACCATTGCGGCGATTGCCATCCTGATTGACCTCGATACCAGCTTCTCGCACTTCTTTCGGAGTATAGGTATGATCTGTGAGCTTCTTTTTCGCAGCCTCCAACTCCTCCATCTTTTCAGAGAAGTGCGTGCGGCGTGTCTCGCTTACGCAACCTAGGCGTAAGCCAATAGGTGTCAGTCGTTGGTCGGCATTATCGGCGCGCAAAGACAATCTAAACTCTGCCCGTGAGGTAAACATCCGATAAGGTTCTGCCACTCCGCGAGTGGTCAGGTCATCGACCATGACGCCAATATAGCTGTCGGAACGCGTGAAATGGACTGGATCCCGACCCAAGACCTGAAGGGCAGCATTGAGGCCAGCCACCATTCCCTGAGCTGCAGCTTCCTCATATCCTGTGGTGCCGTTAATCTGACCCGCAAGATATAGTCCTGGCGCCTCAGGCAACGACAGTGATGATGTAAGAACGCGAGGATCTACGTAGTCATATTCGATGGCGTAGCCAGGTTGGAGGACCTCTGCCTTTTCCAGCCCCTTAATGGATCTGACATAGTCGACCTGAACATCCTGTGGCAGTGAGGTAGAAATTCCATTCGGATAGATTGTGTGATCATTCACACCTTCTGGCTCGAGGAAAATTTGATGAGATTCCTTATCAGCAAACCGCACAATCTTATCTTCGATCGAAGGGCAATATCTGGGGCCTATACCGTCAATATGCCCCCCATACATCGCCGATCTGGAAAGGTTCTTTTCAATGATCTCATGTGTTCTGGCATTGGTATGCGTAATCCCGCAAGAAATCTGCGGCGCCACCACCCCCATCGAGAGGAATGAGAACAGCGTAGGTTCATCATCACCGTCCTGACTTTCGAGACCTGACCAATCAATCGTCCGACCATCCAGCCGGGGCGGTGTCCCCGTTTTCAAGCGTCCTAGCGGCAGGTTAAGGCTATCCAAACGCTCGGCCAGCTTTACCGAGGGACGGTCCCCCATACGGCCGCCAGGGCGCGATACGTCACCAATGTGAATAACCCCTCGCAAAAATGTCCCAGACGTCAGGATCACAGCGCCGGCCCGTATTTCAGACTCATCCGCCAATCGAATTCCGGTAACAGCAGGTCCATTCACCAGGAAATCTGTCACCTCGCCGACTACGACGCTGAGGTTCGGCTGTGCCGTGGTTTCTCGCTGCATCGCAGCTCGGTACAAAGCCCGGTCTGCCTGCGTTCTGGGCCCCTGCACAGCGGGGCCTTTACGGCGATTCAGCAAACGAAACTGAATTCCCGCCTGGTCTGCGACGCGCCCCATCACCCCGTCCAACGCGTCAATTTCGCGAACAAGATGCCCTTTCCCGAGGCCCCCAATAGCCGGGTTACAGGACATTACGCCGATATCAGTGGCCGACAGAGTCACAAGGGCGGTAGTCGCACCCATCCGGGCGGCCGCATGGGCCGCCTCTGTTCCGGCGTGGCCCGCTCCGATAACGACGACGTCAAAATCCGAATGTTTCACGTGAAACACTCCTTACTTTCCCAGGCAGAAGCTTGAGAATATTTCATCCAACAAGTCTTCTACACCAATTCTGCCAACCAGAGCTTCCAAAGCGCGGATCGCGGTCCTCAGTTCCTCGGCTGCAATATCATACAGGTCGGGACCTGATTCCAGAACAGCGATTGCAGCACTAAGTGCGTCGCGCGCTGTGATCAGCGCTATACGATGCCTTTCACGCGTGGCGATACCATGGGTAGTAGTACGATCACCCAAAACACGCGATATGTTGGAAATCAACCGATCCACACCCTGCCCGGTTTTCCCTGAGATTCCTTCATCAGAACTGTTTCTCAGATCGGATTTCGGAAGAACCTGAATATCTCCTTCCAACATCTGAACGCCCAGCTCTTTTGGATCATCAGTCAGAAATACGCGCAGATCGGCGGCCTCGGCGCGCTTTTTGGCCCGCTCAATTCCCAGGCTTTCGACGTGATCGTCGGTTTCCCGCAAGCCCGCTGTATCCAACAAAGTAACGGGAAGTCCCTCAAGGTCCATTCGAACTTCAATCACATCGCGCGTTGTTCCGGCATATTCCGACGTGATCGCTGCATCGCGACCGGCCAGAGCATTCAGCAATGTCGACTTTCCGGCATTTGGCAAGCCAACAATCGCAACCTCGAACCCGGTTCGAATGCGTTCTGCAATACGAACCCCTTCAGCTTCACGTTGTAGATCTGCAACGACATCTGTGATCAACTGGCGCACTTCAGGGGTAACATCGGTTGGCACCTCTTCATCGGCAAAATCAATCACTGCCTCAAGCAGCGATGCGGCGCGGATCAAATCGCGCCGCCAGCGTTCAGCCAAATTCCCAAGCTCTCCGGCCAGAATGATCTGTGCTTGCTTGCGTTGAGCTTCTGTCTCAGCGTCGATCAGATCGGCAAGGCCCTCGACCTGTGTCAAATCCATTTTGCCGTTTTCCAAGGCACGGCGGGTGAATTCCCCGGGGTCGGCCAGGCGCAAACCGTCCATGTCCGCAAGGCAGCGCATGACGGCGTTGACCGCCGCTGTACTCCCGTGAATCTGTAGCTCTGCCACGTCTTCGCCAGTAAAGCTGGCCGGGGCCTGGAAGGTCAGAACTACCCCATCATCCAGGCGTGATCCGTCTTTGCCATACAGGCTGCGCACCCGCATCCCGCGGGAGGGCAAAGCAGCACCGGAAAGAGCAGCCGTGGCAGGATGCGCCAAGGGGCCCGAGAGACGGATGACCGCCACCCCTGCCTTGCCTTGCGCGCTGGCCAAGGCGAATATCGTATCCATTCGACCGCCTCGCTTGCGTCCAGGACCTGTGTCAGGTGTTCATCGAATCGAAGAACTCGCCATTTGTCTTGGTCTGTTTCAACTTGGACAACAGGAACTCGATCGCATCGGTAGTGCCCATCGGGTTCAGGATACGGCGCAGAACAAAAGTCTTGGCCAGATCACCCTTATCGACCAGCAAATCCTCTTTCCGCGTACCGGATTTGAGGATGTCGATAGCCGGGAACACGCGCTTATCTGCGATCTTACGATCCAGAACAATTTCCGAGTTACCGGTGCCTTTGAATTCTTCGAAGATGACTTCGTCCATCCGGCTGCCGGTATCAATCAGCGCAGTGGCGATGATGGTCAGCGAGCCGCCTTCTTCGATATTCCGTGCCGCACCAAAAAACCGCTTAGGTCGTTGCAGAGCGTTTGCATCTACACCGCCGGTCAAAACCTTACCCGAGGATGGAACCACGGTATTAAATGCCCTACCAAGTCTTGTGATCGAGTCGAGAAGAATAACAACATCTCGTTTATGTTCGACCAAACGCTTGGCTTTTTCGATAACCATCTCAGATACGGCAACGTGGCGGGTGGCGGGTTCATCAAAGGTCGACGACACGACCTCGCCCTTCACCGAACGCTGCATGTCGGTCACCTCTTCCGGCCGCTCGTCGATCAGTAGGACGATCAGATAGCACTCAGGGTGGTTCTTTTCGATCGAGTTCGCAATATTCTGCAGGATCACCGTCTTACCAGTCCGTGGCGGTGCCACAATCAACGACCGCTGACCTTTACCGATCGGCGAAACCAGATCGATGACACGGGCGGACTTGTCCTTGATGGTTGGATCTTCGACTTCCATCTTCAGGCGCTCATCCGGATAAAGCGGTGTCAGGTTGTCGAAAGCAACTTTATGCCTGGCTTTCTCGGGATCTTCGAAATTGATCTTGGTGACCTTGATCAGTGCGAAATACCGTTCGTTCTCGTCCGGCGCCTTGATATCACCTTCGACCGTATCACCGGTGCGCAACGAATGCTGGCGGATCATTTCTGGCGAGACATAGATATCATCAGGACCGGGCAAATAGTTCGCCTCGGGCGAACGCAGGAACCCGAACCCATCTTGCAGAACCTCAAGTACGCCATCGCCGCCCACGGTCCAGCCTTCATCTGCGCGTTCGCGCAGAATCTGGAACATCATCTCGCCTTTTCGCATGGTCGAGGCGTTTTCGATCTCAAGCTCTTCGGCCATCGCCAGAAGGTCTTTGGGGCTTTTGGCTTTCAGATCGGCCAGATTGAGGGATTCATTAGACATGATGATAAGAACCTTGGCCGCATGGATGCGGCTCGGACTGGAATTTCAATACGGAAGATACGCCGCCCGGACGGGCGTGTTACGCGATAAATAAGCGCTTACCTACAAAGAGTCAAATAGCTGCTCAGAACTTCAGAACGACCGCCAGAACGATGATAACCATCAAAATGGTAGGCACCTCGTTCATCATGCGATACTGCCGCCCAGTGAGCGTATTTCGGCCCTCTAAGAAGTCCTTTCGACGTACCATCAGCCAGTAGTGGAACCAAGTCATCGCAATCACTGCTGCGCCTTTGACCCAGGGCCAGGCAAAATCCCAGCCGACTATGCCTGGAGTGAATACCATGATCAGGCCGCAGGCCCAGGCCACGTACATCGCCGGGCGCATGATCACCCGCAGCAGCTTTTCTTCCATTTCAAAGAAGATCTCCTGCGCCCCGTCAACGCCTTGGGCTTTTTCTACGTGATAGACGTACAATCTAGGCAGATAGAACAAACCGGCCATCCAAGAGATCACGGCCATGATGTGCAGGGACTTCACCCAAGGATAGATGGCGAAAAGAAGATCAGTCATTCCAGCTCCGGGCGTGGTTTGGATCTCTCCCTATAAAAAAAATAGGAAAAGAGAAAGGATGATGGTTTTGTAGGGAGATCAAATTCCGTGGATTACTTATTTACCCATCTGTTTTCCCCAGGTGGATAGTTTCACCCGAGAACTGGGTGATTCTGTTAGTTTCATAAAAAACCACAATAAAACAATATGTTATTAATATGTAATGCGTAATTCTCCGGGGATAACTTGATGAATAAGCTGGGATATCCCGCTTGTCCCGATGTTCAAAGTTATCCTTGTCCAGACTGGACAGGGTTCGGGCGACTCATAGAAGTTTTTCGCGAAAACACCGGGCTTGCGTGTCAACAGGAAAACCATACAAACCATCCTTGAACGATCAACCATTTGCTCAGGGGGTTTTCCACATTTCTGTCCCCATCATATTGGCCTCGGGGTCATCCATTCGCGCGCAGTTGCTAGAGAATGCGGGCGTGCGGTTTACCGTTCAAACTGCACGCGTGGACGAAGAGACCGCCAAACGGGCTTTGCTGGCCGAAGAGGCATCTCCACGTGATATTGCCGATACTCTGGCAGAGATGAAAGCCCGCAAGGTCAGCGACAAGGTGCCGGGGCCGATGGTTCTGGGATGTGATCAGGTGCTGGATTTCGAAGGTCAGCTTTTGTCCAAACCGCAATCGCCCGAGGATGCGCTGGCGCAGCTCAAAGCGATGCGGGGCAAGCGGCATATGCTGTTATCCGCAGCCGTCATCTATCAGAATGGCGAGCCGATCTGGCGACATGTAGGTCAGGTGCGCCTGCGGATGAGGATGAGTTCGGACGCCTATCTACGCGACTATGTTGCGCGCAACTGGGACAGCATCCGCCACGCAGTCGGGGCCTATAAGCTTGAGGAAGAAGGCGTGCGGCTGTTCGCAACCATTGACGGTGACTATTTTAACGTTTTGGGTATGCCCCTATTGGAGCTGTTGAATTTTCTGGCGGTCAAAGGGGTGATTGATCAATGAGTGGCAAGCAGATCCCGCTGGCGGGTGTGATCGGGCATCCGATTTCCCATTCGAAATCCCCAATACTGCATGGCCATTGGCTGAAAACTTATGGCCTGGCCGGTCACTATATCCCCATGGATGTCGCACCGGATGATCTTGAGGCTGTTCTACGAACCTTGCCCAAAGCCGGATTTGTCGGGGCCAACATCACAGTGCCCCATAAAGAGGTGGCCTTGGATCTGGCGGATACGGCTTCGGACCGGGCCAGGCAGATCGGGGCTGCTAATACGCTTGTGTTTCAGCCCGACGGTTCGATCCATGCGGATAACACCGATGGGTACGGGTTCATGCAGAACCTGCGCAGCGGCGCCCCAGATTGGATTCCAGCGGATGGCCCCGCGGTTGTCTTTGGTGCCGGAGGCGCCGCACGTGCGGTTCTTCAAGCGTTGGTCGATGCAGGTGTGCCCGAGATTTTCTTGACCAATCGGACGCGCACACGTGCAGATCGCCTGAAGGAAGAGTTTGGTACGACCATAACGGTGGTGGATTGGTTGAAAGCGGGCAACGTGGTTGAAGATGCGGAACTTGTGGTCAACACAAGTTCGCTTGGGATGCACGGCCAGCCCGAGCTGCGGGTGCCTCTGGACGGGTTACAGCCCGGTGCCATAGTCACCGATCTGGTCTATGCGCCACTTAAGACACGCTTGCTGGAAACAGCAGAACAGGCGGGATGCACACCCGTAGATGGCCTTGGTATGTTGTTGCATCAGGCCGTACCTGGATTTGAAAGCTGGTTTGGGGTGCGCCCTGAAGTCACTTCTGATTTGCGTGCTGCGGTACTGGGATGAGCTTTGCACTTGGCCTGACCGGTTCTATAGGCATGGGAAAAAGCACAACTGCCAGCATGTTCGTCGACGAAGGCTGTGCGTTGTGGGACGCAGATGCCGCCGTGCATCGGCTATACGCGCGTGGCGGGACAGCGATCAAGCCGATGCGTAGGGCGTTTCCTGAGGCCATTATCGACGGCGCGGTTAGCCGGGAAGTATTGAAACGGTTCATTTCGGCAGACCCAGCGGCGCTGAAAGCGATTGAGGCCATTGTTCACCCGCTGGTGGCGGCGGATCGAGCGGCGTTCCGGGAACAAGCCACCGCAGATATTCTGGTTTTCGATATTCCCCTGCTATTTGAAACCGATGGAGATGCGGCGATGGATGCAGTCGCCTGTGTCTCGGTCCCGGCTGACGAGCAGAAACGCCGCGTGATGGCGCGCGGTACCATGACCGAGGCGCAGTTCGAGCAGATCAAAGCCAAGCAGATGCCGAATGACGAAAAATGCGCGCGGTCTGATTTTGTGATCGTCACGGACAGTCTGGACCACGCCCGCGCGCAAGTGCAGGATGTGGTCAGACAGATACGGGCAGGGCTGACAGATGCGTGAGATCGTACTCGATACAGAAACCACAGGCTTTGATCCTGAAAGCGGCGACCGGATTGTGGAAATCGGTGCGGTTGAGCTTTGGAATCACGTCGCCACGGGCGAAACCTATCACGTCTATATCAACCCTCAACGGTTCATGCCCGAAGAGGCGTTTGGCGTGCACGGCATTGGCCCCGACCTGCTGGAACCACCCCGCCCGGTGGAAAAAGGTCAGGTCACGCTTAAGGACAAGCCGGTTTTTGCCAAGGTTGGTCAGGGGTTTCGGGATTTTGTCGCGGATTCGAAACTGGTGATCCACAACGCGTCATTCGACATGAAGTTTCTGAATGCCGAGCTGGGCTGGATGGGACTGCCGCCGATCCCGATGGATCAGGCACTGGACACGCTGGCGATTGCGCGCAAACGGTTTCCGGGCTCGCCCGCCTCGCTGGATGCATTGTGCCGGCGGTTCAACATAGACAACTCGAACCGGATCTTGCACGGGGCGTTGCTTGACTCTGAAATTCTGGCTGAGGTCTATCTTGAGCTGATCGGCGGACGTCAGCCAGATTTCGGGCTTTCGACCTCTGTGTCGTCTTCCGCTGGCGGAGCAGAAGAGTGGCGGCCATCGCCGCGCAAAGATGCCTTGCCGTCCCGGATCACCCAAGACGAGCGCGCGGCGCATGAGAAATTTATTGATAAACTGGGCGAAAACGCCCTTTGGTCCCGCGCCTGAGGTCACTCCGGCGCGGGGAGGCCTGATTAGGCCTGAGTCTTTTGCGTCTCGGCCTGGCGACGCATCAATTCATTCCGGTACAGGCTGACAAAATCAATATTGTCCAGGTTAACCGGCGGGTATCCTCCATCGCGCGTGATGTCGCTGACGATGCGGCGCAGGAACGGGAACAGCATGCGCGGGCATTCGATCATCAGGAACGGATGCAGCTGGTCTTCGGCGACACCTTCCACATGGAACAGGCCGCAATAATCCAGCTCGCACAGGAACAGGATGTCTTCCATGCCCTTGGCTTTGGATTTGAGGTTCAGCTTGATCGACACCTCGTATTGATGCTCAGCCGGGCGCTTTTTGGCGTCCAGATTGACCTGAACCGCGATCTCGGGCTGGACATCGCCAGACACGCCTTTTTGCGCCATCACGTTTTCAAAGGACATATCGCGAATGAATTGTCCCAGAACGCGCATCTGGATCTGGGGTGCGGTCTGGGCCGCGGTGTTTTCTTGGGCGCCGTCTTCGGCCATGGGTCTACTCCGAAACTGAAATTCGCCACTGCTTAGCAAGTTGGGCGAGGCACCTCAATGCTGGTGCGGCCCTTCGACCCATTTCGATGGCTTTGACGGGTTCTGACGGGGGCGAACCTCGGTGTATTCACCGTCGATCACATCGCCCTGGGTCGATGCTTGGGGCCCGGTCCTGAACTGCGTCCCGCCGCCCATCTGAAACTGCGTGATTGTGACCTTCGAGCGGAGATAGCGGAATACAGAGACCCGGACGCCAGGGATTAACAGCGCAAATCCAACGGCATCGGTGAAAAACCCTGGTGTCAGCAGCAAGACACCGGACAGCAAGATCATCGCGCCATGGGCCAAAGGTTCGGTCGGGTCGTCAAGCTCTGCAAAGGATCGTTGTAGGTTTTCCAACGCCATGCGACCTTGTGTCCGTACCAAAGCGGTACCCAGAACGGCCGTTAGAACCACGATCGCAAGGGTTGGCCATAGTCCGATTAGCCCACCAACCTGAATGAACAGGCCGATTTCGATGATCGGAACAAGTAAAAAAGCCAGGAACAGGTACATTTGCATTATCCTTTACTGCAGGTCGGGCGGTAGACTTGTCCCGAACTGTCACCTACATAGTGGCAAGAGGCCGTGTATACAAAGTCGCGGTCTGACCAAGAGGATGAAATGAACGAACCAATGATCCAGTTGCTGGTCCTGGCCGGAATTGCCGTTTTCCTGATCCTGCGCCTGAAAAGCGTACTGGGTACACGTGAGGGTTTTGAGAAACCCCCGCTTCAACAACAGTCCGACGCCAATAAGTCGCGCCGTGATTTTGAGGTGATTGAGGGTGGGCCAGATCACGACATTACCGATCACGTGCCCGAGGACAGCGAACAGGCGCAGACCCTATCCGCTATGAAACGGATCGAGCCGGGCTTTTCGGTGGGTGAATTTGTTCAGGGCTCTCGCGGCGCTTATGAGATGATCGTCATGGGGTTCGAAAAGGGCAATCTGGATGAAATCCAGCCCTTCCTGTCGGAAGAGGTATTTGAAACCTTTGTTTCGGTCGTTGCCGCGCGCGAGGATCAGGGGCTGACCATCGAGGCCGAATTTATCGGTGTGCGCGAAACCACACTGGCAGATGTGAGCTTTGACAAGGATACCAACCAGGCCGAAATCACCATGAAATTTGTTGGTGAGCTGACTTCGGCCGTGCGGGATCGTGGTGGCGATATCATCGAGGGCAACCCAAACACGGTTAAACGTCAAAAGGACAGCTGGACCTTTGCCCGCGTTATGGGCTCGGACGATCCGAACTGGCTGCTTGTTGCCACGGACGCATGATTGCAGCGTTTCGGTCGCTTTTCCTGGTGGCTGTCATGACCACCTCTGCCAGTGCCGAGGTGACACGATCCATACTGTCCTATGATGACCTGAATGGTTGGGCCGCCGATGATCACGGGGCGGCCCTTTCGGTTTTTCTGAACACGTGCGGTGATCTGGATGATCCGGACTGGCAGGCATTGTGTGGCGTGGCACGCACCTATAAGCCCGATGCGGCCCGGTCATTTTTTGAGCTGTTCTTCCGTCCCGTACTGGTCGAAGACGGGAAGGATGGCCTGTTCACAGGCTATTTTGAACCCGAACTGGACGGGTCCAAAACCAGATCGGAGCGGTATAAATACCCGATCTATAAAATGCCTCCTGAGGCGCGCGGAGCCGAAAAATGGTTATCCCGTCGCGATCTGCTGACCGGTGATGTCATGCAGGGCCGCGGTCTTGAAATCGCCTGGGTGGACGACCCAGTCGAGCTGTTCTTTCTGCAGATTCAGGGCTCAGGCCGTATCCGGTTGCCCGATGGGAAGGCGCTGCGGGTCGGTTATGGGGGCGCCAATGGGCATCCTTATCGTTCGATCGGGTCCGAACTGATCCGGCGCGGTGCCCTGGGTGCGCATCAGGTCAGTGCGCAGATGATCAAATCCTGGGTCCGCAAGAATCCCGAGGCGGGTACCGAATTGCTGTTTCACAACCCGTCTTATGTGTTCTTCCGCGAGGTGAATCGTGTTGCACCGGAATTTGGCCCTCTGGGTGCGATGAACCGTTCGGTTACCACCATGCGCAGCATTGCCGCCGATCCGGCATACACACCGCTGGGTGCTCCAGTCTGGGTCGAAAAGGACGGCCAGGACCCTTTGCGCAGGCTGATGATCGCTCAGGATACCGGGTCGGCCATCAAGGGCGCACAACGGGCTGATATTTTCTTTGGAACCGGCGATGCCGCAGGGGCCGCAGCGGGGCGCCTGAAAGATCCGGGTCGCATGGTGGTTCTGCTGCCGATTCAGCGCGCATATGCTCTTTTACCGGACGAGTTCTGATGTCGCGCCGCAAATTGACCCCTGACGAAATGGATCTGTGGCGCAAGGTGACCAAACAGGCAGATCGCCTGCATCCCGAACTCCCGC
Organism: Ruegeria sp. CDSB114; assembly: GCF_059611025.1. Lineage (NCBI taxonomy): Bacteria > Pseudomonadati > Pseudomonadota > Alphaproteobacteria > Rhodobacterales > Roseobacteraceae > Ruegeria > Ruegeria sp. CDSB114. The sequence continues at coordinate 124,779 of NZ_JBXWOT010000008.1, forward strand.
AGTCGGTGCACCCCACCTCATTGCCCAAGCCGAAACCGACAAAGACCTTTAAGCCCCGGATCGAGGCGTTTGAAGTCGGGCAGAACGCGGCTGACAGGGGTGTACGGCATGTGTTGAAACCATCCGTTACCGAAGGGTTACGCGCCAACCCAGTGCAAATGGACAGCAAGGCTTTTGCCCGAATGAAACGTGGCAAGCTCCGACCCGAGGGCAAGTTGGACTTGCATGGCTTGCGGATGGACACGGCCTATCCGGCGCTGGTGCGCTTTGTGCTAACCGCGCAGGCTTCGGGCAGGCGTCTGGTTCTGGTGGTGACCGGAAAGGGCAAGGATCGGGACGAGCCCGGCCCCATCCCCACTCCGCGCGGCGTCTTGCGTAATCAGGTACCGCAATGGCTGTCACTGCCGCCCTTGGCACAGGCTGTGATGCAGGTGACGCCCGCGCATATCAGCCATGGTGGCGACGGGGCCTATTACGTCTATCTGCGTCGCAGTCGCTAAAGCGTGCGTGCGGCGCGGCTGATGCCAATCCAGGTCAGCAGACAAACCAGCAGGAAGAATACTCCGATCCACAGGAACTGCGTGTCCAGCGGAACCCCCTGATCAATCAACACGCCGGTCAGTCCGGGGCCAATCGCCGACCCAAGGACCATGACCGCAGTGGCCATGGCCTTGATCGCGCCAATATGACGGGTTCCATAGAATTCCGCCCAGAACGCACTGGGCAAGGTGCTGTTTGCGCCGACGGTAAGCCCCAGAAAGACCAATGCAGCAACCGCACCCCCAATCGAGGTGCTTGCAGCCGCCAACATGAAGCCGATAGCTATCGGCACCTGATAAAAGGGCATCATTCGGGCGGTTCCCCATTTATCCAGTGCCCATCCCGCGACAAACATCGAGATCAGGGAAACACCTGTGTAGACGGGAAACAGCGCCACCAATTCGATATGTTGCCAGCCTTTGACCTCGGCCAGATGGACCTGATGAAAGAAGAAGGCGGTGATAAAGGCAGAAGGACCCAGCAAGGCGGGGGCCATGAACCAGAACAACGGGTTCAGCAAAGCGTCGGTGCGTGTCCAGTGCCGCCCCTGCATACCTGCTGCTGAGTACTCGCTGGCCAGACTTTGCGGTGTGCGCTCTTGCCGAAGCAAGCGCAGCAGAATCGGAATGCCGGCCACACAAATACCTGCCGAGATGATCCAGAGCAGGCGCCAATCCAAAAACACCATCGCAGCGACAAAGATTACCGGCAAAAGCGCTTCGCCAACCGCAAATCCGACCGAGGCGATCGACAAGGCCTTGCCGCGCGTTGTGGTAAACCAACGCGCCATCGCGACCAAGGCAAGATGGGTGCTCATCCCCTGCCCGAACAGGCGCAATAGGAAGATCACCAGCGGTAGCAGGATCAGCCAGCGGTTCAACGCCATCGCTAGCGCCGCCACGGCTAGCCCAGCCAGGACAGCGGGGCCGAGCATACGCACCCGGAAGATATCCGTAAGCCCGCCCGCCCAGATCATGATGATGGCGGATGCGGTCGTACCCAGCGAATAGATCCCACCCCAAGCCCCATGGCTCAACCCGAACGTCGCACGAATTTCGCCGGAAAAGATCGAGATGAAGAACGTTTGCCCAAAACAGGACAGAAAGGTCAGCAGAACTCCGGCGCCAAGCCATGAGGCATTTGCTTTCAGATAATGCCCCAGGTGAAAGGACATTACGGAGAGCTGACCTTGGCCTGCCCGGTCTCGGTCAGCTCAATCTCGGTCGCCCCGGTCGGGTTGCGGACCTCGGCGGGGGCGATCACGTCAATCCCGCGTTGCCTGCCAAAGGTACTGCTGACCCGGCGGGCGGAATTGATAATCGCCAAAAGCGCCGGAGAGGTTGCAGCCACGAAATGAGACGACCCGGCATCGCTGTTGAAGGCGGTCGTATCCAGAATACTGATCTTATATTCGGACAGCGCATCGGCCGAGCTGATATTTCCCAGACGTTCGCTTTTGGCGGTACCGCGCAGGCGTGCGGATATACTCAGCAGCCTGTCTTTGCGTGAGATCATCACAATGAACGGGTCAGGCAGCGTTTTGATGCTGTCCATCTGCGACCGGAACAGATCGACATCCAGATCCGGTGCGATCAGAACAACCCCTTCGATATTCCGATGCGACCAGCCCGGTTCGCGCAGCTCGGCCTGCCGCATCATCTCCATCGTCAGGGCGGTGCCCATGGAATGCGCCACAAGGATAACCCGATCGACCCCCATTGATTTCAGCTGGCGAACAGTTTGTTCCAGACCATCACGGGCGAAAAGCATGCTGTCGATGTCATAGGCATAGCCATAACCCGTTGCCTGGCTTGGCCAGGAATAGACCATGGTTTCACCCGGTATTTCCAAATCATGTTCCAACTGCGCGGCGCGGAACACTGTTTCCGACTGGGTCGTGTTATAGCCGTGGATAAAGATCGAAACCTCGTCCACACCTCTTAGTCGCGAGGCAAGGCCCTGGGGTCCGGCAAGCTCATCTTCATCAGCCATCACGAACTGATTTTCCGGGTCCGGGTCGGCATAGGAAAAATCCAATGTCCCGGGTTTGTGATTGGGTGGAATTGAGACCGTCATCTCGAGAAACTGCAGCTGATCGCTGCGGCGGTACCCATAGGATCCGTCCGCTTCGCGCGCGCGGGTGGTTGCTGCGTAAATGGTTTTGGGCGTGCCAATGTCCAGTGCCGAGGGCACGGTTTGAGATACGGTCCGGTCGACACATGCGGCTAGCGTTGCCGCAGTCAGGACAAAAATAATATAGCGCAGCACCTGTCGCCCCCTAAGGAATTTGCGCACACGCTACTCTATTCTGATCCCAGGTCCAGCGGGGTCAATGACACGGACCGGCAAAAACCGGCTGGAGATATTACAGAACGTAACGGCTGAGGTCCGTAGACTTTGTCAGCTCACCCAGATTGTCGTCAACGAACTGTGCATTCACGGTGATTTCCAAACCGGCCTGATCGGGGGCTGTGAAAGACAATTCTTCGAATACGCGCTCCATCACGGTGTAAAGCCGACGTGCGCCGATATTCTCGACGCTTTGGTTCACATCCGCTGCGATTTTCGCCAGGGCTGCGATGCCGTCCTCAGTAAAGCTGACCGTGACATCCTCGGTGCCCATCAAGGCAGTGTACTGGCGGGTCAGCGCGTTGTCTGTCTCGGTCAGGATGCGGACGAAATCCTCTTCGGTCAGTGCGCGCAGCTCGACACGGATCGGCAGGCGCCCCTGCAGTTCCGGCAACAGGTCGGACGGTTTGGCAATATGAAACGCGCCTGAGGCAATGAAAAGAATGTGGTCGGTTTTAACCGGCCCATGCTTGGTGGAGACGGTTGTGCCTTCGATCAGAGGCAACAGGTCACGCTGCACCCCCTCTCGGCTGACATCACCGCCGCGTGCGTCCGAACGGGCGCAAACCTTGTCGATCTCGTCCAGAAACACGATGCCGTTCTGTTCAACCGATTCCAGCGCCGCGCGGTTTACGGTTTCGTCATCCAACAGTTTGTCGGCCTCTTCTCCGATCAGCATGTCATAGCTTTCGGCGACGGTCAGGCGTTTCTTGACGGTGCGCCCGCCAAAGGCCTTGCCGAAAATATCGCCCAGATTCATCATCCCCATCTGACTGCCGGGTTGGCCAGGGATATCGAACATCGGCATCTGGCTTGAGGTATCCGTCAGTTCCAGCTCGATCACTGTGTCGTCCAGCTCTCCGGATTTGAGCTTTTTGCGGAACATCTCGCGGGTGCCCTCACGTGCGTCTTCCCCGGCAATGGCAGTAATCACCCGGTCTTCGGCGGCCTGATGGGCCTTGGCTTTGACGTCCTCACGCATGAATTCACGGGTCTGCAGGATCGCGGCATCGGCCAGATCACGCACGATCTGTTCCACATCGCGGCCAACATATCCAACCTCGGTGAATTTGGTGGCCTCGACCTTGATGAAGGGTGCGCGGGCCAACTTGGCCAAACGCCGGCTGATCTCAGTCTTGCCAACGCCGGTGGGGCCGATCATCAGGATATTCTTGGGATAAACCTCATCCCGGATGTCATCAGCCAGTTGCTTGCGCCGCCAGCGATTACGCAGCGCCACGGCGACCGCGCGCTTGGCATCCTTCTGCCCGATGATAAAGCGATCCAGTTCCGAGACAATCTCGCGCGGGGTCAGGTCGGTCACGGGGGCAGTCCTTTCGGTCGGCATAAGTTGGCTGCGGTCTAGGTAATCACCGCAACGGCGAAAACAACAGCGGCAGCGTTGGTTAGCAACGCCCCACCCGGTTTGCAAATGCTTTCCATAGGTAAAGCGCCCGGCCTCTGGTACAGTGATTTCAAAGCGTTGAGGGCCTGGAGCGCGGAAATGACCAAGATTGCCAAGATCACCCTGCTGTTTGTCGTGTTTGTCGACCTGATCGGACAAGGGTTGGTCTTTCCGATCATCAACTCACTGATCATGGAGACGAAATCGGGGTTCCTGCCTGAAAACACGGCCATGGGCACCCGGCATTTCTACTACGGCTTGGTGATTGGCTGTTTCTTTCTGTCCTGGTTTCTGGGCGTGGTCTATGTCTCTAAGGTTTCAGATTCCATTGGTCGCAAGAACGCGCTGCTAGTGTGTCTGGGAGGGGCATTGATAGGTTATGCGCTGACCATCGCCGCGCTGTATCTCAACAGCCTGCTGCTGTTGATTGTCGGCCGGTCGATCACCGGGTTTACAGCTGGCAACCAGCCTATCGCGCAGGCGGCAATGATTGACGGCAGCACCGATGTCACTGACCGCGACCGCAACATGGGCTATATCGTGACAGGTGTCAGCTTTGGCCTGGTTGGCGGTCCCATTATTGGCGCGGTCCTGTCGGACTCGGCCCTGCTGGGCAGCGCGGCGACGCTGAAAACGCCATTCTACGGCGCCTTTGTTCTGGTGATGATCGCCATTTTCCTTGTCGCCGCGTATTTCAAGGATACCCGGACCGAGCGTGAGCCCTTTGTCTTTCGCCCCCGCGATATCACCGACAGCCTGATAGCGGTGCGCGAACATCCGATGGTTCTGAAAATCATGCCGGTCTATGGCCTGTTCATGATCGCCAATGTGACCTTCTATGTGTTTGTCGACAACTTCCTGACCAGCGCATTTGGATACGGGGTCATCGGCGGCAGCATGGCCATGGTCGTCATTGGGGTTGCGCTGGCCTTTTCCAGCACCTTCCTGGTCAAACCTGCGCAGGAACGGTTCAGCAAACACCAGATCATCTATGTCTCACTGGTTGTGATGGTGATCAGCGGCCTAGGTTTCGCCTTCAGCCCCAGCGGTGTGCTGAGCTATGTCCCGGTCTTTTTCTTCTATTTCTTCTTTGGCGTCTCATACCCGACACTGCTGGGCCTGTTTTCCTCCAGTGTCAGCGACACCGATCAAGGCTGGGTCATGGGGGTGACCACGGCTGTCTTCTGTCTGGCCGGGGGCGTCATGTCCTTGATCGGCGGCGGGTTGATGAGTATCGACATCCGCCTGCCCTATTACATCGTGATCGTCGCGGCGATACTGGGGCTGATCGGCATGCATCGGCGCTGGAAATCCAAGGAAATCTCGGCTCTATTGGCTTAGACGGATATTGTCCACGATTGAGAGCAGGGAAGATGAAGGTAATCCAATCCCTCAGGATTACGGGCGCGGCACTATTGATTGGGCTGTTGGCCACGGGCCCATTGCCTGCGCAGCAGGTGGCGCCGCCGCCGCCGTTTCTGGCAGATTCCTCTGATCTAGGCGGTCACGTTGTCAACAAGCGGGCAGCACACGAAAGTTCGAGTACAGTTTTGGGGCCGAGGAAACCGCCTGGTTCCCAATCCGGCCAATTTATGGGGCGCAAGTTTGATCCACTTGAGTCTGTTGGCCCAAATCTTGGAGCGCGATCTGGGCAAATCATGGGTCGCAGTTTTTACCCACTTGAGTCTGTTGGTCCAAATCTCGGCGCGCGGTCTGGGCAATTCATGGGTCGGCCAGGGTCTTCTCGGCAGATAAACCTGCCGGGTCCGAATATTGGCGCCCGGTCGGGAACGATTCTGGGGCCAAAACTGCCGTCGAAAAGGTAAGCAGCCGGATTAGCCGCCGATCTTCTCAACCGTGAGATTGCCATTGGTATAGACGCAGATATCGGCGGCGATGGCCATGGCCTCGCGGGCGACTTGTTCCGCCGGTTTGTCGCCATCCATCATCGCGCGCGCCGCTGCCAGGGCAAAATTGCCACCCGATCCGATGGCAGCCACGTTGTGTTCCGGCTCCAGCACATCCCCTGCCCCGGTGATCACCAGCAGATCCTTGCCATCAGTGACGATCAGCATCGCCTCAAGCTTTTGCAGGTATTTGTCGGTGCGCCAGTCCTTGGCCAGCTCGACCGAGGCGCGGGCCAGTTGGCCGGGCGTGGCCTCAAGCTTGGTTTCCAGACGTTCCAGCAGGGTAAAGGCATCGGCGGTTGATCCGGCGAAGCCTGCGACAACCTCGAACCCGCCGGGTGACAGGCGGCGTACCTTGCGCGCGGTCCCTTTGATCACGGTCTGGCCCAAGCTGACTTGCCCGTCCCCGGCAATGACCACCTGCCCGCCTTTTTTGACGCCAATAATGGTTGTGCCGTGCCAACCGGGAAAGTCGCTGTCTGCCATGGGGGCCTCCGTTTTCGCCTGCTGTTCTATATGGGCCGGTCTCATCCGCAGCGCAACAGTTCACAACTTGCTTATAAGATATGCAAAAAACGCAAATCGGGGCTGTAAAACCAGCAATTGTGGGACTCAGTTGAAAATCCTACATGAGGCTCACAACCGACAACGGGTCGGCTGTTTCTGTTTATAAGGAATGCGCAAATGGCAACTACCGCAAATATCCATGCGCCGCTCGGAGCAGCTACCATCCTGCATGTAGTGGACGCGTTTTTTGGCGCTTTTGAAAAAGCCGCCGATTGGAATGAATCCCGCAAAACCCGCAATGCCCTGTCGGCTCTCAGTGATGAACAGCTGGACGATATCGGCCTGTGCCGCGCGGATATCACCACCCTCTGATCCACGAGAATTCGTGAATTCAAGATAAGCCGCCCGGGTCTGGGCGGCTTTTTCTTTTTCTGCGCCGCTTTTTCCAGTCAGACAATTCAGGCGGAAGCGCTTTGCCCCAGATACGAAAAAAGGCGCCCCGAATAAGGCGCCTTCAAACGTTGTTTCCCGAACCGGATCAGAGCGCTTCTTCGATCCAGCTTTGCAGCGCGGCTTTCGGTGCGGCGCCTGCGCGGTTCGAAACGACCTGACCATCCTTGAAGATGAACAGCGCCGGGATGCCACGTACGCCCATGGCGGCGGCAGAGTTCGGGTTGCTGTCTACATCGACTTTGGCGATCTTGACCTTGTCGCCATATTCAGCCGCCAACTCTTCCAGAGCGGGTCCGATCTGTTTACAGGGGCCACACCATTCGGCCCAGAAATCGACAACTACGGGGATGTCGGAATTCTTGACTTCGGCGTCAAAAGTATCGTCGGTAACAGCTACGGTCGACATATTCTGTCTCCTGAATGGGGAATGCTTGGTCACTGAAACTAGGTGTCGGGTATGCCAAGGTCAAGGCGTCAGCGCACGGGTTAGCGCAGCTTTCACCAGATCGTGTGGCAGCCACATCAGCTGGGCTGTTCGGGTCCACAGAATTGCAGTTCTGACTTCGCGGTCCGGATAGATCTGCGACAATGAATCAGCATAGGCACCCATCTGCCGCAGCAGTCCTTCGGGGCAGGATGCTGCATTGTCTGGCACTGTCATATTCGATTTAAAATCAATTACTTGGACGTCCGTTTCAGTGACGATCAGCCGATCAATGACACCATGGATACGCCGCCCGCCCAGATCGGCCGTTACCGGGACTTCGGCCAAGGTATCGGGGGCGAACACTGCCTTCAGGTGATCCGCCGTTAACACATTTTGCGCCTCGGCCAGCAATCCTTGCCGCTCGGCCTCACGCATATCGGGAAGAACCCGTGCGCAAAGCTGCGGCCAGTTCTCAGGAAGGACCCGCGGCAAATGCTCCAGCAGCAGGTGCAGGCGGGTGCCGCGCAGCTTGGCGGCCTCTTCATCCTGGCCCATGTCCCCGGGCAAGGCCTTGGCCCCGCCCAGATCAGACGGGCTGAGGGTTTCCGGCGCCGCATCAATGGCGGGGGCGGAATTCAGGAAGGTCGGTGGCAATTCGCTGTGGGCATGAACGGCGCCTGTGTGTTCGAAAAATTCCGGACCATGCCAATCTCCGTGCGACAAGCGCAGGATCTCACTGTTGGGCAGAGCTGTTGCCCCTGCCCGCGCCATAGCCGCCTGCACCAGTTGATACCAACTGGTTCCGTCCTTGCCGACATCCCCTGCCGCACCGACGATTAGCCACTTCTCTGCCCGGGTCAGCGCCACGTATAACAGGCGCAACCGCTCATTCTCTTCCCGTTCGCGCGCTTCGGCTCGCGCCTGCGCGATCAGCGCCGGGGACGCGTCTGCCGGTACTTTCCATAGTGGCTTAGCATCCGTCACCATGATCTCGGCATCGCGCGGGGCTTGCCGTCTGCCGGTATCCGGCAGGATCACGATGGGGGCTTCCAACCCTTTCGATCCGTGCACGGTCATCACGCGGATCATGTTGCCGACACCGCTCATCTGCCGTTTGATCTCCAGATCGTCCGTCTGCATCCAGACTAAAAAACCTGTCAGGCTTGGAATGTCGGCGCGTTCATAGGCCAGCGCCTGTGACAACAGCGCGTTGATGCCGTCTTCGGCCTCGGGGCCCAGCCGACCCAACAGCAAGCGCCGCCCGTGATGACGGGTCAGAATCCGCTCGATCAGGTCATAGGGGCGCAGAAAGTCGATCTGACCGCGCAGGTCGTTCAGAATTGTCAGCGTATCGGGAAACTCATCGGCCCGATTGCGCAGCGCCGCCCACAGGAATTGTTCTTGCCGCCGATGCGCCAGATCAAAAAGCTGCTGTTCGGACCATCCAAACAGAGGGGATTTCAGTACCGTGGCCAGCGACAGGCTGTCCTCGGGCGTGGCCAGAAAGCTTAGCAGAGCGGCCAGGTCCTTGACCGCAAGCTCGGCTCCGACCTTCAACCGGTCAGCCCCTGCAATCGGCAGTTCGGCAGCCTTGCAGGCGCGGATGATCTCAGCAAACAGGTCCGAGCGGCGCTGGACGAGGATCAGAAAATCCCCCGGCTGTACCTTTCGCCGGACGAAACTGCCCGGTACCTCGCCATCTTCGGGGATGGTTTCCCCCTGTTCGATCATATCCCTGATCGACTGTGCAACCTGCTCGGCCAGAACAACGGTATGGTGGCGCGCACCAGGGCGGTCCACCGGATCAGTCCATTCGGTATCTTCCTCGTCTTTGACTTTTTCGACCACCGGCCACAGGTCGACGCGTCCAGGCAGATCGGACTTGAAGGCGCGGTGCTGGCTTTCTTTGTGAAACCCGGCCTCGGCACGGTTTTCGAACAGAATATCGACCAGCGACAGAATGGCGCTGGAGGAGCGGAACGAGTACTCCAGCGTAGAATCCCACAGTTTAGAGCCTGATTCTTCCAGTTTCCGCCCAAATTCGGCCTGCATCCGATCAAAGGCTTGAGGGTCGGCCCCCTGGAAGGAATAGATCGATTGTTTCTTGTCACCCACCACGAAAATAGTGCGCTCAATCCCGGACCGGGCCCCCTCCCCGCTGGTGAATTCCTGCGCCAGCTTTTCGACGACGTCCCATTGGTCCGGGCTGGTATCCTGGGCCTCATCCACAAGGATATGGTCAATCCCGCCGTCCAGTCGGTACAATACCCAAGACGCTACCGCCGGGTCGTTCAGTACGTTTCGGGCGCGCAGGATTAGGTCGTCAAAGTCCAGCCAGCCGCGCAGTTGCTTGCGCCGTTCATATTCCGGCAGAAAGGCCATTGCGAACCGGTGAAGTGCCAGCGTTTTGCGGGCTGCAACCAGTGCAAGCCGCTGTTCACGCGCGGCTTCAATGCGCAACATCAACGCCTCTAGCTGTGGCATCTGACCCGCCAGAACACCTTCGCGCAGGGGTTTGGTCGGGAAAGCGTTAATCTTGGCGGTAAACGGGTCCTTGGCCGCCTTTCCGGTCAGAAATACATCTTCAAGCACCGGCAGCGCACTGATATCGGCGCGGGTGAAGGCCGCAAGCCTGGTGGCTGCCTTGGCGTTGTTCCCGCCGCTTTCGGTCAATGCGGGCAGGACGCTGCGGACAAGTTCGACCTCGCCCCCCAAAAACACCTGACCCAGCAAGAGCTGTTCGTCAAAGCGGGCGGGTAGATTGAATTGCTGCAATACCTGCGACCAATCGACGGTCTGCGCAAACAGATTACGCTTTTGCGTGATGGCGGCGGTCAGCTTGTCGAACCCTGTGTCAGTCACAAAACGGGCGACATCGCCGATCAGATTGGCCATCGGCCCTTGGGCAAAATCCTCGACGATTTCTTCGCGCAGCAAGGCGGCGGCCCGATCCTCCATCTCGGTGAATTGTGGGCTTACTCCAGCCTCAAGTGGGAAACGGCGCAGCAGCGAGGCGCAAAAAGAGTGGATGGTCTGAATTTTCAACCCGCCAGGCGTTTCGATCGCGCGGGCAAACAATGTGCGGGCCTGTGCCAGACGGTCCGGGTCAATCGCACCCTGAACACCCAAATCGGTCAGCTGGGCCAATAGCGGAGTATCCCCCAGCATGGCCCACTCACCGAGGCGTTTGAACAACCGGTTTTGCATCTCGCTGGCTGCAGCCTTGGTGTAAGTCAGGCAGAGGATGTGTTGCGGCTGCACCCCGTCCAGCAACAGCCGCGCCACCCGATCGGTCAGAACCCGCGTTTTGCCAGATCCCGCATTGGCCGCCAGCCAGGTCGAGGCATCGGGTCGTGCGGCCTGCACTTGTCGTTCGGTTGCGTCGTTGCGGGTGCTCATTTCAGGTCCTCGGGGGCGCTGTTGCTGGTTCGGTCCCACTCACCGAAACGTGCCAGATGATCATAGTCCCCGATATCGGTATCCTTGTGCAACATGCGGCGCGAGGTGAAGCCCTGATCAGGCTCTAAATAAGAGGAAACCAGCTGTTTCAGCTCGGCTAGGACCTTGTCGACCGGCTCTTTGGTCAGAGGCGCGGGCACCTCTTTATAGGTGCCGCCCATGCCGATAAAAATTGCTTCGGCCACAGGCAGCGGGTCAAACCCTTCGATCCCGCCCTGCTCGGCCATTGCGGCTTCGATCAGCAACTGTTTGTCAAACTTGGCCTGCTGACTTTCGGTCGGAGGCGCACCGGTTTTGTAATCGACCAGCCGCAGCGCGCCACGACTGTTGAGGTCAATGCGGTCGGCGCGCCCGACTATGGTGAAATCCAGCGGACTGAGCGCCAGTTTCATCGCGGCCTCAAAAGCCACAGGCCCACCATCGCTGCGCCGGGTGGTCTCGGCCCGCAGGAAATCATCCGCAATCCGTTCCAGCCGCGCGAGCCATAATTTGCGCGCTGTGGGCCATGGTACATGCTGGACCAGCAGGCTTTCGGCGCGTTTCAAGAAGCTTTCGCGTGTCAGCAAGGCCGTGTCCAGCACGCTGTCCTTCACGAACTGCTCCAAAATCTCATGGATTACAATCCCGCGCAGCAGCGCATCCGGGGCCTGAACCAAGGGGTCCAGAGGTTTCAACCGCAGCACATGTTTGGCGTAGATCGCATAAGGATCACGGATCAGGCGCTTGATCTCGGTGACGCTCAGGCGGTGCGGGCGCGACCCGACCGGAGGGCGCGGAGATGGGCGTGGTGCCGCCTTGATTTCTGGAGCGTATTCAAGTTGTTCGGACCATCCCAGATATTGTCGCCCGCGGCTGCGCATTTCTGCAAGGGCGGTTTGGCCACCCTGTTCTGCCAGGCCACTCAACAGGTTGGTTAACCGATTCAACCAGCGGGAAGGAACGGTTTCGGCGTCGTCGGACCGGGTCGACCGGGTCAGCCAGACCTCGGGCGCGCCGATAGCCTGCTGAAAGTCATGTGCCGACAGGCCAATGCGCCGCTCTGGCAGCAACAGCCCGGCCTTATCGCGCATCTGCCTGTTCAACCAGGGATCAGGCGCGGGCGCCTCGGGCCAGCTGCCCTCGTTCAAACCGCCAAGGATTAGCAAATCGGCGCCCTGCACCCGGGCCTCGAGCGTGCCCCAGATCATGATCCGGGGGTGTGGCGCGTCGCGGTCGCGGACCTCTTCTCCGGCCAGCAAAGCACCCAGCAGATCGGCAAAGTCATGGGCCGTCATGGTGCCGCCATGCTGAGCCTCATTTCGCAGCTCGGTCACAACCGCCAGCGCCTTTTGACCGGCGTTCTTGTCCCACAAAGTGCCGGGATCGTCAGTGTGACCGGCGGAAATGGCCTGAGCCAACCCGCAGAGGCGATCAACCCAATCCGCCAGCGGCAGCTCATCATCGATTTGCTGTTCGCAGAAATGCTCTACTAACCATTGCACCCAGCCTTCGGGCACCTCTTTGCGGATGGCAAATGCCATCAGGCTGGCGGCATCCGGGAATGGCGGCCCGTGGCGGCGCAGGTCCAGTTCCAGATCGCGGGTGTGCAACAGATGAGAGCCACGCTCGCCCCCGTCATGGCAGAGCGGATGTTTCAGCAGGGTCAACAGCGCTTCGCCGTCCAATCGACGCGCGAACAGGGCCGCGACATGGCGCAGGAACCGTCCGGGTGGGGACAGCTGCAGCGGCAGGCCAGCACTGTCATCGGGCAGGATGTTCCACCGGTCCAGCGCAGCGCTGACCTGACGGGTCAGCATGCGGTCGGGGGTGATCAGAGCGGCGGTCTGGCCGGTTTCAGCCGCCTCTCGCATGCGGAGTGCTATGGCCAGGGCCTCGGCCCGGGGGGACTGCGCCTCGACCAGGGTCAGGTCCTTGGTTGCACCATGCAGATCGGTCAGTTGTGGACCTTCGGACATCCATGCATCCGTGATCGGGGCAGGGCGTAACGCAAGCGATATCAGTTTGTTACGGGCGGGTGAGGGTGGATTGTCCTGGGTCCAGGCTGTGATTTGATCCGGGCTCATCCCAAGCTGGTTCATCAATTTCCGGAACCGGTATTGCGGGTGATCCTCAGAGGTTAACGCCGCATCCAGCTGAGCCCAGACCTGATCGGGCTGGTCAAAGTCAAAGCCCGGCAGGATCAATGCGCCTTGCGGCAGGCAAGCAACGGCTTGCATCAACTTCAGGGTCGTGCCCCGTGACCCCGTCGAGCCGGCAAGAATGACCGGGTGCTGAGGTGGATCCACTCGCCAATGTTCGATTAGGTTCTCGACCACGCGGCGCTGCCGGGCCTGCGTGTCCAGGATGTCGTCTTCTGAGTCGATGAACTGATCCGCAATCCCGATAAACGCCTGCGCGCGGGCCCAATGCCCGGACATGTCGGTGACATCCAGCCGCCGGATCGCTTCGGGTGAAACGCCTTCGCCCTGCATCTCATCTATCAATGCGGCCAGACTGTCTGACAGGTCAAACAAAGACGAGCGCGCCGCCAGATCCGGTTGTTGATCCAGCAGCTTCGAGACCAGCTGCGTCAATTCCAGCCGCCGTCGCAGGGGCGGGATTGCGGGTGGTATCTGCGCCAGATTCACGCTTTCACCCAGATCAGTCACCAGTGATAGGCGCGGCAACAAACAGGCAGGGCCCTGGTCGAACAGCTCACGCACCCTGCGAGCCATACGCCGCGTGTTAACAACCAACTCCACTCGGGCCAAAGCCTCGGGCGGAAGAGCGGCACAGCGATTTCTCAACCCCCGGACCAGCGTCTTTGGAAAATCCACACCCGGAGGTACGGCAAAGACGCGGGGCAGGGGTGAGGGGTCAAACATCCGCCAACAGACCTTCAGCAAGGGCGATCCCTTCCGGATGGCCAACATCGCACCAGCGGCCGGGATAGGTCAGGGCAAACAGCCGGTCTTTCTTTTGCATCCGATCCCAAAGCAGGTTCAGCGAAAACACCTTGTCTGGAATTTCGACCAGCCCTTCCGTCTTCATGATCTGCGCGCCTCCGTAGATCAATCCGGGGCCGCGGGTAATCCGGCCCGTTTCATCAGCAGTAAAGTCTCCGGCCCCGGCATGACCAATCGCCTGCGCGGTCGGGATGCACATTAGCAATGCGTCCATCAAATCAGGGTTCCAGGCGGCCCGCAGCATTGTCAGCGGGTTCGGGCCGGACCAAATGGCGTCTGAATTCATCGTGAACACTGATTCAGACCCTAATAAAGGCAAAGCTGCCCGTAATCCGCCACCAGTATCCAGAATGTCGGGCTGTTCATGTGAGACAAGCACGTCTTTCGGGGCCAGATGCGCCTCAAGCTGATCTGGCAGGTAATGCAGGTTGGCCACTTTGCGAACCGGCCCAAGCGCGTCAACCAGATCCAGCGTATGGTCGATCAGCGGGCGCCCGGCTACCTCGATCAGCGGCTTGGGGCGGTTCAGGGTCAGGGTGCCCATGCGGGTGCCGAACCCGGCTGCGAACAGCATGACGGCATTGGGGGGCTGGGTCATCTCTGTCTGAGCCTGTTCAGGTTTTCGGGTGTTGGCGCGGGCAGAGCCGCGCGCAGCAGGTCGGCAACATTCACCAGCGCCGGGTGATCCAGATCCCGCATCAGATGGCCCCACGCAGCGGGGATCAAATCGACATAATGGGGTTTGCCATACTCGGTCGCAAGCCGGGTAAACACACCAAGAATCCGCAGATTTCGCTGGGCACCCAGCACGGCATAGGCACTGCGGAAATCATGATCGTTGACGCCCGTAGCCGAGATATAGTGGCTGACCATCCGCATTTCCGTACCCGGCGTCACTTTGCGGCGCACATCCTGGAGCAAAGACACCAGATCATAGGCAGGATGGCCCAGCATGGCGGTCTGAAAATCCAGCAATCCAACGCGCTCAACCCCTTGGCGGTCAGGGAGCCAGATCAGGTTTTCCGCGTGGTAATCCCTTTGGACAACAACTTTGGTGCCGGATGTTTCTTGATGCAGGATATCAGCAAATCGGTGTTCGAACCGATCCTGCGCATCCTGGTCATAATCGCCAAGAACCCCTTGGGCGTATTTGGTGAAGGATAAGGCCGCCAGTTCGGTCATCAGTGCCGGGCCGTAAGATTGCAGCGACAGGGTCGGGGCCTCGTGCAACGTGATCAGAACATCTGTCGCCGCCTCGTATAATTCCCGCTCCATATCGGGATGTTTGACCAGAACCCGCGCGAACAGGTCATCGCCAAGGTCTTCCAGAAGAAGAAACCCATATTGCGTGTCTTCGGCGTAGATCTGTGGGGCGCTTAGTCCGATAGATTGTAAATGCCGGGCCATCCGTACGAAGGCTTCGACCGGTTCCGCCTGGCCCGGTGGTGAATCCATCAGAACAGCGGACTTGCCCGTAACCGGGTCGGTCAGGCGCTCGTACCGGCGGTTCGAGGCATCCCCCGCCAAAGGCTCTCGGCGGGCCTTGGACCACGGCGTGTGTGAAATCAGAGCTTCGGCAAGGACGGCGCGGTTTGTCATTCGCTGACCTCCAGTTTTTGAGCCCATTTTTCGTCGGTCCATGTGAGGGTGATGTGGCGCATATCCAGCATGTCCGGGTCTGTTTCAAATGTCATCGTCAGGGCAGAACCGGGTGTCAGCAGGCCCAGTTTCTCGGGCCACTCAATCAGGCAGATCGCTTGCTCCATCGCTTCGGCCAGCCCAAGCTCTTCGACTTCCTCCACCGCGCTCAGCCGGTATAGATCGCAGTGCCAGATCTCACCTTTACGGGTGTCATAGACCTGAACCAGCGTGAATGTGGGCGAGGGCACATCCTCGGACCGGGTCATCAGCGATTGGATCAGACTACGCGCAAAATGGGTCTTACCGGTTCCGATCTCACCCTGCAGCAGCAGGATGTCGCCCGGATGCAGAATTGCGCCCAGCCGACTGGCAAATTTGGTCGTATCTTCGGGCGAATTCAGGGTGATCCTGAGGGGTGGTAACGTCATGGCGCCACAATGGCCCCACGCTGGATTGGCTGCAACCCGGTTCAGGCGCTGATTTGCTGTATCTCGTGCTGTGGCAACGCATTGTGCGTGGCAAAGCGAATGATGGTGGCCCCGTTTTGCAATGGGCAGATGGTGCAGTTCAGATCGGTTCCGTTACGCATTTGGATTCTGGCTGACCACTCAGCCCGGCTGTCCCGCGTTTCCACGAAATCCCGGATTTCACCCAAAATCGGAGTGGCCGTGCAATGTTTCTGCCAGTTGCGGGTCACGTCCAGAACCGTGTCGGGTTCAAATCCGGCACCATCGGCTTCACCCCATAATTTCTGATAGGCATAATTGGTGAAGGCCAAGGTACCGTCATCACCGAAAACGGCAACCGCGTCGGCCAGCTTATCCAGGATGGATTGCATCAAATCCATTTCCGCCCGAAAGCGGCGGGTCAACGTGATCTCGGCCGTGATATCTTCGAACAGAAAGGCCACCGCACCATCCGGGTGCGGGCGGCCGCTGACGGAATAGACCGAGCCGGATGGCAGCGACCATGTTTCCTGGTAATTTCCATCTTCTGCGGCCTCCAGCAGATCGTTCATCTGATTACGCCAGCTGCGATAGTTCTTGGGTTCCGGCATCATGTGCTGATCGCGCAGGCGGTCAAAGAAACTGGACAGGTTGGGGCGGCAGCTCAGGAAATCCGGGGGCAGGGTGGTCAGGTCAATCAAGGCGGGGTTGAACAGTGCAAGCTGGCGATTTCTGTCAAAAATGGCCAAGCCGATGGACAGCTGTGCAAAGGTTTTGGTCATCGTCTGCACGAATTTTCGCTGCGCTGTCTCGGCGGCGACGATGGCGTTGATGTCCACAGCGTAGCATAGGCTGCCTTCCGGGTGGTCCACCATCGTCAGGTCAAACCAAAGCTTGTTTGCACTGTCTTCGGACGAAATGAATACACGGGTCTTGGCGCTGATACGCGCGCCATTTTCGGGCCCGGGAAAGAGAGGTGCAGTCAGGTCGGTATCGCCACCGCGCACTTTGCGGACAAGCGAGACATAGGCGGCGTTGCACCAGCGGATCTTGTTTTGATAATCCAGATGCCAGACCGGGTAGGGCGCCAGTTCCATCGCCAGGCGGATCGGATCGCTATTCTCGCGCAATACGGTTCTGGGGTAATCAGAGCTTTCCCGCAGCTGTACGCGTACGACCCCGTCGATCCATTCGCACAAAACGTCCCGCTCGACCGAACAATCAATGGCGGGGATGACAAGATTCCCTTCGTGCCTGACGCGTTCAGGGGTTTCAGGAAAGCCCGGAAAATCTCGCTGCAGCAGCCGACGCAGATCTGACCAGTCGCGCACAGCCTCAAACCCATCCAGAGCGATGTCTGTGTGGCTGATCAGGCGGTCACCGTCGAACAGAAACACGACATTGAACAACGAGGCCGGCTCGGACAGGCCGAAATTGTCACTTGTCTGCTGACGACGGGGCAAAAGCCATTGAACCGCCAGACTGGCAGACACCACACTGATGACGGCCAATATGATCCAGTCGACCATGTGCTCTCCCGCGGTGAATTCACGGGTATAGCTATGGGTGGAAATGGTTAACGGGGTCTTAACTCAGACTTGGATATGCTGATTTACACCTGAAGGAACGGGGGTGTCGCCGGTCTGTGCATCCACAAGTTTTCGCGGCCAGGATACCCGGACGATGGCTCCAATACGTTCTGGATTGTCCGACAAGGTCTGATATGGATCAGAGCCATTGGCGAAATCCAAATGCGCACCGCTGCGTTCCAGCAGGGTTTTTGCGATGAACAGGCCCAGGCCCATACCTTCATATTCCGGCCGGGCCCGCTTTTCCGATTCTGCCCGCCGTCGGCGCATGAACGGATCCCCGATCCGGCCAATCATTTGCGAAGGATACCCGCGGCCGTCATCCATGATGTTGATCGTAATCCTTTCGGCTGTCCATTCCGCTTCGACCCAGACGTTGCTGCGCGCGAAATCCACAGCATTCTGGATGAGGTTGCGCATTCCGTGGATGATCTCAGGTTTACGCAGGATCGAAGGCTGTTGAACATCGCCATCCCCGACCGGACCTTCGGCAAAGTGTACCTGCTTGCCGCGGTTGATATGTGGCTCGGCGGCCTCATGGATGACAGTGGACAGGGGGGCCTGTCTCAGGTGGAGGTCGTCTTTGCCAGCCCGCCCCATGTCGCGCAGAATGTCGCGGCAACGATTGGCCTGTTCGCGGATCAAGGCGGCGTCTTCTTTCAGGTCCGGGCGGTCGTCCAGCTCTTCAATCAGTTCGGCACTGGTCAGTTTGATTGTTGCCAGAGGTGTTCCAAGTTCGTGCGCGGCGGCGGCGACAACTCCACCAAGATCGGTCAGTTTCTGTTCACGTGCGAGGGCCATATGCGTGGCCGACAGCGCCTGAGACATCGACTGCACCTCAGAGCTTACGCGGTGGGAATAGGCCCCCAGGAAAACGATCGCGATAACGATGGCAGCCCAGTTTCCGAACAGAAGGATATCGGGGATCTCAAGATCCACACCGCCATCCGTGTGCAGGGGAAGGTGAAATTCGGCTAGCAGCGTGGTCAGAATGATGGCCACCGTACCGATGATCAGCGTTGACCGGGTGCTCATGACATTGGCAGAGATCGTCACAGGACCCACCAACAGCAAGGCGAACGGATTATTGAGACCTCCGGTAAGATACAGCAGGATGGTCAGCTGCAACAAATCGAACAACACCATCAGAAAGTTTTCGAACTCGGACAGGCGTTTGTTGCGTGGAAAGACAAGAATAGCCGTCAAGTTGCCCATGACCGAAATGCCGATGGCCAGATAGCACAGCGTCACATCCAACTGCACATCATAGGTCTGTTGCGCCACGGTGATTGCGGTGATCTGGCCAAAAATGGCCACCCAGCGCAGCAGGATCAGCGTCCGCAGGCGAATCCAGCTGCGTTCCTGACCAGGCCAAAAAGTGATGTTGGAATCTGCCATTGGTCCATTATGTCCTGTTGCATCGGCTGTTCATCTTGATAGGTGTCCCGGCCGGAACGATCAACAACTCCTCTATCGTCAGGTAAGATGCCATGGTCCGTCTATACGCTATCCTTGCAACAGTTGTTTTGGCCGTAGGTCTGGGGGCCATGTGGCTGCTGACGCGCGGCGCAGGCTCGGACGACAAATTCGCGCAGTGCCGGTCCAGCCAGATCGCAGGGGGTACGGCCACCATTGGCGGGCCCTTCGAACTGATCAACGGCAAGGGCGAGACTGTGACCGACAAACAGGTGATAACCGAACCTACGCTTGTCTACTTCGGCTATACCTTCTGTCCGGATGTTTGCCCCTTTGACATGTCCCGCAATGCCGAAGCGGTGGATATTCTGGCCGAACGCGGGCAATCGGTGACGCCGCTGTTTATCTCGATCGACCCGGATCGCGACACACCCGAAGTTATGGCCGATTACGCCTTTAACCTTGGTGGTAAGACCATCGCCCTGACCGGCACGCCCGATCAGGTCAAGGCCGCCAGCAAGACCTATAAGACCTATTATAAGGCCCATGACAAAAGTGATGAGTACTATCTGGTTGATCACTCGACCTTTACTTATCTGGTCACACCCCAGGACGGGTTTATCGAATTTTTCGATCGCAATGACACAGCCGAGCAGATGGCTGACAAGGTGGGCTGCTTTCTGGACAAGATCTAGAACGCAACGGTCTGTTTGACCTTTGCAATGGCGCTGCTATTACTCATGTTTAAGCCAACGGCGTGAATTAGCGGAAAGAATAGAATATGGCGGACAGCTCTGACCTCGACATCGGCCCGGATAAATCGCTGTTATTGGTGGATGATGACGAACCGTTTCTGAGACGTCTGGCTAAGGCCATGGAAAAACGCGGGTTCGAGGTTGAAACCGCGGGCTCTGTCGCCGCTGGCCGCGCCATTTCCACAGCCCGTCCACCTGCATATGCGGTTGTTGACCTGCGGTTGGAGGATGGCAACGGCCTGGATGTGGTCGAAGTGCTGCGCGAAAAGCGCCCCGACAGCCGGGTTGTGGTTCTGACCGGGTACGGCGCGATTGCCACCGCTGTGGCCGCAGTCAAGATCGGTGCCACCGACTATTTGTCGAAGCCCGCCGACGCCACCGACATCACCAACGCATTGCTGGCCAAGGGCGACGAACTGCCCCCGCCGCCGGAAAACCCAATGAGCGCGGATCGCGTGCGCTGGGAGCATATCCAGCGGGTCTATGAGCTGTGTGATCGCAACGTCAGTGAAACCGCACGACGCTTGAACATGCACCGCCGGACATTGCAACGGATCTTGGCGAAGCGTAGCCCGCGATGAGATCGTGAGTTTAGCTTGCGCATACCAGGCCAGAACTCATGAAGCCGGAAAACCGAATTGAGTCTCGACAGGCGGCTATCAAACATATGCTTTGTCGCGGCTGATGGACCGCCACCCCTGAAGACTTTAATTTAGTGTCTGTTAACCAATTTGTGTTGTCGTTAAGTTCAATAATTATATTTTCCGAACAAATAGTTGAGATGTATCGAAGTGTCGCCGCTCCCTAATACGCCATACCAAAGCCTCCGTATTTCCAACCCTGCCCTTAAAGTCATTGTCTCTGTTGTCACCTGGGCAGCAGAGAGATTTGGGTTTTGGGCGCGACCACGAAAGGGCGCTGCGGGTGAGCTTTCCGAAATGAACATTTTGGACAACCTGTACTGGGTCTATAAAAGTAAGAACCCCATTCAGCAGCCTGAAGCGGAGCTGGATCAGTCCGGCTTTATGACTAAAACGACGGTACAACTTTCAACCGCTGGCATCAGTGACACATCAAATTCGGTCACTCTGAGCTTTGCCGGGGACATTCTAAGAACCCACAGGGCCAGTGTCGCAAAAGATCAAGTATATGCTGAGATCGAAGATCTTTTGTTTCAGGATGATATTTTGGTCGCCAACTACGAGTCACCTGTAACGACACAGCCTTTGATTGACGAAGTGATCGGGGACGCTGGCCCGCCGATCGAATGTGCGTCGGAAGAACAGTTCGATGCTTTGACCAGCCATAACGAGAGGTTCATTGATGTTTTGAACCTTGCAAACAACCATATTCTCGACATGGGTGTTGAGGGGCTTGAGACGACTTTGAACGTCTTAAGTGACAGAAATATCATGCAAATCGGCGTGAATGAGAGTTTGGCAGAAGCCACAGACGTCAAAACGATCGAACGAAAAGGGGTAAAGTTCGGATTTGCGTCCTGCGCTTTTGGTACCAACGGCCACGCGCTTCCTGAAGGTCAAAAGCAGAGCATCAATATCGCCAAGCTGACTTCAAAGCATCAAGCGCCGGACACCACCCTTCTAAAGACACAGATTTCGAACGCAAAAGCGGCTGGCAGTGATCTGGTTATTGCGATTATTCATTGGGGTCATGAGTTCGAGCTGTTCCCGCGCCGAGCGCAGCAAGAAGCCGCACAGGACTTGGCCGAATTCGGAGCTGATCTTATCGTCTGCCACCACCCCCATGTCCCTCAGCCGATTCAGCTGTATCGCACGCAGACCGGAGATCGGACGGTGCCAATCGCCTATTCCCTAGGAAGTCTGCTGTGGGGTTTCGCCGATAGAGACATTGCCAGCAGCACGATTATGCAGATTGAAGTACAGAAGACTGAGGGCAAGGCCGAAATAACAAATCTGAAGGCGACGCCAGTGCGTTGGCATGCCCATGAGATTGACGGCAAAGTCTTTCAGAAGGTGGCGCGATCAGAAAGCTGAAAGTGGTCAGGGCCCAATCTCGGCCATCAATGCCGAATGTCTATGCGTATAGGCACATCTTACTTCAACGGGTGGCCGCAATTTGATCTGCAGCCCTTCCATAATAACCCTGTCCGGGCGGCCGAAGAATTTTGTCGCCTCGGTCTCGGAAAAGCCCGCGATCTGGGTGGCTTCCATCCAGGCGCTGATCTTGTCGGCCTTTTTGATTTGCCGTTTTACTGTTTTAGGCACCGCAGCGGGTAGGCCGAACCGGATGTGGATCGCCGCAGCCAGCCGGTCATCCAGTGCGCCATAGTCGGGACCGACAGCGGATTTGACCGGAGAGATCATATCTCCGATCACGTATTCCGGCGCATCGTGTAACAGGGCCGCCAGCCGCCATTTGACCGGTGCCTTGGGGGCAATACGACCAAAAAGCTCTTCGACCAACAGCGAATGCTCGGCCACCGAATAGGCGAAATCGCCATGTGTCTGCCCGTTCCAGCGGGCCACAAAGGCCAGCCCATGCGCGATATCCTCAATCTCGATATCCACCGGTGTTGGGTCCAACAGGTCCAGCCTGCGCCCGGACAGCATTCTTTGCCATGCGCGGGGTTGTGTTGCCATTCTGCCATGCCTTGTGAAGTGGGACACATTAAATTCGCATTTTTGTGGTAAGCTGTACCTGTCAAGATCACCAGCTGCCAACTTTTTCTTGAGCAATCGTGCTTTGAACAAGCGCGCGGTGATACCGACATTTGTACCGAGGGGGGCGCATGCTCCTCCCGGTGTGCCCCTCTCGGACGTAACTCGTATCGAAAGGAGCTTGCTATGTTCAAGCGTTTGTTAGGAATTGCTCTGGCCTTTGGTATGGCCGCCACTGCACCGCCTGCCTTTGCCCAGCAAAGCTGTGCGCTGCGTGATCAACTGATTTCAACGCTACAGGACAGTTATTCCGAGGAACTGGCCTTTGGTGGATTGCAAAAATCCCGTGGCTCGCAATCGGTGATGGAGGTCTGGACCTCAGAGGAAACGGGTAGCTATACCGTTTTGGTGACACGTCCGAACGGCATCAGTTGCATTGTCGCCGTTGGGACCGACTTTTTCCAAGCGATCCCCAAAATCAAGGTAGAGGGCATACCAAGTTGATTTTGGCGGCTTAAAACCCCGTTTCCGGCCATCTGCGTTGCCACGTCCCAAAAGGGATGCTAGGGCAACCCGGATTGAACTATACCGGAATGGAGCACCTGATGGCCGGGGACTATATCGTCAAAGACATTTCGCTGGCCGGGTTTGGCCGCAAAGAACTGGATATTGCAGAGACCGAGATGCCGGGCCTGATGGCCCTGCGCGCGGAATACGGTAACGCAAAGCCCCTGAAGGGCGCGCGTATTGTCGGGTCGCTGCACATGACCATCCAGACAGCCGTTCTGATCGAAACACTTGTGGCGCTGGGCGCGGATGTGCGTTGGGCGTCGTGCAACATCTTCTCAACCCAGGACCACGCGGCGGCGGCGATTGCCGAAGCCGGAATTCCGGTGTTCGCCATCAAGGGCCAGACGTTGGAAGAGCATTGGGATTATCTGGACAAATCCTTCCTGTTCACCGACGGCCCCAACATGATCCTGGACGATGGCGGCGATGCGACGCTGTATATCCTGCTGGGCGCCCGCGCCGAAGCGGGCGAAGACATTATCCCCGTACCGGGCTCGGAAGAGGAAGAGGCCATCAAGGCGCAGATCGCCAAACGTTTGGCCGCGTCCCCCGGTTGGTTCACCAAAATGCGCGACCAGATCCAAGGCGTGTCCGAGGAAACCACGACCGGCGTGAACCGTCTGTACCAGCTGGTCAGGGAAGGCCAACTGCCGTTCCCAGCGATCAACGTCAACGACAGTGTCACCAAGTCGAAGTTCGACAACAAATATGGCTGTAAGGAATCGCTGGTCGACGGTATCCGCCGCGCCACCGACACTATGATGGCTGGTAAAGTTGCCGTGGTCTGTGGCTATGGTGACGTGGGCAAAGGCTCGGCCGCGTCGCTGCGCGGTGCCGGTGCCCGTGTGAAAGTGACCGAAGTTGATCCGATCTGCGCCCTGCAGGCCGCGATGGACGGGTTCGAGGTTACGCTGCTGGAAGACGAAGTTGACAGCGCGGATATCTTCATCACCACGACCGGCAACAAGGACGTGATCCGTATCGAGCATATGCGCGCGATGAAGGACATGGCCATCGTCGGCAACATTGGTCACTTTGACAACGAAATTCAGGTGGCCAGCCTGAAGAACCACAAATGGACCAACATCAAGGAACAGGTGGACATGATCGAGATGCCCTCGGGCAATCGTCTGATCCTGTTGTCCGAAGGCCGCCTGCTGAACCTGGGCAACGCCACCGGTCATCCGTCTTTTGTGATGTCGGCTTCGTTCACCAATCAGGTGTTGGCCCAGATTGAGCTGTTCACCAAAGGCGATCAGTACGAAAACAAGGTCTACATCCTGCCTAAACATCTGGACGAGAAGGTTGCACGCCTGCATCTGGACCGTATCGGCGTGAAGCTGACGCAGATGGACAGCGAACAGGCATCGTATATCGGTGTGAATCCGGAAGGCCCCTATAAGCCTGAACATTACCGCTATTGATTGCGGGTCAGGCATGACCAAACCTTCTGGACGCCGTCGGATATTGCATCTGGCGGCGTCTTTCGTTTTCTCAGCACTCGCCTTGGTGGTTTTGATGGGTGGGGGTGGCTACTGGCTTTTGTCCCACCCGCAATCACCGGTTCCGGACCACTGGAACCCTTTGCGAGATCTGACCATTACGGCTCGGGTCACGCCGGTCACACCTGTGCAAATGCGACGAGCTTTGGCCGATGAAACGCAGTGCAGGGCCGCATTGGCCGGGGCGGGGGTAAGCTTTTCCCTGGTCGAGGATCTGATTGTCGACGAGAAATGCGGAATAGCCGGGCGCGGGGTTCTCTCGGGCTTAACCACGGCCAGCGTCAATGGCGTCGAGACCCGTTGTGCCACGGCTCTGCGATTGGCCATGTGGGAACACCATGTGGTCCAACCCGCCGCGCGCGAGATGTTTGGCAGCAGGGTGCGCAGCTTGCGCCACCTGGGCAGCTATAACTGCCGGCGAATGCGCACCGCGCAGGGAAAGGACAGCGGTTGGAGCAGTCATGCCACCGCTGATGCCATCGATATTGTCGGGGTCGAGTTGGCAGATGGGCGAAGCCTGAGCCTGCTGTCGGACTGGACAACACCCGGACCCGAAGCAGATTTTCTACACCGGATTGGCCGGGGTGCATGCGAATGGTTTCGGGTGGTACTTGGGCCAAACTACAACCGGCTGCATGCGGACCACTTCCATCTTCAGGGACCGGGTTGGGGATATTGCAGATAACCACCGGTCGGTTAGTAGGTGCCATGTCGGCACGCTGCGCTGGTTTCAACATTTTCCCGCTGCGCCCTGAATCCAAACCACCTGACCCTTAACAGAAGGCCAGAATCAGGCATTGTGGTACGCGGAGTCTATCTGTGCTGCCATAATTTCGCTTACGGGGAATGACCTGAAATTTTCCCTTTGTGTAAACAGAACAACTGACTAACCTTCCGACACCTGTTCATAGGCGCATTGAAAATCGCAGCCAAAGCTGCTCAACGGGAGAAATATTCATGGGAAAACGCGACGAACTGATCGCCAAATACGCAGATGATCTGAAAAACAAATGCGGGATGGACCCCGACATGGACCTCTTGACCAAGGTCACAATCGGATGTGGTCCGGCGATTTATGACGCCGACGCGTCGACCGTGGCAGCCACTCAGTCAGGTGAGCTTGAGACCGTCAAAAACAACTTCCTGATCAAGAAACTGGGCCTTTCCGACGGCCCCGAGTTGATGGAAGCGATCAACAAGGCGCTGGAAACCTATGGCATGTCCGAGCGCAACAAGTATCGTGCTGTCGTTTACTATATGCTGACCAAGCATTTCGGCAAAGAGTCGGTCTATAGCTAAATCCGGGTTTCGACCAATCAGCGCCCGCCCGATCTGTGGCGGGCGTTTCCAATTTTAGGTACTTGTTGTTTGTGCCAAACCGGCCAAATGGGCTAGTGTCATTTTGTGACCAGGACGGTCAGAACCGAAATTCTATACGCGTGTGGTGAGTCGGGAGCACGCGGGGTAGGGAAGGTTCTGCATCTGTCAGGACCTTCCCTTTAATCAATCCGATTTCGTCTGCCCCAGATCGCAGATCACCTGCCATTCGGCATCGCTGACCGGTTGTACGGACAGGCGGGAATTCTTGACCAGAACCATCTCATCCAGACGTTCATCCACTTTGATCTGATCCAGCGTGACTGGGATGGTGAACGGGCGCACGGCTTTGATATCCACACATTCCCAACGCTCATCCTCGGTGGTGCTGTCTGGATGGGCTTCGGCGCAAACCTCAACAATGCCGACAATCGCCTTGTCTTTTTGCGAATGATAGAAAAAACCACGGTCGCCCACGGCCATCTGCCGCATGAAATTGCGTGCCTGATAGTTGCGCACCCCATCCCATTCTTCGCCCTCTGCGCCCTTGGCGACTTGCTGGTCCCAACTCCAGGTCGAGGGTTCAGATTTGAACAGCCAATACGCCATCAGCCGACCACCTTTTTCCAGACGATCAGATCAACCGACTGGAACAGACCTGCCTTGGCATAGGGATCATTGTCGGCCCAGTTTTGCGCCGCCGTCATATCCTCGACCTCGAGGATGATAAGTGATCCGATCATCGCATCGCCTTCCAGAAGGGGCCCGGCCTGGGCAACAACACCGGTTTCTTCGATATAGGCAAGATGGGCGGAACGGTTATCCAGCCGGGTTTGCAGCGCGTCGGGTTTATCCTTGGCGATAAGGGCGATCAGCATGTTATTCCTCCTTCAGGGGTCGGTTCAGCAGCCAGCGCATGGCTTCACCAACGCTGCATTCTCCGGTACTTATTTCTGACACGATGGTGCTAATGGGCATGTCCAAATCTTCTGCTTTGGCAATTTTGGCCAAAGCCTTGGCCGTGGCAACACCTTCGACGGTTGTGTTTGTGTCAAAAGCATCCCGACGCCCGAGCGACAGGCCAAATCGATAGTTCCGGGACAGTTCGGAACAGCAGGTCAGTACCAGATCACCCATACCCGACAGGCCCATCAATGTTTCAGGGCGGGCCCCGCGCATCAGCGCAAAGCGCTGCATTTCGGCAAAGCCTCGCGTCATCAAAGCGGCCCGGGCGCTTTCGCCCATGCCCTCGCCAATACAGGCGCCGCATCCGATGGCCATGACGTTTTTCAGGGCCCCGCCGAGCTCGGCGCCAACAGTATCCGCAGTGCGATAGAGGCGCAGATTTGTGGTGCTCAATTCATGCTGCAGGTCACGGCCAATCGCATCATCCGCACAAGCGAGGGTCAATGCGGTGGGAAGGCCGCGCGCGATGTCGTCCGCAAAGCTTGGCCCGGTCAACAACGCAGCGCGTGCCTCTGGGATGGTTTCACGGACAACGGAAACCGGCCCAAGGCCCGAGGTCAGCTCTATCCCTTTGCAGCAGGCGACCAGCGTTTTATCTCTGAGGGTAGCGGAATGCACACACAGCGCGCTCCGCAATTTCTGCATCGGCACGGACAGGAGGATGATTTCGCTTTCTGCCGCCAGATCAGCGTCCGAAGTAACCGTGATCGCCTTGGGCAAAGGTGCATTCGGCAGGCGCGCGCTGTTTACGCGATGGTTCTGTATCATCTGGGCCTGTTCCGGATCCCGAGCCCATAGCGTGACGGGGCCTTTCCCGGCCAGCGAAATCGCCAGAGCTGTTCCAAACGCTCCGGATCCCAGAACCGACACGCTCATGCTTTGGCTCCTTTTTTACCGCTGCCCAACATGGCCGGGCTGGTTTGATCCAGAGGCCAACGCGGACGCGCGGTCAGGGTCAGATCATCGGGGGCACCCGTGCGGAAACGTTCAATTCCGGCATAGGCGATCATGGCGGCATTGTCGGTGCACAGGGCCAACGGAGGGGCGGTAAATCTGGCACCTTTTTCGACGCAGATAGACTCTAACGCGGTACGAATGGCCGAATTTGCCGCAACGCCGCCCGCAACAGACACAACCGCCTCCGCAGGGCCTTCCAATAGGTAAAGGTCGATTGCGCGGCGGGTTTTCTCGGCCAAAGTGTCCACGATGGCCTGTTGGAACCCGGCGCAAAGATCGGCGCGGTCCTGTCGCGTCAGGCCACCTTTTTCGGCCACGATCTGGTCGCGCATTCGCATCAGCGCGGTCTTGAGCCCGGAAAAGGACAAATCGCAGCCCGGACGGTCCAGCAGTGGCCGCGGAAACCGGAACCGTTTGGGATCGCCCGTGCGGGCTTCGACCTCGACCGAGGGGCCACCGGGTTGCGGCAGGCCCAGCAGGCGGGCTGTCTTGTCAAAGGCCTCGCCCGGGGCATCGTCGATGGTGCCGCCAAGGCGGGTGAACTCCTCGGGCCCATGGGCAATCAGGTATTGGCAGTGCCCGCCCGAAACCAGCAGCATCAGATAGGGAAACGCGATCCCGTCCGTCAGGCGTGGCGTCAGCGCGTGACCGGCCAGATGGTTGACTCCGATCAATGGCAGGCCCGTGGCGGCACTGATCCCTTTGGCGCACATGACGCCTGACATAACCCCCCCAATCAGGCCGGGACCGGCGGTTACGGCAATAGCGTCCATGTCGGCAAGGCCCAAACCTGCGGCCTCTAACGCCTGCATCACACAGATATCCAGCTTTTCCGCATGGGCGCGGGCGGCAATCTCAGGCACCACGCCACCAAATGCGCTGTGCAATTCGGTCTGGCCATAGACAACCGAGGACAGCACCTCGGCGGCTGTATCATCGGATTGGCGCACGACTGCGGCGGCCGTGTCATCACAGCTGCTTTCCAACCCGAGGACAGTAAGTGTTTGCACCATTGGCCTGATCCGTTACACCTTGGTTGCCAAGCGGGGTATCACCCTGCGCGGATGCAAACAATCCCAAGGCCGAAGGCGCCAACTGTTGTATTTGTTGATGACCCGCCCGCGCGCTGCGTCTGAAAGGTTCGTCGCGCAGTTGCCAACCCGCATCAGAAGCCGGGTAGAGGTTATCCATTCGCCGATCCTGGAAATAAAACCTTTGGCGGTGCAAGTGCATGCGGATGAAGCAAAGGGGCTGATCTTTACTTCGGCCAACGCCGTTAATGCGGCGATGTCTTTAGATGTATCTCGAAAGATGCCGGCCTTTTGTGTCGGTCCTGTTACCACCGGAACTGCCAAAGGCGCGGGCTGGGATGCCCGGATGGTGGGTGCTACCGCCGAAGAGCTGATTGCAAACCTGCTAAAGCACCGGCCCCAAAGCCCGCTGCTTCATCTTCGGGGGGAACACAGCCGGGGTAACATTGCTGAACGGTTGACCGAATCCGGTCTGGCTGTGCGTGAACAGCCTGTCTATAAACAGCACCTGTTACCGCTCACAGATCGGGCAGGCGCCGTTGCTGAGGGCAATGAACCGGTGATTGCCCCCATATTTTCACCCAGAACAGCGCGACAATTTGCCGACATCTGGGTGGGTTCGGCACCACTTTGGCTGGCTGCAATCAGCGAGGCCACGGCTGAACCCCTTTATTCCTTGGATTATGTCCGCCTGAAGATTGCCAAAGAGCCGACACCGAAGAAAATGCGGAAAGCCGTTAAAAAGCTTGTGAAACATGCGATGCGGGTTGAGGGCGGCGAGGCCACAGATTAACTTAGTCTGGTTAGTTGTTCAGGTTGTTTTGGATTCGAAAAGGGGAACATTGCGGTGGCTGGTAAGAAGAAAACCGATCAAAAGCCGGAAGATGACCCCAAGGCTGACGCAGTCGAGGACATTGTCCAGACCCCGGATGAGGCACCTGTTGACGATGCTGACCCCGTAGAAGAAACGCCTTCCGAAGCCGAAGCCGAAGCCGAAGCCGAAGCCGAAGCCGAAGCCGAAGCCGAAGCCGAAGCCGAAGCCGAAGCCGAAGCCGAA
>NZ_JBXWOT010000009.1:0-150292 GCF_059611025.1 Ruegeria sp. CDSB114
GTTTCCTTGATTGTCGAGATAACAGACCCAGCGCTTAGCGATGGTGCGATGAGTTATCAATACAAGGTCATCAAAGGCGATGCTCACGGAACAATCAAAAACCCTTATGTTGTGATAGATTTGAGCTATTTGGGCTTCAACGTCGCGTCGACATTATCCACCATTGACACAGCTGTCGGAATTCCGGCGCCGTCCGGCGAGCTGAATTGGGCGGACACGAATGACTAGGTTTTCTGCCGCAAAACAAGGTATTTACGCCGCACCAAAGATGCTTTTTCGAGGATCAAAAATGAATCAGTACATCACGCCTTTTTCCATCGCGATTACTTCAGTTGGCTTTGCAACCGCAGTCGTGGCAGAGTCACCCCAAGACTTTACGACTGCGGAAAGCGTTCTCCTTGTACAGCACAGCGACAAGGCCGCGATGTCCGACGGTGTGCTCACGCTGGTGGGGGCTGACAAGAACCTCATTATGTTCACGGATCGGCCGCACCGGGCCGCCGCAGCCATCCCAAGTGAACATCTGGTAAAAATCTGGAGCGAGGGAGACGATAGCTTTGCTTCTGATCCACCAAACGCCGCTCTTGTTGGCCAGCAAAATGGCAATCCCGTTTCATTGATCGTCGAACTGACAAACCCAAGGGCATCAGGTGACGATTTCATGTTCGGGTACAAACTTATCGAGGGCGAGGAAATCACCGAGATTGATCAGGCATACATCGTAATTGACGACTGTTTTATCTGTCTTGGAGACGTCGCAAATTTGGCCACAGGTAACCCTTTAGATTACATCCTAAATCCAAATGACCCAAAATGACTTCAAAGGTGGGTTCGGCTGAGCAGTGTTCTCCGGCTCTGTCGCAAAGTTTTCGTAAGGCAGCATCGGTTGAGTTGATTTCTGATGGAATGGACATCCCCTGATCTTTCATCTGCAAGGTTTTGAAGATGGGACCCATCAGGTGGTCAGCAAGATGGCGGACTGGGAGCTTGCCGGCATAGGTCTGGTGAAGAATGTGTTTCACACATTGTGGGTGTAGTGCCACAGCAAAAGTGGCTTTTCGCAAACGGTCGAGACACAACACCCTTCTATTGTTCGTTGCTGAACTGTTAGCTTGCAACATTGCGATGGAGGTCAAGCAACTTTTGTAGAAGCCTCTCAAAAGCCACCATTCGCGCATCGGGCAGCACTGGGGCCCCTGGGCTCGTTTCAAGGTATTTGGGCAGTATCGATGCGGAAGGGCAGGACTTTGCGTGCCGCGGCCAAAGTCAGCTTTCGACGTTTCAGACAGCCACCATATCAACTTCGGCAGTAGAGAAACCAAAAGAAGCGACCATCTTCCGGTGGGCATCGGTCCCGAGGAATCGCGAAAGAGCTGCATCGACTTCATTCAGAAGCTCTGTGTCGTTCAAACCAAAAGCGAATGACCCAAACGCAGGAGGTTTTTCCGAATTTGGCACAAGGATCAGTTCCAGCCCCCATTCCGGGTTCTGCTCGATAAAGCCGCCATGCGCTCGACCGACGCTAGCGTAGGCGTCGACAGTGGCTTGGCGAACAGCTTGAGCGGCTTCGGTATAGGTTTCGAAAATCACAATCCGGTCTGCACTGACGCCAAATTCGACCGCCGAACGATGCTGAAACTGGTCGCGGATAACCGCTATCCGGACCTCAGAGTTGTCGGCAATCGATTGATAACCGCCCAAACCTAACTGATTGCCCCTAGCAACCAGCAGCCCGTCGGATAGCGCCCAGATCGGGCGGCTGAACAATGCGCTCTTCCTGCGCTCATCAGTTCCAAATAGGCCCGTCGTCATGCGCCATCGGCCATCTGCGACACCGGGTAAAAGTTCTGCAAATTCCGTTTCTACCGGTTCAAAATCTGCAATGCCAATTTCCGCAAACACATACCGGGCGAGTTCAACATCGCAACCCGTGACTCAGCCTGAAGCATCGACATAGTTGAATGGCGGTTCGATCAGGTAGGCAAACTTCATGGGTCATCCTCCTTGTTGTCCGGGCCATAGCTGGCGATCTTGATGGCAAGGATGCTTTCGCATTTTTCGAGCGTTGCGCGTTTTGCCTTCAGCGTTGCCGCGTGATCCAACAGGATTTGGCGGCGTTCTTCGATACCGGCATCGCCTGCTTTGGCAAGAGTCGTGAACCGACGCATTTGCTTAAGTGACATGCCAGTTTCGCGCAGCCAGTAGAGCAGAGTCAGCCACTCGATCAAACGAGGTGTGAACCGACGGTGCCCATCGGCACCACGTTCGATCTCTGGCAGCATTCCCGATTTCTCGTAGAATCTTATCGTATGTGCGGATAGCCCACAGGCTTCCACAGCTTCAGCAATTCTCATCTTCGCAAGTGCTCCTCTCACCATTGGGTAGCGGGTTAGAGTAACTCTAAGTCAATAGCGATCTTTGAAAAGCTGACCTTCGTGCATCGTGCAGCAACCGTTGCTAATGGGCTCAGAGTGGACCTCGGAGGCAGCGCAGCGTGTCGTGATAAAATGCTCCGGTCAACGTCGGGTTGTCGTTTTGGGAGGGCATGGCGGATCGGAGGATCAGTCATGGAAACACCAAATTTACCTGCCATTCGCGCACTTCGCCCTGCCTGGAACAAAGGGCGTATCGTCGGCCAGAAGCGACCACTGAAACCAAAACACGTCTGGGCGATACGGGTTCGACTTGAATTGGCCGAGAACCACCGCGATCTCGCCCTGTTCAACATGGCGATCGACAGCAAACTCCGAGGCTGTGATCTGGTGAAGATGAAAGTGGTCGATGTCATGGCTTCAGGCCAAATCAAAGAACGAGCCTCGGTCCTCCAAAGCAAGACGCAAAAACCTGTGCGCTTCGAGATATCCGAAGGAACGCGCGCGTCTGTCGAAAAGTGGATGGAGGACGAGCTGATGGTCGGTTCCGAGTACCTTTGGCCCGGGCGCTTTCATGAACGCCTGCACATTTCGACCCGCCAATATGCACGGATCGTCCGAGATTGGGTCACATCGATCGGTCTTGAGGCGAGCGCGTATGGCACCCATTCAATGCGGAGAACTAAAGTCACGCAGATCTACAAGAAGACAGGCAACCTCCAAGCTGTTCAGCTCCTACTCGGTCACACGAAAATGGACAGCACGGTCCGATACCTTGGTGTCAAACTTGAGGATGCATTGGCCATTGCCGAAGCCATTGAAATCTAGACTAAAGGGCCGTTCGAAAGGACGGCCCAAAGGAGACATCCAGCAGCCAACCGAAATGCTGCGGTAGCGCCCGCTTTGCTGCCATTCGCTGCACTAGCGAGAAAGGAGGCCTGTCGAACTCACGAACTGCGGGACAGCGGCGACTTGCATTCGAAATCTAATGCCGTCTTCGCTTCCAGTTAGTTGGGTGTGTATTGGCGACGTAATTTTGCCATGCGATCACGGTCTGTTTCGGGTTATCGCCACTCACCGCGTACACGCCAGTGGCAACAATCGGTGTTGCGGAGCGTGTCTCGTTCTCTTCTGTGAGCCCTTCGGATTGTGGGCCCCGGAATTCAGAGAGATACGCCACCCCCGAAACTCTCAAACCCGTTTGTTGTTTCGGTCACATCCGCCTCGAAATGGAGGATTAAGGGCATTACCAAGGGCTCGATGTGCTCATTCCATACCGGTCCTTTGTAGAAACTATCTTTGATCCTGTCTCGCTCCTCGAGCGACGAGAATGCCCGCATCCAGTGGACTTTGTCAGGATTGTCCAGATCCCGCAGAGGGCCAAAGACCAGCATCCCGGCGTCGCGCAGTGCAACACGGTTCTCCTGCTCAAAGAACTCGATAAACTCCTCGCGACGTCCGGGTTTTAGTGTGTAGCGACGAACTTCGATAATCATGTGTGTAACCTGTTCGCTCAGAAAGTTCTCTTGGGGGAAGTCTGTTGAGATTGATCCTTACCGTACCACTTAACGTACTCATTTGTGACACTAGGAACTCAAAACTTCCTGGGTTTCCGCACCCACGTCAATCTTGATAACCCATGATATCTCCCTCCGCATTATGGATGTGGTTGATACCAAATCTCTGTAGAAGTCCGCCAAGTTCGAACAAAGTCTGTCCAGACCCACTAGCCATCGATTGACCGAAATAACGGATCTTGCCGCATATGAATTTCATACGTCGAATTTCGGGGCGATGCCGCATGCATTTTCTTGATGAATCCGGTCGAACATCCGACTGCCTCCAGCCGAGGTGACCGAGCCAAAGACGCCTCTTCCTTCGAGTGCCTATTTTAAACGAAATCAGTATATTATCCAGAATCTGTACAACTCCAAAAGCGTCAATCTTGAGTGTGAACTACAGTTCAGCTTGTACTAGGGTTGAATAGTGTTCAGCGCCTTGAACCAAGTTTATTGTGGCTTTTTCACCAAACACACCCTTTAGCGAGTGAGACATTTCAACCGGCGACCAAGTGTCATTAGTCCCGTGCCAAAGGACGACGTCGCACTGCACCGCTGACATAGTTTCGCTCCAATCCGCGACATAGGCGCTGATAAATGCAAGATAGGCCGCTGGCCTCTGTACGAAGCTCTCCGATAGCGCCTTTTTCATAACGCTGACGAAGGTCTCGTCTTCTAAAAGAACTCTTTCCGCAGGGCCGCACTTTGCGAACAATACTTTGACCATAGTTTCTGGAAAAAACCGGGTCAGCAAACTTTGAAGACGCGTCAGAATCCGGAGTATCCTTGGACGCTTCATGGCCAACTCAAAAACCGGTTTTCCCGCCATCTTGGGTAGAAAATCACCTATGAAAAGTGGGGCAGCCGGCGATATCAATGTTAGTCGGCCAACCAGGTTTGGCCTGGACGCCGCAACTTTTATTGCCGCCATGGCGCCGATGGAAAAGCCAACCACATGCACACACTCGCCGTCGTTTTCCCCCAACGCTGTATCTATGGCATCACAAAGATCTGCGTCGATGGCCTTCGGATCAAAGTTCAGCAAATTCAGAGCAATGGCTTCAATACCAGGATTGGCCTTACTTAGTAGCTCCGCATCTGATGGGCTGCCAGGCATACCGTGGCAAAACACTACTTTCTTCATGATCGTATTCCCGAGTGGTTTAAATGAGGCGCCACAGATCAACTGCCAACCGTCAGATCGGCTAAAGTTCCACCGTCGCGCAGGAAGTCGCTCCAAACCCAGGCCATGCGGTCTACAAACCACATCTTGCCGCCCGAGATCACAACTATGCCGAGGCAAGTGAACCCTAAGTCGAATGCCCACAGACCATAGGCAAACGGCAAAAGACCAGCGCCGCTGACAATGGCGACCGTATTTGCGACGCGCTTATGATGTTCCGCAACTTTGTCGCGATGCCGCAGCCAGACACGCTCGCCGAGAACACCCTGTGCAGACCAACTGTCGAAAGTCTCCGGCCGCGAAAAAGCGCGTGGGTTGATCCATATCCAGACAAGAACTATGCCGACCGCAAGCCACGCCCAATAATCAATCCATGCTCTGCTCCAGATTGCAAACGCCAGAAGAGGCACGGGTGTCAACACACGGGTCCAAACGGACCAAGGGTTTGCATGTCGCAGCCAAACCTCGTCCTTCATGCCCATAAGGCGTTCGGAAAATCGAGCTATGTCCATCTTTGCAACTCCTGGATCCACCTCTCCGAAAATAGGAGGGGTAGGATTGATTGAAGTGTATGACGACGCTGGGCCGCTCGTCAGTTGGTAGGCGTCTGGTTTCTTATTTGAACCAGGGCTTCAGCCCAGGCATTGGGTTGGTCGTACATCACCATATGGGCAGCGCCGTCGATACGGGTAAAACTCTTCGCTGGAACCTTCAGGTGTTCGTAATATTCCTGTGCCAGATCGGCTGGCGTGTTCTGGTCTTCTGCTCCGGTTATAAAGTGGACCGGTAGATCCAGGACCGGATGCGAGGTGAAGAGGTCGTATGCACCAACAATCTCAGGCTGTTCAATTGCTGTGCTCGATAGCTCAAGTCCGCGGAGATAGTTATTAACCTGTGTGTCCGTGTAGTAGGGGCTCTGCCCTTCTAGCACATAAGAGAGATAGCGATCCCATAGCCCTTCGGTATGAAAGTCTCCAGCTCCATATTCTGCCAAAACTTCGCGCTGAACGGTGAGATCTGACTCGTCTAATGCATCGAACGGCTCAATCGACTTGAGTTTCCGCTGAGTTTCAACATCGCCACGAACTTTCGCCTGATCCTGGGCCCATTCAAAACCCATGTTCATACTGCGTACCCACGCGACACGCTCTGACGTTGGGATGAACGCGTGATAGGGGGAACTATCCTCTGCGATAGTCATGAAACCCAGCGCGCTGCCCCACGAATGACCGCTCAGAAATATTTTCTCTTGCCTGAAGCGGTCGCGTAGGAGGTTGGTGAGTTGAAGCGTATCCGCCACCAACTTGGATGGCGTGATGTCCTCTATCGTGAGATCGTCGTTGAATGAACTTCCGGCTCCACGTTGATCCCAATTGACAACGACAAAGTTCTCTTCCAACAAGGGCGTGTGGAACAGATCGACCCAGGGCATCACGGCACCACCCGGACCCCCGTGCAAAAATAGCAGGACCGGTTGGGATAAATCACAAGTGCGAATAAGTATCGTTTGCTCAATCCCGCCAAGAACAACTATTTCCTGTGAAACGAAGCTTCCGAAACACTCTATAGCTGCAACATCTTCGCCGCTGCGCGTCACGGAAATTTCTTGACGATCCTGGGCAAATGACGACCCAGCAAAATTGGAGGCACAGAATGTCAACAGTAAGAGACGGCGTTGAAGTTTGAATGAGTACATTGTTCGCTGCCCATTGGATTAATGCATTGTGGTGGCGTCTCGAATTCGGTTGCGACCTGAACTCAATATCTCAGATAGAGATTGGGCTCGCGCTTGCCATATTCTGGGAGACCAATATCGCGACGCATGTGATTAGATAGGAATGCCAGCTCGCCATGTTTGGGTAAACGCGGGAAAACAGGATCGCCCATAAACGCTGGGCGTTTCGAGACCATAAAAGTAAGATAGTCGAGCCAAGCTTTTACTTTAAGTGGTATTAAGTTTAGCCTTTCGGTCTTTAGAGTTGGCACGTTAGTCACCTGGCGCCTCTCCGGAATTTGAAGGTGGAAGAAAAATGGGGAACCGTTCGAAGTCCCCCGCCATTTTCGAAATCTCGAATGGCTTCGGCTAGAACTTGTAGGACACCCGAAGCGCAACAGAGTCAGCAGTGATATCATCACCCGACGTGTCATATGTGTCTCGCAGGTATTCAAGACCAACCAGAACCCTGTCCGTCGCGCGATACGTCACGCCAACACCGGCGGAATAGCCGTCTTCGTTCTTGGATCCGCCATCAATGTTTGCATAGCCAATCACGCCATAGAGGTATGTCCGGCCAAATACATGACCACCTTTGAACTTCAGGCGTACAGTATCGACTTTTCCGGCTTTCCCTCCGGACTCAACCTCAGCGCCCGCGTCATAAGTAAGTTCACCACCAATTACGTAACCGTCAAAATCGTGTAGATAACCGGCATGGAGACCCAGGGCTGCATTTCCATTGTCGTTGTTGCCCTCGGAGACATCGATTGTGGATAGCTGCAAGCCTGCATTGAAACCGGTCCAGCTTTCATTTGCCAAGGACAAAGTCGGCATCATGGCTGCCAGTGTGATCATCGTGATAGTCTTCATTTAAACGGTCCGTTCTCTTGATTATACGGAAAGACCATCTGGACGCTGGGCATGCGTGATGCGCCAGCGGGAATGATTTTCCGTTAGTGGGGGTGCTGGAATTACCGCTTTCCGTTTTCCGTCCAGCGGTGATCCAAAACTTGGATTAGAGGATGGGTTTGGGTTTGCTGGTCATTTGAATCAGTTTCCCTGATTGGTCATATCGGGCAGTGACCAGTACCCGACGCGCATGTGCCACCTCCAGCGGGCCACCAACAACTTCCCAAAGCCCGAAGGTAAAAAGATCCAATGTTCCATGACCTGCTGCTCGCGCCAGGTTCGGTTTTGTCCTGGGCTCAACATCATAGACGGCCACCCAGTCTCCATTGGCTTGTTGCTGCAATTCATCGGGTGAGCCCAACTGGCGTTCTACATTGAACCGGGTGGCCTCCTGGCTAACGACGCTCAGATCAGGGCCATCTCTGCCTGTCGCCGCCATGTTGGCGGCACATCCGCTCAGAGCGACACCAAAGATGAGCGCGGCGAACACTGAACGCACAAACTGACTGGAGGTCGCAATGCGTTGCATTGCTAACCATCGAACTCGACCTGCTTCAAAAGAGACTGGGTTCTTCGGCCCTATTGATTTATGGGGTTTTTTCATGGCCTTTCCATATCCTGATTGAATTGTGCGTTGCATAGGGGGCTTCTGCTTCAAGCAGTTTGTGATCAGAACCCCGAGCAGTTCGCGAATACCCGCCAAGCGAGACATTCGACGCAACTCGGATGGCGAAGTAATTCCACAGACAAGAGCATTCATGACATTCGATCCTGCATCGTGCGCGCAACTAAACCGGGTCCGCAAAGCACTACCGCTTGCGGAGTTTGGCTGCGTAAACGCATCGTTAAATTCGGGTTGGCAGGTGAATTACATTGCTCTGCCAGGTGAGTCGGGGTACAAACCGACCATGGGTCTGTATTTGCAGACCGCCGGTCGGTTTGCAAGAGGAAAGTGCATGAAATCTACGAAGCGAAAGAATTTGCCCCCCGAAGAACGGCGTGCTCAGCTGCTGGGATGCGCGCAGATGTTGTTCTTTTCCAAAGGCTTCGAGGATACCACCATACAAGATGTGCTTGATATGGCGAGCGTCTCAAAGGGCGGGTTTTATCATCACTTCAAATCTAAAGACGAGTTGTTGTTTGGCGTATTGGACGGAATGGCAGAGGGTGTATTTTCGCAGATGGCTGTTGTTGCCTCTGATGAGAACTCCTCTGCGCTCGACCTGTTACACAGCTTTATCCACCTGCGAGCCAACTACTTACGTGAACATGACTACCCTGGTCAGGTTGAATTTTTCCGGGTCATGAATCAGGACAAAAACATGGTTCTGCTTGAACAGTTCAAGCGCAGGGTCAGAACCGGTGCTATGCCCGTCCTGACCGGGATCATTCAGAAAGGCTGTGATGAGAGCACATTTACTGTCGCAGATGTTGATACTGCCGCAGAACTCATTTTGTTCCTAAGCACCTTTATTGATCTCGCGCTGTTGCGCGCGATTGATGCACGGGGATCTGACATAGCCGATCATGCCGCAGAGAAATTGCAGGCGGCAATCGACATGCAGTTTCTCACACTCGACCGCATTCTGGGATTGCCGGACGGGACAACGGATTTCGGCTGGCCAGAAGCGGTGGAGGTTACCATGGCAACTGTGCCTGCAACTCTTCCATCGGCAAACTAATCTGGCCTAGTCAGCGATTACCTGATGCAGCATTCGGTAATAAGGGCTCGCCACTGACATTCTCCGCAACACGCGTCAGCGCCGTTTCCCTAAGCCGTCGGATATTGGCGTAAGTCGCAGCGTCAAGAACATTGGGCTCGATGCTGACCTCGGTGCCGTTGCAGCAAAGCCCCCTGCCCCGCAAAAACTGAAATAAGCGGCCCATAAGAGACATTTATCGTAAGTGCCGCCGCCGCACTGCAGCTTCACCAGACCGGCCATTCGCTGCGCAAGCAACGTCAACGGGCGGATTAAGGATCAAGTCGCGGGACATTCCTGCCGCTCACGAAATATTTCACTTAGCTAATCACGCGGATATCTACTAACGCTGATTCCATGGCGTACAATTACGACAAACTGTACGGCGAGACACGAAATGCATTGGGGCAACCAACTTCGGTTTCTGTCAAATTTTTCGACCAACTCGACCAACATAACGTTCGTGTCCTGGACGTGGGGTGCGGACAAGGCCGTGACGCTATTTTCATTGCGAATTTGGGGCATCGCGTTGTGGGAGTGGACATATCCCCCAATGGCATTCGCGATCTAAGAGCTGCAGCGACAAAAGAAAATCTAAAAGTTGAAGGTGTTGTGGCCGACATCACTACCTACAACCCAGAGGGTCTATTTGACATAGTGCTGATCGACCGAACACTGCACATGTTAGATCGCCCATCTCGGGGCACGGTTCTGAATTCGTTGATGGACCATGTAAGCGATGACGGATGGCTTCTAATCGCGGATGAGTCGCCCAATATTGCAGACTTTAAAGCCACCGCTTTGGCCCATGAATTGGATTGGAAAACACATTTCGCAGAACGCGGTTATCTGTTTATGCGCCGATCTTAACGAGCATATTGGGCTCACTGCTACCGTCGGATGCGGCGCAGAATGACTCGCCAAGCCAAGATAAACCCTGTTCTGTACGGCCCATACCAGACATTCATCGTGTCAGACTACGCCGCAGTGCAGCTTCACCGAACCGGCCATTCGCTGCGCCCACGAGATTGTAGCGTGACCCGACTTCGGGAGTGCGGACAAAGTGACATAGTCATTGCCGGGTACTAGTATGTGGTTAAGGAAGGGGTGATCGCGTTTTGTCGCAGCCCAAATTTGCAAAAGGTCAAAACGAAATGACAAACTTTGATGGCCTTTCATTTGATAGCGGGCTTACCGATGTGTTGAAGTTGTTCCCGCGTAATTCTGAGATGCTTCTCCGCCTCCTTAATGACATCATGTGCGCAGATGGAGCGTTATCAAGAGGAGAGCGCGAAGCGATAGCTGCGTTCATTTCGAAGCAAAACACCACTCCCTACTGTATTTTCTATCACACTGTATTTTCAGAGGTATTTTCTGGGTCTGTTGAAAATACCAACAAACGTATCAAACCACTTTTGACATATGCCCTCAGTCTGCACAGCAAAAATTCCGACAAGATCAAGGAGGCGTTCGATGCGGCACTGAGTGCTGGATGGAGCGAAGTTGCGGTTTACGAAGTAGTGGAAGTCTGCGGCATCTTTGATTTCATCAACAACATCGTACTTGCGTCAGGGATCAACACACCCGAAGGGCCACTGAACCCGCTTCCCACTGTGGACGGACTAAAAGATTCTTACGCAGCTATGGCAAATGCGATTTGTAACTGACAGTCAAATTGGGCTCACTGCCGACCTCGGGGCCGTTGCAGCAAAGCCCCCTGCCTCGATAGTAGCTGATCACGAGGACGGCCCTGAGCCGACATTCGTAGACCCGGCAAGTTGACCAACGTTCTTCCCCGAACCGGACCTTCGTACAGGACGCAACAAAGTAGGCGGCAGTAAACATGCCATCGCCTACTCCAGCTCAAGTGTTTCTGGCTCTTCCCGGATCACCGCGTTATGCAACCGCCCCAGCCAGACACCGCTGCGCATCCGCCATGAGCTTCGCCAGAATATCGCCGGCAGGTGCCGCAGAGCTAATCAGACCAATGCCCTCGCCTGCGAAGGCAGTTGCAACATCAGGATCTCCGGCATCCTGAGCTGCCGCCCATTTTGCCGCTTCAACGCCCGATTCCAGCTTCAAGGCGTCTTCTGAGCCGTGCCATTTCTGAATGAACGGGTTGCGCAGAACACGGCCGTTGTAGCGGCTGGGCCAATCAAAACCGCGGACCATGTCAACCACTTGGGTGCGGATTGTGTCGTCCCCGGTTGCCCGCAGTGCGCGGTCCAGAATGTGCGGATGCACCAGCGCCTCGTGCGAGGCCCAGAACCGGGTGCCAATCACCGCCCCGTCCGCCCCAAGCATCAGGGCCGCGGCCAGACCGCGCCCGTCGGTGACACCGCCTGCGGCACACAAAAGTGCCTGGCTGTTCTGGCGTGCGATCTCGTCCGCGATCTCGGGAACGAGCGCAAAGGTGCCGCGCGCCTCGCCATGACCGCCGGCGTCCGCTCCTTGCGCAACAATGATGTCCGCGCCGCAGTCCAGCGCCTGCCGAGCATCACGCAGGGTCTGTACCTGGCAGATCAGCAGCACGTCGGCATCTCGGATCGCAGACGCAAACTGCTCCGGGTTGCCGAAAGACAGAAAAACCGCCGCCGGATCATGCGCCAGCACCTGGTCAAGCAGGTGCGACTGTTCCGCCAGTTTCCAGGTGATCAGCCCGCAGCCCGCGCGAGCTCCCGCAGTTATGCTGAACTGCTGTTCGATCCACTCGGCATCTCCGTAAGCGCCTCCGATCATACCCAGCCCTCCGGCGCCGGAGACGGCGCGGGCCAGCGCGCCGCCCGCAGCAAATGCCATTGGCGCCTGGATCACCGGAAAAGTGATCCCAAGCGCCTCTGTCAGCCGCGTCTTCATTGCGCCTGCTTCCGGTATTCCTGCACCGGCACACCGCCGATACCCCAATCCTCCAGCGCGACTTCGTCGATCACGACAAAGGTCGTCGCCGGGTTCTTACCCAGAATGTCCTGCAAAAGGCTGGTGA
This sequence comes from Ruegeria sp. CDSB114, assembly GCF_059611025.1. Classification (NCBI taxonomy): domain Bacteria; kingdom Pseudomonadati; phylum Pseudomonadota; class Alphaproteobacteria; order Rhodobacterales; family Roseobacteraceae; genus Ruegeria; species Ruegeria sp. CDSB114. Next base: position 12,424 of record NZ_JBXWOT010000009.1, read on the forward strand.
CCCCGGCAATCAGCTGCGCTTTCTGCTCTGCGCTCGGGCCTTTGCTATCCGGCCCGCCTTCGCGGGTCACCTTGATATTCACATAGGGCATCAGTCAGTCCTTTCGCGGCACATAGGAAAACACCTTCGCAACGATGCGCCATTCGGCTCCGTATCGGACCAGGGTCAGGAGGTCATGGAAATCTCGGCCCATCATGGTCATCCGGGCGCTGACGCGGGCCAGCCGGTCGCTGACAATGGCAATCTCCAGGATTTCCTCATCCCGCGGGTCACTGCGTTTGGCGGGCGGCTCGCGCCCGTCCACGCGGTTCATGTAGGTCTCAAGATCCAGATACAACTCATCGTCCTCGGTGGCGCAGACATAGGCCAGCTGCGGGTGGAAGACCTCGCGCAGCATGGTGCTGTCGGCCTGATGAAGGCCCTCGAAATAGGCCCCCATCAGATCGCCGACCTGTTTGTGGTCGGAGGGCGTCATTGAATCAGCCCCTCGGCGCGCATCGCTGCCTGTGCCGACGGGCGAGCAGCACTGCGGTTCACAAAGGCGGCCAGATTGGGCCAGCGGGCCAGGTCGATACCTGTAAAATTGGCCCAGTTCGAGACCACGAACAGATAGGCATCCGCCACCGAGAACTGATCCGCGACCAGCCACTCGCGGCCATCCTCCAGATGCGTCTCAATGAAATCGAACTTGTCCGCAACAGCGGCGCGCGCCGCATCTTTCCCGGCCTCAGGCGTACCCTCGCGGAACAGCGGGCCAAATGCCTTGTGCAGCTCGGTCCCGATCCAGTTGAGATGTTCCTGCATCCGGGCGCGAGCCAGTGTGCCTGCCACCGGCGCTAAATCTGCTTCAGGGCTGCTGTCTGCGATATACTGCAATATAGCCGCCCCCTCGGTCAGAACGCCGCCGTCTTCCAGGCCCAGGGCCGGAACATAACCCTTGGGGTTGAGCGCGCGGTAGTCCGCACCGCCTTCGGTCAGACCTGCAGCGGTATCGACAGCTTCGATTTCAAACGGGCGGCCAGTTTCATGCAGGGCTATATGGCTTGCCAGCGGGCAAGCTCCGGGTTTGTAGTAGAGTTTCATGACAGTCTCCTGTGTTGGTGATGTCCAATGACTACCTGCTGGCATGATTGATTGATAATATTGTGTTCTCAGTATAATGATTATTAAATTCGATCATGTTGGAAGCCCATGAAACACGACCAGCTCATTGCCCTGGATGCCATTGTCGCAACCGGCACGTTTCGCGGCGCAGCCGAGCGGTTGCACAAATCGCAGTCCGCCATCAGCCACACAATCCGTCAGCTGGAAGAGGAGCTGGAACTGGAGTTGTTCAGCCGCGAAGCCTACCGTCCCTCGCTCACCCCTGCAGGCGAAATTTTCTACCGCGAAGCGTCCCGGGTGCTGCGGCAGATGCAGGGGCTGCGCACCACTGCGTCCCGGCTGCGCGCCCGCGAAGAGCCGGAACTGACAATAGCTGTCAGCGCAACAGTGGATCTGGACCCCTTGCTGCCCGCGCTTGCGCATACAGGGCGGCGCCACCTTGCCACCCACCTTCGGCTGCGGATGGAAATGATGGGCGGCCCGATTGCCCGGCTGATGGAGGGTAAGGCAGATATCGCAGTCGCGTCTCTTGATGGGGTGCCACTGGACGAAGTTGAGGCAGAGCCAATTGCTGAGGTCACGATCCGGCCAGTGGCCAGCCCCGGCTTGGGCCTGCCCGCCGGTTCCCGCGCATTGTCCGCATCCGAAATGCAAAGCCATGTGCAGGTGGTTGCTGCCGGCACAGGCGGCGCTGCGCATGAACAGAGCCGGGACTTGCTGCCGGGTGGGCTGAAATGGACGGTTTCAGACCTCGCAGCCAAGAAGAAAGTGATCCTCGCCGGCCTCGGCTGGGGCGGCTTGCCCGACCATATGACAGAGGAAGAGAGGCGGTCCGGGACGTTACTCTCCCTGAACCTGGAAGGGTTCCCGTTTCGCCGGACTATGATCTTCAAGATGAGGCGCCGGGACCAGGCAATAGGCGTTGTTGCCGATGAGCTCTGGAACAAAATCGGGCTGCCAAGTCGGCCTTAAGCAGGAATTGTCGACGACAGCTGTTCCTCTACAGCTGAGGTGATCCGCTATCATATTGAGGTAAAAGGCGCTTCTCCAGATGACGGGGTCGGCCCATTCCGGACACTGAGCACCCAGGCAAGATTCTGCGGTCGCAGCCCGCTTTGCGGTCATTCGCTGCAAGCGCAAAATCTGGTCTGGTTCGAATTCACAGATCGCAGGACTAAGCCGCCACTCGCCGCACCGTCCACTAAGAAGCGCTCCGCGAACTTTGCGGACCCTGGAACAGCCTTTGACACAACAATTTGGAACGCCGCAGTTAACCGCGTGCACACCAGCATTGATTTCGAAAAGGTCCCAATGCCATCATCTTCTAAAAGTAGGAGGGGATTAGATGTGGAAACCAATCATATTTGCTTTTTTGATTGTCGTGACTGGTGCCGCTGCGGCTATGTCGCACGATGTGCGGGATCCAGCGACTTTGCAAAAACCGCTTATTCAGGACTTGCTAACCGAGTCGCTCAAAAGCACTGAGGGCTTGGAGGTTGTCGTGAGCCATGTTGCCCTACCACCAAACCTCACTTTACCAATGCATTGGCATCCCGGTGAAGAATTTGCCTACATTCTGCAGGGCAGCGTCACCCTCATCCTAGACGGCGAAGGCGAACAAGAAGCTTTTTCAGGTGACGTAGGCGTCGTTCCGTTGAAAAAAGTGCACACCGCTCGCTCAGGGGACGAAGGGGCAACCATTTTGGTGTTCCGTGTCCATGAGGAGGGCCAGCCAGGCAGAGTTTTGGTCAGCAACTGATTTTCAAGACAAAGGCGAAATATCCTTTACCGAATGCATGGTTGTCGGAACCGGGGGGGTGCCGTTTGTCTTCACACTTGCAACCCTGCTTTTTTCCACCCGCTGCGCCAGCGATCAGCGCAGGTTGGAATAGAGAATAATGGTAAACGTGTTGTCTCGGTTATCGAAGCCGCATTCGGAGCGATTTCGTTCAATTTGACAGCAGCTTTTTTTGCCGCATCTATGTCATCGAGCTCAGCGAGCGAGGCAATCAGCATCAGGTGGCTCATCAGGAAGGTTGCACGCACAGACAAGGCTTCGCGACAGGCCTGCGCGGCTTCCTCATAACGTCCCAAGTGAAACAAGGCGGCACCCTGTCCCATGAAAGCGGCGTGCCGCAATGGATCACCCGGGCTGAGTTCGACAGACCGGACTGCATGTTCCAGCGCCTTGTCAGGGCGATTCAGCAAATAAAGATTTGCAGCGGCGAGCATGTGGACCGTCGCCGCGTTGGGATTTTCCGACAATGCTTCCTTAAAGGCTGTCCGCGCGCGGGACAGGTCTTGTGCCAGCATAGAGATCGAATGTGCGGCATAAGCCTTTGCAATGCCGTCCGCGCGATCGCTCCGCAGCACCTGCTCTGCGGCCGCGACAGCTGACTTGGGTCCCTGATCTACAGGTTCCAAACCTTGCACAAGACGTTGGATATGAAGCCATGCTAGCAAGCCCGCTGCGGAGGCGTATTCCGGATCTCGATCCAAAGCCAGTTTTGTCAGTCGTATTGCCTCTATGTTGTCTTGGTCAGTCAGCAAGTGGAAATGTGATAAAGCTCGGAGGTAGAGCTCGTATGCCTGTAAGTCCTTGGTGGGTTTTGCACGCGCACGATTTGTTTCAGCGTGCCGCACCGATGGTTCAATAGCTGTAACTACGTCTTCGGTGACTTGATCTTGAAGATCAAAGATGTCGTCGAGCACACCGTCAAAGCGGTCCGCCCACAAATGGCTCCCATTTTCGGTATCTATGAGCTGTCCCGTGATGCGGACGCGCTGCCCGGAACGCCGAACGGAGCCTTCCAGTACATACCGAACCCCTAAGTCGCGGCCCACGTCGCGGATGTCCGTGCTTTTCCCCTTATAAGCAAAAGAAGAATTTCGTGCGACGACCATCAACCAACGAAACCGAGATAGCTCAGTTATGATGTCTTCCGTTATGCCATCGGCAAAGAACTCCTGCTCCGGATCACCCGACATATTGTCGAATGGGAGCACTGCGATTCCCGGCCTCACATCCGCTTTGATCGCGAGATTGGCTTTCGTACCCTTTGGCCAACACCAGATTCCAACATGCCGCGTGATGTTTTTCAGTTCGGTTTGCTCTCCGCCGTCGAATAATCCCGCATCGTTACGGTCAAGGCTGTTATGTGACGTATCCGAAAAGAGCACTTGTCCCGGCTTCGCGAGAGCCTCCAGACGCGCCGCAACATTGATGCCGTCACCGAAAATGTCATCGCCATCGGTTACCACTTCCCCTGTGTGAACCCCGATGCGCAGTTTGATGTGGTCAGGTTTGAGGGCGGACTGAACTGCAATCGCGCAAGCTGCTGCTTCAGATGGTGATTGAAACTCGACGATCCAGCCGTCGCCCATGCTTTTGATCAGTGAACCATTGGTATCTTCCACGATCGGGAGAAACGTGTCCTCGCGGAAGGTCTTTAATGCAGCGACTGTGCCAGTACGGTCCTGATCCATCAGCGCGGAATAGCCCACAATGTCGGCGGCCAATACCGTCGTGAGACGTCTTCCCATTCACCCCTCCTCTTTGCAATGAAGTTAGCTCGGTGGGTTGCTTCTGTCAGCCCATTCGTCAGATTTTGAAAAGCCTTAATGAATAGAAAGCACAGGTACAGGCATACACGCACAACTAAAAAGGTAATGCTTAAATACCTGTCGCGCATTCAGCAAACGGTCACCTTCATATCCGCGGAGTTAGTTACTTGCGTTTCTTTAGCTGCCAATGTTCGTGGCAAAGCAATTCCGCTTTGGGCTCATCGCGGACCTTGGAGGCAGCGCGGCATGCTGTGATAAAATTTTCCAGTCAACGTCGGGTTGTCGTTGTGGGCGGGCATGGCGGATCGGAGGATCAACCATGGAAACACCAAACTTACCTGCCATTCGTGCTCTTCGCCCAGCCTGGAACAAAGGACGCATCGTCGGCCAGAAGCGACCGCTGAAACCAAAACATGTCTGGGCAATCCGAGTTCGCCTCGAGCTTGCCGAAAATCATCGCGATCTTGCGCTCTTCAACATGGCAATCGACAGTAAGCTTCGCGGCTGCGATCTGGTGAAGATGAAGGTCGCCGATGTCATGTCATCGGGTCAGATTAAGGAACGGGCTTCGGTCCTTCAAAGCAAGACGCAGAAACCCGTGCGCTTTGAGATATCAGAGGGCACACGTGCCTCTGTTGAGAAGTGGATGGAAGATGAGCTGATGGTCGGTTCGGAGTACCTTTGGCCCGGCCGATTTCATGAACGCCTGTACATCTCGACACGCCAATATGCACAGATTGTCCGCGATTGGGTCACGTCGATCGGCCTCGAAGCAAGCGCCTACGGCACCCATTCCATGAGGAGAACCAAGGTCACTCAGATCTACAAGAAGACCGGAAACCTACGCGCTGTTCAGCTTCTGCTTGGCCATACTAAGATGGACTGTACAGTCCGGTATCTCGGCGTCGAACTCGAGGATGCCCTAGCAATCGCCGAAGCGATAGAGATCTAAAGTCAACGGGCCGCTCTCGCGGGCGGCCCAAACCAGCCGTTCATCGCGAGATAAGTTGCCGCATTGCAGCTTCCCCAAAGCGGAAGTTGATCGATTGCGCAGCATTTCCAACATTAACGTACACTCATCGGACAAAACGAACTCGTGCAAGCGCAGCTTCAACTATTGCCACGCGACCTTACTTGCTCCGGGTTCGGCGCTTTTGCACCTGTTAATCGCCACCACTTCGGCGCTTCGCAACGTCTGACAGACCCCGGGCCAGCAGGTCGAATACGATCCGGTTACGACGGCTGGTCTGTAACTCCCGATGGGTGACCAGCCAGATTGGAAACTCAAGCGAAGGGAAATCCGGCAAGACCTTCTCTATGCCAGATTCAGCCTCGCCCAACGTTTCGGGCTGCATAGAGACGCCGTAGCCCGCTTTCACCAATTCCCATGCGACGACACCGCTCTCGCTCGACATCACGAAGCTCTCTGCGCGAACGGGCACGCCCATGTTGTGCAGTGGGGCCATTAGCCTCTCTGGGTCGGCATTGCCGACGAAATCGAGTGCAGCCACATCGCGCGGAGTCCGTGGGCGGCTTGCACGATCGAGATAGTCGGTCGCGGCATAGAGAGTGGCGCGAAAGTCGCCCAAGTGCCGTGCGATCAGGTCCGGCTGATCTGGGCGGACGTGGCGTATCGCGATGTCTGCCTCGCGCTGCGTCAAATTCTGCATCTCACTCGACGCGAGAATGCGGACGCGGATGCCCGGCGCCATCTGTCTCAACGGCTTGAGCACGCCTGGCAGGATCGCTGCTGACAAGAGGTCCGTTCCCGTGACCGTGACCTCTCCGGTGACATCCTGAGATTTACCGTCGGCCACCATCGAGATGAGCGTCGCAGCCTCGCCCATCGTGCGCATGTGATCAATCAGGTCGCGCCCTGCTTCCGTCAAGGTAAGACCACGGACGCTGCGTTCTACCAACGTGACGCCAAGTGCCTCCTCCAACGCACCGATCTGCCGCCCTATCGTCGGCTGCGTTGTCTTCAGCACGCGCGCCGCGCCGCTGAACGAGCCTTCCTCCGCTGTCGCGAGGAAGGCGCGTACCTGGTTCCAATCGAAGGAAACGGCCTGCCAGTTCATTCATGAGCGTATAGCAGGTGGACGAATTTAAGCAATCGACCTTTTATGAGCGCATGGATGATACCGGATGCGAAACGAGATCGGCCCGGTCTCTGCAATCGAAAGCGACACAATGCATTCCGCAGTTTCTTACGACTGGCGCATCCGCGCCGCTTCAAACCTGAAGTGCAACGCGCAAAGGAAACCGACATGACTGCCCAAGCCTTCTGGGACCGGCATGCGCCCAAGTACGCCAAGAAACCCATTGCCGATGTCACCGCCTACGAAGAAAAGCTGGAATGCGTCACTGCGCTTCTTCGATCGACCGATCGCGTTCTTGAAATCGGCTGTGGCACAGGCGGCACAGCCAGGAAGATCGCGCCTGTCGTCGCTCATGTGACTGCAACCGACCTCTCTGCCGAGATGATCCGGATCGCCCGGTCACGATCAGGTGGCGATGCCGCGGGAACACCAGAATTTCTTCAGGCGGAGGCGGCGCAACACATTCCTGGCCAACCGTTCGACGCCATTTGCGCGTTCAGCTTGCTTCACCTGGTGGACGACATACCCACCGTACTGGATGCAGCATTCCACCAAATGAAACCCGGCGGTCACTTCATATCAAAGACGGTTTGTCTGAAGGACGCGCCGCGCTGGATGCGAGCCATGGTTCGCGTGCTCATGGCCGCGCGGATCGCGCCTAATGTGATCATCTTGAGTCGCGCTGAATTGACCCGACACCTGATCCGCGCCGGGTTCGAAATCGAGCAGACACGGTATTTCGGAAAGAACCGACTGAGCCCCTTTATCGTCGCGCGCAAGCCCGCCTGAGGCAGACCGACGCCTTATTCTGAGAGACCGAAGCATGCACTTTATAAGCCGTCGCGAATGGGCGTTCCTTGCCCTCTTGTTCCTCTACTCTTTCATTCCGGCAGTCGTAGGGCTGGTCCGGCTTCCGGAACTTCTCGGCGCTCGGGCGATCATCCCGCCGAACCCGCGTGCGGTGTTCGATCCCCTCCCGATCACATTGCATATCCTCGGCAGTTCAGTTTTCTGCCTTGTGGGGGCTGTGCAATTCCTCCCGAGCCTGAGGCGCTACCGCCCGGCCCTGCACAGGACCCTCGGGCGGATTGTGGCGGCAGCGGGATGCATCAGCGCACTAACCGGGCTCTGGATGACCGTGTCCTACGCATTTCCCGATGCCCTGCAGGGACCAGTACTTTACGGGGCAAGGGTCACGCTCGGCCTCGCGATGGTCACCCTCATCGCATGGGCCATCGTCGCGATCCGGTCGCGAAACGTCGCCGCGCACCGCGCCGCGATGCTGCGCGCCTATGCCATCGGCCAAGGGGCCTCAACGCAAACCGCGCTCTTTCTGGTCGCAATGGCCCTCTTTGACACCGAACTGCAGGGGTTTTCGCGAGACCTCCTGATGGTTGGGGCGTGGACCATCAACCTTGCGATTGCGGAACTCCTTATCCGCCGCGCCTTTGCAACGCGCACATCCGGCGCGGTGATCTGAACCCGGTCGTGCTCCCGACCTGATACCGGCAAACTCCAGAAACACAGAAAGAAGACACCAAAATGAGACGGCTCGATCCCCGTATTCTTCTGTCGGCCCTGTGGCTGTTCATACTGCTCAACATCATCTTTCGCGATATTCACCAGTTTGTCCTCGCGTCCCATATCGAGATGCTGCTGACAGGCCATTACAACGGCATCGAGATCACCGAAGGGCTGATGCTTTTGGGCGGTTTCCTCGTCCAAGTGCCGATTGCGATGGTGCTCTTTTCGCTCCTGCTAACCCGCAGGATTGGTCGCCCTGTCACCTTTCTTGCAGCGATCGTCACAACCGGTACGCTCCTTTCCTCGGCCCCCACCGACATGGATGACACCTTCCACCTCGTCATCGAGATCGTGGCTCTAATCGCAATTCTCTGGACCGCATGGACGTGGCCCGAGAACGAACACACCGCGCCGCAATCCGACGCAAGTTCTCCGTAAAAAACGTGCGCGCACCGCGGACACGATGAATGAATAATAGGACCAAATAGATGTTGGAAGAAACGCCTTTAGACGATGCGTTTGATCTTTATGACAAGCTCGCACCTCGCTACGACAAACTTCATCATCGCTGGCTGCGTCATGCAGGCGGCGAGGCGCAGGCCGCCCTGGAAGGTCTGGTGCGTGCACTTGCGACGCCGAATTCGAGGCTTTTGGATGCTGGCTGCGGCACCGGCAACCTGGCACGTAGACTGATCGCCGAGGGCATGCCGCCGAATTTGATGACCCTTCTCGACCCGTCCGCAGCGATGCTTGCACGCTGCGCCGACATTCCTGTGCCGAAGATACAAGGACGGTTGGAGTCCCTGCCGTTTGAAGATGGCACGTTCGATCTTGTGACGTGTGCTTGGGCTTTGGAAACCGTCCCCGATCCCCACCTGGCTTTGAGTGAGCTTTGCAGGGTTGTTCGAGCCGGCGGCGCGCTTTGTCTCGCGTTTTGCGCGGATGAGCCTGCCCGTGGTCTTGCCGGCAGCCTCATGCGCCAGGCGCTTTTGTTTCGCGGGACCGGCCGATTTATGTCCCGCTCCCGATTGATGCAGGCAATCGAGCGTTTCGAAAATTTTGAAGTGCGGGCAATTCCGAGCCATGGTCCGGCCTCGACCTTACTTGCTAGGCGGTCTGGCGCAGCAACCCAGGGGTCTTTGTAGCCGGGCTTAAAGTTGAAAATGACGACCACAGAATTACGGAGATCAAGCATGATTGGATATGTTACCCTCGGAACCAACAACTTCGAGGCCGCGCTGAAATTCTACGACGCCTTGTTTTCGAGCGTGGGCGCAAACCGTCTTTGGAAACACGGCGATATGGCCGCATGGGGCCGCTCAAGGGCCGAGCCTGCGTTATGCCTTGCTTGTCCATTCAATGGGGCACCGGCAAGCGTTGGAAACGGGGTGATGGTCGCTTTGAAAATGACCAACGGAAAAGCCGTCGATACGCTTCACGCCAAGTGCCTCGAACTTGGCGGAACAGATGAGGGACCCCCCGGCACACGCGGAGATCATGGTTTCTACGGAGGGTATTTCCGGGATCTGGATGGCAACAAACTGAATGCGTATGTCCCAGCGTGACAGCAGGCAAAGAGTTGGCTGTTGAAATATCGCGTCCAGCGGACAATGAGAGACGAGCACATCGAAAGACGCCGCAATGAGATCTGAAATAAAATTCGTCCGATTGTCGGAAATCGACCCAACCGAAATCTTAGCGCACATGTCCGACCCTCGTGTCGCCGAGCATATGCCGCTTCTGAGATTTACTTGGAATGCCGAGACAGTGGCGCGGTTTGTCGCCAAAAAGGAAGAGTGTTGGCACCGTGACGGACTTGGACATTGGGCATTCTTGTCCGATGACCGATATGTCGGCTGGGGTGGATTTCAAAAAGAAGGAGCCGAGTGGGATTTCGGACTGGTCTTGCGGCCCGACACGTTTGGCCTCGGGCCGCGCATCTCGCGAAAGGCGATCGACTTTGCAATTTCCGATGAACGCATCCCGTATGTGACCTTCCTTTTACCACCGTCACGCACGAACCTGCGGGCACTCGACAGACTTGGTGCTTGGCGGGTTGGCGAAGTCGACTATGACGGGGCGACCTTCCTCAAATTTCAACTTGCGACAGAGTGACAGCATTGTCCGATTTCTGGTACATCGCCAGCTCCAGAGTGTGTTGTAACTCGCGGCCCATAAGAGACATTTATCGTAAGTGCCGCCGCCGCACTGCAGCTTCACCAGACCGGCCATTCGCTGCGCAAGCAACGTCAACGGGCGGATTAAGGATCAAGTCGCGGGACGAAGTCATCTTTCGCTGCACTTGTGCCAATGTCTCCTTTAGCGGCTTTAGAAGAATCAAATACGGTCGATTCTGCTGATGACAGTTAAGTATGGCGTTAGGTATGTGGGCTGCTCCATGTGGGGCAGCCCAGCACCGACGAAATCAGGTGAGCATCTGTTTGAGCTTTGGAACCCGCGAAAGTAAGAATGCGTCCAAGGTCAACACTGCCAGAAGCGTCAGCCCAGCGAGAGGGAAGGCCATAGAGACGGCCAGCCCCACTAGAACGGCACCTTGCCACAATGGCATGTCCTTCGGCATTGGGGGCGCGGCCCGCATTGCTGCCCTTTGCCGCGAGTGCGAAGCCAGAAGGCCATTATGCTCACTGTTTGCGGAATTTTAGGTCGTTAGTCCTGTCCACTCGAAAGCCTGCTATCTCTCTTTATTCCTGCCATTCCTTGTAACCTTTGCAGTAGGCACAGTAAAACTCGGATAAGGTCCGCGATAGTGAGGGTTGCGGTCTCAATGCTTCGGAAGCTAAAAAGCTTGAGATGGGCATTTCAATATAGGATCGCTGCAGTGGAGATCACACTAAAGGCTATTGTTTTCACAGTGCTTTCATTATGTCTCGACTTCTTTCCACAAGCTGTTGAAGCCGAAACAACAATCGATCATACCATTCTGCTCAGCGCAAACTGGCAGAGTAATTCCCATGATCGCAAAGGCTTACACCGACGATCCGGCGCCGATCGCGATCGGGTGAATGAGCGAGACGTCGGCCCTGCTACAAGTGGAGCACGGTTCGACAGAGATACAAGGTCTCTTCATGGCCAGATCAAGTCAACAGCGCGTAGTGTCCAGGAAGCCATAGACAGCGGTGATGTCACCGCTTCGGCTAAATCCCTTCACTTGGAGTTAACAGCACTTAGCAAGTCGATATCTGAGTATCTGGAAAAACATGGCTCAAGACTTCGGTCTAATGCCAAGGCTGACCTCGAGCAGTCACACGCTCGCTTGAGCACAACAATAGAAGGTGGCTACAGCACAATTCAGGAAGCAATCATGTGGATTGTCCAGCAATCTATAGGGTCCCTCGACACCATCATTCAAGAAATTAGAGCATTTCGCGGCAACAAAGCAAGCTACGGGTGGGCTGACGCTATCGGAGATCATTGCTAATTAACGGACGGCGGCTCACCTCGAGCATTACCATTCGCACTGATCGCAGCATTTGGAAGTTTGGGCTCAAACTCGACGTCGGATGCGATGCAGCATCCAGTGATATGCTACACCGGTCAACGTCGGGTTGTCGAAGTGGGATGGAATGGCGGTTCGTAGGATCAGTCATGGAAACACCAAACTTACCCGCCATTCGCGCGCTTCGCCCAGCCTGAAACAAGGGCCGGATGGAACAGCCTGACTTCGTGACCCAAACGACCGATCTCGCGCCCCCTATAATGCGCACTGGCGCAGGCCCCCATTGCAACCACGCTACGCGGGAATTTGGCAAAGTACTCGAGGACCTGCCCATGCGCAGTTTCTTCTGAAGAACCGGGTGACCTGTTCTAGCCGCTCCGTGCACCTGGAACACATTCTTCGCCAAATTCAGGCCAATCTCTTCCAGTGACGCCTCCATTCAGGATGTTTGCAAACCCACAATGGCACACCGAGGCCAGCCGGGGCGTCTACACCTTCAGAACCGTTCAAGGGTCGTGTTGTGGCCAAGTCGTTGGTCCTGGGTGTGAGGTCAATGAAGTTGCGCGACGACATGATCTACGGCCCAATCACCTGTCGACGTGGCAACGGTTGGCAATGGACGGCTATACGTCATCAGATGTTTTGAGACAGATGGCGGTTTGGCTTTGTTGTGTCATCGCTCATCTGGTTTCAAGCAGTACGGATGGTGGCATTCCAGACGTCAAATAGCTCAAAACGTTTAAGAACGATGCGCTCAAATAATGATCTGGATCAAAATGTACCAGCCTCAGAACGATTATGCAGTAAACTCAGAAAAGGAATCAGAGATAGCCAGGTCAAAGCGATATGAGTCAACTGACCAGCCGACGCGCATTTTTGGGCGTCACCGCATTCCGGGAGGACAGTAATCTTGTTCGACCTCCGGGTTCGGTTGTGCCTGGTTTTGCAGATCAATGCAGTAAATGTGGCGACTGTGTCGAAGCTTGCCCCGAAAGTGTGATTGCCATTGGTCAGGATGGGTATCCGGTGTTTCAACCCACCGAGGGTCCCTGCACTTTTTGTGGGAGTTGCGCTCAATCCTGTCCCACGGATGCCCTGGACATAGAACGCCTGCAAGATTGGCCGTGGCGCGCGTCGGTCGAAGCTGCGTCCTGCCTGTCTGTCAACGGTGTCAGCTGCCGAGTGTGTCAGGATAATTGCGATCAGAACGCCATCAGCTTCAGGCTGCAACTGGGTGGCCGCGCGGATCCATCTTTAGACCTCGACGCCTGCACTGGCTGTGGGTCGTGTATGGTGTCATGCCCGGTCGATGCCGTCACATTGAAACGCAAAACCATATCTCAAACGGAAGTCAGCCAATGAATATCTGCGGATGCCTTTTACATATCGCACCAGCGCAGGCACTGGCGGCGTCCGAGGCAATGAAAGTCACGGTCGGTGTCGAAATTCACGCCGAGGCCGAAGACGGCCGTTTCGTAATTGTTGTCGAAGACACGCCGACACGCCTTGCGTCCGAGATCATCATGGACCTGCACCAGATCCCCGGGGTGATTTCTCTGACGTTAACGTACCACCATTTCGAGGACACTGCGGACAACCATCCGCATCCCGATGCCCCAAGCCAAACCACCAGCCGGAGGCCCACGCTATGACCATATCAGAAACTCGTCGGACATTCCTCAAGGCCTCAGCGGCCGCAGCGACGGCCTCTGCCGCAGGTATTCCTTTGGCCACTGGTCAGGCCGCCGCGCAGGTGGGCACCCCTGACATTCGCTGGGACAAGGCCGCCTGCCGGTTCTGTGGCACCGGCTGTTCTGTGCTGGTAGGTACCAAGGACGGGCGTGTTGTCGCCACTCAGGGTGACCCTGACGCGCCGGTCAATCGCGGGCTGAACTGCATCAAGGGCTATTTCCTGTCCAAGATCATGTATGGCAAGGATCGCCTGACCACCCCATTGCTGCGCAAGACCAACGGCGAATATGACAAGAACGGTGAGTTTGAGCCGGTCAGTTGGGACGAAGCCTTTGACGTCATGGCTGCCAAATGGAAAGAGGCGCTGGCCAAGAAGGGCCCGACCAGTGTCGGCATGTTCGGGTCAGGCCAGTGGACGGTTTGGGAAGGCTATGCTGCTTCGAAATTGATGAAAGCCGGGTTCCGGTCCAACAATATCGACCCCAACGCGCGGCACTGTATGGCGTCCGCGGTCGTGGGCTTTATGCGTACCTTCGGAATTGACGAGCCGATGGGTTGCTATGACGACCTGGAACACGCGGATACTTTCGTGCTGTGGGGATCGAACATGGCCGAAATGCACCCGATCCTGTGGTCGCGCCTGACCGACACGCGCCTGACCAAGCCGGGATGCGAAGTGCATGTTCTATCGACATTCGAACATCGCTCGTTCGAGCTTGCCGATAATGGCCTAGTGTTTAACCCGCAGACCGATCTGGCGATCCTGAATTACATCGCCAATTACATCATTCAGAACGGCGCGGTGAACGAAGAGTTTGTCAACAAACACGTCAACATCACCAAGACCGCCACCGATATCGGTTATGGTCTGCGCGATACAAACACGCTGCAGCAAGAGGCAGAGAACCCAAACTCGGGCAAGCTCGAGACGATCAGCTTTGAAGAATACGCCGAGGCGGTCGCGCCTTATACGTTGGAATACACAGCCGAACTGTCTGGCGTGCCCGCCGATAAACTTGAGAAGCTGGCGCAACAATATGCAGACCCGAACCGCAAAGTGATGAGCTTGTGGACCATGGGCTTCAACCAGCACACCCGCGGATCGTGGGTGAATTCGCTGATGTATAATGTACACCTGCTGGTTGGTAAGATCTCAGAACCCGGCAACTCGCCTTTCTCGCTGACCGGTCAGCCCTCGGCCTGTGGAACCGCGCGTGAGGTGGGCACGTTCGCCCACCGCCTGCCTGCTGACATGGTGGTGGCAAATGACGAACACCGTCAGATTTGCGAAACCGCCTGGAATATCCCGGCAGGTACTATTCCACCTAAGCCCGGGTTCCATGCTGTCTTGCAGCACCGGAAGCTGAAGGATGGTGAACTGAATGCCTATTGGGTGCAGTGCAACAACAACATGCAAGCGGCACCCAATATCAACGAGGAAGGTTACCCGGGCTATCGCAACCCGGAAAACTTCATCGCAGTCTCTGACCCTTATCCAACGGTCACGGCTGTCTCTGCCGATTTGATCCTGCCCACCGCCATGTGGGTCGAAAAGGAAGGCGCCTATGGCAATGCGGAACGCCGTACGCAGTTCTGGCGTCAGCAGGTGAAAGCGCCAGGTGAAGCAAAATCGGACCTGTGGCAATTGATGGAGTTTTCGAAGCGCTTCACCGTTGAAGAGGTTTGGGATGAAGAGCTGCTGGCCAAGATGCCCGAACACCGCGGCAAGACGATGTATGATGTGCTTTACGCCAACGGATCGGTGGATAAGTACCCCCTAGCCGAAACTGCGGAAGGCTTTGACAACGACGAATCCGAGCATTTTGGGTTCTACGTTCAGAAAGGCCTGTTTGAGGAATATGCCGAATTTGGCCGTGGCCACGCACATGACCTTGCACCGTTCGAAACCTACCATCAGGCGCGCGGGTTGCGCTGGCCGGTCGTGGACGGGCAAGAAACCCTTTACCGCTTCCGCGAAGGGTACGATCCGTATGTGCCCGAAGGCGCGGATGTTAAATTCTACGGTCACAAGGACGGCAAGGCAAAAATCATCTTTGCCCCCTACGAACCCGCCGCAGAAGAGCCGGACGAAGAATATGACCTGTGGCTGTCTACTGGTCGCGTGCTGGAACATTGGCATTCAGGCTCGATGACACGCAGGGTGCCGGAACTGCACCGGGCGTTCCCGTCGGCAGTTGTCTATATGCATCCACAAGACGCCAAGGATCGCGGCCTGCGCCGCGGGCAGGAAATCGTGTTGTCGACCCGCCGTGGCGAGGTCACCAGTCGGGTTGAGACACGCGGGCGCAACAAGGTGCCGCGCGGCTTGGTCTTTATGCCGTGGTTTGATGAACACCAGTTGACCAACAAGCTGACGCTGGATGCAACCTGTCCGCTGTCGAAGGAAACCGACTACAAGAAATGCGCCTGTAAGGTCGAGCGCGCGTAATCGGCACGGATCGCAAAGGTAATCCCCATGCCACTCGCCGAGACACCTCTTTCGCCGAAACGTCGCCGCTTCCTTCAGGATACGGCGCGTGCGGCAGGCGGCTGTATGGTCGCCGGATCACTGCTGGCCTGGCTGGCCCGCGACGCCCGTGCATTGTCGGCCGAGGCTTTGCGCCCCCCCGGTGCGCTGCCAGAGCGGGAGTTCTTGTCGGCCTGCATTCGCTGCGGGCTGTGTGTGCGAGACTGCCCCTATGATACCTTGAAACTGGCCGAGCTTGGGTCGGATGCCGGGGCGACGGGCACGCCATATTTTACCGCTCGCGATGTGCCTTGTGAAATGTGCGACGATATCCCTTGTGTTGCCGCCTGCCCGACCGGTGCGCTAGATCCCAAGTTGGATAACATTGACGATGCCAAAATGGGCGTCGCGGTTTTGGTCGATCAGGAAAACTGCCTGAACTTCCTGGGTTTGAGGTGTGACGTTTGTTACCGTGTCTGCCCCGTGATAGACGAAGCGATCACGCTGGAAACAGCGCATAACGCCCGCTCGGGCCACCATGCGATGTTTATCCCAACTGTACATGCCGACCGCTGCACCGGCTGTGGCATGTGCGAAAAAAGCTGTGTTCTGCCAGAAGCCGCAATCAAGGTATTGCCGGCACGTCTTGCGCGGGGCAGCAGCGCCGATCATTACCGCAAAGGTTGGGAAGAAAAAGATGCCAAGGGCGCGCCGGTTGTCGAAGGCATAATCGACCTGCCCGACCGCCTGCCCGGCCCGGGGGTCGACAATCTGATCGCACCGGGTGGTTTTGAACCCGGCTATGATCTTCCAGGGGTGGGACAATGACCACCCGCACACATATGCCCATAGGCCAAGAAGCCGTGGCGGTCAAAGGCTGGGTCGGTGCGCATAAATACCTGATACTGCGCCGTATCAGTCAGCTGTTCTTTCTGGTCCTGTTCCTGTTGGGACCCTGGTTCGGCACCTGGGTCGTTACAGGTACCTTGGCAGGATCGCAGACCCTTGGTGTACTGCCGCTGACGGACCCATTCATCCTGTTGCAAAGCATGATCGCCGGGCATTGGCCGGCGCTGACCGCTTTGATTGGCGGTTTGATCGTCATGGTGGCCTATGCGCTGGTCGGGGGCCGCGTCTATTGTTCTTGGGTCTGTCCGATCAACCCGGTGACCGACGCGGCAAACTGGCTGCACAGGCGGTTGGATTTGCCGAAAGGTTGGCAACCTAAAAGGCGCACGCGGTTGTGGATATTGGCCACCGCGCTGATCGTCTCGGGCCTCACCGGCGTGATCGCATGGGAGATTATCAACCCAATCACCATGCTGCATCGCGGCCTGATCTTTGGGGCCGGTTTTGTCTGGGCCATGGTCGTTGCGATCTTTGTCTTTGATGTGCTTGTCGCCCGTCACGGCTGGTGCGGCCACATATGCCCGGTCGGTGCGTTTTATGGCCTGATCGGCACCAAAAGCCTGTTACGGGTCAGCGCGGTTAACCGCTCGGCCTGTGACGATTGCATGGATTGCTATGCCGTCTGCCCCGAAAACCACATCATTTCGCCCGCGCTGAAAGGCAAGCCGGGTGCCACGCCGCTGATCCTGTCAACCGACTGCTCAAACTGTGGTCGCTGTATCGATGTCTGTGCAGTTGATGTCTTCAAATTTACTCACCGGTTCGACGACCAAGTCGCCGCACCTTCCGATCCAGTTCCCGCGCCTGAACCGCGCGTAGCCAGACCTATTTAAGGGAGTGCCGAGATGAACAAGACAATCCTGACAGGTGTCGTCGCCCTGATCCCCGTTATATTCCTGAGCGGGTTCGTCCTTGCGCAATCCGCGCCGGTGCAAACCCTGCGTGGCGCCGAGGTGGATGAACCCATTCCGTTGGACCAGATTCACAAGAACGTGGAAGGACGGATGCAGCGTAACTATCGCCAGCAACCACCGCTTGTCCCCCACTCGATCGAGCAATACCAGATCGACGTGCGCACCAATCAATGCCTGTCTTGCCATGACTGGACCAAAGCCGGGGAACGCAATGCGCCCACCCTGTCGATGACCCATTATCTGGATCGTGACGGCAATGAGTTGGATCACATCGCCGGGACCCGTTATTTCTGCAACCAGTGCCACGTGCCTCAGGCAGATGCGCCTGCGTTGGTCGACAACGTGTTTGAACCCTCGTCCGGCAATTAATCCAACGCATGTCTGAAAGGAGCACCAAGATGGCAGACTCCCCCGAAAACCGCGGTTGGATCCGCCGCCTCTGGAACGCGATCTGGACCCCGGCTGTTATGTTCAGCTCGGGCTTTCTGATCCTCGCCGGGTTTCTGGCCGGTATTCTGTTTTGGGGTGGGTTCCACTGGACATTGGAACTGACCAATACCGAGGAATTCTGTACCTCGTGCCACACGATGGAAACCAATCTGGGCGAATACCGCGAGACGATCCACTACAACAACCACTCCGGTGTCCGCGCGATCTGTTCTGACTGCCACGTGCCACATGAATGGAACCACAAGATCAAGGCCAAGATCATGGCTGTTAAAGATGTCTATCACGAGCTTGCCGGAACCATCAGCACGCCTGAAAAATACGAAGCGCATCGGCTAAGTATGGCTTCGGCGGTCTGGAAAAAGATGAAGGCCTCTGACAGCCGCGAGTGCCGCAACTGCCATAACTTTGACTATATGGATTTCACCATTCAAGAAGCACGCGCTGCATCGGAACATCAGCGGGCAATTGACAACAACATGACCTGCATCGACTGCCACCAAGGCATCGCACACAGCCTGCCGCAGGGTTATCAGGAAGAATACCAGAAAATCACCGATGCGTTGGCTAATAAATCTGCAGGTAACTTGCAACAACAGGTTGCTGACGGCAGTACAGAAATCCGGTCATACCTGACCATACAGTCGGACTGAAAAGGGGTAAGTTATGCTGGAACTTCTGGGAACAATCGGAGGCAACATCATCGGCCTTCCAGGCATTCTGGGCATTGCGCTTGGCATGATGACGCGCCGCCTCTGGTTGGGGGCCATGATGGGTGGTTTGATCGGCATTGTTGGGACGCTGCTGTTTGCCCATTGGGACTTTGCCAATGTTGCAATGACCGAACTTCTGATCGCCATTGTTGTGGGTCTGTGTGCCGGAACACTGGGTTCTGCGATCCGTATCAAAGGGGCAACGGTCTAACAGAAAGACCGGAGCGTGCTGGGCAATGGCGGCTTAGTGATTGGTCCTTTACCCGATGCTCTGGGGTAGATAGCGGCTAGGTGCGGAAGGGCTCTGATGGAATGGACATCCCCTGATTTCTCATCTGATAGGTTTTCGAGATGGAAGCCGTCAGAACTGTCGAGCAATCCGTGCGGAGGGACCATTGCTCACGTTGGTGCAGATTGTCAGTTGCAGCCCACGCGCCACTGGAGTATTCGACCACGCCTTGCAATGGACCGGTATCCCGACATCTAGCTGCAATAAAATAGATTCCATATCAAACCCTAAAAGATAGTGTTTCGGCCAAATTGATTCAGGCAAGTAGGCCTCAATGAGTCCACTGCAGATTGATTCCATATCTTGTTGCGCACAATGGCGCCCCTAAGCGCATAATCCTAGGAGCCATGATTTGGCCTGGCAGGATCAGCGCTCTGCTTGTCCTACTCCCACCATTTTGTACTGCGCAAAAAACAACGCGAGCTCTTGCCTGTGGGATGCCGCAGCCGCACTCGAACGTCCGGCCTGAAGATCAAACGCAAGGTCGAGTTTACCGTCGACGCCTAGCATCAACGCTCACTCGGCACAATGTATACTGTCTGGACGTCTATTCTCCGAAAGATGGGAGCCCGGCAAAAGTTACCACAGGCATTGCCTATAGGTCTGCGCTGAAGCGCCTGTTTGCAGTCCGTATCCCCAATTATTTCACCACACGTTTTCCGGATTGGTAAAGTACAAGGCCCAGACATTGTTGTTGCTTTGGGCATTCAGTTTCCGAAACCTAGCCTTGAGGTAAGCGTTAAGAAGGTCAACGTTGTTCGCATTGCGGTTGTCGACGCCCCACGTCAGGAGCGGCAGATTTCGCAATCTTCGGCTGAATCGCTGCGCTGTAACAAACTGCGAACGTCCTGAACCGGTGTTATGTGAAGCGATCTCTGGTTGAGTAGTGGCGATTCAGTGGGACTAACGCCAGTGGCTTTCTAGCGGGACAAACACAGACACATGATTGCGTCCGCTTTAAAGCTCATTTCGTTCGCCATCGAACGGTTATTACTGGCTGCATTCGCTTTCTGTCTTTAATCTGTCTTGCATGGCAATCGAACCGAGACTGGATATAATCGGGGCCGCGCTCGCCGATCCCAGCCGATCCCGCATCCTGTGCGAACTGATGGACGGGCGCGCATTCACCAACAAAGAGCTGGCTTGTGCGGCCAAGGTAAGCCCGCAGACCGCGAGTGCCCATTTGAAGCAACTCGAAATTGCCGGTCTGACCGCTTCTTTGCGAAGCGGCCGGCATGTTTATCACTGGGTGGCAAGTGCTGACGTTGCCCGGGTGCTGGAAGGATTGGCTACCCTGTCACCGACCGACCACCTGTCTCGGCCGGGCCGGATCGCGACAGACACACAACGCGCACGCAGTTGCTACAATCACATTGCTGGTAAGCTCGGCGTCCTGATGACGAAGCGCCTTGTTGCCCTTAATGTGCTGAATCTCAGAGATGACGCTTTGACATCCGGACCTCGCTATCAGGATTTCCTCGATGATATCGGGATCGAGCCGCCACGAGTTTCATCGGGTAAACCTCCGGCAAAACTCTGCCTTGACTGGACGGAGCGTCGGCACCACATTTCCGGCCCGCTGGCCACAGCGATCATGCAGAAGTCACTGACAGCGAATTGGTTGGAGCGCAGGACCGGTAGTCGCGCTCTTACCATTTCCGACGACGGGTTCGATGCGCTCGAACGCTGGTTTGGCCTGAGCAGAAAGGCTCTGGACGGCTCGGACGACAATTGACAGTTCGGCCGATAACGAACCGTCATTTTCCACAGCATCGCCAATACGAGCTATTTCGGCAGAAGCTGCTGGAGATAAACATGACATTGCCCAAACTCGAAAATGACAGGTTCGTTCCCGAAAACGGTCTGCGGATCGTTGTCCAGGTGCCAGATACACATGCGCAAAAGATCATTGACGCGGTTCTGGTCGATGACGTTCTGAAATATGGCGACTACGATTGCGTCACCTATCAGACCGCGCCGGGAATGCAACAATTCAGATCCCTGGGGAGTGGGCGCAACATGGCAACCTCAAAGGTTGTCGAGGTACCCTGTGTGGAACTGTCATTCTTTCTGGACAGTAACGAAGCCAAAACCGTGCAGGTTCTAAGAAACATCTATTCATCACACCCCTACGAAGAGCCGGTGATCTTCGTAGAACCGTGCATGCGGACGCTTCATATCCGGGGAATGGACGAGGACAATCCTAACAGGTTCTGGAACAACGAGACCGAAGATTGGGTGCCAAAAGAGCACTGGTAAGTGAGGTTGAACCAAGCAATCTCTGAACCCCAAGGAATAAGTAGCAAGGGCTCCTTTGGAACCTTCGCCGCATGCTGTACTAGGGTCCGGTTTTGATTTCCTGTAAACAAGGCAATAGCGGAAAGCTCCTGCACATCGCGGTTCGGATGTTATATGCACCTGTCCCTCGTTGAATGCCCGATCTGCTGTCACATGCCTTCGATAATGGCATTTCTGGCCGTGGCATTTTCCCTAACGATGTACCGCAGCAAGTTATTACCCTCGGCGATGAGGTCGAGGCGATCTTCGTTCTTTTTCACCACGGCTGCCCACGCCAATTGATCGTGTATGAAATCGTCAAGGATCGCTATGCGTTGTCCACGGCCGATTTCCTTGGTTTTGCTTTTTAACACCAAAAGTCTGTCAATATGCCCGATGAGGTCGGGTGCCAGGTCCTGATCTTTAATGAGATCATGCAGGTTCATCGGCGGCGACATATCGGGTACCGTAGGTTTTTCGTATGCGTCTCAGGGGGCATTCTAGCAGACCTAGAAAACTCTTGGTTCGGCCCATAAAAGGCATTCAACACCCCACTGGCATTCTGCGGACGCAGCCCGCATTCCGGTCTTTCGCTGCTAGTGCAAATTTTGGCGCTGCTCAAACTCACACATTGCGGGACATCGCACCATTTCGCTGCATGCGCCCCAATGGCCGCTTATCTCGGACTAGCTCGAAATAACACATCGAGTTGGCCCAGATGCAGTGAAGTGATCGCGGCAGGCTTGCGCGAATTCTTGAACGATCCGCCTTGGGCGCGCGCTGTCGTACCCGAGGGCCAGCGTCAATGGTGGCAAGGTATCTGAAATCGGACGGGCGACGACGGACGCGCCACCGTAGGTTTCGGACGTCAGCGGCAGCATGTTCAGGATGGCGCACCCCCTTCCTGCGGCGACAAGGCAGCGTACCATTTCGGTCGAGTTCGCATAGGCCGAGACGGGCGCTTGCCGTGTTCCAGATTGAAACAGACCTTCGTAATAGGAGGCGGCCACGGGACGGTTCAGCACGATCAAGGGTTCCTTTGCAATCTGAGCGATCGTGACTGCATCCTGGCCTGCCAATGGATGGGACTCTGGCAGCAAGCAATACGGAGGTGCCGCAATCAAAGTGTCAAATTTGATGGAAGGCCGAACACCTTCAGCCACAAACAAAATGGCATCATATCTCCCCTTGAGCAGCCCATCCTGTGCCTCATCATTGTTACATTCTTCCAGCTCAAGGGTGATATCAGCTCGGTTTGGCAAGAGCGCATCAAAAACTTGCGGGAGGAACGCGGGCGCGATGGGAGCATAGTAACCAATCTTCAACGTTCCGCTTTGCGACTGTTTCAGCTCCGTTCCTTCAATCAGAAGAGACCGATAGTCCTCCAATAGGTGTTCGCATTTTCGCGCCACATCTCGCCCAGCCGCATTCGCCTGGATTCCTCGCGCGCGCTGGCGGATCACAAGGGTCAGATCGAATTCCGCCTCGACCTGATCAATCGCGCTGGAAACTGCGGAGGCCGCGATGTTCAGCTCCGCCGCCGCTTTTACGATGCTGCCATGACGCAGGGCAGTCGTGAAATACTCCATTGCTTTAAGGGTCAGTGGCATTTCTATCTCTGAATTTGTGATGATGATGATCTTTTAATACTATTTTTCCGTCGAAACAAATCGTGCAAAAATATACGTGCTGTTAATATCGGAGGCGACTGATGTCTGACGCACCACTCAAAGGCTGGAACCACACGCCAAACGTGCCGCTTCAAGTGTCACCCTTCTTCAGTTGGCCGCAGCGCCCAATGGCGATGGTGAAGTGGTTCTGGAACTCTTGGTTCTTCATCACCGAACGATTGATCGTGGTCGCGATCGCCTGCATATCGTTCTATTGGTTTCAGCCACCGTTAGAAGAAACGCAAACGCTTGCCGTCGGGTGGATTGCACAGATGTTCATCCGCAATGTTGCGTTGATGACTCTCGTGGCCGGAGGATTGCATCTTTATTTCTACACCTTCACCAAACAGGGGCAGAAGCTGAAGTACGACCCGCGCCCCCTGATGAAAAACGGGCGGCAGTTCACGCTAGGCGGGCAAATCCGCGACAACATGTTCTGGACCATCGCCAGTGGCGTGACAATTTGGACATTCTATGAGGTGCTGATGTTTTGGGCGATGGCCAATGGCTATGCCCCTATGCTGACATGGGCCGCGCACCCGATCTGGTTCATTGCCCTGTTCCTGCTGATACCGGTCTGGGAAAGCTTTTATTTCTACTGGATTCACCGGTTTCTGCACATCCCATTCTTGTACAAGCACGTGCACGCGTTGCACCACCGTAACATCAACGTCGGCCCATGGTCAGGCATGGCGATGCATCCCGTCGAACACCTGATTTTCCTTGGGTCAGTGTTGATCCATTTTGTGGTTGCCGCACACCCGCTCCACATCCTGTTTCACCTGCAATACTACACGCTGACGGCTGCGACAACACATACGGGCTTTGAAGGCATGCTGGTAAAGGACAAGAACCGCCTGAAGTTGGGGACGTTCCATCACCAGATGCACCACCGTTATTTTGAATGTAACTACGGATCGCTCGAACTGCCGTGGGACAAGTGGTTTGGCTCGTTCCATGATGGCACTGTCGAATCTGACGCGAAAATCCGCGAACGCCGCAAGAAATTTACAAACGGGGCCAAATGATACGGGTGGCATGACGGTTAAGGACCTACTGGACGCTAAAGGCAAACGCACAATTGCATATGTGCAAGTTGCCCGTGAGGAAGAAGCGATTGCGGCGGCGCAGGCAAGCATGGACATGATTGGCACAGCCTTTGTGTCAGAGCGGTCCCAATTCGCCAAAGCTGTGCCTGAAACGCATTTCCAATTTGGCCTGCCATGGGGCAAACATGCAGATGCGACAGAGGCTTCGCGCGATGCTATGGACGCAATGATGGCAGGTGCGCAGTCGGTCTATTGCGGCTACAGCCCGCGGATAGTCGAGGCACTTGTTCGCGAAGGTATTCCCGTCATTTGCCACGTCGGACTTGTGCCGGATGTGTCGCAAACTATTAGGTCCATTTGACGAATATGCGTGATCTGACGTTTGTTCCCGTCGAATAGATTTTGAACAGGTTTCAACATGATCTCTACTGAAGGGCTGCCATTTCCCCAAGGATGCGGTTTTGTACGCTGTGTATTTCTATCTGCGGTACACGGTGTCATATCGTAATTTGGAAGAGATCATGGCTGAGCGCGGTGTGCAGGTTAACCACGCTACTCTCAACAGATGGGTTGTAAAATTCTCACCGTTGGTCGCCGCGCGAGCGCAATCGAAGAAACGCCCAAAACAGAAGTCCTGGAGAATGGACGAGACCTACATACGTGTTCGCGGCAAATGGATATATCTCTATCGAGCTGTCAACAAAGCAGGAAACACCCTTGATTTCATGCTGTCTGAGCGAAGGAATCGTTCAGCTGTTGCAAGGTTCTTTGCCAAAGCGCTGTCGTCAAATGGAATCCCGAGCAAGATCGTCATCGACAAAAGCGGAGCAAACGCGGCCGGTATTCGAGAAGTGAACAGAATTCTGAGGCGATTTGGGTACCCAGCCAAAATACAGGCAATCAGGTCCAAGTATCTGAACAACATGATCGAACAGGATCATCGTATCATAAAGCGGCGTGTTCGGCTCATCCGTGGGCTTAAGTCGTTCGAATCCGCGTCAGCCACATTGGATGGCATTGAGGTGGCCAACATGATCCGGAAGCAGCAATTCTCCAGCACTACTACCTCGGGCTTTCGGCTATTTGCTGAGATCGCAGGATAGATGTGTCCACAAAATCGCCGCCTCTGGCCGCTCCAAAAGTTTGCGACACAACCCTTTGCGGTCATTCGCTACGACCGCAATATCTCAACACAAGCGAACTCACAGAACGCGGACAAAGCGGCCATTCGATCAAACCATTGCGGGCAAGTTGGGTCAAATTGAATCAAGGGCAGTTTTTTCATCGATTAATTAGATTTCCCAAAATCGATCCTTCCCGAACCAGTGCCACTTAAGTCGAGAATTGCATTCAATCTACACCTGCACGCGGCAACAAAGCGGTCAAACCAAAGCCCGGCAACAAAGCGTCGCCGCCAATCTAAATTTACTCGGCTGGTGACCAATTTGGGCCGGGATCATAGGTAGATATCTCAGCTGTTATTTCAAGCGTATCCGGCCCAAAGTCCGCTTCGAACACGGTGCCGTTTTCACCCACGAGAAAAGAATGGATACCCGTTTCTCCGTAGTCCGCAGGCACCGCAAGCAAGGCGTGACCCGCCACGAACCGATCGCCGACAAAATAGGAATAGGCACCACCCGGAGCATTTGGTCCCTGCCCCTGTAAAATTGCGAAGTAGTAACCGAGGAAAGGTTCGGGTTCGAAATCATCCGCACCGTCGCTCCACCCCGAGGCGGTAGCGCGGGCAAGGGCTTCACCGACAAAACTGTCTTCTTCTGGCCAGAAGAGGCCGTTTCGTGCGCCGGGATCCGATATGATCGTTTGGGCAAATTCCATGACGCCATCGCCATTGTGGTCCACAAGACGAAACGCCGCCTGAAGATCAACATAGGCCTCAAGCGTTTCGATCACTTCCAATTCATTCAGTCCGATTTCACGGGCGGAAAGCTCCTCTACCCCGGCTTCTAAATCAAACTTCCAACCATTTTCAGCTCTCAGAATTGGGATCGGAAAGGGCCAACTATCTTCGCCAAGCAGAAGAAAAACCCCATCATCCTCGGGCTGAAAGCGGTATCCTTCAGCATACATGCCAAGCACTTCCTGCCTTCTTTGCTGATCTTCCACCGGATCACCCGTTCCGATTAGATTTTCTGCCTCTGGTCCGAAAATCTCGAGCAGCTTATTCTGGTCATCGGCCCTTAACGCTTCGACAAAAGCGTCCAGCGCGGTTTGCGGAGTTTCGAACAGGGCACCGTCGGAAAACGCCGGTCCAGTAGCCACTGCGATCACTAAAATAGAAAAAACCGATTTACGCATGTTACCGCCTCCCCTTGCCTTTGGCAGCATGTCCCCGTTTGGACGCCTTGTGAGCTTTGCCGCCTGAAGATTTTTTCTTCATAGCCTTACCTTTGGACGCAGCGGGTTTTTGCTGAGCCGTGGCCTTTTTTACCTGAGGTTTCTTAGCTGCTTGCGGTTTCTTTTTGACAGGCTTCTTCGCCGCATCTGGCCGTTTAGTCCGATCGATGGCCTGCTGCTTGGCAGCAGCCTTGTCCCGATCAATGTTACCGCGATTCACCTGCGGCAAGGACTTGCCCCCACTACCTCGATTGGCCAGAGCACCGCTCGCGATAGCCCCCGCCCCTGCACCAGCTGCAACTGCTGCCGCGTCTCCCCTGCTAATGTCTGCAGCACCGGATTCACGGCTCAGTTTTGCGCGGAGTTCGTCCGTGCGGCCCTCGGGGCGGTTGACAGGCAGGTCGCCGCGACCACCTTCCGGCCTTTTGTGATCAGCGATCTTGTCCCGGGCTTCCTTTTTTCGGTCAGGATCGGGTTTCCATCCGATATCAGTTCGGTCACCAAGATCTATATCGTTACCGATATTGACGTTGCCGTCGACGTCTATGTCGATGTCCGGGTTTCTGTATATCGGGCCACCGCCCCATCCGCCGCAATTCCGGCACCCCCAATAGTCATACCAATCGTCGTCATCGTCGAAAATCTCGTCGATCAGCGCCACGGTGCCAAATGTCAGCAAGGCCGCGCCCACTACGTCCCCGGTCGACGGGCCGGTATAGACAGTCTCGGGATTATATTGCGGGACGTACACTGTTTCGGGTTGTGTCGGAGTAATTACAACCGTTTCTTCATCAGATACCTCGACAGTTTGCTCGGGCCCGGAAACAAGAGCTCCGCTGTCAATTGCCTGATCCCGCATTACCTGCACCGCATCCAGTACATCGTCGGACTGGGCCAGCATGGCGGAGCCGACTGTCTCGGTCCAATCGATGTGGGTGGCCATTTGACCGACGACTTCGGGGAACGCCGTGGCCAATACACTTACAGACGGATCCCAGCCCATAGCTTCGATTTCCGGCTCGAGCTCTATGGGGTCGCGGTCGGCGTTATCCAACAAATACCGTTCTGCCTTAACAATCTCCAGCGGCTGAGTGGCCGCAACAAATATCTGTATGAGTAGAGTGTCGGGAAAAAGAGCCACCGGGGCGACCAAAGTTTGCAACTCAGCATCAGATAGAAGGTCGGACGAAGTTTCAGACGTAACTTCCGTTGCAACAGTATCGGACGCCTCTTGTGCGAACAGGACGTTAGATGCGCTTAAACTGAGAGCAAATATTATATATCTAAACATATTGCGATCCTTCAATTTATCGAAGGATCGCCTAAGACCGTGATTCTGGCAACTGGCCTGCCAAATGGAGGATCATTTAGTAAAACATGGTCATTGGTCAAGCTGGCTTGAGCGGTCAGTTTGCTTACAAGGCCAGCTTCTATTGTGCAGGGTGATTAACTCCCGACAAAACTGTTTTGCGCGACAAGCTTCAGGGATTAATGGGGGCGAAAACGTACAGAGCTTTTAGTGCTTCGCTCGGCTCCACCCCCGGCAAAGCGAGACGAAATATCTCTTCCATTGTGCCCTGAGCATACATTTCTGACAGAATACTATCGACAACGAGTCGAAAGTTTTCGTCACCCCTCGCGATGGCCAATCCTTGCTTTTCTATCGTCAGTATTTCCTGGGATAGTTTGAATTTGCCCTTTAGTCCCGCAGCAATGTAGTTGACCAGCAAAATCGACTGATCTGCAAAATAGGCGTCAATTTCACCGTCTCGAAGTGCTTTGATACCGTCTGGGTGTGAAGCGAACCGCACCATTTCTGCGTCGATACCTGCAGCTTCAAATGAATTCAGAACGGACGCTTCTGTTGTTGTGCTGCTTCTCATTCCAACCTTCTTTCCCGCGAGTGCACCCATGGTGCCCTCAGCCTCGATTGGTAACAATATGGACGTGCCATCGACATAAGTTGGAATTGAGAAATCAACAATTTCGCGTCGGGAAAGTGTAATCGACGCTGCCCCGCAGAGCATATCCACCTCTCCGGAAGCTACTTTGTCGAAACGATCCTTAGAGTCGACCGGAATGAACTGAACATTCAAATCCTTCAATTCCAGTTTCTGCGCAATTACCTTCGCTACATGATCGCAAATCAACGGTGACAGACCAAACGGGCGACCTTGGTCGTTAATGTAAGACAACGGAGCAGCATCTGTTCGAAAACCAAATCGGATTTCGTTGTTTTTTGTTATCCTGTCGATTGTTTGGGCAACCGCGCCGGTTGTGAATAGAATCGTCACAATAAGTATAGAAAGCAAGCGCATGGTTTTTCCCTCTTTAGTGGCGTAACACCCTTGTGGAGGTGAAAAGCACCCTGTGTCGAGAGTAAAACACATTGTGTCGCCTAGGAGTCGGTTTGTTGATGAGAGGTGCTGGCATGGCGACGAATCGAAAGCAAACCCTCGCAATATTGGCAGATGCCCGAATGCATCTGCACCTGCTCAGGGCTTAACGCGAGAGAAAAGTCTTGTGGGAAGAGCTTATGCTCGAAGTTTCAAAGGACCCGCGTCAACTGCAAGTCGTTGCGACAACACAACACCGCACCAGTATATTTTCGTGGTGCAAACTGTTGACCTTCGCCGTGACGCTGTACGTTAGGGTTGATATTCAACGGTGAGGTTGAGCGAAGGGTAATGGGAATAGAACTACAATGGAGTTTGGCGGAACTTGGGGCGCGTAAATCCGTACCTTTTGCCTTTGTGTGTTTGCTGTTCTTCGCATCCTGCGCAACCACGAACCCAGAACTTTTGAAGTCCGAGTTGAACGCTCGACCCAGTGCACAGAATGCGTCGCCAAGCGACTACGCCGGGGAAGTTCAATTGAGCATCTCAAACAAGATTCCCGCTCGTGGGAAAAACCTACCTTACGCATTTAACGCGGGCATCAGCAGTGTGACGTCAACGCGCCTAGGTTTCCGGGGGCTCTTAGATCTGCGAGAAATCCAAGTCCAAGCGCCAGCGCTTCTGTCGGGTACACTGGAACAAAGTTGCTCTTTGAATGTTGACTTTGAACTCGACGACGCCCGCGCCAGCGGTGATCTCATTGAACTCGTAGGCTCAGTGGACGTCGAGCTTTATCGTTGTCGAAACGAAGAATCCGAGGGGACCAACGGGCGTGGAGTTCGCTTTATCTCGACGACTGTTGGGATCGCCGCAGCGGCACGCGCCAATGTTCAAGATCAATGCGTTCACTTTGATCTTGCCGACGTCGTGCTTCAACCTACTGGGTTTGTCGGCGGGTTGGTTAACCTAATTGGCCTCACGGAGCGTGTCGAGGAGGTCGTTCTCACCAAGGCAAAGGAGTTCACCGAAGAGAATGTGATTTGTCCGGAGATGCCTTCGGAGCTTTCTTCGTTGAATCCGGTTCTCGACGCCGGCGGTACACGAGAAATTGGTGACGGTGGCATCGGTGTTGCGTTGAGCGGCTCAATCGACACCAGTGCGATGACGATGATGGAACTCCTGGCGGTTATGCAATCTCGCGGTATTGTTGGGGGGGCAGGATGATGGATCGGATCTTTCTTCTGATACTAGCTACTGCCGGGCTTTTCGGATCCGCGCTGCTGGCTGAAGAGGTTACCTTCGAAGCAAGCGGGGACGTCAAGCTAGGAGATCGTGAGTTTCCCGTTGATCTGGCATTGAGACTAAAAGATGTGAACGCGACAAGGATCTCAATCGAAAGTGTCATAGACCTACGCCGAGCAAACGAAATACTTGTAGAGGAACTCAAACGAGCCGCGTTTGTAGATGTCTGCAACGCACTGATCGGTGTGACCGAAGCAACGGCCCGTGCCGGCGATACAGTGATTTCGCTAAGTGGGAGGATCGAAGCAGAGCTTTTCCGATGCGAAAGCCGCAGCGGCGGTGGATCTATACGCGGCGAGAACACTTTCGCTGGTGGTTTGACGGTGGGTGCTTCCGCTTCGGCCGAATTCAAAGATGACTGCCATTTTTTCCGTTTGGATGACCTGAGACTTGCTCCGGATCAACTCACCGAGTCGTCCGATGCAAAGGGCAATGTCGAAAAGGTTCGGCAGGTATTCATCGAGACCGCGAACGCAATACTTCAAAGAAACCCGGTATGCCCAGAACTACCTCCCGAACTTGTCTCTCTCTCGCCGACTTACGACGCCGGTGGCACACGGGAGTTAGGGGAAGGTGGCGTTGGACTGTTCTTCCGAGGTTCAATCGAAACGAGTACTGAGGCGATTATTGACATCCTTCAGGTACTCCAGTCGAAGAAGGTGCTTCCACCTCCGCCCCGCTGAACCTAGCCAACGGCTTAGTGCGGTAGATAGAATCTAATTATTTCGAAGAACAAGAACGAGTCGTAGAAATATGCATTTAACGTAGCATCATTCGTGCAATAGATGAGGTCGAAAATGATCCGTTTTGCATCTGTTCTTACCATTTTGCTTGCTTTTTGCGCCCATGCCGAGGACATCCCGAGCACTCAACGCGGCGACAGGCAGTATTCACCTTATCCACGGCAGAGCTTTCCCAATCAGGTCTTTTTTGGCGACACTCATTTGCATACGTCCTACTCTGCAGATGTCGGTATGATCGGCAATGTGCTAGGCCCTGATGAAGCGTACCGCTTTGCCAAGGACGAGGTGGTGATATCCAGCACCGGTGTCGAAGCTAGGCTGCGCTGACCATTGGACTTTTTGGTGGTTGCCGATCACGCTGAGAACTTGGGTCTCGCGCCGCTGTTGGCAGCGAAAGACGCCACGCTTCTCATGACTGAGTTTGGGCAACAACTTAACGCTGCCGTTGAATCCACTGCGGATCCGGTCCGCTTCGAAGAAGTCGTGGGCGGTATCGGTGGGGACGAGAAGGTTGCCCAATATGCATGGCAAACTTCGGCGTCGGGAATGGCGGCAGTTTGGGCAAGAGAAAACACACGCGAGGCCATTTGGCACGCTCTTGCTGGGAAAGAAGTCTACGCAAC
This sequence comes from Ruegeria sp. CDSB114, assembly GCF_059611025.1. Taxonomy (NCBI): domain Bacteria; kingdom Pseudomonadati; phylum Pseudomonadota; class Alphaproteobacteria; order Rhodobacterales; family Roseobacteraceae; genus Ruegeria; species Ruegeria sp. CDSB114. The sequence continues at coordinate 43,958 of NZ_JBXWOT010000009.1, forward strand.
CACAGGTCCGCGCATGCGCATTCGCGTTTTTGCCGGATACGATTTTGAAGATACGGACCTGCCGCGTGCTGATTTTGCCGCGTATGGATATGAAGGAGGCGTCCCGATGGAGCCAATCTAGACCGCATTCAAATCGTCAAAGGTTGGTTAAATAGCTACGGGACAACTACAGAACGCGTTTACGATATATCTTGCGGCGGGCGCGAAGTGTGGCGGACCCGTTGGCGACACGGTTGACGTTGAGAGCGCTACTTGGACAAACGATATTGGTCAGGCAATTCTATCCGGGTATTGGGAAGACCCCGATTACGATCCGGAACAAAGCTCTTTCTACTATGCCAGAGTGTTGGCAATACCAACGCCACGTTGGACAACATACGATGCCAAAGTGTTCGGAACGGAGATCCCTGACGAAGCCCCACGGTCGATACAAGAGAGGGCATACACATCGCCAATCTGGCACACACCTTAGGGACGATTATTATAAGGCTGAAACCAGAATCTACTTGGTCCGCTCTGGGCTCAAAGCGGAAATCCCTTTTCGGGAGCATTATCATCTTTCTTTAATTCTAGATTGTTCCTGAACCAACTGCCTCCACCACTACTGCAGTTGCAAAATATCCGGGACGCAGAGTTTTCTTTTGGCAGGCATTTTGTCTGCACCATCTGATCGTTTCAGTCGCTTCGGGCCGTCCTTGACCTTGATTTTCGGCTTAGCTAGCGGGCCTTTTAGAGTCACTGGCCAGGGGCTCTTCGAAAGAGGTTCGCCAATCTTGCGGGGCTGTAGATCTAAATCCAAGACCTTGCCAGCCACATCGACCCCGCCAAAAACGACAACTTGGACATGATCCGTTTCCAAGGTGGTTTGTTTCGTCGAAATACTTCCATTGGAGATACTAATCGGCGCGCGCAAGCATATGATTGGGGCAACCTTTTGTTTTTCTTTGGTAAACACCCAAGGTAGCACACCCAGCCCCGCCAAATCCAAAAGCTGGGTCTCGATCGAGCCATCACGTAATGAAACTGTGGCGTTGCCGTTCATGCTGTTGGCAAAGTGCTTGGGTGAATCGGTTCCTCCTGACACCGAAAAATCTGCATAAATCGTACCGCTTGCACCTTTTTTGAAGTTCAGACCGTGAAGAATATCATCCAGCTGCCAGCCGCCTGCCTTGCCGGTCAACGTGAGCAGGTGCGCGTCGTTCGATAGATCCATTTGCCCGCTGACGTCGAAATGAGCGCCACCGTATTCAAATTTCAAAGGCCCAGCTTTAAGCTCATTTTTGTTAAGCGTCAGTTCGCTCTGCAAACTGCTAATGCCTTTGGCACCCTCTATGTGCCGAAGGTCAATGTCGACATCCATATCCATACCGGACAAAAGAACTGAACGTCCAATTGGTTTAAGCGTCACATCTCTTAAAGGGCTAGTGCCACCGGCTTCTTGATTGACATCTTCCTCATCGGGCTCCGTACCGCCTAGCTTCCGCAACTGTGCGGCGGCCTGAACGATGGTTCGGATATGATCTATCTTTATCAGGTCACTCTCTATGGAACCCTTCAGCACAGGATCACTTGTTGCATCATCAAGATCGGCGACAATTTCCAGGACAGATTCAGCAACCTCGACATTGGCACTCGCGTTCCAATCGGTGCCTTCGCTAGCGAGGTCAATCTCAAGGCGAGCCTGTCCGGTTTCCACGCGTTCAAGCGATAGTGCCTCCAAAAGGTCCGCTCCTGACGGGACTTCAACATCAATTGCCAAATCCAGGTCCTCGAATTTGAGTACATTCTTGACAGTGCCGTGTACTTCGAGGTTCCAGACTTCTGTTTCACTTGTCTTTCCATCTAAATTCGTCAACGAAAGCTGACTGATGTCGCCATTCAAATGAAAGTCGCCGGAAAACCTGCCGAGTTGGTCGTCCGGTCCTAACAGTTCTGGTGAGATCAAACTGCTTGCCGGAATATCCATTAGACCTTCTGCTGATATTCCTTGTAACTGCAGCGCGTCATCGACCGAACCGTCCAAAATGATAAACGGATCAGCGGGGTTCCCAATTCTCAAGTTGATGCTTCCGACCCTTAAGGTGCCTTCTGGTGTTCTGGAAAGTTCGGAGAACTTGATCGGAGGCGGACCCTCGCCAGACGTGTCCAATGTGAATCCGTTGGTCTTAATGACCATTTGCCGCTGCGGAATCTGCCCGGGGACGCTGTCGATAACCATGTCGACCGCGATAAGTTTAAGATCATACCGCGATGCGGCTGTGCCCGGTTCAGCATCTTCAGGGTACAACCGAATGCGGGTTGTCAGCGATACGTCTTCCGGGTTCCCCAATTCTCCGATTTGTCCTGTCAGCGAGAGGCTTTGCCCGCCATCCAACTCCGTCAAAACACTTAGATCATCAATCCCGGCAACGCCGTCGACCGAATTGAATGTTGCACTAATACTCCCTGAACCTTCCAGGACACGGTCAAGCTTCAGGATATCGAGAAGCTGGCCAAGTTCTACAACCTCTAGGGTCGTCTTCACTTGCAGCCCGTCTTCTATGGGGGATTCCTCTGCGGTAATCGAAATCTGTTCGAAGTTCACCGCTACCTGAAACGGGTCTTCCGCAGGGAATGTCGCGTTCAGATCAAACCTCTCTCCGTTTAGCGAACCGGCCCCAACTGCGGTCGCAACGTCGGTTTCCGTATCGCGTTTTAGACGCAGCTCAGAAAGCTGCAGATCCAGCTCAAGCCCGTTTAGATGGTTTTGGTAAAAAACGGTGATATCGGTCAGGTCAATTTTATGGTCCGTTAGAACTCCAGCCAAAGGCTTTTTCGGAGACTTAGCAGCTTGCCCGGCTTCTACATCTGATTGGGAAAGGGACTGCCAGTTTCCGACGCCGTTTTTGCCTGTGATCAGGTTCAGGTGAACGCCCGAGAGAGAAAGGTTGCTCAGCGATAGATTACTGTTCCAGAGGTCGCGCGTGGAAATTTCGAACTCAAGTCCGTCGATTGCTGCCAGATTCTCGTTCGCTCTCCGCGAACCGGGTAGTATCAGCCCCGCCGCTGACACCTGCAAGTGCCGGCCAAGGCCCAGACGCACTTCATCCTCTATGATAACGTCCTGACCAAGTTTCTTGGAGATTAGGTTTTCAACGAAGGTGGTCCTTACAGAAGAAAACAACGTAGAAGACAGGAAAAGCCAAGCTGCTAACACAGCCACAAACGCGACAGCGCAACAAACCAATACACCTTTTGCAACGTATCGCACGCTTTTCTCCTAATGTTCCGATTCATACCTTGGGCAACCTAAACCATTTATTTGTTAGGTTAATGGATTATATGGTCGGTAAATTTCCCGACCTCTGAATGATCTTGACCGTACAGCTGATAACTCTCGCTGATTTGGACGGACAGCTAAATCACGGGTAGATGACAAAATAACTTTTGTACCGCTGACCCAGCTTCCAATCAGCCGGCTTGAAGCGAGTCTGACCGACCAGAACTGGACACGTTGCAGGGGTTGCGACTTCAGCGGCTCGACGCATCCCCCAAGCTATTGGCAGCCAGATTTCTTCGATTTCCTACATTTATCCAATTACTGTTATATGTGAATTTTTCAAACGACGAGGACAGGATGAACTCACTAACCAGAATAACACGTGGGATAGGCGTCGCTTTCAAGGACAGTAGAGTGAAAGGTATTCTTGCCTTCACGGTTGGAATGATTTTATGGGCCTCGGTCTTTTACCACTTTGTCGAAGGTTGGAGTTGGCTCGACTCAATCTACTTTTCTGTAGTGACAATTTCGACCGTAGGGTTTGGTGACTTCTCACCTGAAACCGCGGCAGGGAAGATCTTCACAATGATTTACATCATCGTGGGCCTCGGTGTCTTCGTGACCGCGGCGACCACAGTGGCAGATACAATCTTGTCCCAAGACGACAAAAAAGCGGACTAATAGACTGCACTCAAATGAGCCAAACCGAGTTCCTGCACAGGCATTGGCCCGTCTGTGCATCTCAAACCGCGGCCTGGATTCATTTGCGCCTTCAAGCTGATAGATGATCACTAAAACTCAAAAAAATATATGGAGGGATGGAATGGAAAAGACACAGGACGCAAAGATTGTCGATCTAGCGATACGATTGCTCTTTCTCGGACTATTTCTCTACAGCGCTCTGGTCATGGTGGCCCCGCTTGCAAGCGTGGTTATCTGGGCAACTATCCTCTGTGTGGCGCTTTACCCGGCATTTGATTGGCTGCAGTCCAAGCTGGGAGGTCGGAAAAAGCTTGCCACAACGATCTTGGTTTTGCTGGGCCTTGTTCTGACCCTCGGGCCTGTCGCAACTGCGGTGTCTGGTGCTGCAGAACTAGGGGCTGAATTCGCGGAACAAGCTGACAAGGGTGAGTTGAAAGTCCCCCCTGCGCCCGAGGGCCTCAAGGAATTGCCATTGGTTGGAGACAAAATTTCCGATGTCTGGGGGATGTTTGAGCGCAATCTTGACGGCGCGCTTACGAAATATGGCGCGCAAATCCTTGAGATCACCAAGTCGCTGTTTGGAAAGGTGTTGGGCATCGGCATCGGGCTTCTTGGCTTAGCTCTGTCCGTATTGATTATGGGGGCGTTGTTCAGCCCCGGGCCAAATATGGTCCAGGGTCTTCAGCGCTTTGCCAACCGTGTTTTCGCTCCGCGCGGTGGAGAATTCGTAACACTGGCAGGCGCAACAATTCGGAACGTTACAAAAGGCGTGATTGGCGTAGCTGCCATTCAAGCGGTCTGCGTTTGGATACTGTTGGCTTTGTTTGGGATTTCTTCGGCCGCCACGTTGGCATTCATCTGCCTGATACTCTCGATTATCCAAATCGGGCCCGGATTGGTTCTTATACCGGTAATTATCTACGCATGGAGTTCCATGTCCGGCGGAACTGCTTTGATCTTCACCATACTGGCTGTTCCCGTCACTATAATGGACAGTTTCCTAAGACCCGTGTTCATCTCAAAAGGCCTCGAGACTCCTATGTTGGTCATCCTCATCGGTGTTCTCGGAGGTATGATGGCGTACGGTTTGATCGGTGTCTTTATGGGGCCGGTTCTCTTTGCTGTCTTCTATGAGCTGTTCAAGGTTTGGATTGATACCTCGCCCGAAGCCGAGGGCGTTGCTGATGGTACGACGAAATGAGGAAAACGATATGGACAACCCTGGCTGTCATTCTGATTTTCCTTGTCTGGTATTTGGTCGCTGATCGGAAAACGCCATTTACCGGGAACGCCAGAGTAAAAGCCGTGGCGACTCAGATCGTCCCTCAGGTGACTGGCACCGTGACTGAAGTATTGGTCGAAAATGGTCAGATTGTCTCGGCCGGAGATGTCCTTGTCCGGATCGATGCGCGACCCTACGAGATTCAGCGCGACAAAGCGGAAGCTGATCTCGAAGCAGCCACTCAAGAAGTCGGCGCATCTTCGGCAGAAGTAAGAGCGGCACAAGCCAAACTAGCAAGGGCGCAGAGCGATCTGGATACGATGCGCATTCAAACAGAACGCGTATTTGCGCTCGAAAAGAAAGGGTTGATTGCCGTCTCAAAGGCCGATGATGCGCGAGGGCAACTGGCAGAGTCCGAGGCAAACTATGAGAACGCAAAAGCAGATCTGGAAAAAGCAAAACAGAGACTTGGTGACGACGGGATTGAAAATCCGAAAATCCAGCGCGCGTTGGCCGCCTTGGCGGATGCAGAGCTTAACCTTGAGTGGACTGAGTTGCGCGCTCCGGCGACAGGTGTCATCTCTAATTTGCTGATAGCCCCCGGAACATATGCGCGATCCGGTCAGGATCTGTTGACGTTTCTGGACGCAACTGACGTCTGGATTGAGGCGTATTTTTCCGAGAACAACCTAGGAAGAGCCTCGATAGGGTCTCCGGTTGATGTAGTGTTGGACATGCATCCAGGTCAGGTTATTCCGGGCGTCATTGAGAGCTTTAGTTCGGCGGTTTCCCTAAGCGGCGGTGATGTGCCCGGGCAATTGGCGAGCCCGCCAAGCACCAAAGGTTTTTTACGAGAGCCTGAGAGATTCCCAGTCAGGATCGTTTTACCCGGCTATGAAGCCGGAAGCACCGAAGACGACCTTCGCTTTCAGTTGAATGGGCAAGCCGATGTGATCATGTACCTAAGCGACAACTCGTTGCTGAACCTCGTGGGACGTACCTACATTCACGTGGTTTCAATTCTGTCCTATGCGTACTGAGGACCAACGCTCTGTCACCCGGCTTGCGCTGGGTGTTACCGGCGTCTTTTCATTGGGCCTATTTCTTGGGTGGCCGCTTGCCGTCGTTGGGGCGGTGTTCGCCGCCCTTTTTCTGCAAGCACCTGCCGCATTGCCTTTGACAGCATTTGCGAAGCTCTTTGTCTTCTCTATTGGATTGATGTTCATTTCGTTCCTGATGTCGTCAATCTTCTCACCATATCCGCTTGTATTTCTGATGCTGGTGGCGATTGGAATAATCCTGTCTTTCATGTGGTCAGTTTCCGGCGCCGGAGTATTACCCGGTGTCATAGCTCTCATGGGGGCATTGATGATCCCAAACTTGGTTCTGCAATCCCAGGATCTGGCCTTGGTGCTTGTGTATTGGATACCTTTGAATCTGCTGTTTGCGGGCTTCGTATCGACGCTAATGTTCGCGCTGATCCCCGCCGAACCTCAAACAGCGGCCCAGAAGAAGGCCGCATCGTCGCCGAACTTCGACCCACATCGCCGAATAGTCAGGATGTCGCTTGTAACAGTGCCGTTTGCCTTGGCGTTTTTTGTTTCCGGCGCATCTGCACTACTTGTTTTGTTTTTTGTCGCCCTGCTGAGCCAGCAACTTGCGGCAATGCCCGCTGCAGGCAAAACAGTTGCAAAAGCAATGCTGACGGCAAACCTTCTTGGGGCGGCAGTATCCATCATTTGCTATGAGATAAACGTAATAGCTCCGGTTATTCTAACGCCCATTCTGCTGTGTTTTTTCTTTTGCCTGACACTCGGAGCACTCGGTAAATCTCAAGCCCCACTCGCCGCCGCTGCCGGCTCTGCTATTACAACGGCTCTGATTGTATACGGCGGGTCGGTTGCACCGTTTTCAGACGAGGCTGACGTCAAGAGCATCACTCGAGTTTTACAAGTTGCCAGCGCCGCCTTCTTTGTAATCATCGCATATGTCGTGGTAGATGAATTCTGGCCGGAAAAAGAGCGCCAGGCGGCTCAATGACGTTTGTTGCAACAAGGCTTGGCGCTGAAACCGACAGAGTTCTCAACTTGACCAATTCTACTTAGGGTCAAGATTCATAACCAGTACATAACGGTTGCCTCGAGTGCGAAGGCTAAGAGGAAGACCTTGGGACAACGGTCGTAGCGTGTCGCCACGCGCCTCCAATCCTTGAGCCTGCCGAACATGATCTCGATCCGGTTGCGGCGTTTGTATTTGCGCTTATCGTATTTGACCGGTGTCTTGCGTTGCTTACGGCCTGGGATGCAGGCGCGTATCCTTTTGTCTTTTAACGCTTCACGGAACCAGTCGGCGTCATAGCCGCGATCCCCGAGCAGCCAATCCACGTTTAGTATGCTGCTGAGCAGAGCCCGAGCACCGATGTAATCGCTGACCTGCCCGGCGGTAACGAACAGGTTGAGCGGGCGACCTTGGCTATCACAGATAGCTTGCAGCTTGGTATTCATGCCGCCTTTGATTCTGCCAATCAGGCGGCCACGCCCCCCTTTTTGACGCCCAAGCTGGACGCCGTGCGATGGGCTTTTAGATATGTGGCGTCGATCATGACCATCTTCCTTTCACCGTGCTCGGCGGCCAGACCAGCCATCATCCGTGCGAAGATGCCCTTCTCGCTCCAACGCTTCCACCGGCTGTAGAGCGTCTTGTGAGGTCCGTATTCCCTGGGGGCACCTCGCCAACGCACCCATTCCGATTGATGAAGATAATCCCGCTCAGCACCCTTCTATCATCGACCCGTTGCCTGCCGTGCGACTTCGGGAAGAAAGGGGAAAGCTTGGCCATCTGCTCGTCTGTCAGCCAATAAAGGTCGCTCATGTCATCGCTCCATATTTGGAGCTGTGAATCACGCAGCGCAGCGAAAATCAATGCATCCTGAGCCTAACATAGATCCAAGCGAAAGCTTCCTTCGCACCAAAAGTCAATTCATGGCAAGCGTTGTTGAATGGCCGCTAACCGAGACTGTGAATGCTTTTTATGCGAGAGTAGCGAACGGCGCGTAGGTTCGCATCAACGAAACTGCAAATTCCTGTCTTGAAGGTTCGCTTTGGGCTGCTTGCGGCCTATCGTGCTTGCTGCAGACAATGGCAACACTGAACCCAAGGTGTTCATGTTGCAATAGGAAAGAGCAGCAGCGACAAATCAGAGTACAGACATCAACGTTGTGAGTAGCAGTTCGTTTTGACCATGCGACGTGCTGATGTCACGCAGCGAACGTGGCCCCACCGCGATCTTGGAAATCGTTAGGCTTCTTGGTCGCTTTGTCTGCAAATTCAGGCGATGTTCAATGTCCCGTATTGGTTTTCGCTATATTGCAAAGCAGATCAACATGTTGATCCAACCAATCCTCGTCCAGTGCCTCGTGACGTATGAGTTTGCGGAAATAAGGTGCAGCGACTGCTAGTTCTATGAGTTGGTCAACCGGGATGTCGGCGGTGATCTCACCGCGGCCTATTGCGGCTGCAAATACTGCTTCAACACTTGCGAACCTGTCTTTCATAAATTCAGTGATCACCAACCTCGCTTCTGCATCGTTGGACGCAGCAGCGACCACCTGAGGCGCGATTTGGCCCCATGGCGTGTCATTCAAGGCTCCCATCAGTACACCGAGTAGCCAGCGCAGGTCAGATCGTAGCGGGCCATCGGTTTTGGGCGGTATGTTCTGCGGTGTTGCGATGCGCCTGAACGCTGCATCACGCAGACTACGCGCATCTGGCCAGTGTCTGTAAAGTGTGCTGCGCGAAATGCCCGTTGCCTTCGATACTGAGCCATGAGTTACATGCAGCACGCCCTCATCCATTAGTATCTCTTGCGCAGCATCAAGCGCGGTCAGTCGTGTGGCGATCAGCCTAGGATCTTCTTTCAATCACCCCTCCTATAGAACATTTTGTTGCATAGTAGAACATTTTGTCCTAAAAGTATGGCAAGCTAAAAACTAAATCCCAAAATTCAATTTCGCAAACACGTCTTGTCAAAATGGGAGCGTATCAATGTTTAAAGTGGCAGCAACCCCGCTGGCGGTAATCTTATCGATGGGCGCGACAACCGCATTGTCCGAGAGTGGCACTTACGAGCTGGATCCTGGACACAGCCAGGTATTGTTTAGCTACGCCCACATCGGGTTCTCAGAAACATTTGGAATGTTCTCAGGTTTTAGCGGTGAGATAGAGTTCAACGAAGATGATCCGTCGGCCTCATCTGTCACAGTGTCTATGCCTGTAAAATCCATGATCACGGGCTGGGATGCCCGTTTGCAACACTTCATGTCCGATGACTTTTTTAGCGCGAGTGACGGTGACGTGGTCACATTCGCCTCAACCAGCATTGAAGTGACCGGGGACAACACCGCGAATATTTCTGGCGACCTGACCATGAATGGCATCACCAAACCTGTTGTCCTGGAAACAACGCTTAACAAGTCAGCGCCATACCCGTTTGGCCCAAAAGAGGGCACGCCAACCTTGGGGCTGGCAGCCACGGCGACTATCGTGCGGTCTGAATTCGGACTTGGGGCGTTTGCACCTGCGGTGAGCGACGAAATAGAGCTCTTGATCAATATCGAAGCGTTAAAGGCTGAATGATGTGTGCAAGTGCGCTGATACTGCACGGAGTGCTCTTTCTTAACTTTTGACGGGGTCGCCAACAATATGGATATTTTCCCGAAAATATTTGCTGTTGTCGCAGTAGCGGCGGTCACGAGCCCTTTGGCATATGCGCAAGAGTACGCGTTCCCGGAGCGCACCTCGCCTCGCCCTGAAACGACAAGCGGCGTACCGCATACTCAGATTGGTGTCGAAATTGATGCCGATTTGGCCCGGCTATTGCTGGAGCGAGTTGCGCAATTCCCAGGGGTCACACTTGGCCCCACACGCATATCACTACCTGGCGCGATTGGCTTTCAGCTTGATCCCGGCATGTTGTTGTCTCAACCGAGCTCTATCGTCGGTGGGTTTGAGTTTGCGCATATGCATCCTGATGGCAGCTTGCACGCTTCGCTCGACCCAGCATTGGCGCGAAAAGCAATTGAGGCTGGCTGGGCCGTAGCTCACCCTTGGGCTGATCAACGCCCCGGATGGAGCGGCTTTGTCATGATCTATACTCCAACCACACCAGAAGAGTTGGAAGTCGTCATCGATCTGGTCGAAAGTTCGTACACCTTCATCACCGGCAACACCTTGGGTTAAACCTGTTTTGCCCGAAAGTGTGCGGTGGCGCCTGCTTCCTTAAAGAGTGCTGTTTCAGCCGCCTTGCTTTTCACGGTCAATTTCTTTCTTACATTCTTGCCGTGGCGAAGCGCTCGGAGCGTGCGCTCAAACCTTCAGCACCAATAGTAACTCCCGTCCCGCGCAGTTGAATTTGCAAAGCTCAGTGGCAAATGCCCGCTTTGGGCTGCGACCAACTAATTGAACTGATCGCAGAGAATGGCGTATCTGCGCCCAAAGCGACCATTCCGGTATCTAATTACAAAGTGGGTGTTCATGTCTTTGGGCTCACTTCACGGGTTTTTCGGTGAACCGGCGAACTGCGAGGACCGAAGCAGCATAATCCCCCAATGAAATCCCTCTGAAAGCAAAAGCCGCCGGTTTATTGCGTGCTCGGACGTCGACTTTACCAGCGACCAATTCCGTCAAGTCGCCAGCAATTTGCTCGTATGGCAACATCGGCTTGTCGCTTTCCAGCTCCTGCAAACGGTCGTCGACAATTACCGTTTTGAAACCAATCATGTGCGCCGGCACCCACGGGATGCACGCATCAGTTATGGTGGCGAAGGCAGTCGGCTTCAGCCATCGGGCATCCAAGAAGGGTTCAATGGAGTAGTCCAACGTTATCGATGTCACTATCAGATCGGCATCACTCAAAGCGTCATTGGCATCGGCGCATGTTTCAGCTTCGAGACCCATGCCCCTAGCATAACGACAAAGCTTGTCGGCATTCTCTTTACCTCGCCCGAACACGCGGATTCGTTTCAAGGGAAACAGTTCTGAAAACGCAGCTAGATGGGAGTGAGCCTGCACGCCCGCGCCCACAAAAGCCACTGTCTCGGCATGAGGGTCAGCAAGCCGACGCGCTGCCACCACTGACAGAGCCGCAGTTCTGTTTGCCGTAATCCAATTCGCTCCCAAGACCGCGCGAAGCAGTCCGGTTTGCGCATCCATAACCATGATGGCACCGTTTATCGCGGGAAGACCCCTCGCCGGATTTTCCGGACACACTGTAACCTGCTTGGTCACGATGAATCCATCATCTCCCATTGCCAATGTAGACATTGCGTAGCGCCCATCGCCGGGCAAAATGACTGTCTTGGGAGAAGTGTGAAGCTTTCCGTCTGCCTTGGCTATTAAAGCAGCCTCGATGGCATCGGCAACTTCCGAAGGTTGGATGCCTAAACCCCCGAGGTCGTCGTCAGACAGATAAATTAAGGCGTTCTCAGAAGTCACAGAGTCCCTCACTTAAGCAATTTGGCTTTTTGACTGAATACATTGTCTTCGGCAGTTCTTCCTATCGGTTTACCTTCACAGAAGTATTTTGGCTGTAACTTTTGATCGCCCTATCCAATGCGCAGAAAAAAAGTGCCTTCATTTTCTGAAAATGTGAACCCAGTCGAACGCCTGCTTCGTCCATTAGGCCGACTTTGTGCGGTCTGAACCAACCCGATGACCTACTGAGATCGTCAGACGACAGGTTCGGGCCCATTGGTAGTTAAAGTTGCGAATTGTTCAAACGACACTTTGCAGATCAGATTCCGGGCGACTTCAGGTCGGGATCACAATCCGACACAACAACCCACCCAGCGATTCAGAGCGGTCCAGATCTAGTCTGGAATCGTAGGCTTTCAGTAAGTCGACCGCGATCGCCAGCCCAAGCCCGCTACCAACGACCGAGGTGTCCAGTCGTCCGCCGGATCGCAAGGCTTCGCGGTGGGCGTCTTCTGGAATTCCGGGACCGTCATCCTCGATACTGATTTCGATGCATTTCTGCTTACGTTTCGCGGTCAGCCGTACCGCGCTTCGACACCATTTGACCGCATTGTCCAGAAGGTTGCCCAAAATCTCTTCGATGTCCTGCGTATCCATGCGCACCCAAAGACCCGGATCGGCATCGATCTGCAGCGATTTGCCTTCGCGGTCCGCCATGGCCGAGAACAGCCGCGCCAGGCGCTCGATGGAGTTAGACAGATCGGTCCGCGAATGGGTCAGGTCAGCAGCGTTCAAAGCCCGCAGCCTGGCCAGAGATCGACCAAGTTGAGCATCGATCCTGTCCAGCGCCTCTTGTGCGGTATCTGTCACCGCTCCGGCGTCGGACAATGTCACAAGTTCATTGCGCAATATGGCTGTAGGAGTTTTCAATGCGTGTGCCAGATCTGCGGCCTGGCGGCGCGAACCCGAGACGATCTCGCGGTTCCGACGCAGCAGCTGGTTCAGGTCCTCGACCAATGGCGAGACCTCTTCGGGGTAATCTGTTGGCCTAAGGTCTTCGTCCTGATCCCAGCGATGGGCCACATCCGTACGCAGCTTTCGCAATGGTCCCAGAACAACTGAAATCAGAAACAACGAGCCGGCTAAACCGATCAGGCCAACTAGGCCAAACACCGGCAGCAGGCTTTTCTGCGCCGCGCGCCGCTCGGCCACGAGCTGAGCCTGACTTTCGGCGACGCTGACGCCCCATACCGTGCCATCTTCATAAGTGATCTTCTGAAAAGCGCTGCGCAGCACTTCATTCTCCGGACCGCTTGTGTCCCAGAGTGTGGGGATGTCAGGAATATCGGGGGGTTCCGCGATGACCTCATCAAACAGCGAGCGAGAGGTGAAGACCACACCGTCGGCGCTTCTGACCTGCCAGTATCGTCCGGAATATGGGGTGCCATAAGCCGGGTCAAATATCAGATCTCGTAGTGCCTCCGGGTTTTCGGTTGTGACATTCAGCCCGACAACCAGCTGTGTGTGACGATCCAGCAGCGCGGAGTCGAACCGGTTGGACACCCGTGCATCAATGTATGAGAAAACCGCCAGTGTGCCTACGCCCACAGACACTGCCCCAGATGCAATTCCCCCCAGCAATGCCCGTTGTCGCAGCGATAACATCAGGCCGAATCGATCATATATCCACGACCCCGAACCGTTGTGATCAGGTCAGTGCCAAGCTTCTTGCGCAGACGGGTAACAAATACGGCGATAGTGTTCGAATCCCGGTCTCCATCGTATTCATAGATATGCTCTGAAAGTTCTGATCGTGAAATCATCCGACCAGAATTATGCGCCAGATAAGTCAGCACCGCGATTTCTTGAGCAGTCAGGTCAACCGGCACGCCATCGGCTGTCACCCGGCCGTTACGGGTATCTAGAATGACGTTTCCCATTTCAATCACGGGATTCAGCTGTCCACTTTGCCGTCGCAGGATGGCGCGAACACGCGCGGCCAGTTCGGGCATGTGGAACGGTTTGGTCATATAGTCATCTGCGCCCGCATCCAGGCCGTCGACCCTTTCGCTCCAGCCATCGCGGGCAGTCAGAATCAGCACCGGTGTTTTGACACCCTCGTTGCGCCATTCGCGCAGAATCGAAATGCCGTCGCGCTCTGGAAGGCCGAGGTCAAGGATGATCATGTCATATGGTTCGGTCGCACCCAGATGCAGGGCGTCGAGCCCACTATTGGCGACATCCACAACGCGGCCTTCTGCGTTCAGGAGTTTTTTGATCTGTTCGCAGAGGTGCGGTTCGTCTTCTGCCAGCAATACTCTCATACTTAGGGACTATAGGCGAGCAAATGGAAGTATAACCATTACTTTTTGCCCCCGCCGTTACCACCGGAGTTACCGCCGCCGTTACCACCGGAATTACCGCCACCGTTACCACCGGAATTACCGCCACCGTTACCACCGGAATTACCACCACCATTGCCACCGGAGTTACCGCCGCTGTTGCCTTTGTTTGCAGATTTCCCCTGCGAAGCGCCCTTGCCGGATTTACCCGGCGCAGCGCGGGCAGCTTCAGAAATCTGGCGGCCAACAACGGATCGGTTGGACACAACAACACCCGTTTGAGCGTTGACGATGACACTGACGATTATACCATCGGGTTTCTTGACGAGAATACGGTAATATAGCCTGTCAGCCTGAAAGGCGCGCGCGTCAACTGGCGTTCCACCAAAAACCTTTTCAACGCCTTTGATTACTTTTTTCAAACGAATGGCACTGCCTGAGGTTGTCGCCTTGCGCAACTCGGATTGCGTCAACTCACGTGCAGCGGCCTGTCCCTCTCCGGGGTGGAGAAAGGCAAGTAGACAGGCAATGGCAATAAGCTTTTTCATCCTTGTCACTCATTACTGCGAAAACGCCGGCTCAATCTACCGACTTCTATGTGAACCTACGGTGAACAGCCAGTTACGCGTGGGTTCAACGATGATGGGTTTAGATCAGGTGTGTCGAATTCTGTTTTCGGCACCCAGTTTTTGCGTCTGCTCGCCGCTGATTACCGTGACAGACGAGAATCGCACCTGATGAACGAGGACCATTATGAACACCAAATCGATCAGCCTGCTAAAAGCCTCTGCTATTGCCATCGCCCTGTTGGGCTCGACCGCGATTGTCGGAGCTGTCGCGTTTCCTGATGCTGCTTATGCCAAAGGGGGCAACGGCGGCGGTAACGGAAACGGCGGCGGTAACGGCAATGGCAATGGCGGTGGAAACGGCAATGGTGGTGGAAACGGTAATGGCGGATCTGGTGCGTCCATTAGCGATAGTGATAAAGCGGCCGGAAAATCTAACCGGAAATCTTCCAACGCTGGTAAGTCAAAGTCATCGGGAAAAAACAAGTTTTCCTTGAAAGACCTGTTTGGGGGTAAAAAGACCAAAGCCAAAACCACAGCCGTAAAGACCGTTCGCAAAAGTCAACCAGTGGATCAGGTGACCAAAGCAATTCGCCCCGCCCCGAAACCAAAAGGGTACAAGATGGCGGATCTGCTGGGCGTGCACCCATCTGAACTAGGCGCACTGAACGCCGCCAACGCTAATGAGAATGCTCTCAAGAACGCCTCTCCTAATTCCCGTGTGGGCCGCATCGCCGCATTTCGTGACGCGGTTCTGGCCGGAGATGAATTGCGTGACGAGCTTGCGGAAGCACAGGCACAGCTGGATGGCATGACCCCGCCGGACCGCCCGGTCTCTGAGATCGAAGAGGACCTTGATGCGGCTCTGACAGATGTTCAGGACAAACAGGATCGCGTGAACGAGCTTGAGGACGCTCTTGCCGATGCCGGGGGCACAGATCCGGATATAGAAGCAGAGCTTAAGGAAGCCAATGACGAACTTCAGGGAGCCCTCGATACGGCCGAAGACCTAGGCGCCGAACGGCAGGCTGCGGTCGACTACAACGATACGGTGGCAGAAGTCGATGCGCTGACTGAGGCTGTAGAAAATCAACCGCAGACCGAGCGTGAAGCGTTGGAGGCTGCCGCCAACAAGCCTGTGACGGATGAGGTCGAAGCTGCCGTAAAAACTCTGCTTGGTCTTGAAAGCTGATTGCTGATTGTCCAATCAATCACCAGGTCAAATAGACCCGAGCCAGCAGGCATAACAACATCACAAATAAAAAAACCCGCTCCGATCCGGAGCGGGTTTCACTACATCCCAGACAACACCACGTGACTTGGGATATACGCAGACGTTCTGTTGAGAGATCAGACGCCTCGTTTCGCCTCTTTTAGCCGCTCATTGTTGAATAGTTCAGACAGTGCATTTTCGATAGGAGGGAAGCGACCGTTGCTCGAATTCGTGATGCTTGACAATTCACCGCCTGAGACGGTGCGCGAGGATTGCATTGCTGTAGGAATGCTAGGCGCACCCTCATTGGCAGTATTGATCATGCTGTTCCCCTTCAGTGCATCCGGGCACGCATTGATCGGCCCTGAGTAAGGAAGTATGAACGATAACGGTTGAACACTCTGAGAATACATTGTTCACGTTCGGTTAATGTTGTTGCGTATGAGTGGACAAACTGGGGGGCATTGACCGCCATATAAGAAAATGCTGCCATTTTGGTTTTATTTCCCGATGGCAGCTTTGTCCGTATAGCCACTGTCCAAAGCTCCACAACACTGCATCTTGGATTAAGGGTCTGCTTCAAGTGCATTGCCGCCGTTTGTAGGGCTTGTTGATGCAAGCGCGGCGAAGGTCTGCCCTGTGGCCTTCCTGCCAAGTAGCCTGTGGTACGTCGATTTGAGGCCATCGGTCTGGATGAACGTTGTCAACAAGATTGGGCGGCAGCTTTATTGGGATTCACGCGGCAACTCACTGGGAATACGCAGTGCAGGCAGAAAAAGCCCTGAAAAGGGCGTTGGATCGTGAAGAACACCACAAACGGAAGCAAAATTGCGAGTATCAATCTCATCTTAAATTACCTTCTGATAGTTTGACCGCTATGTTCTCACGAACATGGGCGTTGTTGCATATCTTTCGCAGCGAGGGATTCACAACGCGAATCCATAAGGTTAAACGGTGTGGATGAGTAAGCCATCTTCCGCCCGTTAACGCGTCACGAATTGGTCCGACTACAATGCTGCGCCTAAGGAGCGCGGCTCACTTCTTGTCTGGCAGGACAAGGACATGACCTGGCTCGCGGCGCACGAAGGTCGGCCTTGTCACAGCCGGTCTTTTCGAATGCGACGATCCAATTCTGCCTGTCGACCAAAGTGCTATTCAAGCTGCCGCTGAGACAGACAGCGGGGGTGACCGCCGGCGTTGATCAGCTTCGTTTCGTAGCCGGCTTCTCTGACTACATCGTTGATAAAATACGCAATCTTAGCCGTTTGGCCTTCTAGGGTACCGTAGGCAATCAGCACAGTCATTCCGATCCTCCTGCAAATCGGTTCGAAAAACGCACCAACTATGTCGAAACTGCTCGTTTCGGCCCTTGATCCCAATCAAAAGTGCCTGTCTTGCCAAGTTATTTGGGCGCGGGTGAGGCACCCGTTGGCTGGCTTATGCGGTTTTGGAAAGCGCGAAAGCTACAGTTAACCAGAATGCACTGCGTATGGTCATTGCGCCGACCGTTCGCCATTCAAACGGCGTTCCACTAAGTGCCACTAGTATCAGAACAACGAACACCAATAGTGTAGATAAGCCAAGCAACCAGGCAATTCGTTGTGCCCAGATTGTGGATTTATAGAGCGCAAAAGCGCCTAACAAATAGATAAATCCAGCCAGAAAATTGAACCAAAGCACGAATGGAACTGCATCTCCGACTGCAGCACTGGCAGCAGCGCCCCCAAACAGGGCTGTTCCTCCCGAGAAAATGGTAAGGAGACCAAAGAGTGCTGCGGCTATCGTAACTGGGCGAACCCAAGGCGGAGAGGAAGGCATCGTTGTTTTCCTCAGAAATAAGATTGAATCTCGTGTCGTGGGCAATCTACCAAACGAACTGAAACGCACGCCCCTAATAGCAATTCTTCTCGCCATTTCCCTTGATCTTTATCATTGGGCTTAACTTGATACCCTTTGAAAAAATGTAGCGTCTGCGCGAGGTTTTTCGCAATAATTATGCGCTGTTACCCCTTTGAGATGACCCGTTTGCAACTCCTAACATTTTTCAAAATTGGTTCAGTTACCGTATATCTTCTGGAAATAGACGGACGACTACGCTCGAACCTGCAGTGAAATGTGTTGATTTGAGTCAAAGTTAACTACTGCAAGCTCGCCCATACTAACCCCTCACTAAGGAGGGAGTGCAACATGTTCAAAAAGATCGTAGTTGGCTTGGATGGATCTGAGGCGTCAGAAGCAGCTCTGCGCGTTGCCTGTGATATTTCAAGCAAATATGGCTCCCAGATTCACCTTGTTCATACACCTCAACCCCAAACCGTGGCGTTCGCAATGGGCGCATTGGCTGGCTATCACGCCGTCACGACAATGCCTTCAGACGAAGAGGTGCAGCAGGCAGCAAACAAGATTATTTCCTCTGGTAGAGAGATCGCCGAAGAGTACAATCAGACGGTTTCGCAAACGTATACCCAACGCGGTGATCCCGTAGACCAGATCATCGCATGTGCCGAGCAATGCAAAGCTGACCTGATTGTGACGGGCCGCCGTGGATTGGGAAGCATTAGTAGCCTAATTCAAGGGAGCACCTCTCTAGGCATCAGTCGGAATGCCACTTGTGCTGTTTTAACCGTTGCCTGAATTTCAAACTTGGCCCCAATCGGCGCTAAACGATGAGGATCGAAAAGTTCTGCGTTGAGATCTCGCGAAAGCGGAAGCTGAAGTAGACCTCATGGGTACCTATGGCCATGACCGCGCGCCAAACTGTGTTAGGTGGAACTATCCGAACTCAGAGGGAACAGGTAGGCTTCCGGTTTTATTTGCGCGTTAGTTCAAAGTCAGAAGACAGGCTTAAACTACCTGCTACGTAAACTCGTGCCAACTCTGGAGCGCCACATGAACCCCCCGGCCCTGTTCGATGCTCATAAACCCGCTGAAATTGCAACGTTAGTTGAGACTGCCGGGGTCGCAAAGGCAAAGCTGCCACTAGCACCCATGTTCGTTCTTGCGATGCTGGCTGGAGCATTCATAGGGTTTGGCGCAGCGGCCTATACGATGGCGGTCACAGGGGCAGACAGCGCTTCAGGGCCGATCCGCGTTCTGGGAGGAGCAGTGTTTTCCCTGGGCCTTATCCTGGTGATCGCAGGTGGTGCAGAATTGTTCACCGGCAATGTTCTGATGGTGATAGCAGCGGTCGATCGCAAGATACCGTTGCGGCTGCTGTTCCGAAGCTGGGGCATCGTCTACGTTGGTAACTTCGTGGGTGCCGTTGGGCTTGCATTGGCCTTCGCCCTGACCGGCTTGCTCGAGGGGCCGATGGGTAGCACTGCTATATGGGTAGCCAATGCCAAAGCGGGGTTGGAACCGATGGAGGCTTTCGCCCGCGGCGCATTGTGCAACGGGCTGGTCTGCCTTGCCGTATGGCTGTCCTTCGCAGCCCGCAGCGTCGCCGGAAAAATTTTAGCGGTCTTGTGGCCCGTCTCTGCATTTGTGCTGCTGGGGCTCGAGCATTCGATTGCGAACATGTATTTCTTCCCGCAGGGCTGGGCAGCGGGAGCAACAGTGCCGGTTTTCGCAGCGGCGGCCAATCTGCTATGGGTCACTCTGGGTAACATTGTCGGCGGGGCGGGAGGAGTTGCCTTGGCCTATTGGTTTGCTTATCTTGGCGGATCCAAACGGTAAGATCTGCTTCTTCGATTTAAGCACCCACCGGAGCGGAATGAACGGAAACAGATGGTTCTGAAGGCGTTGTCTAATAGCGCACTGGCTGAAGACGGCGCCGGGAATTGGACCGCTCATTTCCACTGTGCAAGTCGTCCTCTCGATCCTGATCTGAATCCTTCGCGAACATCTAATTTTATTGATCCCTGTCAAGATTGGCAAAGGTAAGATGTGATACAGTTGAGGCTGAAATTGGAGGGCTATTATGGAAGAATTAGTCGAGATTGGACGAACATTCGTTCAGGCAATGCGTGATCGCAGAGGTCTTGCAAACGTTGGTGAAATGTATGCAGAAAACGCTCAATCTATTGAGGCGGTTGTGCCTCCGGTTCGACAGTTTCGCATCACCAAGGGCCGGGATGCTATCAAAGGAAAAAGAGAGGATTGGCTGGCAGCTCATGAAATCGTCGAATTCGACGTGGATGGCCCCTATGTTCATCCCCCAAACCGCTTCGGTGTACGATATAAGGTCAACGTAACGCAGAAGGCTACAGGGCAACACATGACCTTGCGCGAGATCGCAGTTTATTCGGTAGCAGATGGGAAAATTGTACTAGAAGAGTTCTTCATGTTGCCGAAGTAGGAACGACAGCCAGCAACGCTGACGCAGTGTTGGTTTTATCTGCACGTTGGAAGCGTGACTCGTAAGAGCTTTGACACGACAGATGGACAACTGGGCATTTATTTCGACTATGGGATGCTTGCCCTTGCGCATCATTGCGACCAATTCGGCGCAGCCGTCATAGAGATTCACACCCCGAAAGCCTCATTGGGCCATGGATGTGGGCCAACAACCAGACCTGTGCCGCAATTTCGTACCCGATAAGCACTTGGACAATCATCAGATAGAACCTGTTTGATCCAACTCAAGGCATCACTTCGAGAGCGAGCTAAATTAGATTAGAAAATTAACTAATGTGCGCGGGGCCATGAGAAAGAACGTACGCGCAATTCTGATCGCCATAGCGCTCCTACTTGCAGGTGCAGCTGTTTACTTTTTCGTCGCCGAAGACAGTGATGAATTGCCGGCTGGGTTTGTACAGGGCAATGGGCGGATCGAGGCTGAACAAGTAGAAATCGCTCCAACATTTGCCGGGCGCGTTGCTCGGGTCATGGCAGCAGAGGGCAGCCTGGTTGCTTCGGGTGAACTGCTGGTTGAAATGGATACAGATGAATTATCTGCAGCCCTTGACCGTGCCAGTGCCGAGGTTGCGCTGGCGCGCCAAACCAAGGCCGAAGCCGAAGCCGTGGTCATCCAGCGAGAAAGCCAGCAGCGTCGCGCTTCGCAGGAGCTTGACCGGGCAAAGGCGTTGCTGGCCGGTCAGAATATCTCGATGACTGTCTTTGAGGATCGTGAAACCGCGTTTCAGGTTGCGGATGCCGTGCTGGGCGCGGCCAAGGCCCGGGTTGCAACGGCGGATAGCCAGATTGCCGCCGCAGAAGCCGAGGTGCGCCGGATTGCGGCACAAATAGAGGATGGTTCCCTCATCGCTCCCATGCCGGGGCGTATTCTGTATCGACTGGCCGAGCCCGGTGAGGTCGTTGGAGCGGGCGAACCGATCTTGACGTTACTCAGTTTGGAAAACGTCTATATGGAGGTCTTCCTGCCTGCACGCGAAGCGGGGCTATTGCCCATCGGTGCCGAGGCGCGCATCGTGCTTGATGCGTTGCCGGAATTTGCCATCCCAGCAACCGTAACCTTCGTCTCTCCCGAAGCTCAATTCACTCCCAAGCAGGTAGAAACTTTGAGCGAACGGGAGCAGCTGGTGTTTCGCGTTCGGGTTCGCATTCCCAGGGATTTGGTTACGGCGCGGATTGAGCATGTGAAGACCGGCCTTCGCGGCATTGCAATGATCCGACTTACTTCCGATGGCGCGTGGCCAGACGATCTGGATAGACGAATTCCACCCGAGCTGTTCGAATGAGCGCCGAGGGGGGCTCATCTGGTTTCTGCATCAACGGTGTCACACACACGTACCGACAGCATGTTGCGTTGGATAACCTTTCGCTGGTTCTGCCAACTGGCCAGCTTATCGGATTGATCGGGCCGGACGGGGTTGGCAAGTCAACGCTGCTGGGATTGATTACCGGCGCAAAGCAACTTCAGTCCGGGGAAATTGATGTTCTCGGGGGATCGATAGGTGACCACGCGCACCGTCACCGCGTGTGCCCGGCGATCGCATTTATGCCGCAGGGATTGGGCCGCAACTTATACGCGGAACTGTCTGTGCGTGAGAATCTCGAGTTCTTTTCACGTCTTTTCGGACAGGGGCAACAGGAACGTGAAATCAGGATCGCGGCCTTGCTGTCAGCGACCGGACTTGCGCCCTTTTCGGACCGGCTTATGGGCAAACTTTCGGGCGGAATGAAGCAGAAACTTGGACTGTGTTGTGCGCTGATCCACGACCCTAAGTTTCTGGTACTGGACGAACCGACGACCGGAATTGATCCCCTGTCGCGGCGCCAATTCTGGGCGCTGATAGACGCGGTCCGAGAAGAAACGCCCGGTCTCTCCATACTGGTTTCAACAGCCTATATGGAGGAAGCCGAACAATTCGATTTTATCGTAGCGATGGATGCCGGTCGGGTGATATTTCACGGCCCCCCTGCCAAGCTGAAGGGTAAAGCCCGGGATCTTGAAACATCTTACAGGCAGCTACAGGCGCGAGGAGAACTCCGGTTTGTGCCGAACAAGGTACCCATGCATCATCAAGGTGCAGACCCGGTGATCACGGCGCGTGGGTTGACCCGGCGCTTTGGCGATTTTACTGCCGTCGACAACGTCGAATTCTCGATCCACCGAGGCGAAATCTTTGGCTTCCTCGGATCAAACGGCTGCGGCAAGTCAACCACCATGAAAATGCTGACAGGTCTTCTGCCAGCAAGTGAGGGAGAGGCGCTGCTGTTCGGCAGACCGGTGGATGCGCGCGATCTTAGGATGCGCCGCGAGATCGGGTATATGAGCCAGGCATTCTCGCTTTATGGCGAGCTGACCGTTCAACAAAACCTCCAGTTGCACGCTCGCATCTTTGCGATCAAGGATCGTGTAGAACGCATTGATGAATTGGCCGAACGTTTCGGCCTGAAGGCACATATGGGCACGCTGGCGTCGGCGCTTCCGCTGGGTATCAAGCAGCGTCTTTCCCTTGCCGTCGCCGTGATCCACCAGCCTCGGGTGTTGATCCTGGATGAGCCAACCTCGGGCGTGGACCCCGAGGCGCGCGACTCGTTTTGGGCGCTGTTAATCGAGCTGTCGCGAGACGATGATGTAACGATTTTCGTCTCGACACATTTCATGACCGAAGCGGAGCGCTGTGATCGCGTTTCTTTCATGCATGCAGGCCGGGTATTAGCTGAAGGTACACCAGATGAGTTGATCGCAACGGCGCAGTCGGACAGTCTGGAAGGTGCGTTCATCGCTGTCCTGGAGGCCGTCGAGCCGCCCGCGCCGGTAGCAGCACCCAATGTTTCGGTTGATGCTGTCAACCCGGGCGCTGCCGGAAGTATCGGGCGCATACTGGCCTATGCACGGCGCGAAACAACCGAGGTTCTGCGCGATCGCGTCCGTTTGGCTTTTGCTTTCCTTGGCTCGGTGATCCTGATGTTGGTCTTTTGCTATGGGATCACTCTGGACATAGAAGACCTGGATTTCGCGGTACTCGACCTGTCTCAATCGCCTGAGAGTCGTACCTATATCGCCGAGATTTCTGGTTCGCGCTATTTCAACCCCACGGTGCCTCTGGCCAGTTTTGAAGACGGCCGCGAGCGGTTGGCCAAAGGAGACATCTCGCTGGTTGTCGAACTCCCACCCGATTTTGGTCGCAAGCTGCGCGCCGGCGAGCCAACTGAAGTCTTGGCAATTGTGGACGGTGCGATACCGTTCAAGGGTGAGACAATAGAGGGCTATGTGGCCGGGCTTCACAGTACGTTTCTGGAAGTACTGGCCCGCCAAAGTGGTGAGCAGTCGGTCGAAATCGCCCGCATCGAACCGCGCTTCCGATACAATCAAAGCTTTGAAAGTATCGCTGCAATGGCCCCTGCTATGCCTGCGATCCTGTTGATAATGCTGCCAGCCGTTTTGATGGCTGTTAGTGTCGCGCGGGAGAAAGAGTTGGGCACGATCACCAATTTCTACGCAACGCCAACGACGCGGCTCGAATTTCTGGTTGGCAAACAGATCCCCTACATTGTGATAGCGTTCGTCAATTTCCTACTTTTGGCAGCGATGACGATCTTCATTTTTGGCGTGCCCCTAAAAGGAAATCCGGTGCCCCTTGCAATTGGTGCTTTCCTATATGTTTGGGCAACCACATCTTATGGATTGCTTATTGCGACCATAACGTCGAGCCAGGTGGCCGCAACTTTTGCCACCGCTATCGCGTCGGTGGTGCCGACCATTCAATTCTCCGGGCTGCTACAACCGATCTCGACGTTGGAAGGCGGCGCCCAGACAATTGGATCGCTTTGGCCTTCTTCCTATTTCCTGCATCTAAACGTCGGCGCGTTCACCAAAGGTCTTAGCTGGGATGCACTTGCCCCCGACCTTCTGGCCCTAGCCTGTTTCGGGCCTACGCTAACCTTGATCGCTGCACTGTTACTCCGAGCGCAGGAGAAGTGAATGCAACGATTGTCCCGCATATTCTGGCTTGGTTTGAAAGAAATGATGAGCCTCCGGCGCGACTGGGTGATGATGGCGCTGCTTGTCTGGTCATTCACGCTGGCGCCCGTAATGGAGGCTACGGGCGTTTCAAACTCGGTCAACAATGCATCCATTGCATTTGCCGACGAGGATGGCTCGCCGCTTTCGCGCTCGCTTGCCTCAGCGGTTTTTCCGCCTGAATTCCAACCCGTTATCCAGATCGCACCGGGTACCGGGGCCGAAAAGATGGATGCAGGGCATTTCCTGTTTGTAGTCGCAGTACCCCCAGGGTTCGAGAAAGATGTTCGAGCCGGGCGCGCGCCTGAAATTCAGGTTTTGATCGATGCGACAGCGATGGAGCAGGCCGGAATTGGAGCGAACTACATCATCAATATCTTGAGCGCCGAGATCCGGCGCTTTGCCATCGGAGCAGAATTGTTAGACCCGCCGCCCATCGATATCATTGTGCGCAGCGCATTTAATCCAAATCGCGACACTGTTCGTTTCGCAGGTATCGTCGCGCTGATCGGCCAGATCATGTGGCTGACCACAATCCTTACCGGTGCTGCCATGATCCGTGAGCGCGAGCATGGAACAATCGAACACCTGCTGGCGATGCCGCTTACTCCATTTGACATTGCGGTCGCCAAGATCTGGGCAAACGCGGCGGTGGTTCTGGTAGCGACCGCTCTCTCGCTGACCTTTGTTATGCAAGACTTCCTGGGGATCAGCATCGCGGGATCGAAGGTGTTGTTTTTAATTGGCACAGCTCTCTTTCTCTTCACGGCGACGGCGCTTGGGGTGTTTCTTGCGACGATTGCGCGCTCAATGGCTCAATTCGCACTTTTGGTTATGCTGACGGTGCTTCCAATGTTGATGCTGTCAGGAGGAGAGACGCCAATCGAAGGGCAGCCCGGCTGGCTTCAGATCGGAACATCTATCCTCCCATCCCGCCACTACATGTCAGCCAGTCAGTCCATCATTTTCAAAGGTGCCGGGATCGAGACGGTCTGGGCAGAGTTCGTATGGATGGCGTGCTTGGGCGCGATCCTTCTGGCAACAAGTCTGCTGCTTTTTAGACGCTCGGTTGCGCAAGAGACCTAAATAAGTTTTTGCACCTGAGCAAAACTAGGCGGCTGACAGAACACCCGCTTGCGTAAGATCAATGGCCGCGCCCGTATTTTGGCACAATACTGCCTCGCCGGTATAGCACTAAAGGAGGAGGTTCAGGCGCTTGAAGGCAAACAGACCCAGCAAAACATCCAAATCAAGGACCATCAAATGACACTACGTGGCCAGAAGAAGATCACGCACGTTCACCATGATCGGGTCAACATGTATAGAAGGCCGGTCGGTCATTGGACCTCTCCTGATAGCATCACCTATTTGCAATCAACTCGACGGTAACAATTAACCGCCGGAGAACCGCGCCCGGGCATACTCTGATTGTGTGCTTTATTGCCAAACGTGGAAGTTTCGAGGTTGCCCATGATAGAGTGGGTATAGCGCTATTAAACAGAGATGGGCCATGCGGACACCGGACCAAGGCGACACAGGAGTTGATACAGGTAATGTCCGTGCATTCCTGGAGAGCTTGACCGGCCCGTCTCGTGGGACTGTAGTCTGGCTTGCCGACAACGCTGTGTCAGCCTCGGTTAGTCCGGACCGTACCTTGAGGCTAAGACCGAAAGAAGATGTGCCAGCTTATGACGAAGACATTGCGACTCTTCAGTGGTCAAATGACGGTTACACGTTAAACGCGTTGTCTGATCGGAATATCTGGGTC
Organism: Ruegeria sp. CDSB114; assembly: GCF_059611025.1. Classification (NCBI taxonomy): domain Bacteria; kingdom Pseudomonadati; phylum Pseudomonadota; class Alphaproteobacteria; order Rhodobacterales; family Roseobacteraceae; genus Ruegeria; species Ruegeria sp. CDSB114. The sequence continues at coordinate 69,871 of NZ_JBXWOT010000009.1, forward strand.
AATGGTCACAAGGTCGCTTCGGTTGACCTCAGGCACGGCGACATGATCGAATTCGGCGAAAAAGGCCCGATGTCCCGCTACAGGGTGTGCGACCACTCATTCCCTGCACATCGCACGGTCGAGGATATCCTAAGCGACGCGTACGCATATGCGAGAACAAGCCGTCGACCCTTTCCAAGAAAAATTTCCGGTGCACTGCGCGACAGTGGGCGTCGGCTAGCATCACAAACCACAATTCTCTTCAGGATCACCGTTATTGGCGCAATCCTTCTGATCGCCGTATTTGGGTATTTACTGTTTCAGAACGACAGGAAGCTGGCGGACAGCCTGGAACGAGAATCCCATAAGATCGAAGCGGTTGCCGTTATGCTGGCACAGACCCGGGAAGACTCGTTGACGCCAGAGGATTTGGGTGCACTCAAAGATGCTTTCGAAAGTCAGGTGCTGTCCACTGAGCAGCGTCTTGGCACGCTGGAGGAACGCGCAGGCGCATCAACGCGGATTATCACAGCCTCTACACGTTCCGTCGCGTTCGTCCAGGGCGCCTATGGATTGCGGCAGATCAAAAGCGGGAAATTGCTGCGGCATGTGGTTGGCCCCGATGGAAAGAATCTGCAAACGCCATTTGGACAACCGTGGCTCGAACCAGATGCGATGGGCGAACCTGCTGAGTTTCAGTTTACCGGAACCGGGTTTCTTCTACAGGACCCGCCTCTGTTGGTGACCAACCGTCATGTCGCCTTGCCCTGGACCACTGGCGACCGTGCACAAGCCCTTCAGGCCGCAGCGCTGGAGGCCGAGATGCTGAGTTTGCTGGTCTATTTGCCTGATCAAACTGTACCAATTAAGGCTGTCTTGCATAAAGCAAGCGAAACCGCAGATCTGGCGCTTCTCTCTATCGACTCCACACGCGTTCGGGGACTTGGGCTGTTACTTGCAGATGAGCCGCCGCGAGCGGGAGAGGAAGTTTTCCTGCTTGGATATCCAACCGGCCTGAAGGCTCTTATCGCGCAGGCCGGTCCGGGTTTTCTGAAAACGCTAGAGAATAAAGGCGCCGTGGATTTCTGGACAATTGCGACCCATCTTTCGGAACAAAATAAAATCCGGCCCCTGGCCAGCCGGGGAATCGTAGCCCAGACCAGTCCCGGCGCCATTGTCTATGATGCAGAGACCACAACTGGAGGAAGCGGGGGACCTGCGTTGAACCGAAACGGTAAGGTGGTTGCGATCAACGCCGCGATCTTACCCGAGTTTGGTGGTTCGAATATTGGCGTTCCGGTGTCGCACCTCAAGACACTTCTCAATGAAAGCGACTGATCCGCGTATTCATTCGCCTGTCCGATATGGTGAATTTTGCACAAGAAGAACCATAATCAGTGGGACTATGACAGAGATCAGGCCCACGGTAATCAGCAAATTCCCTAAGTGGCTATAGTCAGCGATGGATGCAACTGTACCCGTTCTGGGTTCGGTCACGACACGAGTCACGACAAATACCTGGTTTAGGTATTTTGTGCCCAAGCTGCTTGCCGACAATGCCATGTTGGTGAAAGAGGCCATGACAGCAAAAAAGGTCGCCTTGAGATGTGTCGGGGCGTTACGTGCGATCCAGGCCAGCATCGGGACCATCGCGATCTGACCCAGCGGTGACTCGACGGCTGTGTCGAGTATGGCGATGAACCTTGCATCCACAACCCCGCCTGTGTGCGCGGCCGTCCATTCATGCACTCCGTAGTACAAAGCAAGGTTAGGCAGGGCCAGCACTCCGGCGGCAATGGTGAGCAGTACCACCACCTGCGCGATGGAACGACTGGCCATAAACGGCCTGAGGATGATCAGGCCAAGCAGCGCTAGTAGTGAGGTCAGGAGCGCCAGAATTGCCAGAAACTGTTCGTCGAACCCTAGCTCGTCGATTTCGAACCAGGTCAATCCCGGACCAGGCAACGGGACCGCGCGAAAAACGAAAATAATTGTCGCCGTCCCGATCAGAACCTTGGCATGTTTCGGCTCCAGTTCCCTTAGCAGCCGTGACATGAGATAGAGAATGACCGTGAGCGAAACCGCAAAAACAGTCTCTTGCGCAAACGCAAAATTTGCGGTTCCCAACACAACGCTGAGTACAACAAACGCGAGACCTCCCAGCAGTATTTGCCACCTTACTTCGGTAGCTTGATCCGGTTTGTGTGGAAGGTGCCCAAGACTAACGAGGCGACGCTGTATCAGAGCATGAAGAACCACTCCGCTGATCGACAGTAAGGGGACAACCAGAGCGACGAGATAGACCTGACCATAAAGAACCAAACGATCGCTTTTATCCAGATCCTCCGCGCCCGAAAAAATCCAGATGTTAACCGCTGCGACTCCCGCAAACCCGGATATGATCGCAATCCTGCCCAGTGTCTGCATGGTAGTGTGGCGGGCACGAACTTCTTCATGCGTAAACGCGTACCCGTCTTGGTTGGTTTGTGGTACCGCTTCGACCGTCATGGCATCTGCCACGACGTCCTGAATGGCATAACCAGAAGGTGCCAGGATCAAGGCAACGACATACCAATGCTCAGGCAGCATGGCCCCGGCCATCTGGGCAGGCGCGGTCACAAGTCCATACATGATAAGCAACGAGGCCGTGATAAGAGACGCGCCAACCAATATCAGCAGCGATTTCCAACGCCAGAACAGATCCACCAGATGCCCAAGCGGCATTTTCAAAATCCAGGGCAGCCCGGCCCAAAATGCCAACCCCGCCACGAAAGCAGCAGATAGATTCAGATAGTCCTTGAGGAAAAACGCGCCAACGACGGATGTCAGTCCCGAAACTCCGGCCGCGAAGTACACCATCAACGGTGGCATGTAGGACCACTGTAGTTGCGCGACCAGATCAACGAATGTCCGGTGCCACCATTCAGATAGCCGCCTTCCAAGTGTAGGTCGATCAGTGTTCATACGTCATTCGGATCCCGTTCTGGCGACCTAACGCCGTCGGATTTTCTCTCAAAGAAACCCGGCGCCGAAAAGCAGGGTGCTGGTCAGCACACCAAGGATTGGCACGACAAGAGGTACGTGGAAATGTTGTCGGGTTGAATCCGGTTTCAACTTCAAAAAGATCAGCGAGAAATTGACTAGCACAAACACCCCCAAGACGATCTGAGATGTGCGTTCTGCTAGGGTGCCGATCGGCAGTGTTTGGGTCAGTAGAAGGATTAGCGCCACTACCAGCAGGGTTGCGACGACTGGTGTCTGGGTTACCTGTGGGACACTCGCCAGTATTTTTGGCAGATGATCCCGGTCGGCAAGGCCGTAGATTACCCGCGACGCCATGATCATCTGGATCAGGACGCCATTGACTGTTGCAACGACTGCGACTGCGGCAAACCCCTGTTTGATTACTTCGGGTGCATTTGAAAAAACCAAAGCAAGCGGGGCAGTCGAAGTCGACAAGGTATCGATAGGAACAACAAGCAGGACCGTAATTGAGGTCGCCAGATACAGACCCGTCGCCAGAACGAGCGTCAGCAGAATTGCCTTAGGAATTGTGCGAACTGGGTCTTTTACTTCTTCGGCGACGTTTGCCATGTCCTCGAATCCAACAAAGGCAAAGAAAGCCAGAAGCGACGCCGCGAAAATGCCCCGCCAAGCGTAGATCTCAAAGCCTGGAATCGTCTCGCTGAACGCAAAGCCTTGCGGATCCTGCACGGACATGCCCCAGCCAATCACAAACAGAAGCCCCGAAATCTCGATGATCGTGATCACTGCCGCCACAAATACTGATTGCGCAATGCCCCAGAGTGCAATCAGTCCCATAACCGACACGATGCCGATCGTAAGCAACGTGGTGCCAAGGTTGGTCAGGGTGTGAAGATAAGAGGCCGCTCCGATCGCAACGGCCGAAGCCGATATCACTCCCGAAGCAGCGACGGCGAGACCCACCAACACGGCAATCCAGTTTCTTTGAAACCCCGCTTCGACGTATGCCGCTTCTCCCGCGCTTACGGAATAACGTGTCGCGAGTTCGGCGTACGACAAAGCCGTCAACGAAACGACGAGCGCTGCAATGAGAAACGAAAAAGCGGCGTAAGGACCAGCGACCTCGGCGGTAGCACCGACAAGCACATAGATTCCCGCACCAACGGTGACACCGAGCCCGTAAAGCGTAAGCAACGGGGCAGTAAGCGCGCGTCGGAGTTTAGGTGTCGGTGGATCGGCCGTATGCATTGGCTTCACTCCTCAATGAACAAACGCCTGTGTACCGAAGCTACAGCGCGGTTAAGTACACCAGTCACTAACGAGGGGCTCGCCACCATTCATTCCGAGCCCCTGCGGTGGAATTTCCACGCTTTTGCAATTCCGCTTATCACCATGTTTGATTTGGATGCAGGCGATGAACGGCAATCCCGCTGAAACATTCATGCTTTACTATGTAATGTACCTTTTTGAATTGATCTATGTCATTGGTCGCCAAGAACCGACCAGCCAAGCGGAACCGACTGCAGTGTACTTACTTTCGTCGCAGTTTTTCCCAGCTGGTACTCAAAGGCTGAATATGAGCGAGATCAATGAAGCGTTCGCTCAATACCGCGTAGTCTAAACGCGAAATGCTGACGTTCGAGGAGGAACAGATGCCAGTTTATCGCGGACTTCTTTTGTCAATATTTGCTGCAAGTGCTGCACTGGCGCAGGATATTGACCTTCAAAACGGGCACAATCTCTACAGAACCTATTGCTGGCAATGCCATGGTTTCGAGGCCACTGGAGATGGTCCAATGGCGGAGATGCTGGCAATAAGGACGCCTGATCTGACCAGGCTTGCGGCCCAAAACGACGGTGTTTTTCCGATTGAGGAGGTGGCGCGTCAAATTGATGGTCGCGCACCATTGCTCGCGCATGGCGGAGAAATGCCCATTTTTGGACCAGCTTTGGATTCGGACCAAAAAGTTGCGCTGACTATGCCTGACGGCCAGCCGATGTTCGCAGGTGTGCCGTTGGCAAATGTGATTTATTATCTTGAGTCCATACAAATCGAGTAGGTTGGTACAAATGCTGCCATTAGATTGTAGAGCACCACCGCCCACGTTTGTTGACGCCGGTTGATCTACATTAAGGTTATTTTCTACCGGATTTGGTAACATTCAGCATTGGGAAGATGAGGAGGAATCTCCGATGCCTGAAGAGAAGCCAAAATCAAGCTACTCCAACCCACTTGTTGATGTTTTCAAGCAGATGCAACCGACTACTACGGCCAATCCGTTTTTAGGCGCTCAGCTTGAGCAATTCTGGGACACGCAGGAGAAATCACTGAAAGAGGCAGAGGCCTTTGCTCAACATTGGTTTGAGAGGCGTCACGAGGCTGTTCGAACCGCGCTAGAAGCTGCGCGCTCGGCGTCTGCTGTAGACCCGACTGATCCGGCGAAAGCACTGCAATCGATAGCAGAGTGGCAAAAGCATTCAGCCGAACGCCTCGTGGCTGACGCTCAGGAATGGTTCGAAACAGTTGCCCGATGTGCAGCATTTGCAGCGGAAACCGAAGCCGAAGCTGTGGAAAAAACAATAGATGATGTTGCAAGCACAGCAAAGAAAGCGGGTAAGTCTTCGAAATCCGAACCGGTTTAGAGTGCCGTATCACCGCGGAGGCCGGAATGATCGTAGCTGGAGCAATCGAAGGTCACTAACATGTATAAGAACATTCTGATTCCAGTCGCGCTGGACAAAGATCACGATACACAGGCCTCTTTTGAAGCTGCTCGTTTGCTAGCGAATGCCGATGCGGAATTCACAGTGCTCCATGTGCAGGAGCCGATCCCTGCATATGTGGCATCCCAGATACCCGAGGAAGTTCTGGTAAACACGCGAAAAGAGCTTCAGGAGGGCTTACATCGGAACGCTGCAGAGCTACCGGGTGCGAAACCGCGGCTTATCTCGGGGAGCGCTGGCCGAGCGATCGTTGATTTCGCAAATGAAAATGGCATCGATTGCATAGTGCTGGCCTCACACAAGCCGGGGATCGAGAACATCTTTATTGGGTCGACTGCGAACCGGGTCGTTCACCACGCCAATTGTTCTGTCCACGTGATCCGCTGAGTCGTTTTGTGGCAGGTGCTCCAAGTCGAATGCTGGATGCCCAGCATGGGACACAAAGACGACGGAGTGAAATTGGCGTTGCGAGCACGCGCAGCATGAAAATCGTATTCACGCTATGGGCTCTTTCAAGACCTTGGGTGCAGCGCAGCATTTCGGCTCAAGAACCACCCGCCATCGATTTGAACGGCCCTTAGCCGACATCCCTCAGCCATTTGAAATATTGCGTTAGCAACCCGCATTTCAGACATTCGCTGCGATTGCGAAAGCTAGCCTAGGTGAATTCTCACTCCGCGGTCGAAAGTGGCATCGCTACCTCAGACTTGTCTCATTCATTGCTAGGTTTCGAAGGCTACAACAAACTCCAGCCAGCTATCGATGCCGGAGGTCAAGATCTGGGGCCAGGCACGAAAGCAAATCTGAGGGCACATGCGAATTTGATTCTCTAAACCTTTTTTCAATTGAATCGCGCCAATCAAACGACGTTCGTAACATCACAACCTTGTCTCGGGTTCGCCAACAAAGAATTTTAGAACCGATAAGTCGCGCCTAGCACAGGCCCCGACTGATCAAATGTAAAATCGTTGCCGTCGATTTCATGATCGAATGAGATATAGCGATAGCCACCGCGGATCAGCCATCTGTCGTTGATTGCGTAATCTGCCGTCAGCAGAATCTGCCAGGTTTCACTGTCGCTGCGGAAGCCTCCGTAGTCGACAAAACCGGAGCCCGACCACTTATCCGAGAACTGTACCCGTGCTCTGGCGCCGATGACAGGGTCGGTCCAGCTATCGTCTGCCGTTGTTGTGCGCCCCGGTGCCGCGCCGGGTAGAAGGGTAAATTCCGTTTCGGTGCTGAACCACCGGAAACCCCCGGCGACGTCAACGGTGATAGTTGGCGCTTCATACACTCTGTAGCCAACATAGCCACTCAGGTATTGTGTGGTAAATGATGTCTCCAGACCCGAGCCGACAGGTCCAGGAGCGCTGTTACTGAAAGATAAGTCTGTGTAGTTGTAATCTGCAAGTATCAGCCAACGTCCGTTGGTGGCCGAGAACGCACTCATAAAGGCAAAATCGAGGTTTTCCAACGCATCCGAAAAGCTGAGCGTACCGTCCAGAGTGCCCAAAGGTGTGTCCAATGTAGTCTCTGTTTCCGGCATGAACAGGTAGATTGTGGCCTCATATGACCAATCTGATTGTTGTGCCGAAGCCGCTGTGGCCACAGATGCAAAAAAAGCTACTCCGCAAGCGTAGCTTTTCACCCAAATTGACGAAATCATTCTGTCCCTCCCGTCAAACAATCAAGTTTGAATAAATGGTCTTTGGTTTGTGGTTGTTTGGCTATGGGCCTCATTCTACAGCTCCTTCGGTTGCCATCGAACCGCTGCCGACACGATTAATATCTGTGTTCGGGAAGAACTCGGACCAGACATGCCAGAATGTGCCTGCGCGCAGGGTTTCGACACGTTTTAGCTGACCCTGATCTGAATGGCCCCAAAAATCGCATTGGCTCACAGGTTGACCAAAGTCGTTGTACCAAACGCCTAGGCTTTCATACTTTGGATCCAAGCTGACCACGACATTTCGTCCGCCGACATTGGCATTCACGATCCACTCGTTCTCGACGATGAAATCATCAGTCCAGCAAACCGCATCCTTACCGATCGTAATTCCCCAAACGTAGGTTTTATTTGGTAACCGATCGTCTGAACGATCCATGTTGTCCATCACGGGCGCGTCTTCCTGATGCTGGCGTCCGATGCCCCAGCCAAACGTGATCTCGGTCATCATATCCAGCAGGCGCAAAAATGGGTTCGGGGATGGCTTGTTCAGAAATACCTCACCGTCAGGATAGGCCTTCTGAAACCCGCGGAACGTCATTCGAAAGGTTGGCCAGGGCTCCATTTGCGCTTCGGGTCGAAGAGGGCAGGCAGGACCGTCGGAGTTAGGGTCGCGGTCCGCCTCGCGGAAACCATAGATGTGCTGGATCGGCTCGCCCGTGTCGTTATCGCGCAGGATTAGGTTATTGCCATGCTGGGCCAAAACCTCGAGATTCAACCGTCGTCCTTCTATTCGCGGAATGTAACCCTGACCCAGATTGGCCATAGCGCAATAGGTCATGACCACGTCTTCACCACCCAAGCCATCTACATTCCCGGCCAGATGAGGGCGCATAATCTGCGCATCCGGGTGCGCGCGGGCTTGGCCGTTGTTTTCGATGACTATGACGGGCGCAGTTGGTCCGACATATTTGCGGGCTTCTTCAATTGGAAAGTACTGTGCGTCATTGAGCTGGTTCCTTAGACCCAAATGCACCCAAACGTAGGGAAACCCATAAAGAAGAAGAGTAAGCACAGCCGCTATGAGCCAAAGCCAGAAAGGGCCACCGCCCAAAAGGAAATGCGCAAGTGTTGCCGCTGCAAACCCGCCAAGTCCGATACCGATCAGGCGATATTCATTGCGGATAAAGCGCACCATATTCTCGCGCTTTACCTTCAGCAGCATTTGAGAGACGTCGCCAAGGTCTCTGAAATAGACAAAGCCGATCCCAAGGGATGTGATCAAACCCAGTGCAAAGAAAAGTAGTCCAATCATGTGATGATCCTAAAGGCTTTGGTGCGTCGCTGCCATTATCGGTGTTATTGCTGCGGGGCTTGGCGTTTGATCAGGAACGCCTCAACCGCTTGTCGCGATTCTGGGCGCGTGTTTTCAATCCCTTCATAGGGCACGCCATAGGCCGGCGGACTATCTGGATATTTCTCTTTACGGGCCATGTGTCGGCCCAGAATTCGCACAAACTCCTGTCCACCCCAGGCGCCAACCTCGGTTGAGACTGAAAATTCTTCGCGAGTGTCGCGATATAGGTCAAAGAATTCGGCGGCGATGGGGTTTTTGCCAGGTGGCGGCAAGATGAGTTTGAGTTGATCTTTGACGACGGCTTCGGGTTTTTTGTCTGAATAGATGATCACGTGGTCGCGGCGCGATTTTGCTTCGTCGTCGAAAAGCAATGCAGCAGATTGATCCACGCCGTCAATCAAGCGATCGCGTGGGACAAACTGATCGGCACCGGCGAAGCGAGCCATCGTTGTATAGAGATCGGAGATGTGGATGATGCTGTTGAGAAGGCCATCTGCTGTGATCATGCCGGGCCACCGGATAAATGCATCAACCCGTACACCGCCCTCGGTGGTATCGGCTTTACCGCCACGAAAGATCATCGGAGTGAACCCTGATTGCGGTGAGTACTTGGTGAAATGACCGTTGTCGCCCATTACTATAACGATTGTATTCTCAGCTAAGCCGAGCTCGTCAATTCTGGTGAACAGATCACCAAGCCATTGATCCAGCAACTGCATCTTGTCGACATAAAGTCCGCCGTTAGCGCTTTTAGGACCCGTTCTGCCGGTTCGTGTGTTGTCTAGCGGAATCATGGGCCAGTATTGCAGGAAGAATGGTTCTTCATCGCCAGCCAAACGCTCCAACTCCTCCATGGTCTTGTCCTGGAAGGCTTGGTTCATCTCGTCATACTTTGCGGCGTTCCAGCGCTCGCCAGGTTCCATTCGGATTTCGCGGATCGGGCCGCCAGCTTCGCCTTCAATAACGGTCATCATGGCCGAGGCATCAGGACGGAACCACTGGTCGATGGTGTACTTATCATCGTAGTCCCGAATAGCCACCGAAACCTGTTCCTTGATCGCGTCATCATGGAAGATCGTTAGTTGCCCCTGTTGGTGGATTGCATGCTGGGCATAATCGAACCCCTGATTCATCGCCCAGCTTTCTGAAATATCCCCCATGTGCCATTTGCCAACGTGGCTGGTAGAGTATCCAGCCTGTTTTAGTACTTCCGCCAGTGTAACCTCTTCCCCTGGAAGGCCTTCCCCGGCGATATCAACCTGTGTGTTGCCCATTCCCATACGGACGGGTAGCCGCCCGGTCATTTGGGCAACGCGGGTCGGGGTGCAGGACGGTTCGGTATACATCCGAACCATACGCATCGCTTCATCAGAGAAATCATTGATGTTGGGCGTCTCATAGCCCCGGACGGCATTCAACTCGGGTATTCCCATATCTCCGAAGCCAAGATCATCGATCAAGACACTGACTATGTTTGGGGGTTGCCCCTTGTTCCTATCTCGAAAAGCCGCCAGAGCCTCATCAACAGCGATGTCATCTTGCACCCATTTATCCGCGTGTTGTGCCTGCAAAACATAAAACTCAGCATCGTGTTGGATTGGGCCTTCCTGCGCTTGCAAGGGTGGTGCCGTAACGCCTGCACAAAAAACCAGAAGCCATTGTAGTTTCATTCCGTCTCCCCCAGGTTTGAAGCCGAGCTTCGGTGTTTGATCTTAGATGCGTTAACCATTTGTAACATCGTTATATTCAAATATTTACTTAAATTTGCGACGTCACTGCCAACTCATGAATACATCACGGGTCAGTTCAGTTTCCGGACGCAGGTTTTCGATGCCCTCATAAGGGGTACCTTTGCCGATCTCTGAATGTGGATATTTGGCGATCATTTTCTGGTGGCGCTTTATCATATCCTGAAAAGATGCACCGGCCCAAAGCGAGTAGCCAACCAACGGGTGTTCCTCACGAGGGTCCCGATAGATGTTATAGGTTGGAGCAGCCGCGCCGGGTTGACCAGGGGCAGGAAGGTGCATCTTGAATTCTTGTTTAACGACCGAGCGCAAGACAGGACCTTCGTAGACATAGACATAGTCGCGCCGACCGTTCCCCTCGCCGTTCAACAGCAACGCCGTCTGGTCAATGCCGTCTATCACACGGTCCCTTGGGATAAAGGCGGTGGCTCCGGCAATTCGCGCCATTGTGGTGAAGATATCTGAAACATGAACGATGTCGCCAGCTGCAGTGTTGGGTTCGATCACACCGGGCCAGCGAATGAACGCATCGGTTCTTACTCCGCCTTCAAGATGCTGAGTTTTGCCTCCGCGATAGATTAGTTGGTTCAGGCCGGATGAGCCTTCATAGTGATACATCAGACCATTATCTGCCATCAGAACAACAATTGTGTTGTCCGCCGTGCCGGTTTCTTCAAGCTTGGCCAAGAGATCTCCGATCCATCCATCAAGCAGTTGCAGCTTGTCCGCATGAAACCCGCCATTTCGTGAAATTGCCTGATCCGGATAGACGAAGTTCAACGGGTACAGCGGCCAGTATTGCAAGAAGAACGGCGCATCCTCGGAGGCTACACGTTCGAGTTGCTCCAGCGCCTGCCGTTGATATCGTTCGTTCATCTCTTCATATTTGGCCTGCGTCCAAACCTCACCGGCTGACATGTCTACTTCCAGGGCGGGCCCACCGGCTTCGGCCTCGACACCGGTGACAAGACCATATGGCTTGAAGCGCTCATCCAGCAGGAACTGATTGTTCTGCCCCTCGGGCACGTAGCCGAGCATGGCGTTGGACCTCATTGCCTCGGGGATCATGAGGCTCAGCTGCACTTGCTGGTGTAGTGGAAATGCGGCCCAGTCGAATCCCTGATTGTGTGGGTACGATTGCTCAATGTCACCTTGGTGCCATTTGCCGATATGCGCCGTATTGTAGCCGACTTGTTTCAGTATCTCCGGCAATGTCACTTCGCTGGTCGGAAGACCTTCTCCGACCAAAGCCACTTTGACCTCTTCGACACCGGCGCGTATTGGGTGGCGCCCTGTCAGCATTGCGGTACGTGTGGGAGTACAAGAGGGTTCGGTATACATGCGCATTAGCGACATGCCTTCGGTAGCCAACTGATTGATGCTGGGTGTCTCGATCCCCATGACGTAATTCATCTTGCGGTCACCCATCTGACCAAAGCTTACATCATCGATCAAGATGTAGAGGAAATTAGGAGGCTTGCCGCCATTGGCCGCACGAATTTCGGTCAGCTTGGCGTCGACTTCAACGTCTTGCGCATCCCATGACTCACCAAACTGCGCGCGAAGGAATTCGAACTCGCCGTCATGAACAATCGGGGTTTCCTGAGCAAGCGCGGAGCCGGCACCAATCAACAACGCAGGCAAAATGTATCTATGTCTCATGTCAAACCTCCAAATCTTTGTTCCGTACCGATTCCGAATCAAGGCCATGCGCCTGCAGCCGTCCGTCAATACTGCTGCGCAGGTCCGAAAGGCTTTCTGCCAGATCGGCGAGATAGCGCATCTGAAGAACAGACTGCGACCTTGGCGGCACCGCCAGTTCGGCGAAGACCTCTTTGTAGTCGCGGCAAATTCGATCAAACTCTTGGTCTTTTGCCCGCAGGTCCTGCAGCAGGCGACCCGCTTCGGGAAATTGGGATTCAAAGAACTCATCATCCGTCATTGGCAGCGCCCTTCAGGCATTCGTTTGCCAAGCATGCATCCAACAGAATATGTATTGAACGTATAAAGCCGCATGCTACCGTAGCACCATGGCGACAAACCCTTATTGCGAAAGGATAGTTCTTTGACCGTCAGCATGGACGATCAGGAACAGAATGACACTCAACAGTTCTCGGCCGAGCAGGTGCGCGATGCGTTGGATAGGGTTCAGAAGTCAGATGAATTCAAAGGGTCCGCCCGCATGCGGTCTTTTCTGTCTTATGTTGTGATGGAATCGCTCGAGGGTCGTTCCAACGAGATACGCGCCAAAACCATTGCGATGGATGTTTATGGATACGACGCGGATGAGCTATTGAAACGCGAAGGCGTCGTACGCGTGGATGCGGGACGTGTTCGGCGAAAACTCCAAGCTTATTATGAAAGCAATGGGATTGCTGACGAATTGGTAATCTCATTGCCTGTCGGAAGTTACGCACCCGAGTTTTTGCCGGGCTCCAATCGAAGCAGACAACCATTACGCGGAAGGCGACAGGCTTACGCAGTCGTTATCTCGCTTTCACTTCTAGTAGCCGGTATTCTAGTCGGTGTTCTGATCGGCCGCGGTTCGAAATCTGTTGCTCCAATAACTGGCAATACTGCGATCTACGACGTATCGCCAGCCCGCGTCGAAGCAATGAACCTAAGCAACGCAGGCCGGGATCTGATTTTTCCGGTTACAGATTTGGCACGCCTTCAACCTGCGTTGTTGATATTCCAAACAGCAATTGAACGAGATCCGTTTTATTACGGGGGGCATGCTGGCGCTTCTCAGGTCGAAACCATGTTCGCCATCATGAAATCTGGCGATCCCGGTTCTGATGAGTTTTTGCACGCAGCCGACAAGAATAGTGCTTATGCTTTGGAATTGGCTCCGGATGCAGCATGGCCGCTTTCAGCGCGAGCCTGGTTTGAATTTGGGGTGGGCAATTACGATAGCGCAGTTCGATTATCCCAACGGGCCGTAGGTTTGGCACCCGATGATTCACATGTTGCTGAATTCGACGCCTTGATTTCCCTTTATACATCTGATTTTGAACGAGTTTTGTCTCAATCAGCGCGATATAGAGTCCTGGCCCCACAAGGAGGGGGACTTGTATTTGACAATGCATTGGGTGCGGCTCAGTTCCATACGGGAGACTATGCCGCCGCAATCAGGACGTTTGATGAAACAATATCGCGTGGTGGGCCGTTCGGACCAATTTCCGCAGCTTACCTTATGGCAGCCCACTGGAGGAACGGAGAACAAGCAGAGGCACAGCGGCTTGCAAAAGTGTTTTCGGACACTTGGCCAAGCTTCCCTCTCGAAGCACTGAAGGCTCGAGTGTTTGTAGACCCACTGCCAGTTCAAGAGCTGATCAGTGCAATGAAGGCTGCGGGTTGGTCAGGAACCGTCAGGCCCTGATTCTCAGGCAGTAGGATGTGTCACAATCAATTAGCTCAGATTGGAATGACATAAAGACCAGCGTAAAAATGCCAGCGCCATGCCGCGAAGTAGAGTTTGTTTGCGCTGCCCTCGGACTGCGCAGGTGTATCGGTAATAGTCATTTAGTGGCCTCCAAGCACTATCGTGCCGCATCCAGCGGGATACGGGCATCTTCGATTTCAATAAAAGGTAATGAAATCAGGCGTGAGGCGGGGCGCGGGTCAAACGCGCGGGATCGAGATCATTGCGCTCGGCAACGCGTTTGGCGATAAATTCAAAAGTTCGCGTTGCTGTGGTCTGTACGAAGCGTGGACAACTGTCTTGAAGCAGAACGGACGTGTTGCTGATGCGGCAAGCTTCGCAATCAACGGTCACTGGTGCGCTGTCGCCATCTATATTTCCGCAGATGCCGCTCAACTGCCCGCCTGCTGCGAGATAGGCGGTGAGTTCCAGGGTTGTAGACGTGGGGACTGTCCGATGCGCAAAGCCCACAGCTATGAGTGCGACTGTCAAAGCAGTCACGATACACCACTGAGAGAGTTTGGAAGAGAATCCGCACATAGCCGTCCCGTAGCCGATCCAACATCGCGATGCCAGTTGGAAGATTTGTATTTCTGTAGTTATGCTTCTTGGACAACCGGTGAAAAGCGGACGCTCGCGCAAAGCGCAGCATTCGTGACTTTGGACGCAGAGCGGCCGTCACAGCCGGTGCAGCATTATCCCCCGCCCCACCTCAAACAGAATTCCCGGACGGGCACATACCTGCCGTTCGTCAGCTTGGTTAGCGCCGCAGTGCAGCTTCCCAAAAGCGGACGTTGACAACCGATCGCAGCATTCGCAAGATTTGCGTTTCTCGGGCGGTTCCCGGTCATGGCGGTGTGCTATTGTAAGAGATTGTTGATATATTCGCCCGCAATGGCCGTCGACGACACACATATGCTCGTCGAAATGCCACAAACGTACAGCGTTTCACCAGGAGTCAGGTAACTCGGAGGTGTCGACTGAAAAGCCGACAGACGATTGCGACGAAGCAGAATGTCGTCTCGCAGTCGAGCGACCTCTGAAGCAAGCTCAACACCCGGCCATCCAAACTGGCAGGTCGTTGCTCAGTTGAACTCACATAGCGTAGACGAAAGCAGCGCGGCAGCTTGTTGAGAATATTCAATCTGCTGTTTCTCAGGTTAAGCCGCACGGGGCTGACTAGGATCTGTTGAGATTGCACAGCCACCCACAATGGGGCACGGTGTTGTTCAACCTGGAAGAATATTCATGACTTCGGCAAAAACTACTACCCCTTGGCTCATATTGCTGGGCCTTGCGCTTGGCGTCAGCATATCCAACGCCTTTGGCCGCTTTGCATACGGCCTAATTCTGCCATCAATGAAAAGTAGCCTCGGCTGGAACCTCACTCAATCTGGTTGGCTAAACACCGCCAATTCGATTGGTTACATAATGGGTGCAATCCTAACACTTTTCCTGATCCGCTATATTTCGCCGTCACGGCTGTTTGCTGGCGGCACTGTGGCGACCGCACTGTGTCTGTTAATGACCGGGTTAAATGAGGACCTCGTATTTCAAACCGCTTGTCGTACATTGGTGGGGTTGTTCGGCGCTCTTTCCTTTGTATCAGGCGGCGTTCTGGCGGCATCTCTGTTCCAGAACTGCGCCCGAAGGAATGCACTGGCTATCGCCTTGTACTTTGGCGGCGGCGGTGGGTTTGGTATCGCCTTATGTGGCGCAACCCTTCCGACTATGCTGGACGTTTTCGGGCCGCAATACTGGGACTGGGCGTGGATCGGAGTTGGGATTGCAGCTCTGATCATTTGTCCATTTTCCGTTTGGGCGTCCACAAAGCTGAACAAAGCCGAACACGACGCAGCGCTTCCTTCCATTCCTCCAGTGCGCAGGATGTTAGGCGAACTCGGCGGATACGCGCTGTTTGGGTTGGGTTACATAGTCTACGTAACTTTCATCGCTGTCTGGATGAAGGAGCAGCAATCCAGTGTCCTGTTGACCACGGCAACGTGGATGATCCTTGGATTCAGCATTATGGCGTCGCCATTTGTTTGGCGTGGGATATTAGCCCGCTTCGCTTCTGGGACGCCATTGGCGTTGATCTTAGCTGGCGTCGCTTGTGGTTCAGCCCTGCCGATCCTTGTTCCAAACGGATATGGATTGATCATGTCGGCGCTCGTGTTTGGGCTGTCGGTCTTTATGCCGCCCACTGCTGTCACCAGCTTTGTCCGCCAGAATCTGGATCAGCAGGATTGGGGTGCAACCGTAAGCTTTTTTACAGTTGTTTTCGCTATCTCACAAACACTTGGACCGATCGGAGCCGGCGTCATCGGAGACATAACCGGAGAAATTGGAGATAGCCTTGTAGTGGCTTCTGCCGTTTTGCTGGTGGGTGCCCTTTGTGCTGCGATGCAAAAACCACTCGGGCGTGCGGTGGCGTAACCGTCCTGTTCCGAACTGCGCTCATTCACTACAACAGACTAGGTGGGTTCTGACTGCGCGAAGAATAGCTCTCTGGTCACTCCAGCGCGGGTCTGCTTCAGGCAATTGTCTCATAGTGCGGGATCCAGAACTTCGCCTCTATCGCCGCTTTCAGATCATTTTCTGAGGATTTAGGCGCAACCCCGTCCAATTGCGCCTGTTGACCAACGGCAAATGCAATAGCTTTGCTGACCTGGCGAATATCTTCTACATTGGGTAGCAAGCTGGCTGTGCGATCAGTCTTCGCAGGTGACAACGTGGCGAGCGCCTCGGCGGCGGCCATGAACATTCCGTCAGTGACGCGGCGCGCGCCTGCCGCCAGCACACCCAAGCCCATACCCGGGAAAATGTAGGAATTATTGCATTGCGCGACATGGTGCGTCCTGCCGTTGTAGACAACGGGATCAAACGGGCTTCCGGTGGCGACTATTGCAAGGCCACCTGACCAGTCGATAATATCTGCGGGCGCGGCCTCAATTCGTGATGTCGGGTTCGACAGCGGCAACACGACAGGATGATCAGTCTGAGCCGCCATTGCACGGATGATTTCTTCCGAGAACAAGCCTGCCTGACCGCTGACACCCACCAAAATATTGGGTTTGGCCTGATTAATCACATCCAACAGGGAAATTTCACCACTGGACCAGCTCCCCACTCTGTTGAAGGGTTGGACAACCTGCTTCTGGAACGGCAGAAGATCTGTCATCGCATCGGTTAACAGGCCATTCCGATCCACCATGTAGATGCGCTCACGCGCCTCGGTTTCGGATAGTCCTTGCCGGATCATGAGTTGAACTAATTGTTCTGCGATACCCACTCCTGCTGACCCGGCGCCGAGGAACGCGATGGTAGCGTCCTTTAGCGGAATGCCAGTGACATTTGAGGCAGCCAGCAAAGTGCCCGCCGTTACTGCCGCCGTGCCCTGAATATCATCATTGAATGTACAGAGTTGATCGCGATACCGCGCAAGCAGAGGTGCAGCATGTTGCTGTGCAAAATCCTCGAATTGCAGCAACACATCCGGCCACTTGCGCTTTACCGCCTGCACAAAAAGATCGACGAACTCGAAATAGTCATCCCCGGTGATGCGCTCATGACGCCAGCCGATATAAAGGGGATCTTCCAGCCGTTCCTGATTGTTGGTGCCGACGTCCAAAACCACCGGAAGCGTAACAGACGGGCTTATCCCGCCTGCAGCGGTATAAAGCGAGAGTTTTCCGATCGGAATTCCCATACCGCCCGCGCCTTGATCACCCAAACCCAGAATCCGCTCTCCGTCGGTAACGACAATGGCTTCGGCAGAGGCCAGGATGGCGTTCTCAAGTATGTCATCGATCCGGTCACGCTCTGGGTACGAAATGATAAATCCGCGTGGGTGATCATAGATCTCACTGAACTGCTTGCAGGCGTCACCCACAACGGGTGTGTAAATTATCGGCATCATCTCGGTCAGATGCCGCACCAACAGAGCGTAGAACAGAACCTCGTTATCATCCTGCAGGCCACGCAGATAGACATGCTTGTCCAGCGGTGTCTCTTCGCGCTCAAAGGCGGCATAGGCACGATCTACCTGGGTTTCGAGCGTTTCGATGTGTGGCGGAAGAAGGCCTAGCAATCCGAGCTTTTCTCGTTCGTGTAGAGAAAAGGCAGTACCTTTATTCAGGAGTGGATTTGTCAAATACTGTAAATTTACAGGACCGGAATCGACCATAGGTTACCCTTTCGGATCGGCACGCACTGTTTGCACGCGACGTCCAGTAAAGTCAGCATTATAAGACGGCAATTGCAACGAACTTAGAGCACGGTTGCATTTAATCATCCTGCATAGAAGTGCCTAAGTATTGTTACTCTCAGCACTTAGGATGCTGTCTGCCGAAGCGCCTGCAGACAGATTGGCGTCTGAAAATGATCTGGTTTCTGGAAGTTCAAGATGCAGAGAAGACGTATGATCAATTTCTATTCGACCGTTGGTCAGAGTGTAATCCAGGACGTGTCCTCCTTTGCTCAGATCGCTGGAAATAAAGTGTAGGTGGTAACCCGGGACGCCGATCCCGACGGCATAATCCGGGCACCGAAACCCCAGAATTGTCCCCTCGACGTTGTTCAGCTCAAACTCAGCCTGCGTTTTTACGACCTCCAGCAGAGGTTTGTATGGTTTCTCCTGCCGTAGAACGTTTCTGTACTTTATGTGTTTAATGTCGCCGGTAAATCGAACGGCATAGAACAGGTTTCTTGCCTCCGCCAATGCATCAAGCTGGGCCTCAAGAGCATCCTTTTGTGTTTCTCTGTCCAAAGATCGATAAACCGCTGGTTCGAAATTGATGACGGCAGCATAAGGTGTCAGAGCCTTGTCGCTTGCGACCGAAGCATTGCCATTCCCGTCGAGGCGATAGGCAACGCCATCCAACACGATCATTTCTCCGTCGAGCGCATTGAACGTACCCAGGCCGAAGTTTCCATGTTCCAGCAGCTGTTCGATGGAAACGGTCCCGTCGTAAACGCCTTGCATGACTGCGCTCAGCAACGAAGCCTGATAATACTCATGTGCATGTTTTTCCGATTGGAAACCCCGTTCTCTGGAATGACTAGCCAGGGCCGTTGCAAAAGTAAGCTCTTTATCTTGTCGCATGCTGTTTCACCAATCTATCTGCCTGGCGTCTATACATTTTCGACCATTCGAAACTGTCTTGCTTTCCAGTATCGCGTGCCTCTCGAGATCGGGCAACACAAGAGATTATTTGATAGTTTACAGCTTCATAGGGCATTGCAAAGATGATCGTGGGATTGCTCCGGGATAACTGATCATCATGAAAACGCCACGGACAATGCCGCGCCGGAAGGGCTTTCACTTTCCCCGCGAGATCATCGCCTAAGCCGTATGGGCTTATCACCGTTTCGCCTACAGAACGGCCGAAGTCGAGGATTTGCTTGCTGAGCGCGGTGTAATCGTCAGCCCGGAAACTGTCCGGCAATGGGTTAACCGCTTTGGCCGTCATTTCGCCGACTGCATCAAGCGGGACCGGCCAAAGGCGACCGACAAATGGCATTTGCAAGGAGTTGTTTACCGATCAACGGTTGGAAATGCCGGCTCTGGCGGGCAGTGGATGCGAATGGGAATACCCTTGATATTCTTGTCTAACCACAGCGAAACGCCAAGGCGGCAAGGCGTTTTAAAAGCGATTGATCTCGCAGTTCGGCAAACCCCGTGTCGTGATCACGGATAAGTTGCGAAGCTATTTCAAGCCAATCTACGATCTTGCGCCGCACGCGGATCACCATCGACATGATCTCACCATCTGCGTTCCGTCTCAGGAACCTTTTTGCTACGCGCCAGGAAACGCTCATTTCTGGACGCGGTTTGAAGGTTTGGGCAATCCACAATCACGAGCAGGAGCTGGACGCTATAGGTCTCATCGAACGATGGCTTGGCGCCAATGAGGCGCGCTGCAAACACAAGGGACTCGGCCACTTATTGACCCCTGCCCTGAACCTCATATCTGTAATGCTGGATGCCGAAGCGCAGAGCAGAGCTGAAAAGAAAAAGCATGATGGCTGCGCAGTGATCGCTCACGGCTTTATCGCTATCTGACACATAGCCCTGGCGGCGCTTGTTGCGCTCCCTTGCCCTGCTGCAGACGTCGACGAGCTGAAGGCTGAATTTCGTTCCTGGCCGCGTGCTGACAAGATGAAATACATGACGCCGGATGGGCTAAGATCACACGCTCAAGATGCCCACGACCTACGGAAACTGAACCGCGCAAGACCACAAAAACGGTTATTGCCGTGACGAGTTTTGCGCTGCCAGCTAGTCAATTTCATGTGTCTCATCAGCGGGTTTCCGCTCTGTTACCGTCCCCATAACAGGCCCGTATTCAAATGTGCGGTTGGCTACGGGAATTCCCGAATAGTTAGTTCAGTTTTAGGTTGCTACTCCGCCCCGACGGCAACACAGGACAGAAAGACGATCTATGAAAATTGCAGATATTGGCAATTCTGAACTGGATCTCTGGCAATCTGGGGAAGCTCTTATTCAGAAAATTTGCCAAAAGTTTGGATTTGAAAACGCCTCCTACGCCCACATCGACAAGCATCATAATGTCGTTCATGGCTGCACTACATTTCCAGAGGAATGGGTCAAGTATTACGTCGACAACAATCTCGTTCTGGCCGATCCCCTCATTCGTTTCGGCGCCCAAATGATCGCACCAATCGACTGGGCAGTGTTCGACGACCAAGCCGACTATGCAGCGCTTTTTCAAGCGGCCAGAAGGTTTGGAGTGGGACAAAACGGTCTTTCCATTCCAGTGATCAACCCTTTTGGCGAGCGCGGCGTGTTTACCGTCACGTCCAATATGCCTCGTCCTGAGTGGAGCGCCTTTATCGCGAAAAAGCTCCCTGCCCTACGCCAGGAAGCGCAGGTTCTGCATCTGCTTGCCCTTGATGTCATAGAAACCGTATTCAACTTTCCATCGGATTCCCTGTCTGCGGATGAGCTGGATGTGTTGAAGATGTTCGCGTCGGGTTTGAAACCGACTGTCATTGCCAGGAAAACAGGGCACGCTTCGAGAACGATCGATGTTCTGACTGCCTCCATCACTACCAAGCTAAAGAGTCGGACGATCGAACAGGCGGTTGCCCGAGCTGTCAGTACCGGTATCCTCAAATGGAGCGATTTCTTTGCCGACCCCGTGGCAGAAATAGTCAATCCAGAACGTCAGCGGCTGTGCTGTGGGATCGTCCGTTGGGGCGGCAGGTCCCATGAGTTGATCGCCTTTGACGACGGCAGACTCGCTCGAAACACTGATAGTTTTCGGTCCGCCCAAATCACAGACCTCGCAAGAGAGTTCAACTTGAGTTCAAAAAAGATGGTCGAAGAACTTGGGTGTAACCGTGATCAAAGATTGTGGGTCAGGTATCTTTGAATTCGCATTGAAAAAGCGCAGAGGCGCAAATTACACATAATTTCTCTTACCCGGGTTCGGCTTGCGCAGTCTTGAGCCGAGAGATTGTGGATCTGCTCACACCCAGCATACGACCGATCTCTGCCGCAGTCTTGCCCATCGATAGCAGGGAAATCGCCTCTTCGCGTTCCGTTGCGCTCAGTTTTTGCGGTCGTCCTTTACTCAGGCCGAAGGATTTGGGCCGATCTTCCACTGCACGGCTTTCCAAGTCAGCCAGCCCAAGCTCATAGTCGATGACTCCGCCTAGTACTTCCAAGACCATACTCGCGCGCCCGTCTGCGGTATTGATCCAGGGTTCAGACATTGACCGAAATGCGGCTCCTTTTTCGTGAAGCCGTTCTAATAGATTGAATAGCTCTGCGATCGAGTCAGCAATCGCAGACAGACGAGACACGACGATTACGTCACCAGCCGAAACATCCGCCAGAAATTCCTCCAGCGTTTCGCCTCGGTTGGTCCCGTCCTGCGCGGTATCGCTCCATATGCGGTCGCATCCCTGACGCTTGAGCTCGCTGAGTTGAACCTCACTTCGGTACCATTTCGATGATACCCGCGCATATCCGATTTTTACCATTTTAAATCAGTCTCGTAGGATTGGATCACAGTAGTTCTTGACTTTTGCACGCATTTATGACCGTTTAATTGCACGCAGTTCTGCACGACAATAGCGCTGAATCTGTGCAATGACAATCGCCGCAGCGAATGACCGGGACGAAATGCAGCATTCTCTTACAGAAGCTACAAAGGATTCCAGCCTCTACAACGAGGACCTGGCCCCCGTTCCTGTCGAAAAGCGCGATTGGGGTTGGTTTGAGCTCTTCAATGTCTGGGCCAACGATGTTCAATCGCTGTTTGGGTACACATTGGCGGCGTCGCTGTTCCTGACTTACGGGCTGAATGGCTGGGCGGTGTTTGCGGGTATCGTGTTGGCGGGATTCATTGTCATGGGGCTCGTCAACCTGATCGGCAAACCCAGTGTCAAATATGGAATTCCATTTGCTGTAATGGCACGAGCCAGCATGGGCGTTCGCGGGGCGAATTTCCCTGCTCTCATCCGGGCTGTCGTGGCCATCTTCTGGTACGGTGTACAAACATATTTTGCATCGACTGCACTTGCCTTGGCCATGGTCGCACTGATCGGGGAAAATGGCCCTGCAATCTTTCTGGGCCTCAGCGTCATCGAGTGGGGTGCCTTTCTGGCAGTCTGGGCCTTTCAGATTGCACTTTTCTGGAACGGTATTGATCCGATTGTCGGTTTTCTCAATTTCGCTGGCCCATTTGTGTATGCGGTGATGGTGGCGCTGGCGATCATGATCTGGGTCGAAGTCGGTAACGATCTCTGGCTGGAGGTCGGCACTATTTTCCGCGGAACCGGCGACTACAAGGGCAACTCACTTGGCGCATTCGCTGCCGTCGTGGGCACAATGACCGCCTATTTTTCGGCCGTGGTGATCAATTTCGGCGATTTTTCCAGGTTCGTACGGTCAGAAGATGAAATGCGAAAGGGTAACCTGATCGGTCTACCGATCAATATCGCCTTCTTTTCCCTGATTGCATTGATTGTAACGGCAGGTACTGTCGCAATCTGGGGCGAGGCGTTAACCAACCCGACCGCTATAATTGCAAGGGTCGATTCCTTGCCACTAACACTCCTGGCGGCGGCGACATTTCTGGCCGCCACGGTCGGTATCAACCTCGTCGCCAACTTCATACCACCCGCATACGATCTGGCGAACCTTATGCCCAGTCGGATCAATTTCCGCGTCGCCGGGATAATTACCTCGGCCTACGCGCTGGTGATTGGCGGGCTTTGGGTATCGACGATCAGCCAGATCGGTATCTTGGGGTTTGTGAACACATTAGGCGCCATTCTGGCACCTGTTTATGGGATCATCATCGCAGATTTTTATCTGGTGAAATCCGGTGAGCTGGACGTTGATCAGCTTTTTTCGGCGGCCCGCGACGGCCCCTATTTCTACAGTAACGGATGGAATTTGGCCGCGATCGTGTCGTTCATCCTTCCGGCTACATTTTCGGTACTCACAGTCTGGGTTCCCATGCTGAATACGCTGTCAGGCTTTGCATGGGTGATTGGCGCAGGATTTGGAGGTGTTTTCTACTGGGCAATTGCAAAGCGCTGATAGGCTGAGACATCCACCAGTTTGATGCCTACGGGCAGAGCAACCGATTGCAGATACATGCAATCGGACTGGATTGATTTGTCTCAGACAACAAGCCGACACGGGAACGAACGTCGCAACCATGCGACGGAAACGGTTCAGGCCACAAACCCTGAATCGATGGGCGGCTATTGCCGCAAATCTTGGGGGCTTTCCCCCCGAAAGCAAAATGGGAGGACCATTATGGTAACCGCAGAAACAACTGCAAAAAATGCAAGTACTACAGATCCGGAAGGTGACACGCTAAATCCGGTCACGCCCAATGAAAAAACCTGGGGCGCGTTTGCGATTTTCAACATCTGGGCCAACGATGTTCAATCACTGTTTGGCTATTCGCTAGTTGCGTCGCTCTTTATATCCTACGGCGTTGGGGGTTGGACAGCTTTCCTCGCACTCATCTTCGCGGGGCTGTTCGTTATGTGGATGGTGAACCTATCCGGCGCGCCCGGAGAAAAATACGGTATCCCCTATCCGGTTCTGGCGCGCGCCAGTATGGGCACAACCGGATCCAAGCTACCGGCAGTATTGCGGGCCACAGTCGCTGTCTTCTGGTATGGCGTTCAGGTCTATTTCGCTTCGACCGCCCTTTCATTGTTGATCCGTTCGATAACAGGCATCAGCGGTGGTGCAGAGATGTTAGGGTTGACGGGCATCGACTGGCTTGCCTTTCTACTCGTTTGGGTGTTCCACATCGTCATTTTCTGGCGCGGCATGGGTTGGGTCGAGACATTTCTGAACTTTGCCGGACCATTCGTCTATGCGGTGATGATAGGCTTGGTCATCGTGCTATGGCAGCGCGCGGACGGGCAGCTTCTGAGCGCAACCGCGACCATCTTCGCCAACCCAGAAGGCACCTTTGGATCTGAAGTTAAAGGCTTCATCGCCATATTCGGAACTATGGTTGCCTATTTTTCGGCCGTGATGATCAACTTCTCGGACTTTTCGCGCTATTCCCGCGACAAGGCATCCATGAAGGCCGGTAATCTTGCCGGTTTGCCGCTGAACATGATCCTTTTTTCGGCATTGGCGCTTTTGACGACTGGCGGTGCCGCCGTGGTCTTTGGTGAAGAAATCATCAACCCGACCGAGATCGTCGAGAAGACCGACAGCGTTCTGCTGGCCATCATCGCAGCGATTACCTTCTTCGCTGCAACCGTTGGCATCAATCTGGTCGCGAACTTCATTCCGGCGGTGAATGGCATAGCCAACCTGGCCCCTGGTAAGATCAGCTTCCGTCAGGCAGGTCTGGCCACTTCAGTCTTTGCCTTGGTAATTGGCGGTCTTTGGACGGCCATTATCTCGAATATCGGCATTGCCGGGTTCGTGAACACGCTGGGTGCGACTCTGGCTCCGATCTTTGGGATCATGATCGTAGATTACTACAAAATTCGGAAGGAAGAGCTGAATGTGGACGACCTCTACAACATGGAAGGCGGTGCCTACCATTATGGTAACGGTTGGAATGACTCGGCACTAATTGCCTTTGGTTTTGCTTCAGTATTCTCGGTCGCTACTGTTTGGGTGCCAGCACTGGGAATTCTGTCAGGATATGCCTGGATCATCGGTGCGATACTTGGCGGTGTTATCTATAACGCTATGGCCAAGAAGAACACTTAATCTTTCAGAAGATAGATGGCGGGCGGCGCGCCGCCTGCCATCAGGTATTGAGGTTGTTGACAGTGGCTCTGACCAAAAGCTGCTTGCAATGGAGCGCTAAAGAGATCGCAGCATGGCGCATTTGGACCTTTTTGCATGGATCAGGGATCTATAACGGTGCGGAATGCCACAACGAAAATCTGGCGCCTAGTCCAACCCCCGATACCTGGGCATCAAAAAAGCTGTCAGTAGAACCCATCAAATTGTAACACCCCGCCATCAATCGTTGCCCACAGCAATAGTCCCACTTGCCTTCCCTACCAATCCACTTATGAAGTTCAATCAGTTGACCTAGGGGAAAGATTGCAATGCGCATGCGCGATACGTTCATCAAACCGATGCACCCGGAAGGTATTCGGTTTGTCGCGATCTTTGCCGCCATTACTTTCGGTCTGTTTATCCTGTCTAACATTCTGGGCTGGATTGGTGTCGGCCTCACGATCTGGTGCTACTATTTCTTTCGCGACCCGGAACGCGTGCCACCCAAAGGAGAAGGGTTGATCGTCAGCCCAGCGGACGGGGTAGTTTCGCTGATCGAAGCGGCGGTGCCGCCGAACGAGCTTGGGATGCCTGACACGCCTCTCACCCGTGTCAGTGTGTTCATGAGTGTCTTCAACTGTCATGTGAACCGCACGCCAATTGAAGGTGAGATTACCGCTGTTGCATATCGCCCCGGCAAGTTTTTCAACGCATCCCTGGACAAGGCCAGTGCTGATAATGAGCGCAACAGCCTGCGCATTCGTATGAAAAACGGTCAGAATCTGGCTGTTGTCCAGATTGCCGGCCTGGTGGCCAGACGGATCGTCTGCTTCGTGAAGCCAGGCGCAGCTATGCAAACTGGAGAACGATTTGGATTGATCCGCTTCGGGTCGCGGCTGGATGTTTATCTTCCTGATGGCATGGTCCTACAAGTGCGTGTAGGGCAAACGATGATTGCGGGCGAAACCGTCCTTGCCAGTTTGCCCACGCCTGAAGAAAAGTAGGTAACTGGATCAGTGGAAAAACCACCCAAACAGGAAGAGACCGAGTTTGCGCTGATCCATTTGTTGCCGAATGCATTGACCATAACGGCCATATGCGCGGGCCTGTCAGCAATCAGATTTGGCGTTCAGGGCAATTATGTGCTCGCTGTCCAGTTGATAATTGCCGCCTGTGTGCTGGATGGGCTGGATGGCCGTATTGCGCGCCTTCTCAGCAGTGACAGCAAACTGGGGGCCGAACTGGACTCACTTGCAGATTTCTTGAACTTCGGGGTCGCCCCACCGCTCGTTCTTTATTTCTGGGCCTTGCAGGATATACGCAGTGCGGCTTGGATTGCGGTTCTGTTTTTTGCGGTGTGCTGCGTCATGCGACTTGCCCGGTTCAATGTGGGCGGCAAATCCGAAACCTCCGATCAAGATGGGGCCTATTTCGAAGGAGTACCCGCCCCTGCAGGGGCGCTGCTTGTCATGTTGCCAATGTATCTGTCCTTCGCCTTCGCCGATGCCCCTTTGCTGCCCAGTATATTGATTTGTCTTTATATGGTGATCATCGGTCTTCTGCTTATCAGCCAAATACCGACCTGGTCATTCAAGACGACGCGAATCTCGCGCGAGAACGCAAAGTTTTTTCTCATCGGTGTCGCTGTTGCGGGGGCCGCATTGCTGACTTTCGCCTGGGCTACGTTGATTGTGCTTTGTTTCGGATATGTGGGCACGGTCGCCTGGGCGTGGCTCGACAGGGGAATACCTTCTAACCGTTAAGGACTCGATATGGACATCA
Source organism: Ruegeria sp. CDSB114 (assembly GCF_059611025.1). Classification (NCBI taxonomy): domain Bacteria; kingdom Pseudomonadati; phylum Pseudomonadota; class Alphaproteobacteria; order Rhodobacterales; family Roseobacteraceae; genus Ruegeria; species Ruegeria sp. CDSB114. The sequence continues at coordinate 96,787 of NZ_JBXWOT010000009.1, forward strand.
AAGCCGTTCAAACTTCCTATGCTCGCTGGGCCCCCATCTACGACAAAACGTTTGGGGCAGTTACCAATGTCGGGCGGCAGCAGGCGGTTGATTTTATCAATAGACGTCCAGGCAAAGTTCTGGAGGTTGGCGTCGGCACCGGACTTTCGCTGGAACATTACGGGCCCGAAACGCAAGTGACCGGAATCGATTTCAGTGAGGACATGCTGCAAAAGGCGCGCGACAAAGCAAAAGACCTATCGCTGGACCATGTTGTCGAGCTGAGGCAAATGGATGCCCGCACGCTTGATTTTCCCGACAACTATTTCGATACGGTTGCAGCAATGCACGTGCTATCCGTCGTACCGGAACCGGAAAGGGTAATGGCGGAAATAGCGCGGGTCTGTAAACCGGGTGGAAAAGTAGTGATTACCAACCATTTCCAACGAAAGCGGGGGTTGCTCGCATCCTTGGAACGCGCGATTGCTCCGGTCGCAAATACGATTGGCTGGCATTCTGATTTCGATATTGAAACAGTTCTGCAAGAGGATGCGCTTGCCGTAGAGGAGCAAAGAACCCTTCCACCTCTGGAGATGATGACATTTTTGGTACTGAAAAAATCAGTTGTCACGTAACTGTTCGGTAAAAGAACTGGGTACGGCTGCAAACAGGAAACTGAGAAGCACCAGCTTATCTCGATATTTAAACACAAATTAGCTTACGATGCTTCTTCGTGTAGCCACAACGCTTTGCTACCAAACCATTTTGCGGTGTCTTCCAGCTTCTTATGGTTTGTTTTCATCGCTATTGCTCAATTTCTTCGCGAATTTCGATGCAGGGATTGCTGTTGTTCTCGGATTTCCATGGCCGTCGTAGGCACAATCCGTCAGAAACCGGCTCACATCGGCATCAACATCGGTGAGCAAATCTGGCCGCCGTTTTATCGCCCACATATTCCGTGGCCACCTTCGCTGCGGCGATATCGCCGGTTTCCGGATCAAGCTCGATATGCAGCTTGCGCCAGGCTTTGCGGGCTTTCCTGGTGCCGTGCTTTTCTTCATGCCAACCGTCGCCGCTACGCATTTTCAGACCCGTGGTGTCCACTACGAGGGGGATCGGCTTACTTGCGTCGAGGTGACGCCCAGTTCTGCACAACACCTTCAGAAATCCAGACCCTCACGCCACCTCGACGCCGGAGACTTTCTTTGTAATCCGAGCAATGGGGTCGTTCTCAATTACCTATACACAGCGGTTTTCAGAGAAACCGCCGCAAGTTTCTATGACCTTGCGTGTCCCGGGAGCGAGAGAGTCATTTGAAACCCGCGAGGGATCGGATTGAGCCAATTAGAGCGGTATATCTGCACCGCTTGCTCTGGCTCGGACACTCAGATCACACCCGACTCGGCGCCCGGGAATACCAACTGCAAATTTGACTTTGCGTCAGGCAGATATTTTTAAACATGACTAATAAATACCACATTTACTGATCAGGTTTGCAGGCGAAGGTTGTGACGCTTAATGGTAAACGGTTATGGACGGATCAAGACTAGGTGATGTTTCACTGGGGCACATCACAGGAACATTGAAGTGGTTTTCGGCTAAAAAAGGCTATGGCTTTTTAACCTGCTCTGTGACCGGCAAGGATGCTTTGCTGCATCAAAGTGCGCTGCACGATTTCGGCCAGACCTCAATCGCCACTGGATGCACGGTAGAGGCACTGACACGCGAAGCGCCAAAGGGGTTTCAAATTGTCGAAATCCTGCGCATTCAGTCAGAAGCATCCCCCGCAGCGACAAAGCAGATTGGCAATGCCTCCCGGCAGATAGCCTCGACCTCGGTTCTGCCGGCCAGGGTCAAGTGGTTTAGTCAGGAAAAGAACTATGGGTTCGTCAATGTTTTCAATGACGGCAGGGACTGTTTTTTGCACGCAAACACACTAGCAGAAGCCGGTCTTGGATTGGTGAGCGTCGGAGAGGCATTGGGCGTTGAGGTAAGCGATGAATCCGGCGGCAGAGTTGTGGTTTCGGTTCAGGCCTGGACATGAAATAGTCCCGAGAATAGTCGGCAGCCAAAGTGCATCGGAAACACGAATTTAGCGCCCGAAAATTGCCTAGGCCCATCTTCACCGCCAAAGCTGCTGGGCCTTACGGCGCGCCGAACTTCACCACCGAAAATACCACGTTGTCCTGATCAGGATGGTTCAACTTTGTCAAAGCCTCCATCAGGTTCTGCGCGATAGCAGCGCTGCGCTTTTCGCAATCTTGCGTGACAACATCCAAAATTTCATCATTGCGTAGAAATTGAAGGCCATCGGAGGCGACGATCAGAATATCGTCGGCACAAAGTATCAGCGGATCAGCGGGGCAATCCAATTTGGCAATATCCCCGCCATAAACGACAGATATAAGCGTGTTCCGGTCGGGATGACAGCGCGCGGCTTCGGGGTCCAGCATTCCCAGTTTCGCCATCATATCTATCTGAGGCGCCATCGAGTGATCCTCGTTCAGCTGCATCAGCTTTTGGTCACGCCAGAGATAGAGCGGCGAGTCCCCAATCGAAAGCCAATACACACGATCTTGGATGCAGACCAGCGCAACCAAAGTCGCCCCCATGCCTTTGGTTTTTTGCTCTTTGATGCTGGCGAGGCGAACTTGGCTATTTGCCTCTTGGGTCGCGCGATGAAGGAAATCTGTGACCTCAGCATTCGATGACTCACAGCTCAGGCCGGCGGATCTCCAGCAGTTCATCACTGCATGGACGATGAGGTTCGATGCAACATCACCTGCTGCGTGCCCCCCCATACCGTCGGACAGAACAATAATTCCGAAATCGGATCCGGCCGGGATTTCGGTCAGAATGGCATCTTCCTGATAGTCACGTGCGCCCTGGTTGGTCGCTGTCGCAACGTCAAACAATTCGACTGCACGTTCCCGTACCAGATGTTTTAAGGCATTTCCAATCTGCATAAGAAATCTCTCCGAAAGTGAAAGAAGAAAACCCTTCCAAATAAATTCAGTACTTTCCTGCAGTGCTGGGGCTTCTCAATGATCAGGACCAAAACATGAAAGGCGACAATCAAAGCTCCAATGCGACCGCTACTGGCGGATCAGGCACCACCCGATACCACAGGTCATGAAGGCATCAGGGATTGAGCGGCAGATCCACAGCCTGCAACTCTCCATCTCGGGCAATTGTCAGCTGCGCAAGTTCCACACCATTTTTGGTCAGTTCCTCAAATACGCGCGCTATGTCGTTTTCACCTTCAACCGCGATTTGCGAAGCGGCTTCGGACACAACAATGTCGCCGACGCGGACAGGCACGACGGATGATGGTGCGCGCAGAACCTTGGTGATCCACTTCCCATTTCCCTGACTGACGGTAATGAACTGAGTGCCATTGGCCAGTTCGACCACATGTCCGATCTGGACGTTTAAGGTCTGTTCGGTAACCGGACTGTCCGCGTCGGTTCTAATCCGCATGTCCACAGATATTTGACCGCTATCCGATGCGGTCTGACTGGACTGGATCGCACGAATAATTGAGGCGTCATCCACTACCAGATTGCCATTTACCACATAAATGATTGTTCCGGATTTCAGCCATTCCGTTGCCGCTTGATCAAGATCAGAGCGCACAAGTGTGACCATGGAAAAGCTTCCCTGTGGCTGCGCTGTTGTGACAGTCGTGAAAGGCAAATCAACGGCGGGGCCAGTCCAACTGATCCAATTTACGCCGGGCGAAGCCGGGGCCGGAGTTTCAACTTCTGCCACGGGCTCGACAGCGGCAGGCGTGGCCTCGACCGCCATCGCAACCACAGTTTCTTTGGCCTGTTCGGCGACTACTGGCGCATTGGTTTCAGCGACCATCGTTTCACCCTGCCCGGATTCTCCACCCTGACTGAAATAATAGCCGGCGCCTCCGACCAGTCCGATGGCGATAAGCGCGACCAGGGCAATGGGACCCGACCGACCACGCGATGGCTTCTTGTTGACTGAGACCGTATCGTTGAATTCGACAGCAGATTCCAAAACGGGCTTTGCTTCGATCGGCATCTTTTCTTCCATCGCGTCCTGCCATTCCTGCACGGACTTGAATCTGTCTTCGGGTGGGATGCTGAGAGCGCGGTCTATCGCCCTGAGGAAAGCGGGGCGATAACCTTCTACGGCGCCTTCTAGTGGATCGTAACAATCCGTTCCGTTCTGGGCCAAGGCAGCAAGACGGGTTTGGCTATCCTGCGGAGCGGACCCTTTGATGACATGGTAAAACGTAGCTGCCAAAGCATAAAGGTCGCTGGATTGATCCTGCTCACCGCCCTGCAGATAGAACTCCTGCGGTGAATACCCTTCTTTGACGACACGCAACATCGACATGGCCCGGTCGGATTTAGCTGCACTTTCGCGCGCGGCACCAAAGTCGATCACCACGGGCTCGCCATCCTTGTCGATCAAGATATTATCCGGGGAGATATCCCGGTGAAGCATGCCCTTACTGTGTATGAATCCAATCGCCTTGAGCGTGGTGCGCAGCAGGTTTTTCACTTCTTCCTGAGGTAGGATGCCGCGCTCTTCGATCGTATCCAGAAGGTCTTTTCCTTCGATGAAATCGATCGCCATATAGGCGGTTTCGTTGTCCCGGAACACCTGGTGCACACCCGCGATGTTCGGATGCACAAGCTTCGACTGATTGCGCGCTTCTGTTTCGAACGACCTGACAAGTGCCTCATAGGAAGACGTATGAGACTGTGAACGGGGACGAACGGCCGTTTGACTCCGTCTGCAGATTGCCTCGGGAAAGCACTCTTTGATCACGACCGTGCGCTCAAGGCTGTCTTTGGCCAAGTAGGTGATGCCAAAACCGCCGCTGTTGAGAAATCGAATAATCGTGTATTGGCCGGCCAATAGCCGGGTGCCCGGAGCGAGTTCGTCCGGGAAATGTTCGTTTGAGTGGACTGGTTGTACCATTGGAAATATTTACCCTACCTTGGTCAGCTGGTTCCGGTGCCGGCCGATTGTTGCTCACAAAATCTGTACAAAAGTGGTGTCAGGAACCTGGGGATGATGCTTTACTCTCCCCATGCGGTTACTTCGGCATAGGGCCGTTCTAGTTCGCTCCAAACTTCGACACGACGGTTTTTGGCACGGCCAATCGAGTTGGTGTTGCACGCGACCGGGGCCATTTCCCCGTAACCACGCACCTCGACCAAAGTGCCATTTGGTTCGATGGTTTTGTTCAGCTCTTGAAGCACCTTTTTGGCGCGCGCCAACGAAAGCTGACGGTTTTTGCCAAAGCTGCCGCCGGCATCGGCAAAACCGGCCAAAACGATTTTATAGGGTTCGACATCCCGGATATATTCAGCAATTCGGGCGATATCCCGCTTCGCCTTGTTGTCCAGGCTGGACGAGCTGGGCGCAAAACGGAACGTCGTTGAAAGGCGCCTGGTCGCTAATTTTTCCGCAACATAGGACCGTATCTCAGCCGAATTTGCCGAAGCCGCCATGGCTTCGATGCTCGCCTTCAGCTGTTCGAACTTTGCATCCTCTTCCTGTTCGACAACAGACAAGCTTGTGACCCCGGACTTTGAAACCAGCCCGTCAATTTCAGGACTATCCAAAAAGGACACCAAGGCTGTGGTAAAGCTTCCGGAATCGCGACCGTTATAGGCGGTCACCCGATTTTGTAGCCCATATTCTTCGGTTTTCATCGAAAACTGGTTTGGCAGATGGACAATGCCACATTCGCTGAGCAGAGGCACCGCCCTCGCATCGCGGATCGTAGAATACCGCATGACACCAAAGCCATACCGGTCGGATTCGATTGCACGGGAAAGTGCGCGATCAGAATTTACGATTTCGGCACCGGGGGACAACTCACGCCCAAATGGAGACAGGATCAAACCCTCAATTCGGTGAAACGCCCCAGAGGATTTGGGCAGCGAGTAGACGTTGATATTTTGATCTGGCCCGCCGAGCTGTTTCCAGTTGGTAATTTCACCGGACAATATCTGCGAAATCTGATCAACCGTCAGAGCCTTCGTGCCATTTGCAGGATTGACCGAAGCCGTATAGCCATCAACCGCCAGCACATGCTCTTGCTGCAAAGCTGTAAGATCGCCAAGACCACTCTTCCTGGCCTTTCGGTACATTTCAGCTGAAACCGGCTCCTCGCTGATAATCAAATCGCTCTGACCGGCAATGAGAGACTCGAACAAGTCCTGCCCGGTCGCTTCTTTGACAAGGATATTGTGAACTGGTTCAGCCGAGTCATCGGTGATCAGGATATCAAAGGCCTTTCGTCCTTCGATCGTCGAAACCTTGCCGGCATCTGTGTCAAATCCGTGCTGCTCTCCCAGTGGTACACCCTGCAGATCAAAAGTGTCCGAGAACAGTTCCCGTTCGGAGGCAAACCCATCTACGACAAGAGGAAGGAGGATATCCGCCAGACCTCCTGCGCCAGAAACCACCATGTCGGTATCCGAAGGCAAACTTTTCGGGCAGCCTGAACCCTGACAAAGAAATTCAGACGTGTTCAGAGAAAGCACACCAACATTGGAACGGACAATGAATTTCCCTGGCTGGATATCTACCAGCTCACCTGTCACCGACCTGGACCCGTTTTTCGCGGTCAGCGTGACATCCTGCGCGTGCCCCGAAGAAGCAATGACCACAAAGCCTGCTGCAGCTGCGTATTTGGACAAACTCATCATACTCGTCTAAAACCCCGGATAAATTTTAACGCGTGACGCGGAAGCCGCAGCACAATGGCCGCGGCTTCCAATCATGTGATTATTCTTTGATCCACACTTCAACACGGCGGTTGATTGCGCGGCCACGCGGGCTGTCATTGCAGGCCACGGGTTCCAGCTCGCCGTATCCGGATGCCTTCAGCGTTATGCCTTCAAGCTCGCCACCCGTTGCCACTTCGATCAGATGATCCAATGCGGCTTCGGCGCGCTCCTGCGAAATCAGCAGGTTCGAGTCAAAGGGGCCTTTGTTATCTGTAAACCCAACGATAACGACCTCGGTTGGTTTGCTCTCACCCAGGTATTTGATCATCCGTGCCAAATCCCGCTCGGCCTTGTTGTCAAAACGCTTAGAGCCGGGCGCAAAACGGAACGTTGTCGAAAGACGATCATGGGTATTCATGTTTTTCAGAAGGCTCTCGACCAGTTCGGCCTCGTATTCATTTTCACCTTCTTCAAGCTCGGCCGCCAGCCGTTCAGAAGCTCGCTCCTGACTGTCCGCTGTGATCGACAGGTCGATATATCCAGCCTTTGCAACCAGTCCATCCAGCCCGTCAGTGTCCAGAAAATCAACCAATTCACGCGCATAGCCGTCGATATCCGCGCGGTTGTAGACCACAACCCGTTCCTGCAGATAGTATTCTTCGGTCTTGAGGTTAAAGGTGCTCGGGTCCTGAATGATCCCGCAGGTTGTGCGCAGCGGAACAGCGCGCGCCGAGCGCTTGGCCGCATAGTTCACGATACCAAAGCCAGCGACATCTTCCATGATCGCGGTCGTCAATTCGGTTCTGTCATGGACGATACTGGATTCAGTTGTCAGAGATTTGTCCGACTTTTTGAACAGAAGCTTTTCAATGTGGTGATAAGCCTCGGTGTCAGGGTCGAAGGAATACACGTGAATGGGTGCATCGGACCCGCCAACCTCGGACCAGTTTGTGATGTCGCCGGACATGATATCGCGCGCCTGCTTAACGCTCAGATCAGGGATCTGGTTCAAAGGGTTCACGATCATCGCAAATCCGTCCACGGCAATGACGCGTTCCTGGTCGAAATCGCGCAGATTTCCACCGCCGCCTTCGGATACGATTGAACGATCCGCTTTACCGGCCGGTGTTTCCGAGAAGATGATCGACGCGTCTTTCTTGGCCATCCGCTCGAACAAGCGCGCACCATTCGCCGTATGAATGCCGAACGTGGCAACGTCGTCGCCTTCCAGATCGCTCAGCACCAAGGCAAAGTCATGTTCTTCGCCAAACTTGTGGTCGCCCACATCGACAGTCTCGGTATCAACCGGTTCACCGTTTTCGTCATACAGCTGGGCTTCGGCTTCCAACGCGACCGCGGCATAGCCCTCGGCAATAATCGGAACCAGAACTTCGGCGATTTCGTCCGGTGCGGAAATCTCAAGATCATAGACGTATGTCTGCTCGGTCGGACAGGCTTCGCCCTCACAGGTCACAAGATCTTGGTTGATCACAAACTCGCCAATATCGGTTTCGACCAGATATTTCCCGTCTTTCGACGACAAAAGATTGCCAATAACATCGATATTGCTGTCTTTCCCGACCAGACGCACCTCTTGCGCGAGTGAACCTGTGGTGATACAACCTGTGATTACAGAGGCGGCGAACAGCCGCTGGAATGTCGAATTTAACATCTTAACTCCTCGAGTTAGCACTCATTTGGTGTTTTTTTGATGCATGTTTTTGTGCATCAAAAGACGCGAATGTGGCTGCACTGCGGTTTGTGGATATGCGTTGCAGAGGTGAATGAGCCAAATCGCGCGATTTACAGTTTCTCGGTGATTGCAATGCCTTGGATTGCGAATATCCCCGAACTCAGGCCCAGGCGTTGCCCAAGCCCCTGATGGTGATCAGGAATCGAGCTTGATGGCCTCTTCGTACAGAAGCGCGGCCCTTTCGGCTTCGATTTCCAGAACGTCCATCTCGGCGCAGAAATGGGTTACATCCGCGACATTCGGAACATCAGCACCGTCCAGCTGTTCGACGACGGGCTGCAACTTGATCCAATGCGTCTGCACTTCGGTCAATGCTTCACGCGCAGCTTTGCTTGGCGGTTTGGCGATTGTTATCGAACTGCTACCACCTTCGATCAGCACATCCACGATCTTACCAAACTTCTTGGCGTTCTTTTTGAACTTCTCGTGGTGCTCAACAGTGTCTTTGCCTGTGGCAGCCAGAGCGATCTCTTTGCAGATTTTCTGCGTCAGCATTCGTTGGCGACCCGCAAAGTCCAGCGCAATCGCAAGCGCCAGATCAATGTCCACGTCCCCGTAAGCTTCTTCCAGCTTGCGAACAACATGGTGACAGGCCTTTTCCAGAACCTCGTCATTGTCGACAATCATATGAAGATGTTCGTCATCAACCGACCCGGCCGCGATGATTTCTTCAACTGCTGTACGATAGGGCGCCCAAAGCGTCTCTACCTCTTTCAGAGCATTGTTGACGGATACAAACCTTTCGCGATCCACACCCGAAGACCCTTTGCCTTCGCGGAACCCCAAAAGGATGTTGTCGAACTCATCATGAGCATGTTGCAGCTCTGCAAGATCTTTTTCCACCTCAGCACCGAGGCTCAAAAGCACAACGGCTTTGGCGACCTTCTCTGTGAGGAAACTCAGCTTATCCGCGGCCAGTATACGGTGTGCTACCTGACCTGCGGCCATTGCCAGTGCATTTCCCCCCACTGGCAATAATGTCGCAACTGTCGCGACTGATGCGCAGTTAACGAAGACTCGTCGATTCATTCTCATTGCAGTTAACCTTACCCCTGTTCACATTTAACCCACCACATTCGAACGTGACCTCTTCTTTCAGGTGGCAATGTGGAACGCCCAAGATCAAATTGTGTTGATTTCGGGACTTACGCCACGTCACCCAAACCGAGCCAGAACTGGTGATTCATAAGGTAGATGGGCCATTTTGTTCGACGCATACGACAGGTCAAAAACAATCCTAACCAACCGGGATCACACAAATCCTTTGCAGAGTTGCACTACGGTTTTTTGGGTTTGCCCAAGTTAGCAACTGAACATTTTGGTGAATCGAACTGTGACAATTATAAGTTTCGACTTTGCACCCCGTACTGCGCCTTCAGTTGCTGAACCGATCCGCAATACACGTCCAAATCAACCTCTGGGGCAATACCGAACACTCGCTCGTTCGTAGAGTGCTGCCAAAACTCCCATTGCGGAGCATTCGGTGCGGGTCTGGCTGCGTATTCTGCCAGCCAGACCGGGTAGTTCCCGAAACCCGAGGTCAGCTCGGTCTCCCAGGTGTTCAGATTGGCATATACCATCGGAACCGTTCCGAAAGCCCTCTGAACGCTGGTAAGCCATTCCAGCGCGAGGCTTCGATAGGTCGCCCCCTGTGCCGTCGGGACGCCTTCAAGATCGAGTGTAAATGGCAGGTGCAGAAGGCCGGGTTTTCCAACCGGGCCTTTCGAAAGAACAGCCTGCACTGCATCGACAAAATTCGTGACCTGTGGCTTGGCCGGGTGGCTGATGTGAAGCAGGTGGTAGGCGCCGCACAGGATACCCACCTCATTCGCGCCCAGTACATTTGGCTGAAAATACGCATCCTTGATGCTGACGCTTTCGGTCGCCTTTATCAGCGCAAAAGAAACACCCGAGGCTGCGACTTGCGGCCAGTTGATATCCCGCTGATGATCACTGACATCTATCCCTTTTGCCTGCGCCTTATCTGGCGCCGCTTTGGGAATCTGACCCGATGGTTTGCGAAACGACCTTACAATTCTGCCCAGCCTACATGCCATCAGATCGGCCTTTTCTATCTGTCATAACACCGCATCCAACCGACATTTGATCAGCCAATAGACCGAGATGTTGATTGCGCGGGTCTCGGTCTCGCTGGTCAGGGCCGACCCTTTAACGACGTTGCCCGAATTGGATTGGGGTGTGGGGGCGATAACCGGTTCCGGGCCTAACACTCCGTTTGAAACCGTGCTGTCGCTTTGTTCCAGCACATGTTGGTGTTGCTGGAGCGCAGACAGTTGCAGCGACCCTACCCCGGCATATTTCTGGTTCTTTTTGTCGGTTCGGTACCTCTGGTCCTGATCCTTATCGACTTTCCCGCCGGGGTCGACGCCGCGCAGAAAATAGCCCTGGTAATCAGGCAGTCGAAACTCTCCGTCCTTGCCTTTACCAAACAGATATCCGATGGCGGCAAACAATTCCGGATAAGCGGAAATCAACAGAGGTGAGCCGTCGCAAACCTTCCAGCCATAATGTTGCAGATCAGTGGTCCCGCCCGCCAGCTTTTTGGATTGTCCCAGAAGCTCCCCGGAAAAAGCGATCACCGCGCCAACCGGCATCCCCAATACCCGGCCCGGAGACGGACCCCAGCCTTGTTGCGGCTCAAGCGGTCCGCCAGGAGCATTTGGTCGGGGCGGGGTCGGAAAGCCTGGCGGTCTCATTCTGAATCCACCTGACCTGGCAGATCACTATCCGCACTCAGCATGCACATATGCGTGGGCACCTGAACCGTCCAGGATTGCGCATTGCCTTCATCGTCTTGTGTATGTTCCGATTTAATCCGGGCCACAATCTCGGCGTCTTCGGGCAAGCAAGGGGCAAGATGGTCTGCATCCGACCAGATCCGACCGGTGCGCAGGAAATACAGGAAACTGCGCGCGTGCTTTCTGTCGACCGGTGCCAGAATGCGCACACGGTCTGCGCGCAGAAAATCTCGGAACCGCAGGTCGGGTACGGTCTCGCGCAGGGCAAGATCCGCGGGGTCGCCTGTCAGATCGCTGACTTCGTCCTCGATATCCATGAATGTGGCGATGTCGGACCACCCGACCGTTTGTTGCAGATAGTGCCGGATACGCGGCTTGGCATAATCCGGGGCCACGGCATCTTTCTCGGACCCGCTGAGGGTCAAGATTTGCTCCTGGGCCGCTGAAAGGATTTCCGTCGTCACCGCCTTGTTCAGGAACGCAGGGTTCTGAGCCTCAATCGCAGCCACCTGTTGTTCCAGTTTGCGACGGTATCCCTCTAGCTGCCGCGCATACGCTTCCTTGATCAGCCTATAGGTTTCGAATTGCCAATCGGAATAAGTCTGCGCCGACCGTTGGCACGTCACTTCAAGAGTTGCCGCAAAGAAACCGGTCAATTCGGATTGCAGATGCATTGGTGCAGGATCGGGAACCGGCATATCCGGCGGAGAGTTGGGCTCGGACGATTGTGTGGCTGCGGTTTGCTTGAGGCTGCACAGAATGGTGAACCCAAGCGGATGGCCTTCATCCGCCGGAGAGGTTCCGGTTCCGAACCCTTTATCCAGCTGGGCGCTCAGCACCTGCGCGCCCGAGGCTTGGCTGACAGGCAGGCGCAGTGGCTGCGGTGACTTGTCCGCATGGCCGTTTGAACCGGGCGGGGCGGATTTGCCCCCCGCTTGCTGAGGTTGCAGGGCGACCGACCCGACGATGACATGGGTTTCTGCGGGGGTTCCGACACTCATCACCGAGGCTGTTGCACTGATCGGCTCAAAGCCGCCTGGGATCAACAGGGCGCCTTCTGCCACTGGCGTGTGGCTTTGCACCGTTTGGCTCACCACAAGCTGGGATGGCGGCGCCATGCGGGTCGCCTCCACCCCGAATTCCTGAAAGGCATCAAGGTAAAAAACCTTGCCATCGTCAGTCGAGCCTGCCGTGTCCGTCAGATTCTGAAACCCGGCAATCCCGAACTCAGCTGGCGATTTCGGTGGGCGCAGATCAAGCTGCCAGGACCGGCGGATGTGCCTGACCAGATTCTCGCCCGGGCTGGGGACCATGATCTCAAAAATCAGAACCTCGCCCAGGCTTTTCGTGCGCAGGCGGAAGCTTCTGTTCACCCAGCGATAGATGCCGCGGATATCCGTGCCGTTCCGCCGATTGTCAAAGCGAGTCACATCCGAGTATTCGGTTTCTTCAACTTCGGATACCTCGCGCGTATGGCGCATTTCGCGCGACAGGTTTCGCACCGTTTTCTCGACGATATCGCGGGCGAATTTCAGGTCGTTTTTCGCAAAGCCCCCGGCGGGCTGCTCTTGCACCCACCAATTCCCGGTAACACTCATCTTATTGCCATCTGTCGGCATTCCGTACTGGGTGTCGTAGGAGTTGACATGCGTGGTCGAGACATGGTCGGCCAACGTCTTTTGCACCTGGTTGATTAGGTCCGAGACCGAGGTATCCTCGTCCCGCCGTGCAATTTTGGTGGTCACATCGGAATGTGCCTCATGGCTTTCGCGGCGCTGCAACCTCCGGTTTCGCGTCTCGCGCATTTCACCGCGCAAGACATTTTCGATACGCTGCACGTCGCCCAATTCATACCCAAGTGGCTGATACCGGATCGAACGGGCAAGCCCGTATGAATAGGCGCGCACCCAGCCGGGCTTTGTCAATTTCAAAGGGATCTGATGATCTGTATCCTTTGCCGCAACCGGCGCAGGCTTTTTCGGCTCGAATATGGAGCCAGGCAAAACCAGCGTCGCATGCATCCAAGCTTTGATCTGTTGCCCGGTGACCGGATCGGTCATCAAACTGGCCTGCCCTCCTTCGGTTGCAGCCAACGCACGGGTCAGAACGTGATGGGTAGTCAACACCTGAATCAGAACTGCAAGTTCGTCTTTTTGCCAGCCAGCCAGAAGGTTCAGCGCAATAATGCTTTCCCAGATGCGGGCCAGTTCCTTTTGCGCATCCGGTGCATTTGCCAGAACCTTGAATGCGGCCCATCCGCCCAGACGGGCCTTGATCAGATCTGTGATCTGGGCCAGCGAAAATTCCGGCAGCTCTCGCAGAGCCGGCCACAGTTCAGGGTAAGAACTGAATGGCGGGCCAAGCGTTTCAATCGAGGAGATGTACCCTTTGGGTTTGTTCGGTTCAGCCGCAGGCTGAGCCTTGCCGGATTGCCCCGCATCCGATGCCGGATTGGGCGAACTATCCCCACCTGGTGTTTTGTCGGTGTTCGAGCTTGGATCCACGTAAGTAACCGCCAAAGCCTCCTGCCCTGACCTGTCCCGGGATTTTGAAACAAGGCTTTGCAGGAACACGCTGTTCACCAGGATCTTTTGCGGAACCTCCATGAAACCCGCATCCAGCGCGCCCGGCGCTATCGACGGCCAGTGTTTCATATAGATGAAGGGGAACAGCTCATCCCAGCGCAGGTTGGCCCCTTGGGTGATCGGGCTCAGCCCTTCGGAATCTGGATCATCGCTGAAGGGATCACTGCCATCTCCGGCGTGATTGTGGCTTGGCTGATCTGGGTCATGCCCGTCATGTCCGCCTGAACCGTTTTGCCCGGTGCCAGAGTTCCCGCCATCATCGGCCCCGCCCCCTGCCCCGGAATCGGGCGATGGAATATGGCTTGGCTTGCCAAATTCAGACATGAAACCCTGAAAGCGCCAGACACGACCGGTCTCGGGTTCTTGCAGAGCCAATGCCCCAAGGACCTGCTGAGACAACGGTGTACTCAACCCGCTTTGCCAGGTCAGGGTACCGGTCAACCGCTCACCGGTTTCGAACAGCACATTCAGCGGCGTTCTTTCCTTGTACCTCAGAACAGGGCCGCGCACGGCCTTGCCCGGTGTTTTGGTGAAAAAGAACTGGACGGTCACGAATTCCGGGGGATCGGCACCATGCGGATGGGTTTCGAAATTGGCCACCAACTGGTTACGCAGATCCTCGAACGGCGCATCCATCCAAATGAGTTTGGGGTCCTGGCTGGTCATGCCCGTTAAGCGTCTTCCACCGCCAACACGACCTCAAGCTCGCTGATCGCCTGCAGTGAACCCTTGGTCAGCTTGCTGGATTTCAAGCCACTGATTTCCAGACGCTCGATGTCGAGTTGCCAGACATCAACACCGGTATGGATATTGTCAAAAGGCGCATGCGGAAAGAAGGCCTCGATCTCGGTGTATTCATACAGGTTGTCTTGAATCACGGCCAACATCGCCGCGCGAGCCTCGGCCAACACCTCAACCATATAGTCGCGAATGCGGTCTAGATCCGCGTCGGACACTTCGGCGAAATAAACCGCGGATCGCGTGCCATCTTCGTCGAAACGGGTCACGACTTCGGTCGCCGGGGCGAGCAATATCTCATGCTCACCCTCGATTGAAAAAGGCCCCTTGTCTGCCGCTTCTGGGGGAAGAAACTCGATCAGCGCACCGCAACAATCAATCAGAATTTGCTGCCCGGCTTCGGCAATGAAATTATCATCCTCCCAAAGCTCAATCGCGATTTCAGGATCAACCTGAGCATATGGCAGAGCATAGCGCCCGCCGCCCTGCAGTTTCTGACCTTCGGGGAAAATTTGACCCCCATTTCCGCGCTGGAAAAAGGTCAAGATAGGTCGACGAAACATCAGAAACCGACCAGAGCGGGTATGTACGAGTGCATAAACCTGAAAGGCCATGTGTCTTCTCCTCCGATATGTTAATTCGGGCTGTTGGTGACTTAGTCCAAACCCAATACGCGACGGACGCGGCTCAGCTCGCGGTCATGAACAGTCAGGGCATCCAGAAACAGAGAGACCGCAACCCGGTTATCCGCAGAATAATGCCCGCCCAGAACATGCTCCAGCGCAGCCGGGCAGTGGTCATAGGCACCCGCGATATTGTCGACGCTCAGCGCGCGCATCCCAGTACGCAGAACCTTGTCGCAATAGGCAGCAAAGCTGGCGTTCAGGTCGTTGATCACGATCCGCTCGGTTTTAGGTGAGGTCGACGGCTTGTACGGCTCGTAAAGTGGCACCCAGCTTTCGGCGCGCCCCAGATGGGTCGAGGTGGGCGGATAGCCATTGGCGGTCATGAACATCGTACAGCCAAAACACGAGGCCAGCTTGGTGGTACAGTCACCAACCGTAATTTCATAAGGCGTGCAATGCGGGCCCAGATGATAGGCCTTATAGATCGCCTGGATCATACCGTGGGTATAGCCCTTAACGCCTTCGTCCCCGCTTTCATCGACGAAATTCATACCCTGATCAAAGCGCATGATATTGGTGATCTGGTCTGACCGGTTTGTCGCCCCGTGATCGGGTTCCCCTTCCTTTGGAGCATCCTGCGCCAGATCGCCGCCAATGATGCCCCAACCAACGCAGTCATGTTCATGGGTATCGCGACGAACGCGCGGGTTCCACAGGGCAGAATCCTCGGGCGGCAACCACCGAGGGTACCATCCCTCGAAAATATTGTCGTCATGATCGCCCGCATCCAGATCAGGGATATGGAACCGCGCGCTTGGCATCGGACCGACCGGATCGGTGTCGCCTTCGACATTTCCGTTATCGACAAACCCGGTATAGGCCCCCAGCCCGATATACTGATAAGCGGGGTCGCGATCCCTTTGCTTGATCTCATCATATAGCACCTGCCCCTTGTCACTGAGGTGGTGTTCGGGGTGGCGGATATCGCCCTCGGTCGGAGGCTCATGCCCGGCCAAACCATAAACCCCAACGATCACAGCGCCGGTTTTATGATCGACGGCCGTCCCTGCCCTGACCGAATGGCCCTGCATGTCGATTTCCAAAGCGGCCAGCTGTCCGATTTTCTGGGCGGCTTGCTGAAGCTGATCCCATTCGCGGGACCATTTGTCGGGCCTGGGCATCTCGTCAGAAGGTTCCATTGAAAACTGCACATCGACATTGGCGCGGATCTGTTCGATCGAATGACCTACGATGGCGGCGGCAACAATATAGTCCGCCTCAAGCTTGGGGTCAGCACCGCCGTTGGTCAGGATTCCGGATGTACGTCTGTAAGCCATCAATTCACTCCTCCAAAGTTTCGCCCGCTTGGGGCGTCATGAATATTGAATGTCGTAACCAACAAAATTGATTGGATCGGATTTCGGACCCGGCGTGCCGCCGAACATGGCGACGCGCATTGCCTGGATCTGGTGCAGATCAAAACTGGCCACACCCGGACCTATTTCCCGGCGGTCGATCCGAAAACCCTGCCGCGTTGTCATATCGGCCGCAAAGTTCAGCCGGTCCGGAGCCCTGACGACACATTTTCCCTGTAAAGGCAGGCGGGCTTCGGTCAGGGGATAGCCACAGCGCACGACCTGCACCTTGTGCAACCGATGCCCTTTTGGAACCGTGATGGTCAGGTCAATCCCGTCGCCTTTGCGCCGGGGTTCGATCGTTGCCTCGCCACAGACAACTTTGCGATCCACCAGAACATCGGGCGAGATATTGCCCTCGCGGGTGACGAACCTGACCGACAGGGTCAGGTCAATCTGAAAGCTTCGGTACCAGCGATACGGGCATTGCAGAACAACCTGCCAGGTTAACGGCCTGATGTGCTGGTCGTGATCCAAACAGTCCCAGAACAGGCCAACCCTGCGCACATTGGGGTTTAATGATCGGTTCTCAAATACGAGTTGGGTTGTCATCGCGCCACCCTGACGAATCTGTGTTATGAACTCGACGGCGGCGGCGACAGCCTCATGATAAAACCAAGCTGTTGAAACCCCGGCTCCAGGCCGGATTTCAGACGCAACCTCAAGAACTTTCCATCCGGCTCGCCACTGATTTTGACGTGGCCGACCACTGTGAAATCTGTTTTGCCCTTATCGCCCTTGGACGTTGACGCCTTGGTATCACTGCTGGACTTGGGTTTGGCCGGTTTGGGAACTTCAACCCAGCCATCACTGACCGCAAGAGCCTGAATTTTGGATGAAACCCCGTCCTTGGAATATGTGAAATCCGTGAAGGTGACGGCCACGTCCTCAAATTTCCCGGCATCGTCCACCTTGTACTGGACCGAAATCTGAAGCCCGTTATAGGGGGGCTTGTTGCGCCCGGTCTTATGGAAATCACCAGATTGCCAAACCTGTTTGATGGGCTTCAAACTGTCTTTCTTGTCCGCGTCATCCTTGGGTTTCGAATCCGGCTTTTTGGGATTCGCGGGCTTTACCGGCGTCGGGGTATCAGCGGCAGCCTTCTGATCGCTGTCTTCGTCGCCCTCAGACCGTTTGCGTTTTAGGGCGATTGTTGTGTCGGCAGTTTTGGTCATGACACACCTCCTCTTTCCATAGCTCCGTCAAGCGGTGTGCATCCTGCGGCGCGTGACTCGCCGCAGGGCGCGTTTACGCATTGATGTTTGCCAGCTGGAAATCGAAGGGGGTTGAGTTTTTGCCAGGCCCGCCGCCCGACATCACGATATCAGCGCTTTGGATGCCGAACAGATTGATCTCGGTGTTGATCTGACTGATGATCGCCGAGTCCATGACCTGGCCCTCTTCGATCTGCGACACCACGCCGATATAGATTGTCGGGTGGAACTGAAAGACGCCCTTCTGCCCCGGCGCAAGGTTGGTCTTGGCGGCCAGAAGTTTGCCTTCGCGATAGATATTCGCGTTGATCGATCCCATGGTCAGATTGTTGCGCAGCTCGACCTCATTCGGCGACGTTGCCGGGGTTTTGGCCAGGCGCAAGATATCCCCGCTGGTGTCTTTGACCATTTCATAGGCCTGACCGTCATAGGCCGTCATCTGCGGCGTATAGTTCCCATAGCTGTCCGAGGCCGAAACCTGAAACTTCAGCGGGTATTTGAAGGGGTGATAATCCAGACGCCCCAGGTTTTTGATGACTTTCCACGCGATAGCGAGTTCGCCGAAATCTTCGGCCACGTTTTGCTGGAAAATAACGATCGATGAATTATTGGCATCATCCGAGTGATTGACCAATCTGAGTTGAATATTTTCGGTAACCAATTTCAGATTCCTTCCATTAGCGGTTCTTGTCGAGAACGACGAAATCGTGAATCAATGCTAGCTGAGAACTCTGTAATTCGATCTTTGCAGGAATCATCATTTCCTTTGATCTTTGCACTGTTAGACCCCTGCCCGCGGTAACCGGTGCACATTTTGGCCAGCCTCGCGCGCGCAGGAGCATGCTCATCCAGGACGTGTTTTGGGTGAGGCTTAATTCATCGAATTGCGATAGCGCCGATACTCCGACGGCGAGACGTCGAATTCCCGTTTGAACGCGGTCGAAAAGTTATTCGCATCCTCGTAGCCAACCTTGAAGGCGATGTCCTGAATGCTGTGCTGCCCCTCAAGAACCAGGGCCGCTGCATAGTTCAACCTGTAGCGCCGAAACCAAGCCATGGGGCCAACACCGAACTCTTCCTTGAACCGCTTGGACAAGGTGTTCCGGTTTGACCCGACCACTTGCGCCAAGGCGTCAATGCCGCCGGCAAATTCGGGCTCGGTAGAAAGGAAATTACAAGCAGCATTGACCAACGTATCTTTTGAAAAGTACTCGGCAGAGACATCCTGTTTCATCAATGCTTGCGCCGCACTGAATCTGTGCTGGATTTCGCTGGTGACAAATGGATAGGCAATATAGTCGCTGTATCCTTGCGAATATACTTCGGCACGTGCCGTCGACAAACCCAGGTTGATCAGTGCAAAACTGTGCTGGCGCTTATGCGACCCGGCAGGTTTTGGGGCATTGGCCGGCACAAAACGCTTCAGGCACTGACGTACAACGATTGCTTTTTCATGGTAAGAAATGCCTGTGCTTTCTGCATCGTTCGACACGCGGTATCCCATAGACCTTTCAACTATGCTGCGAAATTCGGACAAAAGGCGCGGTGTAAACTCCAAGCAGATCACTCGGTCACGATCATAAGGACTATGCATAAAATTCCCCATCCAAAAAACTTCTGAAAATTTTGTAGGGCGCCACGCAGAGTGCGACCTCTGCTGATCTGAAAAATCAACTTGAGTCGCTGAGCCGCCACCACAACTTTTGATTGAGTACAAAAGGCCTGGGAACTTCTGTTAACTTATTCACATATTGCATTATTAGACCAATCCAATACGGCATTAACCATAAATGAATGGCAAATTGCCAAGGGTTCTCCTTGCCAGTCAGACCAAGCTATGCCTTCTTCTGCCAACGCAATGGGAGACATGGCAGATGAGCGAAGCGGTCAATCTGACACTGGATGAAATACGAAACCTAAGCCTGAACATCCTGTCCGGATCCGGATACGGGCCGGACCATGCAGCGGCCATCGCGGATATGCTGGTCACCTGTCAGATTGATGATTGCCAGTCGCACGGCCTGTTCCGACTGTTCATGTGCAATGACACCATGAAGGCAGGCAAGATTGACGGAAATGTCTCGCCAGCCATTACCCAATCGGATAACGCCATCGTTCGGGTCGATGCTCGCGGAGGTATGTCCCTGCTGGCATTTCATGAGGCACTTCCAATTCTGATCGAGAAAACCCGAACCCATGGTATTGCAGCCATGGCCATCAATCGCTGTTTTCATTTCTCTGCCCTCTGGCCCGAAGTGGAGCGGCTATCTGCTGCCGGCCTTGCGGCGATGGCGATGGTACCAAGCCATTCCTGGGTTGCCCCTGCCGGCGGCACCCGCGGTTCATTGGGCACCAACCCGCTGGCCTTCAGCTGGCCGCGACAGGGCAAGGATCCCTTCACCTTTGACTTCGCAACAAGCGCCTTTGCCCGTGGCGAAATCGAACTCTATCGCCGCGCAGGCAAGCCCCTGCCCGATGGCGTAGCAATCGATAAGGACGGCAACCCAACCAACGATCCGCAGGCTGCGATGGAGGGTGCGATGTTGACCTTCGGCAGCTACAAGGGTTCGGCGCTGTCCATTATGATCGAACTCTTGGCCGGTCCGCTGATCGACGACCTGACCAGCCTGGAAAGCATGGAGTTTGCCGGCAACTCAGGCGGCGCCCCCTATCATGGTGAAATCCTTCTGGCCTTCGATCCGGGGCATTTCAGCGGTGGCCGCATAGACCCGAACGATGCAAGGGCAGAACGCCTGTTCGCTGACATCACCGATCAGGGCGCGCGCCTGCCATCCCAACGCCGGTTTGCCGCCCGGGCCCGTAACACGGAACGCGGATATGTAGAGATTGCCAAAACCCTCTATGACGATCTGCAAGAGTTGGCCCAACAGATTTAGCCCCCTTCCCCTCAGCAAAGCAGCTGGCTAAGAAGTCTCTCCGAACGACTGTCAGGAGGCCCCATTGGACCGCATCGCCCGCACCATCGCCACCGAGATCAACGCCCGACCCGATCAGGTAGGGGCCGCAGTAAAATTGTTGGACGAAGGCGCGACTGTGCCCTTTGTTGCGCGCTACCGCAAAGAAGCGACAGGCGGTTTGGACGATACCCAGCTGCGCACCCTGTCAGAACGCCTGACCTATCTGCGCGAATTGGACGCCCGGCGCGCAACTATCCTGAATTCGATCAAGGATCAGGGCAAGCTGACAGACGATCTTGCAAAATCCATTGCGCTGGCTGACACCAAAGCACAGCTGGAAGACATCTACCTTCCCTACAAACCCAAGCGGCGCACCAAGGCAATGATCGCACGCGAGAACGGGTTGGAACCTCTGGCTGACGCAATTCTTGCAGACCGGTCTGTCGATCCCGATACCCTTGCCCAATCCTACCTGTCCGAGGCTGTTCCGACCAGCAAGGATGCCCTGAACGGTGCCCGCGACATTGTCACCGAACGACTAACCGAAAACGCCACCCTGTTAGGCGAACTGCGCAGCTTCATGCAGCGCGAGGCGCTGCTGACCTCGAAGGTGATTGATGGCAAACAACAGGATGGCGCGAAATTCAGTGACTATTTCGACCATTCCGAGCTGTGGGCCAAAACGCCGTCTCATCGGGCTTTGGCGATGCTTCGCGCGTCAAAAGAGGGCATCGTGACATTGGACATCGCGCCGGACCCCGAGACCGGCGCTGCTCGGGCGGAAGCGATCGTCGCATCACATCTGCTAACCCGCACGGATTCAACTGCCGATACTTGGTTACGCAAGGTGGCCGGTTGGACCTGGAGAGTAAAGCTCTCGCTGACGATGATGGTTGACCTGATGGCCGACCTCCGCAGCCGTGCCCAGGACGAGGCAATTTCTGTTTTCTCTCGCAATCTTAAAGACTTACTTTTCTCTGCGCCAGCTGGCGCCCGCCCAACCTTGGGGCTGGACCCTGGAATACGAACAGGTGTCAAAGCAGCGGTTGTCGATGCAACTGGCAAAGTGGTTGCAACTGAAACAATTTACCCGTTCCAACCCAAGAATGACCTTCGAGGCGCGCAGGCCACAATCCTGCGCCTGATCGCCCAGCACGGCATAGAGCTTGTTGCAATCGGCAACGGAACAGCCAGCCGCGAAACCGAAAAGCTGGTCGGCGACACGCTCGGAGATTTGCCCAAAACCGTCACTCCTCCCACCAAAGTCGTGGTCTCGGAAGCCGGAGCATCGGTCTATTCCGCATCCGAACTGGCCGCCCGAGAGTTCCCGGACCTGGATGTTTCCCTTAGGGGCGCAGTTTCAATCGCCCGTCGTTTACAGGACCCCTTGGCGGAACTGGTCAAGATCGAACCCAAATCCATCGGGGTCGGGCAATATCAGCACGATGTGGATCAATATAAGCTTTCGCAATCATTGGCATCTGTCATTGAAGACGTTGTGAACGCCGTTGGCGTTGATCTGAATACTGCTTCTGCCCCATTGCTGTCGCATGTGTCCGGGTTGGGCCCGGGGCTGGCAGAATCCATCGTGTTGCACCGCGACATGAATGGTGCCTTTCAATCTCGTTCAGAGTTGCTGAAGGTGGCGCGCCTTGGTCCCCGCGCGTTCGAACAATGCGCAGGCTTTTTGAGAATACGCGATGGGGCCGAGCCCCTTGATGCGTCTTCCGTGCACCCCGAGGCTTATTCCGTGGCCCGACGCGTTGTCGCCGCATGTGGGCGGGATATTCGGCAAATCCTGGGGAATGAAGGTGCCCTGAAAGGCCTGCGCGCCGAACAGTTTGTTAACGACAGTTTTGGCCTGCCCACGGTTCAGGACATATTCTCCGAGCTTGAAAAACCCGGTCGTGATCCCCGGCCACATTTCAAAACTGCCTCGTTCACTGATGGCGTGGAAGAGATCAGCGATTTGAAACCTGGAATGACCCTGGAGGGCACAGTTACCAATGTCGCGGCATTCGGCGCTTTTGTTGATATCGGTGTTCATCAGGACGGGTTGGTGCATATCAGCCAACTGGCAGATCGGTTTGTCAAAGATCCCCATGATGTCGTCAAAACCGGCCAGGTAGTTAAGGTACGGGTCGTCGAGGTGGATGCGCCGCGAAAACGCATCGGTCTGACGATGCGCAAGGATGGTGGCATTGAAACCCGGCAAAAGCGCGTTCAAAGCAGCGACCAAACGCGGCAAAGCCATACAAAACAAAAAGAATCACAACGCGCAAAAAACGGCAATAATGCGCAGCAGGGAGCACTTGCAGATGCACTGAAATCTGCGTTCAAAAAACAATAATCTGCTACAGGGTGTGCACCCCCCTACCCTTACCGCGATCAGTCGAAAGCGTCTGGCTCTAGCTCTTGCCAGAATTCGAAGATTGCGGTTGCATTCAGCCCCGAGCGCCACGCATGCGCTCGGAAATGCTCGCGGTCCAGGTCGTTGTCTAGACCGGCAAGAAACAGTCTTTTATCTGCGTCCCTCTGTGTCGGGTTTCGCCGCGAAACCAGCTCTTCTACGATCGAGAGTTTCCGCGCCCGCTCCTCCCGCTCGGCTACCCGTTCGGCATAGGCTTTGTCTTCAACCGCCACTTGGGCCTGCCTCGCCTGCGCTTCTACCAGTGCTTCGGGGCTGGGCTTCGCTGGCTGTTCCGGTTCAGGTGGCTGATAGTCATCGCGCAATGCGGCCGACAGATAGCCCAATGTGGATTTCACTCCGCCCTTTTGCCTTACGTAATCAAGTTTCTGCGCGACGTAGTCTTCACCATGTTCGGAAATCCACTGTCGGGCCAAACGGTCCGAGACCCCTTGATCACGTAGCTTCGTGTACACCTGCATATTCCGAGCACCGTCGCTGTCATCAATTTCGAACATCGCCTTTTGCGGGTTTCCCTTAATCCGAAAGCGAATATCAGTGACCGTCCGGCCTTTCTTTTGGAACTCGGGTTCGATCAGAATGTCCGAGCTTTTGTTCACCTCGGCAACCGCCGGCTTGATGATCTTAGCGTTGAGATGTTTAAAGCTGGTATAATAGTCGCTGCCATCTACACCCATGAGCTTTCGAAAAACGTCCAAGGCCCACCAACCTGTCGACCCGATGCGGACAAAGCGATAGCAGTTTTCATACAGTGCCAATCCGTGCCCAGAACAAAAGTTGCGCTGAATCTGAACGTTGATCAGCGCATAGATTTTGGGATCATACAGCTTCTGCGCCAGCGCCGGTGAGTAGGCATATTCACAAACACCATTCTTGAGCTTGGCAAAACTCAGCAGAGAGGAAACACCCCATTCCTGACGCCCCTGCTCATCCAACATGTCCCATTCAGCGACAGTCTCGGCCAGGGCGCGCAGGCTTGCACGCAAGGTATCAAAATCGTTCGAGTTATAGCCGACCATCATCGCCAGAGTTCGTGCATCGATGGTATGGGTCTGTGCAGATGTCAGCGCATCATAGGCATTGAGAAGCAGGACATTCGACAGCTTTCGCTGAAGCAATGTCAACTTACCGCTGATATGAATCGCGGCGACGTTCTTTTTCACCGTTTCCCTTCGCAAGGCTCCGGATAGGTGATCCATGTCTATTTGTGTTTCCGGCATGATTCTGCCTGACTGCTCTTTTTTGCATTTCTGCCATGAAAGGTACCTATCAATCAACTTCTATTAGGTGCCCAAATACAGGATCTGGCTCATCCCGAAAACGGGTACCCTAAACAGATATACCGAAACTTATCCCCAGACCCATCATCGCGAGCCCGTCATAAGAACGACTCAGACAGGATCGAACGTACTAGAAACGGCTTTGTAAGTGTCTAATAGCGTCGAAGATCCACGTTCCTGCGAATCGGTGCCCTTGTTCCTGTCGAATGGTTCTCTTGGTCCCGTATCTGGGCACCTTTGATCCCGGAATCGGATGCCCTTGGGACTGTAAATGGGTCCCTAAGGTGATCTAACTTGTTGTTATAATTATCATATTCTTAATCTAAATCTCTTAAAGACTCTATAAATAATAAACTCTTTGTTGGCGTGCTCTCTCATTTTTCTAGAGTTTCGTGGCGAAACCCAGCCTTGCGCGCAAAAACTGTGGAAAACTTCCGATCGCAGGATAGCTTTAGAAGATAATGTTCGCTACATTCCTAAATATACGCCGCTAAGGCGAACATCTTCTGAGGCAACGACAGTGAACAAATCAAACCAACCTCCGCTACCGCCATATCTGAATCTTGATCCCGCAACAGCGGCCGGGAAGTTACCTGATCCTATAGGAACCTCTCGATTCGCAAAAGCAGCGGCATTCTGCGCCAAAGGCCGTGAGGATCTTGCTCGCCGAGGTTATGCTCCTGATGGGGAAAAGCGGCTGCGTAGGTTTTCAATTTGGGAAATAACTAAGTACCTAATTCCGGTTGCACCTGCGCATCTCCGCCGTGTCCTCAAAGCACATCCTGATCTTCCTCAAGGCGAAGGAGAAGCCGGTTCAAAATGGTTCACTTTGGAAGAGGTCCTGACCTTGCGCCAGCATTTTGCGGCTGAAGGCGTCAGCACGAAGGAGTATCTTCCCTACCGGCCTGAAGGGCTTCCGGCAAAGGTTGTTTCCGTTGCAAATTTCAAAGGTGGTGTTGGAAAAACCTCGACCGCCGCCCATCTGGCCATGTCCGCCGCCTTGGACGGGTACAAAGTTCTGGTAATCGACCTCGACAGCCAAGGATCCATGACGTCGATCCTTGGCGGGTCCGTCGCAGATGAATGGCAAACTGTGTTCCCCTTGATCGCGAAGGACTATGCTCGGGCGGTGCAGGAGGAAAACCGCGTGCGCAATGCGGCGGGTCAACCTGAAATTCCATTGGATGAGACCTTGCAAGAGGCGCTTAAAACGACCCCTGGCGATGTAATTCAGAACACCCATTGGCCAAATATTGATCTGATAGGTGCGCAGTTGAACCTTTACTGGGCCGAGTTCCAGATCCCAGTGTGGAGGATGGGGTTGAGAAGTTGGCCTTTGTGGGACGGCCTGACCAATTTCCTCGAGGATGAAGGTATCCTCAACGATTATGACATCGTCTTTCTCGATACGCCTCCTGCACTTGGGTACCTTACGATCAATGCACTGGCCGCTGCGGATATCCTTCTGGTTCCGCTTGGAGCTTCGTTTTTGGAGTTTGATTCAACGGGTCGGTTCTTCGACATGCTCTATACTACCTTCGCCAGTATCGAGGATGGTGAAAACACGGCACAGCGTGCAGCTGGCTTGCCTGAGCTCAAGTTCGAATGGGATGTTGTACGCGCAATCATCACCCGGTTTGATGCCAGTCAGCAAACAGACATGGCGAACGTAATTCAGGCCTATTTCGGGGATTTCATGAATGCCTACCGGCAGGACTATACTGCTTTGGTCGGGCAGGCTGGTGAGCAGGTGAATGGGATCTACGAAGCCGACTACCGTGATTTTAACCGGGATACGTATGTTCGGGGTCGGGAAACGTTTGATCGGACTTACGCAGAATTCAAAGAAGTCCTGATCGGTTGCTGGTGGCGCGACGCTCAGATGGGAGGAGAGGCAGATGGCTAAACGCAGAAGACTGACCGCACCGGACACAACAGAGCTCGAACAGCTTGAAGCGGGTTTCGCCGCGAAACCGTCGATCAGCCCGTTTGAAGCAAGCTCGTCCGCACCTCCGATAGCTCAGGTTGCGGCTGAGGCCGCCACTTTGGGTGGCATGGCGTCCGTGACAGACAGGGTCGCTTTGGCCCAGGACCAAGGTGATGCAGCCCGTTGGCGCGATGCACAGACCGCCGGTTTGATTGCGGAAAAAATATCGCTGGATCAGATTGATCCGGATTTTATCCGCCGTGACCGGATGGTTGAAGACGAAGAAGCCATGGCGGAACTGTTGGAATCGCTGCGCGTTCACGGCTTGAGAACGCCAATCGAGGTGAGCCGGATCGGTGACAGTTTTGGCCTGATCTCGGGCTATCGGCGTCTGGAAGCCTTCAAACGGCTGTCCCAAAGTGATGCTCGGTTCACCGAGATTCCTGCATTTGTCCGTGAGGCTGGAACAGGGCAGGGCGCTTACGTCTCGATGGTGGAAGAGAATGAGCTGCGCTCTAACCTCAGCCCTTATGAACGCGGGCGCGTCGCGGTTCTTGCGGCGGGGCAGGGGGTTTTTGCTTCAACCGAGGCCGCTGTCGATGTGCTCTTTGCTGCAGCGTCCAAAGCCAAACGGTCCAAGGTCCGTAGCTTTGCTATGGTGCATGAAGCGTTGGGGGATTTGCTGCAGCATCCCGTGTCGTTGTCAGAAAAGGCCGGGCTCAAGCTTGCTTCGGCATTGCGGGACGGGGCACAAACCAGATTGCGTCAGGCATTGGCTGGCGCCGGCCCGTTGGATTCCAAATCCGAATGGGGTCTGCTTGAAGCTGCAATCAAGGGCGTGCCGGACGCGAAAAATGCTAAATCGCGCGGCGGGCGCCCGCAGCAGGTGCAACGCTTGACACCGGTTGCCCTTCCTACAGGTGGCACAATTCAGGCCGAGGTGACATCTGGGGAACTCCGCCTCAGGATACGCGGGCGGGAAATTTCAGTTGATGAGGCTCAAAAACTGATCGACCAGATTGGCAACCATCTGGGTTAGTCCTGTGGCGAGACCGGGATAGGTCGGTCTCGTCGCCAAACAAATCAAAGAGCTGACTGGATTGGTTCGCAGAGGCGAATTCTACTACTGTCAAGGTAATGATCAAAATGTGGAATAAATGATCATTATGAATTCAAGATCCTTTGGAGGTGCTCGCTAGAGGAATTTGGGTAAATGCTGATGTCGCTAAGTTAAACGGTTACATTGCAACGCCAAGAACAGCAGCTCTCGAACCCGCTTTGGTCACGGCTGATCACCGGTTTCATCTGCGAAACCGCAGATAGAACTGTCGGTTCCTAAAGTAGATTGATGGGCCAATTACCTGCTGATTTATGTTTTTCAGTCATGTCCGCATCTCTTGGTCGAGTGAAAGAACAAAACCAGACCCTATTTGGGAACTTGCTGATAAAAGAAAATTGATAAATAAACCGAGCTATCGCAAATTTTTCTTGGTGGTAAATGCCGTCCAACCAGATAAGTCTAACCTGGCTGCGTAGCTTTGAAGCCGCGGCCCGACATCTGAATTTTACCAGTGCAAGCGTCGAATTGGGGCTGACGCAGGCTGCCGTCAGCCTGCACATCCGATCATTGGAACAGCAGTTGCAGCACAAGTTATTTGTGAGGCGCGCAAGACACCTGTCTCTCACAGAGCTTGGTCAGGCTTATTGCTCAACTGTCCGGCAGGCGCTTGCTGATATCGATATGGCCTCGGCAAACCTTTTCGGGTCGATGGCGACGAAGACAGTTACGATCAAGGCGCCGATATCGACCGCTTCACTTTGGCTTGCGCCCCGTCTTCCGTCGTTCAAGAAAGACCACCCGACGATAAATCTTCGCCTTGTGACAAATATCTGGACAGAGACCACCAATTTAGAAGAGATCGACGTAGAGCTGCGCTTGGGTCGTGGCAACTGGACCGACGCACTCTCCGAGAAACTCTCTGATGAAGCGATCGTCCCGATATGCGCCAAAGGCCGGAAGAACAGTTCAAAGCAAGTGCAGGATCTGCTGTCTGGTCCATTTGTTCACATATTAGGCCATGAAGGCCATTGGGAACGATACTTGAGCGCATATGACTGCACCAAGCCGCAAGACGCCCCGCAATACCTGGTAGACACAACCATTTCGGCGCTGCAACTTGTCGCGAGTGGCGGTGGCTATGCCCTAGTGTTCTCGCGACTGGTTAATACCGAAAATGGGCTCGCCTCGGGCGTTCGATTTGCCGGCAAACCGTTGCCACACCCGGATGCACATTTCCTAATGCAACCTGTTTCCAAAAAAGCTGTACGACCAGAGGTCGAGATCTTTGTGGACTGGTTGCGTAAGCAGTTTAAAGAAGATGCTTGATCTTGGGATGAAAACAGATTTTGCAGCGAGAGGGACGGTTTTGTCGACCACGATCTGCAACGGAATGCCTTTGTTGGCCAATGCCTCCGCGAAGAATTGCTTGGCCGCCGCGGTATCGCGACTTTCAGACGGCATAAAATCAAGGGTTTCGCCGTCGCGATCAACCGCCCGATACCTATACATCCAATGGCCGCGCACTTTGAGATAGGTTTCGTCCATGCGCCATGAAACTGCACCAGGGCGCTTACGTTTATGCGTCTCAATCTTGACCTGGGGCGAGAATTTCACCACCCAATCTGCTGATTGACTCACGCATCATGCCGGTCGGGGTTATTCCAGGCAATCAAGTTGAAAAGTTTGCGGCAGAGCCTGCAGGAGAAATTCCACTTGACTAAATCGGCAACGCGGTGCTTCAGGTGCCACTAAGATGCGTTGAAAGATTAACTGCCGGGATTGCGGGTTTCTGCCAGCTCGTGAACAGGTGCCATTTGGTCGGGTGACCGATTTCAATGGCCAAAAAGTGCTGCATAGAGTCCGAATGCTCCGACGGCGATGAGGCTGAGTGCCCAAACGACATCAAGATTGAACCATGTCTTTGAGAGGAACCTGAGCCCCAGCCAAAGGTAGATCACAACTGCGATGGTGCCGCCAGCAATTGTCATCGACAACGTGTGTACTGCTGCAACAAGAAACGCAGTCGTCACGTTGCTGCTCATAAGTGTTTGTGCTGCGGCATGACCGGTTTCGTTCGCTCCAATCGCACAGATGCCCAGAAAAATCGGCACCAGCATCAAACCAGCCCCATGCGCCATCGCAGCGAGGAATGACCAGAGCGCCAACCGGGCAGGGTGCACGCGCGCCAGAATTTTCGGATGTCTTCGGTTGATCAGCAGATAGAGGCCCATGGCGATAACCAAAAGCCCGGCGACCACGCGGATTTGAACCTCCCACTGAACAAGGAACATCATCAGTGAGAATGGCAACAAGATGCCAATCATCGCGAGGAAATGCCCCGTGGCCAGCATTGCCAGCGCTTTTGGCAGGGCGCTGTGCTTTCGCTCCATCAACGCCGCCGAAACGGCCAGCGGCCAACCCATGCCAGGGTTGATACCGTGGTAGAGTCCAGAAAAAATGACAGCCCACCAAAGGGCTGTCATTGTTGTTATGTCGCCCATTTCTTAGACGGACGGATAGCAGAAGCTGTCGGTCGAACAGTCACCGCCTTCCAGGCGAATTTGGTGACTGCGCAGACCTTTGGGGAAGTCGACATAAAAGTCATTGTTCAGAGTCAGCCCCCCGTTTTCGCCCACATCGGCCATCACCATTTGTCCGCCTTCGTCGTCGGGATAGAACTGGTTGTCCCAGGTGGAGTAAAGCGAGTTGGTCCAGTAGACGCGCTTGCCGTCGCGGCTGATTTCAACCATTTGCGGGCCATAGGCAAAATCCTTGCCGTTGGAGTGCTTGGTGTCGCGGGCGATGCCGCCCAGCTCGACTTTTCCGGTCAGCTTCGGGTTCATCGGGTCGCTGACATCGTATTGATGCATCTCGCCCAGCCCCCAGCACGCAACATAGAGGTATTTGTCGTCTAGGCTCAGGTCGATATCGGTGACCAGCGGCGGCACGGCCTCGAACCCTTGCAACAGTGGCGGCAGGTTCTCTGGCTTTTCGGGACGCGGGTCGATGGTGATCGTTTTCTTGGACTGCCATTTGCCGTCGTCACCGCGCCACCATGTGAAAATTGCGCCTTGCAGGTTGGTGGTGTCCACCACGACACCACAGAAACCATAAGATTTTGTCGGGTCATGCGCAGGGCGAATTTCCAGTGCCATCTGGTAATTGTCGCCGAAATCCATCGTCTGGATATTCTTGCGCGCGCGCAAGTCCCAGAAGTGGATCGAATGGCCATACTTGTTCGACAACAGGTCCTCGGGCACCACGCCGTTTTCAAACTGCGGCGGCAAACCCCATTCGGAACTAACCATGTAGTCCTGCGGCAGGTTCCACCAGAAATCATAGTGCTTGTCCTGCTTGCCGCGATCCATCTCGTATTGCCCGATTATTTCGAACGTCTCGCAATCCATGATGAAGATGCCCGGAGGTCCGTCTGTACCGTCTTCGCCGCCACCTCCAAGGCAGGAAACATAGATCCCTTCGGGACCGCAGTGGATGGTGTGCGGGCGCGAATAACCGGTTTTTGCAAATAGTTCTTCGGGTTCGATCGTCTTGTGGATCTTGGCCTTCAACGGGTCTTTCACGTCGATGACGTAAATACGTGAGGATCGGATTCCAGGTACGATCAGATAACGTCGTTCCAGAAAGGCGTGCCCGGTCAGAGGAGACAGAGATGACGAACAGGCGTTCCAGCCGAAATGGTGAAATTCGTCGCCTTTGTTGGGAACAATGACCTGATGTACGATCTGGCCATAGGTGTCGGAGTCCGGTTTGAGGTCAATGACCGCGATGCCATCAGATTGCGATCCGTCCGGGCTGAGCATTACAGTGAAGGCGTAGTTTTCCACCGGTGCCTGCATGGCAAGCTTAGGCGAGGCGTGAAACGTTGGATCTGGTCTCAGGTTCATTTGGTTTCCTCCGGTTTATTGAATTTTTCCTATTCTCAGTGTCATCCTTTTGGCCAAAAGGGCCGTTAGTTATTCGTTTCCTTATGTATCCGTTACGTTGCACAGCTGGATTGCGCCACTGACCTTCTTGGACAAGCCTTTCAGTTTTTCGCCGATCTCGATGCGGTATTCGGTGCGGAACCGGCGAATGGGGCCAACCGCACCAATACTGAACGTAGCTCCGATGTTGCCGATCGATACCGGTGCCGCAACGCTGGCAATTCCGATGTCGATTTCCTGATCACAATCGGCAAAGCCGCGTTCGCTAATTATCTCGAATTCGCGGCGTAGCTCATCTTCGGTCGTCTTGGTGTGTTCAGTATACGCCTTCAGGCTCCCTGACATGATGCTTTCGCGAAATTCCGGTTCCGCAAAGGCGGCAATGGCTTTCGAGCACGAGCAGGCATGCATGGGACGTACGCCCAAGCCCGGATGAATGAAGGCACGAGCGGGATCATCGGGTGTTTCTACGTGGATGATTTCAACTTTGTTGTCGCGAAAGCGCGCAAGAAAAACCGTTTCATTAAAATTTGTCGCTGCGAGGCGCATGAGGGGGGCTGCACAGCGTCGGACATCGGCATCGGACTTTCCAAGCAAGGCAATCCTGATCATCCGCTCGCCAATGATGTATTTTCCGTCATCAGAGGGTTCGTCGAGGAGATTTTGTTCAACAAGTGACTGAATGAGCCGGTAACATGTGGGCTTGGGCAGATCGGTTGCACGTTGAACCTCTGCCACCGAAACAGGGCGTCCGACGACTGCGATGATTTCAAGTATCTGGATCAGACGTTCTAGGTGCATGTTAATGAAATTCTCACAAAACGAGACTGTGTATCGAATGATGGGAATCTTTCGTCCAAACGCAAGTATAATCTTTGGGAAATCTATTTGCGGACAATGGCGGTGGCTGCGATTGAGACCGAAAAATTCCTTGAGATCATTGAGGTGGAGCTAGGTGGATCACAGGCTGGCGAAGCCCTGATAGAGATCTATGCGACGGGGACTGTAGCTGTTACCAACCCGGCCGAGGCCGAAATTGACTGAACCGGTTTCGCGTCGGATAGGGCGGGATAGGCCCAACGCTATACAAAGGTTACGACCTGTTGGCGCGGTTCAGATCATTAGTGTCGACCCTATGCATGCACCTAAGTAGATCCGTGCGGTTGTTGAGTTCTGGTAAGGAAAGTTACCGACTTCATCTTTACTGAAGTTAATTAAAGCTAATTGAGTTTGACTGATATCGCCCTCTAGCTGCATTCTGTTCTGAATCGGAATTGCCGAATTTGGAGCCAGACGTGACCACTTCTGAACCTGATCGCGTCGTTTCAGTCGGCGAGCAATGCTCGGCTACCAGATGTGAACCGTCGGTAATCCTTGAATGTGCCGCTACCGGAGACGTAGCGCTAACCGCCACGCTGCATGAGAAGATCGGCACGTGTGTTCGAACCAAAGGCCCGTCGGGTTCATGGTACAAAGCCAACTAACCTGTGCGGAAAAATAATGAAAAAGTGACAACTGGGAGGAACCTTATGTCATTACCTGAACCATTTACGGATCTAGAGATAGAAACGGCGGATGCCGGTTTCTATGAGAATTACAGCGTACCGATCGCGCTGATCAGCAAGGGCATCATGGTTGCCCTTGTACTGTGGGCGCTTGTCTTCCCGGCCAATGCCAACAGCACCCTCGGTAGCTGGAATGGCAAGCTGCTGGAAATCTTCAACAGCTTCTACATTGTTATTGTCGGCCTGTTTGCCATCTTTCTGGTGATTGTGGCGATCCTGCCGTCGACAGGGAAGCGGGTCATGGGAACACCTGGCGAAAAGCCCGAGTTCTCGAACTTCTCGTGGTTCTCGATGATGTTTGGTGCCGGTCTGGGTGTCGGCCTGATGGTCTTTGCGACCGCTGAACCGCTGGGCCTGTGGGGATCAAACCCCGAGGTCGTGTCCGGTGCAGTTGCTGGCAACGATCCCGACTCCGTTCAGTCGGCCTATCGGTATACCTTCCTGCACTATGGCTTCCACGCCTGGGCAATCTATGTGGTGACTGGCCTGTCGCTGGCCTATTACGCCTATACCCGTGACATGCCCCTGACCATCCGTGCGGCTCTGACCCCGCTGTTCGGTCGTTTGATGAACGGATTCCTTGGCCATGTGGTCGACGTTCTTGGCGTTGTTGCAACGATCCTAGGTGTGTCCGTGACCATCGGTTTTGGCGTCAGCCAGTTCATCGACGGCCTTTATGCCATCACCGGCATGGAATGGATCATGGACTTTGGCGGAGATGTTCCGACGCCAAGCAAAGTTGGTCTGATTGCTGGTCTGGTCGTTATCATGGGCTTGTCCATCATTTCGGCGGTGTCGGGTGTTGGCCGGGGTGTTAAATACCTGTCGAACCTGAACCTTGTCCTGTCGATCATCCTGCTGGGCACGTTTGTGATCTTCGGGTCCTTTGTCTTTGCTATGACCACCTATGGTACAGCCCTGGTTGATTACCTTCTGAACTTCCTCTCGCTGAGCTTTGGTGCCTATGGCCCGCTGTCAGCCGAGGCCTTTGCGGCGGCTCTGCCTGCCGAAGCGCAGGCACATGCGGATGCCCTGATGGGTGGCGCAACCAACGCCTGGGGCAGCTTTGATGGCTTCAAGAGCGGTCTGGAGGGCGCAGCAGCTGAACTGGACGAGGCCACGCTGGCCGCGGCATATGCCGCTGGTGAGCAGGGTCGTCAATTCGGCTGGCAGGCCGGTTGGACCACGTTCTACTGGGCCTGGTGGATTGCGTTCTCGCCGTTTGTGGGCCTGTTCCTGGCGCGTATCTCCAAAGGTCGCTCCGTGCGTGAGTTCATTCTGGGCTGCGTGCTTGCACCGGCACTGGTGTGCTTCGCCTGGATGACTGTACTGGGTGGCACCGCGATTGATCTGGAACTGGCCGGTGCCGCAGAAGGCGCGATCATTGGTGCCTCGAACACAAACAAGCTGTTCGTGACCCTGTCCTACATGATCGACGGAGGGCTGCTGTCCATGCTGAACGTCATGTGCGTGATCCTGATCATGACCTTCCTGGTGACCTCAGCTGACTCGGGCATTCTGGTGATGAACACCATCATGTCCGGCGGCAGCCAGGAGACCGGCATCAAGCACCGCATCATCTGGGGGGTGATCCTGACGGCTGTGATCGGCGCGCTGATCCTTGCTGCAGGGGAAAACAACCCGATGGATGCGTTGCGCAACGCGATGATCATCGGTGCATTGCCATTTACCATGGTGATGGCCCTGATGATGGTCTCGCTGACCAAAGCGCTTTACCGCGACGGACAGCGTGACAAGCATGCTGACGCAAGCACACAGGCTGCCGAGTAATCAACCTATAGCGTTACGAACCTTGCGCCGCCCCTTTGATCGGGGGCGGCGTTTTCGTGCAGCGGTGGGTTAAGTTCTGACCAGTGTTTCGTGCCAGACGTCAGACAGGCAGCATGTTTGCAGAAGCAGCACAAATGCTACTGCGCGCACATGGTATGCCAGATCGGTGGTGATGCCTGGGCCATAGTCCACCTCTTCGCTGCAATCAGAGACGAACATTACCCGTTGCACGAGCTAGACTTGCGGCATTGTCAGTGCTGTCTCGAAGAACTGGTACGAATTGATCTCGTACAGTTTGGACGAAAAATTGCTATCGAAATTGGAGTCAGCACCTAAAGAACGGTGCTGCCGCTTATGTCAATCCGGCGATTCAAACCTCGGTCAGGTGCTTTCTGACAGTTGGATCAATCCTATTACTTTGAATTGGGTAAATGCCACAAGCTGCGATCGCCTCGCGCGCAGTTACGCGTTCGTGCAGACGTTTCCAGATTGTTTTGGCTGCGTATGGATGGGGGTATGGGCGCCAAGCAACGCCCATGGTCATCCCTCGCAAATACTTCAGTTGCTGGCGATGCGCAGAGTACAAGATTGTATTTGAAACGCTGCCTTCGCGCGCGAGCTCGTGTTCAGTCACGAATATCCTGTTCCCGCGCATAGTTACAAAGCCAGCGTAGCGCGAAATCTGATGCATGCTCTTGTCTGGAGACGTGGCAATTTCACGGGACCGGATCGTGATTAGCCCTTCAACTTCCTGAATGCGGATCAATGAACAGAAGATTTTTCCTTCCCAAGATGGCGTGCAGAAATAGGAATGATAAAAACCTATATAGCGCCTCAGGTTCTTCTGTTGCCCCCGGAAGGGTTCCAAAAATGCATCTGTGGGCGTTTTCCCAACTTGTGGCAGGACGCCTCTTAGCATTCGTTCGAAGCTTGCAGTTTCCTCGAAAAGCTGTGCTTCGGTCAGGTCGAAATGACGTGCAATGCGGCGCATGTTATGGGCAGAGGGCAGGCTGGAGCCATTCAAATAGCGATTGAATTGCTGTCTATTGACGCCGATTTCGCGGCAAATCTGCGAAATGTTTCCATGCTCTGCGCACAACGATCGTAAGTTGGCAGAAAAATACTCGGACACAAGAAAAACCTTTCGCGTTTTGACGCTATATCACTGCAAGCTGCGTCAACTCGCATAAGATTGCACAATTTGATTTATCTGCAAATCGGTTTCTTCTTCAGCATCAGATCGTAACAGACAAGCTTCAGATGCCAATCGAAACAATCGAAAACATATGGATCACACTCGCCGATGGGCGACGGCTTGCGGCGCGCCTCTGGTTGCCCGAGACAGGCCCCACACCGGCCATTCTGGAATATCTGCCATATCGCAAACGTGACGGCACCGCGCCCAGAGACGAAACAACACACACGGTTTTTGCAAAGGCGGGCTATGCCTGTATTCGGGTCGACATAGCTGGCACCGGGGACAGCGAAGGGCAATTCGACGACGAATACTCGGAACAGGAACTGCATGATGGTGAGGAAGTCATAGCCTGGATTGCCGCGCAGGATTGGTGTGACGGCAATGTCGGGATGATTGGGATATCTTGGGGCGGGTTTAATGGTCTGCAGCTGGCCTTCAGGCAACCACCTGCACTGAAAGCCATCGTCAGTGTCGCTTCGACTGTGGATCGATATGCCGATGACATCCACTTCATGGGTGGGTGCCTGCTGAGTGACAACATGAATTGGGGCAGTCAGATGTTTGCCTATCTGACGCGCCCAGCTGATCCAGAGCTTCGCGCAGATTGGCGACAGGACTGGCTTGCCCGACTGCAAAACGTCCCATTCTCTTCTGCAGATTGGCTGCGATATCAGACGCGCGACCCATATTGGAAGCACGGCTCAGTTTGCGAGGATTGGACCGCGATCCAAACCCCTGTCTTGGCGATTACAGGCTGGGCAGATGCTTACGTCAATGCGCCTCCGGCTTTGGCAGCCAACCTGACGGCGCCAACCAAAGCTATCATTGGGCCGTGGGAACACCGCTATCCGCACATCTCAAAGCTTGATCCCGCAGATTTTCATTCCGAAGTCGTCGGATGGTTTGACCGCTGGCTGAAGGGACAACAAAACGGCGCCGAGGACTTGCCTGCCTATCGGACATACATGCAGGAACACTTCAATCCGACTGCGCAAAACGGTCCTCGGAAAGGTCGTTGGATTGCAGAGACGGCATGGCCGTCACCTCATGTCTCGGAACGGGTCTGGCATCTGGTTCCTAGCGGGTTTTCGCGGGACCCGGTGGTTGGTGCGGTCGCTGTCGCATCGCCTTGCTATGTTGGTGAAG
This sequence comes from Ruegeria sp. CDSB114, assembly GCF_059611025.1. Taxonomy (NCBI): domain Bacteria; kingdom Pseudomonadati; phylum Pseudomonadota; class Alphaproteobacteria; order Rhodobacterales; family Roseobacteraceae; genus Ruegeria; species Ruegeria sp. CDSB114. Next base: position 133,838 of record NZ_JBXWOT010000009.1, read on the forward strand.
ACAGCGGGTATTTTTGCGCGGGCATGCGTATCGACAATGAACTTGCAGGGGATCAGGCCGGTGATGATGCCTTATCGGTCTGTTTTGACAGCTCGCCGCTGCAAGCACCGCTCGAGCTGCTGGGTCGGGCAAAGCTAAAGTTTCAGTTTTCAGTGGATCAGCCTGTTGCCCAGCTTGTCGCGCGGCTGTGTGATGTTTCACCCGAAGGTGTGTCACAGCGGATCAGCTATCGTCCGTTGAACCTGTGTCACTACCACAGTCATGAGACACCGCAGATCCTGCAGCCAGGTGAGATCTACGAGGCTGAAATCACGCTGAACGAATGTGCGCACCATTTGCGCGAGGGCCACGTTTTGCGACTGGCGTTGTCGACGTCTTACTGGCCGATTGTCTGGCCAGCACCTCAATCGGCCACGGTAACTTTACACTTGCTGGATTGTGCTCTTCATCTGCCGGTGCGCGAAGTTGCGCATGAAATTCAAGCCTCTGAACCCGGCCCGGCGCAGGCGTATCCGGTTCTGGCAGCTGAGCAGTTGCGTTTACCTTCAGCGCAATCAGAACGCACGGTGACCGAAAGCGGTTGCGTGGTTCTGGAGACGTTTGATGACTATGGTAAAACGCGCGATCCCTACCACGATCTGATTGTTGGTAGCGACGTACGCATGCTTTACCGCATTCACCCCGATGATCCGACAACCGCGTATTTCGAGACCGCTTGGAGTTTTTCGTTCGAGCGCGAAGAATGGCAGGTCGCCATCACGACCGAGTGCCGCATGAGCTGTGACACCGAGAATTTCTATCTCTACCGCAAACTACGCGCCACTGAAGGCGCAAATGAAATCGAAGTCCTAACAAGGGAATGGTCCGAAACCGTTCCACGCGGACTTCTCTGACTTAATCTAAGGGAGGATACTATGAAGATCGAATGGACAAAGGCCAATGTTGGTCGCCGGAGGTTTCTGAAAGGCGCAACTGCGCTAGGGGCCGCTACAGCGCTTCCGATGGGGTGGGCGAACCGCGCGTTTGCAGCAGATGACGGTGTTCTGCGGGTGCGGGCTTATGGTGATGCACAGAACATGGATCCAGCACATTCCGTTGGTGTCGTTGAAGAAGAAGTGCATGCCTCCATCTACAACAAGCTGATCCAATACAAGCCGGGCGAGGAATGGGGTTGGCAGATGGATGCGGCAACTATGATCGAGCAGGTTGACCCGACCCATATCAAGTTCGCATTGCGTGACGATATTGGATTCACTAACGGATTTGGCGCGATGACTGCTGAAGACGTCAAATTCAGCATGGAACGGATCGTGGACGACACGACCGACAGTCCGAATAAGCCCGACCTAGGGCCATTCAGCCATGTTGAAGTGACTGGAGAGCGTGAAGGGACAATCGTTCTGAACAGCCCGTTTGCCCCGATCTGGTCGATTGCCCTGCCGTATATTACTGGAAACATCGTCTCGAAGGCAGCGGTCGAAGCCGCCGGTGGCCGGATCGGTGCTGATCCGGTTGCGGAATCCGGCCCGTATCTGCGAGACAGTTGGTCGCCCAAAGAAAAGACCGTTCTAAAGCGCAACCCTGACTGGAAAGGGGATGCCCCCGCTTGGGATACCGTCGAGATCTATCCGATCGATGATGAAAACACGGCCGAGATTGCGTTCGAGGCAGGCGAGTTGGACGTAACTCGCGTGTCGCTGGGCTCGGTTGAGCGGTATCGCGCCGGAGTTCCCAATGGTGGTTCTCTGGTAGAGAAACCCTCGCTTTACTATGTCTGGATGGGAATGAACGTCGAGCATCCAAAGCTGCAAAATCAAAAACTGCGGCAGGCAATTCAGCACGCAGTGGATGTTCCGAGCATCCTGGAGGCAGCATATTTTGGAGCTGCTGAACCGGCTACCGGCATCATCGCACCGGGCCTTGCTGGCCATCGGCCATCTTCGCTGGTACCACCTGAGGCGAACTTCGAGAAAGCCGCGCAGTTGCTCGCGGAATCCGGTGAAACCAATGTCACGCTAACCCTCGATACGTTGAACAAGACGACCTTTACAACAACTGCACAGATTATTCAGGCGACGCTGGCGCAGATCGGAATTACGGTTGAGGTTAACGTTCTGGAATCTGGGGCATTCTGGGCGTCTGGTGACAATGAGAACCTACAGCTTGTTCTGAACCGTTTCTCGATGACGCCTGATCCGTATTATGCGACGTCGTGGTTCACACCAGAACAGATCGGGAAATGGAACTGGGAACGGTTTAACAGCCCGGAATTTAACGAAATCCATGAATCTGCGGCTGCTGAAACGGACATCGCAAAGCGAGCTGAAATGTATCAGCGTGCGCAGGATCTGATGGAAGAAAGCGGTGCTTATCGCTTTATCACTCACGAGGCGACACCGGTTATTCACAGTGCACGCGTCATTCCAGCGCTGCGGCCAGATGGCCTGTCCCTGCTTCGCTATTTTGGCAAGGCGACCTGATCTCCCCAGGTCGACCAGGTGCGGCGGGTGCGTAACGCTCGCCGCACCAACACCAACGCCATCAAGCCAAAAGGAGCCAGTTGGCCATGCTGAAATTCGCAACCCGTCGCTTCGGGCTGTCGCTGCTTATCCTGTTCGTGGCGGTCACCGTCATGTTCCTGATGATCCGCGCCGTGCCAGGCGACCCGGTCCAAATCATGCTCGGCCCACGCGCCACGCCCGAGCTTCAGGCCCAACTCACTGTAGCGTTGGGGCTGGACCAGCCAATCTGGAAACAGCTTTTGATTTTTTACGGAAACCTCTTGCAGGGTGACTTGGGAACCGATGTCTTTTCGGGTCGTTCCGTGACTGACATCGTGTTCCAGCAACTACCATTCACATTGGAACTGATTTTCGCGTCGATCCTGTGGTCAGCTACGCTGGGTATCGCACTCGGCGCCTATGCGGCTGCGCATCCCAATACGTTGATCGACCGGGTTGCCGCCGCGATATCTGTTAGTTTTGTGGCCGCTCCGGCCTTTGTTGTTGCGCTCTTGGCTCTTTTGGTTTTTGCGGTGCATCTACAGTGGTTTCCCGCGATCGGTGCCGGGGAAGGCTTCTTTGACCGTCTTGACCATCTGGTCCTGCCCGCCTTTGCCATCGGGCTCAGTTGGGTTGGCTATATTGCCCGGTTGGTACGCGCCTCGATGCTGGAGGTTATGGGTGAAAGCCATGTCCGCACGGCCCGAGCCTTTGGTATCGCCGAACGTCGCGTGGTCATGGTGTACGCGTTGCGGATCGCCATTTTGCCCGTGGTTACCGTCATCGGTGTTGGGATGGGTTTTCTTCTCAGCTCGGCGGTTTTCGCTGAAATCGTCTTTGCCCGACCTGGTTTAGGCAAACTGGTCATCGACAGCATTACGACCCGAAACTACCCGATTGTGATGGGCTCTGTCCTAGTATCAACAGCTTTGTTCGTGGTGTCGACCGCATTGGCCGATCTGATCAATGCGCTGCTTGATCCACGCGCGCGCACGGCTCATTGAGGAGGCAGGCACATGGAAAAATCTCGTTCCGAAATGGGCCAGATCATAGTCGGCGTTGCGCGCGACCCGCTTGGTCTCATGGGCTTAATCATCGTCGGTGTCATCGTTTTCTGCGCAATCTTTGCGTATTGGATCGTACCCTATGATCCGATTGCGATGGATATCAAATCCCGCTTGCAGGGACCGTCCACAGCACACCTGCTGGGCACAGATCAGTTAGGGCGCGATACGTTTTCGCGGGTCATCGCGGGGGGCCAAGTTGCGCTCAAGGTGGCATTGCCCGCCGTGTTCGGAGCAATGGCGATTGGCCTGACACTGGGCATGATTGCAGGGTATGGGCCGAAATGGCTCGATAATCTTCTAATGCTGTTCTTCGATACCATCCGGTCCTTTCCGACAGTGATGTTCGCGCTGGCCGTTGTGGCCCTGATCGGGCCCAGTCTGCAGACGGTCGTGTTTGTCGTCATGGCGACCTCGATCCCAACATATGGGCGCGTGGCGCGGACCCAAACGCTGACACTCCGCAACTCTGAGTTCATCCTGGCTGAACGTTCAATGGGGGCCAGCATGGCGCGCATTCTAGGCGTTCATATGCTGCCCAACATCATTGGCGTTCTGGCTGTGTTGGCAGCCATGGATATCCCCACAGTCATCGCGCTTGAGGCCGGCCTGTCCTTCCTGGGTCTGGGCGTTAAGCCTCCGACCCCGAGCTGGGGTGCTTTGCTTAAGGATGGCTATTCCCTGATCCGCCAAACTCCTTGGTTGGTTGTTGGCGGAGGCCTGCCGATCATTCTGGCAACGCTTGGCTTCACGTTTCTGGGTGAAAGCCTGCGCGATGTAGTTGACCCGAAACTGAGGAAACAGCGATGACCGAGACACTTCTGGAAATCGACCAGCTTTGCGTCGATTACGAAACAGGCCGTGGCGACCTCAGGGCATTGAGGGACATCACATTCAACGTCAACAAAGGTGAAATTGTTGGCATCGTGGGAGAGTCCGGTTGTGGTAAATCCACGTTGATCTCATCCATTCTGCGTTTGACCGCGCCCAATACCCGGTTCCGTGAAGGAGAAATTAGGTTCAAGGGGAAGGATTTGCTGCAAGCCTCTGAGCGGCACATGCGGGACCTGCGCGGGGCGGATATATCCATCGTCTTTCAGGATCCGATGCAAACGCACAACCCGGTTCTGACTATCGGCCAGCAGATGCTGGATATTCAGCACCGATCCAGACAGTCCAAGGCTGACAAATTGGCGCACGCGGCCAAAATGTTGGGCGCTGTTGGCATTCCTGACCCTGAAGCGCGTCTGGCGCAATATCCGCATGAATTCTCTGGTGGGATGCGTCAACGGATCGCCATCGCGATGGCGTTGATGTCCGAACCTGATCTTTTGATTGCGGATGAGCCGACAACTGCACTGGATGCGACGCTGGAGGTGCAGATCATTGAGCGCCTGCAAGAGCTGCAGCGTGAGTTTCACTGTGCCATCTTGTTCATCTCGCACCATTTGGGCGTGATCGCGGAACTCTGCGACAGGGTTGTTGTGATGTATGCTGGCGCAGTTGTTGAAAGCGGGGACGTGCGGGAGATTTTCCACAATCCTAAACACCCTTACACACGCCGACTGATCGAATGCGACCCCGGTCACATCAAAGAGCGTGCCCGTGTATTGCCAACCATTCCCGGTGAAGTGCCCGACTTGGCCAACCTGCCGGGGGGCTGCATTTTCAGGGATCGTTGTGATCAGGCCATGGCGCGCTGCGCCACCGAAGTGCCGCCACTGGATCAATTGAAAGAAGGCCATCACGCTGCGTGCTGGCTGAACCATCAGGAGGTCGCATCATGAGCTTGCTGAACGTTGTGGACCTCAATACCAGCTATGGCCCGGTCAATGTACTGGCGGGTGTCAGCTTTACCGTAGAACCCGGAGAGACTTACGCGCTGGTTGGTGAAAGTGGGTCTGGTAAAACCACGGTCATTCGCGCCATTGCCGGGTTAGCACCTGCGCAAGATGGTTCGGTCACCTTCGAAGGCCAGGAAATTCGGGGTGCACCCGAAAGTGTCATGCGCCCGTTGCGCAGAGACATGGCGATGATGTTTCAAGACCCGGTTGGAAGCCTGTCGCCGCGTCTGACCATCCGCAGTCTGATTACCGAGCCTTACCGCATTCAGGGCATGAAAGACCGTGACATGGACGCCGAAGCCAAGCGCCTGTTGGAAATGGTCAACTTGCCCACGCATTTCGCGGACCGCTATCCTTATCAGCTATCTGGTGGCCAAGCTCGGCGTGTGGGTGTGGCACGTGCACTGGCACTGGAACCCAAATTGATCCTTGCGGATGAGCCCACTGCAGGTCTCGATGTGTCGGTTCAGGGCGAGCTGTTGAACCTGCTTAACGACCTGCGCGAAAGGCTGGGGCTGGCGATGGTGATTATCACGCATAACCTTAGCGTCGTACGCCATGTGGCTGACAGAATGGGCATCATGTATTTGGGCCGATTGGTTGAAGAAGGTACAACCGAGGCCATCTTTAACGAGCCGCGCCATCCCTATACCCGCTGCCTGCTGAGTGCCAACCCAGAGCCGGACCCGGATGCGCGGTTGGAACGGATCGCTCTCAAAGGTGAGCCCCCCAGTTTGCTTAAACGTCCGTCCGGTTGTGAGTTCCGCGAGCGTTGTCCCTATGCCAAGGATATCTGCACTCAGACCCCGGAATGGGAAGTAAATGGCGGCCACGGGCTGCGTTGTCTGGCCCCGCTGTCGTAGTAGGAAACCCAATGCCAAGCACACTATATTTTAACGGCACAATCCTGACTATGGATGCACAGAACTCCTTTCCAGAGGCTGTTCTGACCGAGGGCAAAAGAATTCAGGCCGTCGGTGCTGAAGCAGATCTGCGTGCACGCATGCCGGCTGACTCACATGAGTATAACCTTCAGGGTCGTACACTGATGCCGGCGTTTATCGACCCGCACGGGCATTTCCCGGATCCAGGGTTCATACGGCTGTTCCGTGTCGACTTATCTTCGCCTCCTTTAGGGGACTGCAAACACATGGCGCAGGCGTTGACTAGGATTCGGGAAAAGGCTGGCGAGACGCCCGAGGGTGAGTGGGTCATGGGCGTGTTGTTTGATAATACTGCCATTCGCGAAGGCCGCATGCCCACGCGGGCTGAGCTGGACGATGTATCACAGCGTCATCCAATCTGGGTTATTCATGCGTCGGGGCACTGTGGCGTAGCCAATTCTGTTGCCCTTCAGAAGCGCGGGTTAACCTGTCAAACACCTGATCCAGAAGGCGGCCGCTTTGGCCGTGATCCTGAAACCGGAGCCCTGACGGGATTGATCGAAGGATTATCGGCCATGGGCGAGATGGGCGATACTGATTTCCTGATCGACCGCGAAAGGTTCTGGCAAGGCTTTGAGGCCTGTCGTGACGAATACCTATCCTATGGTGTGACCTATGCCCAAAACGCCTGGGCGTCGCAAACCATGTTGGAACACTTTGCCAGCCAGCCCGCGGATCTGGATCCGGGAATAGACATTGAGCTCTTACCCGTCGGAAGTCTGGAACCCGAATTGTCCGAGCATTGGATCGGTACGAATTGGCCCGGCAACCCGCATTTCACACTGGGTCCGCGCAAATTGTTCACGGACGGGGCTTTTCAGTTGCAGACCGCGTTTTTGTCTACCCCGTATTTCAAGCCGTCCGATCCCTGTCACCCTTGTGGGATGGTTTACACCTCACAAGAACAGTTAGATGCCGACGTCAGAAAACTCCATAGCAAGGGCTTGCAAATGCATTGCCACTGCAATGGTGATGCCGGTGCCGAGATGTTCATAGATGCGGTGGAAAAGGCGCTTATTGCGCATCCTCGCCCAGATCATCGCCACACCATTATCCACGGTCAGGCTCTGCGGGATGATCAGTTGGAGCGTATGGTCCAGCTTGGACTTACCGTCAGCTTTTTTCCGGCTCATATACATTTTTGGGGTGATCGCCACTACGATACGTTCTTGGGGCCGCAGCGCTCCGAGCGGATATCCCCTGCGGCGTCTGCTGAGCGGTTTGGCTTGCGATATACAATCCACAATGATGCCTCGGTCACGCCGACGCGTCCGATTCATCTGGCCCACTGTGCGGTAAATCGAAAATCCGTTTCTGGTCGCGTGCTCGGTGAAGATCAGAAGATCAGCGTTCTGTCAGCCTTACGCGCTCAGACCATCGACGCTGCTTGGCAAGTCTTCAAGGACGAACAGCGCGGTTCTGTCGAACCGGGTAAAGTTGCTGACTTTGTTGTCCTTTCGCGTAACCCACTGCACGATCCGGACCGCCTGACAGATACGCGGGTGCTTGAAACGATCCGCAATGGCCAAAGTGTTTTTGCTGCACCCCATGCCGAACAAGAAATCGAGCACACATGATGGCGACCAAGCGTATTGCGGTCGCGGGTTTTCAGCATGAAACTAATTGCTTTGGTGTGACGCAGGCCGGTCTGCACGAGTTTGAGATGGCCGATTCCTGGCCCGGCATGTTGCACGGTGCGCAGGTGATATCGGAAACGTTTGGCATGAACCTACCTATCGCCGGTTTTGCGAGGGCTGCAGCGGCAGCAGGATTTGAAGTCGCACCAACCCTGTGGTGTTCTGCCGAGCCGTCTGCACATGTAACCGATCACGCATTCGAAACAATTTGCGAAATGTTGTTGGATCGCATCCGGGATGTGGGCGACATTGATGGCGTTTATCTCGATCTCCATGGGGCAATGGTCACCGAAAGCCTCGCTGACGGTGAGGGAGAGCTTCTGCGTCGTGTACGTGATGTTGTGGGCTTCGAAGTACCAGTGGTCGCAAGTTTGGACCTTCACGCCAACATCTCGGCTGAGATGGTCGACAATGCAGACTATTTGTCTGTTTTTAGAACCTATCCCCACTTGGATATGGCGGAAACGGGCGCACGATGCGTTCCAGTCCTGCAGCGGTTGCTAGCGGGCGAACCGCTCTACAAGGCTTTCCAACCGGTGCCTTACCTCATCCCTCTGCATGCGCAACATACGGGCTCCAAGCCATTCAGCGAGATCTATCAGTTGCCCGAAAGATTTGAGCAGCAGGAAATTCTGGCAGAAATCGCCCTCGGCTTCACCGCGGCGGACTTCTCAGACACAGGCCCATCATGTCTTGCCTACGCGGCCACAGCCCAGAAAGCTGCTGCTGCCGCGGAAGAAGTCGTGCATTTGTTCGTATCTCGCGAAGCCGATCTTGATTGTTCGATGTTGTCTCTAGAGGAAACCGTTTCGATATGTCGCGAGAGGCGGCGAAAACCCATTGTTGTCGCAGATGTCCAGGACAACGCTGGTGCGGGCGGGACATCAGATACTACAGGCTTGCTGGCAGCACTGATTGAGGGCGGGACAAAGAGTGTCTTAATGGGTCTGTTCCATGACCCTGAAAGTGCAAAACAAGCCCATAAGGCCGGAGAAGGTGCACGGATAAAACTTGCGGTCGGTGCAAAGTCCAACTTGGCTGGGCACGTTCCAGTCAAAGCAGAGTTTGAAGTTCTGGCTTTGGGTGATGGCCTTTGTCGCTATACCGGAAAAATGTATGGCGGTGGGGTAGCTACGCTGGGCGAGACAGCTGCCCTACGTTTGATTGGGCATGAGGCAAGTATTGACCTTGTTGTCACAAGTATACGGAACCAATGTCTTGATCGCGCGCATTTTACTCATATCGGATTAGACCCAACGAACTACGCGGTTATCTGTGTAAAAAGCACCGTACATTTCCGAGCGGATTTCGAACCTATTGCAGGAAATATCTGTTCCGTTTCTTCGCCAGGTGCCTTTCTCTGCAACCTGAAAGAAATCCCCTACACTTGTATCACCAGAAGGCTGGCGAACACTCGCTGCGGTACCGTTGCCTCAACTGGCACTGGCTAGTGAATTCCGTTGATCTAGCGGGTCCATTATCATCTGTGAAGCGCGCCTATTGCGGGCTGTGTGGGGTTTTGAGCGAGGCAGCTTACTGCCTCGCATTGTGCCCTTATTCTTGACGGCCAAATTCTAGGAGGTGAATTCGGCCAAGAGAATTTCAGTTCTCTGCCAGCAGACAATAGATGATCATCGTCATCCGCTCGGTTGGAATGTGAAACCAGGCGAACTTCTCAAAGACGGATAACGGATTTTGCGCCAGGACTTCATCCATGGACATGCCCTGATCGACGAGGGGTTTCATCGTGTCCTTGATCGCAAGCATCAAATCGACCGAAGCCTGCATGTCGAACTTGTTACCCGCCGGACCGTGCCCTGCAATGATAACAGTGTCGTCGTTGGCCAAATCGATGATCTGTCTTTGAGCTGAAATAAACCCGTCGATGCTACCGCCATTCTCAAGATCGACGAACGGATAGATCTTGTTAAAGAACAGATCAGCAGCATGAATGACATTAGCTTCGACAAAATGGACGATTGTGTCGCTGACGGTGTGCGCATTAGCAAAGTGCATCAGTTCAATTGTCTGCCCATTCAGGTGGAACGTCATCCTGTCATTGAAAGTGATGACCGGCAATCCGGCCTTGTCGAACTGATCATCTTCCAACAGCGCGCGGCGTGTTTCGTCATGGGCTAGAATAGTTGCGCCCCTTGCCGCGTAATTCGCATTACAGCCGACGTGATCGCCATGAAGGTGCGTACTGATAAGGAAATCTATCGGTCCGCCAGCCAGCTTCTCGGTTGTGGATACAGTGACATCGGCGGCTTTTTGCAAACCGTTGTCGATCAGGACAGAACCTTCATCACCAACCAAAAGCCCGAGCGTCCCGCCGGGGTTCCCACTGCCGACTTCCAACATAAAAATCCCGTTCCCGAGATCAACCGGATCCCACGCATCTTCGCCCGTCGGGGCACCGGCCTTATCCCATACGCCTCCGTCAGCATGTCCGTGTAAGAATGATCTGTCTGACGAGCCTGCTTTTGTCATTTCAGTTGTTTCCTTTTCAAATTCTATCCTGCTGTGATCGTAGGGGCGTGATCAATAGACCGCTCAGGAAGATACCTGAACGCCCCTTGGCGCTCTGCTTGTTTTAGGCGCGCGCTGCTGGTGATTAATGAACACGCTATTTTCACAAGGTCACCACAGTGCACATATGTAAGGACGTCCTCAGCTATTGGTTTCCTCGGCAAGGCTTTTCCCTACCGAGCTTCCAGAGTATCTCAACGCTATCAAAGTAATCCGTAGAGGTTGAGTATCAATAGCTGGCAATGTAAATTAGTAAGCGAAATTTGTGTTGGGATTCCTAAATTTCAGGGAACCGTTTCAGTGTGTGTCGCCACATCGGAACAGAGTGTTCGTGAACAAACGAAAATCGTCTTAACGGCAGGTTATCTCGCTGGAACCCGATTTGCCCCAGCACTGCCGAAGCCGCGAAATTGTCTATCATGCAGCATGCAGTAATCGTGTTACAATGAGATGGAAGCCTCTCGATAAAAGTCGAGATAGCCCAATTTCCCAAGCCGCGACGGTGAAGGCGAGGTTCCAGCCAGAATGATAATTCGAGGCCATAGCTGACGGTTCCGACCAGTCGGTCACCCAAACAGATTGCGGCAGATTCCACTTCTGGGTCCAGGAGGAACTCAAGGTACTTCCGGGACGTTTCCCAATCGACATTCAATGGCAATGCCCCCAGCCAGCGGACCAGGTCGTGGTTTTGAAGGGCCCCGTGCACGGCCCCTAGGTCATCGAGCGAGACAGGGCGTAAGCTACGCAGCATAACCGGCTCTACGAACTCGTTTGGTGTTCGGTTCATGATTGTTTCGTTTCAGGCGTCGCCTGTTTCTCAGTTGACTGAATAATAACGGGTTTCACTGGGGGCTACCTTGGGACATTCAGGTTCCCAAGTTCTGTTTCTCGCCAAAACCCCGCTGACCTAAGGTTCTTCCCTTTCTTGCGGTTATCGACAGCATTTCTATTTCGGCGTTTTTTCGTCTGACGCTGGGTGCGCTAAGTCCAAGTGATTGCCGGTACTTGGTAATTGTTCGCCTAGACAGAGCGAAACCAGATTTATTCACATGAACTGCGATGTCTCCATCACTGAGAGGAGCGAATTTGTCTTCGGACGCAATTAAACGCCTGATTTGATGCAACGCCACATGTTTGGTCTCGGACAGGGAACCCTGGGCAATCGGTGCACAAAAAAGCGATTTGGTCAAAATATTACCCAATGGACATTGAATCGTCAGACCTGACACGACCCGACTTATCGTCGCTTCGCTGAAGCCAGTGTCTTCGGCAACATCACTCATGCGCATTGGGCGCAACGAATAGAACCCGCGTGCAAGAAACCTGCGTTGACGCATACATATCGCTGTAATTACTGCCATCGCAGTTGCGTTTCTGACCTCCAATGCTGAACGCAATGACTTGGCTTGTCGTATCATTGAAACGTGGTGATTTTGCAGTGCGGCTTTGGCAGACTCGCTCGAGTTCAGCGCCTGCGATAATCGAACAGTCGGAAAGCTTGACGAATTCAACGCTATCAACAGGTCGGAACCAACGATCTCTACTGTGGCGTCACTTTCCCGTGCCAGAGTTTCATCACTTTCGAAGTTAGCTCCTGGTTTTGGATTCATTTTGCGTATGTCATCCAGACATCGTGCAATTTCTGCCAGATCCACCCCGAGTTTTCGTGCCAAACTTGGCAGATCGCAATCCATCAGTGCGTCGAGATTGTCGATCAGTTTCGACATAGCTCCGTTTAGAATTCCGCGGTCACTCGCCTGTAGGCGCAGGCATTCCTTGAGGTCGCGGGCAAACAGTCCAGCCGGTTCGACTGTTTGCAGCTTTGACAGGACTTCGGCGCAGGTTTTGGGGCAAAAGCCATAGGCAGCTGCGACGTCATCCACCGAAGCCCCAAGCCATCCGCTGGGTTCGATCTCGGCCAGGAATGCCAATGCAATGCTTATGTCGCTTTTTTTGTCGAAAATCAGCGGCAGTTGTTCAGCTATATTTTGGTAAAGGCTGGTCTTGGTGTCGGCAACAGTGTCGGACATGTCAGTCATGGGTGCAACTAACCCGCCTGATTGCTCTCCAAGGTCCTCAGAACCAGCTTCGAGAAACGGGTTTTCTTCTGTGACTTGCGCCAAGTGGTTCAGTAGTTCGAACTTATGCATCCGCATCAACTTGATCGCTTGCGCCATCGAGTGGTTCAAAAGCCCGGTCTGACGTTGCGAATGTCGGAAACTCATAACCATTGGATTACCCCTCAGACCTCAAATGCAAAAGATCGGTCGAAATTACGTATCGTTTGGCGCGGATGCTTTGCATTGATGGTTTGTCGCGTCAGAGATCGTTGATAGACTGACGCAACCCAATGAGAGACAATTTCGACATGCAATCTGACACGTCTCATGTTTTCCCAGGCTCTTTTGAACGCAGCTATCCCGGCATTTCCCCTCAACTTCTTGCGCGGACCCGGCAAATGTGGTCGGCAAAAGGTCTCGACCTGGATGAGGTTTGGCGAAAGACGATTGTCCGATTTCGCGGCTTTAGCTTTCTTGAAGATTGGGACATTGGTACCGACAGCCATGCAGTCGATACGTTCTTTATGTTTGATCAGGCTGCCATTTGGGTTGCGTCTCTGCACTCTGCGTCGATTGAGGCAGTCAATTTGCCGGACAGTGGGCTTACAACGGATCAGTGGGAGGCGCTTCGCGCATTGACGTTTCGAATGATCGAACAGTTGGACGCGATCCGGTTGCTTTTCCAACATGATCTGCCGACGCCGTCTATGCAGATTGCACGATCTATTTCTGAAGATGTGGATATGGCGCTGGCGTTTGTATCCAGACCGAAGCTGGCCAAACGATTTGTCGAGTGCACGACCATCGAAGAAGCTCAAGACTTTTGGCGGCGTCATATTGCAGGCGGTCGCGCGTTCAAAGCAGTAAGCGAACGACTTTACCACGCAGGCCTGGAATTTGATCAGGATGGGACGTATGCCGCTTGGCGCCAACAGGTTAAGGCTATCCTGGGCACTGCTGTTCATACCTCTTTCTCTGGTTCTGGAAAACGTGGATCCAAACCATACGCAGGCCAGTTCGACGAAACCGGGGATTGCCTCTATTTCGTCACTCTGCGCTTGCAAGAGATGTGTGCGTATTCTCATGTTCTAAACGGTGATTTCGGGCAGGATCTGGCTGCGGTTCGCAATGCTGAGGGGCCAGATGCACATGATGGCATCGGGCGCATGACGCCGCTGATTTCCGAAGTAACCGTTGATCAGATGAGGCGGATGCTTGCGGTTGACGCGGCTGGCGTGTTGGCAGTTCTGCACAGTTAGTTCTAGTGCACGATATCTTCTTGCGGGCCCAACTGGTTCTTAGCGATCCATTGCGCCGCCATTACCAAAGCGCCCATGGCAAAGTCTTTGCCATGTTCTTCGATCATCGCTTCTGAAATTTTCGATAGTTGAGCGAAGTATTTATCTTTACTTTGCTCTTCCGGGGACAAGGTCTTGGACATTTTCTATCTCCTGATGGCTTGGGTGGAGTGGTTTATTTGAACATCTGAGAAGGGAAGGTCGCCAGTGCAGCCTTTCCAGATGCAAAACCGATTGCCAGATGCTCTCCGGTCTTTGACCAGGCCAGGCTGGTCACTTCGGTTCCGCGTTCTTGATGCAACATCATGTCTTGTGGAGTTCCGACGCTGGCTAAAGTCACCAGACCGCTGGCATATCCTGTTGCGACAACGTCCCGCTTGGGATGTGCGGCAATCGCGTTCAGTACGACGAAGCCGGGTTTGCCAGTAGCGATTGGTGTGCCTGCCTCGTCATTCTGCGGCAGGTCATTTGCGTCCCAGCCAACAAGACGGAACGCACCTGATGTCACGAGCGCATTGGCCGATTTGCTGAACGCGACATTGCGGACTGGTGCAGGGTATCCTTCGACCTGTTGGACCGATCCCGCACTGCGGTCGATAAGATAAAAGCTGTTGTCAGCTGAGGCACAACACAGATGGTTTGCTGTATGACGCCATTTGATTTCCGTAATCTCGCTTGCGATGTCATATGTGACAGGGGCCGTATCGGGGGCGCCCAGATCAAACAGGGTCAGTTTGCCATCACCCCAGCTAGCAAGAGCGCGGCCATCGTCGGAATATGACAGGCAAACAACAGGATGACTTGTTGTGAGTGTGATTACGGACGTCAATTCTGATGTTGAGATGACATCAATCAGCGTGTCTGCCGCAATGGCGATTTGATCGCCATTATTAGTGCCTGCGGCACCTGTTACGTTCCGATCTTGCAGCTTGAGCCTGTCAACAACCTGTCCCCCCGCCGTGATCTGCCGTAGAAACCCGTCGTCACAGATTGCCGCGAAGCCCTGCGCTCCAAAACGAACGATGGATAGGTCAGTACGGACAGAGATGTCCGGGGTCTTAACCGGCGCTATCGGGTTTTCGCGCGGACGGATGGTTGTCCGACCGGTTTCCAAATCCATTCGGGTTCGAATTTTTGGACTTTCCAGATCTTCGACGGCAGCCAACGCCAATTTTCCAGATGTCAGTTTGAAGGCTGCACAACTGTCTTCTTTATTGAAGAGAACCTGATCTATTGCATCATCCAATGCCCAGTCTCGGCCCAGAAGGTCAAACAGAGAAAGCCCTGCGGCACTATTTTCGACCATTATCCGTCCTCCAGATTGCGGGCGTTTTCAATTTGTTCATCGATCTTCGCAACATCGCGTTCCAAAGCGTCGATATGTTCCTGCGAAGCGGTCAATTCGTTCGAAGATTTGTCAATTGCATCGAGCGTCTCCGCAGAGTCCGGGTCTTTCATCAGTAAGATGTCGTAGCCGGCGATTTGTTGTAGAATGCGCAGGTGCTCTACATTGGCTTGCGACAAACCGTTGATTAGTTCCATGCGCTTGAGAAACAAATCCGAGACTGCTGAGGATTGACCGGACATTCAAACCTCCTTTAGAAATTCGAGCTGTTGCTTGGAACAGATGAGAGACTTCTCGTGAAACAGAAAGACGCAACCGATCGGTTCTTTCAGGGCCTGCACAAAATCAGTCTGGATTTGTGCGGCAATGACAGCTTGCTGACACATGCGGCTGAAAAGGCGGCTTCCGAGCCAAGTCCGATAAACCTCGTAGCCGCGCAAGAGGCGTTGGCACAAACTTCGGGTGATCTTCGCGAACAAATACTGCGGGAACTCCACGCGCTCTTGAGCAGCGATATCGAAGCGATTTGGGACCAGATGCCCTACGCTGTGAAAACCGAACGACCGAACTGACATTTGAGACACTGTCACGCGGCGACCTGGGGCGATTTTGGTTGTGCCTTGGTCGCTCATTTGATCCCCCGAAAAGATACGATTAAACACTGTCCTTACTCGACTGTGCTGCCTCAAAACGCTTCGCCCGATTGCGGCTGACCTGACTAAAGACGTGCGATGTTTGCAGTGCTAAAATTATCATCAGTTGTCTGGTCTACAAAGAATGTTCAGCGCAAAATATGCCTCGAAAAAGCATCTTTTTTCACAACCTTGGCGCGATTAGTTAAACATGTTTACAGAGTGTAACGCGGATTAGTTTCATTGTTTTACAAAGGGAAAATTCAACGTCCTGCTGTCGTTGGGTATGCCTGTGTGTCCAAGGTGGTGATTCGCGATCGGTTGTGCGCATTGGGTTGCCAAGCGCTCGGGTAGTGGGCTTACCTATTTGCGCTCTTGTAGATGCACTCTGAAAGTGGCGCGTGGTCCGGAACAGGTTCAACGCAGCTCAGAGTGTGTCGTCAATTCGAGCAAAGAAGCCTCTGGAGTCGGAAAATAAGCGCAGAAAAACACATGTTACCGTGCGTGCGGCCTAATCGTAACGCTAGGTCATGTTGACAAATGACGGATCCAGAGGCGGATTGAAGTGATATCTACGAAGCCGAGGAAGCTTTCGGCTATC
>NZ_JBXWOT010000010.1:0-128220 GCF_059611025.1 Ruegeria sp. CDSB114
CCAATCTCCTGAATCGGCTTCTTCTTCGCCTCACGCGCAATTTCGATGTCAGATTTATAGCTCATTGGGTTTCGGTCCCTGATTGAATTCCGTGCAAACCCGACGCAGAACGCCGGCGCTGCTCACTCCATACCGTTGTGTACCAAATTGGTGGCTATGGATTCCGACATAATTGCGCCTTGAAACGTCGTAGCGTCACATCGGCGCCTTCCGATCGGAAATTGCGGTCCCTTATGGTGTCCAGGCTCTCTGATCGGGGACAAACAGTGTAAGCTCATCGCCCAGCTTCAGCTCTCCGGGTCTTTCGACCCAAGCCGTGACTCCCCGCCGTCCCTGCGCTGCAGGCTTGAAGGCCGCACCATACCCGGGCAAGTCAGCCTCGATCTCGCGCCCCGGCAGGATACAGGGCCGGTTTTCCATGTCGATCGTCAGCGTCACGCCATTTTCCACCTGCAAACGAGACGAGGGCGGAATATGGGTGAAATCCGGAATGCCGCGCAAGACAATGCTGACCCCCAGATGGGACGGGTCCAGCTTACCCAAGCCCATTTCCTGCGCGATGGCATCAAGTTCTTCTGCGGACAGGATCGATAACTGCCGCACATTGCGAATTTCGGTGCCTACCGGGTACAGGTTTTTGACCCGCACGCAAGAAGTACGATTCACCCCTTCGTGACGCGCGCCTTGATCACCCGAGAAACCCAAATCCAGACTGTCCACGGCATTGGCCCGAAGAGTTTTACCTGCTGGTACGTGGCCCAACCAAACAACTTCGCCCGTGAATTCGGTTTCGCGCAATACCGGCATATTTATCCCTATTTCAGAACTGACATCTGATGCGGAATAAAGGGCAAACCTTCGCGATTGAAAAGAAAAAAAAACCCGGGACAGGCCCGGGTCTTTGAAAGTTTAAGCCGTTGGTTCCGGCTCCATCCCGCCATCGGGCGGAGTTTTCTTAACCTTGGTTTTCGGAATGGCTGTCACGCTGGGGGCGCTGCCCTCATCAGGTTTGTCGCCCTCGTCATCGCTTTCGCTGGGCGGCTCGCCATTCATGACGCGTTTGATCTCGTCACCGGTCAGGGTTTCATATTCCAGCAGCCCTTGGGCCAGACGTTCCCATTGCTCGTTCTGTTCTGACAGGATCTGATGCGCACGCTCATATCCTTGCTGGATCAGGCGCTTGACCTCTTCCTCGATCAGTTCCTTGGTATGGGCCGAGACCGAGAACCCGGCAGTGTTGCCAGAATAGCCATCATGCGCTTCGGCATAGTCGATATTGCCGACCTTGTCCGACATGCCCCAGCGCATCACCATCGCCCGCGACAGTTGGCTGGCCTGCATGATATCGCCCGCCGGACCGTTCGAGACATGGTCCTCGCCATATTTGATCACCTCAGCCGCCTTACCGGCCATGGTCATGGCCAGCTTTTGCTCACACTCATCGCGGTGATAGTTTAGGCGGTCCATTTCTGGCAGTGACACCACCATGCCCAGCGCACCACCACGCGGAATGATCGTTGCCTTATAGACCGGATCACACAACGGCAGCGTCATACCAACAACGGCATGCCCTGATTCGTGATAGGCAGTCTTTTCCTTCTGGTCCTGGGTCAGCACCATCGAGCGGCGCTCGGCACCCATCATCACCTTGTCCTTGGCATTCTCGAAATCTTCCATGGTAA
Source organism: Ruegeria sp. CDSB114 (assembly GCF_059611025.1). NCBI lineage: Bacteria > Pseudomonadati > Pseudomonadota > Alphaproteobacteria > Rhodobacterales > Roseobacteraceae > Ruegeria > Ruegeria sp. CDSB114. The sequence goes on from NZ_JBXWOT010000010.1 coordinate 1,683, forward strand.
CAAAGCGGCGACCGACGCGGGCGGCCATCAGCGCGGCCTCATTCACGAGGTTGGCCAGATCAGCACCCGAGAAGCCCGGAGTCCCGCGCGCGATGATGCGCAGATCGACATCAGGTCCGAGGGGCGTCTTGCGTGCGTGAACGCCCAAGATCTTCTCGCGGCCTTTGATGTCGGGGTTGCCGACAGTCACGTTGCGGTCGAAACGGCCCGGACGCAGCAGCGCAGGGTCCAAAACGTCCTTACGGTTGGTGGCCGCCAGAATAATCACGCCCTCATTGGCCTCGAACCCGTCCATCTCGACGAGCAACTGGTTGAGCGTTTGTTCACGTTCGTCATTACCCCCGCCATAACCGGCACCACGATGGCGGCCAACAGCGTCAATCTCGTCAATAAAGACGATACAGGGAGCGTTTTTCTTGGCCTGTTCGAACATGTCGCGGACACGGGATGCACCGACACCGACGAACATCTCAACAAAGTCCGAACCCGAAATGGTGAAGAAGGGCACACCCGCCTCACCCGCAATGGCGCGGGCCAGCAGCGTTTTACCGGTCCCCGGAGGGCCCACCAACAAAGCGCCTTTTGGAATCTTGCCACCCAGACGACTGAATTTCTGCGGATTGCGCAAGAATTCTACGATCTCTTCCAGTTCTTCCTTGGCCTCGTCGATGCCAGCGACATCATCAAAGGTTACACGGCCATGCTTTTCGGTCAGCATCTTGGCCTTGGACTTGCCAAAGCCCATCGCGCCACCTTTGCCGCCACCCTGCATACGGTTCATGAAGTAGACCCAGACACCGATCAGCAGCAGGAAAGGAAGAAGAGTGACCAGGAAAGACTGAATGCCCGATTGCTGTTGTTTCACAGCCTGAACCGGGATGCTTTCATCGATCAGCAGTTTGGTCACCTCGGCATCGCCGGGCTTGATCGTGACATAGCTTGCGCCGCTTTGCGTGGTATAGCGAATTTGCTCGCCATCCAATGTCACGTTTTTGACTTCGCCGCCTTCAACAGCGGTCACGAAATCAGAATAGGTTCTTTCATTGCTCTGAAGCGTTCCACCTGGTCCGCTGAACAGATTGAACAGTGCAAGGATCAGCAAAAACAGAACGACCCAAAAGGCGATGTTACGAGCGTTGCCCAAGAAAAATCTCCCAAAAGATTTCGGCAGATGGGGATCTGCCGGGTTGCTCTTTAAAATAGAGATGATTCAAGCAGGTTCAATGCGATAAAACCGAAGAGTGAAACTCGGGCTCTTCTGGCGTCAGTTCTGCAAGCCAACCATTTGAGAAACCCACCATAGGTGCAGATACCAAGACCTCTCCACTCCAGACGGACGGAGACGCCAGAAGCGTGGCGCGCGGTTTTCCAAGTGCACGCCAATCTGGCACGGCCTGCAAACCAGCCGCACCTAACGGGTGAACCTGCGCGTCGGGAATCGCCGGACCAGACAGAATCCACCGTTCATCCCAAATCTGACCGGGTGCGCCGGGTTCGCTCTCAACGGCATTTAGCTCTCTGCAAACCCACATTTTATCGGCTTTTGGGATCAAGAGGCATCCACCTATCGTCGCCGCCTCACCCTGATCAATCGCCAGCAGCGCCCGGTCTGTTGCAGCCTGACGCGGTGGATATCCGCGGCCCGCAATCCAGCGGACACAACCTGTAAGAAGACGACGTCGGATTTCCGCAGGCAGAGTGGAAAATTGCGCGCGATCGACACAGATATCGCCGCCATCGACATTCAGGACCTGACGGGCGGATTCCTGCGTAATCTGCTCTAATGCTTCACGGGCTTGAGTAAGATTTTCAGCAACGCGGGACAGAGAATGCACCGAAATCCCAATTTCGGATAATCCGGTCAACGCGTCGCGCGCCTTGATACGATCAAACCGTCGGTCGTGATTCGATGGATCCTCGATCCAATCTGCCCCAATCTCGGCAAGATAATCGCGCAGTTGTTGCCGGGTAATCCCCAACATCGGTCGCAGCAGCATGATCCCTTGATAGTTCCGCATTGCAGGCATGCCGGACAATCCCGTCACACCAGCAGCGCGCGCCAATCGCATCAGCATGGTTTCGGCTTGATCATCGGCGGTGTGTCCTAGGGCAATCGCGCCGATCTGCTTGTCACGCGCCCAGTCTGACAGCAACTGGTACCGGGCCTGCCGCGCCCTATCCTGCAGGTTACCTGTCTGGTCCCACCCCTGCCAGTGCAACGTCTCATGTGGAAGGCCCAGACCCTGGGCAAGCTGCGCCACCCAATCTGCCTCCGCCACCGCTTCGGGGCGCAGATTGTGGTTCACCGTGGCGACAAACAGCTCAACCTGTTCCTCTTGGGCGATGTGCTTCAACAAACTCAGCAAAGCAACCGAGTCACCGCCACCGGATACCGCAACGCCTAGACGGCGCGGAAGGTTTTCCGGCAATCGCGCGCGGAGTTCGGATTTCAGGAGTGTGCCTTGTGTGGTCAAGTACAACCCAGTGATGTCATTTCCTGCGTGGCGCTGGAGACCAATGCCGAGGCCGGGAACCGGACGCTAACCTCGCTCAGTGTGATACACGCCTGTTCGGTCTGTCCCAGACGGCCCAGCGCAGCACCCAGTTCGAACAAAGCCTCAGGCGCATAGGCGCCTTCGGAATCGCCGGTGAAGCTGGCAAGGAATGCCTTTGCCGCTTCGCGGGTGTCGCCAATGCCCTCCAACGCCTGTCCGCGCTTTAGGTGTGCTTCGGGCGCAAGCGGGCTTCCGGGATATGATGTATCGAATACTGCGAACTGATCCGCGGCGGCCTGGAAGTTTCCATCGGCCAGCGCCTGAGCAGCGGCATTGAAATCCGCTTGCTCGCCTACTGCCAACTCACCCAGGTCGGCATCGGTTGGCGCTGTCGGAGCAGTAGGGGCTGCGGATGTGATGTCCGTATCTCCGCCCAGAGTTGTTGTATCACCGAGCGTACTCAGGTCACCGCCTTCCAGTTCGACCAAGCGAAACTCGAGATCACCGATCCTGTTAGTGCCGTCGGTTACGATATTCTGTACACGCTGGTTCAACTGTTCGGTCTGGCGCGTCAGGCGCTGCAATTCGGCCTCTATGGCATCAACGCGTTCAAGTATCGAACTGCCGGACAGGTTCGGGGCCGGAGAGCCGGTTGTTGAAAACTCGCGCTTGAGCCGCTGAATTTCCACATGCAGCACCGTCAGTTCCTGCCGGATATCCGCCAAAGTTTGCTGATCCTGTGCTTGTGCCAAACCGGCGGTCGCCAAAACTGCGGCCAGAACCCATCCTGCTAGTTTCATCGTCTTATCCCAACGTTGATCCGGTCAGCACCGTCACTGCACGACGGTTTTTCGAATAGCAGTCCTCGGTGCTGCAAATCTCGATCGGACGCTCTTTGCCAAAGCTGACAGTTGTCAGCCGGTTGCCTGCTACTCCGCGGGAAATCAGGAACTCGCGGGCGGCATTTGCCCGGCGCGCACCCAGTGCGAGGTTATACTCACGCGTGCCCTGCTCATCCGCATGGCCTTCGATCGTTGCCACAAAGTCGGGGTTGGCCATCAGCCAGTCGGCCTGCCCCTGCAGCACTGACTGCGCCTGCGGAGTAAGCGTCGACTGATCGACCGAAAACAGAACCCGGTCACCAACAGTTTGCTGGAAATATGCAGGCGAGCGCGGATCACTTGGAGAGCCCGCGGCCAGCCCGCCATTTGCGCCATTGCCAAAGCCGCCGCCCAGCGCAGACGGATCGTTATTGGTGCAGGCCGCCAACGCGCCAAACACACCTAGTGCTAGGATTTTGCCCAATACGTTCATCTCAGGTGCCTCGTTGTTTTTTCTCTTTATTGCCGTCTCTGTAACATAGTGCAGGTTCCTTGTGAACTTTTCCTGCCAGCAGCCGTGATCAATTCTGCAGTGGGCCCCATGACGGATCGCTGCCCCCATCCGGGGTGCGGATCGGGCGCAGGTTGCGTCCCGAGATATCAACGGAATACAGCGTCGCCCGGCCACTTGCGCCCTGGGTTTCTCGGGTGAACATGATCACGCGACCATTAGGGGACCATGTCGGTCCTTCGTCCAGAAACGACGAGGTCAGCAAACGCTCTTCGCTGCCATCTGTTCGCATGACACCGATATGAAATCGGCCTTTGTTCTGCTTGGTAAACGCAACCAGATCGCCACGGGGGGACCAGACCGGCGTTCCATAACGGCCCTGACCAAAGCTGATCCGCGTCGCCTCACCCCCGTTTGCGGGCATGATGTAAAGCTGTGGCGTGCCCGAACGGTCACTTTCAAACACGATCTGGGAACCGTCCGGCGAATAGCTGGGGGCGGTTTCAATCGCGGGCGTATTGGTCAGCCGTACGCTTTGCCCGGAAGCCAGGTCCATTTTCCACAGGTCCGTATTGCCGCCCTGGATAAGCGAATAGACGATCGACCGTCCATCCGGCGAAAACCGGGGCGAAAAGCTCATCGTGCCGCCTTGGGTGTTCAACTCGGTCCGCCTGACCCGCTCGATATCCAGAACATAGATGCGCGGCTGACCGGATTCGTAGCTGGTATAAAGCAGTTGATCACCGGCAGGCGAAAAGCGCGGAGCCAAAACGATGGCGGCGCTGTCGGTCAGGTACTGCACATTCGCGCCGTCGTAATCCATTATCGCCAGCCGTTTCAGGCGCTGGTTCTTGGGCCCGCTTTCCGAGACAAAGGCAACGCGGCTGTCGAAATAGGCCCCCTCACCGGTCACGCGGCTATAGACCTGATCCGCCACTTTATGGGCCATGCGCCGCCACCCTTCGGTGGTTCCGGCGAACTGCAGTCCGTTGCCCAGCTCCTGCCCCGAAAATACATCCCAGACCCTGAACCGCACTGTCAGACTATTGCCCGACACATTCACAGCACCTGTCACCAAAGCCTCGGCATTGATGGCTTTCCAATCCGCGAACCGAACGGGATCTTCAAAGCTGGCCACTTGGCTGATGAAAGCATCAGACAGAATTTCGCGGAACAGCCCTGTTCCGGTTAGATCGGCGGCCACAACCCGCGAGATATCCTGGGCATATTGCGCAGCTGCTGTGCTGTCCGGCACAAAATTCGGAACCGAAAAGGGCAAGGGTTCGATAATCCCCTGATCCAATTCCAAGCGAAGCGGTCCACTTTGGGCGTGAACAGGTGCCGACACCAGTGTCAGGCCAAGCAACAGGCTGGTCAGAAATCTCATCATTTGATCCGCATCCTCTCGGGATTGAATGTAATCTCAATATCCTGCCAATGCTCGTATTTATCGGTTGGCAGGTCATAACCTTTGGCTCCACAGCGCAAAATGGCACGTCGAGCGGCCTCATAGGCTTGTCTGGCTGCGCCGTCGGAACCGCCTGAGCTGTCGATCATGCGCAAGCTGCCGCCAACGACCTTGCCATCAGGGGTCAACGAAAATCCGACAACAACAACTGTCTGCAGAGCATCCGTAGACAAGGACCCCACGTTCCAGCATTGGGAAACAGCCAATCGCATCGCGTCCTTTTCGCCGCTGGTCAAGGGCGGACCAGAGGGTTCACTCCCTTGTCCCAACGCCTCGGCCAGCGCATCGTTGATGGCTGTTTCCGTCTGCGCGGGCTCTGTGGGTTCGGGCTCGGGCGTCTCCGCCACTTCGGGCTCGACCGGTGGCGTCGGGCGGTTGGGACGGATCCGCGGGCGCGGCGATGTTCGGGGAGCGTTTTCCTTGGGCTCTTCCGCTTCGGTCACAATCTCGTCAGCCTTTTCCTCGGGGGCGGTCTGATCCTGCTGTTCCTGCTGGGTCTCGGCTCCCTCGTCCAAAGATACGGCCGGGGTTTCGATTTCATCAGGCGCGGCCTCGGGCGGAGGCGGCGCAACCGGCACCGGCGCAACATTCTCGGCCGGGCTGGGCTGTGCTTCTGGCCCAGAAGGCACCGTAACGTCGACAATCTCGGGGGCGGGAGTGTCCAACACCGGTGGCTGTTCAATCACCACCGGCTCTGGCGGCGGCTCAACCGGTTCAGGCTCAGGATCCGGGTCCGGGTCGGATTCAGCAGGTTCCGCCTCTTGCAACGAAGGCTGCTCTTCCACTACCGGTTCCGACGCTGGATCCTCTTCTGTTGGGGCCTCAGGCGGCTGCAGCGCTGTTGGCGTCGGCACTTCGGGCGCATCCCGCTGAGCGGTCATTGCCGCAAATTGCTCAGCCGAAATGACCGAGACATCCTGCACGGCCATAGGTAATGGTTCGGACCGGAAGGTGCCGCCGAAAAATGCCCAACCAATCAGACTGACATGGGCAATCGCCGAGATCTTGGTGCCGGTATCCACCGTGCGGCCTCACTCTCCACCGTCGTCCAGTGTCGGGCCGCCCGTATCGGTCACCAGCCCCACATTGGAGAACCCACCCGCATTAAGCGCGCCCATTACCTGCATCACCTGCGCATAAGGGATCGCACCATCCGCGCGCAAAAACACTCGGTCGCTACTGCGTTCTGCTGCGATGGCACGCAGTTTTCCAATCAACTCTTCGCGCAGAATATCCGTGGTTTGGATTTGCACCCTGCCATCCGCGGTCAGCGTGACGGTCAAAGGTTCCTCGTTATCGCCGGGCAACGCACTGGCCGCTGTTTTGGGCAGATCAACAGGCACACCAACAGTCAGCAAGGGCGCGGCCACCATGAAGATGATCAGCAGCACCAGCATAACGTCCACAAAGGGTGTGACGTTGATCTCAGCCATCGGCTGCGCGCGACCGCGACGCCGACCCCGCCGGCGTCCATTCCCGCCCGAGGATTGCTGAACCGCAGCCCCCATCTCAGCTGTCCAGCTGGCGCGACAGAATGGTGGCGAACTCATCGGCAAAGGCTTCATAGCCTCCAACGATCCGATCACTATCTGCGCTGAGTTTGTTATAGAAAATCACCGCCGGAATCGCGGCCAACAGGCCCAGGCCGGTGGCCAGCAACGCCTCGGCAATACCGGGCGCGACAACAGCCAGGTTGGTGTTCTGCTGCTCGGCAATCTCGATGAACGCATTCATGATACCCCAGACCGTTCCGAACAGACCAATGAAGGGTGCAGTTGAGCCGACCGTGGCCAGAATGGGCAGGCCCTTTTGCAGCGCCTCGGCCTCTTTTGCGATGGCCACATCCATCGACCGATCAATGCGTGCAGTGGCACCAGCTATCAGCCCGCCATCAGTGCGGTGCGAGCGGCGCCATTCGATCATGCCCGAGGCAAATATCTTCTCCGAACTGCCATCGGGTTGGGTACCGATCTGCTCGAACAGTTCATCCAGGGGGTTCCCGGACCAGAAAGCCTCATCAAAAACCTGAGCTTCACGCCTTGCAGCACGGTAATTGATCAGTTTCTGGATGATGATCCCCCAGGACCAGACTGATGCGCCAATCAGCATCAGCATTACCAGTTTAACGATAAAAGTCGCGCGGGCAAAAAGCCCCCACATGGAGAAATCGATCTCCTGCGCCAGCGCCAGCGTTTCAGCTTCCATGAACCTGCTCTTTGTTTTGCCTGACAGCCTTACGGCCTTGTTTTGTCAAACGCTAACGCAGATGGGGGCGAATTGCCAACAGAACCACCCGGGCCCTGCAAATTGTTACAACAATGCGCGAATCTCTGCCGGAAGGCGTACGGGCTTGCCCTGCGCATTCATACAGACGGCGGTAACGATGGCGCGAAAAATCTCCTCTTCGCCCCGTTTGACCACTTGCGCCATGATCAGACGGACACCGGACAGAGACTTGATTTCGGTCTCGATCTCCAGATCGTCGTCAAATTTGGCCGGGGCCAGGTATTCCGCCTCGATCCGGCGCACGACCCAAACGATACCTGCGTCACGCATGGCATTCTGGTCATTGCCCAGGCGCCGCACATAGTCCGACCGGGCGCGTTCGATGTATTTCAAATAGTTAGCGTGATAGACCACGCCGCCCATATCGGTGTCTTCGTAATATACTTTAACGGAATAGACGTGCTTCATTGCGGTTGATCCAATCTGGCAAACAATCTCAGCGCATGAGAGGCATCTTGCGCCGCGCCCGGCAGGACAGGATCGTATGCCGCCCGGATCAACCCGGCAATGTCTGGTCGCAATATCGTCGCGTCACCCGCCACTGCCAAGGGCGACTGGTTGCGAAAAGCGGTATCGGACCAGAGCAGCACCGTTTGCACCACCTGGCTGAGCGCAAGCGTTTCAGCGGGGACTTGCGACAATTCATTGTCCATCCGCAAAAACACAAAGGCCGCACGAATGGCGCCGTCTTCTTCAAAACGGAATATCCGGTACTGGTTGGCATCGGCCGCGATCAACCGATCAACCAACGGCCCCAGATCAGGGACCAAACGGTCCAGATCGGGCACTTCTGTCAGTTCTTTCCAGTCGCGGAAGAAAAAGACCATGCAGTTGGCGCCAAGCTCGGGGTCGGTTTCTGCCATCTGATGCCCTGCCAGTTTTACCACTGCCTCGAACGCGCCTTTGACCGTGGCCAAACTTTCATCTTCGACCCCAAAGACGATCGGCACGATGGGGCGGCCCCAGCGCGCAAACAGGAACTCTCCGCTTTCGCGGGTGAACAGGGCTTGAATGTCGTCGGGTGTCACGCGCAATCCTCGGCAATCGGACAATGTTTGGCGAAACCCTTAAAAGCTCGCAGGCTCGGCTTCAACCAAACAGATCGTTTTGCCCCTTGGGTGCGGCCATGCCCAGATGCGTCCACGCCTTCTGCGCCAGCATCCGGCCACGCGGTGTGCGTTGGATCAGGCCTTGCTGCAAGAGGAAGGGTTCGATCACCTCCTCCAGCGAGTCCCGGCTTTCCGACAGAGCTGCCGACAAGGTTTCGATACCTACCGGCCCGCCCGCGTAATTCTCGGCGATCAGCTTCAGATACCGGCGGTCCGCGCCGTCCAGCCCCAGATGATCGACCCCCAGCCGCGTCAACGCCCCATCAGCCAAATTGCGGGTGATCCGTCCATCGCCTTCGACGATTGCGAAATCCACCACCCGCCGCAGCAGGCGCCCGGCGATCCGAGGCGTTCCGCGTGACCGGCGCGCGATCTCTCGGGCGCCGCTGTCATCAGCCGGTGCCCCAAGCTTGCGCGCGTTGCGGGTGACAATCTCGTGCAATTCATCAACGGTATAGAACTGCAGGCGTGTCGGGATGCCAAAGCGGTCGCGCAGCGGCGTGGTCAGCAGCCCCATCCGGGTGGTGGCCCCGACCAGAGTAAACGGCTGCAACTCGATCCTCACCGTGCGCGCGGCCGGGCCTTCACCAATCACCAGATCCAGCTCGAAATCCTCCATCGCCGGGTACAGGACCTCTTCGACCGCTGGATTCAATCGATGGATTTCGTCAATGAACAGCACATCGCGCGCTTCCAGATTGGTCAGGATCGCCGCCAGATCGCCCGCCTTTGCCAGAACCGGGCCAGATGTCATCCGAAAATTCACCCCCAACTCACGCGCGATAATCTGCGCCAGCGTGGTTTTGCCCAGACCCGGAGGGCCATGGAACAGCGTATGATCCATTGCCTCACCCCTTTGGCGAGCGGATTGGATAAAGATACGCAGATTGGCGCGCGCCTCGGCTTGACCGATGAATTCGTCCAGTCCCTGCGGGCGCAAGGCGCGGTCATTGTCTTCCGGCAACGGCTCGGGGCGCAGGGTGGGATCGGCATCTACCATTCAATCACCCTTTCGGAGCCAACAGTTTCAACGCAGCGCGGATCAGGTCCGCCTCACCCGCTTCGGGCAAGCTTGCCGCGGCTTCGGCCACGGCTGACGCGGCCTCGGACGGGCCATAGCCCAGATTGGAGAGTGCCGACAATGCCCCGGCAGATGCTGCTGCATTACCTGATGCGCTTATGGTGGGCCGCTTTGGTACAGGTGTCGGTTCAGTCAGTTCCACCACATCCAGCGCGGGGCCATCCATTGCCTCGGTCACCGTGCCGCCCATGGCCATAACGCCGGGCGCCTTGTCTTTGAGGTCCAGCACGATCCGCTGCGCGGTTTTGGGGCCCACGCCCTTGGCTGCCTTGACTGCCCCCCAATCGCCCAGAGCAATCGCCCGGCTGACACCATCGGGGCCCAAGGCGCTGAGGATTGCTAGCGAGACCTTGGCCCCGACCCCTTGCACCGAGCACAGCAGGCGATGCCATTCCTTCTCGACCAGCGAAAGGAACCCGTAAAGCTGCATCAAATCCTCGCGCACCACCATGTCGGTGTAGATCGAGATCGCCTCACCCACGCCCGGCAGCGCAGCCATCGTACGGTCCGAGCAATAGACCAGATAGCCAACCCCACGCACGTCGATCAGCACGTGATCCGCCGCGCGGTAATCCAACCGGCCTGTCAGCTTGCCAATCATGCCCGCACCTGTTTCATCCGCGACTGTGGCGTTGCCCCGTAAAAGGAATGACAGATCGCTATCGCCAGCGCATCCGCGGCATCCGCGCCCTTGGGCTGACAGCCCGGCAGTTGCAACTTGACCATATGAAGAACCTGTTCCTTTTCGGCATGGCCCACGCCCACAACCGTTTTCTTGACTCGATTGGGCGCATATTCCCCCACTGGCAACCCGGCCTGCGCCAGCGTCAACAACGCCACACCTCGTGCCTGACCCAGCTTAAGCGTACCGGCTCCGTCCTTGTTCACAAAGGTCTGTTCGATGGCGGCCTGATCGGGCTGATGCTCGGCAATCACTTCGACGATCTGATTATGGAGCGATAGCAACCGCTCTCCCAGATCATCCCCGTCCGATTTACATAACCCATTGGCAACATGACTGAGACGGCTGCCATGTGATTCGATGACGCCCCATCCCAGGGTCCGTAGCCCCGGATCAATGCCCAGAATTCGCATATATAGCCTCGGCCTGCTCGGGTTTGTGTGTTCTTTTTTACCGACTAGCACGAAACAAGAACATTTTCCAAGCGAATTGACTGATGGTCAGATTGCGACACGGCCGTCCTGTCTCCGACAGAATGAGCTGATTACGACCGGAAAATGTCGGGTTTCGACCAGTTTGATGAAGGCAAAATTGCCAATAAATTAAGGCGTTTTCATGTTTTTCGAGCATTGCAAAAAACGCATAGGACACATGCAATTTCTATGCTTGTGCAGTCAGAAAACCATCCCTAAATGCCCGTCAGATCGCAAGATCAGAGTTTAACACAAACCGGAAGGAAACAGGATATGGCTGCACTGGACACAACCCGCACCACCACTGGCTCATTTGGCCTCGTCGGCCGTATCGGCGCGACTTTCGCAATGGTCGTAAACGCCGTTGTCGAATGGAATGATGCCCGCGTTACACGCAACGCGCTAAGCGGTCTGTCGGACCGCGAGCTGGAAGATATCGGCCTGTGCCGTGGCGACATTGAAATCGTCGTGGAAGGCCGCCGCTAAGGCAAAGCAAACTTACCGTTGATTTTCCCCTTCTCCCTCGGGGCAAAGAAGAACGCCGCGTATCCCCGGATACGCGGCGTTTCTATTCAAAACGGAAGAAACTTAGCGGAGAACTTTGCTGAGTTGAGACGAGAGGGCCTGTGATACCGGGTCGATCTGCATGATCCATGCCCCCGCCTTCTCCACTTCGGTCCCTTGCGCAAGGCTATCGACACGATACTGGTAGGCCGACGACCCCAAGCTGGTCAGCAAAAGCGTTTTGAAGGCGAACAGCCCAGCGAAGCAGATCAGCAGAGCCTTTGCAGGCACCGCGGACTGAACCCGCTGTGGCTTCATAACAACCAGGCCATCTTTGCGCATAGTCGCACGATAACCACGGGTCATCTTCGAATGTTTCTTGTTCAGCCGATGAACGCGCTGATCAAATTCAATTTGTTTTCCAGTCATGGCAGCCTCCAAATCAACCGCCCCCCAATTCCACGTCATTGACGGTAAAAACAGATTGCGACAAAAAAGAGGCGAAACTCTACAAAACTCCTGCAAATGGCCCGATTTTAGCCCTGTTTGGTTAAGACTAGCGACGTCCATTCACCAATTTGGTCATTTCTAGAGGCATTGAAACCATTTTGGAGATAAACGGAAACAACGTCCTCGGCTTGCTCGTTAAGGATTCCCGATAGAATCGCCTTACCCCCAACCCGCAGATTCGCTGAAATTTCGGGCGCCAGGGCCACCAATGGGCCCTTGAGGATGTTGGCGAATATCAGGTCATAGGGCGCAAGAGATTTCAGCTCCGGATGATCGAACCCCGCAGCCTCGACACATTGAACCTTCCCTGACATGCCGTTTGCCTTCAGGTTGGCTTCAGCAACTTCGACAGCAACCTGATCAATATCGCTGGCAATGATGTCCCCCTCCCAAACACGAGCGGCGGCCATCGCAAGAACGGCGGTGCCGCAACCGATATCTGCAACTTTTGTCGCGGTAAAACCCTGATCGAGCAGAAAATCCAGAGCCTTGAGACACCCAAGGGTGGTGCCGTGATGCCCGGTACCGAAAGCCATTGCGGCCTCAATCAACAAAGGGATACGGCCTTCGGGCAGCTTGTCGGCATCGTGACAGCCATAGACGAAAAAGCGGCCAGCCTCGACAGGCGCCAATTCACGGCGAACATGGGCGACCCAGTCGGTTTCGGGCAGTTCCGAGATTACAAAGGGTTTGGATCCGAACGCAGCCGCCAGAACCGCCAGTGCCGTTTCATCCGGCGCTTCGGTGAAGTAACCGCCAATCTCCCACAGGCCCGAGCCATCTTCGACTTCGAATACGCCCACGCCCGTGGGTTCGGGATCAAGACGCTCCATGGCTTCGCCCAGACCATCGGCTGATTTTTTGCCGGTCAGGGTGGTAAGCGCGGTGAATGTGGGCATGGGAGCCTCCTGTGTCAGCTGACACAGCGCCTAGGGTGCGGGCCCGCGAAGGTCAAGCATCGGCAGCTATTCCGCCGGAGCGGGCGCGTATTTCGACAGTATCGTCTCATTCCCAAGCTCTGGGTGGCGCGGGATCAGCAGCGACAGCGATAACGAAATCAACGCCATCGCTGCAGCCACCGCAAAGACCGCTCCGGGCGAGTACACCCAGAGCAGGCCCAGAAGCGCTGGTAGGAATACCGCGGCGATATGGTTGATCGTAAAGGCAACCGCTGCGGTTGGCGCAATATCTGCCGGATCGGCAATTTTCTGGAAATAGGTTTTAAGCGCCAGAGCCAGCGCGAAAAGCACATGGTCAATCACATAGAGAGTAGCCGCCAGAACAACGCCCCAACCGAACCAATAAATGCCGCCATAGGCTGCAAATACAACGGCCAGGCCTGCATATTCGAAAATCAAAGTGCGACGTTCACCGAATACGGACACAGCTTTGCCTAGCATCGGCGCAACAGAAATGTTGATAACCAGGTTGATCAAGAAAAGACCGGTGAGTTCGTGGACCTCAAACCCGAATTTCTCGACCATCATGAAACCGGCGAAAACGACAAAGATCTGACGACGCGCGCCCGCCATGAACTGAAGCGCATAGTACAGCCAATATCGGCGGCGCAGCACTATTTTTTTGGTTTGCGGAGTCGGCGCGTCGAACTGCGGATAGGCGACCAGACAGAACAACGCCAGCAAAGCCGTCAGCCCGCCCGCAGCCATGAATACAGTGTTATAGGACAGATCGAACCGATCCCACGTCAGGACAATCAGCCCATAGATAACCAATGTCGAAGCTGATCCCATGGCGACCATCCAGCCCAGAAATTGCGGCGCTCGGTCCTTGGGCAACCACTGCAGCTGAAGGGATTGGTTCACGGTTTCATAATAGTGGAACCCGATCGAGCTCAGCAGTGTGACGAACAGCAAGCCACCAAGGCTTGGGAACCACGCTGTCACCGCAGTCGCAACACCCAGCATGATCAGCGAGATCATCGCCAGCACCTGCTCCCGAACAAACAAGATCACGGCAATTACGCCTACAGCCAGAAAGCCTGGGATCTCGCGCACGGTATGCAGCAGGCCGATGTCGGCACCGTCGAAATTCGCCACTTCAATAACGAAATTGTTCAACAACGCGCTCCATGCGTTGAAAGCAATGGGCATGGTCAGTGCCATCACGAATAAAAGCGTGATGGGACGGCGCCAGAACGGAAGGCTTTGCGCCTCGGAAAGTGGCATGGGTTTCAGCATGAGAGTCCCTCTACGCCCATTTTCAGGTTTTGGCGAGTGGGAAGAAGGGCACGCACATTGGCTCTGCATGAATGCAGAGGTCAGTAGAAATTTTGCGGGTCAATATCAACGGTCAGCCTGATGTCACCCTTCAGCCGCAGCGGTGCTATCCAACGGGCGATGGCATCCTGAATTGGCGCTCCTTTGGGGGCTTTGACCAGCAGCCGCACCCTGTGTCGCCCGCGGATACGCGCAATGGGCGCAGGCGCAGGACCAAAGACCTGCGCACCGATCTGCCGCAACGGGGCGTCGTTGCGGGCCATGGCGTTGCCGATGTCAAAAACAGGACCGACCTCGGGGCCAGACAGAACGATACCGGCCATGCGTCCATAGGGGGGAACACCGGCGGCCAACCGCCCGGCGGCCTCGGCTTTCCAGAACCCTTCTTCATCGCCCGAAAGGATGGCGCGAATGACGGGATGTTCCGGTTGGAAAGTCTGTAACAGCGCTTGTCCAGGCTTATCCGCGCGCCCGGCGCGGCCAGCCACCTGCCGCATCAGCTGGAATGTGCGTTCGGCGGCGCGCAGGTCCGCCCCATGCAGGCTGAGATCGGCGTCAATGACACCCACCAGTGTCAGTTTCGGAAAATTGTGCCCCTTGGCCACCAGCTGCGTACCAATGACGATATCGGCGTCACCGGCAGCAATCTCTTCGATCTTTGCTTTCAATGCGCGCGCCGATCCGAACAGATCGGATGACAGCATGGCAATATTCGCCTCGGGAAATGTTGCCTCAGCCTCTTCAGCCAGCCGTTCGATCCCCGGCCCGACCGGGGCCAGCTTGCCCTCGACCTGACAGGAGGGGCAGACCTCGGGCATGGGTTTGGTCTCACCGCATTGATGGCACATCAGACGCTTGAGAAACCGGTGTTCAACCATGCGCGCATCGCAGTGATCACAGGCAACCTGCTCGCCACAAGCCCGGCACAGGGTGACCGGCGCATATCCCCGGCGGTTAATAAACAGAAGGGATTGTTCACCCCGCTCGATCCGCTGATGGACGGCCTGCCGCAGCGATGGAGAAATCCACGTCCCCGGCTGCATCTGTTCGGCCCGCATGTCGATGGGCTTCATCTCGGGCAACACCGCATCACCAAAGCGCGAGGTCAAATCGAGCCGCTCATACTTGCCTGCTTCGGCATTGGCCCAGCTTTCCAGTGACGGCGTCGCACTTGCCAGAACAACGCGCGCGCCGCAAATGGCGGACCGCAGCACAGCCATGTCACGGGCGCTGTAATGCACCCCGTCTTCCTGTTTGTACGAGGTGTCATGTTCTTCATCGACCACGACCAACCCAAGATTGCGAAACGGCAGAAACAGGGCCGAGCGCGCGCCGACAACCAGCTGTGCATCGCCCTGCCCCACCATGCGCCAGACTCGGCGGCGTTCGGTCATCGTCGCGCCCGAATGCCACTCTGCCGGGCGCGCGCCGAAACGTGCCTCAACGCGCGTCAGGAATTCGGCGGTCAGGGCAATCTCGGGCAACAGAACCAGCGCCTGCCGCCCCTGGCGCAACGCTTCGGCGACGGCCTCAAGATAAACCTCGGTCTTGCCCGACCCGGTGACGCCTTTCAGCAAGGTCGTGCCATAATCACCCGTTCGCAGACCAGATTGCAGGGTTTCCACTGCTGCGGCCTGATCATCGGTCAACGCCTTGCCCGGCAGATCCGGATCCAGATGTGGATAGGGCAGATCGCGCGGGCTGTCTTCTTCGCGAACCGCACCGAGTTTGACCAACCCCTTCACGACTGAAGAGGTCACACCCGCCTGTTCGGCCAGTTCCTTCAGCGTAAAGGCCAACCCGCCGTAGTCGCGCAGCACCTCCAACACACGGGTCCGCGCGTCGGTCACCCTGTCAGGGTCCCTGTCGCCAAGCCGATAAATTTTACGCATTGAAGGTGGGTCGCCCAGCCCAGGCGCCCGCGTCGCCAATCGCAACATTGCTGGCATCGGAGTCAGCGTGTAATCGGCGACGCGCCCCAGAAACAGGCGCATCTCTTCGCGCATCGGCGCGACTTCAAGCACCCGGATTACCGAGCGGGCCTTGGCAAGATCAAAGCCACCCTGCCCCGGCCCCCAGACCACGCCCAAGACCTTGCGCGGGCCCAGCGGCACCTCGACAAAAGCGCCTAGAAAGCACCCGCCCTCGGGCGCCTTATAGTCCAGCGTCCGGTCCAGCGGTTGGGCGGTCAGCACCGCCACCAGCTCACCTTGGTCGAAAAACTCCTGAGTGCTCAATGCATATCCTTGGCAAGGGGTTCCAGCATGGGTCTCTTTGAGGTAAAGCCATCCGCGACCAAGGCCAACCCATCAAAGGACTGCCCGCATGAAATTCTTCGTAGACACAGCCGAGATCGACGCAATCGCCGAACTGAACGATCTGGGCATGGTGGACGGTGTCACCACCAACCCTTCGCTGATCCTGAAGTCAGGCCGCGATATTCTGGAAGTGACCAAGGAAATCTGCGATCTGGTCGACGGACCGGTCTCGGCCGAAGTCGTGGCAACCGAAGCCGACGACATGATTGCCGAAGGTCGCAAGCTGGCCAAGATCGCCCCGAATATCGCTGTCAAAGTGCCGCTGACATGGGCGGGCCTGAAAACCTGCAAAACGCTTAGTGACGAAGGCCAGATGGTCAATGTGACCCTCTGCTTTTCGACCAATCAGGCGATTCTGGCCGCCAAAGCCGGCGCAACTTTCATCTCGCCCTTCATCGGACGTCTGGATGACATCAACCTAGATGGCATGGACCTGATCGCTGATATCCGTCAGGTCTATGACACTTACGGATATGAGACCGAAATCCTCGCCGCATCGATCCGCACCGTGAACCACGTGACCGACAGCGCCCGTATCGGCGCTGATGTCATCACCGCACCACCCGCTGTGATCAAAAAGCTGGCCGATCATCCGTTGACCGATAAAGGCCTTGAAACCTTCCTGTCCGATTGGGCCAAAACGGGTCAGAAAATCCTCTGATTCTGCGCGAACCCGCGCGGCGCCCCTGGCGCCGCGCTCGGCCCAGCTGCTTTGAATCTGATCTCGGATCAGATCTCTGCAGACCGGAGTTTTCCCGACCACATTCCCCGCGAAATTCAAATTGACGCTCATTTTTCCCGAGGCAGATCCGGCAAGCCGTGCTATAAGGCCGAAAAATAAAAAAGACCGGACAGGACATGAGCAGCAACACCATACTCAAGGACACCTTGCGCGAGGCGATTCTGGCCGAACCAGATGCCATTCTGGATGACAAGGACCTGATGCAGGCCCTCGTCACCGCAAATGAGCAGGCGCGCGGGAATAACGTCATCGACCTGCGCGGCATAGCCATGCAACGGCTCGAGGCCCGGCTGGACAGGCTGGAGGATACGCACCGCTCGGTCATTGCGGCAGCCTATGAAAATCTGGCCGGCACAAATCAGGTTCACCGGGCCATTCTTCGGCTACTTGAACCAGTCGGATTTGAGGAATTCCTGCACATACTTGGTGCAGATGTGGCTGACATACTGCGTGTCGACCGCATTACGCTGGTTCTTGAAACGACGGCAGTCCAGAAAGACCCGGCAATCTCAAGACTTGCAGGCGTGCTGGCCATCGTCGAACCCGGTTTCGTCGACAACTATCTGACCTTTGACCACAGCGGCCCTGCACGCGAGGTCGTCTTGCGTGAAATTATCCACCCCGCGCACAGGATATTCGGCAGTGATGCGGATCACCTGCGCTCGGAAGCTTGTCTGAGGCTGGATTTGGGCGAAGGCCGCCTGCCTGGCATGATCATCATGAGCGCAAAAGACCCCAGGCACTTTACGCCAAAGCTGGGCACGGATCTTCTGACTTTCTTTGCTGGTGTCTTCGAACGGTCGATGCGCCATTGGCTGTCGTGAGCCTTATTTCTCCGGCTTGTCGTGACGCACTGCAAAACTGGCTTGATGGCCTGGGGGCCTTGTCAGGCCGGTCCGAAAACACGCTTACCGCCTATCGGGGGGATGTGTCCGAATTTCTGTCCTTCATGACACTGCACCATAGCGAAAGTCAGGGGATGGCGGCGATTGCACGGATTACAATCTCGGACATGCGGGCATGGATGGCCGATCAGCGCGCATCCGGCGTTGGCTCGCGCTCGCTTGCGCGCAAACTTTCCGCCGTAAAAACCTTCTACCGTTGGCTTTCCGAGCGTGAAGGGTTTGAGCCGACCGCAGTTCTGTCGACGCGCGCCCCCAAATTTACCCAAAAACTCCCTCGACCCATGGCCGAGGATGCCGCACGTGCGATGATTGAAACGGTCGAGATGCAATCAGCCAGCGACTGGGTTTCTGCCCGCGACGTTGCAGTCGTTACTCTTTTATATGGCTGTGGTTTGCGTATTTCCGAGGCTCTCTCACTGACCGGAGCGGATACCCCTTTGCCCAACTCGCTGCGGATCACCGGCAAGGGCAACAAAGAAAGGGTCGTCCCGGTCCTGCCGGTCGCTCAAATAGCTGTAGATCAATATGTAAAGCTGTGCCCCCACCCCCAATCCAGGGAGAAGGCACTGTTTCGCGGGGTTCGCGGAGGCCCCCTGAACCCCCGAGCCATCCAAGGTGTGATGGCCAAAGCGCGCCAGCAGCTTGGGCTGCCCTCCACTGTAACACCCCATGCCATGCGCCACAGTTTCGCGACCCACCTGCTGTCTGCGGGCGGTGATCTACGCACCATTCAGGAATTGCTGGGCCACGCATCGCTGTCCACCACCCAAGCATATACTGCGGTCGACACGGCGCGCCTGATGGAAGTTTACAACCGCACCCACCCAAAAGCCTGAGCAAACGCTATCCACATTGACCGGGCTTTTGGTTTGCATCTGGCCCGCGCATCATTCAAGAGACACCATGACACACAGATTCAAAGCTCTTTCCGTACATCTATTCACCGCGACCGGCGCCGTATTTGCAATGCTCGCCATGCTGGCCGCCGTCGAAGAGAAATGGAGCCTGATGTATCTGTGGCTGGTCGTCTCGTTCATTGTGGACGGTATCGACGGCCCCTTGGCGCGGCACTATCACGTCAAAAAGAACGCCCCGGAATTTGACGGCGTGCTTCTGGATCTGATCATTGATTACCTGACCTATGTGTTCATCCCGGCCTTTGCCCTGTTCAAATCGGGCTTGATGGACGGCTGGACCGGCTGGTTCGCCATCATTGTCATCACCTTTGCCAGCGCTATGTATTTTGCCGACACTAGGATGAAGACGAAGGACAATTCCTTTTCCGGCTTTCCGGGCTGCTGGAACATGTTCGTCATTGTGATCTTCGCGCTCGAGCCCAATTTCTGGGTTATCCTGCTGCTGGTGACGCTGCTTTCGCTGGCGATGTTCCTGCCATTGAAGTTCATCCACCCAGTGCGCACAGAACGCTGGCGCAATGTGTCATTGCCGATGGCATTTGCCTGGACCTTCTTCGCCGGATGGGCTGCCTGGGTCGATTTCCACCCCGAAAGCTGGGCCCATTGGGGTCTGGTGATCACCAGCTTGTATCTGGTGTTCGCAGGAATTGCCCAGCAGGTGATCCCGCCAGGCAAAGCATAAGGTCACAGGACCTCCTGCACCTCGAACTCGGTTCCGTTATGAGCGAACACATCACCCTGTTGCAGGCCAGCCATCGCCAAGTAAATCGGGCTTTGGGTTGAGATGCCCATATAGGTTTTGCCGTCCACTTCGAACCGCGTGGTCGAGATGCAGACCACAAAGCGCCGGTTGTTGAACTTGACCACCGCACCCGGTTGCACCCTGTCGGTCAAATCAAAATCCGTATTCTCGATCACATCGATCTTGGCATGATGAGCATGAACCGGCGCATCGAAGGCTGCTGCCAGATCGGCATTCTCACGCGAGGCCGCGATGTCATCCTTGTCATGCCCTTCCCGGTCATCAAGCTGCGAATCTTTCAGGAAAGCGTCGTAATGCGCCTGTGCGGTCGCAAGCTCTTGCTCCTCAAGCGACATAAGGCGGTCGATGATGGCCTTTTTACGAGCTGCCAGGTCTGGTTGATCGGTCATACCATGCGATCCTTTGAAATCTCTATTTGAAACAAATTGGGCATCAACCAGCGGGATTGCAACAGAATTCCGCTTTCTAGATCAGCAGACCGGCGGCGCGTTCATGGCGCAACAGCGCGACTTTGGTTTCAATCCCGCCATCACCTGAAAACCCGCCCAGCCCGTTTGCGGCCAGCACCCGGTGGCAGGGGATAATCACCGGAATGGGATTGGCGCCACAGGCCTGCCCCACAGGTTGCGGGGGCTGACCGAGTTCCTTCGCGAGATCACCATAAGTTCTGGTTTCGCCCAGCGGAATGGCAAACATCAGGTCGCAAACCTGACGCAGGAATTCCGACCCCTCGATACGGTAAGGCAGATCGAACCTGTCCAACCGCCCCTGATCATAGGCGCGCAGCTGCGCGGCGGCCTCCTGCAACAGGGGCGTGACTTCGCCCTGATTGCCGCCATTCCAGATCAGACGCGTCACCGCGCCATCTGTTCCTTCAACACCCAAAGTCCCGAAACGGGTCTCAACCGCAATCATTCCCATGCGAACAGGCTGACAGAAACCGCGCGCATCACAACCCGAATTCTGCGGATCCGGATCTTCATCTGGCCAAAAATACCTCGGAGCGCGAGGCAGAGCCTCGCAAAAGACTCCGCCTCAGCCGCAGAACACTGATTAGCTCAGCGCGTCGTTACAACGCCCGCACACGCCGTCATGCTCATGGCGCCCAACATCAGGCAGGATTTTCCAGCAGCGCTGACATTTCTCGCCCTCAGCCTTTTCGAACACCACGGCCACGCCCTCGATTTCCGGCAGGCGGAACGCCTCGGCCGGGGCCGGATCTCCGGTGACGGTCAAACCGGACGTGATGCACATGTCATCGACGTCAAACGTTGCCAGAAGATTGCGGGTTTCACCATCTTCGACATGCACGATCGGTGCGGCCTCAAGGCTGGAACCGATGACCTTATCCTGTCTCTGAACTTCGAGCGCGGCAGTCACAGCGCGGCGGACCCGGCGGATCTTGGCCATGCCAGCCTCAAGCTCGGTATTGCGCCAGTCGGCAGGCGACTCCGGGAAGTCCACCAGATGGACCGAGCTGTCGTCACCCGGAAAACGCTCCAGCCAGACCTCTTCCATAGTGAAGACCAGAACTGGGGCCAGCCATGTGGTCAGACGGTGGAACAGTATATCCAGCACGGTGCGCGCGGCACGACGGCGCAGATTGTCGCCGTCGCAATACAGCGCATCCTTGCGGACGTCGAAATAGAAGGACGACAGATCAACGGTTGCAAAGGTGAACACCGCACTGAACACGCCCTGGAAGTCGAAAGACGCATATCCTTTTCGCACCTGTTCATCCAAATCGGCCAGACGGCTGAGCACCCAGCGTTCCAGGCGCGGCATATCCGCAGGGTCCACCCGGTCGGCCTCAGAAAAATCAGCCAGCGAGCCCAGCATGAACCGCATGGTGTTGCGCAACCGACGATAGCTGTCGGCGGTGCCCTTCAGGATTTCGGGTCCGATCCGCTGGTCAGCGGTGTAATCGGTCTGAGCCACCCACAGGCGCAGGATATCGGCACCGTATTGCTTGATGACCTCTTCGGGCACGATGGTGTTTCCCAGCGATTTGGACATCTTGTTGCCCTTGGCATCGAGCGTAAAGCCATGGGTCACCACGTTGCGATAGGGCGCGCGGCCCTTGGTGCCGCAGGCCTGCAGCATGGACGAATGGAACCACCCACGATGCTGGTCGGTGCCTTCCATATATACATCGGCGATGCCGTCCTCGGTGCCGTCCTCACGGTCGCGCAGCACAAAGGCATGGGTCGAGCCCGAATCGAACCAAACATCCAGAACGTCGAACACCTGATCCCAGTCATCCGGGTTATAGTCATTGCCCAGGAAGCGCTCTTTCGCGCCGTCAAGATACCAGCAATCGGCCCCGTCCTGTTCAAACGCTTCTTTGACGCGCGCATTCACGCCAGGGTCGCGCAGCAGAAAATCGGGATCGGTCGGCAAAGCGCCCTTCTTGGTAAAGCAGGTCAACGGTACGCCCCAGGCGCGCTGGCGCGACAGAACCCAGTCTGGCCGGGCCTCGATCATGGAATACAGACGGTTCCGGCCGGTCTGCGGGGTCCATTTCACCAACTCGTCGATCGAACGCAGGGCGCGTTCGCGGATGCTATCGCCCATTTCGCCCATGCCGTCGTCCAGTTTGCGGTCGACCGAGGCAAACCACTGCGGCGTGTTGCGATAGATGATCGGAGCCTTCGAGCGCCAGGAATGCGGATAGCTGTGCTTGATCTTTCCGCGGGCCAGCAGCCCGCCGACCTCGACCAGCTTGTCGATGATGGCTTTGTTGGCGTCGCCTTCGCCGCCCTTGCGGGACAGGATGTATTTGCCGCCAAAGAACGGCAGATCAGCGCGGAACGAACCATCGTCCATCACGTTATAGGTGATGACCTGCTCCAGCATGCCAAGATCACGGTAGAGCTCAAATTCCTCCATCCCGTGCGACGGCGCGCAGTGAACCAACCCCGTTCCTTCGGTGTCGGTCACGAACTCAGCCGCGCGGAAGTCACGGATGTCGTCCCATTCGCCATTGCCGCCCTTGGCCCCGGCCAGCGGGTGGGCCAGTTGGACAGATGACAGCTCATCGGCTGTGACATCACGGACGCGGGTCCACTGGTCGTCGTTCAAGCGGGCGCGGCCCAGCACGTCAGCGGCCAGATTGTCCGCCAGCAGGAACTTGTCGCCAACAGCAGCCCAGCATTCCTCTGGCGCATCAGTGACTTCGTACAGCCCGTAGGAGATGTCCTTGCCATAGACCACAGCCTTGTTCGACGGCATGGTCCAAGGTGTCGTCGTCCAGATCACAACAAACGCGTCATCCAGATCACCCGCATTCACAACCTTGAACTTCACCCAGATGGTGAAGCTTTCCTTGTCGTGATACTCGACCTCGGCTTCGGCCAGCGCGGTTTTTTCAACCGGCGACCACATGACTGGCTTGGACCCCTGATAGAGCGTTCCGTTCATCAGGAACTTCATGAACTCATCCGCGATCACAGCCTCGGCGTGATAGTCCATGGTGATGTAGGGATCGGCCCAGTTGCCGGTGATGCCCAGACGCTTGAACTCTTCACGCTGGATGTCGATCCAGCCCTCGGCGAACTTGCGGCATTCCTGACGGAAGTCGACAACGTTCACCTCGTCCTTGTTCTTGCCCTTCTTGCGGTACTGTTCCTCGATCTTCCATTCGATCGGCAGACCGTGACAATCCCATCCTGGCACATAGCGCGCGTCGTGGCCCATCATCTGATGGCTGCGCACGATCATGTCTTTGATCGTCTTGTTCAGCGCGTGACCGATATGAAGGTGACCGTTCGCATACGGAGGGCCATCGTGCAGGGTAAAGGGCGTGCGGCCCTGTTTTTCACGCAGGCGGTCATAGACACCGATCTGTTCCCAGCGTTCCAGCCATGCGGGCTCGCGCTTGGGCAGGCCTGCGCGCATGGGGAAGTCGGTTTTGGGCAGGTTCAGCGTATCTTTGTAATCAGGTGTTTGGGTCGTGTCGGCGCACATTGGGGGCGTCCTTTGGATGATCTGGTCGTATTGGGATCGAAGCGGTCGGTGCGAGTTCTCAAACACCTTTGCCCGGCGTCTCAGTGGTCAGAGCGCCGGGGAAATAATTCGAATAATGATGGCCAGACGGGCATACATGGCCGCGCTTATAGGACGCTCACAGCTAATGGTCCAGAGGTTCCGCCTCTTGTGGCGATTGGCGCAGCTTTGCCCAGCGATTCAGCCACGCCAAACCGGCCAGTGCAAGCCCCAGCGCCAGCAGCGAAAAGACCCGGATCAGGCCGCCCAGCCCGGCGATGTCGATCAGAAATACCTTAGCCACGGCCAGTCCGATCACAACCAGCCCCACTTTGCGCAACAGGTCGGACCGACGGGCCAAAGATTGATAAAATAGCGCCGCGCCTGCAATCAAAAGGGCCAAGGTATAGGTGTAAAGCTCTGGTTGGTTGACCCCAGCCCCGACATACATGCCACCGGGACCCTGCCAGAAATGACGAATAGAAGCACCCAACCAATATGCTGCAAGCGCACCCGCAAGACCGAAACAGCCCTGCCGCAACCAAACCGGCATCTGTTCAATGCGCCAGGCTGACATGGCAAGGACCCCGGCAGGAAGAAGGTAGGCTATGGCAAGCGTGTTCATCAGCGCAGGCCCCAACACGGGATCACTGTGCACATAAAGAACGGGATTTGCCTCGGTCAGCGCTTGCGCGAGTCGGAACAGGGCATGGGCGGCAAAGAACGTCGCCAGCCCATAGCGGACATAGTTCAACGGCCCGCCCAAATCGAACCGCCGTATCTGTGCCGCCGCCAACAGCAGCCAGATCACCGCCATCAGGCCCAACCCCCAATGGCTATCCTCCATCCCGCCTTGACCGAACGCTTCCAGCCAGCGCAACAGCAGCAATGACAGCAATATCCCCGCGGTTGCCCAGGCTGCGCTTTCCAGCAGCAAGATTGCAACGGGGCGGTTCAATCCCCGGATCAGGCCCCAGGCGAGAACATATCCAAGGGTGGCGGCGCCATAGACCAACGTCATTTCACCGACCGGCACCGTATTGGCCCAGTACAGGCCCGGGTTCAGGATCAGCCGCACAGTCACCGTGAAGACCCCGGCCCAGATAAACCAACTGAGCTGAGGCAGGTTGAACCGACGATCCAGCGCAGCAGCGGCTACAACGGTCACAACCAGCGCAATCGTCAGGGCGCCAGAACTCAGCACGATGACACAGGCAAATGCAAGACAGGACAGCGCGGATAACGTGGCCAGCGCAGGACGTATACGTTGTTCACCATCCACGCGCGCATAGCGTTCGGCAAAGACCACCATCAAGGCACCCAGAGCCATTGCGTGCAGCCCCCAGAAATACGCGCCCAAAACCTCGGCCGGGCGCCAAGCGATCTCAAGAGCGATGGCAAGTATCGGTGCGGTTATTACCGCCCCAGCCGCCCAGACCACGCCATAGCGCCCCTGCTGCATCGATCGCCACGCCGCCGCAACCGACAGGGCTGCACCCA
The DNA here is from genome assembly GCF_059611025.1 of Ruegeria sp. CDSB114. NCBI lineage: Bacteria > Pseudomonadati > Pseudomonadota > Alphaproteobacteria > Rhodobacterales > Roseobacteraceae > Ruegeria > Ruegeria sp. CDSB114. The sequence goes on from NZ_JBXWOT010000010.1 coordinate 26,989, forward strand.
GTGCCACAAGCAATGTCACGACAAAGGGAAAATCCGCCTCGGGGGTTTCGGCATAGGTCTCAGCAAAACGCTGTGCGACTTTGCCACGATCCAAACCCTGGAGAAATACGAGCCAGACAAGGCCAACAATCGGGAAAACACTGATGTCCTGAAGCGCCCTCGCCCCGCTTGTCCAAACGATCATCGCAAAAGCCAGACCAGCCAAAAGCGTCAGGCTCAACCAGAACTCACCGGCGGAATCCGGCCAGTGCAGCGCCAGGATGGCCGAGCTGACCGCAACCGCACCGAATGCCAGACGCGTCGGAAACTCGGGCCATGCCTCGCCGCTTTGGCGTCGGATCATTTCGCTGACCATCGGGCCGGTGTGATCAGGCCAAATTCGCCGGACCGGAATCGCAATAGTGATGAGCGCAAAGGCGGTGATGCAGGTCAGATAGCCCGGCTCTGTCATCGGTTCCGACAGGACCAGCAGCAGACACGAAGAATAACCTCCGACCAGTGTCAGAACCGAAATCCACGCCCATCGGCGCACTGTATCTATGCCCAGGCCCAGAACCGTTATGGTCAGGAAGTAGCCATATAACCAGGTCGGATCATCCGAAGAGCCACCGACCAAGAATGGGGCGGCAAAGGCACCTGTCAGTCCGACAGCTGCCAATAGCGGACCATGGAACCAGCCCAAAACCAGCCCGACAGATGCAACGCCAATCATGGCGACAAGCGCAAATTCAGGGCCGATCAAGCCATATAGTTGCCGCGCCGCCAGAACGCCGCCAAACAGTGTGACCAGCCCCGCGCCTGAGAACACCGAGGGCAAATAGGCGCTCGCGGAGTCCACGCCATCGCCATAGCGCCTGCGAATGACCTCTCCGCTGACAATCAGCGCCGCGCCAAACAGCAATGCGGCAACGACACGTGCCGACGGCGGCAGCAACCCGTTCTCGACGCCGTATTGCACCAAGAAAATTCCGGCCAGTGCCAGCGACAGTGCCGAAACGACATAGAACCAGTTTTCCTGCAGCCATTCCTGCAGCAACGCGAAACGGTCAGAGCTGAAAACCAGTGCTTCTTGAGGAGATTGCGGGGGGATTGGCTGTTCGGTCTCAGGTTGGTCGGCTATCGGCCACACTGGAGGCGCTTTGGTCGGAATATCCTGCGCCTTGGGCTCGGGCTCTGTCGCGGGTTCTGGTTCAGTATTGGTGCCTTGTTTCAGTGACAGGATGTCCGCCTCTAACCGGACGACCCGCCGCCGCAACCGAACCTGACTGACAAGCAGCAGCACAATGGCCAAAGGAATAGCCAGCGCAACCAACGCAAGAAGGACCAGAAGGGATTCCAACCTGTTTCTCCTATCAAATTCTCTGCAGGCTAACCTGATGCATCAGGTAGAAACAGTCCGGAATACCGTCCTGCATACCGCGACATGGCCTGAAATCAAAACAGGTCTATCGAAGGGCGGGAAATCATGAGCCAGACTATGGCCAAAACGGCCAGAAATGCGGGGATCCCACATGCAAACCAAAGCCGGAACAATATGAAATACGAACGCGGCAGAGCAGTATCGCGATCTGCCGCCTCTTGCGCGAGGTTCCGCATCTTTATCTGCATCCAGACGACCGGCAGCCAGAAAGCTCCGGTCAGGACATACAGCAATAGGGACAGCAGCACCCACCCCTCGGTCAGTGACCAACCCAACCTATAAGCCAGCAGGCCCCCAGAAATCGGCTGTACAACAACGGCGGTTGTGGTGAACAGCATATCGGCCAGCACCACGATTGCCGCCGTCTGGGCGATGAAACGCGGGTCGCGTGACCGATGGGCCATCAGCATGAAGAATGCGATTCCGGCCCCGGTTCCCAACAAGACGCAAGCCCCGATCACATGAAACCAGCGCAAGATCAGATCCGGGTCCATCATCGGCTTTTCACCATTGGCAGTGCGACCAGAGACAACATGATCGCGGGCATGACCTTAACAAGCGGTCCAAGCGGGTCGAGCCACAAGGCAGGAGCCGTAATTGAGGCCGCCAATAGGTAGAAAACCGCCACACAAAGTTGAGCGATGCAGGCGCGTTCTGCCCATGGTCGCCAAAGGATCGCAAGCCCCAGACCGATATCGACACATGACCAGAACAGCACGCTGGCCACAGCGGCACCACTGGTCCAGCCTGCGACGGTCAGAACCTGTGTGGCCTGCGACAAGGCCAGCACTCCGAAGACACCTGAGAGGACCCAGAACAGGCTGAGCGCTGCAACCGTCAACGGCATCAGCAACGATATTCGTGCTGCCAACCTGTGTTCGCGTGAACAGGCCATGCTGCGGTAAATCTCGGGCATTGAGCGCATGGATTGACCTGTAACCTTACGATATGGGGCCGGGTCGCCCGGCACGCCGCTAGCCATGACTGTCATTGCGTTGCTGCGCAGGGGCGACCGCCACCCCAAGCGCCCAAGTTGATCGGCGCAACCGGCGGCGAATTTAGCAACCACAGCCGGTGCCGTTATCCGAACACGTGCCTTAGGGAACCCCATCCAACGGCGGGTTTCGCCCAAAACCTCGGACAGCGAATGAGCCTGATCCTCGACCAGATCATAGGTTCCCTGTGGCAACGTCTCATCAATGGCCGCCGCCACGGCGCTGCACAAATCGGCCAGTCCAACACATTGAACCAGCGTCTGCGGAAAGGCGATCGGTTGCACAAGCGGAATTGCGGCCAGCATGCGCAACAAGGTCGTTCCACCATAGTCAGTCTGCCCGATCACAAGGCCCGGCCTTAGAATCCACAGCGGCACGCCACTGGCCTGCAAGGCGGCATCCCCGGAGGCTTTGGTGCGCATGAATTCCGTGTCTGCCTCTGGGCTGCTTCCGGTTGCAGAAATCTGAACCAAAGCAATCTCGCGCGCGGCGCAGGCCTGCCCGAGGGCGGCAATCGCAGTGTGATGCACCGCCTCAAGATTGTCCTTTGGTCCGTCCTGCAACGCCCCGGCGCAGTTCACGATACAATCAAAACCTGACAGAATTTCCCGCCAATCGTGTGGGTGCGTGAGCTGGCGCAAATCTCCCTGAGCCAAAGACATCCCGGGCAGGATTTTCTCACCCAGGTTTGTATCGCGCACAAGGCCGCATACATTAGCCCCTCGATCCGAAAGAGACCGCATCATCGCCGCGCCGATAAACCCATAAGCGCCTAGAACAAGTATATTTTTCCCAGAACCTTGCATCGGGCACCTTACATGCTGAAGTTGCGCCCCAACCTAGCGGGTCGAGCGGCAGCCGTCTGCGGCACCGGGCAAACTGCGACAATTCCGACCGCTAGGGGTGAAACAGTGAACCGACGAAATAGGCGATTGCGGCAGCGGCCCCACCAATCAGCAGCGTTTCGATCCCTGACCGCCACCACGGAGCCAGCGACCAGCGGCTTTTGAGGGCACCAATGGCAAAGAAAACACCCATCGTCATCCAGGCCGAAGCAGCAAATGCCCGGTCCACCGAAAACAGAAACGGCAAAAGCGGAACCATGCCGGCCACAAGAAAGGCAAAAAACGTCGCCACCGCAGCTTTGCGCGGATGCGGATCGACGCTGCCCAGGCCATATTCTCCCTCGATCATCAGGTCGATCCAGTTGTCATGGTTTTCCGTGATCGCATCGGTGGCTTCGTCCAGCACACGGCCCGACAGTCCTTTCTGGGCTAAAATCTCGCGCACCTCGTTCCGTTCACCATCGGGATAAAGATGTATATGACGCTCCTCGATCGCGCGAATGCGCCGGATGTTATCCAGTTCAGCCTTGGTGCCCGAGTAGTTACCCGCCGCCATCGAAAACCCGTCAGCCAGCACATTGGCCAGCCCCAGCGCGATGATGATGAACGGTGACAGCCCCGCCCCGGCAACGCCCGCAACGATGGCAAAAGTGGTGACTGATCCATCGATCCCGCCGTAAACCACATCACGCAAAACGCCACGCCCCGGCGGCGCGTTGATACGTGCCGCGATTTCTTGCTGGCTGTGTCCATGGTCTGTCATGGGTGCCTCCTGCTTTGTTATGATGCGCGGCTGGCAGGAACGCTTTGTCTCAGGTCAAGTTTTCGAAAACAGCCCCGCCAGCGCACGCTTGATCATCGACCGGGTCGAGGGCTTGTGACGGTCCGAGAACGGTAAAGGACGGCAGACCTCCATGGCGGCCACGCCGACGCGCGCGCTAAGCGCCCCGTTAACCAGGCCTTCGCCAAACCGCCGCGACAGTTTGCTTAGGACAGAGCCGCCCAGCACCGGTTCCAGCAAGTCGTCGCCCATAGCCACGGCGCCGGTTGCAACCAGATGCACAAAGACCGCCCGGGTCAGGCGCCAACTGCCCAGAAAACCGGCCCGCCCACCATAGATCTCGGCAACGCGGCGGATCATCCGCAGCGAAGCGGCCAAAGCCGTCGCCACATCCGCAAGAGCCAAAGGAACCAGAGCGGTCACCGTCGCGACCTGACGCGCGGCGGCCTCGACTTCTCGACTGGCCGCGGCATCCAGAGGGGCCAGCAGCTCATTCTCGGCCAGAGCCATCAGATCCGAGGCATCGAAAGGCTCGGCGATACGTTCGGCCAGCCTATCGCGGCCCCATCGAACGTCCTCGCGCCCGTTGTAAAATGCCAACAACCGGTTGGTTACGGCGCGGGCTTGCGTCAGATCCGCCTCTGCCAACGCGGTGTCTGCGGCGCGACGGATGCCATCCACACGCGAAAGCCGCCCGATCGCAGCAAGTTCCCGCAAAGCGATGATCAGGGCAACCAGCAGCAACGCGCCAATCAGACCAGTTACGACCCATCCCAAAACCGGCGCGCGTAACAGCAAAGCGGTCACAAAATCCCATGCCGCCACCGAGACAACCGCGCCGATGACCGCTGCCGCCAGCCCCCAGAACCAGCGTGACAGGGCCGACGGTTTCCGTGCAGCCAGACGCGCGGCGGCCTGCATCGCCTTCCCCTGTGGTTCGCCCGCATCCGGAACGGGCGGTGCCAAAGCGACATCCGCAACAGGTTCCTCGGGATCAAGATCGATCAGAACCGGACCCTTAGCCATCAGCAGCCCTTTCTCTGTTCCAGACAAATTTGATGTCCGGCAGGTTTTCGTCATTATCGGCCCCGTCACCGCGGGCAATCTCGGCAAATCCGTTGCGCTCGTAGAATCTTCGCGCGCCATGGTTGGCCTGAAAGGCGAACAGGGACAGCTTTTGTCGGCCAGATTTTGCCTGATCCAACAGGCGCTGCCCGATCCCCTGATTGCGCGCTGACGCACGCAGGTAAAGCGAATGGACCTCTGAACCATTCAATGCCAGAAAACCAACTACACCATCCTCATTTTCAGCAACGGTGATCCAGTCGCGATCAATCATCACGCCGCAAAAGGCGATGGTTTCGGCGCAGGAATGCAGCTCTGGCATCCACTCATTTTCACAAGCAAAACCATGCAGAATTTTCCCCGTCGCGCCAGCATCGGTGCTGCGCGCAGGGCGGAGCGTTACAGTCATAGTCGGTCTCCGATCAGGAACTGGGCCGCGCGATCAAGCCGGATATGGGGCGGGCCGTCACCCGATCGCAGGGTCAGGTTCGCAGGTGCAAAACTCATGAACCCATAGTCTTCGCCCAGCCAGCTTTCTGCTCCGCTGCGGGCTGGCCCCAACAAATGAGCCGGGTCTTCGGGCAACTCACCGGGGTAGAAGGCCGCCTGCTTGCCGTCAAGCAAAGTGCCCCGCACGCAGGCAAGCGGCACTCCTTCATGGGTTCGCATCTCTTCGGTTGTTGCCCGCAAAGCCGCCAGTGACACAGCCGAGGTCTCGGCCCCGGCAAAACTGGCGCGGTCACGGGCGTCGCGTGTCAACGCCTCCATGATGCTGGTCAGACGTGGATGCTGCAGGTGGTGCAAATGATCGGCCTTGGTGGCGGCAAATAAAATGCGCTCGACCCGTTTGCCCAGAAGATACTGGCTGAGCCACGCGTTGCGCCCCGGACGGAAGGCCGACAGAATATCTCCCATCGCCCGGCGCATATCCTCAACCGCTTTCGGCCCTTTGTGAATCGCACCCAGCGCGTCGACCAGAACAACCTGTCGATCGATCCGGGCAAAATGTTCGCGAAAGAACGGTTTGACCACGCGCAATTTATAGGCTTCGTAGCGCCGTGCCATTTCGCGGTGCAGGCTGTTACGGGTGGCGACCCCTTCGACTGGCAGCGGCGCGAAGGTCAGAACCGGTGATCCCGCCAGATCACCCGGCAACAGGAACCGCCCCGGCGTACAATCGTAAAACCCGGCATCGCGCGCCGTGTTCAGATAGCCCGAGAACGCCTGCGCCAAAGATTGCGCCACCGGCTCATCATGTTTTGCCTCTGGCGCGACCGCTTTGGCCTGCGCCAGAAAATCTTGTGCCTCGGCCCGCTCTGTGATGCGGTTCAGCGTTTCGGTTGACCAGTCGTCATAGGATTTGTCCAGCAGGGCCAAGTCCAGCAACCATTCGCCCGGATAATCCACAATATCCAGATGCACGGTTCGCGGCCCCTTCAGGCCAGACAGCAGACCGGCAGGGCGAACCTTGAACGACAGGCGCAACTCGGACACGGCGCGGGTGCTTTCGGGCCAATGCGGGTTTGGCCCGGTCAGCGCAGCAAGGTGGTTTTCATAGTCGAACCGGGGCACGGTATCATCCGGCTGCGGCTGAAGGTAAGCTGCGTTGATCCGTCCCTCATGCTGCGCAACAAGGCCCGGCATTCGCCCACGGTCCAGCAGGTTTGCAACAAGCGAGGTGATGAACACCGTTTTGCCCGAACGCGCTAACCCGGCGACACCAAGGCGGATGACCGGCTCGAACAGAGCTTCGGAAACGCTGTCGCCCACGGATTCCATGCCGCGCACAAGACTGTCTGCCATAGATGAGATGACCAAGCCGTCGCCCCGCTTTTATCGTTTCGCTCAAGATAGGTAGCCACCGTCCGACATGCCAGCGCTTTCCGGCCCCTTGCCCGCCGCCGCGCAGCACGGTACCAGCAGCCCATGCCCAGATACGCGTTGAAAGTCGAATATCACGGAAAGCCGTTTGCCGGGTGGCAAAGGCAGAAAGATCAGCCCTCGGTTCAGGGGGCGATCGAAGAGGCATTGTCGCGGATACAACCGGGGGATCACACGATCGCTGCGGCGGGTCGCACCGATGCCGGTGTCCACGCGCTGGGACAGGTCGCCCATTGCGACCTGATCAAGGAATGGGACCCTTTCCGACTGTCCGAAGCGCTGAACTATCACCTCAAGCCGCAACCAGTGGCCATCGTGAAAGCCGCACGGGTGGACGATGATTGGCATGCGCGGTTCTCGGCGCTTGAACGGCAATATCTGTTTCGCATCCTGATGCGCCGCGCGCCTGCAACCCATGACGCGGGGCAGGTTTGGCAAGTCAGTCACCCGTTGGATGTTGATGCGATGCAGGCCGCGGCGGACATGCTGACCGGACGGCATGATTTCACCACGTTCCGGTCCACGATCTGTCAGGCGGCCAGCCCGGTCAAAACGCTGGATGAGTTGCGGGTGGAACAGGTGCAGGGCTTTTCAGGTCCCGAGGTTCATTTCCACGTCCGGGCACGTTCGTTCCTGCACAATCAGGTGCGCAGCTTTGTCGGCACTCTGGAACGTGTCGGCGCCGGGTCCTGGACGCCCGAAGATGTGCGCGACGCGCTGCAAGCTGAGGATCGTGCCGCCTGCGGGCCGGTTTGCCCGCCACAGGGGCTGTATCTTGCGCGGGTCGGCTATCCGGACCCGGTGTTCGACTAAAGCGCGCTCAGCAACAACCCGCCAGCTATCACCGCTATCAACAACCCGGCGACCAACTCGATGGTTGGGGCCAGCACCTGTGCAAACCGCGTCGCTGAGGCCGAGGCCAGCATCCCCCCGCGCAGACCGAATGAGGTCCACCCTACCAGAGTGGTGACAGTCGCCGTGCCCAGCGCCATGCAGAACGCTCCGGCGATGCCGACCATGGCGATGCCCATCTGCCAGGTCAGAATCAACACAAACAGCGCCCCGGTGCAGGGGCGTGCGGCGATTCCGGCGATCAGCAACGCCGCCTCGCGCAGGCTACCGACCTGCGCCACCTCATCCGCAGACGGACCATGCCGGTGGCCGCAATCCGAACAGGTTTCGTGATCGTGGTGAGGATGATCTGCGCCGTGATCCCGGCTGCGTTTGGCAAAGCTCCGCAAGGCGCGAAACACTAGCCAAAGCCCGATCGCAGTGATCGCCCCATAGCTGACTGGGGCCATGATTTGCTCCGTTGTGTCGACCAGTCTTTCCCGAGACATCTGGAACACCAGCACACCGGCATAGACCAGAACAATCGCGGTTACGGCCTGTCCAAGGCTGGACAACACACTGATCGCTGAAAGCCGCCAGAACGCCACACGCCGACCAAGCCCATAGCCACCGATCAGGACTTTGCCATGCCCAGGACCGATGGCGTGGAAGAACCCGTAAGCGAAGCACACCGTCAACAAAGTCATGACCGCCTGAGGTTGTTCAGCGCGGGCAGCGCGCAGAGACCGCGCAATCTGGTTCTGAAATGCACGCTGTTCACCGGCAGCCCATGCCGCAAGTTGGTCAAACCCGCCGCTGAACCAGAACCAGAGCAGAACTCCGACCGCCAGAACAAACGGGACAATCAGGTATTTGGACATGAAATTCGGATCTCGGTTGCAAAGTTTTCGCCCACCATCGGGATGTCATTTTCCTCAAGGTCGTAATTGGCATCCAGCGTCAGCAGAAACGCCTGCATTTGGGCAAGCTGTCCGTCGACATCCGGCTCAACCCGGTTGATCTGGCAGGTTTTACCGCCCGAAACCGTCACCGGGCGTGTCAGGTCATAGGCGGTATAATAGGTCTCATCAAAGGCCTTGGCCGTTAATGACGTGGCCGGTACAGGCCCCCCTTCGACACTGCGCAGATGCGAGGTCACGATGCGCCCGTCCTCCATCAATGCTTTCGGCTCCAGTGGGCCAGAAAGCGGCAATACCTCAGCCTCGGACCAGACGACCAGATCGCCGTTATAGCCTTGATCCCACTGTGCATCGAACCCGGACAGGAAATCCTGTTCGCTTTCACTTAGAAGACCGTCGCCATCCTGATCCAGCTTCATGTCTTCGAGGACAAGCAATGAGTAGAACTCGTCATAGGCCCAGGTCACACGGACATGGGTCAGCTGCCCGGAATCGTCCACAAAGAATTCCAGCCCCGTGTCGATAAAGACATGCGGGTGCGTCATCGCCGGGATCGGCAAACAGCAGGTCACTAGGGTCACAAGCCAGCGCATGGGCGAAAGATAGGGTGTCGGCCTGCGCCCGGCAATCCCATTTGGGCCGGGCGCGCAGAAGCTGGCCGATGGCTCAGGCAGGTGGGAACAACACAAGGGTCTGCAGGGCTGTTCCAACCGGCCCTTCGGTGTCATACAAAACCGATTGCGACATGCCGATACCCGAGGGCTGCCAATGGCAGACAGACTCGGAGGCCAGCCAATCCGAGACCGGCTCGCGGTGCACCTGAATCGTCAGATCGGTATTCATGAACCCCATCTCGGTTGTGGGGGCATTCCACGAAATGCCATTGCCGCAATCAGCCAGTGGACACAGCGCCTGAATCGGAGATTGCACCTCGTCCCCAAGCAACGGAGGCGTGCGCATCCAGATCGTTTTGGGACCGACGCCCTGATTTCCACCCTTGGGATAGAGGACATCGGAATAGGTCGCGAACCCCGGAAGATCGTGCCGAATTTCGCCGATGGGAAATGGGCCGTCTACCGAGTCCGCCAGTTGCGGAGATGAGAGAGCGGCATTGGGAACCGGGCCAAGGTCGCGGCGGGCAAGGTGCATAGTTGTGGCTACGGCACATAAAGTGTTGTCCAGATCGTGCACAGTAACCCGAGTGGTCGCCAGCGTTCTGGTGTGCCGCGTCGTCTCGGCCGCAACCCGCAACCCGGACAGGGGCAGCGGGCGCAGTAGATCGACCGTCAGCCGGGTCAGCATCTTGTCCGGTCCAATTTCAGATTCCGCGGCGCGTACGATCAGACCGCTGACCGGACCAGCATGGCAATGTTCGGCAGACCACGGGCCCCGCGCCGGGTCATTGCCGACAAAATCCCCATCCGCGCGAAGTCTGAAATAAGGCAACCTGGACATGTCAGATTTCAAGACCACTTGGGACCTCAGACCTTTTCCTGTGTATGCTTTTTCAGCTCGGTCCGTGCGACCTGACGACGATGCACCGCGTCCGGCCCATCAGCCAGCCGCAGGGTCCGTACATGCGTCCACGCGGTCGCCAGCGGCGTGTCCTGACTTACCCCTTGCCCGCCATACATCTGCACCGCCTCATCAATCACCTTCAATGCGACCCGCGGGGCCACGACCTTGATCTGGCTGATCCACGAGGCCGCCGCGCGCGCATCGCCCTGATCCATGTACCAAGCAGCCTTGAGGCAAAGTAGCCGGGCCATTTCGATCTCCATCCGGCATTCGGCTATGATATCGAAATTCGCCCCAAGCTGCGCCAGCTTCTTGCCAAATGCTTCGCGTTGCAGCGACCGTTTGCACATCTGCTCCAGGGCCATCTCTGCTTGCCCAATAGCGCGCATACAGTGGTGAATACGTCCCGGCCCCAATCGACCCTGAGCGATCTCGAACCCGCGCCCTTCGCCCAGCAGGATATTCTCGGCAGGCACCCGGACATTGGTAAAGCGAATATGCATATGCCCGTGCGGCGCATCATCATGGCCGTAGACTTCCATCGGGCGCAGCACCTCGATCCCCGGTGTTCCCGCCGGCACCACGATCATCGACTGGCGTTTGTGAACAGGCAGGTCATCACCACCAGTTCGGACCATGACGATATAGACCTTGCACCGCGGATCACCGGCGCCTGAGGCCCACCATTTCTCGCCATTCAGAACGTAGGAATCGCCGTCCAGCACACAGGACATCGAAACATTGGTGGCATCAGACGAGGCGACATCCGGTTCGGTCATCAGATAGGCCGAACGGATTTGCCCATCGAGCAGCGGCTTGAGCCACTCTTGCTTCATCTTTTCGGACCCGTACCGCTCGAATACTTCCATGTTGCCCGTATCTGGGGCCGAACAGTTGAAGATTTCGGCACCCAGCGGGGTCTTTCCCATTTCTTCAGCAAAAAAGGCGTATTCCACAGTTGTCAAACCCAGCCCTTTTTCACTGTCGGTCAGCCAGAAGTTCCACAATCCCGCCGCCTTGGCCTTGGCCTTCAACCCTTCAAGGATATCCGCCTGCCGGTCGGTATATTGCCAGCGGTCACCTTTGTTGATTTCAGCATGGAACTCTTCTTCCAGCGGCATGACTTCATTTCGGATCATCTCTGTTACGCGGGTCAGCAGTTCGCGGTTTTCCTCGCGCAGGCCGAATGACATGTTCATGAGTTTTCTCCTCCGCCCCGACACACGGGCATTACCTTTGGGCCGAGAATGACTTAGCCACCGTCATGATGTCCAGTTGGGTGACGGGACGTCACCCACCCCATATGAGATTAAACGGGTGCAGTAACCGGAGACTGGCGACCGTATAGCCGTCAATAACCTGCGTCGCGCGCGGGTATAGCAACCCAATTAGGGTGTGAAAATCCAGTTACCATTGGCATCCTGGCACCTGCGGGTTCTGATCTCACGGGTCTGCTCGGCACTCGGAGGTCGGATAAAATGCTGCAGATGCACGCAATTATCGCGGACCTCGCGCACACGGACGGTGCCCTTGGCCCCGGTCTCGGTGCTGATCCATTCACTTTCGGCACCAACCTGCGGCAAACCACTGCCCAGCATGGTGTCTGTGGTTGCACTCAGCAATGTGAAATCATCCGGGCTCAACCCCGACTCTGCGATGATGCGCGACAGCGGTTTCGCGCTGCCGGCAACACCAATGCTCAGCACCAGAACACCTGCAACTAATAGTGATCCCCAAATTCTCATACCGCCTCGCAATTCTGCAACCAATTTACATTCAAGGATATACCCGGGAAGGCACAGGGCCAAGCCCTAGTCTGCAACCTTCAAATTATCCCGAAGAAACCTATTGCAACTCTGACGCTAGGCCATGCCGAGCGTCCCTCGCATAGTGCACGAAACACGAACCAGAGGCATTTGATGGCACACCCGACTTATTATGCGCCCCATGGCGGACACCCCGGACAGGACACCCTGTTAACAGATCGCGCCATGTTCACCGAGGCCTATGCCGTTATACCCAAGGGTACGATGCGCGACATCGTCACCAGCTATTTGCCCTTCTGGGAAAACACCCGCCTGTGGGTTTTGGCACGCCCCCTTAGCGGGTTCGCCGAAACCTTTTCGCAATACATCATGGAGGTCCAACCCGGTGGCGGTAGCGATACGCCCGAAACGGACCCCGCAGCGCAGGCGGTGTTGTTCGTTGTCGAAGGGGCGGTCACATTGACGCTTGAGGGAAGTGTTCACGTTTTGGAAACTGGTGGATATGCCTATATCCCCGCTGGTTCCAAATGGGCGTTGCGCAACCATACGGAGCAGCCAGCGCGGTTTCATTGGGTTCGAAAGGCTTATGAGGCAGTGCCCGGCCTGCCCAAGCCGGACCCGATCATCACCAATGAACAAGAGGTCGCCCCGATCGAAATGCCGGGCACCGAGGGTCGCTGGGCCACAACACGTTTCGCGGATCCGCAAGACCTGCGCCACGACATGCATGTCAACATCGTGACTTTTGAACCCGGCGGCGTGATCCCATTTGCCGAAACCCACGTCATGGAACACGGGCTGTATGTGCTGGAAGGCAAAGCCGTTTACCGGCTGAATCAGGACTGGGTCGAGGTCGAAGCCGGAGACTTTATGTGGCTGCGCGCCTTTTGCCCTCAGGCGTGCTATGCGGGCGGTCCCGGGCGGTTCCGGTATCTGCTGTACAAAGATGTGAACCGCCAGATGCCTCTTTCACCAGGCGGGCGCTAGGATAAATTCGGCCTTGGCGGAACTCGGCAAGCGCGGTAATCTGGTGGAATAACAAACGGTTTTAGTTCAGGAGATTGTACGATGGCACTGCGCAATGTAACGCTGGCACTGGCGGCTGCAATCGGCCTGACGGCCCTGGATGTGAACCCTGCAACCGCCAAAGAGACGAATACCGTCAACGTCATGAGCCGTACCTGGGCCATTACCCAGGTTTCGGAAGCTCCGGTCGTATACCGTGCCACACGTGATAACAACAATCTCAACCCATTCGGCCCCCCGCCCCGGCTGCGCACTATTCAGGCCATCGCGGCTATTCAGCAGGCAACCGGGTGCAAGCCGATTGTGGCCAGCATGTACCAGAACATCTCGGGCCAGTTCTTTTCACAGGTCAGCTGTAACTGACCCGGACAGGAAACTGGCATTGAGGTTAATTCAAGCCCCTGCCATAGCTTGCACATGAAACTCGCAATTAACGGATTCGGCCGCATCGGCCGCACGATTTTGCGGCAGCTTCTGGCCATGCCGCTCGGTCACGACATCGAACTGGTGCTGATCAACGACATCGCACCGCTAGAGACCTGCGCCTATCTGTTCAAGTACGACAGCACTTTTGGGCCCTATCCGGGCAAAGTGGAACAGGGAACTGCGCAACTGGTTGTCGATGGGCACGCTATTCCTGTTACACACAGCCCCAACCTCAGCCGGGTTGATCTGTCCGGTGTAGATGTCCTGATGGACTGCACCGGCGTTGCCCGGACATCGGATGTTGCCAGTCAGGGCCTGACCGCAGGGGCAAGGAAAGTACTGATTTCCGGCCCCTCGCCCGCGACCGAGGCCACAATCGTTCTGGGTGCAAATGAGGATCAGCTGGGCAATGCGCGGATCGTGTCAAATGCCTCTTGCACCACCAACGGGCTGGCTCCGCTGGTCAAGGTTCTGGACGGGATCGCTGGTGTCGCGTCGGGCCATATGACCACCATCCACTGCTACACCAACAGCCAACCGATGATCGACGCTCCGCGTGGTGATCTGGCACGGTCACGCGCCGGAGCGCTGTCGATGGTCCCGACCACCACCAGCGCTATGCACTTGATAGACGAAGTCCTGCCCCATCTGGCCGGGCGCATCTCGGGCGCGGCAGTCAGGGTGCCGACCGCAAGCGTCTCGGCAATCGATCTGATCGTGACATTGGAACGCGGGATGAGTGCCGAGGGTTTTGAAACCGCCCTGCGTGCAGCCGTTGCAGAGTCTCCCGTTCTGGGTTGGACGGATGAGCCGCTGGTGTCGTCCGATTTGCGGACGCGGCCGGAATCTCTGATCATTGCAGGGCCAGAAACCCGGCAGATCGGCGAAACTCAGGTTCGTGTTTTTGGCTGGTATGACAATGAATGGGGGTTTTCAGCCCGCATGCTGGATGTCGCTCGTATGATGGCCGACACATAGGCGGATCGCGACCTAACGCGATCCGCCGATTTGCATTTGGTTACTTGCCGGGAAGGCTGCCTGACCCGTGCCCCGACATGCCGCCCGAAACTTCTTCGGTTGCCTCATCGGCCAACTCATCCGGCAGGATCAGGTTCAGCACGATGGCGATCAGAGCCGCAGGCAGCAGCCCGCTTTTCATCAGGATGCCCAGAGTATCGGGCAAGTGTTGCACCGCACCCGGCTCGAGCTGGAGGCCGAACCCGATTGACAGCGCGATGGCAAAGATCACCATGTTGCGCCGATTCCAATCCACATCGGACAACATCGAAACACCCGCGGCGACAACCATCCCGAACATGACGATGACGCCACCGCCCAGTACTTCGATCGGAACGGTGCGGATGATCGCGCCAACCTTGGGCACCAGGCCGCACAGGATCAGAAACAAGGCGCCGATGGTGACGACATTTCGGCTCATGACGCCGGTCATCGCGATCAGCCCGACATTCTGGCTGAACGACGTGTTGGGTAAGCCGCCGAACACGCCCGCCAGGGCCGAGCCGAAGCCGTCAGCATAGGTTGCACCGGTGATTTCCTTGTCCGTGGCTTCGCGCCCGGCTCCGCCTTTGGTCACACCCGACACATCCCCCACCGTCTCAACTGCCGAAACAAAGGCCATCAGACAGAACCCGATTATGGCGGCGAATGAGAACTCGAACCCATACTTGAAGGGCACAGGCAGGGCGAAAGTTGCAGCGCGGCTCCAGCTTGTTCCGATTGCCTCAAACGTGATCATGCCAACCATCAAGGCATAGACATACCCAACCGCAAGACCAATCAGAACGGCAGAAACCGAAAGCATTCCGCGCGTAAAGAACTTCAGCCCCAGCGTTACCACAACCACGACCAAAGCAGCCGACCAGTTCAGCGCCGAGCCGTATTCAGGCGTTCCAATGGCCGGAACCCCTCCGGCGGCGTATTGAATGCCGACCTTTACCAACGCCAGACCAATCATCGTCACCACAAGGCCTGTGACCAGAGGTGGCAAGGCAAAACGGATTTTGCCAATCACCGTGCCCAGCAGGGCATGGAACACCCCACCGATAATGACACCGCCAAACAATGCGGCCAGACCATCGACGCCTTTGCCAGCAACCAATGGGATCATGATCGGCAGAAAGGCAAAGCTAGTGCCCTGAACAATAGGCAAAGCCGCTCCTACCGGACCAATCGTCACCGTTTGGAGCAAGGTCGCGACGCCGGCAAACAGCATCGACATCTGGATCAGGTACAGCAGTTCCGGAAAATCAGGAGAGTTCGAACCGAACCCAAACCCGGCGGCCCCAGCAACGATGATCGCAGGCGTCACGTTCGAAACGAACATCGCCAGAACATGTTGAATGCCCAGCGGAACTGCCTTGTGCAGCGCCGGGGTATAATTTGGATCCCGAAGTTGTTCGGGTGTCCCTATTGAAGTGTCAGCCATGAGTTACTGTCCTCTCTGTCAGATTCACGGGGGTCTTACCGCTTATGCTGCGGCTTCAATTGGCTACGACACCACCTGATAAGGGGTATCGAACCAGTATTCTTCCAGGTTGGGCCCATCGCCGATCCGATCAACAACGGCGAACAATCCAGGGCCATGCAACGGTGTCAAAACGCCGTGCCACGTCCCACGATGATAATTCACCGCCTGACCGGACCGGGTGACAAAGGCACACGGCTCGCCCGGCTGCCCGTCAACATCTGGTGCTACAACGACCAGAAAGGGTTGATGGGTCATGGGCACAAAGGCCTGACTGCCATCAGGATGCCGTTCAACCATATCCAACTGGTACGGCAGGGTTCGGGGGTTGGCGTTGAACAGGCTGATCCCGGCGCGGCCGCCCGCGAATTCAAGGGCCGCCCGATCATGAAACCGCCCGCACTGGCCTTGATTGATGATCTTGTCCGGGTCGCCCGCGGCCTCGATTACATCTCCGAATGAGGCAAAAGCGTCAGGCGTTAAAGGAACGGTCCGGATCTGTTTCATGAAGGCAACACATCCCTCAGGCGGAATTCGGCAATACGCTCGACCTGTCGGCAGGCCTCGGCGAATTCGGTTTCCCGATCCTGATCTATCCGCCGCTGAAACGCCTGCTGGATAGAGGCTTTGTCATGATCACGCACAGCAATAATGAATGGAAATCCGAACTTGTCGGTATAGCGCCTATTCAGATCGGTGAAGGCATCGCGTTCGGCATCCGTCAACGCATCCAGCCCCGCCGAGGATTGTTCCGCCGTGCTTTCCTGCGTCAGTCGCTTGGCCTGTGCCAGCTTGCCTGCCAGATCCGGGTGCGCGGTCAGCACGCCCAGCCGCTCCTCATCCGAGGCCGAACGGAACATGCGCGTCAGTGCGTTGTGCAACCCGCCGGCAGTATCGTGAGCCGCGCCGAGTTCCAGCCCATGGGCGCGCTCTGCAATCCACGCCGAATGTTCGAAGATCCCGCCATAAGCGGCAACGAAAGCGTCCCGCGCCATTTCTGACGGCTTTGGACCTGATACAGGCGGGTGCTGCGCTGCCCAATGCTGGGCGATCTCCAGACGGGTCGCGAACCAGACATCCGAGTGCCCACGCGCATAATCCAGAAACCGTTTCAGCGCCATGACCCGACCTGGACGACCGATCAGGCGGCAATGCAGACCGATCGACAACATCTTGGGCGCACCGGCTTCACCCTCGGAATAAAGCGCGTCGAAACTGTCTTTGAGATAGGAATAGAACTGATCGCCCGAATTGAAACCTTGCGGCGTTGCAAAGCGCATATCGTTACAATCGAGTGTATATGGTACGATCAACTGGTCCCGGCCAGAGGCCTGCATCCAATAGGGCAGATCATCCGCATAGGTGTCCGCCACATAGGCAAAGCCCCCCTCTTCGGCCACCAGACGCACGGTGTTCTCGGAACACCGGCCGGTATACCAACCATAGGGACGTTCCCCCACGACCTCGGTATGCAGGCGGATAGCCTCTTCTATTTGAGCGCGCTCCTCCGCCTCGGACATATCCTTGTGTTCGACCCATTTCAGGCCGTGACTTGCGATCTCCCAACCTGCGTCTTTCATGGCGGCAACCTGATCGGGCGACCGTGCCAGCGCCGAAGCAACACCGTAAACGGTTATGGGCAAGTCCTGCATCAAGCGGTGCAGACGCCAGAACCCTGCCCGCGACCCATATTCATAGATCGATTCCATGTTCCAATGACGCTGGTCTGGCCATTGCGCTGCGCCGACAATCTCGGACAGAAAGGCCTCGGACGCGGCATCACCGTGAAGCACGCAGTTTTCGCCACCCTCTTCGTAGTTCAGCACAATCTGAACGGCCAGATTTGCTCCGCCAGGCCACTGGGCGTTTGGCGGGTTGGCTCCGTATCCGATCATGTCACGGGGATAGCGAGGGGGCTGCATGAATGTTCCGTCTCAGTTGTGTTACACTACCTACGCTTTACCGCAGAATTGGAAGCAGTATTATCAAATCAATCCGAACGCTGTTTCCTTTTCTTTCGGCATTCCCAAAGTCTCGGGTTTCGCCCCAGACTGCGTCAAACAATACTCGATTGCAGTTTGCGGTTTTCAACAGCCACTCGTTGCGGTGATTGGAATATGAGGAGAAACGCGTGGCAGGATACCTGACAACCCATGTTCTGGACACCGCCAAAGGCTGTCCCGCAGAGGGGCTGAAAATTGCTCTGTACGCGATTACCCAGGACGGACGCCACAAACTGGCTGAGATGCTGACCAATGCAGACGGGCGAACAGACAGCCCAATACTACCGCAAGCAAACTTTGAAACCGGGGAATATGAGCTTGTTTTCAGCGCGGGTGACTATCTGCGCGCCTCTGGCCAGGCGGATGACGAACAGCTGTTCCTGGATGAGATTCCAATCAGGTTTGGTATGTCTGAAGCAGACGCCCACTATCATGTGCCGCTCTTGCTTTCGCCATACAGCTACTCCACGTATCGTGGCAGCTAACTGACCGGGCGAACCTTCCGCCCGTCGATCGCCCCTGCCGGGCCTCCTCCTGTTGAGCCGGGCGCCGCACCCGTTGGGCGCGGCGCGGATAGTGACGGTTACAGCCCTTCGAGAAAATTTACGCGCGGCCGGGAGCCTTTGCTAACCGTTGATGTCCGAGTTTTGCACAACCTTGCCAATTCGCGCGATCATGAAATCCATGAACAAACGCGCCTTGGGATCCTGGTGACGTCGATGGGTATAGAGACACGCCATCTGAACAGAGACAGGAGGTGTCTCCTTTGCAACCACCACAAGACGTCCAGCCTTGAGATGTCCCGCTGCCTCAAACACAGGTTTCATCGCGATCCCCTGCCCTGACAACGCCCAATCGGTCAAAACATCTCCGTCATCGCATTCAAACCGGCCCGACACGGCATAACGTCTTGGCCCGTCTGGAGTTTCCAGCATCCACTGAAACTCTGCAGCGCCGGGATACCGCAGGTTAAGACACTCGTGCTTGTCGGACACAAGATCGGCTCCGTTTTGCGGCATCCCCTTGCGTTTTACATAGTCCGGTGCAGCACACAGAACCCGCGCGCAATCCGCGATCTTGCGAATACGCAGGGTGCTGTCCTCGGGCTGGCCAATGAAAAAGGCCAGATCCAGTCCTTCGGTCGTCAGGTCCACTGACCTGTCGGTCAGGCGCAATCGCACATCAATTTCGGGGTATTCCGAGAGAAAATCCGGCACATGTGGGGCTAATAACCTGCGCCCGACGCCCAAAGGCGCGGCTACGAACAGTGACCCGCGGGGGGCTTCGGTCAGGTGAACAACCTGCGCCTCGGCTTCATCTACGGCATCCAGGACCGCAACCGCTCCAGGGTAAAACGCACGTCCCTGCTCGGTCGGGCTGAGGTTACGTGTAGTCCTCTGAAACAGACGCACGCCCAAATGATCCTCAAGCTGTGATATTCGCGCCGAAGTCACCGCCGGTGAAACACGCAAATCCCTCCCGGCAGCAGACATGCTGCCCAGATCATAGACACGAACGAAGGTGCGAATATTGTCGAGATAGGACATCTTATCGTTTTTTTTGATACAGTTTGACAATATACGGGAATACCGAAGAAAAGCCAGTTTGCCTAGGGTGACTATAACCTACTGGAGAGAACTCTCATGTTTGAATTCGCCGTGTTCTGGGATTGGATGGCATTCGCTGTGCGCTGGCTGCACGTAATCACTGCTATCGCCTGGATCGGATCATCCTTTTACTTCATCGCTCTGGACCTTGGCCTGAATCGGGATATCCCCGGCCCCGCCGACGGGGAAGAATGGCAGGTACATGGCGGCGGCTTTTACCATATTCAGAAATACCTCGTCGCACCCGAGCGGATGCCGGATCATCTGACCTGGTTCAAATGGGAAAGCTATGCCACCTGGCTTAGCGGAGCTGCGCTGTTGATGATCGTCTACTGGGTTGGTGGAGAGCTTTATCTGATTGATGCGCAAAAGGCCGATCTGGCGCTGTGGCAGGGCATTCTGATCTCGGCTGCCTCGTTGACTATGGGCTGGCTGATCTACGACTTCCTGTGCAAATCCGGTCTGGGTGAGCGCCCAACATTACTGATGGTGCTGCTGTTTGTCCTGCTGGTGGTGATGGGCTGGGGGTACAACCAAATATTCACCGGGCGCGCGATGATGCTGCATCTGGGCGCGTTCACCGCCACGATCATGACAGCGAATGTATTCTTCATCATCATGCCGAACCAGCGCATCGTCGTAGACGACCTTAAGAATGGCCGCACCCCGGACCCGAAATACGGCAAGATCGCCAAGTTGCGTTCGACTCATAACAACTATCTGACCTTGCCAGTGGTTTTCCTGATGCTTTCGAACCACTACCCGCTGGCCTTTGCCACCCAATACAACTGGATCATTGCGGCGCTGGTATTTCTGATGGGTGTCACAATCCGTCACTACTTCAATACACGCCACGCTCGCGCCGGTGATCCGACCTGGACCTGGCTGGTGACCGCTCTGCTATTCATCGCCATCATGTGGCTGTCCACCGCGCCTATGTACAAACCTCTGGAGGAGGCCGAGGCGCAGCCGCTCACCGCATTTGAACAGAAATACGCAGCAGCAGACGGGTTCGAACAGGCACATGATGTCGTTCTGGGGCGCTGTTCCATGTGCCATGCGCGCGAACCGGTTTGGGACGGCATCCTGTGGGCGCCAAAGGGCATTCTTCTGGAAACCCAAGGTGACATCGCCCGCAATGCGAAACAGATTTACCTGCAGGCCGGTGTCAGTCACGCCATGCCACCCGCAAATGTCACCTATATGGAACCGGAAGATCGCGCGGCGATCATTCGCTGGTTCCGCAATGCTGGCCTTTGAACTGGCACTGAGCCATCACTTGTTCCGCTAATTTTCTTGGCCAAACGATAAACGCTTCCCCTACACGATTACAGATGTTCTAACTATCCTTAAGGGGCCGCCACATCCGAAAAGGCGCCGAAATTAATTTCTAGTTGGGGCAGCTGGAGCCAATAGATGCAGCGAATAAGACAATGCAGCTTTGTGAGAAATTGTCTGTTCGGAATTGTCGTCGCCACATTGCCCACATCGCTGGCCGCATTGGAAACCGTCCTCACGGCACCGGGCGCTCCGAAAGCACTGGTTGAACGGATCGAAGATACCGCATCGGTGACAACCGCAGAATCCCGCGGGCTGGACACGCCGCTTGAACTTTTGTCAGCGGCCCTGTCCGACTATACCACCATTGTTCAGATCCTTTATGACGAAGGCTATTTCAGTCCCGTCGTCAGCATTAAACTGGACGGGAAAGAGGCGGCGGAACTCAGTTCACTCAACGTGCCCAATCAGATCAACAAAATCGTGATTGCTGTTAAAACCGGCCCAACCTTCACATTTGGCCAGGCGGTGGTCCGGCCGATCGCGACCGAAACGGTTCTTCCCGAAGACTATGCGACGGGCAAACTGGCCACCACCGGCGCCATTCAGCAAGCCGCGTCAGCAGGCGTGCAGGGATGGCGTGACGCGGGTCATGCCAAGGCCGAGGTCAGCGGCCAGAAAGTCATTGCCCGCCACGCCCAGGCAAAGCTGGATTCCCGCATTGACCTCGCCCCGGGACCGCGTCTGAGCTTTGGAAAAATGTACATCAAAGGCGACAGCGATGTTCGCCACAGGTCCGTCGAACAAATCGCCGGCTTCCCTACCGGAGAGGTGTATTCCCCCCAGCAGGTGCAAAAGGTCGGAACCCGGCTTCGCCGCACCGGCACGTTTAATATTGTCTCGATCGAAGAGCACGACACTCCCAACCCTGATGGCTCCCTGGATTTCGATGTCTATCTTGAAGACATGCCCAAACGCCGCCTGACCTTCGGTTTGGAAGTGGCCTCGCGCGACGGGATGGAGCTGTCGACGACCTGGACGCATCGCAACGTGTTCCGCCGCGCCCAACGGCTGCGGTTTGAAGCATCGTTGCGCAATATTGGCGGGGCCGAGGATCTGGACGGGCGCATCGGGCTGCGGCTGGATCAGCCCGACCGGCTGGGCCCCGATGACAGCACGTTCTGGAGCGCCCTTCTGGAACGTCGCAACACCGATAATTACAACGTGACTGTGACGTCACTGGCCTATGGTGCAAGACGCACATTTTCAGACCGCCTATACGCCGAAGCATCCGCCGGGTTTCAGTGGTCGGATGCAGATGACGCCTATGGCGACGGGCGCAAGTTCCGCTATTTTATCATGCCGTTCCGATCAGAATGGGACGAAAGGGACAGCAAGGTCAGCGCCACCAATGGCTATTACCTGGATGCCCGTGTGATGCCATTTGTCGGCCTGTCCGACACAGAAACAGGCCTCAGGATGTTTGCGGACGCGCGTGCCTATACCAGTCTGCGGACACAAGGTCGTCTCGTGCTGGCCGGGCGGGTCCAGATTGGGTCGATTGTAGGACCCGCCTTGGACGGGGTCACACCCGATTTCCTGTTCTTTTCGGGCGGTGCGGGCACTGTGCGCGGTCAGCCCTATGAAAGCCTCGGCATCCCTGTTGGCAATGAGGTTGCTGGCGGCAAGTCTTTCCTCGGTCTATCTGGCGAAGTTCGCGGCAAAATCACCGAGACAATATCGCTGGTCGGGTTTTATGATTATGGTGTTGTCGACACGTCCTCTTTTGTCAGCAGCGCCGCTGAGAGCCATTCCGGCGCCGGGCTTGGGATCAGATACGACCTTGGCGGCTTTGGCCCCCTGCGTCTGGATCTGGCCCTTCCCGTTCAGGGTGACACCGGAGACGGTCTGCAGTTTTACATCGGAATTGGTCAGGCATTTTGACACATCGTTTCTCATATCCAGTTGTTGCGGCGGTTCTGCTGTGGGTGCCGTACCCCGTTCTGGCGCAGGACGAAGGCGGCAGTATGCTAGAGCAGTTTCTGCAGGATACCCTGTCCGGTGATGATCAGAACGTGACCGTCAAAGGCTTGCAAGGCGCGCTGAGCGCACGGGCCACAATCGCAGAGATCACCGTATCGGATGACGAGGGCGTCTGGCTGACCATCAAAGATGCCGAACTGGATTGGAACAGACTGGCCCTGATACGTGGGCGGTTCTCGGTCAATGCGCTGACAGCGCAAGAGATCGACGTAGCCCGCGCGCCGGGCACCACAACCAAAGATGCCCCTCCTCCCTCTGCGGAAACCCAGACATTCCAGCTGCCCGAGCTGCCTGTCGCAGTTGAAATCGGCGAAATCCGCGTGGATCAGTTGTCGCTGGGGCAGCCGCTGATTGGGGTAGCCGCCGACTTATCCGTCACCGGAAATCTGTCGCTTGCTGATGGAACGCTGGACACCAATCTCGACGTGGTGCGGTTGGATCGTGCCGGAGATGAGATCACACTGACCGCCGGGTTCGACAACTCGACAAGCGAGATCAATCTGGACCTGAACGTGGCCGAGGCATCCGGCGGGCTTATTTCGACCGCTTTGAACATTCCCGACAGCCCAACGATCGAGCTGACGGCAAAAGGTGCCGGACCGCTGACGGATTTCACCGCCGATATCGGGCTGAGCAGTGACGGGCAGCAGCGTCTGGCCGGGCAGGTTCGGCTTGGTTCGACCCCTGACGACACTGCGGAAGGCATAGCATTTACCGCCGATCTGAACGGAGACCTGACACCTTTCGTCGGCCCTGCCATCGACCCGTTTTTCGGGACGGACTCGCGGCTGTTCGTGCAGGGTCAGACCCTGCCCGAAGGGGCGCTGGACCTGTCCGATCTTCAGCTTGCAACGCAGGCCCTGAACCTTGAAGGGAAGTTGGCCCTTGCCGAAGGTGGCACATTGCAGTTTGCCGCCTTGCAGGGACGCATTACCCCTCCGCAGGGACAGGCGGTCACGCTTCCGGTTGGCGGTGGTGACAAAACGATCAAGTCCGCGCAGATCTCGACCTTGTTTGATCAGAAGAACGGCAATCTCTGGGATCTTAGCCTGACAGCAGATAAGTTCAAATCCCCCCAGGCCGAACTTGAGAGCATGCAAATTATCGCGCAAGGCGTGCTCGATCAGGCCCTTGGATTTACGGTGAACGGCGATCTGCAAGCCAGCGTCACAGGCATTGATCTGACCGATCCGAACTTGAATACAGCCGTCGGAGATCGCATCACGCTGGACGGGCAGTTTGAGTATGGTGATGACCAGTCGCTGACATTGTCCGGTTTCGAACTGGTCGGGTCGGATTACACTCTGGCCCTGGACACGCTGATTAGCGGATTAACCAGCGGATTGGCTGTTGATGGCAAAGCAACGCTGGACGCTACCGACCTGTCCCGGTTCTCTGGCCTTGCCCAGTTGGAACTGGCAGGGTCGGCGTCGGCAGAGGTTCAGGGCAAGGGCTCTCCGCTTGAGGGCAGCTTTGACGGCAAAGTGGTAGTTCAGGGCAACAACCTGTCGACCGGTCGCGACGATATCGACCCCGTGATCGCAGGCCAAACCACCATCACGCTGGACGCCAGCCGTGGAGGGGATGGCATTTCCATCCGCGAGTTTAATCTGGACGGTCAGGCCGCGCAGGCACAGGCAAGTGGCGAAGTGACCACGCCTGATGGCAATCTGACAATCGACGGTCAGGCCAGCCTCAACGCGCCCGACCTCTCGGTCTTTTCCGGGCTGGCCCAGCGACAGCTTGGCGGGTCGCTCAGCGCACAAATGGACGGCAAAGGCACCCTGCAGACGCAAGAGTTTGATGGCACGGCCAGCATTACGACGCAGGATCTGCAGACAGGTATATCCGAAGTCGATCCTCTGCTTGCAGGCAAAACCGTGATCGCCTGGGATGGTGCGAAAACGGGAGACCTTATCGACATACGCAAAGCCACCATCAACGGACGGGCCGTGACAGCACAGGTGAGCGCGTCGATCAATGACCCAACCGGCAATCTAGTTCTTGATGGTCAGGCACAGGTGACTGTCCCTGATCTTTCGCTATTTTCGGACCTCGCGGGCCGGGATCTTGCCGGGTCGGTTACCGCGGATATCAATGGCAACGGAGCTTTGTCCAGCCAGACCTTCGACATAGCCGGCGATGTCGATGCGCAGGACGTCCAGATTGGCATCAGTCTCGTCGACAAACTGATCGAAGGTCGAACGACGCTGCGTGTCGATGCCGAGAACAGTGATCAGGGTCTGAATGTCCAAAACTTCAAACTGCGGGGCACCGCCTTGACCGCAGACGCTTCGGGTCAGGTCAGCAAAGAGACCGGCGGGCTGAGCTATTCGGTAAAGCTGGACGATCTTGCGCGGATTTCCAAGACGTTGTCAGGACCACTCACATTGGAAGGCAACGCCGCGCCAACAGCTTCGGGCCTTGAAGGAAGAGTCAGCTTGCGTGGGCCGGACAGTTCATACGCGTCGCTGACGGGGTCGGTCGGCTCTGACGGATCGGCAGACTTGGACTTTGACGCCGAGCTAAACAAGGTCGAGCGTTTCGCCCCAGACTTTCCAGGTACAATCACCGCCAATGGGACCGCAAAGCGCAAGGCAGGCGTCTGGACCATCAACTCTTCGGCGCAGGGTCCGGCACAGATCACCGGCGAAATCTCGGGCACGTTCGATGAAACCACAGGAAACGCCGATCTGAATGCGCAAGGCGGGGTTAATATCGGTATCGCAAACCTGTTCATCACCCCCAACCAAATCGACGGGACTGCGCGGTACGACCTTAGCTTGAATGGCCAACCCTCGCTTGAGGCGCTCAGCGGGTCGATCACGACCTCTGGAACCTCGTTGGCGATACCGGGTGCCGGTCAGACCATTACCGGCATCAGCGGCGCGGTCGAGTTGGCCAACAACCGCGCCAACATCTCCCTAAATGGTGGAACCCGCGCCGGGGGTAATTTCACCGTCGCGGGCCCGATTGACCTGACGCCTCCGTTCAATGCGCAAATTACGACCACGCTCAATCGTCTCGTGCTGACGGATCAGCTTTTGTACGAGACGATCCTGAACGGGCAAATCGCAATGACCGGAGCTTTGGCTGGCAACAGCACAATAGTCGGGCAAATTACATTCGAGGAAACCAATATTAATCTCGCCGCCGCCTCGGGTGCGGTCGGCGCTGCACCCATACCAGAGATCGAACATATCAACGAAAACGCGGCCAGCTATAGGACTCGGGAACGTGCTCGTTTGGTAAAACAGGACGATGCCACCCAAAGCGATTCCCGTATTGCGCTGGACATCGCTCTGCTCGCCCCCAAAGCCGTGTTTGTCCGAGGTCGAGGCGTGAATGCCGAACTCGGCGGACAGCTGTACATAGGCGGTACAACAACCTCGATCATTCCTTCGGGTCAGATCGCTCTAATCCGAGGCAATTTCGACATTCTGGGCCGCAGGCTGGCCCTGACAAAAGGTATCGTGACCCTACAAGGCGACTTGACACCCTATATCGAATTTGAATCCTCAAACAGCACCTCGGACGGGACCGCTACAATCGAAATCGCCGGGCCGCTGGACGCCCCCGAAGTCAACGTGTTCTCGGATCCGGAACGGCCAGCAGAAGAGGCGCTGGCCATGCTGTTGTTTGGCAATCGTTTCTCTGAGCTGTCCCCCTTTGTCATTGCCCAGATGGCGGCATCGCTGGCGCAGCTCAGCGGTGCAGGAGGGGATGCAACCAAGGGTCTGAGGGAGTCGACCGGTGTCGACACAGTCGATATCGGAGCAACGTCAAGCGGCGGAATTTTGGGCGCCGGGGCGTATCTGGGTGACAATCTCTATACCGACTTTAACGTGAACACCGAAGGAAATACCGAAGTGAACCTCAATCTGGACGTCACCGATAATATCACCATGCGCGGAACCGTTGACGGGCGAGGGGAAACGGGATTGGGTGTCTTTTTCGAGCGCGACTACTAATCCTGCGCGGAACTCTGCATCTGTGACAACAGTTTCGGGCCAAATCACAGGAAGGCAGGGAGTTTCATTAACCCCTTTACTATCAACTTCTTAACATGACAGCGAATGCACAAGTCGCTCTATTCATTTCGTGCGACACGAATTTTCATTGCCATTCGTTTCGAATTTTTGACGTTTCGTACCAATTTCATTGCCAGGTCCGTGCCTATGCAGGAAAAGAAGGCAGCGCCTGGTTTTGCGGCGCCTTTATCGAGTGACGTGTTGACCAGTACGACCTGATTATAGAGGGGGAAAAACTCAAAATCGGGGAAAGCAAAAGATCAAAATTCAAGTCTTTTCATTACTAAAAATATTGAACTGTCCACCTTCCCATCCACTGCGTATTCTGTACCCAGTAGCGATGGGAAGGTGGATTATCTAAACGAACCGATAAGCCGGATGTTTCTGCCGAACGATGTCAGGTTTGTTGTGGTGAAGCTTTGACTGTTGCCGGGCTTTCCGCTGACGCCATCTCGGACAGCCAATCACGCACGGCGCCGTGCCGACTACGGGCGATAGCGATCTTTTTGCCGCAGCCCAGAACCAGATATCCGACTTCATTCAGGCTTTGAGCAATATCCACACACCGATTGGCAACCCAAAAGGACCGATGCACCTGTAGGCCATAGCATTCTGGCATTTGCGATAGGATGCCTTTGAACGTTGAACGCACCAGCACTTCTTTTTCATCTACACGCAGGGTGACATAGTGCTGCTGAGCCTGAACGAACAAAATGTCCTTGGCCAAAAAATTTTGCCCATTGGCGGACACTAAACCATTGGCCACAGGAACACGGGATTCCACTCTGCTATCCGGCTCGTCCTCGGGTTGCGGATCGCTGGCGCGCAGGCGGGCCAGATAAGGTGGAAAAACCCAAACGATTACGATCACTTCAATTCCAACGACGAGAAAGTACTGAGGCAGCAAAAGCGGCGAGTTTTCAAAGCTGAAAGACAGAAATGTACTGAAAACCATTGTCGTTGCGAATTGGGCAAACTGCATCGCCCCATACGCAATGGGAAAACATGTCAGCGGGGTGAAAAACCGTTTGATGCCCAGATATCGGCTGCAGAATGCTTCAAAAAGCAACATCAGCACCACCGAGCCCATATACCCCAGCAATCCGCACATCCAATAGATCGTGCGCCCCAGCCCGTTTAGCGGTTCAGCAAACAATGACGGCGTCGCACCAATGAGCAGCAGCATCAAAGCAGGCAGAAACATCAGGAAGTTTCTGGACAGGAAAAAACTAAGGACTTCGCTCAGGATCGCATCAACCGACATACCCGGCAATACGACAAACGAAAGCTTAGCCTGTTTCAAATCGTTATACACGTCTTGCGGTTTCATTCAGCCCTTGTTGCTCTGATCGCACTACTACCATCTATTTCGGCTTCGGCGCCTAGGCCCGACTGCTCACAGGTTCGGGCCCTGCGCAATCGGTTCCCCAATTTCGTTTCCAAACCCAATCAAGACCTAACCTGACGACCGCAAAATGGGCGCTTTGGTGGCGTTTTCTTAGGCTCAAAATTGCTGAAACCAGAGAAATATGGCGCAAATGGCGCAAAGCTGAGTGGGAAATGCCTATTTCCGCGTTGACGTCGCGGAAACCTAAAAGGGCGACCTCGCAAGGCCGCCCTCAAAAATTCTACTCCGACACTCTTACTCAGCCGCGATTGCGTCTTCGATCTTTTCTACGCGAATGGCCGAGAATTTGAACTCAGGGATTTTACCATAAGGGTCGATGGCCGAGTTGGTCAGGATATTCGCCGCCGCCTCAACATAGGCAAAGGGGATGAACACCATGTCCTCTGCAATCGCCCGGTCGGCACGCACCATGATCTCGATCGAGCCGCGACGGGTGGTCAGGCGAATGGTCTCGCCCGGTTCGATTCCCATCAGCTTTAGCTGACGTGGGTTCATCGAACAGTTGGCCTCTGGTTCAACCGCATCCAGCACCGTGGCCCGGCGGGTCATTGACCCTGTGTGCCAATGTTCAAGCTGACGACCCGTGGTGGCTATCATCGGATACTCCTCATCCGGCGCTTCATCCGGCTGGATCACACTGGCAGGAGTGAACTTGGCCCGCCCATCGGCACGAGGGAAGCCATCACCAAACACAATCGCTTGGCCCGGATCGGTCTCAGACAGCGACGGGTAGGTGATTGTTTCGGTCTCCAGCCGCTCCCAGGTGATGTTGTCGAGAGACTCCATCGTCAGCTTCATCTCGGCAAACACTTCGGACACATCCGAATAAGACCAGTTCAGACCAATGCGCTGCGCAAGTTCGACGGTGATTTTCCAATCCTCGCGCGCCTCGCCCGGAGGCGCCACAGCCGGACGCACTCGTTGTACCTGACGGTTGGTGTTCGACACGGTGCCGTTCTTTTCATACAGCGCCGAGGCAGGCAGGATGATGTCGGCGTAGTTCGCCGTTTCGGTCAGGAAGATGTCCTGCACAATCATCAACTCCAGCTTGGCCAGCGCGTCCCGCGCATGGCCTACATCGGGGTCGGACATGGCTGGGTTTTCACCCTGAATATACATGCCCTTGATATTGCCCGCATATGCTTGATCGATGATTTCAGTGACGGTCAGGCCTTTTTCGTTCGAGAAATCCTCAGATCCCCAGACCGAGGTGAACCTTGCCCGGATGTTGTCATCGGTCACCGTTTTGTAATCGGGCAGGAACATCGGGATCAGGCCCGCGTCCGACGCGCCCTGCACATTGTTCTGACCGCGCAGCGGGTGCAGGCCCGCGCCTGGTTTACCAACGTTGCCGGTCATCAACGCCAGCGAGATCAGGCAGCGCGAATTGTCGGTGCCGTGGATATGCTGACTGACACCCATACCCCAGAAAATAAGCCCGGCCTTGGCCTGTGCAAAGATGCGCGCCACGCGGCGCAGCTGATCAGGTTCGATACCGCAGATCGGCGCCATCGCTTCGGGGGTGAAGGCGCGCAGGTGCTCTTTTTCGGCTTCCCAGTTTTCGGTCCAGCGGTGGATGTACTGGCTGTCATAAAGCTCTTCTTCGACGATCACATTCATGATCGCATTCAGCATCGAGACATCAGCACCCGGACGGAATTGCAGCATTTCGTCCGCGAATTTGCGCATGCCGACGCCGCGCGGGTCCATCACGATCAGCTTGCCACCACGTTTGGTGAACTGCTTGAAATAGGTCGCCGCAACGGGATGGTTTTCGATCGGGTTAGCCCCGATGATGATCGCCACATCCGCGTTTTCGATCTCGTTAAACGTCGCGGTCACCGCGCCCGAGCCGACATTCTCGATCAGCGCCGCCACGGACGATGCATGGCACAGCCTTGTGCAGTGATCGACATTGTTGTGCTTGAAACCCTGACGGATGAATTTCTGGAACAGATAGGCCTCTTCGTTGGTGCATTTGGCCGAACCAAAGCCCGCAACATTGCGCGGGTCTTCGTCGCGCAGGGCTTTCAGCCTGGCGGCGGCCAGATCCATCGCCTCTTCCCAGCTCGCTTCGCGGAAATGGGTCGACAGATTCGACGGATCGACATTCAGCCCCTTCGCAGGCGCATCCTCTCGCCGGATCAGCGGTTTGGTCAGGCGGTGTGGGTGGTGGATGTAGTCAAAGCCAAAGCGGCCTTTCACGCACAAGCGGCCTTCGTTGGCCGGGCCGTTGATGCCTTCGACATACTTGACCTTGCCGTCCTTGACCTTCAGCGAGACCTTGCAGCCGACGCCGCAGAACGGGCAGACGCTTTCGGTCTCGGAATCATAATCCTTGCTGTCGCCCTGCTGCTTTTCGTCCAAAACAGTGGCTGGCATCAATGCACCGGTCGGACAGGCCTGAACGCATTCACCACAGGCCACACAAGTAGAATCGCCCATCGGGTCGTTCTGATCGAACACCACCTGCGCGGTGTGACCACGCCCGGCCATCCCGATCACATCATTTACCTGCACATCCCGGCAGGCGCGGACACAGAGGTTGCAGTTGATGCAAGCATCCAGATTAACCCGCATCGCGATATGGCTGTCATCCAGCAACGGGATTTTCCCAGGCTCTTTGGCCGGGAACCGGCTGTCGCTGACATCGTTCAGTTCGGCCATGTCCCAGAAATGGCTGGATTTGTCGTGGGCCACCTCGGGCTGATCGGCGACCAGCAATTCCATGACCATTGCGCGCGATTTCTCGGCACGGTCGCTGTCGGTTTTCACCACCATGCCGTCCGCCGCAGGGCGAATGCACGAAGCGACCAGCGTGCGCTCGCCCTCGACCTCGACCATGCAGGCGCGGCAGTTGCCGTCGGGTTTGTAACCCGGCTGGGGCTTGTGGCAGAGGTGCGGGATCGTGAACCCTTGCCCCTTGGCGGCTTCCCAGATGGTCCAGCCTTCGGGCACGGTGACGTCATTTCCGTTCAGGTTGAAGGTGACGGTCTTGGTTGGGCTTGCATCAAGCATGGCTCTGTCTCCCTCAGATTTCGTCAGCGAAATGTTTCATGAC
The DNA here is from genome assembly GCF_059611025.1 of Ruegeria sp. CDSB114. NCBI lineage: Bacteria > Pseudomonadati > Pseudomonadota > Alphaproteobacteria > Rhodobacterales > Roseobacteraceae > Ruegeria > Ruegeria sp. CDSB114. The sequence continues at coordinate 58,379 of NZ_JBXWOT010000010.1, forward strand.
CAGGCGGATCGGGTTCGGGGCCGCCTGCCCCAGACCGCAGATCGAGGCATCGCCCATGACCTGACACAGGTCTTCCAGTAAATCCTGGTCCCACGTGTCAGCCTGCATCAGCTTAACCGCCTTTTCGCAGCCCGCCCGGCAGGGCGTGCATTGGCCACAGCTTTCATCCTCGAAAAACCGCAGCATATTCAGCGCCGCGTCGCGGGCAGTGTCCTGATCGGACAGCACCACCACGGCGGCGGATCCGATAAAGGTGCCATGTGGCTGCAGCGTGTCAAAATCCAATGGGATATCGTCCATCGACGCAGGCAGCAGACCCGAGGATGGACCGCCGGGCTGATACGCCTTGAAAGTCTGCCCTTCGACCATGCCACCAGCGGCCTCAATCACGTCCAAAATGGTCGAACCCGCCGGCAGCAGGTAAACACCCGGCTTGGCCACCCGCCCCGAGATTGAATAGCTGCGCAGGCCCTTGCGACCATTTTTTTCGACAGAGTTCAGAATCTGCGGCCCTTCGCGGCAGATTTTCGACACCCAATAGAGCGTCTCGACATTGTGCACCAAGGTCGGACGGTTAAAGACCCCAACCTGCGCCACAAACGGAGGCCGGTGACGCGGCAAGCCTTTCTTGCCTTCGATCGACTCGATCATAGCGGATTCTTCGCCGCATATATAGGCACCGGCGCCCCGGCGCAGATCGATATATCCTTTTTCAACCACGCCAGCCTGTTCCAGCGCGGCAATCTCGCGGCGTAGAATTTCCAGCACCGCCGGATATTCATCGCGCATGTAGATAAAGCAGGTTTCGGCCTCTACCGCCCAGGCAGCTATCAGCATGCCTTCAAGGAAGACATGCGGCGTGCGTTCAAGGTAATAGCGATCTTTGAACGTGCCAGGCTCGCCTTCATCGCCATTCACGGCCAGATAGCGGGTGCCTTCGTTCATGCGAACGAAGCCCCATTTCTTGCCGGACGGGAAGCCAGCACCACCCAGACCGCGCAAGCCCGAGGACAGGATGTCTTCCTGTACTTTCTCCCAATCACCGCTCTCGCGCAGCTCTTTCAGCTTGGCATAGCCGCCGTTTGCTTCATATGCCGCAAAGGTTTCATAGGCGGGCAAATGGGCGTGGGTATCATCCGCAGCAATCGCCGCCTGCACCTTTTCAGGGGTGGCATGGTCGATATGGTTATGCCCGATCTCCAGCACAGGCGCGGTATCGCAACGGCCCATGCAAGGCGCGCGCAGCACCCGGACTTCGGACGGATCAAGCCCGTCTTCCAGCGCCTTTTGCAACTGCTGGGCACCGGCCATTTCGCAAGACAGGGAATCGCAGACCCGGATGGTCAGCGCGGGCGGCGGGGTTTCATCCTCTTTCACCACATCGAAATGGGCGTAGAAGGTGGCGGTCTCATAGATCTCGGCCTGACCAATGCGCATCTCGACGGCCAGCGCGGCAATGTGGTCGGCGCTGATATGGCCATGCGCGTCCTGAATCAGATGCAGAAATTCGATCAACAGATCGCGGCGGCGGGGACGATCGCCCAGCAGGCGTGTAATCTCGGCCTGCGCCTCATCCGTGAACTGACGGCCTTTGGGCGTATGCCGCCCCTTGCCTTTACCTGACTTCCAGACGCCCTTGGGTGCGCCTGATGGCTTGGTATCTAATGGTGCCATGTTGCCCTCCGATTCAGGCTCCGTGTCTCATCAGACTAGCATATCGTCAAATCGCATATTTCAATCGCACGATAACGACACCTTATCACCGCAAAGACGTCACCACCGCGCGCAACGCTCCAACCGTTGGCAGTTCCGGATCGCGTGTCAGGGTCGCCAGACAGATAGGTTTGCTGACCACCGGATCGACCAAAGGCAGAACCTTTGTTCCCTTCAGATCCCCCAACGCCCGCACCAACACGCGTGGCACCACGGTGGCCGCCAATCCCTCACGCGCCATGACCATTGAGGCAGTGAACCCGCTGGTTTCCGCGACCACATGAGGATGCAGGCCCTGTTCGGCGAAAATCCGGTCTAATATACGGCGGTTCTGCATCTGCGGTTCAAGCAGGCTGACCGGAAATTCGGCGACCCGCGCCCAGGGAATTGGCCCCGTTTCGTCTGTCATATGAGACGGGATCAACAGGACATAGGTTTCTTCATACAGCGACTGTACCTGCCGCAAATCGGTGCCGATACTGTCGCCATATGTGATGCCCGCATCCAGACTGCCTTCGTCCAGCCGATGTTGAATGGCCGTAGCCGACATCGTTTCGATCCGAGTGATGATGCGCGGATGCGCCTGCTGCAGACGCTTGATCAACCGGCCCGTAAAGGCGATTGCAGTCGGGATCACGCCCAGTATCAGAGTCCCCGTGATTTCCCCCTTTGCCGCCTGCACCTGCTGTTCCAAGGCCTTGGTGTCGTCCAGAATGCGCCGCGCCCGCTGGACGATCATCTCGCCCTCTTCGGTCAGGCCCTGAAACCGGTTGGCGCGGCGGACGATGGACACGCCCAACCGATCCTCTAGGTTGCGAATACGCATTGAAAACGCAGGCTGGGAAATCCCGCATTCCTCGGCTGCCTTTGCAAAATGCCGGTGCCGCGCCAAAGCGCTGAGCAGTTGCAGGTCGCGGATTTCGATCATGTGGCGGCATCACTCATATCAGGTCGGTGCCGACACTAGCGGAATTCCTTGGGATGAGGAAAGCAGGAGTTAAACCCGGCCCCTCAACTCCGTATTCAACATCATGCGCCAAACGTTGCCACGCAATGTCTGAAGGACCCCGGCGCTTTGGAGTTGTTCCTCTTTTTGTAGCCCGCTACTGGTGATGCTGTTTGATGTTTCTTCGCTCACCACTGCGAGAATGAAACCACTGCAGGCCTGTTCGAGGCACACCCCCGGTGAGGCATTCCTCGAACAGGCTTTTCACGTCGCAACGTGGGATACATCTTTGTCTGGTGAGTATATGTCCAAGATGTTCCAATGTCCGGTCGTTGGTGTCGGATTATTGATCATTGGGACATCAAGAACAGTGGGTTTGCCGCTGGCTATTGCCGCTTCCAATGCGGGCAACAGCTCGTCAGCAGCGCCCAGCCTGTGTCCCTCTGCGCCGTAGGCCCGTGCAATTTCTGCATAACCCGGTCCGTTGGCCGGCGCTTCGGCCGACCCTGGGAAGGTTGTACCATAGGTCAAACCGTAATGCGCCTTCTGAAGACCTGCGATCGTGCCGAAGGCGTTGTTGTTCATAACCAGCCAGATGATACCCAGATCAAGCTCGACCGCAGTCGCAAGCATCGACGGGTTTTGGCCGAAACCACCATCACCAACCAGGCTGATCACCACACGATCAGGTGCTGCCAGCTTTGCGCCGATCGCGCCCGGAGGGCCAAAACCCATTGTAGCAAAACCACCTGGGGTCAGGATCGAACCGGGTGTCAGGATATCGAATTGTTGTCCGACGCCGTTCTTGTTCCATCCGACATCCGTTGTGATGATGGCATCCTCGGGCAGTGCCTTGCGGGTATCTGCCAGAATACGCTCGGGCATCATCGGAAACGCTGATGAGGTGGCCATTTCCACATTGCGTGCTTTGAAGCCCATCCGGAAATCAGCAATCTTTTGTTCAACGGCGGGGCGCTTGAAACCGCCCGGATACATTTTGCGGGCAACCCGGGTGAGGACGCGCAACGCAGCCTTGGCATCCGCAACAACACCGATCTCGGTGGGATAGTTCCGACCGATCTCTTGCGGCTCGATGTCGATATGGATGACCTTTGAGCCGGGAATGTTGAACGTGTATCCGGGATACCAACTGGAGCAATCGGCCTCTTTGAACCGTGTTCCCACGGCAAAGATGTAGTCCGCGTTCAGGCAAGACTGATTAACCAACTCGGTGCCCCAAAACCCGGTCATTCCCAAAACAAGCGGATGGTCGTCCCGCAGGGCGCCTTTACCCATCAAGGAATGCGCGACGGGCAGTCCCATGTGTTCAACGAACTCGCGCAGTTCCTCGCTGGCCTGTGCCAGTAGGATACCACCTCCTACATATGCGACTGGGTTTTCAGCTTTAGCCAACGCTTCGACAATCTCTCGCGCTGTCTCGTCGTCAATCGACGGTTTCTTGAGCGCGCGCGTGTTGTCGCGGATACGGTCGAAACTGTCCGCGGGGATCACCTCTGAAAAGATGTCCATGGGGACATTGACCAGTACCGGCCCGGGCTGACCACTTTCGGCGAGATGGAACGCCTTCTCCAAAATTTCGGCCATCAAGTCCGCGCGGTCTACCCGCCAGGCGCGTTTGACGAAGGGTCGATAGATTTCCCATTGGGCAGCGTCCGCGTGCAGGTTAACCTCCTGATGCGGATGCTTGCCATAGTAATGCGTAGGAATGTCACCCGCGATCACGACCATGGGGATACAATCCAAGGCCGCATTGGCGACCCCGGTGGCGCAATTAGTTAGTCCCGGGGAGAGATGGGACAGCACCACCGAGGCCTTGCCTGTAACCCGCGCATAAGCGTCCGCCGCGTGGCTTGCGATCTGTTCGTGCCGCACAGTTACGAAATCAATGGGGCTTTCCGCCAGCGCGGCCAGAACAGCGATGTTCGTGTGGCCGCACAGGCCGAATACGTGCTTGACCTCACGGCGCTCGAGAAAGTCAACGATATGTTCGGCAACGGTTTTGCCTTCCAGTTTCGCTCCGTCCATCACGCGATCTCCTGTCCGTAGAACTCACCAAACAGGTCCGGCGCCGAGGGGCGATCCTCAGGCGTAGGACGACTGACCCAAGTGTAGTTCATCATATGTTTCATGGTGACGTTCTCATTGGTGATGTTGCCGCCCCAGATGCCGCAACCCAGGCTGCTGGTCATAGGCATGCCATTGGTCCAGGCACCCGCATTGGCCTTGGACTGAGGCTGTCGAACCATCATGCGGCTGACCGGAGCCAGGCGCGCCAACCGGTCAATGTGATCGTCATTGTGGCTGTAGATGCCGCAGGAATGGCCCTTGCCCCCGGTGTTGTAAATCTGGCTGACCGTTTCCAGCGCGTCATCGAATGTGTCGAAGTGATATAGCGCCATCAGCGTGGTCAGTTTTTCCTTGGAGAACTTGTGCTGCGGCCCGATTTGCCCCTGATTTTCAACCATCAGGAATTTGCGATCTTCAGGGATCGAGAAACCGGCGACTTTGGCCGTTTGCTGAGGCGGACAGGCGATGGTCGGGAACGTACGGTTTCCTTTCTCATCCCACATGGCTGCTTCGAGCATGGCCTTCTCTACGTCAGAACAAAGATAACCACCTTCGGCTTCAAGCGCCTTAACCATATCATCGTAAACCGAGCGCTGGATGATAATGTTGCCATCTGCCGAACAACCAGACCCAAAGTCAGACGTCTTTGAAATCCGTGTATTCTGGGCAGCGATATCCAGATCCGCAGTTTCATCAATGACGATAGACGAATTGCCTGCGCCGACACCGTAGGCCGGACGCCCTGAACTATAGGCCGCTTTGACCATCGGCTTCCCACCTGTTGCCAGCGTCAGATCACAAATCTCCATCAGGTGCTGGGTAAGAGGGATCGAAGGTTTGCGGATCGATTGGAACAAGTCTTCCGGGGCTCCTGCTGCTCGACAGGCTGCGCGCATAACCTCGACCATTTCATAGGTCGTGACTGCTGTGCGTGGATGCGGGCTGAAGATGACCGCATTACGGGCGTTAGCGGCGGAAACACCGGTCACCGGTGGTGTCATCGCCGGGTTTGTCATTGGGATCAGGGATGCGATCACACCCGCAGGCTTGGCGTATTTCACCAGGCCTTTTTCCTCATCAACCTCGACGATCCCAGTCGACGGGGTGCGCAGGACATCGCGCAGTACCATGTGTATTTTGAACCGCTTTGCAGGGCGTCCTTCGCGGTCACCAATGCCGCTTTCGTCCACCCCCTGCTGAGCCAATCGCGTAAAGGTTTTTTCGTTCCCCGCGTACCACGCTATGGCCTGAGACAGACGGTCCAGCCTGTCCTGTTCCCAATCCTCGATTTTGGCCATGGCCGCGCGGGCACGTTCCAACATATCAGCCGCCAGTCGGCGGTCGTCTTCAGTGAGCTCTTTGCCCATGATGATCCTCTTGGTGTTTTAGAATTGCTGCATTGGGCATGCGGCGCTGAGATCGCGCCTCACCGAATGTTCGCTTGGCGTGGCTCAGACAGCGACGCGCGTGCTCTTCATATCCCAACTCGGCAACGCGGCTTTGGTTGGGCAGTTCAATGGAATAGTCGACAGGGGGCATCCGCTCGATGATGCCGGTGAAATCAATCCAACCTTCACCGGGATAAAGCCGCGCATCGCGGGCCAGTTGGATCATGCCCTCACGCGTATCCGCGATGCCTGGTAGACAGTCAGAGATATGCAGAAAGTGAAACAGGTCCGAAGGGACGTGCAGCAGTTCTCCTAGATCCACCCGGCTTAGGTGCAGATAAAGCGTATCGACCAGAATACCGCCATTCGGCTGATCGGAGGCGCGGACAATATCCAGCGCCTCGTCCAGTGTACGCAGGCGTGAAAAGCTGGGGAACTCCAGATCGACCGTCAGCCCGTAGAGCGCGGCCAGTTCGCAGGTCTCGGAATAGACGTCGATCAAGAAGTCGCGATCATCGCGGGTGTTGGTCCACGCGCTCATGATCATGCGCTTTGCACCAAGCTCTCCGCCTATTTCCAAAGAGGGTTCAAAACTGCGCGGGTCGACATCTTCGGTGATGCGCGCAAGCTCGACATCAAGAACTTTCAAACCCGTAGTAGAAAGAGCGGTTTTGGTGGCCTGCACCTGTGCCTTGTCGATCGGGGATTGAGTAAACTCACCGGGCACATGCATCGGAATGAATCGCGGGCTGACGGCATCGTAACCGGACCGGGCAGCAATGTAGACTAGCTCGGGCGGCGTGCAGCCGATCAGCGTCAGATGCGCCAAGGAATAGAGAGAGGGGCATGAGCCGGCCTCTTCGGGTTTCACCATGAACGACAGCTCCATACGTCTGCGAATCTAATTTTCATCATACTTAGTAAAAAATATCTGATATTTCTTAAAATATCAACTCTTAGCGACGCGGCTTAAACTGAAACCACCGGACGGGCTCCCGAGCAGGTTTAATTATTTTTTTACAGCGACTTACATGGCAATCCAATCGCTCTAAACTGGTGAGGCCCCACAGAGGCATCGTTAAATCGGACGCGTCTGCGCCGTGATCATCACCGGGATAGGCAAGCCAATCAGCCGGAACCCTGGCGCCATCAAGGCGCGCAGGCTCTGGCGATGCCGTATTGATCGGCCTTGGTGCGGCTTTCTGAAGAATCGAGGTTGCCGCAGATCATGACTTTGGCATTGGGAATTTTTTGAATGTGGTTTTAGATCGACACCGATTATACGACCAACGCCAACAGAGCCGGACCGGAAAGATTTCGATGTCTCACATCTCATCATTCCTGTCTTCGTAGAGGGGTAAGTAATTCGGGGGCATAGGGCCTTTGTTCCGACCGCCCTGGTTCATCTGTTCCCAGGCGTGGGCAAGTATTCCAACCGAACGGGACAAGCAAAACAGCCCCCGCGACAGGGGCGCGGGAAAGCCAAGTTCGCAAAAGATCACGGCTGTCGCGCCATCGATGTTCATCGCAATCGGCCGACCGCCCCGTTGACTACCAAGTTCGGCCTGAACCCCTTCTCCGATGTCTGCGAAGCGACCTGAAACGGTGCCTTCATTTGCCGCATTGCGAACGAGCTGCATCAGCCGGGGTGCACGCGGATCGACGGGCTTGTGAAACCGGTGTCCGAAACCTGAAACGATCTTGCCGTAAGTCTCGCGCCAACTGTCCAGACCATTCCGAACAGCATCATTCAGCGATGCCCCGGCATCTATGCGATCGGCGATATCATAATAAAGCTCGGCGCACTGCTCGCCTGCTCCGCCATGTACATCGCCCAGCATATTCACTGCAGTCGCCATCGCATTATTGAGACCTACTCCACAAGTAGCAGCCATGCGCGCAGCCGCAATCGAGGGAGCCTGCGGGCCGTGATCCACACCTGCGACCAGAGCGGCCTCAAACAGGCGCGCCTGAGCATCGCCCGGCAGATCGCCTCGCACCATCATCCAGATCATCTGCGGAAAGGATACATTCCCGATCAGGTCCTCTATGGCGTTGCCACGAAATGCGATGTACCCGGGCTTCATATCGATGATGGAGGTGCGCCACCATTGGCGAACGGCGCGCTCATCGCTTGTCGTGTTTTCATCCAGTGCGCTCATGGCGTTTGCACCTCTTTCGCCGCCTGAGTTTTCCTTTGCGCGGCGAGGCGAATAGGGGCGTTGCGCGCGCCAAAACCTGCATAACCAGCGCGGCGTTCAACGATTTCAAAGAAAAAACCGTTGAAAACGGGACGGCTATAGATCTGAAAATACTCTGTTCCCCCCGCGCGATCATAGAGGATATTGCCCCCATGCAGTTGGGTGATCAGTTCGTCACTCACCCCAAAAGTCGCCTGCAGATCAGCATAATAGTTTTCTGGAATAGTCAGGCTGGGGAAACCAGACTTAAGCAGTTGAGCAGAGGTTTCAAAAATATCGTCGGACTGGAAGGCGATATGTTGAACACCTGCCCCAAAGCCTTCTTCAAGGAACGATGCCGCCAGCGTTCGGCGACCGACGGCCCCGTTCAAGTTCAGACGCACTTCGCCTTCGGGGCTTTCGATGGCCTGGCTTTGCACGACGCCCGACGGGTCAGCCACGTTCACGATTGGCGACTTTGCCATGTCGAAGGTCGAGATGTAATACAGCAGCCAGCTTTGCATTTCATCGTGGCGCATTGTCTGTGCCAGATGGTCGATACGGCGCAATCCGGCGGGTTGCATGGCTTTGGTTTTGGCAACCGGCTCGAATTCGATATCCCAAACCCGATGCAGATCGGATTTCTCATCGATGAAATGAACGACGTTGCCACCAACACCACGGATTGCAGGGATATCCAGCTCTCCTGTTCCCACCGGTTGTAAGAAATTCGGGGCGCCCAGCGCGGTTGCACGTTGAACCGTCTGATCCGCATCTTTGACACGCAATCCCATGTCACAGACCGATGGGCCATGGCCCAGAAACGCCGAATGGGCAAAGCCTTCTTTTTCGGTATTCACAACGATGTTGATCGCGCCTTGCCGCCACAATTCGACAGACTTGGTGACGTGCTTTCGCTCCATTCGAAAACACATTGCTGACAGCAAGTCTGCCAGTTGTGCCCCGCTTGTTTCATCGGCTGCAAACTCTACGAATTCGAAGCCGGACGCATAAACGCGTTCTGGCAGGTTTGGGGTTTCAAAGTCTGCTTTCGGCTCGGTCCGTGATACCTCGTCCAAAAGGTTGACCAGGGACCTATAGCTGTCCCGGGCCAGTGTTCGGGCACCGGGCTGTGCCGCCGCTTCGTTCACACGGGCGATAGACCAGGGTCCTATGTATCCTGCTCTGGCCAGCACGCGCACAAAGCCTGCTAGGTTAAGTGATCCAAGCCCAGGTAGAAGCCCGAAGTGCCTTTTGAGTCTGCGAATATCCATCTCAAGCCGGGGCGCATCGGACAGTTGCACATGGAACAATCGCTCTCCGGGAATGTCCCTAAGGCGGGCGGGTTTGGAACCGTCAGCGAGCGAGAAGAAAGAGTTTAAAGCCAGTCCAAAGTAAGGGCTGTCAATCGCCTCGACGACGCGCAACGCCTGTTCGTCCGAGTGAATGAGATCGGACCACGGCAAACCCATATAAGCCAAGCGAAGCCCCATCCCTTTTGCAATCTCGGTCGCTTCGCTGAGGTCTGAGATCACCTGATCCTCGGTGGCAGCAGGGTCCACTTCGAATGCAGAGCCAATTAGCAGCAGATCCGTTCCCAACTCGCTCATCAGATCGAGTTTGCGCTTCAGCCGATCAAAAGCACGTTCCCGCTCGCTGTCGGCCTGGCCTTCAAGGTTATGGAAGGGTTGCAGCAGACAAATCTTTAGTCCGAGATCTGATGCAATGTCCCGAATTCGCGATGGTGGCCCGTCAAAAGCGGTCAAATCCGGTTCATGCAACTCGACACCGCTAAAGCCCGCATCAGCGATTGCACTTAGTTTTTCGGCCAGATCACCGGGGATCGACGTTGTCGAAACCGAGAGACACATTACCCCTGATACCCAAACATACGCGGCAACCACAGAACCAGATCGGGCATCAGCATCATGATCACCAAGGCGAAAATCAACACCGCCAAGAAGGCCCAAATCTCGGAAATGATTTCACGCAGTGGAATATCCGAAACAGCATTAATTACGAACAGCAGAATCCCGTAGGGCGGCGTGATCAGACCGATCATCGAATTCACGACGACCAGCACACCGAAATGCACCAGATCAATACCAAGCGCTTCGCAAGTGGGGATGAACAAGGGCACAATCACCAGAATGATCGTTGTCGCGTCCAAAACGCACCCCAGGGCAAGGATCAGCAAGTTGACGAGGATCAAGAAGACGATCGGACTGACATCCGAACCTTCCAGCAGCGCCGAGATAGACTGTGGGATTTGCTCCTGAATCACGATGAAGTTCAAAATGAACGCGCCACCAATGACAACTCCAACCGCTGCAGAAGAACGGGCGCTGTCAACGAAGACCTGATAAAGGCCACGGAACGACAAGGCGCGATAGAAGAACCCTGCCAGCAGCAGGGCATAGAGTGCGGCCACGGCCGCGGCCTCGGTCGGTGTCGTGACACCCCCGTAGATGCCATAGAGCAGGATGGCGGGCATTAGCAGCGCAGGAAACGCATTGGCGGTTTTGGCGGGCAATTCGCGCAACGGAACAGGTTCTTCCAAGGCAAAGTTCCGCTTTCCGGCCAGATAATAGTTCATCGCCATGAGGACGACGCCCATTATCAGTCCCGGCAGAATACCGGCCAGAAATAACGAACCGATAGAGGCCTTGGAAACAAGCGCGTACAATACCATCGGGATTGAGGGCGGGATGATAGGGCCGATTGTTGCCGAGGCCGCCGTGATTGCGGCTGCATAGCCTCGGCTATAGCGGCCATCTTTGGTCATCATCTCAATGATGATTTTACCAATTCCCGCCGCATCCGCGACAGCAGAGCCGGACATGCCGGAAAAGATCAGAGATGCCACTACGTTTACGTGTCCGAGGCCACCCTTGAAACGCCCGACCGCCGCAACGCAGAAGTTCAGCAGGCGGTCAGTGATCGACCCCGCATTCATGATATTGGCGGCGACAATAAACAAAGGCACGGCAAGCAGGATCGTGCTTTTGTAGAAGCCTTGTAGGATCTTCTCGCCCGCTAGGGCGACATCCAGTCCGGCCGTGCCTAAATACACCAATGAGGCTAAGAGGATGGAATACCCAATAGGTGTCCCAATGCCCGCCAGAAGAAAAAGAGCGAGCAGGCAGGAAATAAGTTCGATACTCATTTATTTGCTTCCTCGTCGTCTACGACGTCGACACGGGGATGATCGTCAACCACGTTGTACCCAACGACCAGTTCCAACTCTGTTTTTGGAGGGCCATTGCGCAAAACGTCGAAGAATAACCACGCGTATCGCGCTGTTACGACCAGCATGAATACCGCATATATCGAAAACACAGTGCGCAACGGTATCTTCTCGCCCGAGAACGGATTGCGGACAGTCGCTGTCTTGCGGATTTTCATCCAGTCGATGTAGTCCCAGGTCGGCAGGAAGCTATAGAGCATCCCGATCACGATCGCTGCGGCCGCCAGCATTGCAAAGACCTGGCGTACGCGCGTCGGCACCGAAAGATAGATGATGTCGAACTTCACATGATCCCGTTCGCGCACGATAAAGGCGCAGCTGAAGAAGATCACCCAGACCCAAAGAATGCCGATCAATTCTAGCGTCCAACCGGCGGGTGTAAAAAAATACCGCAAGAGAATTTGCAGAAGGAAGATCAGGAAGATTGCCGCCAGCATCCCGCCGGCAATCGCTTCGGTCAGTCGGGAGAACCCCTTGATAAAGGCCTTCATTGCGGTTCTCCCTCTCTTGTCTTGCTGGACTTAGTTGCCCAGAGCGTTAATCCGATCCAGAACCCCCTCGGGCCAAGAGCCAGCGAATTCGCTGCCCAGATACATGGACTGTACCTGATTGCGGAACGCAGCGAGATCAGGTTCGTAGATCTCCATCCCTTGCTCTTTCAGGAAGCTGACAAGGTCCTCTTCTTTCTGAAGCTGCTTTTGGCGACCAGATTCCGCGGCTGCGTCTGCGGCTTCCTGAACTTTAGCCTGCTGTTCCGGTGTCAGCCCGTCCCAGACACCCTTGCCAATGGCGATATAGTTAAGGTCCACCAGATGCGACGTTAGAACGATCTGATTGGTCACTTCATAGAACTTGGCGTCCACCACGGTCGGCAGTGGGTTGTCCTGACCGTCAACCGCACCTGTCGATAGAGCGGTGTAAACCTCTGAGAAGGCCATTGGCGTCGGGGCTGCACCCAGAGCCTTGCCTAGAAATTGCCATGCGTCTGTGCCCGGCATCCGAAGATTCACGCCGTCCAAGTCCGCTGGTGTCGTCACAGTCAGTTCATCTTTGGGCTGGCGCAGGTTCACCTGACGTCGGCCCAGATACATAACCGACAGGAGTTTAACACCCAGCTCTTCCTCAGCCTTTTGCTTGAACGCATCCATCAAGGGATCGGTAAAGACAGCCACCTGATGCGCGGCGTCCTGGTGGACATAGCCAGCAGTAAAGATCGAAAACTCGGGGAAGAACTGCGCGAGTTCCTGCGCCGAGGTAATCGACATTTCCAGGTTGCCCCGGCTGATGGCGTCAAGTTCGGTGCCCTGTGCAAAGATTGTGCCGTTATAGCTGGGCTCATAATTTGCGAATTCGGCAACCATTGGCGCGAAGATATCTGCCATGGCGACCGAGCGCTGGTCGGTCTCCGATCCTGATGTTGCGAGGCGAAGTTGCACTTTGTCTTCCGCCAGCGCACCACTTGTTGCGCTAAACAGAACACCGGTTGCGACCAGGGCTGATACTGCAGCCCTACGGGTAAGTTTGGTAATCACTTTGCTCCTCCCTGAGACATCATGAAGCTTCTTTTTTGCGATTCAGAGTTTTGACCTATTTTGGACATTTTGCAAGATTTTTTACAAAATATCAGATATTTTATATTACAGATACATTTGCATTTGGCGTATTTTGCAGGCTTTTTATCCTGACCTTCTCGCCCATTCTGCAGGAATTCTGTATAGCTTCAATGACTTGAAGTGTTCTGAAACCTTCCCATCCGGACACAATCGGATCTGCTTCGTGCCGAGCAACTTCAACAAAGTGCCTGAGTTGATTGACCAGCGGATCAGATGCACCCTTCTTCAACACGGTTGATGAGATTGGCGTCCACCAATCCCGTTGATCACCTTGGTAGTTCCATAGTCGAAGATCAGGTACGGACAACGATCCATGAGAACCACCGATCATGTAGCTACTCTCCGCTGTCGACGGATAGATTGGATATTCCTGAGACGTCATCTCCCAGCTCCACGGGGCGACGATGCTGTCGGACACGCTTATGGTCCCAATCGCTCCGCTTTCAAACGTCAACAGCGCCCCGGCGACATCTTCGTTGTCATAACCGCGTTGCGATGAAGCCGACTGCGCCTGTACTGTCACGACCTCTCCGGCCAGATACCGCAGAAGGTCCACATCATGGACAAGATTGACCGAAATGGGTCCTGCACCGGGTTTCTTTCGCCAGGGCGCGGCATCAAAATACTCGTCGGGCTTATAGAACCAGCAATTCGCGTGGACAGCACGAACATCCCCAATCCTCCCATCAACAATAGCTTCTTTGGCTGACTTGATCAGGGGGTTATGCCGACGATGATGTCCGACCATCAGAGGCACACTGGCCCTCTCCGCTTCCTGGACAAGCTCCAGTGCTGCCGCAGCTTCCACGGCGATCGGTTTTTCGACGAGAACAGGACACCCATGTCGCACACATGTAAGGCCTTGTTCGACATGAAGCGTCGTAGGAGTCGCAAGCACAGCGCCGTCCGGCGTCTGAGTTGCAAACATTTCCTCAAGGGTCTCGTAGCATGCCACCCCGTGCTCAACGGCGTAAGCACGGCCTTCGTCACTGGGATCGACGACCGCAACAAGGTCAACATGGCGCAACGCCCGGATAGCGTCTGCGTGGCGGCGTCCAACAAGGCCAATGCCAACAATGGCAATGCGAAAGTTCTTAGACACTTTTGCTTCCTTCCGGATGGTTCGAAAAATCCCGAAACCGACATTTGCGACTGAGCTGCATTGCTCAATTTGGACATGAAGGTATTGGGGTTTTCGCGATTCCGCAATAATGTATGATATTTTTATTTTTACCATACATCAGTTGGGATTGCTGATGTCTCTGAAAAATGCTAATTGAACGAAGAAACTGAGAATATCGGGTGAAACGCATGGCGAAACAGCCGTCTACGATAGGTGCAAGCACCTATCAGCGCATCAAGCGGGATATCATCTTCGGGGCGCTGCAACCCGGTTCCAAACTGAAGCTGGACGCATTGAAGGAACGCTATGCGGCGAGCCTTTCGACACTTCGTGAAACCCTAAACAGGCTTGCCAGCGATGGGTTTGTCGAAGCTCCCGAACAACGGGGATTCCTGGTTGCGCCGGTCTCCCGAGAAGACCTGACCGAAATATCAGAGCTGCGTGTCCTGTTGGAATGCCACGCGTTGGAGTTGTCCATTGCGAACGGCGACACGGATTGGGAAGGCAACCTCGTTGCCGCACATCACAAACTGCACCTGATAGAACGGCAACTTCTCAAAGGCGACGAATCCGAGAAAGAAACCTGGAAACGTTATGATTGGGAGTTCCACCAAGCGATGATCGCGGCCTGCAACTCCAAGAACCTTCTGTCTCTGCACTCGATCATCTACGACAAATACTTACGTTATCAGATGCTCGTGCTGACCAATCGTGGCGAAGAAGCCATCAAGGAGCATAAGGGTATGTTCGATGCAGCATTGGCCAGAGACGCGAACACGGCAAAGAGGTTATTGGAAGACCACATTCGAAATGGCCTCGCGCATACCTTGGAGGCTATGTGACCTCTCCCCCCTTTACTGTGACACCGGTACTTTTAAGCTAAGAGCTGAATACTGTGATGCAGTGCTTCCGATGGCGTCTCAGGATCTAGTTAGAAATCTACATCTTCAGCGTGCCCCTGAACAGCTTTTCATCATCCGATGATGGTAAAGCGCTTCTTCTCGCTCTCTTCGACAATCCTGTGCAGTTCCTCGAACCGATCCTTGTTCCCATTGGTAATGCCAAGTTTGGGCCTTAGCTGTTTTCGCATCTTTTCATTACGCAATAACGGATTGCGCGAAACGGAGCTTGATTGCCGATGCAGCGGTTTGTCAAAGCGTGATAGGTTCCCTCTTACAAAACTGCTGCGTGCTTGGCTGCATCAAAGGCTGTCGGGTCAGCTTGTACGTTGCTTGTAGTACGTGTCTTTGTGGACAATCAGCCCGTCTCGGTAGGTCAGGATGTCAACGCTTAGAAACTCTTCTTTTGAACCATCCTTGTGCACGGCTGTACGGCGATATTCGCAATAAGCCTTGTTGCCGGAAATAGCGCAGTCGAGCGTTTCCCAATGCACGTTCGCGACCTTTTCAAACAGGGCTGCAAAAGCACCACGAATGGTTTCGGCTCCTTCCAGACGCACGCCATGTTCTTCGGGGCCAACAGCGTGATCAAATGTAGCGTCGGTTGCGAAGTGTCTCATTACGGCATCGATGTCATTGGCGTTAAACGCGTCACCGACAGAGTCGACTAGGTCTCGGGTCAAAGCGGTCATGATTTCGGTCCTTTTCCTTGAAGCATATCGCAAGTGTGTTTGAAGAAGGTGCTCGCCGGGTCGACCAGCACATTCAGTTCGTCAAAGTGATCCACATCGGGCACGAAATAGAGACCCATCTTGCGGTCTGCTGTTTCGTATTTTTCGACATACATTCGTGCCTGCCTGTGGAACTCATCGGTTTCCGCGCCGCCGACGACGACCAGCTGAGGGGCATTGGTACCCGGAGGGTGCTTGGTCATCGGGCTTTCGGCCTGGGCTTCTGCCGGATCCATTTGGATGCCCGCATTCAAAGCCTCGGTCAGGCGGACCGGCTCGAGATAGCTGAGCGGTGAGACCGGAATGCCAGATTTAATCAGGTCTGCGGGCAAGTCATCGTCAAATGCCGGCCAATCGGTCGCCATCATCATCTGGGTAATATGGCCGCCAGCGGAATGACCCATAACGCAGAGACGGTCTGGATTGAAGCCCAATGCGCCCGCGTTGCGCCAGACAAAGGACATGGCCTCACGCGCTTCTTCTGAAATTCTCGTGATGGTCACAGACGGGCAAAGATCGTATCCGA
This sequence comes from Ruegeria sp. CDSB114, assembly GCF_059611025.1. Lineage (NCBI taxonomy): Bacteria > Pseudomonadati > Pseudomonadota > Alphaproteobacteria > Rhodobacterales > Roseobacteraceae > Ruegeria > Ruegeria sp. CDSB114. The sequence continues at coordinate 74,833 of NZ_JBXWOT010000010.1, forward strand.
TGACAACAACATTGAACCCCGCCTCAACAAACGGCGGCGCAATGAAGCTGTAGATCGATTTGTCGCCACGCTGCCAATAACCGCCGTGGAAATAGACCAATGTCGGTGCGGCGGTGTCCGCGCAGCGGAAGACATCCAGCTTTTGTTTTTCGCCTTCTCCATAGCGGATATCTAGGCTGCAATCGGATGTCGCACGCGCGTGCGCGCTGTCGCGGCTCCACCCGGGAATGACGGTCACTTCATAGTCCGGCCGCCCAGCCCGCAAATTGTACTGCGCGTCGAATTCGTCAGGGCTGAACCGGGTGTGGAAAGTCAGGTGATCACTCATGATACTGCCTCCGATTGGGGCGCGGAAAAGAACGCGCCGCGACAAAAGACCAGCGGAGGAACGGGTGCATGGGCATAGTTCACGACACGTCCCAAGAGGATTTCATGATCACCCGCATCAACCCGGTTGTGCACGGTGCATTCCAGATGCGCAGATGCACCGGGGACCAAAGGCGTCTTGGCCCCAGGAGTCCATTCCGTATCGGCAAACCGGTTTTCCACATTGCTGGCAAAATGCAACGCCAAAGCTTTCTGATCCGCGGACAGGATGTTGACCGCGAAATGATCAGACCTGGACAGCGTCGGGAACACGCGACCCGATTTTGCGACACAGACAGAGATCACAGGCGGCTCGAGTGAGACCGAGGTGAAGGAGTTGGCGGTCAGGCCCCATGGCATGCCCTCGGGGTCATAAGTGGCCACGATTGTGACCCCTGTCGGAAAAGCGCCAAGCGCACGGCGAAAGTCACGCAGGTCCATCACAGAACTCCTTCGCTGACGCAGGCCTTTTCAAGGGCGGCCCACTCATCCGGGTTTGTGCCAAAATGGCGCATGACGTGACCCCGGTATGCAGGGCGTTCCGCCAATCGTTCATACCACGCTTCGACATTGGGCAACGGTGGGCGGTCGACCTCGACATTGAAATAGCGATACGCCACGCAACCCAGCGGAATATCCGCCATGGTAAAGCTGTCGCCACAGACATAGGCCTTATCCGCAAGGTGCTGATCCAGAATGGTCAGCGCTTCATGCGCCTCATCGCGAAGTTTGGCGATCTGTTCCTGGTCCCGTTGTTCGAATTGGGTGCGTACAGTTGCAAAAAACAGGTAAATCACCGGCCCGAAAGCGCGGCTGGCAGACCACTCCATCCATTGATCCGCGATGGCGCGGGTCTGTAGGTCAGAGGGACTAAACGTACCCGCGCCGTACCGGTCGCAGAGATACCGCACAATGGCGAGGCTTTCCCAAAGCGCGAAATCCCCATCGCGGATCGCCGGGATCATTTTGTTGGGATTGATCTGCGCGTACATATCAGTGTCGAGCTTGCCAAAGCTGCCCCCGGCCAGTTGCAGCGTATAGTCCAATCCCAACTCATTGGCTGTCCAAATCACCGGAATAACGTTTGACGAATAGGGCCGCCCCCAAATCTCAAGCATGCTCCAACATCCTTTTCTGCGCGATGGATTGTGTCCCGAATTTTGGAACGACATGCTCAAACAGTCGATGCCAACTGGACAGGATTTTCTCATAGGGAACGCCAGTGTATTGCTGCATCAACATGAGGTGGTCGAGGCCGATGGTTTCCTGCCGCTCGGCAAAACGATCCGCTACATATTCGGCGTCACCAACCACAATGATCCCGCGTTTATTGAGGAAATCGAACCAATCCATCTCTTCGTCCTCAGAAGTCATCTCTTCGCCGACATCAAGATAGCCATGTTTTGTCCACTCGCCCTTGGGGCGCGACCCGCCGAGGAATTCGTAATAGGCATTGATCGGGCCACGAATGGTGTTCACAGCCTCCTCCATGCTTTCACCGACATAGAACGCCGTGCAGACGCCAACGCCTTCTCCTGGTTTCACATCGCGCCCTTCACGTTTGGACAGCGCCTCGCGGTAGGGTTCCCAGCAGGCCAGTGTCGCCTTGGGTCCAGCGGCCATCGAGATCACACCCCACCCTTTTTCACCAGCAAGCTTGAATGTAGGAGGCGCATTCGACATGAGCCAGACCGGTGGGTGCGGATCAGAATACGGGCGTGGATGCACGTATATCGCTTTGTACTCGCCATTCTCGTCGTGATAGCGCAGGTCCAGCGGTTCAAAAAAACGGTTGGTTTCTTTCCAGCCTGGAACTGGGAACTCATAGAACTCACCTTGATGGGTGAAGGCGTCGTTGGTCCACGCCTTAAGAATAATATCCAAGCTCTCTTGATAGAGGCGCATCACCTTGGCGTTGTCGCGCCGATCCGCATCCGAGTTGAACTGGATGGTCGAGCGCTCATTGATGCCCTTGGCGACACCAAAATCGAACCGGCCCAGCGACATGTTATCCAGCATCGCCGCGTCTTCGGCCACGCGCAATGGGTGCCAGTCCGGCAAGATGATGGGCGCCGTTCCAACCCGCAGTTTTGTGCAATGAGCAGCCACATGCGTACCCATCTGGATCGGGTTGGGCGGCGCGTTCATATAGCCGTTATGGGCAAAGTGATGTTCTGTGAACCAGGCGGTCGTGAATCCAGCCTGCTCTGCCAGCGAACATTGTTCGAGGATCATCTCCAGTGTCCGGGTCCAGGGAATCGTCGCACCAGGACTGAAATTGGCAATCAAATCAAAGCGCATAGCGATCTCCCGGACAGATGTGGTAAGTTGAATTATCACCCAATTTTCAACTAAGTTGAATTTTACTCGAAAAATCAACAAAAATCTCTTATCCCGAATGCATGAATAGCAACGTTACTGATACTGACACTCAACGGCTTGGCAGCGAAATCCGCGAAGTGCGCAAGGCGCGTGGCCTGACGTTACAAGACCTTTCGGAAACGGTATCCTGCTCGACGGCGTATCTGAGCCGGATCGAGCTGGGATCAGCAAAAGCATCGGCGGAGCTTCTGCGAGAGATCAGTGAAGCGCTCTCGGTCGATCCCAACTGGTTCTTTCCCAAGCAATCGGGTGTCGGACCATTGGAACGCAAACATGTCGTACGCAAAGAAAATCGCAGGGCGCTTTCCAACATGTACACGCGAACAACCCAGGAGTTGGGATTCGAAGACGAACTGCTATCCAGCACACTATCCGGACAATGCTATCTGATCCTGTCACGGTTCCGCCCAGGAGCCGGTACACCGCCTGAACCCCAGGAAGGTTATTCTTTCGAGGGCGAGCAACATGCGATCGTCTTGAGTGGCGAAGTGGAGCTGCGCCTTGGTGAAGAAATCATAGTTCTTCGCAAAGGCGACAGCTTTTCCTACCCTTCAATGATCGCGCATCGGTTCCGCAACCGGACTGACAAAGAGGCCACAATGGTCTGGGCGATGTCGCCAATACGAATTACTTGGTGATTGTTGGCCAGCTATCACTATTGCGAGAATTGCTTTTGATACAAAGCAACGGATAATGGCATTCGGAAAAGCCCACAGATCTGACCTAACTGCTTGGGCCAAAACCAGTCATTTGGTCAATAGAGACAACAGTTGGCTTTGTCCTGCGACCTGTAAATTCGACCACTAATCGTCGCTACGGTCTGCATGAATGGTTATCCTTTCCGCTGAACAGCGGCACCAGATCCTCCACTCGCGCTGCATTTGAGACGCTGCGTGCGCTTGCAGCTAACCAACGCGATCTCGCTCTCTTCGATATGACCATCGACAGTAAATTGTGCGGCTGTGACTTGGTCACGATTGAAGTCTTTTATGTCCTGGCTTCTGGTCAGCCCCATGAGCAGGCTTCAGACCTGCAAAGCAAGACTCGGAGACCCCTCCATTTCGAGATTCTTGAAGGAACCAGAACCTCAGTCGAGAGGTGAATGGAAGACGAACCTAGGGTCGGGTTTGATTACTTTTTAGCAGGGCGTTTCCATGAGCGTTTGGGCATTTCAATGCGCAGATCGTGCGTGATTGGGCCACGTCTATAGGTTTTTCGAACTCGTTGGTGCTGTCGTGTTGCTCTGCAGCGGAATTTGGTCTCTGTTGCAAGAAAGCCGTCTTATGAGAGGTCACAATGCCCCAAGCATCCGCCACCAATCGTCGTATTGTTCTCGCCAATCGCCCAACCGGACAACCGGACGAGAATACATTGCGCCTGGAAACCACGAGCGTTCCTGAACCTGGACCAGACGAAATGCTGGTACGTACGGTGTACCTGTCGTTGGATCCTTACATGCGTGGCCGAATGAATGACGCAAAATCCTATGCCGAACCCGTTCCGATTGGCGGTGTTATGACGGCGCAGGTCGTCGGGCAGGTGGTCAAATCCAACATCGAAGGATACGAAGTCGGAGAGTATGTGCTCAATACAAGCGGGTGGCAGGATTTTGCTGTCTCAGACGGAACGCAGGTCGTTAAGTTGGGTAAATCTCCGGACAACCCGTCTTGGTCGCTCGGAATTCTCGGAATGCCAGGCTACACGGCTTATGCCGGGCTTCTGAAAATCGGGGAGCCAAAAGCCGGTGAAACAGTTGTTGTGGCTGCCGCAGCCGGCCCGGTAGGCGCAACAGTCGGTCAGATCGCAAAGCTAAAAGGATGTCGTGTAGTGGGCATCGCAGGCGGTTCTGAAAAATGTGCTCATGTAGTCGAAAACCTTGGATTTGACGCATGTTTGGACCATCGATCTGATGATCTGGCAGCGCAACTGCGCGAGGCTTGTCCAAGTGGAATTGACGTGTATTTCGAAAACGTTGGCGGCAAAGTTCTCTATGCCGTATTGCCGCTCTTGAACCCGTTTGCACGGGTGCCCGTCTGCGGGATTGTATCCTGGTACAACCTGCCCGGCCTACCGGACGGCCCGGATATGGGCCCTGCGATCATGGGCACGATCCTGCGGATGAAAGTCAGAATGCAGGGTTTCATAATCTTCGACAACTTTGGTGCCGACGTGTATCAGGAGTTTGTCCGCGATATGACGGCTTGGCTCAAAAACGGTTCAATAAGCTACAAGGAACATATGGTTGAGGGGCTGGAAAATGCTCCGGAAGCATTCAATCAACTGCTGGCCGGGGGAAACTTTGGAAAGATGGTCGTAAAAGTTGGTTAGCCGGACACACAGCCAGACATTGCATCGTTCTTTGGATGGTTCCATCGTCAAAGTAACGGCCCAAAGCTGCAGTTGAGCCAAAGGTTCGATCTTCTCGGCTGATCCCGAAATCTGCCATTCGGGCTACTGGAAGGATGCGCCACTTTCAGAAGTTTAGTCGCCCGTCACGGCATTCGGATGACGCTCGAAAGGGATTTTGCGTGCGGGCACATTGCTCTGGGAGGCGTATATGTCGCCAGCGGCGACGCAAATGCAGCCGTCGACGCTGTGCATCAGTCACTTATCCTCGAACCTAACGGATACGAGGCTAACCTCTTCATGGGTTTCTATCTCCAGTTTGCGGGGGACGCCGCAAGTGCCGTGGACTATCTGTTGATCGCCAAACGTCTTAGTCCTGTGCAGACTTACGTGTAGACGCTGCCCTATGAATGTTCGCTCCAACAACCGGGTCTCTAGGTTGGTGCATCTCACCTTAGTGCAGACTGGGCTGATCGTGTTGAAAAACTCCGATTTTCGTGAAGATGGGTGAAATACTTGCCTGCAGGAGGCCTTTCCGAGAATTCGTCGAGGGGGAATTCGCGTTGACAATGTCCGCGGCTCTCAGGGCCCCTACCAAGCACAGGGTTTCAATTTAGCCGCCGTAACGGATTCTGGCGGAAAAATGCAGCCGTCAGATACTCGAGTTTTTCAACACAATCGGCTCATAGCGGCCATCGAAGCAAACGCAGCAATCGATGATATTGTAATACGTCAACGTCGGGTTGGCGCTGACGTCAGACATCTCCCATCCCTCTTCAGGCAGAATTTGTCCGGCACCTTGCATGTAAATTTTCTGCACCGGATCGCCATAGAAGCCGAGACGGAAGCCTAGTGAAACCGCCTGCGCCGCTTCGCGGAGCTCATCCACAAAGGCCGGGTCTGTGTCCTGACTTTCATCCCGGAAAGCCTGCTGTGCGCGTGGGCCTCCGGCTTGTGCGCCAAGGACTCCGCTTGCAGGCCATGGCAGTTCCTGATGACTGCCGGTCCGCAACGGCCTAGACACAATGGCCGACAACCGAAAGATTGCCCAAAAAAAGAAAGTGTTGCGCCATACATTCAACTTATGGATAGTTGATCCCACTCGAAATGTTCTACGGGCGGACAAAGGCGAGCAAAGCCTCTCGCTTGGTGCTTGTCTGCGACCAACTCAAGTTTCACTGTTAGCGAATGTGAGGGAGTGACCGATTATGCCAGTTTCGTATTTGAACAGGGCCGTCGCGGCCGGGTTCCTGATTTTAAGCATTGGGATTGCGCCGGCGCTTGCCCAGGAAGGCAGCGCGGGCGGCAAGCCGAACGTTCTCGTCATTTGGGGCGACGACATCGGCCAGTCCAATATCTCCGCATACACAATGGGGCTGATGGGTTATCAAACGCCGAATATCGACAGGGTTGCCAGAGAAGGTATGATCTTCACCGACTACTACGGTGAACAATCCTGCACGGCTGGCCGGTCATCCTTTATCATGGGCCAGTCAGTCTTCCGTACCGGCCTTTCCAAGGTCGGCCTGCCCGGTGCCAAGGAAGGTATGCAGATCGAAGATCCCACCATTGCTGGCCTCCTCAAAGCCGAAGGCTATGCCACCGGTCAATTCGGCAAGAACCATCTGGGAGACCGGGATGAACACCTTCCGACGAACCACGGTTTCGATGTGTTTTTCGGAAATCTCTACCATCTGAACGCCGAAGAAGAGCCGGAAAACGAGGACTACCCGAAGGATATGGTGTTGGCAGACGGCACGACGTTCCTTGAACGGTTCGGTCCGCGTGGTGTTTTGAACGTGACCGCGACCTACGGCGAAAATGAAATCACCCAGAATATCGAGGATACCGGGGCACTGACCCGGAAGCGGATGGAGATTGTGGACGACGAGACATCAGATGCTGCAATTGCCTGGATGGAAGAACAGACCAACGCCGGCACCCCGTGGTTCCTGTGGTGGAGCGGCACACGGATGCATTTCCGTACCCACGTCAGCGAAGAGAACCGCGCGCTCGCGGATGAGTTATACAATGGGGAAAAAGCTGATGAATACACTGCCGGCATGATCGAACACGACATGGATATCGGCAAGTTCCTCGAAAAGCTTGACGAGCTCGGCATCGCCGATAACACCATCGTGTTCTATTCCACTGATAACGGCGTCCATATGAACACATGGCCGGATGCCGGGATGACCCCGTTCTGGGGCGAGAAGAACACCCAGTGGGAAGGCGCCTGGCGGGTGCCTGCTATGGTCCGCTGGCCCAGTAATATCGCGCCCGGAACGATCTCGAACGAGATCGTTCATCACATGGATTGGCTGCCAACATTCCTGGCCGCTGCAGGCAATGAAACCATCAAGGACGATTTGCTCGAAGGCATCACAGTTCCGGAAATGGCAGGCCGCGAGTATCGCGTCCATCTCGACGGCTACAACCTATTGCCGATGCTCAAGGGTGACACGGACAAGAGCCCGCGTAATGAGATCTTCTACTTCACTGATGACGGCGACCTCGCGGCGATCCGGCTCAACAACTGGAAGATCACCTTCCTCGAGCAGAAGGCCTGGGGGACTTTCCGGGCCTGGATGGAGCCGCTGACGCCGCTGCGCGTGCCGCTGATCTTCAACCTGCGCCGCGACCCTTATGAACGCGGTTACCGGACGTCGAACACCTATTACGACTGGCTGCTCGACCATGCCTTCATGCTGGTGCCGGCCCAGGCTTATGTTGGGCAGTTCCTGGCAACCTTCGAAGAATACCCACCGCGGCAGGAGGCGGCTTCGTTCAGCCTCGACAAGGTAATGGAGAAGCTGTCGCAGCCGGGCGGCTCGCAGTAGACTCATCCCACTTCGCCCCGACGGAGTATTCCATCGGGGCGCGTAATTTTCCGGTTGCCTCGGCATCCCTTTCCCTGCACTTGCGGAGGTTGTCCCTATGCGTGCTCTGCTATTTTCAGTTCCTTTGACAATTCTGTTTGCATCAGCTCCGCTCGCTGACCCTTTGCCGTCTTGGACGGACACGGCCACCAAGGATCGGATCATTGCGTTTGTCGAAGGCATAACGGACCCGGATTCACCTGATTATGTCACCCCGGCCGCGCGTATTGCGACCTTCGACAATGACGGCACGCTCTGGGCAGAACAACCGGTCTACTTTCAACTGCTATTTGCCATCGACCGATTGAAAGAAATGGCCGCCGCTGATCCCGGGGTGCTCACGTCTGACGTGCTGCGGGCCGCAGTCGAAGGCGACATGGAGACAGTGGCCGCCTCGGGCACTGAGGGACTTTTGGAAATCGTCTCCACCACCCACTCCGGCCTGACGGTGGACGAGTTCCAGGCCGCCGTGCGCAGCTGGCTGGACACGGCCAGGCATTCCGGCACAGGCCTGGCCTATGACCAAATGGTCTATCAACCCATGCTGGAGCTATTGACCTATCTGCGCGATGAAGGCTTCCGTACCTACATCGCCTCAGGCGGCGGCCTGCATTTCATCCGGGTGTTCTCTGAAAGCGCCTATAACATTCCGCCCGAGCAGGTCATCGGATCCATCGGAAATGGCAGTTATTCCGCCGGGGACGGACCGCCGCGGGTGATGAAGGACCCCGGTTTATTCTTCATCGACGACAAGGCAGGTAAGCCCGTTGCTATCGAGGCCCGCATCGGGCGCCGGCCGGTGATCGCAGTGGGAAATTCCGATGGAGACTTCCAGATGCTTGAGTGGACTACTGCGGGCGATGGTGCGCGGCTGGGCATCCTGCTGCACCATACTGACAGCGAACGCGAATACGCTTACGGCCGTGAAAGCCATATCGGGCAGCTTGCACGCGGACTTGATGAAGCAGCCAGCCGCGGTTGGCTGGTAATCGACATGGCCCGTGATTGGGAGCGGATCTGGCCGAGCCGCGAATGAAGCCCTGCACCATCCCTGTGCATGAACGACCCAGAAAATCGGATGGCCCTCTGAAAATGCAGATTGTAGTCTTGATCCTTCTCTTGCTGCTGGGTCTGCCAGTGATGGCCCAGAGCCTTGACGGCTACTTGGGGTCGGATCGTTGCACCGGTTGCCATAAGGACAGTGCCGCAGGCTGGGCAGGATCGCATCACGCTCAGGCCTGGACAACGCCGTCGCGGGAGACGGTCGCAGGTGACTTCGGCGGAACGGCCTTTCACCATGACGGTATGACCGCCCGGTTTCAGACAGGAGCGGAGGGCGAATACTACGTCGAGGTGATCGAAAAGGATGGATCGCAGGCGGAATACCAAGTGCATTCGGTTGCGGGGATCGAACCACTGCAGCAATATCTTCTCGAGACCGAACCGGGGCAGCTGCAGAGTTTTGACGTGGTCTGGGACACCGAAGAGGGGAAGTGGTTCCACCTTTATCCGGACCAGACCCTGCCTCCGTTGGATGGTCTGCATTGGACGGGTCCCTACAAGACCTGGAATGCGCGCTGTGCAGAGTGCCACGCCACCGGGTTCCGCAAAAACTACGACGCACGCCGTTTAAGCTATGCATCAACCCAGGTCGAAATAGGCGTTGGCTGCGAGGCCTGCCACGGACCGGGAAAGGACCACGTTGATTGGGCTGATACATGGGAAACGACAAGGACACCGCCGCCCGCAAACCATGGATTTCCTGTGGATTTCGCCGATCCTCGGCAGGCAGTCGAACAATGCGCGACGTGCCATTCCAGACGCGAAGCCAACTTGGACGGCAACCCGGTGCCAGGCACGCGTTTTCATGATGCCTACACGCTCGCACTTTTGCGCCCAGGACTTTACCACGCGGACGGGCAGATCCAGGACGAGGTCTATGTCTACGGCTCCTTTCTGCAATCTAAGATGCACGCTCGGGGCGTGACTTGCCTGAATTGCCACGGCGCGCACAGTCTGGACCTGAAGGCAGAAGGCAACGGCCTTTGCACCCAATGCCACAGCCCGGCGGGCAATCCGGACTTCCCAACACTCACAGCAGCAGACTACGACAGCCCTGCACATCACTTCCACCCGGAAAGCAGCGCTGGAGCGAAGTGCCAGTCCTGCCACATGCCAGAACGCGTCTACATGGGCAACGACTGGCGCGCCGATCACTCCTTCCGCATTCCCCGGCCGGATCTTTCGCCGGTGACGGGAGCACCGGATGCCTGCACCGCCTGCCACCGCGGCCAGGACGCAGCCTGGGCAGCTGCACAGATTTCCGCTTGGTATCCGGACGACAGAAACCGTGGCCGGCATTACGGGGAGGTGCTGGCGCGGGGGCGTGCCGATGCGGCAGCGGCCGCCGGCGACTTGACAGCGCTTGCGCAGAATACCAGCCAGCCGGGCATCGTGCGGGCCACTGCGCTCTGGCTTCTGGAGCAGTCCAACGACCCGCTGTTCGCCGCTAGGCTGACGGACCTGCTGCGGGACCCGGATCCGCTTGTCCGCGCTGCCGCGGCCTCTCTGCAGCGCCTTGCACCGCTTCAGGAAAGGGGCAAGCGCCTGGCCGCTGTCTTTGCCGACCCTGCCCGCAATGTGCGCATGGCCGCTGCCCGCGCGATGCTGGGTGATACGGAGAACCGCCTCCAGAACGGAACCGCCAGAGAGCTGCAAGCCGCCATGGCTGAATGGCAGGATGCCATGGCAAACCGGCTCGATTTTCCTGAAACCCACCTACAACTGGGCGGTGTGGCACTGACCATGCGCAACATGGGCATAGCCACATCCGCGTTCCGCGAGGTGGTGCGGCTGGATCCGCAACGGCTGGATGCATGGATGATGCTGGCCAGGATCACAGCGGCAACCCAAGGACGCGTTGCTGCCGCCGCGGTTGTGGCAGAAGCTCTGTCAGCCAATCCGGAACATCCCGCACTTCTGGCCGCACAGGCAGAGCTGGAAGGAAAACCTGCACTGCAAGGAGATAGCGAGTGACTGCTCTTGCCAGAATCCGGAATCTCAGAGCGGACCGCTGAGCTGCTCAGCTTCTGCTATCTCTGAAGCCACCCGGCACACAATGAAATGTTAGCTCAAAAGGCACTGCCTATGAAAACGATCTTGACCGCAATCGTGCCGGCAGTTGCCGGCATCCGGGCCCGCGTCTGCTCAGAATACTGACTGGAACAACGAGGCAACGATCTACCTGTTCGCGCCCGAGACCAAAACCGCAATCGATACACCCTCAGGGCAGATCAAGGGCGTACTCATGTTTGGCGACGCGCTTGAGTATCTGGACTTTGCCTTTATGGGAGCATTTGCCGCCAGTAACGGGAAATGGAGCTTTCTCACCGACTATTTGTACACAGACCTGTCCTTCGGCAACGACACGCCCGAGCCTGTGCGCTCGGAGTTGAGCACTTCGATGACGACCCAGATCCTGAACGGGTAGAGCATCTTCAAATTCGACGCCTAGATATCAAACAGTACTGTCGATTTTGGTGTGACCTAGCAGCAGCTGGGCAGCGCGGAGATTGCCAGTTTTTCGATAGATTTCCGCAGCAATTGTCCGGCGCAAAGAATGCATGCCGTACCCACTCGGCTCTAACACGATGGCCGTCACCCAATCGCGGACAATTCGACCGTACTGTCGCGTCGAAATATGCGAGCGGTCGTGAAACCGGCTGGGAAACATGAGACGGCAGCGGATCAATTCCGGTGACGTGATCCAAGAGGTAATCGTATCGCGCGTGTTTTCAGAGAGTTCGAACTGAACGGGTCGCCGAGTTTTGCTTTAGATAACGGACACCCTTTCGCGAACGCGATCATCCCTCACCAGGTCGGTGACGGCCAGTTTCACCAGATCGCATCCGCGAAGCTTGCTATCAATCGACACATTGAACAGCGCAAGATCGCGCAGGTTGTCCACCAGTTCGACCCGCGCGCGGATCGCCCAAACCTGTTTCGGAAGCAGCGGCCGTTTCTGGCCGACAATCCGGCCCTTGTTCCAGGCTTTTCGTTTCGGAGTGACAGCGGGAAGTTGGACTCTTGGCATGATTTGCCCTCCGATCCTCTCTCCATCCCCAGACATCAGCACCGCGCTGACGAAGTTATCGTACAAGCGGAGTGAATGCCTGCTCTCGGAAGTCAGCCGAGAACACCATTTCTGCCGATGCATTCGGCGGCTACGAGCCCCTTGCCAATTGCTATTGGCGTCCGAAGCGAATGACCGCTTCAGCCCAGCGCCATCTCATTCGTCTGTCTCTGTCAGAGTTGCGAACGGCCCCAGAAGAAATCCGAGGCCGTTTACTCATTCCATCAACCAAAATGACCTAATGAAACGTTTAGGTCATGTCGTGTGACACGTCACATACAACAGAATCCACTACTTCAGCTCACCCGCATTTAGAGTGACCGCAGCTACGGCAGGTCATGCATCCTTCGATCATCACCATGTCGAACTGACCGCAGGACGGGCAGGATTTGCCGCGGGGGCCGTCGAGGTTGACCACTTGCGCCTGAGGGTCGGATTTCAGCCCCATCCCTTCGCCCTCAAGGAAGCCGATATTGATCAGGTGCTGCTCGATCACTCCGCCAATCGCGGCCAGGATCGAGGGGATGTATTTGCCTTTCACCCAGGCCCCGCCACGCGGGTCGAACACCGCCTTGAGTTCCTCAACCACAAAAGACACGTCTCCGCCGCGACGGAATACGGCCGAGATCATGCGGGTCAGCGCCAACGTCCAGGCGTAATGCTCCATGTTCTTGGAGTTGATGAAAACCTCAAACGGACGACGGCGCCCGCCAATGACGATGTCATTGATGGTCAGGTAAATCGCATGCTCGCTGTCGGGCCATTTCAACTTATATGTTGACCCCTCTAGTGATTGTGGGCGGTCCAGCGGTTCGGACATATAGATGACATCACCGCCATCAACCTCGTGCGGCGCATCCGCACTTTCTCCAGGAGCTTTGTCGGCACTCTCTGATACGGTCAGAACCGACCCCGTCACATCGTTGGGGCGATAGGTCGTGCACCCTTTGCAGCCCTGATCCCAGGCCTGCATGTAGACATCTTTGAAAGCGTCAAAGCTGATATCCTCGGGGCAGTTGATCGTCTTGGAAATCGAGCTGTCGATCCATTTCTGTGCCGCCGCCTGCATCTTGACATGATCAGACGGAGGCAGCGTCTGCGCGTTGACGAAATAGTCGGGCAGGTCCTTATCACCAAACTTGTCGCGCCACATCTGGACAGCGTAATCCACGACCTCTTCTTCGGTGCGCGAGCCATCCTTTTGCAACACTTTGCGCGTATACGCATAGGCAAAGACCGGTTCGATCCCTGATGAGACATTGCCCGCATACAGGGAAATCGTCCCCGTCGGGGCAATCGACGTCAGCAGCGCGTTGCGGATGCCGTGTTCGCGGATCGCATCGCGTACGTCGTCATCCATCTGCAGCATTGTGCCGCTGGCCAGGTATTTCTCGGCTTCGAACAAGGGAAACGCCCCCTTTTCCTTTGCCAAATCGACCGACGCCAGATACGCGGCGCGGGCGATTGCGTGCAACCAGCGCTCGGTCTGACGCGCCGCCTCGTCAGAGCCATAGCGTAGACCCAGCATCAACAGTGCATCGGCCAGCCCGGTGACACCCAGACCGATGCGGCGTTTATCTTGCGCCTCGGCCTCTTGTTCGGCCAGCGGGAATTTCGAGGCGTCGACCACATTGTCCATCATGCGAACGGCGGTGGCGACCAGCTCTTGCAGCGCGGCCTCATCCAGATGTGCGGCATCCTCGAACGGTCCGGCCACCAGACGCGCCAGGTTGATCGAGCCCAGCAGGCAGGCGCCATACGGCGGCAGGGGCTGTTCACCGCAGGGGTTCGTCGCCGCGATGGTCTCGACATAGCTGAGGTTGTTGGCCGCATTGATCCGATCGATGAAGATCACGCCCGGCTCGGCATAGTCGTAAGTGGCCTGCATGATCTTGTTCCATAGATCGCGGGCCTGGATGGTGTGATAGACCTTGCCATCAAACACCAGTTCCCACGGGCCATCGGCCTTGACCGCCTCCATGAACGGATCTGTCACCAGAACCGACATGTTGAACATGCGCAGACGGGCCGGGTCGGATTTGGCGGTGATGAACTGTTCGATATCGGGATGATCGCAGCGCATGGTCGCCATCATCGCCCCGCGGCGCGACCCCGCAGACATGATCGTGCGGCACATCGCGTCCCACACATCCATAAAGCTCAGCGGCCCCGAGGCGTCCGCCGCCACCCCGTGTACATCCGCGCCACGCGGACGAATGGTTGAGAAATCATAGCCGATCCCCCCACCCTGCTGCATGGTCAGGGCGGCCTCTTTCAACATATCGAAAATACCGCCCATGCTGTCTGGTATGGTTCCCATGACAAAACAGTTGAACAGGGTCACCCGGCGTGCAGTGCCCGCACCGGCGGTGATGCGTCCGGCGGGCAGATATTTGAAATTCTCCAACGCCTCAAAGAACTTGTCTTCCCAATGAGCAGGGTCCTGTTCCACGCGGGCCAGATCCCGAGCGATACGGCGCCAGCTGTCTTCAACCGTTTGGTCGATGGGTGTTCCATCCGCCTGTTTAAAGCGGTATTTCATGTCCCAGATCTGCTCGGCGATGGGGGCGGCAAAGCGGCTCATTGGTGATTCCCTGTCTTGAAAGAGGTATCCAGATTAGCCCAATTCGCACCTTCACCACAACACCTTGATGAAGCGGTGCAGAAGGCTACAATATAAAGGTAGCCTTGGGACGACTCTGTGGGAAAGCTGTGGATAAGTACGTAAACCTCATAAAACTGTCCGTCGGTTCAGAAAGCGTCGACACGCTGATCGCATGGCAGGAGAGTCGCATGCCTCTGTACGAGGACGGATTGCCGCGCCACGTGACACGCATGTGGCCCAAACGCGAGGCAGAGATTCTGAATGGCGGATCAATCTATTGGGTGATCAAAGGCGTTGTGCAATGCCGTCAGCGCATCCTACGTATGGACGAAGTGATCGGGGATGACGGCATTCGCCGCTGCGCCATTATTCTGGATCCTGAGGTTCATCGCACCCAGAACGCCCTGAGGCGCCCCTTTCAGGGGTGGCGTTATATCAATCCCGAGGACACCCCCGCCGATCTGCCAAAAACCCGCGCGCAGGACGATGCCCTGCCCGATGATCTGAACCGCGCGCTGGCGGATATCGGCGTGCTGTAATCAGGCCAGACGGTCGAGCACCTCAGTCAGAACATCCTTGTCTTCGTCCGTATACTTGGCCACCCGGCTGCGCCATAGGGTTGCCTGCGATTGCAGGATCAGCCCGTCTGTCAGAATTTTCAGGTGGTTGGCGCGCAGGGTTTCCCCCGTTGACGTGATATCGGCAATCGCTTCGGCGGTTTCATTCATTACCGTGCCTTCGGTCGCCCCCTGGCTGTCGACCAACGTATAATCGGCCACGCCCGCATCTGTCAGAAATTCACGCACCAACCGGTGGTATTTGGTCGCAATCCGCAGGCGGTGGCCGTGGGTCTTGCGAAAAGCCGCCGCCGCCGCGTCAAGGTCATCAAGCGTGTCCACGTCGACCCAGCAGGCTGGCGTAGCGATGATCAGATCGGCCTTGCCAACCCCAAGCGGAGATACTTCTTCGACCTGCTGTTCCCAGCGCGGCAGTTTTTCATGCACCAGATCAATTCCGGTGACGCCAAGATGAATGCGACCAGCAGCCAATTCACGCGGAATTTCCCCCGCCGATAACAGGATCAGCGAGACACCCTCGATCCCTTCCACCTTACCGGCATATTCGCGGTCCGACCCACTGCGAGACAGGGTGATGCCGCGCTTTTCGAACCACGAAAAGGTCTTTTCCATCAACCGGCCCTTTGAAGGCACGCCCAGTTTCAAGCTCATTGCGCGTCCTCCTCAATCTCCAGCATCAGGTCCGGGCGCAGCACGCCGCCAACTGCCGGGATTTCTGCCCCTTTGCCCAAGTGGCGGGTCAGTGCATCATAGCGCCCCCCAGTGGCAATGGGCGGCAAATCCGGCCGGCCCTCGGCGTAGAAACCAAAGACAAACCCATCATAATACTCCATCGAGGTCCGGCCATAAGACGCTTCGAAATCCAACCTGCCCACATCCACGCCGCGCGCTTGCAAGGCTGCGATCCGCGCCTCAAGCCGGTCCAGTGCCGGGGTGATCTGCGGCAAGTCCACCGCCACGTCGCGCAGCTGTTCAAGCGCAAAGGGCATGGTTTCGCGAACGTTCAGCAGGGTTTCCAACCCGGCCAGTTCGTTGTCGGAAATCGGTGGGGTATCACGATCCTCACGCAGGGCTTCGATCCGCGCCTGAATTTCAGAGGCGCGGCGCTTGCCGATCATAGGCGCGTCGGTTGCCAAAGGGTCAGCAGCCTCGAGTAAGGTCTTGCGTCCTTCAGGCCCCGGCTTGCGCCCAGCGAAACGGTCCAGCAAGACGCGAAAACGGCGGGGCCGCCACAGATGGCGCATCAGGGCCGCCTTGCGCCGGTCGGAAGTCCTCAGCCCCTGGACAGCAGCGGTCAGAATACCGATATCCCCGGTTGCCGCCCGCAGGGGCAACCCACGCAGTTGCAGCGCAAACAGCGAAAACACTTCGGCATCGGCACTGGCCGGATCGGTGCGATCAAACACCTCATACCCGACCTGGATATATTCATTCGCGCGATCCGGATCGTGTTCCTGCCTTCGAAACACCTCACCCGAGTAGGTATACCGCGCCGGTTCGGCACCGTCGGACATGTGCATCTGCACCACCGGCAGCGTGAAATCCGGGCGCAGCATTTGTTCACCATGCAACGCATCCGAGGTCACGTAAGCACGGGCACGAATGTCTTCCCCATAGAGGCCCAGCAACGTTTCAGCCGGTTGCAACAGAGGCGGATCAACAACCCGGGCACCTGCGGTCTCGAAACGCACCCGCATCATTGCTGCGCGCGTCTGTATCTGAGTACGGTTGGCCATGGCTCAGTCCTGATTGTCCAGAATTTCGCGCACCTTGGCGACCAGATCACCGCGCGGAACCTCGAACTGGCTTGGGCGTTCTTTCCATTCCTCAAGCGTGGCGCTTTCGGCTATCTTTGCACCAAGGATCAGGTCCTTGATCTGCACGATCCCATTCGCCTTTTCGTCGCCACCTTCGATGACCGCAATGGGTGAGTTCCGCTTGTCCGCATATTTCAGCTGATTGCCAAAATTTTTGGGGTTGCCCAGATACACCTCGGCCCGGATACCTGCATTGCGCAGCTCGGCCACCATGGCCTGATAATCCGCCATGCGGTCGCGATCCATCACGGTGACAACCACAGGTCCCTTGGCCTGTGCGCTGATCCGCCCCTTTTCGCGCAGAGCAGCCAACAGGCGGTCGACACCAATGGAGACACCAGTCGCTGGCACTTCCTGTCCAGTGAAACGCTTGACCAGATCGTCATAGCGCCCGCCGCCTGCGACAGAGCCGAACTGCCGCTTGCGGCCTTTCTCGTCAAAGATATCAAAGGTCAACTCGGCCTCATAGACCGGACCGGTGTAATAGCCCAACCCACGCACGACCGATGGGTCAATCTCGATCCGATCCGCGCCATAGCCGCCAGCTTCCAGCAAGGTCCCGATCTGTTCCAGTTCGCCAATGCCATCCGCACCGATTTGGCTGTCGCCCACGGCGGCACGCAGATTGGCCAACGTTCCTGCGGTATCTGCAGCTTTGGAGGTCAGGAAGGCGATGACCGGTTCTGCCTGATCATCGCTTAGACCCACGCCGTCGATGAAGGCACCTGACGCGTCCAAACGACCCTTGGTCAGCAATTCGCGCACGCCTGCTTTGCCCACCTTATCGAACTTGTCGATGGTGCGCAGCACGCTGTCACGGGCGGCGGCGTCTTCGCCCAGACCCATCGCCTCGATCACGCCGTTCAGTACCTTGCGATTATTCACCCGCACCAGATAGTCACCGCGCGGGATGCCCACGGTTTCCAGCGTATCCGACAACATGGCGCAAATCTCGGCATCCGCCGCCATTGATGCGGTACCCACCGTATCCGCATCACATTGATAAAACTGACGATACCGCCCCGGGCCTGGCTTTTCGTTGCGCCAGACCGGACCCATCGCATAGCGGCGATACGGTGTCGGCAGATCGTTGCGGTGCTGCGCATAGACGCGGGCCAATGGCGCGGTCAGGTCATAGCGCAGGGCCATCCAATCGCCCTTGTCGTTCTCATCGAATTCCTGCCAGGCAAAGACGCCTTCGTTCGGGCGATCCACGTCAGGCAGGAACTTGCCCAGCGCTTCGACCGTTTCGACCGCGCTGCTCTCCAAAGCATCAAAGCCATAGCGATGATAGACACCCGCGATAGTCCGCAGCATCTCGGTGCGCTGCGTGACTTCCTCGCCAAAATAGTCGCGAAACCCTTTCGGCGTTACGGCCTTGGGGCGGGGCTGTTTCTTGGGCTTGGCCATTTGGGGCGTCCTTGGGCGTTAGTGTTCCGCGCGCGGTCTATCCCATGGCCCGTTTCGGGGCAAGGCGCGCTTTCGCTGGCCTTGCACAGCCGGTGCCGTTATGACCGGCCCGAGACAGGAGTTTCCAATGCAACATCTGGAAGAGCAGATCGCCCATCTGACCCGCACGGTCGAAGATCTGAACACAATCGTCACGCGCCAGCAGGATGAGATCGACAACTTGACCCGCCGGGTTGAGGTGCTGATGCGCCGCGAAGGTGAACGGGCACAAGAAGGATCAGGCGGCATCATCCTCGGAGACGAACGCCCGCCGCATTATTGAGCGATCACAAGCCCAGCGTCGTCTTCACCGCATTATCGACTACCCCGCCCAAAAGGGCGTTGTGGTCCTCGGCACAGCCCTCTTTCAGTGCTTCAAGAAACGTTTCGCGCAGCTGCGCCTGATCCTCGTCCGAGCTTGCGTGATCATTGATATCTATCTGGCGGTTATAGATCGACAGTGCTGTCATCTTCTCGACAACCGCAAAGATATAGGCCTCATCACCGTCCGACTCTTCAACCACCGTTGCACAGGTATGATACATGACGGGCAATGCGTCCTGAACCATTTGTTCAGCAGCTTCGTCGGCGATGGCCATGCCCGGAACGATCATGCACAGGCTTGCGAGAGCGGTTTTCATTTGGGTCAAACGCATCGTAGTCATTTCCAGTTATGTCCAATAAGGGCCCCGGCCACGCCGCCGATTGCCGCGCCCTTGCCATCACCAATCAAAGCACCGACGCCCGCCCCGATCAACGCGCCTTCAATCGTTTGTTTTTTCTTCTTGTTGTCCGCCACACCTGCTGAGGCTGTGACCAAGGCCATCGACGCGGCCAATATCAATGTTCGAAAACCGAAATGTGGGATCGTCATATGGTTGCCCTCCTGTGGCATCACCAGAAAATCTCTTTCAGTCCTCAGCCTACCCGGCGGGCGAATATCAGGCAACTTTTCCGGGGCGGTCAGATTTCCTCGACCGACATCACACCGTCCAGCGACTTGATCGCCCCTTTGATCTGCGGGTTGATCGGGAATTCCTGCCCGAGGTCCATCTCGACATCTCCCGGCAGGCCAGGATCAAGCAGGCACAGATGGATAGGCCCTTTCGCAGCCCCCTTGGCTGCGCCAGCGGCATCTTCCAGAACTTTGGCAACTGTGGGCAGAACCTGCGACTGGTCAACAAAAATGCGCAGCCCGGTCGCCCCTGCCTCGGCCACGACCGCATCTACCGGCCCGACGGACCGGCCTAGCAGTTTGAGTTGATCGGCCTCCATCGTTGCTTCGGCGGTCAGCACCACCTGTGCACCGGTTTCCAGAAACTCACGGGATTTCTCCAGCGTTTCGGAAAACAGTGTGACCTCATAGGCACCTGTAGGGTCAGAAAGTTGGGCAAAGGCAAACCGGTTTCCGCGCGCAGATTTCCGTTCCTGCCGCCCAGCCACTACACCGGCCATCTTGGCGATCAGCGGACCCGAGCGTGCCTTTTCCATCACCTCATCCAGTGTCAGTACCTGCTTGCGTTTTAGGGCAGGCATATAATCATCCAGCGGGTGGCCGGACAGGTAAAATCCGATGGCCTTGAACTCTTCGCTCAAACGCTCGGCAGGCAACCAGTCCGGCGTCGGCGAAAGGCGTGGCTCGGGCAGGTCGTCGCCCGCCTCGCCGAACAGCGATACCTGGTTCGAGTTCTTCTGATCGTGGATCGCAGCTGAATATTGCACCAGTGGATCAAGGCTTTCGAAGACGCGGCGGCGGTTCTTGTCGAGTTCATCAAACGCGCCAGCACGCGCCAGCATTTCCAAGGGCCGCTTGCCGACCTTCTTCAGATCAACGCGGCGGGCAAAGTCGAAGAGGTTGACGAACGGTTTGCCTGCACGTCCTTCTACTACCAAATTCATAGCCTCAACGCCGACGTTTTTCAACGCGCCCAGCGCGTAAACCAGATGCTGATCCACCACGTCAAACGTGGATTGCGAGCGGTTCACGCAGGGCGGTATGTAAGGCAGTTCCAACCCTTTGCGGACTTCCTCGAAGTAAACCGCCAGCTTGTCAGTCAGATGGATATCGCAGTTCATGACCCCGGCCATGAACTCGACCGGGTGGTTCGCCTTCAACCAGCCGGTCTGATAGCTGACCACGGCATAGGCGGCAGCGTGGGATTTGTTGAAGCCATAGTTGGCGAATTTATCCAACAGGTTCCAGACCTCGGTCGCCTTAGCCTCGTCCACGTCATTCTCAGCAGCGCCTTTGAGGAACTTAGGCCGCTCGGCATCCATCGCCTCCTGAATTTTCTTACCCATCGCGCGGCGCAGCAAATCCGCTCCGCCAAGGCTATAGCCCGCCATTTCCTGAGCGATCTGCATAACCTGTTCCTGGTAGACGATAATGCCTTGGGTTTCGTCCAGGATATGGTCGATGGAAGGGTGCAGCGTGTCCCGTTCGCTCAGCTTGTTCTTGACCTCGCAGAACTTGGGGATGTTCTCCATCGGGCCCGGACGGTATAGCGCGACGAGGGCGATGATATCCTCGATACAATCCGGTTTCATCCGCTTGAGCGCATCCATCATGCCCGAGGATTCCACCTGGAACACCGCTACGGTCTTGGCCGCTGAGTAGAGTTTGTAAGTCGCTTCATCATCCAGCGGGATGGCGTTGATCTGGTTCGCGGCCCCCTCGGCGGCTTCGTACAGCTCGGTGCCATCAGCAGCGATGTGCAGGTCGCGCCCGGATTTGAAGATCAGATCCATCGCATTCTGGATCACGGTCAGGGTTTTCAGACCCAGAAAGTCGAATTTAACCAGACCGGCCTGTTCTACCCATTTCATGTTGAATTGGGTCGCAGGCATGTCGGAACGCGGATCCTGATACAGCGGCACCAGCGCATCCAGC
Source organism: Ruegeria sp. CDSB114 (assembly GCF_059611025.1). Taxonomy (NCBI): domain Bacteria; kingdom Pseudomonadati; phylum Pseudomonadota; class Alphaproteobacteria; order Rhodobacterales; family Roseobacteraceae; genus Ruegeria; species Ruegeria sp. CDSB114. The sequence goes on from NZ_JBXWOT010000010.1 coordinate 96,277, forward strand.
GGACGGTCGCCAATCACCACACCAGCCGCGTGGGTCGACGCGTTTCGCAACAGCCCCTCGACCTGCTGGCCATAAGTCAGCAGACGGTCCACAACCTCCTCGTTACGCGCCTCTTCCCGCAGCCGGGGTTCATCTTTCAACGCCTTCTCGATGGAGACGGGTTTGACGCCTTCCACCGGGATCATCTTGGACAGGCGATCCACCTGCCCATATGGCATCTGCAAAACCCGCCCGATGTCACGCACGGCGGCCTTCGACAGCAGCGCGCCAAAAGTTATGATCTGCCCAACCTTGTCGCGCCCATATTTCTGCTGCACGTAGCGGATCACCTCTTCGCGGCGGTCCATGCAGAAGTCGATATCGAAGTCAGGCATCGATACCCGTTCGGGGTTCAGGAAACGTTCGAACAGCAGCGAATAACGCAACGGATCAAGGTCGGTGATCGTCAGCGCATAGGCCACCAGCGACCCCGCGCCCGAGCCCCGCCCCGGCCCAACCGGGATGTCCTGATCCTTTGACCATTGGATGAAATCGGCAACGATCAGGAAATAACCCGGAAACCCCATGCCCTCGATGATGTCCAGTTCGAAATCCAGCCGCTTCTGATACTCTTCAGGGGTTACCGCATGCGGGATCACGGCCAGACGTTTCTGCAGTCCTTCATTGGCTATGCGGCGCAGCTCGGCCACCTCGTCATCGGCGAATTTCGGCAGGATCGGATCGCGGCGATAGGCCATGAACGCACAGCGCCTGGCGATCTCGACCGTGTTTTCGATTGCTTCGGGCAGATCGGCGAACAGGGTCGCCATTTCCTGCTGCGACTTGAAATAATGCTGTGCGGTCAGACGGCGGCGGCCATCCTGCTGATCGACATAAGCGCCCTCGGCAATACAGATCAGCGCATCATGCGCTTCGTACATGTCCGTGGTCGGGAAGTAGACATCGTTGGTAGCCACCAGCGGCAGGTTCTTGGCATAGGCCATTTCAACATGGCCGCGCTCGGTCAGACGTTCGGCCTCGGGCTGACCACCCTCGCCTGGATGGCGCTGTAGTTCGACATACAGACGATCCGGGAACATGGTTGCAAGGCGATCCACCAAGACCTCGGCCGCTGGGCGCTGCCCTTGCTGCAACAAGCGACCCACCGGTCCGTCAGGGCCGCCAGACAGGCAGATCAGACCATCCGAGCGCTCTGCCAGTTCATCCAATGTCACCTGCGGCAACTGCCCGCCCTTGTCCACATACAGGCAAGAGCTGAGCTTCATTAGGTTTTCATACCCGGCCTCTGACTGCGCCAGCAGCACCAGCGGCGCGGGGGCTTTCGCTTTCTCGCCCGGTTGCGCCTGCAGGTAGGTCAGATCGACCTGGCACCCCATGATCGGCTGAACGCCCGCTCCGCTGGCGGTGACCGAAAACTCCAACGCAGAGAACATGCTGTTGGTGTCCGTGACGGCGACGGCGGGCATCTCAAGCTTTTCACACAGACCAGGCAGCTTTTTCAGCCGCACGGCGCCTTCCAGCAGGGAATATTCGGTGTGAACGCGGAGGTGGATGAATCGTGGAGTGCTGCTCATGCCGCCCACGCTATCGCAGCCAGTGGTGGTACAAAAGCCTGAACCGTAGGTTCGGATTGCCAAAAAAACAGGCGTTGATTGTTCGGGAAATCCATAAGGTGCTTCGGACTCTGAGGGTGAAACATGCTACAAAACCTTTTAGTTTCAAGGTGATGAACATCGAAACCATATGAAACACAAGGATCGGACCAATGAAATGATACATCAGAAGCGCGGTTTTTCTTGCCAGATTGGCTGCGCTGTTTCTAACATCTAGTGGCAAGCTATCCGCCCGCACTCTTTCTACGTCGCATCGAAGGAGAGCATTCAGAGGCGCAATTCGGTAACGCGACGGGTTTCACGAATGGATATCACGTTTCTTCTGAACGGAGAGACAGTGGAGTTGGCGAATGTCGATCCGACAGTCACCTTGTTGGATTGGCTGCGCGAGGATCGCTCTCTGACCGGCACCAAAGAGGGCTGCAACGAAGGTGATTGCGGTGCCTGCACTGTCATGGTGACGGATCAGGGAGGAGCCAAAGCTCTGAACTCCTGCATTCTGTTCCTGCCTCAGCTCCACGGCAAAGCGGTGCGCACCGTCGAAGGCGCCAGCAGCCCGGATGGGCAGGCCCACCCGGTTCAGCAGGCAATGGTTGATCTGCACGGGTCGCAATGTGGCTTTTGCACCCCCGGCTTTGTAATGTCGATGGTGGCCGGACATGCGAATGGTGCAACCGATCACGACACACAGCTGGCCGGGAACCTGTGCCGCTGTACGGGCTATGCGCCGATTATCCGTGCCGCCAAAGCCGCCGAAAAGCACCCAGTTCCCGTCTGGATCAAGGACAAGCCTGACGCAGCACCCGCCGCGTCTCCTATGCTGCCGCGGTCCTCGGACGAGCTTGCCGCCATTTATGCCGACCACCCCGAGGCCACCCTGGTCGCAGGCGCGACTGATGTGGGCCTTTGGGTGACCAAACAGTTGCGCGACCTGAAAACAGTAATCTTCATGAACGGTTGCGATGATCTGAAACAGATCACGGTTACAGACGATGAAATTCACCTTGGTGCCATGGTCGATATGAACCGCATGGGCGAAGCGCTGGGGGATCTGCACCCCTCTTATGCTGAAATGATCCGCCGCTATGCCAGCGTACAGGTGCGGCACGCCGCAACCGTAGGCGGTAATATCGCCAATGGGTCACCAATCGGTGACAACCCGCCTGCACTGATTGCCCTGGGCGCCAGCCTGCACCTGCGCAAAGGCGACACAAGGCGAACGCTGCCCTTGGAAGAGTTCTTCATCGACTATGGAAAACAGGATCGCGTACCCGGAGAATTCGTCGAAGCCGTAAGCTTCCCGCGCCAGGCGGATCGGTTGAAATGCTACAAGCTCAGCAAGCGGTTTGATCAGGATATCTCGGCCGTTTGTGGGTGTTTCAACATTACCGTTGCAGAAGGTACCGTCACTCAGGCGCGCATCGCATTTGGCGGAATGGCGGGTGTACCGAAACGCGCCACTCAAGTCGAAGCTTCGTTGACCGGCAAGCCATGGACAGCTGCTACCGTTCAATCCGCTCTGACGATGTTTGCCGAGGATTACGCGCCAATGTCAGATATGCGCGCCTCGGCTCATTACCGCCTTGAGACGGCGAAAGCGATGCTGGAGCGTTATTTCCTTGAAGATCAGGGCCAGGTAACCAATGTGCTGGAGGTGTCGACATGAGCGTGACAAAACCACTGCCTCATGACGCCGCGCCGCTGCATGTCTCCGGTTCGGCCCGCTATGTGGACGATATCCCAACACCAAAAGGCACGTTGCATCTGGCCTTTGGTCTCAGCCCCATCGCCAAGGGCACAATCGCCGCGATTGACCTGTCTGCAGTCAAGGCCGCTGACGGTGTCGTCATGGTGATGACCGCCGAAGACCTGCCCTTTGCGAATGATGTCTCACCGTCCATTCACGATGAACCTTTGTTGTCGGACGGCTCTGTCCACTATATCGGGCAGCCCGTGTTTCTGGTTGTCGCCACCAGCCATCTGGCCGCGCGCAAAGCTGCACGACTGGGCAAGATCGACTATACTGAAGAAACACCAATTCTGACGATTGAAGAGGCGCTGGCCGCCGACAGTCGGTTCGAAGACGGCCCGCGCATCTACACCAAAGGTGATGCAGACGCCGCCATTGCAGGCGCGGCGCATGTGATCGAAGGCAGTTTTGAGCTTGGCGGGCAAGAGCATTTCTATCTGGAAGGTCAGGCTGCACTGGCGGTGCCGAATGAGGGTGCTGATATGCTGGTCCACAGCTCGACCCAGCACCCGACTGAGATTCAGCACAAAGTGGCAGAGGCTCTGGGCGTTCCCATGCATGCTGTGCGCGTTGAAACCCGGCGCATGGGCGGCGGGTTCGGGGGCAAGGAAAGCCAGGGCAACGCACTGGCTGTTTCCTGCGCAGTGGCTGCGCGGGCAACCGGCACAGCCTGCAAGATGCGCTATGACCGCGATGACGACATGATCATCACCGGTAAGCGGCATGCCTTTCGCATTGGCTATAGGGCCGGGTTCGATCAGGATGGGCATATTCAGGGGGTATCCTTTCTGCACCACGCCATATGCGGATGGGCACAAGACCTGTCGCTGCCCGTCGCGGACCGGGCGATGCTGCATTCCGACAATGCGTATCTGCTGCCCAATGCGCGGATCGAAAGTCACCGACTGAAAACCAACACCCAATCTGCCACCGCCTATCGGGGGTTTGGAGGCCCTCAGGGTATGGTTGGAATCGAACGCGTCATGGACCACGCCGCGCATGAGCTGGGTCTGGACCCGGTCGAGCTGCGCCGCAGGAACTACTACGCTGCCCCGGCGGGTACCGATGACCATGCCCCTGATCGCAGTGGCGGCGATACGCCAAACACCACCCCTTATGGCATGGAAGTCGAAGATTTCGAACTTCACGGCATGACCGAAGCCTTGTTGAATTCCAGCGACTATGCCGCGCGCAAGGCAGCAATTCAGAAATGGAATGCCGAGAACAGCGTGATCAAAAAGGGCATCGCCTTCTCTCCGGTCAAGTTCGGCATTTCCTTCACCCTGACCCATCTGAATCAGGCCGGCGCGCTGGTGCATGTGTACCAGGACGGGTCCGTGCACCTGAACCATGGCGGTACCGAGATGGGCCAGGGCCTGTTTCAAAAAGTGGCCCAGGTTGCCGCCTCACGCTTTGGTATTCCGCTAGAGATGGTGAAAATCACCGCCACAGACACGGCCAAAGTGCCGAACACCTCGGCAACGGCGGCATCCTCGGGAAGCGATCTCAACGGCATGGCGGTGAAAGCTGCCTGTGACACGATCCGCGACCGGATGGCAGAGTATCTGGCCGAGCGACATCAGGCCGACCCGTCGGCTGTCACCTTCGGGGATGGTCATGTATCGGTTGGTGAAGAACGCTATACCTTTGCCGAAGCGGCCGCGCTGACCTATCAGGGCCGCATCAGTCTTTCGGCCACCGGCTTCTATAAGACACCCAAGATTGAATGGGACCGGATCAAAGGCCAGGGTCGTCCGTTTTTCTACTTCGCCTATGGCGCCTCGATCACCGAAGTTGCCGTGGACACACTAACCGGTGAGAACCGCATCTTGCGCACGGATATCCTGCATGACGCGGGCGCGTCGCTGAACCCTGCGCTGGATATCGGTCAGGTCGAAGGTGGCTATGTGCAGGGCGCGGGTTGGTTGACGACCGAAGAACTCGTCTGGGATGGCACAGGCAATCTGCGCACCCATGCGCCATCGACCTACAAGATCCCGGCTTGTTCCGATCGCCCCGACATCTTCAACGTTGCGCTTTGGGAGGCTGAAAACCGTGAGGACACGATCTATCGCTCGAAAGCGGTAGGCGAACCTCCATTCATGCTTGGGATATCCGCCTGGCTGGCACTGTCGAATGCGGTGGCGGCCTGCGGAAACAGCTACCCCGCATTGGATGCCCCCGCCACGGCAGAAGAAGTCTGGCATGGTGTCCAAAGGATGAAGGGGGACGACTGATGGGATTTGACCTTGAGACTTTGAGGGAGGCGGTCAAAACCCATGGGCGCGTGATCCGGGTAGTCATCGCCGGGATCAAGGGCTCGTCCCCACGTGAGGTTGGTGCCGCAATGCTGGTCTGGCAGGACGGGCAATCCGGCACGATCGGTGGCGGCACACTTGAGTTTCAGGCAGCCGAAGCGGCGCGGATACAAACCGCCCAATCGCGCCTGACCCATCACGCGCTTGGCCCCGACATGGGCCAGTGCTGCGGTGGCGCTGTTTCCTTGCTAAGCGAGGTCTATGACCGCAACAACATCAACGATCTGGACGACAGCATCATCGCGCGACCAACATCGGGCCAGGACATGCCACTGTCGGTCAAACGCCTGTTGACCGAAGCCCGCGGACAGGGGATTGCACCAGAGGCACAGCTGATCGAAGGCTGGATGGTCGAGCCGGTCCACAAACCCGCGCGTGCACTGTGGGTCTGGGGCGCGGGTCACGTCGGTCGCGCCTTGGTGGATGTCCTGTCACCGCTGCCCGATCTCGCAATCACCTGGGTCGATACAGGATCCAAGCGGTTTCCGGAAACCGTACCGAACGGAGTCACCGCCGTCCCTGCCGCGAAACCAGCGGAACTGGTTCGGCATGCGCCGCGTGATGCTGAACATCTGGTGCTGACTTATTCACACAATCTGGACTTGGAATTGTGCAACCGTCTGCTTTCGCACGATTTCCGCTTTGCGGGGCTGATCGGCTCGGCTACGAAATGGGCGCGGTTCCGGTCTCGGCTGGCGGCGCTGGGGCACTCGCCCGAGCGGATCAGCCGGATCACCTGCCCGATTGGCGACCCGGGCCTGGGCAAGCACCCGCAGATGATTGCCGTGGGCGTCGCAGCACAACTGCTGCGCCCGATTGGGCAAAACAATTTGAAGAAGGATCTGAGCGCGTGACCACTCCACTGCTAAGTTTGCAAGGACTGACCAAAGCCTATCCCGGCGTCGTGGCCAATGATCAGGTGTCCTTTGACATCGGTGAGGGCGAAGTTCATGCCCTGTTGGGCGAAAACGGTGCGGGGAAATCCACGCTGGTCAAAATGATCTATGGCTTGGTGAAGCCAGACAGCGGCACCATGCTGTTGCGTGGCCAACCCTTTGCTCCGCCCGAGCCGCGCGCCGCGCGTGCTGACGGAATCGCGATGGTATTTCAGCATTTTTCGCTGTTCGACGCGCTGAACGTGGCCGAGAACATCGCATTGGGGATGGAGAACCCGCCACCAATGGGCGACCTGGCCTCGCGCATTCGGGAAGTTTCGGAAACCTACGGCCTACCGCTGGACCCCTTTCGTACAGTCGGTGACCTGTCTGCGGGGGAACGCCAACGGGTTGAGATCATTCGCTGCCTTCTGCAGGATCCAAAGCTTTTGATCATGGATGAACCGACCAGTGTTCTGACGCCGCAAGAAGTCGATATCCTTTTCGAAACGCTGAATAAATTGCGGTCTGAAGGCACATCGATCCTGTATATCTCGCACAAGCTTGAAGAAATCCGCACCCTATGCGACCACGCTACGATCTTGCGTCTGGGCAAGAATGTGGGCGAATGCGTTCCGTCTGAAACCTCGGCCCGGGAGATGGCCGAGTTGATGGTCGGTTCAACCCTGCAAACACCTGAGCGCGGAGGCCGCGAGTTCGGCGAGGTCGCGCTGGATGTCAGCGGGCTTTCCGTGCCTTCACCGTCTGAATTTGGCACCGCGCTGAAGAATGTCCACATGACAGTTCGCAAGGGCGAAGTGCTGGGAATTGGCGGTGTTGCTGGCAACGGACAGGACGAACTGCTGGGTGTCCTGTCTGGCGAAATCCAGACAGCTGCCGATGCGATCAAATTCGATGGCCAGCCGATTGGCAAACTGGGCCCAACCGCACGGCGCAAGCTGGGCGTACTGACCGCCCCCGAAGAGCGGTTGGGACATGCAGCCGCCCCAGACATGAGCCTGACCGAAAACGCCCTGCTGACCGGATCGGTCCGCGAAGGGTTGGAAAGCAACGGGTTCTTGAAATGGGCAGATACCAAAAGCTTTGCTGAAAAGATCATCAGCGCTTTTGATGTGCGCACGCCGGGGCCCGAGAATGCGGCCCGGTCATTGTCAGGCGGCAACCTACAGAAATTCGTGATCGGACGCGAAGTGTTGCAGAACCCCGATGTGCTGGTCGTGAACCAACCCACATGGGGGGTGGACGCCGCTGCCGCTGCGTCGATCCGACAGGCCATTCTGGACCTTGCCGCCAAGGGCACGGCGGTGGTCTGCATCAGCCAGGATCTGGACGAATTGATGGAAATCTCGGACAGCTTTGCCGCCCTGAACGAAGGCAGGCTCAGCGCGCCACGCACAACCACGGGTCTGACCGTGGATGAGATCGGCCTGATGATGGGCGGTGCACATGGCATGGAGGTAGCCCATGTCTGATGCAAAACAAAATATGACGACAGGGGTGTGAGCAGATGATTGTATTGGAGAAACGGCCACAGCCGTCCAAAGCGTGGTCTTATGCGACCCCGCTTGTGGCGGTACTGGCGACGATGCTGTTTGGCGGCATATTGTTTGCCGTCCTGGGTAAAAACCCGGTTCAGGCTATCGGCACCATTTTCTGGGAGCCTCTGTTCGGTGAATTCGCCTTTTATTACCGCCCGCAGCTGCTGGTGAAGGGCGCGCCGTTGGTGCTGATTGCGATTGGCCTGTCGTTAGGCTTCCGCGCCGGTATCTGGAACATCGGCGCCGAGGGTCAGTATATCATGGGCGCCATCTTTGGCGCGGGGGCCGGGCTGGCCTTTTACCCGCTGGATGCCTGGTATGTCTTTCCGATCATGGTGATGGCAGGTGCGCTTGGCGGTTGGCTCTGGGCCTCTATTCCGGCCTTTCTGAAGGTGCGCTTTGGCACCAATGAAATTCTGGTTTCGCTGATGCTGGTCTATGTGGCTGAACAGATGATGGCCTCGGTCTCGCTGGGACTGCTGAAAAACCCTGAAGGGTTCGGTTTTCCGGGTTCACGCAATCTTCAATCCTATGAGAGTGCGCATAATGCCGAGCTGATCGCAGGATCGGGGATGCATTGGGGCGTTGTGACCGCACTGATAGCCGTGATCTTTTCCTATATCCTGCTGAACCGGCACATGCTGGGCTTTCACATCCGCCTGACGGGTGAGGCCCCGCGCGCTGCCAAATTCGCCGGGGTAAACCCAGCACGGCTGATCCTGTTCTGTCTTGGCCTGTCAGGCGCACTGGCCGGGCTCGCGGGGATGTTCGAAGTCTCGGGCCCCTCGGGTGTTGTCAGCATCGACTTCAACGTCGGCTATGGCTTTACCGCGATCATCGTGGCCTTTCTGGGTCGACTGCATCCGGTGGGCATCCTGCTAGCCGGTGGCCTAATGGCGTTGACCTATATCGGTGGTGAAATTGCGCAGTCCCAAATGGGTCTTCCTGCCGCGGCCATTCAAGTATTCCAGGGGATGCTGCTGTTCTTCCTGCTGGCCTTCGACCTTTTGACCAACTACCGCATCCGTGCGGCCCGTAGCGAGGTGGCGTAATCATGGACCTTGGTGAGATTAATCCCGTACTTCTGGTCGCGTCACTTATGGTGGCTGCAACCCCCCTGCTTCTGGCCGCGATCGGTGAATTGGTCGTCGAAAAAGCAGGAGTTCTGAACCTTGGCGTAGAGGGCATGATGATCGTTGGCGCGATCAGCGGTTTTGCGATCTCGGTCGAGACTGGGTCGCCCTGGCTGGGCTTTGTCGCCGCCGCCATAGGCGGTGCAGTACTGTCCCTGCTGTTTGTGCTGCTGACGCAGGTGGCGCTGGCCAATCAGGTTGCCAGTGGTCTGGCGCTTACTCTGTTTGGTTTAGGGTTCAGCGCCCTGCTCGGTCAAAGCTATGTGGGGGTCAAACCCCCCAGCATGGGCGATATCCATATCCCGGTGATCAGCGATATTCCGGTGATCGGCCCGATCCTGTTTCAGCATGACCCGATCCTTTATGTCGGCATCGCTTTGACAGCGGCTGTCTGGGCTACGCTTAAATACACTCGCGTCGGACTGATCCTGCGCGCGGTAGGTGAAAACCACGATGCGGCGCATGCGCTTGGCTATAAGGTGATCAAGATCCGCATCATGGCGATCCTGTTCGGCGGTGCCTGTGCCGGGCTAGGTGGGGCCTATATCAGCTTGATCCGGGTGCCACAGTGGACCGAGGGCATGACAGCCGGTGTCGGCTGGATCGCCCTGGCCTTGGTCGTCTTCGCCAGTTGGAAGCCATGGCGCGCCCTGCTGGGTGCCTATTTGTTCGGCGGTATCACCGTGTTGCAGCTGAATTTGCAGGCAGCGGGCGTTGCCATCCCGGTCGAGTATCTGGCAATGTCGCCCTACATCATCACGATCCTTGTGCTTGTGATCCTTTCCGCCGACAAAAGCAGCGCACCTGCCTCACTCGGCCGGATATTCCATGCCTCGCATTAGACGGGGACAACTGAACCAACTTGGGGAGTAACACATGAAAATTACTACATTTCTGGCAAGCGCTGCCATGGCGCTGGGTTTGGCAACTACTGCCATAGCCGAAGACAAAACCAAGGTCGGCTTTGTATTTGTCGGCCCGGTGGGCGACGGCGGCTGGACCTATGAACATAACAAGGGCCGTCTGGCGGTTGAGGAAGAGTTCGGCGACAAAGTCGAAACCGTGTTTGTTGAATCCGTGCCCGAAGGCCCGGATGCAGAGCGGGTGATGACCCAGATGGCGCTGGAAGGTGCAGACCTGATCTTTACCACCTCGTTCGGATACATGGATCCGACCATCAACGTGGCCAAGAAATTCCCGAACGTGAAGTTCGAACACGCGACCGGCTATAAAACAGCCGACAACGTTTCGGTTTATTCGGCACGTTTTTATGAAGGTCGTGCGGTACAGGGCCATATCGCGGGCAAGATGACCAAGTCGAACATTGTTGGCTATATCGGGTCCTATCCGATCCCCGAAGTGGTCCGCGGAATCAACTCGGCCTATATCCACGCCAAGAAGGTCAACCCGGATGTCGAGTTCAAGATCATCTGGGCCTACACTTGGTTCGATCCGGCGAAAGAAGCAGATGCCGCCACTGTTCTGATCGAACAGGGCGCGGACGTGATCCTGCAGCACACCGACTCGACCGCACCGCAAGCAGCTGCGCAAGAGGCGGGCAACGTCATCACTTTCGGCCAGGCCTCGGACATGAGCGAATACGCTCCGTACCCGCGCGTCTCGTCGATCATCGATGACTGGGCGCCCTACTATATTGCACGGACCCAGGCCGTCATGGATGGCACATGGGAAAGCGCCAATACATGGGATGGCATCCGCGAAGGCATGGTTGCAATCGGCGAAATCTCGGACGCGGTTCCCGCTGACGTCAAAGAAGAGGCACTGGCGCTGAAAGCGGCCATGGCCGCGGGTGAATACCACCCCTTCACCGGACCGCTGAAAAAGCAGGACGGTAGTGACTGGCTGGCCGAAGGCGAGACCGCAGACGACGGTACACTGGCCGGCATGAACTTCTATGTCGAAGGCTTGGAAGGTGAGATTCCGCAGTAAGGCGGCACAGGATAACGCAGAAAGGCCCGCCATGTGCGGGCCTTTTTTGATTTTGCCACCTGTTTTATGCCACTCTTGATCTTCGATAGCCCGAAACCAGCGCCAAGCACATTGATCCGCGGCTCTACCGATCAACGAGGACCAGATGAATTCAAAACGCGAATTGCTGCAGAAACTGTTGAAGGGTATCGAAACCGGGGATGCCGGGGCTGCAACCGTCGTCAACGAAGAAAAATACATCCAGCACAATCCCCAGACCCATGAAGGCAGCGAGGGGCTGGCCACGTTGTTTGCCCGCCTGTCGAAAACAAATCCCAAGGTTAAATTTGTTCGCGTTTTTGAAGATGGCGAATTCGCTTTTGCCCATAACGAATATGATTTTGCCGAAGTTAAGGCCGCGTTCGAGGTCTTTCGGTTTGAAGACAGCAAAGCTATTGAGCACTGGGATAACATTCAGCCCCTGCGCGGCCCAAACGCTTCGGGACGCGGCATGCTTGATGGGCCAACTGAAATCACGGATATTGACAGAACCGAACAGAACCGGGAATTGGTTGGCAACTTCTCGCAAACGGTCCTGATAGACCGGAAAACCGAGCGGATGAAGGCGTTTGTTGATGCGAACCTGATACAACACGATCCCGATGGCGTTGACGGCATCGACGCCTATCGCATGGTGCTTGAAGCTAGATCAGACGCGGAGTTGATCGTTCAGTATCACCGCGTCCATCGTGTGCTGGCAGAAGGGAATTTCGTCCTGTGCATGAGCGAAGGTGCCAGTCACGGAAAACATACCAGCTTTTATGATCTGTTTCGGGTCGCTGACGGCGTGATCGTCGAGCATTGGGGCACTATGGAAACCATAGCGCCCCGTAGCGAGTGGAAGAATGACAACGGCAAATTCTGATCTACGTAAGAGCCGTTAATGCCCAGTCAGAACCAGCGTGTTCACCGGCATCAGGATCAAACGCAGGCGCAGACCCGCCGCATGAACCACGCCGATCGTGTCGACCACATGCAGGAAAGCAGATTGCCAAAAGCCCAAATCTTCATGCTCCAGCCGCTCGTGGTTATCGGTGTAGACATTCGCCAGACAGTTGCTGCCGGGCGGGATATCATCCGCCATGCCCTTATAAAGCGGTTCAAAATAAACCAGGATCGAGCCCGGCACCTTGTTGGACTGCACGTCTCTAAGCTCGTCTGACGGGCGAATTTGTCCCGATGGGATCACATCCTGAACTTCGACCACCACAACCGGAATAACTGTGAACGGCTTGGTCATGCAGCCCAGCTCTCCGACCATGCCGGGTTTGATAACCTGCGCCGACATCTGATTGAACGCAGCCTGAAAGCGGTCATGCCCGGAATTTGACGGCACAAGAATACCTGCTGGACGTAGCAGAGGACTGACGTAATCGCCAACCTGAAGGCCGAACTGTTCGATCCTCCCCGTCACACCCGCGTTGATCACAGTCTTGTCCAGCTCGGTCAAAGCAGCATCCAGGTTCGCATTGGCGCTGGCCAGTTGGGCCGGGATCAGCTCTTCGATTTGCTGTACGACGGCAGCGCGTTGCGATTCAGCCGCAACCAGCTTGGCCTCTCGTTCAGCGACAAGGTTTTCCAGCCGGTCAATCTCGGCCAGGCGGACGGCGCTTGACCCTTCGTCCCGCAGGGTCGTATTGCGTTGCAAGTCCTCTAGCGCCTGATCCAGCGCCGCTTTTGCGCCCGCGATCCCGGCGGCGGCCTCGGCCAGATCGGTCTCCGCAACTTTCAGTGATGCCTGAACTTGCGCGATCTGCGCATGCGCTGCCTCAACCATTGCAGTCTGAGTGAAGTCCTCGATCCGGAAGATTGGCTGCCCAGCAACAACCTGTTGATTGTTGGAGACATAGACCTCGGACACTCGCCCACCCAGTTGCGGCAGGATCGTCACCGTGCGGAAATACGAGGCCGCAGTTTTGCTGGCCGGGTGAAAATAGAACAGAGTGGTGATCACGGTCAGCGCCATAATGGCACAGGTTGTCAGACCCCAGCGCAGCTCGTACCACATGGTGAACAGGGTTATCTCATGCCCGATGCGTTTTCCCTGCACAAAGCGGCGGAACAGATAATCGGGCAGCACTGTGACCAGCGCGCACATCAGTGTTTCAAGCATGTCCTATTGCTCCTGCTGCGCGACGGGTTCGGGGGATGGAACGGGATCGGGATCAGCAGGCGGTTGCGGCGCCAAAGATCGGATCGCATCGGCAATGGCACGCAAGGGCGCACCTATGTCGGGAAACTGGAATCCGGCGACCAGAATGGCTGCAATCCAGAACAATCCGTTATGAGTGAACAAAGCCAGCAGCGCAAGAATTCCCACAAGCTGAAACTGCGGGTGGTTGGATTCATGCGCGAGCTTTTCGGGGATCGAATGCAGGGTGAAATAGCCAACGCCGATCAGGATGATCACCACAACCGTGAAAATGAACATGACCGTCAAAAGAAAATCGCTGCCATCCGCCTGGGTCACGTAAGACGGAATGTGCCCCGTGGCCAATGGGTGTAAATCTGCTGTGCTCACCCTGCCCTCCTCTAATTGCTTTCCACTTCTTTGGATGGGTTGATGCGCAAATTCAACCCTGCTTAAAGTCTCAATTAGAATTCTACGGTCGTGCAGGGCGCATTCGACGTCAGAAAATCACGACTGCGGCCAGCAAAGGGGCGACATGATAGATTTCCTGATTATCGGCGGCGGTATTGCCGGGCTTAGCGCGGGCGCGCGGTTGTCAGAGCGCGGCCAGGTCACCGTGCTCGAAGGCGAAGAGGCGCTGGGCTATCACGCATCAGGCCGGTCCGCGGCTATGTTTGCACCCGCCTATGGTCCGCCTGCTGTTATTGCCCTCAACCTTGCCAGCGCAGCGCATTTTGAGACGAATGACTATCTGTCGCCACGCGGCTGGGTTCTGATCGGCGGGAAAGACCAACACGATGTGTTTCACCGGGATGCCGATCAACTTGGCGGCCGACAGATTTCCTTTGACGCGGCACAATCCCTTATCCCGATCCTGAACCCCGAAACCGTCGGGTTCGCGGCGCACAGCGACAGTGAACAAGATATAGATACCGACCGCATGATGCAGGATTTCGCCCGGACGATCCGTGGGAATGGCGGATCCGTTCTGACCCGGCAAAGCGTCACGGCAATTCGCAAACATAGGCACTGGATCGTCGAGGCCACTGAGAGCTTTGAGGCACGACACATCGTCAATGCAGCCGGCGCCTGGGTTGACGAAATCGCGGCGATGGCCGGTATCGCGCCGATTGGTATCCAGCCGCGCCGCCGCTCAATGGCCCGTATCCCGGCCCCCGGCGGGCATGACTTGCGCGCCTGGCCCATGATGTTGGGTGCGGGCGAAAGCTGGTATGCTAAACCCGACGCGGGCAAATTGCTGGTCTCACCTGCCGATGCCGATCCGACCGCCGCCCATGATGCGTTTGCCGATGACATGGTTCTGGCCGAGGGCTTGGCCCGGTACGAGGCAATGGTCACCGAGCCTGTGACGCGGGTCGAAACCAACTGGGCGGGCTTGCGCAGTTTCGCACCGGATGGCAGCCTGGTTTTGGGGCCCGATCCGACCGATCCTACGTTTATCTGGTCTGCCGGTCAGGGTGGTTACGGGTTTCAGACGGCCCCTGCTGCATCCCAACTGGTAGCGGATCTGACAGTCGGCAACCAATCAAGTCTGGACACGGCGACCATCGCCTCTCTGAGACCAGACAGGTTGCACAGATGAACAAGCGCCCGTTACCCTCCAACGCCAGCGTCGCGACTGTAGGAGAGAACGGTCAGTTGGTCGCTCCGGCAGCCAGCCGTAACGTCAGGGCTTTGTGCGACCTTCTGGACCGGTTCGCCCCTTTGACCGGACAAGCGCTAGAACTGGCAAGTGGCACCGGTCAGCACATCGCAGCCTTTGCCGAATGCCGCCCCGGCATGCATTGGCAACCCAGTGAGGTTGAATCCGAACGGCAGGCCAGCATCAATGCCTACACCGCGGGCCTGCCGAATGTGTCTAAAGCAGTCGCTCTGGATGCAACCATCGAGGGTTGGCATCAGCCGTTTGGCGGCAGGGATCTGATCGTTCTGATCAATCTCTTGCACCTGATCAGCTGGGCCGAAATGGAAACGCTTGTCGGCGAGGCAGCGCAAGCACTGAACGCGAATGGCCAGTTGATCCTCTATGGTCCCTTCATGCGCAACAATCGCCTGACCAGCGCGGGGGATCAACGATTTCATACAGCTCTGGTCCAGCAGGATGCTGAAATCGGATATAAAAACGACGGAGACGTTTCTGAGCTTTTGGCCAATCACGACCTGAAAATCCTGGAAGTCGCGGAGATGCCTGCAAATAACCTGGCCTTCATCGTGGAAAAATCTGACACCTGATCCAGATCAAAGCCCGACCGAGGCCAACTAAACATATTCCAAACACACGATGTTAAATGGAATGTAGCATGCCCTGGCAGGAAAAGATCAACGACACGCGAAAAGGTCTTCGCAATTTGAACGGCGCAATCCCTGATACCGCCCGCGCCTTCGGTGCGCTTGGCGCGGCGGTCAAGCAAGGCGGAACGCTAGACTACAAGACCAAAGAATTCATCGCTCTTGGCATATCCATAGCGGACCGATGCGAACCCTGTATCATGCTGCACACCGAAGCTTTGATCAAAGCCGGCGCGTCACGTGACGAGATTTCGGACGTTCTGTCCATGGCGGTTCAGATGGGGGGCGGGCCGTCGATGATGTACGCCTCTAAGGCGCTGGACTGTTTCGACGAGCTGAGTGCATGAAAAAAGCCCGCGTGCTGCGGGCATTTGAAGGCGGCACCAAAAAGGTGCCGCCGTTCTTATCCAGATCAGCCGTCCTTGCGGATGGTTTCGTTTTTCGGATCATAGGGGCTGTCGCAGGTGACGACCGCATCCCACAATTTGTCCTGAAGCTTAACCTTCAGCTTGGTGCCTTCCACCGCCAGATCGGGCTTCACATAGCCCATGCCGATGGATTTCTCGAAGGCTACTGAATAGCCACCCGAAGTCAGACGACCGACGCGTTCACCTTCCGGCGTATACAGCACTTCCCGGCCCCACGGATCGGCATCGTTCGGGCCGTCGATCAGCAGCGTGCAGCATTTCACGCGCACGCCAGTCTCTGCCAGCTTGGCCTTCCCATAGAAGTCCTTGGACAGGTCAACAAAGCGCGGCAGGTCGGCTTCCAGCGGGGTCGCGTCGCGGCCCAGTTCGGTGCCGAAGGCGCGATAGGATTTCTCCTGACGCAGCCAGTTCTGGGCGCGTGCGCCGACCAGCTTCATGCCATGCTTCTCACCCGCTTTTTCCAGCAGGTCGTATAGGTAGTTCTGCATTTCAATCGGGTGGTGCAGTTCCCAACCCAGCTCACCGGTATAGGCCACACGGATCGCGTTGACCGGGCACATGCCCAGTTCGATCTGACGGGCCGACAACCATGGGAAGCGCTTGTTGGACAGTGCGGTTTCCGGATCGGCGTCTTTGATGACCTCTTTCAGAACGTCCCGCGATTTGGGTCCGGCGATGGCAAAAACGCCCCACTGAGTGGTCACATCCTGGATCTCGATGTAACCGAACTCCTCCATCTTGTCCTCGGCCGCCTTGCGCAGGTAATCGGCGTCGTACTCAGTCCAGGCACCGGCAGAGACGATATAGTAGTTGTTCTCGCCGTTACGGACGATGGTGTATTCGGTGCGGGTGGTACCGTGCGAGGTCAGCGCGTAGGTCAGGTTGATACGACCGACCTTGGGCAGCTTGTTGCAGGTGAACCAATCCAGGAACTGGGTCGCACCGGGGCCTTTGACGACATGCTTTGTGAAGGCCGATGCGTCGATCAGGCCAACGCCTTCGCGGATCGCCTTTGCTTCGTCAACGGCATGCTGCCACCAGCCACCGCGGCGGAACGAGCGGGCATCATGGTCGAAGTTTTCGGGTGCATCCAGCGGACCGAAATAGTTCGGGCGCTCCCAGCCGTTAACCCAGCCAAACTGTGCGCCACGCGCTTTCTGACGGTCATAGGCCGGAACAGTCCGCAGCGGGCGGCAGGCAGCACGTTCTTCATCGGGGTGGTGCAGGATATAGACGTGCTCATAGCACTCTTCGTTCTTGCGCGCCGCGAACTCGGTGGTCATCCAGTTGCTGCTATAGCGTTTGGGGTCCAGCGAGGCCATGTCGATCTCGGCTTCTCCATCGACCATCATCTGGGCCAGATAATAACCGGTGCCACCCGCAGCGGTGATACCAAAGCTGAAGCCCTCGGCCAGCCACATATTGCGCAGACCCGGCGCGGGTCCAACCAGCGGGTTACCGTCGGGTGTGTAGCAGATCGGGCCGTTGAAATCGTCTTTCAGGCCGGATTCGGCACAGGACGGCACGCGCTCGGCCATTGCCATATACTGATCTGCAATCCGGTCGAGATCGAGCGGGAACAGATCAGCACGGAAGCTGTCCGGCACGCCGTGTTCGAACTGCGCCGGCGCACCATGTTCATAGATCCCCAAAATCCAGCCGCCGCGTTCCTCGCGTGCGTAGGATTCGTTGTCGGCATCGCGGACAACAGGGTGTTCGGGGTTGCCCGCTTCACGCCATTTGACCAGCTCAGGGTCTTTGTCCATGACGATGAAGGTGTGTTCGACCGGGATCGCGGGCATCTTGATGCCCAGCATTTTCGCGGTCCGCTGTGCGTGGTTGCCCGATGCGGTCACGACATGCTCGGCGGTGATAACCACCTGCTCATCCGACGGAATGAGGTTACCGCCCTTCTCGACCATTTTGGTGCAGGTGACTTCCCAATGAGTGCCATTCCAATGGAAGGCATCGGCCTGCAGCTTGCGAACGATCTCAACACCGCGTTGACGCGCACCCTTGGCCATCGCCTGTGTCACGTCTGCTGGGTTAATATAGCCGTCCTCGGTGTGATAGATCGCGCCCTTCAGGTCCGAGGTCTCGATCAGCGGCCAGCGTTCCTTAATCTGGTCCGGAGTCAGCCATTCATAGGCAACGTCACAGGTTTCGGCGGTGGACGCGTACAGCATGTATTCGTCCATGCGCTCCTGGGTCTGCGCCATGCGCAGGTTGCCAACCACGGCGAAACCCGCGTTCAGGCCGGTCTCATCTTCAAGCTGCTTGTAGAAATCGACCGAGTATTTGTGGATATGCGTGGTCGCATAGGACATGTTGAACAGCGGCAGCAAACCCGCCGCATGCCAGGTCGAACCTGATGTCAGTTCGTCCCGCTCAATTAGCATGACATCGTCCCAGCCTGCCTTGGCCAGATGATAGGCAATCGAAGTGCCGACGGCGCCGCCGCCAACGACCAGTGCTTTGACTTGGGTTTTCATAGCCGGGTGTCTCCCCTTGGAATCTGTTGCCACCATATGGCGCAATCAGCGCCCACCGCGCGACATTCATCCGACCAGTGATATAAAAAAAACGACCCTCAGACATCTGGGGGTCGTTTTTCCTAAAAGTTTTGAACTTTCTCAGCCGCCAGACAGCGAGCAGGTCTTGCGCGCATCTTTGAAGGCGCATTTGCCCGAAGACCCTGCGCCACCCTTGTTCACACGAATCTCGGATGCTTCGTTCACACGTTTCCCAGAAGCATCGGCAGTTTCTGAACCTTTAAAAAACGACTTCAGGCCGCCGAACAAACCGCTCGAGCTTTTCGGTTCGACCTCTTTTTCTTCCGACCCACCCGTTAGCTTCCCGAAAAGTCGCCCAAAAACACTGCCGCCAGATCCATCCGCATCTGCGTTTTCAATTTCCAGGCCAGCCAACCCTTTGCGATACCCGATCTGGATCAAATCATCCGGGGATTGGATATTGTTTGCCGTCAGATCGAAAGCATCAGATGGCAACCCGTGTTGTGCCGCCATTGTATTGGCAAGCAAAGCCAACCCGTTGATGTTTTCGATCCGCAACTGAGCAATCTCGCTGCGCAGCCGGGTGAACTCGACCCGGACTTCGGCCATTTGCAAGGCGCGCTCAATGCCGCCATCCGGGTCGGTAACCGCCTCGTTTCCTACACCAGGCACCGGTCGGCTAAGCAACGCGTTCATCCCATCATAGTCAAGCTGGCTGAGGAATATGCGCACATCCTGCTCCGGGGCATCCGTGTACATCTCAACACGTATTTCCTCACCCAGACCCAGGGTGCCCGTATAGATCTGGAACCCAACCGGCTCTGTCAGATCCGTCACTTTGGCAGTGATCATCGACCAGACTTTACGGACATCGAGATGGATCGGGCTGTACTCAGCTTCGACGAACTGAAAATAGGCAACGCCCCCGATCACACCGAACGGAGCATAGTTGCTGGCACCGAAATCCATCGAGTCGATCGATCTTGCGATATTGCCTGCAAGTGAATCCGCGGAAGCCTCCTGCCGCAGTTTGATCTCAATCCAGTAAGTGTGACCAGCCTTTTCATAAACCCAGCTTGCCTTATCCAGTTTTTTGGCCTGTATTTCAGCTTTTTGAACGGCCACCTTACTGGCAAGCGGGCGCGCAGCCTCGCTGACTGATTTCAAGCCCCCCCCTTCACGCGCATCGAGCGTGAAGTCACTGTCCATTATTGCCCGACGCGAAAGCTCTGAATCCGGGACCGGCATATAGGGCTTGCCCCCTGCGCGCCAACGCTTCTGGCGGTCGCGCTCTGCCGCTTCGGCATCCAGTTCTTCATGATAAAGGGCGAACCGCGTTTTGAGCGTTTCCACATAGCCGTTTGCCGACAGCGTACCTTCGTGTTTCTTATCCTGCTGGTAGTAATCCAGCCCGGCGACAACCAATCCAACAATCAGCGCAAACCCGATCAGCCGCAACGCGTCCATCAAATTACCTCAATATTCATTCACTGCTTATTTCGCGCAGAATCTTTGAAAATTGAGGCATCCTTGTGGCCTAGATACGGAATAATCCGCGCGGTTTTTACCCGTCCCGAGCCGGAAATATTTTTCCAGGGTTCATGATATTGTCGGGATCAAGCGCCTTTTTCACCGCCTCCATAAAGGTCAGCGCTGCCCCTAGCTCCTTGGCCAGGTATGACCGCTTTCCTTGCCCGATCCCATGTTCCCCGGTACAGGTTCCCTCCATCTCGATCGCAAGGTCATTCAACCACCCAACAAACCCGTCCGCTTTGGCCACTTCGTTGGCGTTTTCCATGTCGATCAACAGCAAGGTGTGAAAATTACCGTCCCCTACATGCCCGACAATCGGCGCCAAAAGCCCAAGTTCCTTGGCCTTGTTCCGGGTCGCAGTCACGCATTCTGCCAGTCGCGAGATCGGTACGCAAACATCGGTTGATATGCCCCGCGCACCGGGGCGCAACTGCAAGCTGGCCCAATACATATCATGGCGTGCCTGCCAGAGTTTGTTGCGTTCTTCGGTTGTCGAAGTGGCCGCGAAATCTGTGCCGCCGAACTCTTCGGCGATCTGACCAAATGTCTCAGCCTGCTCGACCGCACCACCAGTTGATCCATGAAACTCCAACAGCAAAAGCGGGGTTTCCGGTAAGGCCAGTCCCGAATAGGCGTTTGCGGCCTTCACCGACACCTCGTCTAACAACTCGATCCGGGCCACGGGAACGCCGTACTGGATCGTCATCATTACAGCCTGACATGCCGCGTCGACAGAAGGAAAAACACAACGCGCCGAGGTGATCGCTTCGGGGATGCCTTGCAGACGCAGAGTAAGTTCTGTGATGATGCCCAGCGTGCCCTCTGCGCCCACCATCAGGCGGGTCAAGTCATACCCGGCCGACGACTTTCTGGCCCGCTGCCCGGTTCGGATGATTTGCCCGTCCGGCATCACGGCCTCAAGGCTAAGGATATTGTCCTTCATCGTGCCATAGCGCACCGCATTGGTTCCCGAAGCACGGGTCGCCGCCATACCGCCCAGCGAGGCGTTCGCACCGGGATCAATCGGAAAGAACAGACCCAGATCACGCAGATGAGTATTCAGCTCCTCTCGCGTTACACCTGGTTGCACGACACAATCCAAATCATCGGAATGAACGGCCAGTACCTTGTTCATCTGAGACAGATCGACCGAAATGCCACCGGCTGGCGCGTTCACATGCCCTTCCAGCGAGGTTCCGGTGCCAAAGGCAATCACAGGGACCTTATGCGTGGCGCAGGCCTTGACGATTTCCGAGACTTCCTGGGTCGAACGCGGAAACACCACCGCATCAGGGGGCTGGTTTTCGATCCACGTGGTCGTATGCCCGTGCTGCTCGCGGATCGCCTGACCCGTTTGCAAACGGTCGCCGAATTGCTGTTTCAGAATGCCGACGACCGTTTCAATCCCCGCCTCGTTTCGCCGAAGCGACTTTGCCTGCACCATGCTTTCCCTTTCTGACTGGCCGCTAGACTATTCGCCCAGCGCAATGCCCTCACGTCGCGGATCGGCACCGCCTGTCAGCATGTCCCCGATCTCGATGGCATGAAGACCTGATGTCAGATCACGCGCGTTGACCTCATAGCCAAGTTCGGTCAACGCATCCGAAAGCCCTTCGGCCCCGGTGCCCTGTTCCACGTCGAACGTGCCGAAACGATTGACCAGATGCGGCAGTGCCAAGGCCTGTTGTACATCCATATCCCAATCTGCCCAGGCGATGATCGACTTGGCAACATAGCCGATAATCCGGCTTCCGCCCGGCGATCCGATGGCCAGAACCGGTGCACCGTCCTGCATCACAATGGTCGGACTCATAGATGAGCGCGGACGCTTGCCCGGTTCCAGACGGTTGGCAATCGGAACGCCATCGCTGTGGGTTTTGAACGAGAAATCGGTCAGCTCATTGTTCAGCAAGAACCCGTTGGTCATCAGCCGCGATCCAAAGCCGTTTTCGATCGTCGTGGTCATGGACAGCACATTGCCATACTGGTCCACGATCGAAATATGCGAGGTCGACGGAAGTTCCAGCGAGATATCATCCGCCCAGTTCGAGGCGTGGTCAAATTCGGGATTCCCCGGACCGGCGTCGATCAATGCGGCCTCACCGCTCAGCAACGCGCCCCGTTCGGACAAATAGGCAGGATCGACCAGCCCCTGTGTCGGCATCGGGACAAAATCATGGTCAGCCATATAGCGCCCACGGTCGGCAAAAGCCAAACGCGAAGCATCCCCGATCAGCCGCCAGGATCTGATATCTTCGGGGCCTGACGCTGCCAGATCATAGGCGTTCAACATGCCCAGAATCTGCCCGACCGTCAGCGCCCCTGAGGATGGCGGGCCCATTCCGCAGACTTCATAAACGCGGTAGGTGGCGCAGACGGGGTCGCGTTCGATGACCTGATAAAGCGCCAGATCTGTACCAGACAGCACGCCCGGATTCCCAGGCGCGTTGCGAACCGCGCTGACGATCCCGGCGGCAATCTCTCCTCCGTAGAATCCAGCTGATCCTTCCGCAGCCATGATGCGCAGCGTTTCCGCATAGGCCGGGTTCGTCAACCGCTGCCCCTGTGCAAGCGGCTGTCCATTCGGCAGGAAATACGCGGCTGTCTCGGGAAATCGAGACAGGCGTTCCGCGTCATTCTCAGCAAGGCTGGCCAATCGAGGGGAAACCAAAAAACCCTCATCAGCCAACGTAATGCCATCAGAAAACAGGCCGGGCCACGGGCTGCGGCCCCAGCGGCGATGCGCCTCTTCCAACAAAGCCGGGGTGCCGGGTGTGCCGACGGAAAGTCCCCCGACAACCGCATCAAAGAATTTCAGCGGTTCGCCATTCTCGTCCTGAAACAGACGATGGGTAGCCTCAAGCGGGGCGGATTCACGTCCGTCCAGTGTTGTCAGCTTGCCAGAGGCCGCATCATACCAGACCAGAAATGCACCACCACCAAGGCCTGAGGATTGCGGCTCGACCAAACCAAGTACAACCTGCACGGCAACCATCGCATCAGCCGCCGAACCGCCTGCCCGCAGCACCTTGGCCCCGGCCTCAACCGCCAGAGGGTTGGCCGCGGCCACCATCCAGTTCTGCGACGTCACGGGTTCACCGGCCAATTTCGCTTCGAGTGAGGCTATGACTTCTGCGGTCAGGCCCTGAACCTGCCCGTCAGTACCACCCTCGGGTGCAACCGCATCCGCAGCTTCCTGAGAGGCCAACGGCCCGGCAAAGGTCATGGTTGCCAAAAGCAATCCCGAAATCAGACTTCGTTTCATAGTATCCTCCTGAAAAATTGACTTTGTATCGTCCGGCCACCAAGCCAAGTACTATAACATGGAAGGAACAACTTGGTCCGGTGGTCGGTGGCCGTCTTCGAATGTCTTGATATTTATGATAACTTTTTCGCCCATTTCGATCCGCCCCTCAAGCGTGGCAGATCCCATATGCGGCAACAGAACCACGTTCGGCAACTGCCGTAGGCGAGGGTTCACCTTCGTTCCGTGTTCATAAACGTCAAGACCTGCACCTGCGATATCGCCTGACCGGATTTGGCGGGTTAGCGCGTTTTCATCGACCACTTCGCCACGTGACGTATTGACGAGCACTGCACTGGGCTTCATCAGCTTTAGCCGCCGGGCATTCATCAGGTGAAAAGTCGAAGGCGTAGACGGGCAGTTGACCGAGATCACATCCATCCGTGCGACCATCTGATCAAGGCTTTCCCAATAGGTCGCCTCAAGCTCTTGCTCTGTCTCCGGTCTCAACCTACGACGGTTGTGGTAATGTATCTGCATTCCGAAGGCACTGGCACGACGGGCGACCGCCTGACCAATCCGGCCCATCCCCAAAATGCCAAGACGCCGCCCACCGATCCGCCCACCCAGCAACGCGTTGGGTGACCATCCTTGCCAGTCCCCTTTTTGCATGACGGACAACCCCTCGGGGATGCGGCGGGTCACGGCCAATATCAGCGCCATGGTCATATCCGCAGTATCGTCGGTCAGCACACCGGGCGTATTCGACACAAGGATGCCACGCTGACGGGCGGTTGCGACATCGATATTGTCAACCCCTGCCCCATAGTTAGCGATCAGTCGCAGCCTTTCACCCGCCTGCCCCAGCAACCCGCCATCAATCGAGTCTGTAACCGTTGGTACAAGTACATCCGCTTCTTGTACGGCCGCTACAAGCTCTTCTCGGGTCATGGGTGCGTCGTCCGCACGCAACCGGACATCGAACAGCTCGCTCAATCGGGTTTCAACAGCCTCGGGCAACCGTCGCGTAACGACAACACTCAGACGTTCTCTAGGCACCTGTGTACTCCCACTGCTTTGCAAACTTTCGCGCGTCATGGCATCGTGGCGCAGGATAAGGCGGGGCACAAGAACCCCTGGGCATTGATCCAACCTTTTTTCGAAGCAAAATTAACAGGCATAAGAGCAGACTGTCAGTGAGTGTTCTCCTACCAGTAAATCGCCGGATTCTGGCGCTTTTTTCAGTAATTATGCTTGTGCTTGGTCCCTTGGTGGCCAGCGCACAGGATAAGCGCGGCCAGGTCACGAATCTGCCTTTGCCACGGTATGTTTCCATGAAAGCGGCCGAGGGAAACGTGCGCAGAGGACCATCCCTGTCGCATCGAATCGACTGGGTGTTCAAACGGCGTGGGATGCCTTTGCAGGTGACGGCGGAATATGGCAACTGGAGAAAGGTTCAGGACCGCGATGGCGCAGGGGGTTGGGTCCATTACGCCTTGTTGTCTGGCGTGCGCACAGTACTGATCGAATCCGACTTGCTGCCGGTCTATTCCAACCCGGACCCAAACTCGCAGGTCAGTGCGCGGTTTGAAACCGGCGTTGTCGCGCGGCTTGGAACCTGCACGATCGAGTGGTGTCGCATCTCTGCAGGTGGCTATCGTGGCTGGGCCCTAAAATCCAACCTTTGGGGCGTCGACCCCTCAGAGATTCGCGAGTAGCGCTGATCTCAGAGCAACCGGCAATGAAGTTCCCGATCCGCCACTCTCGAACTTGCTTATTCTTGTTATCTGCTTCGGCATTGGGCCGCCCTACGTAAGCAGGAGGCGCAACAAAGGGGTGCAGCGCCAGAAAGACCACATTCGCGACTGCCACTCGCCCTCGTTAAACCAATCGAAAATCTGCTTCCTGTCCGCCTGCCAGACGAATCCTCGCCCGGCCCAGCCGTTCAACATCTGTCCGCAGAGTCATGCTTCATTGGCGGAAGAGCCAATTCACAGCCGTTGCCGTCAAACCATGTTCAACACCTTCGGGCAGGAAGAGGTGCTGCTAACATGACCCGTGAAAGATGCTCTCAATTTTTTTTATAACTGGCCTAATTTTTTGCCTGAAAGCTCTTGAACCCTACCAACAACAATCGTAGATAGCGCCTCACCGTTGGGGTGTAGCCAAGTGGTAAGGCAGCAGTTTTTGGTACTGTGTATCGTAGGTTCGAATCCTACCACCCCAGCCATGATATTCTCTTATTGCGAATTAACCATAAGCGTGCAAATTTCGCTCGGTTCGTGCAAATCGATGCCAATAAGTTTGTCTACTCGCACCGTGTCGAAGATTCACCATCATTTGTGCGGTTCCATTGGAAGCGCGGAATACTAGTTTCCCTTAGAATATTGCTGCTGGCTTTTTTGTATCGAGCCGCGGGTGATGGATGCAAAGGCCGATTCTAGGGTTCGCTCCAGACATGTTGGTTCCGTTCCCAGATCTTCTCGCCAATCAGGCAGTCTGAGGGTGAGGTAAGTTGCGCCTTCACAACCTCTCCTATTGCTGGCGCTGACCCAATTTCCAGTACCAATTTTCGTCGTACGCCCTCCGCAAAGCCCTGCTAGTCAAGCACCGGGATTACGAATCAACCAGGTCCGCCTGTCACACAGTTCTGGTAGTAGACGTCAAGATCGTCGAAGTGCCACTGACTCCCCATACCTTCGCGGGTCATCAGCGGTAACCCATTTATAATAATCGACTTCGACAATACTGCCTCACGGGCCCGCAAACCGGGCGGAAGTTGCGAAACATTAGCCGCTACAGCTGGCGAGGTCCAAACTAGACCCAAAACAAGCACAATCCCGGAAACCAAACCTTTCAACTGGCGCACTATTTGGGAAGCTGGTTGGAGGCTGGCATCAATTGCAATGATCATACCTGTAGTCCCCGTACTCCAGCCAGTTTGCCGAGCCTTCGCTAAAAATCAGAAATTCGGACCTGTCTTCCCCAAGCAGGGCGACGACAAATCCGGCCGGTGGCTCAGAGTTTCCGAAGTAACTGTAGGCCGTCATGGCTCTGATCGACTCGCCGCTGACTGCCACTCGCGCGTCCCACTCCCCCTCCGGGTTTTCCAAAATCATAGGTTCGATCACGCGTTTTATCGCACCGCCTCCACAATAGACGATGCCTTCGGGTGCTTCGTAGGAGGCTCCCTGGCTGGCATCCGAAGCGCACTCAGAACGAAGGGACCGAATTGCCGCGCGGGAACCTTTTAAGTCGAAGATTCCATAGCTGACATCTTGATCAATCTTCGACAAATTAACCGATGCATTGGCCGCAAGCTGGTCCAGTACAAAACCATAGTCCTGCTGACTATTGAAACTGATCTCGACGGGATAATTGTCAACGATCTGCAAAGCAGCGTTTTCAGCGCCAACCTGAAATGCCCCAACCTCGGTGGTGCCGTTCTTCAAAAAACGAAAGGAAAGCCCTTGCTTCTCCACAATGTCCTGGCTGTCCTCATATCCAGCTGGAGCAAAGCGAATACTGTTACACTGAAGCTCCAGCGTCATGTTTCCGGTCTGAATAAATGCATTGGAATTAGGCCCGAAACTGAACGACCACTCCGCCGATGCTGTGGTCGCCATTGCCATCATTAGCGTTCCAATGGAAATCGGTCTGAAACTCATTTTCTCTCTCCATGGTGTTGCGGTTTGCACTTTCATTCAGCAGAGATTCCGACCTGTTGCCCGGACAACAAGGTCAGGAAACAGGTGCGCCGTATTCGTTTGCGCCCTCTTGGGAAGGTCGTGTCAGCCACCAGATCATCAGAATGGACAGAACGAATTGCAGAATTGAGACAACAACAATACCGGTCAAACCCAGGACTGCCGCGGGTTCTCGCAATGCATCGGGGTTTTCGGTCCCTTGCTCCAATACCGAGAAGAACGCCACCCCACTCAGCATAACAAAAAGCGTTGTAATGCTGAGCGCCATCGGCAGCAGCAAGAACCAACCAGGTCGTCCTGTATCATGCAGCCTCCGCCAACCGGCGGCCAGCATGGGTATGAGAACGGCCAGTTGAAAAACAGAGGACAGAACCCGAGATCCTTGGCCTGTTTCGGGGTTTGTCCCAAACAGGATCGAATCCAACCCGGCTAAAACCGCACTCACGAGAACCACAAACAAGAAGAACCACCAGTATTCTGAGCGTATAGCCCGCCCGGAGAACTGGAAGTATTTCGAGAAACACGTTTTAACTGCTTCACCGAACCCCATCTTTCATTCCTTTCTCAGTTTCTGTGCGGCTTCAAAACATTTCGCCGCTCAGGAGAATACACTCTCCCCTCTGGGTACTCCCACTTACCTTTTTGTTTGAAAGCAGAAGCCTATCGTTCGAGAGCGTAAAGAAGTTTACGCGCGGAAAAAATGTTGATTTATGAAAATAATATATTCAAACATACGAATTCGGCACAACTTTTTTACCTCCGTTGTTGTCGCAGTCGCCCGATCTACCGGGCCCTTCCGACTGCTGGAGTGAGTGCCGGCGGTCGGAAGGCACTTCACAATAATCTGGCTTGGGAGAACACGATGCTCAGACTTAACGTACTCGCCATCTCTCCCAAGTTCGCTCTAGCTTTTACTAGTGACGTCATACGGCCATCACGCGTTGTTGGCGGTCTCGGTAGTCAACGTAATGTCGTTCTGCCCCACAAGCCCCCCGTGGCAAGTTTTTGGGAAAGGTAGTCAAAGGATCGAGGTGTGTTCTGTTGGCTGCACAGACGCAAAAGCTTCAAACATGCGCAACCAATTTCACTAATTTCAAAGGAACCAGAGGGAGAAGAAAATGACTAACAAGAAGGTTATGATTGCAGGCGTGACATGTTTCGCATTGCTTGCAGCCTGCGACGACACGAGTACGTCCAGCGCGTCCGCCGAGCTCACGCCCGCTCAGCAGGCATGTTTACGGGATGTAGCCAACACGACAAACAATTCGCAAGTCGTGGTGCTCTCATCCGCGTTTAGCGAGGCGGGGACACAGGTCACTGTAGGCGTTGGTGAGGATCGCGCTCCGTGGAATTGCATTGCCTACAGTGATGGCGCGACAGCTGGTATCGAGTTCCTTGGCGACGAAGGCGCATTGTAGTCTGTTCGCTGTGTATCTCGAAAGCACCAGTCGTGATCAAATTTGAATAACGGCAAGCTTAGACATTCAAACCTCGTAATAGGATTGGGTTTTAACATGCTCAATCATGCTAAGGTTGTAGAAAATGCCCGTAACCAACTCGGTTGTAATTGCGATCATTTGCACTTTTGTGGCCATTGTTTCAGTTCCAAAATACAGCATTGCACAAACTTGGGACATAGCATCACAGCACTCTGTCAGCGGCGTAACTGTGTATGATTCAGATGAGCTGTTAACTTTTGCCGGTCAGTTGGCCTTTGATCGGTCAGGGCGCATCACAGCGGAAGAGGTCGCATCAACGATCACGCAGATCTACCGAGAAGACGGCTATTTTTTGGCTGAGGCCTGGCCTGGTCCCGATGGGCAGAGCATTGTTGTTGATGAAGGGCGTATTCAAACCATCGAAATTGAAGGTGTAGATACGCGCACGTTCCAAACCTTGGAAAAGATCTTTCGCCCCCTCACCACCGCATATCCAATAACTCTCAAACAATTTGAGCGGGCGGTTATGTTGGCCGAGGACATACCTGATTTGGAATTGTCGACCGAACTTGATTATCCGGATCAGGCAGGTGCCAGGCTGAGAGTATTGGGAGAGCCTCTGCGCAAACAAGCCGGGAGTGCGACACTCGACAACCCTCCGCGTGAGTTTGGAGAAGCGCTCAGCTTCTATGTCGTACAAGAGTTTTATTCGACGCTGACCGTCGGGGATTTACTGCGCTTTGAGGGATCAGGCAATTACAATTGGGACAAAGACGACGAACACTCTTTGTGGGGCGCTGTTACCTATCGCACGCCGCTGAACAGCAATGGTCTCTACGGTGAGATTTTCTACGGAAACATTAACGCAAAACGTGACCTCTCGGGGGATTTTGCAAGAACGGATATTGACGGCGAGAACTTCACCGTCGCGATGGGTTATCCCGTGATCCGCGATGTGGCCCGTTATGGATATTTTCTGCTGGATTATCGCCTTTCAAAAGCGGACTCAGTCAGTGGCGGCGTTCCATTGTCCAGTGACGCGAGCGTTGTTGGTCTTACGTATCTTTACGGGCAAAACTATCCAAAAGGACAAGCTCTGGAAGCGGGGCTAACCTTATCTTTTGGTGACAATGACAATGACACGACAGACGCGAATTTTGACGACGGAGACTCTTCGTTCTGGCATCTGCGGGGCGGCATCGGATACGAAAGCCCATTTACGAGCTTGTCACCCAACACAGCTTGGCGCACCGAGATCTGGGGCCAGTTCACAACCGACCGGTTGCCCTCGGTCGAGGAGTACTTCCTTGGTGATCGCTATGCTTTGCGCGGATATCGGTTCGACGAAGTAGACGGTGATTCCGGGATTTCCGCGATTTTCGAAGTGTCGCACTCCTACTTTCCAAGTTCCCAAAGCATTCATCGCTTAACGCCTTTTGTCTTTTTCGACGTGGGTTACATCTCGAACAATGACCCAGCGAGTTTTGAAGTTGATAATGCTACACTGGCATCGACAGGTCTGGGTTTGGACATTGAGTTTAAGCAAAACCTATTCCTGTCCGGATATGTCGGTGTCCCTTTGAGAGACGGCCCTTTGACCGACTCAGGCGATCCTGGCGCGTATCTTGCTCTGACAACAAGTTGGTGAGGATGTTATGAAACGGAACCGCATTGTTTTACTTACCGCAGCTTGTTTGGTCGCAGAGCTGGCCGCTACGCAGGTCGTCGCTCAGGGAAATCATTTTGGGTGGTGCCGTGGCGTAGGGAATCCGCACCAGTCGAGCCAAGGATGTGGGCAGGCCGGTGGGCAAGGGGCAGGCAATCAAATTACCGGCCCAACGCTGCCGGTGGCAAATCAGTTGCCGCCTAAAGGAACACAGCAAACGCCCACATCAGTTACTGTTCCAGTCCTTGCGCCGGGCGCGGTCCCGAACGCAATTCCCGGTCAGGTTCCTATTGCGACACCAATAGCGGTTCCAGGTCAGGTTCCCACGCCGGTCCTAGCGCCGACCCTAGTTCCGCCTTTGACACCAAACGCGACACCAAACCGGGTTCCGACAGCTGTTCCAAATCAGGTTCCCTCATTGGCTACCGGTCCTACCGCGGTGCCGCCGCAAGTTCCGACTGCAACTCCCAATCAAGTTCCGATAGCTATCCCTGGCCAGGTTCCGCCTCAAGTTACTGGCCCGAAGGCTGTGCCGCCCCTTGTGCCAACAGCGACACCCAACCAAATACCAGTCGCAGTGCCAGGCCGTGTTCCGCAACCCAGCGGCACTACAGCGACGCCACCGCTTGTTCCAACCGCAACCCCCAATCAGGTTCCCACGGCGGTTCCTGGCCAGGTTCCACAGTTGACACCAAAACCTACGGCAACTCACGTGGCCGTCCCAGGACATCCGAAGCCACAAGGTGTCGTGACAATCATGCGCCCAAAGCCGAGGCCGACAACCGGTACTGTTCAGCAACCTGGCACAACGCAAGTAACCCACCATTTAACCCACCAAAGTAATTCAAAGAAACACGATCACGTCGCAGCAACTCCTGGACGGCATGACCCGCACGACCTGCCGAGGTTCCGCAGCGCGGCGGCCAAGGAAAACTGGGAATGCGTTGCCAGCGGATTTGGACAGCGCCGGTATGACGCTGGGCGGGGCGTGTTACTGAACAACGGAGCATTGCGGCACCTCGGGAACGTGGACGCAATGGCTCGTGATGTACCAGCACGGCACCCGAAGCATTCCGGATGCATTATCTCGGTCAAACGAAAGCAGCGCTGAAGCTCGCTGGGTAGGCTTTGCTCGGGTAATGAGATTAATCGACCAATAGTTCGTCAATTGTCATCTGGATAATTGGATTTCGTATTGCCTTTAATCCCTGGCGTTTACGTTGGCTGATGTAGCCCAACAATGCTCCGTACCTAAATTTACTTCAAATAGGCCAACAATCTAAAGCGCCGCACTTCCACGAAGAGCCTCCGACCATCTGGGCCGGTCAAATTAGGCAAGCGAAACTTTGAACGGCAACTTTGCAAAGTCAGCTTTCTGCGTAAAGCCGCCGTTAGCAACGACAGTTGCTGCAATCGCGGCGAATGTCGGCTCAGTGGCCACCTGCTCAATGCCCGCTTCGGTTTGCATGAAGATCGCGGCTGGGAATATTTCTACAAATAGCCGCGTCGCGCCATGCTGTGGGCTCAGAAGTCTCTCTGATTTTTTCCGGGAAATCGCGCCAAATTGTCCGAAAGCCGCCGCGCCGCTAAATCAGTTCTTTGTATTCGTACTTTTTACCAAGCGGTTGTCTCGGCACACAGCTTCGGGCAATGCAAAACTGTCAATCCCGGCGCAAAATGGGTCAGTTTCCCGGTGTAAAATTGGACAGTTTGGTTGGGAGTTAGCTGCGCCTTGG
>NZ_JBXWOT010000011.1:0-123457 GCF_059611025.1 Ruegeria sp. CDSB114
TCAGACTGCGGAATTTTGCTCCGCGACGGTCAGATCATCCGACCGATTCCGTGGGTATTTTGCCTCCGGGATTCACACTTCCGGGACATTCACACATCAGGGCGGGAAAACCGGCCGAAATGAACCCTGTCCTTGCGGGTCAGGCAAGAAGTTCAAGCAGTGTTGTGGACGACGTTCCATGCTGCAAAGACCCGTTCGCACCTAATGTGATCCAAGGTGGATGATTGCAATCGCGTCGCACGTAATCTGATCTCATTCGCATTTAATGTGAGTTTGGCACCCCGGATAGTCGCAGTTAATTCGAGCGAAAAGTCACGATGTTTGCAATCCAAACTCAGGATAATTGCAAGTCGTTACACATATGCATTCTCATGGACTTATAGCCCGAACTTAATGCGATCACCAATCCACCATCCCTTCGGACTTTGGATACCGGGTATCTCCTATCATGCGAGAAAAGGCGGAATGATTTCTGTTGACATTTTTGTATGCACATATATGCTTTATATGTGGATTTACTATGCGCAACGAGGCAATATGAGTGCTTTTCTTCCCGTTATTAGAGCGTAAAATATGAATATACATTACGGTACGTTTCAGGCACTCAAGAATGTAAGCCTCACGGTCGGATCGGGCGAGCATGTTGTGAGTTGCGGCCCGCCCGGATCCCCGATCTCTGCTCAGGAACTGACATTCAAAACCTTGGAAGTCGTCACAACCACCCGTGCCTTTTTCGAGGCATGGATCACGACCGCCGCCTTCTGTTTTGTCAAATGTTTTGGTTTGTCGATGCTTTTTGGTCGATTTGACCCCAATGGAGAATGATGATGACGGCGAATGACCAGACGGCTTGCAATCCTACACAAGGCCACATGATGAACATTGATATTCAAGATATCCGGAAAGGGGCAGAAAACCTTCTGCTGAACTGTGGTGAGGTCACCCAAGAAACAAGAGTTTTGATCATCAAGGAACCTGAGTGCGACAGCTATTACGATGAGCGATCTGTTGAAGAAGTTTCAAGAGTCGCGAAGCGTTTATGTAAGGAGGTCGAAGTCCTTGAGTTGCCATTTAATCCTGTCGTCACAGATCCAAGTCCAGCGCTCACCGAGAAGATGTCAAAGTTCGATCGTGTCATTTTCTTCGCGCGCCTGGGCGATCAACTTCGTTTTCGGCAGAGCGTGAAAGGGACGTTTTCGATCATGTCATATGCCCTGGACGGTCAGATGCTTGGATCCTCTTTTGGTCAGGCCAGTTATCGAGCATTCGAAAACCTGAGGGGCCTTGTAAATGACGCGTTTTCGAATGCGAGGGTGATACACGTCACCTGCGCCGAGGGTACAGATTTCAAAGGACCGGGCGCGAATTTCCCGGACGAAAGCGGTGAAACTACCGTAAAGCGGTTCCCGGTTTCTGTGTTCTCTCCGATCCCTCCGGTTGGTTTCACTGGTAAGGTCGCGCAAGTCGGGTTTTTGGTCGGGACTGGGTCGCAGGTTTACGATCCACCGGCATGTGAGATCAAAGACAAGATCTTTGTTCATTTCGACGGCCACCAGATTACAAAATTCGAAGGCAGCGACGAAGATGTGAAAGCGGTTGAAGGGCACTACGATCACGTAGCAAAGCTATTTGATCTGGAGCGCAACTACATCCATTCGTGGCACGCAGGTATTCATCCAGGGTGTGATTATGTCAACGAGGCCCGTGATTTTTTCGACCGCTGGAGCAACGGTGCATTTGGAAATCCGCGCGTTTTGCATTTCCATACCTGCGGAACGCATGCGCCCGGGGAAATTTCCCTGAATGTTATAGACCCCACCGTCAAACTTGATGGTGTCGCAGTGTGGGAAGACGGTGTTTTGCACCCAGAGCGCATAGAGGGCGGCAAAGAACTTTTGGATAGTGATCCCTACATCTCCAGGATCTTTTCCAGCCCAGCCCAAAAAGTGGGCCTGGGGCCCTCTGGAAAACTCGAGTACTGAGTTCCGTTCCTGTCTAACAGAACATTTTGGCCATTCGCTAAGAGAGGTCCATCGCTCTCATGATCAGGCCAGCATGCAATACGGTTAAAATGGATCTACTGCCCAATTTACTGTGACCAAGATTTCGAAAATGACAAGTTTTCTGTCCTGGGTTTAGCTTTGAATTTGCCGAAGTCATGCTTCTGAGAATTGAACTTTTCGGGGTGCTATCGGTCGATTAGCTAAGCAAACAAGTAATGAACGACGCGTTTGCCGTTTATCCTGATCAACTCATACCAGAGTGAACGTGGGCCATTTGATGCTTACCGATTTACCCTGTGAATGCACCAATATTTGGGCAAAAAATTGAGAGGCATCAATAATGACTATCAAGACACTGACAGAATGGGAAACGCTGGCTGCGACCCTAGCACCTCATCAACATGCTTTCATTGATGGCAAATTCGTTGACTCCGCATCCGGTAAAACATTTGACTGCGTGAACCCGGCTACCGGTAGCGTCATCTGCCAGATTGCAGAAGGTGATGCAGAAGATATTGACCTCGCCGTCGCAGCAGCAAGACTCGCATTCGAGAGCGGTGTTTGGTCCGGAATGACCCCGCGTGGTCGCAAAGAGATACTGCTGCGTCTGGCGGAATTGATCCTCGAAAATCAGGCAGAACTTGCCGCGCTGGAAACTCTTGATATGGGCAAGCCGATTGGCAACTCCTATAACATTGACATCCCCGGATCCGCCTATGTTTGGCAGTGGTACGCAGAAGCAATCGACAAAGTTTACGATGAAATCGCACCAACCGCCAAGGGTGATCTGGCCATGGTACGTCGTGAACCCTTGGGCGTGATTGGCTTAGTGACGCCATGGAATTCACCATTCAACATGGCGACATGGAAGGCGGCCCCTGCACTGGCGGCAGGGAACTCCATCGTACTTAAGCCCGCAGAACAATCGCCGCTCACTGCGCTAAAACTGGCAGAACTGGCGGCAGAAGCCGGCATTCCTGATGGTGTGTTCAATGTTGTCCCAGGCTTTGGACACACAGCAGGTAAAGCGCTTGGGCTTCATATGGATGTGGATTGCCTCGGCTTTACCGGGTCAACCGAAGTTGGCAAATATTTCTTTGAATACTCAGGTCAGTCGAACATGAAGCCCATCTGGGCGGAATGTGGCGGAAAAAGCCCGAACATCGTTTTTGCTGACGTTTCAGATTTGGATGCGGTTGCAGATATGGCCGCAGAGGGCGTGTTCTTCAATCAAGGCGAAATCTGTTCGGCCAATTCCCGGTTGCTGGTTGAACGCCCGCTTGTTGAACGTCTGACTGAGATGGTTGTCGAACGTGCCGCAAAACGCATGCCCGGCAATCCATTCGATCCTGCCACTAAAATGGGTGCGATTGTTGATTCACGCCAAACGGACCGCATCATGGAATACATCGAAACGGGTCGCAAAGAAGCAACGTTGAAATTCGGAGGCGAGAGGGTCAGCGTTGGCACTTCGGACAACTTTATCATGCCAACAATCTTTGCGGATGTAGACAATGATATGACCATCGCCCGCGAAGAGATTTTCGGCCCTGTTCTGGCGATCATTCCTTTTGACGATGAGAAAGAGGCAATAAGAATTGCCAACGATACAATCTATGGATTGTCTGCCTCGATCTGGACCAACGATCTGTCACGAGCGCACCGGCTTACCGACGCACTGCGCGCAGGAACCGTGTGTGTGAACACCGTTGATGCGTTGTCTGTTATGACGCCTTTTGGTGGCATCAAGCAATCCGGGAACGGGCGTGATTTGTCATTGCATGCCCTTGATAAGTACACGGCCCTGAAAACCGTTTGGGTCAAATACTGATAACAAGAACACAATACTTCAGGCCTGATCACTGTCCAACAGGGCGGCCATCATAACCACCAACCCACTAGAGGATATCCCAATGAGCGACAAAATTCTGATCACGACTGCCGACGGCAACGTAGGCAGCCACGTACTTGCGCAATTGCGCCAACAAAATGTTGACGTCGTTGCAGGGGTGTTCGAGGAAACGATTGATGGTGTCGAATCCAGAAAAATGGACTTTGCAAACCCAGAGTCACTCGAAAGTGCTCTGGAAGG
The DNA here is from genome assembly GCF_059611025.1 of Ruegeria sp. CDSB114. NCBI lineage: Bacteria > Pseudomonadati > Pseudomonadota > Alphaproteobacteria > Rhodobacterales > Roseobacteraceae > Ruegeria > Ruegeria sp. CDSB114. Next base: position 4,096 of record NZ_JBXWOT010000011.1, read on the forward strand.
AATTTCCAAAGTACTCATGGTCATTCCGACGGACCCTGACATGGTGCAGTGGGGCAAAAACTTTCTTGCCGCTGCCAATAAAAGCGACGTGACACATATTGTCCGGCTTAGCACGTCTCTTGCACGAAAAGATGCATCTTTGAAGGCTCCGGGCCTGTTAGGCGCAACCGATAATGACCTGCGGGCGTGTGGCATTGACTACACGATTGTTGCGCCGCAGTTCTTCATGCAGAACTTTTTCAACTTTTATGGCAATGACTACAATAACGGCACGATCTACCTGCCAGCAGCTGATGGCAAGATTGGCTGGGTGGACACCAACGATATCGCGGCTGTTATTGCGGCGGCTCTTCAAGAACCAGAAAAATACAAATCGCAAACGTTGACAATTACGGGTCGCGAAAACCTGTCATACGCGGATGCCGTCTCGACTATGAATGAAGTGTTGGGCAAGCAGTCACAATATGTAGCCGTGTCAGACGACGCTGCAGTTGAAGCAATGACCAACATGCAGTTTCCGCCGTTTATTGTCGACTTCATGCTCAGCCTGAACCAAGCGGTTGTGAAGGGTCACGCCGAAGAAGTGACGGACACTGTCGAGAAAGTGCTAGGTCGCCAACCCGTTACATTCAAGCAGTTCGTAGAGAACAACGCCGAACGCTGGGCCAGCTAAGGCCTTTGGCCTCGCTGTCTCAGGGTAACGTGGGCGCGGGGCACCAAATCAACTGGCTTGCCGGGAACAAATTGCTCTTCAAGCACCGCGTTCCGGCAAGTTCAAACCGCCAACATCTTCGGTATAGTGCTTCGTAAAATGCTTGATCCGAGTGTTTTCCGAAGCGCCTTGACGGGAATCTTGCATTCTGAGGGCCACAAGGCAGCACCATGAAAGCCAATGAACTTTACCCCGACCTGAAATCGCGAATAGTTGCCAAGGAAGGGCTGTTTCATGGCCTTATCGTTGCGATTGTTGTGGCCGTCGCTGCGGAATATTTAGCGCGGCAGTATGGCTCGCCCGCAATGCTGATGGCCTTGCTGCTGGGGATTGCACTTAATTTTCTGTCCGAGGAAGAAAGCTGTTCAGCCGGGATAACATTCGCGGCCAAAACGGTCCTTCGGATAGGTGTCGCACTTTTGGGGGCTCGTATCAGTTTTGGGCTACTGGCCGAAGTAGGTGCGTCAAACGTCATTTTGGTCTTAGCGGCCGTGGTGGTGACAATTCTTTTTGGTTTGCTCTTGGCCCGGCTTCTTGGTCGAGGTTGGCGGTTTGGGTTGCTGACCGGTGGATCAGTGGCGATCTGCGGTGCATCTGCAGCCGTTGCTATCGCCGCCGTTCTTCCAAGAAACGAGAACTCTGACCGAAATCTACTGTTCACCATTCTCTGCGTCACCGTCTTAAGTACTTTGGCAATGATTGCCTATCCGGTGATTGCCGATTTTATAGACCTCACCGATACCGAAACCGGGGTGTTTTTTGGCGGCACTATTCATGATGTCGCGCAGGTCGTTGGCGCAGGGTTCACCGTTTCTCAGGAAGCCGGCGAAACTGCGACACTGGTCAAACTGTTTCGGGTAACCCTTCTTGCCCCACTTGTTATCTTGATCTCGCTCGCGCAACGGGCTGGCAATGCAGAGCAATGGGGTGCCACGGATGAACGCCCCCCACTTATCCCCCACTTCCTTTTGGGGTTCCTGGCGCTTGCAACCTTGAATTCCTTTGATCTATTGCCGCTGTTGCTGGTGGAGCTTTTTTCCGACTTGTCGCGATGGTCACTTCTTGTTGCCATCGCGGCCGTGGGTATGAAGACGTCGATAAAGCCAATTTTGAGTGTCGGACACCAAGCCATCGGCATCATTGTCGCAGAAACCGCTCTCATCGCGATATTCGTCCTCGTCGGGCAAAGACTGATGGCCCAGTAGGTGCAGACAGCGTCTGATGTCGTATCCGTTTGGTCCGATAAGGTTCAAAGAAACCGAACTTGGGATAAGTGATATAGTAATTTCGCAGTCCGTAAGAATATGAAATTCACTATTCACAAGCTCATGAAAGCCAGCTGCGTCCAACCGCATGCGTGAAAATGTGGTGGCAAACACGCTGCAATTCTTAAGTGGAAAAGGAACTGTACCGCGCCTTTGCAGGACGCAGATCAATACTTTCGCTGAGCTGGAATGAGACGGAGGAATTGCAAGGTTTCAATCCGCCCGCATGACGAAAAATGACAATCAACACCTATTAGGAATTCGAACATGTCAATTAGGAAGATAGATACACTGGTTGTTGGTGCCGGGCAGGCAGGTATCGCCCTGAGCGAACATTTACGTAACAATGGTGTGCCACACCTTATTCTTGAAAAGAACCGCGTGGCCGAAGCATGGCGCACGGGTCGCTGGGATTCACTGGTTGCGAATGGGCCAGCTTGGCACGACCGTTTTCCCAACTTAGAGTTTGAAAGCCATGACCAAGATGCATTCGTCCCAAAAGAACAAGTCGCGGATTATCTGAACGACTATGCAAAGATGATCAAGGCGCCAGTCAGCACCGGAGTCGAGGTTATCAAGGCAGAACCGCTTTCGGGCAAAGAAGGTTACCGCGTTGAAACCTCTGACGGTGTGATCGAAGCAACCCGCATCGTGGCTGCTACAGGTGCATTTCAACAACCGGTCATTCCGCCAATTGTGCCCGAAGATTCTCCGGTTCATCAAATACATTCCTTCCATTATCGCAACCCAAAGCAATTGCCAGAAGGCGCCGTGATGGTTGTGGGTGCCGGGTCTTCCGGGGCACAGATTGCCGATGAATTGAACCGTGCCGGGCGCAAAGTGTTTTTGTCCGTGGGGCCACATGATCGCCCTCCACGGGCCTATCGTGGCCGTGACTTTTGCTGGTGGTTGGGTGTGCTTGGGCTTTGGGATGTGCCAGCGATGGAGCCGGGCAAAGAACATGTCACGATCTCGGTCAGTGGTGCTTATGGGGGCCAGACCATGGATTTCCGCCGTCTTGCAAATGAAGGAGTAACTCTACTTGGCATGTCCCAAACCCATGACGATGGAAAACTGACCTTTGCAGGTGATCTGAAAACCAACATCGCAAATGGTGACGCCAATTATCATCAGATGCTTGATGCGGCCGATGCCTATGTCAAAAGCACCGGGATTGACCTTCCGGAAGAACCCGATGCGCGCAAAGCGTGGCCAGAGCCTGAGTGCGTGACAACGCCGATCCGCGAGTTGGATTTTGTAGCCGAGGGGATCACGTCCATTGTCTGGGCCACGGGGTTCCGTCAGGATTTTTCTTGGATCAAGGCAGACACATTCGACGAAAGAGGCACGCCGATACATCAGCGCGGAGTGTCAACGGCGCCGGGAATCTATTTCCTTGGCCTGCCTTGGCAGTCGCGTCGTGGATCAACATTCATCTGGGGTGTTTGGCATGACGCCAAACACATCGCGGATCAAATTGCGACGAAGCGCCATTACCAGGCCTATGCCAGCATATCAGAGCGGGAACTGAATTCGCCTGAACTCCCTGTTGCCACATAAACGGTTCGCCAGATCGAGCACCCTACCCTTTCTGCAGAGCTGATCTCGAAAACAAAAAGACGGAGCGCCAAATGGCACATACTCGAATTCGGAAATTTAATACCAAGAAGACCTATCCCGAACAAAAACTCGACAATGATCTGTGTCAGGCAGTTGTCACAAGCGGTGGCAAGACCGTCTATTTGCGCGGTCAATGTCCCCAAAATTTGGACGATGCGAAGAATATCGAAAGCCATGATCCCGTAGAACAGACCCACAAGGTGATGCAAAACATCAAACAGCTTATTGAAGAGGCAGGTGGCGGCATGGAACATCTGGTGAAGGTGGTCGTCTATATTACCGATGTGCGCCACCGCGAAGATGTTTACCGCACAATGGGAGAATACATCAAAGGCGTTCATCCATGTTCTACAGGCCTCGTTGTACAAGCATTGGCCCGACCCGATTGGTTGGTCGAAATTGATGGCACCGCCGTTATTCCGGACTGATCTCTAAGCTAGACAAAATGCCATGCTCGCGGAAAACGTCGACCTGGCCACAACCAAATCATAGGAAGATATTATGACATTCTCGCTGGTTGCGCGCTGTGTGGACACAGGCATGTTCGGTTTGGCGGTTTCGTCGTCTTCTCCGGCTGTTGCGGCACGGTGCTCTTTTGCCCGGGCCGGAGTTGGAGCTGTAGCGACACAAAACGTCACCGACCCAAGTCTTGGCCCTCTTACGTTGGATCTGATGGAGGCGGGAATGACTGCCGAACAGGCTGTGGAGGAAGCAAAAGCCCGCAGTAGATTTACTGAATACAGGCAGATTCTGGCTGTGGATGCTGTGGGAAAAACCGCGATTCATTCCGGGCCGAAAAGCCTTGGCATCTGGACTCAGGCACGTGAGCAGAACGTGGCGTCGGGTGGCAACATGCTCAACAACGACGGCGTTCCGCAGGCAATTGTAGATGGGTTCCTTTCTTCTACAGGTCATATTGGTGATCGGTTGATAGCTGCAATGCGCGCGGGATTGGCCGCGGGCGGCGAAGCAGGGCCAGTCCACTCGGCCGGTATGAAAATCGTTGATAACGTAAGTTGGCCAATAGCCGACCTGCGCTGCGACTGGAACCAGGACACCTGCCCGATCGAAACCATTGCAACACTTTGGGAAATTTATAAACCACAGATGGACGCCTATACTCAACGTGCGCTCGATCCGCAGATGGCACCATCTTATGGCGTCCCGGGCGACAAGTGACCGCCGGCGGTCGCGATTGTTCAAACCGTATCAACACTTGTTAAGCCATTTTAATCTATAGTTAGCGACCGCGAGAGCAGTGGAGTTTAACAACCAGGACGCTGGTAAAAAGCGCCTTGTTCGGCCCGTCAATTTTGGTGTTAGTCCTTGCAAAGGACGGATTTGGTGCTACTTCGTTGACATGACTTTGCGTGTTACACTGAGGAAGCTCGAATATTTCGTTGCTGTGGGTGAGGCAGGATCGATTTCTGCTGCGGCAAGAAATCTGAACGCATCGTCGCCTTCCATATCGTCAGCCATTTCACAGCTGGAGGCAGATTTTGGTTTCCAACTTTTCGTACGCAAGCATGCTCACGGTTTATCGCTGACACAGGCAGGCAAACAGTTCATCGTGCCAGCCAAAGCGTTACTGACATCTGCAGTATCGCTGACGCATTTGGCGAGTGAGATTACTGGTAAAGTTCAGGGACCACTAACGATAGGCTGCCTTTTGACATTCGCACGTATTATCGTTCCGGGTTTACGTCGAGAATTTGAAGATCGATATCCAGATGTCAAAGTCAATCAGCTCGAACGTGACCAAATTGAACTCTTCAATATGCTCCGCGAAGCAGAGATTGATGTAGCGCTTACCTATGATTTAGATATTCCACCAGATTTGCAATTTGTACCCTTGGTTGAACTGCCACCCTTTGCGTTGACAAGTAAGACGCATCCTCTAGCAGAACGCGATACTGTGATGATCAAGGAACTTCATAAGTATCCAATGGTCTTGCACGATCTTCCATTGAGTATGGATTATTTTCTGTCGCTTTTTCACAATGCCAAAGTTAAACCTCTCGTTGCGGAACGTACAAGCGATATGGCCGTGATGCGCAGTCTTGTAGCAAACAATTTTGGGTATTCTATCGCTAATATTCGGCCTGTCCCTAATGTTGCATCCGACGGTCAAAGCCTGCGCTTCATACCGATTGTTGGGGATGTTAGGTCGCTCAATATGGGGCTTGTAACAAGTGAAAATGCTGAGAACGTTCTGACTTTGAAGGCATTCATTGACTATTGCCGTGAACATCTTACGGACCAAGTAATTCAACGATTAGTTGTATCCGAACCGAGCGGATAAAACTTGAAATGACGCAGACTCGGCTTTGACGTGAGTGTTCTGCACCAATCCAATCTTGAAATTTTTCCACTCTGGCCGACAGGCTTAAGGGTTTCGATTGTAAGCTTTGGTTTTCAGCGTTCCTAGTTCAAAAAACATGAACTAATGAATCGTTTTTTCATTGTTTCTCCGAAGGTTTCTTTGAAGGTAGGCTGTTTCAGAGCACGCAACGTGTTGGATGACAGAGGGGACCTGTATCCTTCCGCAAACATCCCAAGACTCCAGTACTTTGGTGAATATGTATTCCGAAGGTTGGAAAATATTGAATCCAGTCCGATCTCAAAAATGGGATCAAACATTAAGACATACTCCGTCGAAAAAGAGAGACGAGTCATAATCGGGAAGACGTCGCGTGATACTTTACTCACTCCCATTTAGTACCTACAGTGCCAAAATCCAGATGCAGTTGGATTTGAAGGGACTGAGCTACACACTAAAAGAACCACCAGGTGGGTACGGAACGCCCGAGTGGAAAAAGCTGGTGCCGCTTGGCACAATTCCCGGGCTTGTGGACGGCGACCTTTGTATTGGTGAGTCGGATGTAATCGCGAACTACATCGAAGATGCTTATCCCGAACACCCTTTGCTTTCGGCTGATCCGGTTCAGCGCGCCCGCCAAAGATTCCTGTGTCGTTATCACGACATGTGGTTAGAGCCCCACATTCGAGGCGTCTTCCCACACATCAACGAACAGACGCGCGACATGGGCGTTGTTGATGCGTCTCTGGATCAATTCCAAGCCTATCTGGATATGCTCGAGCGCCTCTTTGATCCAGATCCTTTTATGTGCGGAAAAGAGATTTCGTTGCCGGATCTGGCCTTTCCCGGAGCGTTCATCATGGCGGATCTTTTGATGCCGCTTTTCGGACGCGCACCTTCATACGGAGAAAAGGTTTCGGCATGGCGTGCGGCAGTTAACGCAGACCCGGTTATCGGCCGCATAAGCGAAAATGTCCGATCTGCAAATGTAGCTTGGCTACAGAGCATTTCGTGATGAAGCGCACTAAAGATTTCCACTCACTTCTTTCTTCAAAGGTAACAAAATGACCGAGGTTTGTCTTAGTGGCGTGTCGAAATCATATGGTGATTTTCAGGCCGTTGATAATCTAAATCTATCCTGTGAAAGCGGGCAGATGTTGGCGCTATTGGGTCCATCGGGATGCGGCAAGACAACCACATTGTCGATGATGGCGGGCATTAACGATATCACGGGTGGCAGCATTAAATTCGGGGATCGCGAAGTTTCACACCTCGGGCCGGGTGAGCGAAATATCGCGATGGTTTTTGAGGATTACGCCCTCTATCCGCATCTATCCGTCTTTGAAAACATAGCCTTCCCACTGCGCATTCGGGGGTTGCCTAACGCGGAAATCAAGGCGGCCGTCAACGAAATGCTAGATTTGCTGCATCTCAATGATTTGCGCAATATGAACGTCAAAAAGCTTAGTGGTGGCGCTCAACAGCGGATCGCAATTGGCCGTGCGTTGATCCGGGAGCCAGATGTCATCTTGTTTGATGAACCGCTCAGTCATCTGGATGCAGATCAGAAGATCCGACTTAGAACAGAAATTCGCCACCTGCAGCAGTCACAGAACCTAACATCTATTCTGGTCACCCATGATCAAACCGAAGCATTTGCCATGGCCGATAGCGTCGCTGTCATGAACCAAGGTGTGTTGCAGCAGCTTGGGTCCCCTCAAGAACTTTATGACAATCCAGCAAACACCTTTGTGGCGACCTTCATCGGGGAGCCGCCGATGAATTTGCTGGATGCAACGGTGACCGATCAAAACGGTGATCTGACGCTTCTTGGCAGCGGTTGGGCATCCCCGCTTAGCGCCGAGCTGACAAGGCTTTTGCGTCAAAGGGGCGAGATTGAAGTGGTTGCTGGATTGCGGCCTGAAAGAATGCGCATTGCCAACACCACCAAGGCTACCAAACCTCTAGGTGAATTTGAAGGAAGTGTTTTCTTTCGAGAACACCGAGGTGACACGAACATGATCGTGTTGGAAACTAAGTCACGCGAAATCGTAGCCGATCCGCTTCGGATATTTGCTGATCTGGATAACGGGACGTCGGCATCACTGCGTAAAGGCGATCACGTTCGACTGGCATTCAATCCTGATGATCTTTGCTTGTTCAGCAAGATTTCGGGTCAAAACCTCAACCGACTAAATTCAGATGCAGGGGGTCGATAGGTCAATGCTGGACATTAGATCTCTTACAAAAACTTTCGGCGATGAAATTGCGGTCAATGACATCGACCTGACGGTTCAGCCCGGCGAAATCCTTGCGATTACCGGCCCGTCAGGTGCCGGGAAAAGTACCCTTTGCCGGATGCTTTCTGGTGTAGAGACTGCCACCACTGGCTCGTTCAGCTTGGCGGGTGAGGATCTTACCCATTACGCAGCTAATCATCGCGATGTTGCGCATATGTTTGAATCCTACGCACTTTATCCGCATTTCAGCGTTTTCGACAACATCGCATTCCCTCTGAGGGCCCCCGGAAAAACTGGAAATCGTTCCGCATCGGATATTTCATCGCGCGTAACGGAATTGCTTGAGTTGACCGAAATTGCGCATCTGGGACACCGGAAACCAAGCGAACTGTCCGGTGGGCAAAAGCAGCGTGTCGCGCTATGCCGCGCACTGGTTCAGGATTCAGCACTTTATATTCTCGATGAACCCATCTCGCACCTAGATGCCAAACTGCGCAACCTCATACGGGGCGAAATTAGACGCCGTCAGAAAGCCAAAGACGTCCCAACGTTGTGGATATCCCCGGACGCGATGGAGGCTTTGGCGATTGGCGACAGAGTTGCCGTGATCATCGACGGTAAGATACAGCAATTGGCCACGCCGGAAGAAATCTATGCCACGCCTGCTACAACAGAAATTGCAAGATTGGTAGGTGATCCGGCGATGAATTTGCTTGAAGGCAAGATTGTACAGAACGCCGATAGCGTGGCTTTCGAATGGTGTGGCGGTCAGATCGAGTTGCCTACTTCCTTGGGCGCCAAATGCCTAAAGGACGTACCTGGGGGCATGGCCACATTGGGTGTGCGACCGGGCAGCTTGACCCTAGTCGACACGCAGAGCCAATCATCATCATTTGAAGCATCTGTGTATGCTTGGGAGCCATTTGGAAAATTTGCGGTCATTACCGCCGAAATTGAAGGTCTGCGGTTGCAGATCAAGACCAGCAAACCAGAACCATTTGCAGCGGGCGCACATGTGAGTGTCTCGGTCAACGCAGATGCCGTTTTGGTTTTCGATACAGAAAGTGACCAACTCATCGGTCACAGCGGATAAACCGCGTAGCAAAATCAAATTTGGGGAGTCAAGCTCATGCAATTAAATAGAAAAACTACCAGCATCTTAACGACAGGAATGACGGCAATTTTGTCAGCAACGCTTCTGGCGTCACCTGTGATGGGATGGTCGCTAAAAGAGGCGGCAGAACCCTACAATGGGACATCAATCCGGATTCTTGATGAGGTGACGCCACTTCAGGAGCAATTTGCCAAGTTGATTTCCGAATTTGAGGCAGAGACCGGCATCACTGTCCAATATGATCTGCTTAATCACTTTGAGACTTTAAACAAAGGTCAGGCGGATTTGTTGTCGGGTCGCGGTCAGTATGATGCCGTCATGAACCACGGGTTTCAACTGGGTGCTCTTTTGGATGCAGGCGTAGTCCGGCCAATTGACGATTTCATGGCTGATCCCGCTCTGTTCAACCCAGAACTGGATCTGCAAGATCTTAGCGATCCCGCATGGTCATCCTACGCGAAACACAACGGTGAAACCTTTGGTTTTCTCAGCTGGAACTACAATCTGGTTTACTGGAACCGCAAAGACCTGATGCAGCACCCAGATGAGCAAGCCGCGTTCAAAGCAAAATTCGGTTACGATCTGGCGGTGCCAGAAACGCTTGGCCAACTGCGTGATACCGCCGAGTTCTTTACACGCAAGGCCGGTGAAAAGCTTGCAGGTGAAACCATCGAAAACGACTTCTACGGAATTGTTCTTGAAGGCCTGAACGGCGGGACGACCTTTAACGGTGTTTGGAATGTCTTTGTCCGAAACTACGGCGGTGATTTCTTTGACGAGAACGGCGTCCCAACAGCGGATACGCCGGAAGTCATTGCTGGCCTGACGGCTTGGGCGGATCTTTGGCAGTACTCCCCTCCTGGTCAGGCTGAATATTCGCTGATCGACGTTCCGACGGTTATGGGCAACGGAATTGCGGCACAATCTTTGGCATGGTCCGATTTCGTTCTGGGCATCGACAACGAAGGCAAATCTGAATTTGCTGGTAAGTTTGGTTATGCTCCATCCCCCGGACGCGAAGGTGCAGAGCAATATTTTTCCGCGGGTGAGCCATCAGCCATTCAAATTTCCGCTCACTCGAAAAATCCGGAAGCAACCTACCTGTTTTTGCAATGGATGATCGAACACAGCACTCAGGACAAATTGTTGGCTTTAGGTGCCGGCATTCCTGTTCGGACAAGTGATTTCAGTTCAGACACGATTACCAAATCGGTTCGTGCCGAACTGTATCAGGCAATGGCCGGATCACTTGAAGGTATCCATGCACACCCAAAATTGTCTGACTTTCGGCAAATTACTGATGCCATGAACAGAACCTTACAGCAGATCGGCATCAAGGAACTTTCACCATCGGAAGGTGCAAAAGCGCTGCAGGCTGAGATCGAAGCAATCTGCAACCCTTGTAAGTAATCTGGCATAGACAATTGAGGTGAATCCGATGGTGGATGGAACTGTAATAAACAAAGGCGGAGCGAATTTGGCCTCCAAGAAATTGGGTGCCCGGCGAGACTATTCTGCATGGTATCCTTACTTGCTGATCGCCCCGTCGATGATTGCGATCTGCTTGGTCGCTCTGGTCCCATTCCTCTATGCGGTGTTCATCTCACTACATGAGACAAAATATGCACAAATCGGTGATTTCTCAGGTTTCGCGAACTACATTGAGCTTCTCAGTGACCCGCGGTTTTGGAACTGTATGTGGGTTGCATTTGTCTTCGTTGCAGTCGCAGTACCGCTTGAGTTCATGCTCGGATTGCTTGGCGCTGTCATGCTAAGCCAGCGGATTTACCTGCGTGATTTTCTGGTGCCGATGCTGTTCATTCCAACGATGATGGCCCCCATCATTGTTGCCTTGGTCTGGAAAATTATGTTTGCTGGATCGTGGGGATTAATCTCGACCACCATCTTTGAGCCATTAGGCATTCTTAGCGATACATCCCTATTTGCCTCGCCAAGTTTTGCCCTTATCGGGATCATATTTGTCGACGTCTGGGAATGGACGCCCTTTATGATGCTTGCGGCCTACGCCGGTATGCAATCACTTCCACCCAACCCACGTCGGGCAGCGGCTGTTGATGGCGCAAACTCGGTTCAGATCTTCTTCAAGATCACACTGCCGATGATGGCTCCATTGCTTTTTGTAATCGGATTGTTGCGTTTGATTGATGCCTTCAAAGTCTTCGACACGATCTTTCTGCTGACAAATGGCGGACCCGGATCCAGAACCGAAGCCCCCTCACTATTTGGATACAAAACAGTGTTCGAATTCTGGAATATTGGCGAAGCTGCCGCCCTCGCAGTGCTAATCTGGGTCGTCTTCTTCCTCTTTTGCAACGTTTTCTATCAGTACGCGAAGAAGAAACTCAATGCGTTTTGAACCTTATCAAACACAAGGAGCACCGTGCAAATGACTCGCGCTCAGACTTTTCGAAGCATCATCTTAACTTCAACAATCGTTTGCTACATGTTCTTGATATTGTTTCCGGTATTCTGGATGTGGAGTATGGCGTTCAAGCCAGATTCAGTGATGTTCGCGCGCCCCGCTGTTCTGACATTTACGCCAACTCTGGATCACTTCCGGTATCTGCTAGAGCATGACTTTCTCAAGTACCTCGGAAATTCGATTGCCGTCGCAGGCATCAGCACTTTACTTGTCATCGTGATCGGAACCCCCGCCGCCTACGCATTTTCGCGATACCAAATGTGGCGCCACGACGATCTGTTCTTGTTCATTCTTGCAACGCGTATGGCACCGCCGGTCTGTCTCGTCATTCCGTTCTTTCTGATCTATTCCAAGATCGGATTACTGGATACTCGAATTGGCCTGATCATAGCGTATCTGACATTCAACCTTTCATTCTATATCTGGGTACTAACCAGCTTTTGCCGTGATCTTCCCGTCGAACTGGAAGAAGCCGCGCGCACCGAAGGGTATAATTGGACACAAACGTTCTTGAAAATCCTGCTGCCACTTCTTCGCCCCGGAATTACAGCAACATCCGTTCTGTGTTTCATTTTCGCCTGGAATGAGTTCATGTTCGGTTTCCTGCTTGGCGGGAACGAAATCAAGACACTCCCAGTGGCGATTCCCGGTCTTATCACAACGCAAGGCGTGCGTTGGGGCGAGATGTCTGGGGTCGCGCTGTTGGGAACTTTGCCGGTGCTGCTGGTCGTCGTGTTTTTACAAAAACACATTGTCCGCGGCCTGACCTTGGGCGCTGTCAAGGGGTGATGTGAACTTGTGGTGCCCGCCAAGGCGGGCATCTTCACCAACATCAAATCGGCAGGAATGAAATCTTCTAAGCTACCAGCAGAATCTAGCCGGATGTTTCGAGTAATAAACCTGGAAATATGGAGTTTGATTTAAGCACAGCTCGAGAAATTGGCGCACTTTATCAGCAATTCAACTTCTTTCCCCCTTTCAATCAGATCCGCAGATATCCGGAAATTCTACCAGTACTGTCGAACTTGCATCAAAAGGGGGAAGTTTAGTCTTTAGGCAACCACAAAATCTTTGGTTGTGGTTTCAATAACTTCCCATGTACCGGCAAAGCCTGCACGCATGAAGAATGTGTCGCCAGCTTCATAACGATGCTCTTTGCCATCTTTATCAGTAATCACCGAGACACCGGACAGGATGTTGCAGTATTCCCATTTGTCGCAAGTCAGTTTCCACTTACCAGGAGTTGCTTCCCACACGCCACAAATCAGGTCGTCGGTCTTTTCTGTGATCCAGGCCGTGAAAGTAGGTGCACCTGAAATCACGTTTTCTGGATCAGGGGCACCTTTGGAACCTTCGCCTGTTGCTTTGTTAGTTTGGATAAGTTCTGACATGTGTAAATCCTTATGTCTTGAGGGTTGGGTAAAGTTCTGATTACGCAGATAAAATCAGCTATACTGCGCGATCAATTTTTCGGCGTTTCCGAATAGAATTTGTTCTTGTTCGACGTTGCTCAGCTCGGCGCTTTCTACAGCTTTTCGTGTATAATCCGTCGGGAAGAAGGGATAATCGGTGCCAAAAAAAATACGATCGGCACCAATCTTTTTGACGGCCAATTCAAGCGCACCAGTGCCCATCGACCCATTGTCGAAATACATCTGCCGCAGCAAGGAGCCAAAATCTGGGATGGCATCAGGTGTTCTAGTTTGCGCCACATGCTCCATCCGTTCGACAACAAATGGCAGCGTTCCTCCCAAATTGATCATCTGAAAAGTTACATTGCTGAGGCGTTTGATGTTCTCCGAGAACGCAAGCGTGACAACCACATGCGCGGCCTCGTTCTGAAGGTCCAGAACCGAAGCGCGGTACATTTGAGAGTCCGAATAGGTGACAACATCCTTCAACTCATCCGCATTTGGCCCGGGGTGAACCATAATGTGACAGCCAAGGTTGTCGGCTTCTTTGAAGATCGGCCAAAGGTGCATCATTTGGGCTTGAGTGCGCAGGTACCCCGCTGGCAGAATTACACCGATATGGCCAAGTTCTAGCCGTAACCGACGCAACTCAGCCACTGATGCGTCAACATCGGCAAGCGGCAAACCTGCGAGCGTTACAAAACGATCTGGATGCTGTCCGCGGATCTCTGCCAATGCATCGTTATACTGTGGAACAAATTCCCTAGCTTCTTTTGGCGGTAGAACGTCCAGCCCGATATTGGCAGGAAACGTGATCATTTGCGTCGAAATGTTCAACGCATCCATATATTCAAGCCGAGGCGTCAATGACGCATCCGTATGAGGGAACGCCATGCGCTTGGCAGCGGTAATCAGATCATATTGGCCTTCTGAAACCAACTCTAGACGCGGAACGCCTGCCCGTTCGCTCAGCTTTTGCACCACGCTGTCACCATGGTAATGCGAATGCATGTCGATGGCGGGGCTGCGCCACTTAGGTCTTTGCTGTGTTTCAGCCATTTCAAATACCGATGTCGACGCGAATTTCGCTTAGCTCCGACCCGCGAGGATGTGCTGCGATCATATCTTGTAATTCAGGTCGGTCCAGAAACACCATTCTGCCATCACGCCAGAAATCCATCCCATCAAACGATACGGTTTGGTCATAGATCGACCAACCAATTTCACCCGGTGGATAGTTTCCGCAGGTGTGAAAATGCAGCCGCCGTGGGCTTGAAAACGTCAGGTTTGTCCAACGCCACAAGTTATCTGTGGGCGCATCGGTGTAGTATGTGTGGCCATTTATCCCCGCGTGCCAAGAATGCACACAATCAGGGTCAATTCCCAACTCGCCAGAAACTCTCGCATAGTGCTCTTCAATTGTTTTGACGGCCTCGGGATCGCCCTCAAATCCGGCAATACGTCCATCACGAACATTGGCCACTACGGGATTTTTGAACAGAATGTAATCCGGATTATAAGTGCTGTTGCCGGATGCTGTCAGCCAATGGGACAAAACAACCTTCCCTGACATATCAGAACAACTGATTGGCCGGAAAATGCCGATGGGAAAGTTCAGCAAAGTGAACCCCGCCTTGGTGCCAGCAGCCGGTGGCTGATAGTCATGCGTACCGCTGACGTCAGTGCCTAGAGGGCAGGTGATCCGCCATTTTTTCACGCCGGCAATCGCGTCTTCCAGCTTACCAAGCATCGATTCCAGTAATTGATGAGGAACAGTACAGAAAGGAGAACCAAGATATTTAAGGTCCAACGCGTAACACATGGTCTTCGTGGACTTGCCGCTGATTTTTGTGAATCTAACCTGATCGCCAATGCGAGAGAAGAAGATCGCATGATCAGCCAAATTGATCGTTTCCATCATTTCATCGGTCAGATGTTCAGGACCTTTAAGCACACCCATTCTTGTTTTGGTCACAGTCGCCCCAAGAGCCTGTGCGACCTCAGCTACGAAATCAGGCGCCTCTTCATCATAATAGTTTACCCCCTCGGGTTCTTTGATGATGATGACACTGTCGCCATTCTTCACACCAATGCAGTTGATTAGAAGGTTCTCGGCACCAAGCCTTGGATTGTTTTCCTGCGGATTCATAGGGCCCTCCTTGATCTGGGCAAAATCGTCGTCAAATGCTCAATTTAGGAGGAGATTTGATGCGATCGATGATATTTTTTAATATCTATCGCAGAGGCATCTTCAGCAGCAATTACGAAGAACAACAGCATTGCTTCGCCTTTTCCGTGCATAGCCACAGCTCGTTGAAAGTCGCGAAACGGATCACGGTCCATTTAAAGAAATACGAAAATATGGGTGCAAAGATAGTGAAGTGCTGAGGCTTTTTAGATCAGTTCGAGCGCCCAAAGTTGTTCGATCTGATGGGATTAAGGCTTGTGGTTCTGCAGTTCACAATCAGCCAATCTGTGACGTGTTTCACGTCCTGAGTTCTGCCAAGATTCGATCCATCATAGCATCGCATGCGACTATCTGACCCAAAGAGACATATTCATCGGGCTTGTGCCCTTGTCCTTCCATGGAACCGGGACCGCAAACAATAGTGGGGATACCCAGTTGGTCAAAGAATCCAGCTTCGGTTCCAAATGCGACTTTAGTTGTTGTATCAGTCTGAGCCAGCCTTTGCGCCATCGCGACAACGGGCGCGGCTTCGGTAACATCAAGACCAGGATAGCAATTATACGGATCAATTTCGATCGCAGCTTCTGAGCTCGTCCGCCGATAGGATTGTTCTACACGTTCAGCCGTAGCCTTGATGCGGGATAAGATGTCCTCTGCACGATCTGCTGCAAGATGGCGATATTCAAAGATTATCTCGGCATGGTCCGGGACAATGTTCAGGGCCATGCCACCGTTCATCTTACCAACATGCACCGTTGAGTAAGGCACTGCATAACCAAGATCTCGTCCGCCACTTTTGGCCAGATCAGCCTGCAAATTTCGCAATTCGACAATGAAGTCCGACGCCATGTGCAGCGCGTTCACAAATTGGGGAGCAAGGGCCGAATGGCCGCTCTGACCGCGACAAACAGCACGCAGCGCAGCTTTTCCTTTGTGGCCAATAGCCACCTGCATCTCGGTTGGTTCCCCAACAAAGCACGCCCGAGGCGTGCCAAGCAAAGGTACAAGATGTTCCATCATATTGCGAATGCCCACGCATCCAATTTCTTCATCATAGGACAGTGAAATTTTCAGCGGCTCCTTCAAATCTGCCTGCGCAGACCGATCCGCCAGTGCAAGAACCGACGCGACATAGCCCTTCATATCCGTAGTACCCCGGCCATAGAGCTTGTCGCCGTCTTGCCTAAGCTGGAACGGATTACCGCTCCAACTTTGCCCTTCGACCGGTACAACATCAGTGTGCCCAGACAGCAATATCCCATCTCCAGCAGGGCCTTTTTCTGCGTAGATGCCCGCCTTTTGACCTGTCTCGTCAGGGATACGGTTAGTCGTAAATCCCCGGCCTTTCAGGAAGTTCTCTGCATACTCAATTAGGTCCAGATTGGATTTGGCGCTGACCGTGTCAAAACCAATCAGTTTATCCAGTATTTCTAATGTAGATGTCATTCGAGTCACCATTGCTACTGTAGTCTTTTAGGCGGCATGGCGGCGCTGTGCCGATGCCCTCTTTGTTTTGTGTTAGTTCACCAGCCGTGGCTGACTGGAAATGTACTCAATACGACGTGGCTCAATTCTATCGACAAAGAAACAGTGTGGTAAATTGGCTCGCACATATGCGATCAACCGATGATTTTCTGACGCGTTTACAGTCATGTCAGTCAACATAAAGAAATCTTTTCTGAATTACCGATTTGGGCAAATCAAACATCAGAACTTAAACGCCAAGCACTCTGGCGTTCACGCAACAATGGAAGAACTTAACGCCCAGAAACGCTCGACAAATGGCCTTCCGATTTCATCTGTGCGGTGAAGTCGGATAGAGACGTCGATTTCCTGATGCTCTTCGCTGATCTTGACCAATTTCCCGTCGGCCAACTCTTGCTTCACTGCCAGCCGTGGCATCCAGCATACTCCCAATCGCTGCAAGCAAGCGGCTTTCAACGCTTCGGCAATTGAGTTTTCGTATCTGAAATCCACCTCGAACGTGTTTTCATCCCTTTCCAGAATCATTTGCGTCGCCCTACCCAAAAAACTATCCGCTGGGTGCCTGAGATAGGGCACAGGTTCGTTCCCCGTCAGCGAAAAGCAAGGCACTTGATTACGATCCGCAGCGCTGACCGCGATGAGTACGTCTCTTTCGATGTTCACGTAAGGATGCGTCTTATTCTCCAACAAGCAAGGAACAGCAGGATGGTGATAGCTCAATACAAAATCGCTTGATCCAGATACCACGGCCTCGATGCAACCGGAAAAATCGTCTGCTGTTACCCTGCTACGGATTGTGCCGAATTTCTCTTCAAGCTGAGTTAACCATTGTGGAAAGAAAGAGATCGCCAAGGAATGCAGGGCATGGAACACTAAGATCTCATCGTTCTGTTTGGTTATTCCTTTTGCTTCCTGTCGGGCGTTTTCCATCGCTCTGATGATGTCATACGCCGTGGATTTGAACGACTCGCCTGCTTCGGTCAGTTTTACAGGGTGAACACTTCTATCAAAAAGCGGGGTGCCGATCCAGAACTCCAGGTTCTTGATACGTCGGGTAAATGCGGATTGGCTGATATTTCGTACGTCGGCGGCTTTGGCGAAAACCCTTGTCGATGACAGCGCAAGGAAGTCCTCCAGCAACGCAATTTCCATTCGTGATTTCCCTTACCGGTCGTTGCAGCACAATAGGAAGTCAGCGTTCGATGCAAACGTGTTGCAAGTTTTGCATCTTGCAAAGATTGCAATATGCAATCTTCCTTTGCAACCCACGGCTTTGCCTCCTGCGCTAGTAGCACCGGTATTCGCTTTCTGCTCCGACAAAAGCCCTCAAACCTGCAAACCCCGTGAAGTATCGATCTTCGTCCCTATCAAAATGAGACACAAATGCCCCGTACTGAAACCGATGACCTTGGCCAAATTGAAATCCCAGATAACGCGTTGTTTGGTTCGCAAACCCGGCGTGCGCAGATCAATTTCCCGATTACAGGCGTTCCGATCAGCCACTATCCAGAGGTTATTCGCGCTCTTGCTCTAGTGAAAAAGGCCAGCGCTAAAACCAACGCTCAGCTTGGCATTTTGGATCAATCAAAGTCGGACATCATTGCAGGTGTCTGTGATGAAATAATTGCGGGACAACACCATGACGAGTTTGTCGTCGATGTCATTCAGGGCGGTGCCGGAACATCAACCAACATGAACGCAAACGAGGTGATTGCAAACCTTGCCCTACGAAAGTTGGGTAAAAACTCAGGTGATTACAATTACTTCCACCCGAACGATGATGTCAATAAATCGCAATCCACCAATGACGTGTACCCGACTGCGATACGGCTCGCCGTTCTGTTCACCAACGATCATCTCACCAAAGCTATGCAAGGTTTGAGTACTTCGTTCTATGAACGCGCAGCGAAACTCGAAGGAATTGCCAAAATTGGTCGCACCCAGCTGCAAGATGCCGTCCCCATGACGTTAAGCGCTGAAATGTCATCCTTCGGATATACGATCAACGAGGACATTCAACGTGTGAAAGAGGCAGTGGATCTTTTGCGTGAGATAAACCTTGGCGGAACCGCAATCGGCACGATGATCAACACACCAGATGGGTATCAGGAACGCGTTGTTGCCAATCTTGTGGAAATTGCCGGCCTGCACCTCTCCCCCGCGGGCGATCTGATCGAGGCATCATCTGATTTGGGCGCATTCGTAATGTATTCCAGCACGTTGAAACGGATCGCCGTCAAGCTTTCGAAGATATGCAATGATCTAAGGTTGCTCAGCAGTGGTCCCCGCGCAGGTATTGGCGAAATTAGATTGCCATCCGTGCAAGCAGGGTCGTCAATCATGCCCGGTAAGATCAACCCTGTCATACCAGAAATGGTAAATCAGGTTTGTTATCAAGCAATTGGTAATGACCTTATAGTCACGATGGCCGCGGAATCCGGCCAATTGCAGCTAAATGCGATGGAGCCAATCATCATCCACAAGGTTCTTGAAACAGCCAAGACGCTGACTGCTGCCATTCAGCAATTAACAAGCCTTTGCGTTGACGGGTTGGAAGCAGATGAAGATCGGTGCCGTACGCTTCTGGCAAACAGCCTCGCGCTTGCCACATCTCTGGCCCCGGTCATCGGGTATGAATTAGCGTCAAAAACAGCGAAACTTGCACAGAACGAAGGAATGAGCGTCGCTGAAGCGGCGTCGCAAATGGGCCTTCTCACAAACCCACAGGTGTGCGTGGCACTAGGTGTAAACAAGGTCAAACAACAGGCTCAAGTACGTTAACTATTTATGGTGTTTCGCTGCAACCGCACGACGCCGACGCCACCTCTGCCGACAACGGATTAACAGCCATGCCAATAGTTACCAGCTAACTGATAGCCATATTTAGTCCATGAAAGAAGACGGTACTCAAATTACTTCTCCCGCGACGTTGTTGCATGGATCGCCGAACCGCGATATCGCCGACGCTCACTCTGACGCGAGCGGCGATACATGCCCTACAAATTCAATAATGCCCGTCGCAACAAGTTTCCCAAGGCAAAGTATCGTGTCACGAACTGCTCGGAATACAACGAAAGTCTCCGGCGTCGAGGTGATGTGACGATCTGGGTTTCTGATGATGTGGTGAAGAACTGGGCTTCGCCACGCCGCAAGACACGCGGCGGTCAATCGCTTTACTCAGATATGGCAATCGAGATCTGTCTCACTCTGCGGGTCGTGTGGATGTGTCGGGTGGAGCGGCGGCCGCCGAGGCTCGATCTGGATGTCTACCCGTTCCTGCCACGGGCCAAGGTGGCGACGACATCTCCGGCCAGCTACATGTGCCTGACAACAGGTACCTCGACATGACAGAGACGCCACAGATCCTGCTGAACCACCAACTCAAAAAGCTGAAGCTGCCGACCATGCTGCGGGAATACGACAAGCAGGCTCGGCTCTGCGCTGCCGAAGGGAGAGATCACGTCCAGTTCCTGGCCCGTCTGATCGAGCTCGAACTCATTGACCGGGAACAGCGGATGATCGAACGCCGGATCAAGGCTGCGAAATTCCCGGCGACCAAGAGCCTCGATAGCTTCGATTTTGCCGTGGACGTGTCGCGGTTTGATGCCGCTCCTTTGATAGCATTTATTGCAGCAAAGGAGACGAACTATGGGATTGAAACGAACGGACGAGTTCCGCGCTGATGCGGTGCGGATCGCGCTGACGAGTGGACTGACACGCAAGCAGGTGGCATCTGATTTGGGCGTTGGTGTTTCGACACTGAACAAGTGGGTCACGGCGCATCGCGACACGGATGTTGTGTCCGACAAGGACCTTGATCTTGCCCGTGAGAATGAACGGCTTCGACGGGAGAACCGCATTCTCAAGGAGGAGAGGGAAATCTTAAAAAAGGCAACGCAGTTCTTCGCGAGCCAAAAGCCATGAGGTTCAGGTTCATCGAAGAACATCGTGACATTTTCTGCGCCAATCGGATGTGTGCCGTTTTGGATGTCAGTTCTCGCGGCCTGCGGGCCTATCGCAGCCGACCTGCCAGCCAAAGGCAGAGAAGCGATATGGTTGTTCTGGCCCATATCAAGGAACAATCCAGGCTCAGCCTGGGCAGCTATGGGCGGCCGAGAATGACGGAAGAGTTGAAAGAACTGGGCCTGAATGTCGGGCACCGCCGTGTCGGTCGGCTGATGCGAGAGAATGGCATCCGCGTCGAACGATCCAAGAGATACAAGGTGACGACCGACAGCAACCACGCTTTCAATATTGCGCCCAACCTGTTGAACCGGGACTTCCGCGCGGATCGCCCCAACCAGAAATGGGTCGGTGACATCAGCTATGTCTGGACCCGCGAAGGCTGGCTCTACCTCGCCGTGATCCTTGACCTACATTCCCGCCGGGTGATCGGCTGGGCGGTCAGCAACAGGATGAAGCGTGATCTGGCAATCCGGGCATTGAAGATGGCCGTGGCACTGCGGCAACCGCCCAAAGGATGCATTCATCACACGGATCGCGGCAGCCAATACTGTTCTCACGATTATCAGAAGCTCCTGCGACAGTATGGGTTCCAGGTATCGATGAGCGGCAAAGGCAATTGTTATGACAACGCCGCAGTTGAAACCTTCTTCAAAACCATCAAGGCTGAGCTGATCTGGTGGCAGTCCTGGCCAACGCGACGGGCCGCCGAGCTGGCCATCTTCCAATACATCAACGGCTTCTACAATCCGCGACGGAGGCACTCAGCCTTGGGCTGGAAAAGCCCGGTCGCCTTCGAACGGAACGTGGCCTAAAAGAGCACTTGGGGTGGCACGAAGGCGTGACAGGTCCACCGCGATCCCTTCTTTGAACAAGATGCAGGTCCTGGAGTTGGCGCGCGGTGAATGGATCGACCGCTGCGAAACGTCATCGCTCTCGGCCCCAGCGGCACCGGTAAGACCCACGTGGCGCTCGGCCTCGGTCTGACCGCCTGCCAGAAAGGCCTGGCGGTTCGCTTCACAACCGCTGCCGCAATCGTCCACGAGTTGATGGAGGCCCGCGACGAGCGCCAGCTCCTGCGGCTTCAAAAGCAACTCGTGAAACAGAAGCTCCTGATCATCGACGAGTTGGGCTTCGTGCCCCTCAGCAAAACCGGCGCTGAGTTGCTATTCGAGTTGATCTCCCAACGATACGAGCGCGGCTCGATCCTGATCACCTCGAACCTGCCCTTCGATGAATGGACGGAAACCTTCGGCTCCGAGCGTCTCACCGGTGCCTTGCTCGACCGGTTGACCCACCATGTCAGCATCCTGGAATTGAACGGAGAAAGCTATCGCCTAGCACAGAGCAGGGCTCGGCAGAATTCCTAAGGCACAGAAGAGATTGGTCCTGACGGACCAAGACGCCTTGGCAACCGCCAGCTATTTGGGAGCGCGTTTGCCAAGGCGCCGGTCACCCAAACAGTGGACGACTTTTGCTCCGCCCAATGGCAGACTTTCTCACCGCCGTTGACAGCTTTGCCTCAGCTGCAGCAACACTTGCTGGCATCGAGGTGTCACGCATGATCCGAAAGGGCCAATTCGCGCCCGGACTCTGTCCGTTCAGGCAATTCGCTGAACTGGCAGCCTAACTTCGTTGCTATCGCCAAGACAGATCGGTTAGCTCAAAACTTTGCAACAAAGCCTTTCTTCGTGGGTTGGAAATTAACGTTACAACACCCTTGGACGGCTTCTTCATGCGTTAGGCCTTTCCAGTTCAGGACGCGCAAACAGGTTGGCAATGCCACGCAATCATATTAATAAATTGTTATCCAATCGTCTGGTTCAAAATTCGCATCCAATTCAGTGATGCAAGTTTCTCCAGTGTTTGCTGCGGCAGGCCCGAATCCAAGAGCGCCGCGAATACTGCTGATACACCTGTGACATCCCCAATTGCATCGGGCATTACCACGCCATCGAAATCAGAACCCAGCGCGATGCCATCGTCTCCCAGATGGTCGAGCAGGTAGAGGATTTGCGCCACAATGGCTTCCATTGGCACCGAGGTCTCCAGCATTCCTATGCCATCGACAAAACAGGGCGCAAAATTGATCCCAACGATGCCACCACTTTGGGCGACCGCCTTTAGTTGCAAGTCGGTCAAGTTTCGTGGTGAGCGACAAAGTTCATATGCGTTTGAATGTGTCGCAACCAGTGGCGCAGTACTAAGCTGGGCCACATCCCAAAAGCCTTTTTCGTTCAGATGAGACAGATCGATCAGCAGCTTTCGCCGGTTACACTCTTCGACCAGCGCCATGCCGTGTTCAGACAGGCCTGCGCCAATGTCTGGGGTTGCAGGAAACTTAAATGGCACCCCAGAGGCAAAAATATTGTTACGGCTCCAGACCAGGCCGACGGACCGCAACCCCCTGTCCACAAGCTTGTCCAGCATCGTGAACTCGACATCGATGCAATCCGCACCCTCGATATGCATGACGGCGGCGATCTCGCCGTTCAACCGGGCAGATTCGATTTCAGCCACGTTTCGGCAAATGCGCAGCTTGCCTTCGGACCGCAATTCAATCTGTTCCAGCAGATCGAACATTTTTATGGTTGCCGAGTATGCCGCTTCACATGGCAGCGGCGGTGGCATGGGAACGCAATATCCCTGCTCTGACTGATAGTCCTCCAGTTCAAACCGCTCGGGCGATGGGGCAAAGGCCGCAAATAACCCACCGGAAAAACCGGCTTCGATTGCACGTGGCAAATCCAACTGAGCGGAAGCATTGCCTTGAACAAAAGCCTCTGCCGGCCGACCTGGATAATCTTTCAGCAGACGCAATAAGACGTCATTGTGACCATCAAAAAACGAAATGGTCACCGCAAATATGTTCCGTAATCAGACACCAGCAGATGCAGGGGAGCTTCATCTTCCTGCACAGTTGCAAAGCGCCCGATATCCATCTCGAATTCATTGTCGGTTTTGTCGTCGTTGACCGTTGAGACTTCGCCGATCAACACATCCCCCTCTTCACCCCAAAAGGCATGCCAGACACCGGGCAGCAGTGTCACGCTTTCACCGGGGTCAAGGGCGAGCCTGCCCCCGGCTGGCAGGGTTCTGATCTGGCCGTCAACCGGGATATTGACATCCCCATCGCGATCGATTGAACCGTCTTCGTTACCGGCAAACAGCTCTAGCACCAGTTTGCCGCCACCACGATTGATTATGTCTTCGGCCTTCAGCATATGGCGATGCATTGGAGACAACTGATCCTTGCGGCTGATCAACAGTTTTTCCGCATAAAGCATGCCGCGACCGGCCTCGATATCCTCCACTCGGCCATTGCGCAATGTGAACAGGAACAGGCCCATCTCATCAAAACGCCCCTGACCATAGTCGGTGATATCCCAACCCATACCGCGCTGAACGATCACGTCGTGATCATTTATCGCCATTTGATCCGGGGTCCAGTAAGCAAACGGAGGGAGACAAAACCCAAAAGAGCGCAGGAACGCGTCGCCCTCCCGGATCAGCTCATTGATAGTTGAGCGTTGCACCTGGCTTTTCCTTTGCATCGACGTCCGAGAGCGCGCGGAGATAGTTAATCGGTCTCCCTGGAGCGACGGCACGTGCAGCATGGGCAATCGCATTCGCGTCGATCCCGAAATGATGATAAAGGTCTGGCGTATCACCACTTTGACCGAAATGTTCGACCCCAAGTGGTTTGACCCG
Source organism: Ruegeria sp. CDSB114 (assembly GCF_059611025.1). Classification (NCBI taxonomy): domain Bacteria; kingdom Pseudomonadati; phylum Pseudomonadota; class Alphaproteobacteria; order Rhodobacterales; family Roseobacteraceae; genus Ruegeria; species Ruegeria sp. CDSB114. The sequence goes on from NZ_JBXWOT010000011.1 coordinate 28,569, forward strand.
CTGACCTCGAATGGAGCCGATCCAGCTCAGCGCTGTGGGGTGCCCGTCAAGAACGGTCACGATACCGGCGTCACGTGGCAATTCCTCAAGCAATGCTTCGACATGAGATCTCGCATCTTCATGCCCACGCTGGCGCGCGCGTTCGGCCGCATGCCACCCCGCGGTCAACCTGTCTGCCGACGTCACAGCAAGCACCGCTACATTCTGCCGGGCCTCAGAAAGCATTCCGGCGGCTTTAATCGCCTCGGGCCCAACCACACCGGAGTATACGATCGCGACATCACAGGCCGGCCCTGGCGGACGCAACCAATAGGCACCGTCAACGATGTGACGTTCCTGTTCCTGCGTGAGTTGCCGCGTCGGTTGTTCGATTGCCAGCGTAGACAGCCGTAGGCATACCGACCCACCAGTCCCATCGCGCAGCCAGTTTTGATCCCCTGCGCCTTCGGCGCCGTCGCGCTGCATATAGTCAAACGACCAGCGCATGATCACTTCCAGCTCGTCCACATAGGTCGGATCGAAACAGGCCAACCCATCCTGGGATATACCGATCAGCGGGGTTCCGATGGATTGATGTGCGCCACCCTCCGGCGCCAGCGTCACCCCTGATGGGGTCGAGATCAGCATGAAGCGCGCACCCTGATAACATGCGTAGTTGAGCGCATCGAGGCCGCGCGCGATGAAAGGGTCATACAGCGTGCCAATCGGAAAGAGCCGTTCCCCGAACAGTGAATGCGACAATCCTGCCGCTGCCAACAGCGTGAACAGGTTGTTTTCGGCGATCCCCAACTCTAGATGCTGGCCAGTATCAGAGCGATGCCATTTCTGCACCGACATGACCTTTTCATCGGCAAAAATATCGCGTTGCTCGTTCCGCCCGAACAAGCCGCGCGCGTTTATCCAGGCCCCAAGATTGGTCGAAACTGAAACATCGGGCGACATCGTCACGATACGTTCGGACAGCGCATGATCACCTTTGGCTAGCCCGGCCAAAATACGGCCGAACCCGGCTTGTGAGGAACTCTCCTTGGGGATCGAAACCGCAAGCGAGGACGGAACCGGGATTGATTTAGAACGATGTCGGCGGCCATCAACATTCATTGCACACTGGTCGACGAATTTCTTCAAACCATCTCTGTCTACTGCGCCTTCAAAGGGCTCCCATTCTTGCCCTTCACGCACATTGTTATCGACGCGCAGTTCTGCCATTTGAGCCGCGTTTAGCTGACCGGAATGATTGTCCTTATGTCCAGCAAGCGGCAAGCCGTACCCCTTGACCGTATAAGCGATAAAGGCCACTGGACGTTCATGGTCAATCGACCCGAAGGTTTCGGCAATCAACGCCGCATCGTGTCCGCCAAGATTCGTCATCAATTGTGCCAACGCCGCATCATCGCGCCCGCCGATCAGGGCGAGAATCTCGTTATCTCCGGCGAAATCGGCGTTCAGACGCTTTCGCCACCCGACGCCTTTCTGAAAAGTGAGAGAAGAGTAGAGATCGTTTGGACATGCGTCGATCCAGTCACGCAAACGCGCACCGCCCGGCTCTGCGAATGCGGCCTGCAACTGATGTCCGTATTTCAGTTCAACGACGTCCCAGCCGTATATCTCAAACAGGGTTTTCAGCCGCGTGCTGATGCCTTCGGAAATCACACCATCAAGGCTTTGCCGATTGTAATCCACAATCCACCAGCAGTTGCGCAGATCGTGTTTTTGTCCCTCTTGCAACGCTTCCTGAATATTGCCCTCGTCAAATTCGGCATCCCCCGCCAGCGCGATCATGCGGCCCGGCTTTTTGCCCATGCCCTTGGTCTGCAGATAATCCTGAACCATGGCTGCAAAGGCGGTGACTGCCACGCCCAAACCGACAGAACCGGTTGAAAAATCCACATCTATCCTGTCTTTTGTGCGCGATGGGTAGGCCTGCGCGCCGCCATAGGCTCTGAACCGTTCCAGCTGTTCCTGGCTTTGCCGTCCCATCAGATAATGTGCTGCGTGTAGCACCGGGCCGGCATGTGGTTTCACTGCGACCCGATCCTCGGGGCGCAGTGTATGAAACCACAGAACCGACATAATCGTACACAGCGATGCACAGGATGCCTGATGCCCACCAACCTTCAGGCCATCGCGGCTGTCGCGCAGGGCGTTCGCATTGAAGATCATCCAGGACGAGATCCATCGCAATCGCGCTTCGATGCTTTCGAGATGGTCAACAGTTTTACGATCAAGTGCCATAGCAGGTCACCTCTGGACGGTTTATCGGTGTAAATGACTACGTCGGTGTCAGGACGCCGACATTTCACGAATGTCGAGTTCAACGAAGTTCAACAGTTCGTTTGACTTTGCACGGCTCGCTTCGACATCGCGCCTGGCGATCGCTTCAAAAAGTTCCCTGTGCAGGGGAAAGGATCGCGTGCCAAAATCCTTGCGATCGAACGGCTGGGAAAAGAAACGGGCAAAGGGGCCGCGCATTTCGGAAATAACCTGCTGAAACATCGCGTTGCCAGTAGCCCGATAGATCGACATGTGAAAGGCGAAGTCTTCTTCGATTGCTGCGCCGGTTGCCTTGTGAACCCGCTCCATCTCCTCCAGGGCGATGCGAATGCGCTCGATATCTTCGTCAGTACCCCGCGTGCAAGCAAGAGCTGCGGCCTCGGCCTCCAGCCCGCGGCGGATATCCAGCGCCATCAACAGGCTTTGGCGCTCCTGTCCGATCGCCAAGGGCACGATGATTTCATCATTCATCGCAAGCCGGCGCAAATATGTGCCGGAACCGCGCCGGACTTCCAGAACATTGATTGCCTGAAGTTTACGCACCGCTTCGCGGACCGAAGATCGGCCGACACCAAGCGCTTCCATCAATTCGAACTCTGACGGCAGCTTGTCGCCTTCCTGATAGTTTCGCGTTCGGAAAAAGCTCAGAAGCTGGTCGGCAACGGCCTCGGATTTTGACGGCGCGTTTAGCCGCGTAAGGCCGTGCAATTTATCGTTCATAACCAGTCCCCCTGACTTCACTAGCAATGCGCTATCCATAGTCAAAGCCTTTGCCCCGTCTCTGCATCAAAGACGCTAAATGCACCCTGCCGCAAAGATATCCTGATCCGGTCCCCACTTTGAACCGTGCTGTCAGGATCGGCCCGCATCACCAGTGAGGTGTCGCCGACGGTTCCCCAGATCAGCCTTTCGGAACCCAGAAGTTCCACCAGGCTGACGCGCAGTGTGAATCCTTCATCATCTGCGGGCTGAATATGCTCGGGTCGAATGCCGATCTCGACCCTGGTGCCAGCGGCGGGTTTGGCAATAAGATTGCATTGTTCGAGCGGAATGGACAGATCGGTTGTTTCGATCGATCCCGCTTGGGTCACCATGCCTTCTATGAAGTTCATCGATGGCAAGCCCACGAATTGTGCAACATATCTGTTCGCGGGGCGGCTATAGATTTCCTCGGGCGATGCAAGTTGCTGAACAACCCCGTCTTTCATAACCGCGATCCGGTCGGCCAGTGTCAGCGCTTCGACTTGATCATGGGTTACATAGATCATCGTCGCACCCAGCTCCTGGTGCAGCCGCTTCAATTCTACCCGCAATTCGGCACGCAGCTTTGCGTCGAGGTTCGACAGGGGTTCGTCAAACAAAAATACATCGACTTTGCGCACGAGGGCTCGGCCAATTGCCACCCTCTGGCGCTGACCACCGGACAGTTCACTTGGGCGGCGATCCAAAAGCTGCTCAATCTGCAGAAGTTTCGCCGCCTCGTCGACCAATTTGTCGGCTTCGGCTTTGGGAACTTTGTTCATCTTCAGACCAAAGCCCAGATTCCCACGCACCGTCATTTTTGGGTAAAGCGCATAGGATTGAAACACCATGGCGATGCCTCGGTCCTTGGGTTCATTCCAGGTTACGTTTTCGCCGTTGATCCAGATTTGTCCTTCGGTAGCCTCCTGCAACCCTGCGATGGTGTTCAGCAAGGTGGATTTACCACATCCCGAGGCGCCAAGAAGGACAAGGAATTCACCCTGCCGGATATCAAGATTCAGCGATTTCAGCACTTCAACGGCACCAAATCGGATGCAAAGGTCACGGGCGCTTACATGTGTCGTCGCGATTTCTGCTGTCACGTAGTTCATCCTTTTACTGCCCCCGCTGCGATACCTCGAACGAACCAACGCCCGGACACAAGGTAGACCGCCAACGGCACAAGCGCCGTCAACAACGTGGCTGCCATGTTAACGTTGTAAGAGACGTCACCTCGGATTGAGTTTACGATGTTGTTCAGTTGCACTGTCATCGGCATGTTTTCCCGCCCGCCGAAAACCAGGCCGAGCAGGTAGTCGTTCCAGATACCGGTGACCTGCAAAATGGCAGCAACCACGATGATCGGCGTAGAGATGGGCAACAGCACATGCCGGTAGATCGCAAAGAACCCTGCGCCATCCACCCGCGCTGCTTTGAAAATCTCGGGCGGCAGAGTCGAATAATAGTTGCGAAAGATCAGTGTCATAATCGGCAGGCCAAAGATGGTATGGACCAGAATGATCCCAGGTAGCGTTCCGTACAAACCGGTTGCCGAAAAGATGCGGATCATCGGATAGATCAGCGCCTGATAGGGCACAAATGCACCAAACAACAAAACCGCAAAGAAAATCTCAGCGCCCCGGAATGTCCAGAATGTCAGGATATAGCCGCACAGAGAGCCGGCCAGAACCGATACGATTAGGCTGGGAACAAGGATACGAACCGAGTTCCAGAACCCAACTTTGATCCCTTCACATTCAAGGCCTGTGCAGGCGCTGTCCCATGCGGTTACCCAACCTTCGACCGTCCATTCCTGCGGCCATTGCAGCACGTTGCCAAGTCGAATTTCTGGCATAGTCTTCAGCGACGTAACGACAACGATATAGATCGGCATCAGAAAGAACGCGGATGCGATGACCAAAAACAGATAAATGGCAACTCGCTGCGCAGAGATCTTAGAAGGCTTCGGTCCAGTAATTGTGGTCACATCAACAACTGTCATTAGGCGCTCCGTTTGCGCATATGTTGGAAATAAAGCCACGGCGCGAGGGCACAAATCACGGTCAGCAGCATGACGGTCGCCCCCGCCATCGCAAGACCAACATTGGCGCGCTCAAGAATGTGGTCCAATACGAACTTTGCGGGAACCTCGGTCGCGATGCCTGGCCCGCCATCCGTCATAGCAATGACAATGTCGAAGCCTTTGATAACCGACAGGGCCAGCAAAACAACGCTGGCAAAGATCACAGGCCCGAGGATCGGCGCAATGATATGGACATAAACACGCCAGGTGGGGATTCCGTCTATTTTTGATGCACGCCAGATTTCGGGATCAACGCCACGCAGTCCCGCCAGCATCAGCGCCATCACAAGACCAGACCCATGCCAGATCGCCGCAATTACAATGGTGTAGATCGCCATCGACTGATCGGTTAGCCAATCGAAAGTAAAGCTGGTCCAGCCGAGTTCGCGAACAGCCTTTTGCAAACCCAGTGACGGGTTCAAAAACCATTGCCATGCAAGGCCGGTGACAACAAATGAAAGGGAATAAGGATAAAGAAAAATGGTTCGAAAAAACCCCTCTCCCTTGATCCGTTGATCGATAAAGACTGCCAGTAGAAACCCCAGCAATAGAGCCCCGAAAACAAAAAACACACCAAACAGGACCATATTCTGAAGCGATACGATCCAGCGGGTCGTGCGAAACAGGCGATCATACTGATCAAGCCCGACGAAATCGCCATTTGGCAGCAATTTCGAACTGGTGAATGACAGCTGTATAGACCATGCCACACAGCCCACAAAGACCACCAACACGACCACAATAAATGGTGCAATGGCCAGTCTCGCGATGAATTTGGAACTGCGAAGGTACGAGGTCATCAGAATTTTCCGGGCAGCGTGAGAATGACCGCCGCGACTAGAGGAGTTGTCGCGGCGGCTGCTCTTCCTTAACGACTTAGCTTGCGGTTTCGAATGCCTGAACCAAAAGGCCCATGGCTTGGTCGCTATTCATCGTCTCAGAATTCCAGAACTGCGTGTAGACGTCCTGGAGCGCACCGGCGAGGTCGGACGAGATGTACATCTGCGTGGTCCCCACATGAGTGTCGGCACTCGAAGTCAGCTGGATCGCCTGCTGTCCGCACACATCAAGTTTTGAGGTGTCTACATCCGGACGCACGGGGATCGACCCCTTGATGTTGTTGAAGGCCACCTGAGTTTCGGGGGACAGCATCGTAGTCGCCATCAGGGACTGAGCTTCACGGTCGCCTTCACCATCGGTTTTGGGGAACACAAATACGTCGCCCGAAATCATGTAAGGCGAGCCGCCGATTACACCGGGTGTACAGCCGTAGTCCACTCCGGGTGCCTGACCTGCCGCAAGGAATTCACCTTTGGCCCAGTCGCCCATGATCTGCATCGCTGCCTGGCCAGTGATGACCATATTGGTGGCGTCGTTCCAGCTGCGACCGGGCGAACCGGGATCAGTTTCACGCACCAACGTGCGCAGGCGCGAATAAACGTCGAACACCTCTTTCATTGTGTCCGATGTCAGCGCGCTGACATCCTGATCCTGGAAAATCCGAAGATAGAATTCCTGACCGCCAACTGTCAGCAAAACGGCGTTGAATGTCAGACGTTCCTGCCATGCCTCACCACCCAGAGCGAGCGGGATTATACCGGCCTCTTTCAATTTGTCAGCCGCAGCAAAGAAGCTATCCCAATCGGTCGGGACCTCAATCCCGGCATCCGCCAAAACCTGATTATTGTGCCACATCCAGTTAGACCCGTGGATGTTCACCGGGACCGCATAGTAAGAACCGTCGCGCTTGACCAGATTATCGATGATACCCGGGAACAGCTCTCCCCAATTGCCAGCCTCAGCCTCTGCATCCAGCGGGTTCAGCAGGCCCGCATCCACGATCTCTTCGAACTCTCGCGAGGTGTTGAACTGGCCCACTTGTGGGGCATCACCACCCATCAAACGGTTGATGAATGTCGATTTTGCTGCACCGCCACCGATGCCGTTATCAACCCATTCACCACCGTTGGCGCTATAAGCATCCGCAAATACTTTGATCGCGGCCGCTTCACCAGCTGAGGTCCACCAGTGGAGCACCTCGACCTTCATTTCTTCTGCCGCAGCGGCAGATGCTATCGCCAGAGTTGTGACCCCGGCCAACAATACTGTCTTGCGTTTCATCTTGCTCTCTCCCTTTTTGGTTCATCCCTGCCAACAGGCGCTGGCCGGTCTTCTCTTTGTTTTCCGGCGACTTCCGCGGCCTTCAGGGCTTGGCGGAGATCGCCCAGAAGAACTTCTCGGCCCTCCAGACCGACAAAGAGGCGAATAGCGCTTTTTGAAACGCCAAAATGATTAAGTGCGTTTGGCCCGGAATCCGACCGCGCGGCGACACTCGCTGGCAGCGCAAGGCTTTCGAATCCGCCCCAGCTGACCCCTAGTCGAAACAGATTCAGCCCGTCACAAAAGGCACGCACATCCAGGCCATCGGCCAGTTCTATTGTGAACAACCCGCCCACACCGGACAGCGTCCCATTGGCTTCCGCCCGGTGAATTTTGCGCACTCGTTCGTCTGTGCGCAGACCGGCAACAACGTAATCTGCCGCACTTTGATGTTCTTTCAGGCGCAAAGGCAGCGTCCGCAATCCACGGATCACAAGCCATGCCTCCATCGCCGAAAGCTTTGCCCCAAGCAACGACAACGACGTATCGCGGATTTGATCAATCAGGTTCTGCGATCCAATGGCACAGCCCGCGACAACATCCGAATGACCGCCCAGGTATTTCGATATGGAATGCACCACAACATCAACGCCATGCAGCAACGGGTTTTGCCCGAATGGTGACGCAAAGCTGTTGTCGAACACGGTGATCACGCCGTTTGCTTTCGCCAAGGCCGTTACCTTGGGGATATCGCAGGTCTCAAACACATAGCTTGACGGGCTTTCCAGGAACAACAGCCGCGCGCCTTTGAGGGCCGCAGTCAGCGCATCGGTGTCGTTACAGTCGACATATGTGACCGATACGCCGAACTTTTCCAGCAGGATCTCAAACAACCGATAGGCATCGGAATAGGCGTTGATCGTACTCACAACCTGGTCCCCTGCCTTGACCAGCGCCAGTACAGTTCCGGAAATCGCCGCCATCCCACTCCCAAATGCGATGGCGGCTTCGCCATGTTCCAGCTGCGCGAGTTTGTCTTCAAGCAGCCGAACGGTGGGGTTAGAGGTCCGTGAGTAGACATCTGCATCATCCCGGCCCGCAAATCTGTCTTCCAATGCGTCGTAGGTCGGGAATGTGAAGAGGCTGGATAGAACAATCGTTGGAACGACCGACCCGGACGCAAGGACGGATCGGTCGGAAGTGAGTAGCAGCTGTTTGGTCAGTTCATCCAAGGGAAACCCTTCTTATCAGACGTCTGACGTCTTACATAATGATACCAATGTGTCAACCTTATTCCCCTGATCGTAGATCGGGCGGATGTGTCGCAAACTCTGGGGTCTAGTTGACGAGCCTGCGTGATCTGAGGTTTGTTCTGGTCGAATAATTTTCGAACAGGTTACTTGAGCATGATCTCGTTAAAGGGCTGTCATTTCCCCAAGGATGCAGTTTTGTACGCTGTTTTCTTCTATCTGCGGTACACTGTGTCCTATCGTGACTTGGAAGAGATCATGGCCGAGCGCGGTGTCCGAGTTGACCATGCCACGTTGAATAGGTGGGTGGTGAAATACTCGCCTATCGTCGCAGCTCGTGCGCTGTCAAAGAAGCGTCCAATGCTGAGTTCATGGCGCATGGACGAAACCTTTATTCGTGTTCGCGGCAACTGGATTTACCTCTATCGGGCCGTCGACAAAGCTGGGAATACTCTTGATTTCATGTTGTCTGAGCGCAGGAACCGTCCAGCAGCAGCAAGGTTCTTTGCCAAAGCGCTGTCTTCAAATGGAATCCCGAGCAAGATCGTCATCGACAAAAGCGGCGCTAACGCGGCTGGCATTCGAGAGGTGAACAAAATCCTTAATCGGTTTGGCTGCCCAGCCAAAATCCAAACGGTCAGGTCCAAGTATTTGAATAACCTAATCGAACAGGATCATCGGTTTATCAAGCGTCGTGTACGGCATATGTGTGGGTTCAAATCGTTCAGATCCGCATCAGCAACTTGGACGGCATCGAAGTCGCCAATATGATCCGGAAGCGGCAATTCTCAAGTGATACGACTTCCGGCTTTCAGCTATTCGCCGAGATCGCAGGATAGGTGTATCCAGTAAGTCGCTGACTTTGACCGTTCCAAATGTTTGCGACACATCCCCTGCGGATGATCTGCCAAATTTCCCAGCTTCGCCTGAAGGGCTACCGTTTCCCACGTTCGATCATTTCTTACGCTGTCTGGGCGTATCATCGTTTTGCGCTCAGTCTGCGCGACGTCGAGGATCTGCTCGCTGAACGAGGCATCATCGTGAGTTATGAAACGATCCGGGCATGGGTCAGAAAATTCGGAGTTCAGATTGCGAAGCGCGTCAGGACTGCGCGCAAGCAGCCGTCGGACAAATGGCATCTGGATGAAGTTGTGATCATGATCCGCGGTGTGAAGCACTGGCTGTGGCGCGCCGTGGACAGCAATGGCGAGGTTCTCGACATCCTGGTGCAAACACGTCGAAATGCGCGCGCGGCAAAACGGTTCATCGCCAGATTGATAACCCGCTGGGGGAAGCCTCGGGTCATCGTGACGGACAAGCTGCGCAGCTACGGTGCCGCTTTGCGCAAGCTCGCACTGGACGTGGATCACCGAGCCCATAAAGGATTGAACAATCGGATCGAGGGGTCGCATAGGCCAACGCGAAAACGAGAAAAATACAGGGCTGTTTCAAATCAGCCCGTCAAGCGCAGAGATTTCTGACAGCCCATGATGAAACGGCGAACTTGTTCCGTCCACGTCGCCACAAGATGACCGCTTCTACCTATCGTCAGAAACGAGCAACTGCATTTCTCCACTGGAACCAATACGCTACAAAACTGCACGCTTGAAGCGACACAGATAGAAGACTTCGCAGCCGCTGAAAATAACCTGACAATCCCGATATGGCTCAAAGCGCATACACCAGGATCTGAAAGCCGATGGCGAGGACGTTTCGGAGCGGCGCGTGGCCAGAATAATGCGGGAAAACAATGTCTCGCCGCGCCTGCACAAGCGTCGAAAGCCGCGCACCACAGACAGCAATCACAGCCTCAAACCGTCGCCAAATCTGCTGGAACAGCAATTTGATTGCACGCTGCCGAACAGGGTTTGGCTTGCCGACATTACGTATGTCGATACCAACGAGGGATGGCTCTACGTCGCTGCAGTTAAGGACATGGCCACACGTGAAATCGTCGGATGGGCCATGGACGATCACCTGCGTTCTGAACTGTGCTGTGATGCCCTGAACATGGCCCTGGGGCGCCGTGGCCAGGTGCCAGGTCTCATTCATCATTCAGATCGCGGCGTCCAATACGCTGGGAGTGAATACCGTGCATTGCTGCGTTCTGCTAAGATCGTTCAATCCATGAGCCGGACAGGCCAGTGTCTCGACAACGCGCCAATGGAGAGCTTTTTTGCTTCGCTGAAAAAAGAGCTCGTACATCAAACGCAGTTCAAAACGCGCGCTCAGGCAAAAGCCGCGATCTTCGAGTACATTGAAATCTTCTACAATCGGCAGAGGCGACATTCGGCCATCGGTTACCAAACCCCCGCGCAAGCGTACAAAACCATGACTTGGAAAAGCGCGGCGTAGGATCAATAATCAAACTGTCCGGAAATCGGGGCGAACTCCAATGTGTCAGGGGATTTGTTGCATGTCCGCTTCTCGAAAGCAGTCATTGTTGGTGCTGCAAGCGCTCGCAGCACCAACAATGCCGCGACCGCATCATTTTAGCACCGCTGCGCGGTGTGAAAACCAGCCATTCAAGCATGCCGCAGCGAAATTTGTTTCCCAAATTTACAGGTAGCGGACAGACCTGCCGTTGTGGCGTCCCCTACAAATGTCTGCTGACATGGCACGTGAGCCTTTACGCACAACAGGCGGTCGCATCTTGTGCCCCGGTACCTGTCTTGTAACATGAAGACTTGTGCGGCAAGGTAACTACACTTCCACAGCACCCACCTTGACCTTCCGCATTTCGTTTGCTTCGCATAGCTGGCTTGCAAACCGCCCGAGCGTCGCCAAGAAATAGCTCCACCGCCTCGTTCGAAACTTCCGGGCCCTGCAAAGACATCAGAGCCAATTGTGAATTATTGTGACCAAACTCTACCAGCAGAGGGGCGTTTCTCAACTCAGGCATAGCGGACAAGCTTTTCTGAATGATATTGGTGAACTTTCCTGTGGTCATGTGCGTCGATCCTTGGCCATCAAGTAGCTGTAACTTCGCATCCTCCCAGGTCTCAATATCCCCTCCACAATCAATTCCTTTTGATACCGAGTGCCGCAGCTCTGTGATATGGTATCCGGCGCCGATTTCTCCATCGACGGTGGTGAAAACCAACGGTTTTTTCAGGTCCTGCTTCTGGAGGTGTGTCAGCAATTCAACGAGGGTAGTCATTTCGAAGCCTTTCATTTCAATGATTCTTGAAATATGATACAAGCAACAACAAATAATTCAAGAGGTGTTGAAATATGATTGAAGCAGAAGCCGCAATATTGTTTGGAGCACTCTCGAATGCTGATCGGTTAAAAGTTATCCGGACCCTTGTCGAAGCAGGATCGGATGGCATGAACGCTGGTGAAATTGCGCATAAGATTGGTGCAAGCCCATCGCGTGCATCGTTTCACTTGGCTGCATTGACCGAAGCTGCACTTGTCTTAAAGGAACGACGATCACGCAGCCTCATCTATTGCGTAAATTTCCCGCGTATCGGAGGATTGATTTCGTTCTTGTTAGAGGACTGTTGTAACGGAAGTCTCAGTCTCAGAAAGTGCTGCAATTTATAGGCGGCGACTTAGAAAATTCAAATTTTACTCACGTATAGTGGCCGTTCGCTGCGCGGCGCACGAACTGAACAGGTGCGGGCGGAGTGCTCTTTAGCTGCACCACGGCCCAAGGCCAGCTTCCTTGACCGTCCAATAGGGGTTAGGATGTTTATTCGCAAAGATAAGACAGGATTTCCTAATGCCTTCAACCGAACTCTTGGTCGCATTCATTGTTGCTACGGCGGTATTCGCCTACATGCCCGGTCCCGCGATGCTCTACGCAGCGGCACAGACTATCTCACGCGGTCGTCGGGCGGGTTGGTTAGCGGCCGCGGGCATCCATGTCGGCGGCTACACCCACGTCCTTGCAGCCGCGCTCGGCCTTGCCGTTCTCTTCGAAGCGGTACCTACACTCTACATAGTGGTGAAACTCACGGGTGCGGCCTACTTAGTCTGGCTGGGCCTTCGGATGATTTTCGCCCGCGACGCGGTGCACGATGCATCCGAAGCGGTAGTGGCTGCAGCGGCCTCAGGAAAGACGGCGCAGCGTGCCTTCTGGGAAAGCATGTTGGTCGAGATCCTGAACCCGAAGACGGCGATCTTCTACGTCGCGTTCCTACCCCAATTCACCGACCCGGCGGCTGCGCTGCCGATTTGGGCGCAGCTAGCGATCCTTGGTACGGTCGTGAATGTGATGTTCTCCAGCGCTGACGCGCTGTGCGTCGCGCTCGCGGACAAGGTCACAACGGCGCTGCACCGGTCCACCACAGCGGGTTGTTGGGTCCGAGGTGTAAGTGGCAGTATCCTTGTGGGGCTAGGGGTGAACCTCGGGCTACCTAGAACGTAGCTTTGGGGGGCGCGTTCTGGAGAAATCGAGAACATGTCGGTCCTTGCGAGTATTTTGATCGTTTTTGGGCTGATACCCTGCCGCCTCTGGCCAGGTCATACTCAACTCGAACGGTTGCTTCGGGCGCTTGTCCGTCACCGAAGTGGCCGTTCATCTAAGCCGCAGAATTGTGTATGTTTGGGCTTTCCGCCGCCGACTGCCGGTGCAGCAATTTGCTGATCGACGGCTTCCTGCGACCTGCCGTTCACAAAGATGGTAGAACCAGCCGGGCTTTGTCATAAATATTTTTTGGATCAGAGCGCCCGGTCTGTCTGGACGGATTTATCCCGTGATCTCAGCAAACTGACGAAAGCCACACTTCAGCTGGCCAAGCTGCCCCTTGCGGATCATGTTGGCCGCCTCGATCCCGGCAAGTGTCGCTGCATCTGTCACTGGGGAGTGGAAAGAATGTGGGGATACCTGAAGATTCTGTTCTAATGTCTCGTTGTTTTGCAGGAGACATAGCGATGAAATTTAAGATCAGGCTAGAGACTGAGTTTGGTTGGGGCGAGAAGCGATCACACGAGATTTGCGTACTGGAACGCCGGTCGGTTGATGCGTCCGAGGAAGACTTTGGACTGTGTCTGGCCGAGGCGAAATCAATACTTAATGAGATCCAGCGCGCTGCTGCAGGATCAGGTCGAAGAGATTCGCGAAATCGCTCGTGTCTGCCGTTTTTGCGGCACCTATCTACCGGTTCATGACCGCCGCCGACGCCGTATAGACACGCTTTTCGGTCGGGTCATCGTCGAAGCGCCAAGGGTTCGAATATGCATGTGTGGTCTCCCGGAACTTCCAACGTTGAAAGTAGCGCACTCTCCTCTGACGCGTCTTTTGCCGGGCAACGCCACACCAGAACCTCGGCGACTGCAGGCAGAACTGGGAGCGCGCCATAGTTTTCGGGAAGTTGCGAGGCTTCCGAATGAACTGACACCTTGTGCTAAACAAAACCACGTAACGATCCGGAACCGAGTCGCGACCAAAGCCAAATGGACGTGTCGCGGTTTGATGCCGCTCCTTTGATAGCATTTATTGCAGCAAAGGAGACGAACTATGGGATTGAAACGAACGGACGAGTTCCGCGCTGATGCGGTGCGGATCGCGCTGACGAGTGGACTGACACGCAAGCAGGTGGCATCTGATTTGGGCGTTGGTGTTTCGACACTGAACAAGTGGGTCACGGCGCATCGCGACACGGATGTTGTGTCCGACAAGGACCTTGATCTTGCCCGTGAGAATGAACGGCTTCGACGGGAGAACCGCATTCTCAAGGAGGAGAGGGAAATCTTAAAAAAGGCAACGCAGTTCTTCGCGAGCCAAAAGCCATGAGGTTCAGGTTCATCGAAGAACATCGTGACATTTTCTGCGCCAATCGGATGTGTGCCGTTTTGGATGTCAGTTCTCGCGGCCTGCGGGCCTATCGCAGCCGACCTGCCAGCCAAAGGCAGAGAAGCGATATGGTTGTTCTGGCCCATATCAAGGAACAATCCAGGCTCAGCCTGGGCAGCTATGGGCGGCCGAGAATGACGGAAGAGTTGAAAGAACTGGGCCTGAATGTCGGGCACCGCCGTGTCGGTCGGCTGATGCGAGAGAATGGCATCCGCGTCGAACGATCCAAGAGATACAAGGTGACGACCGACAGCAACCACGCTTTCAATATTGCGCCCAACCTGTTGAACCGGGACTTCCGCGCGGATCGCCCCAACCAGAAATGGGTCGGTGACATCAGCTATGTCTGGACCCGCGAAGGCTGGCTCTACCTCGCCGTGATCCTTGACCTACATTCCCGCCGGGTGATCGGCTGGGCGGTCAGCAACAGGATGAAGCGTGATCTGGCAATCCGGGCATTGAAGATGGCCGTGGCACTGCGGCAACCGCCCAAAGGATGCATTCATCACACGGATCGCGGCAGCCAATACTGTTCTCACGATTATCAGAAGCTCCTGCGACAGTATGGGTTCCAGGTATCGATGAGCGGCAAAGGCAATTGTTATGACAACGCCGCAGTTGAAACCTTCTTCAAAACCATCAAGGCTGAGCTGATCTGGTGGCAGTCCTGGCCAACGCGACGGGCCGCCGAGCTGGCCATCTTCCAATACATCAACGGCTTCTACAATCCGCGACGGAGGCACTCAGCCTTGGGCTGGAAAAGCCCGGTCGCCTTCGAACGGAACGTGGCCTAAAAGAGCACTTGGGGTGGCACGAAGGCGTGACAGGTCCAACAGCGTGCAGTTTCGTATTCATACCACCCTTGGTGCGCCCTATCAGCCTGCCACGCCCCCCTTTTTCAACCGCAGGCCGGAAGCCGTGCGGTGCGCTTTGAGGTATGTTGCGTCAATCATGATGGTCTTATGATCGGTTCCCTGCGCAGCCAACCCGTTCATGATCCGAGCGAACACACCCATATCGCTCCATCGTTTCCAGCGATTGTACAGTGTCTTTGGCGACCCATATTCGCGCGGCGCATCGGACCAACGTAACCCATTGCGATTGATGAAGATAATTCCACTCAAAACGCGTCGATCATCAACCCTCGGCTTACCATGGCTCTTTGGAAAGTAAGGCTGAAGCCGCGCTATCTGCTCGTCAGTCAACCAGAATAGATTGCTCATGTTATACCCCTGAAACTCACGGGTATGAATCACGCAGGCGGGATGACGGCAACCAAATTAATAGGTCCAGAACCTAGAGCCGAAGCGGGTTTTGCAGTGATCTCAGGCACCCTGCCCGCCTTACGCCCATAATTTGACATTTATGAGCACTACATTTGTTACGTCGGCAATTCATTATTAATCACGATAAGTATCGCTTATCAAGGATGATTGATTTTGCCTGGAAATGAGCTCAGAATGGGCACATGAAGCCCCCTGCCGCATATCTCCCTGCCGTCTCCCCTGCCCTCTCCGCCACCGATCAGGAGGCGCTCACCGACCTCTATGTGCGCGGCACACCGGAAAACACGTTGCGTGCCTATGAACGGGATTTGATTTATGTCACCGCCTGGAAATCCGCGCGGTTCACAGCGACGCTGGACTGGCCGGAATCCGAGGCCACTGCGCTGGCCTTCATTCTCGATCACGCGCGCGATCTGAATGACGCACCAGAAACGGATGTGGCGCGCGAAACCGCAGAAGCGCTAATTGCTCAGGGGCTGCGCAAGTCCCTCGCCTGCCCTGCCCCATCAACGCTGGATCGGCGCATCGCCTCCTGGCTGGCGTTTCATCGGATGAAGAATCTGAACAGCCCCTTCGGCGCGCCCCAGGTGAAACAGGCCCGCGCCAAGGCCCGCCGCGCTGCAGCCCGGGCCCCTGCCCCGAAATCGGCCCATCCCATCACCCGCGATGTGCTCGAGCGGTTGTTGGCCACTTGTCGGGGGTCCCGGCGGGATTGCCGCGACCGCGCCATCCTGATGCTGGGCTGGGCCAGCGGTGGCCGCCGCCGGTCTGAGATCACCGGGCTGATGCGCGAGGATGTCTCGCTGAAAGAGTTTGATGCCAAGGGGGTGGTTTGGATTTCTCTGCTTGAGACCAAGACCACCGCCAAGGGCGAGACGCCACGGCTGGTGCTCAAGGGTCGCGCCGCACAGGCGCTGGTACATTGGATCGAGGTTGGGCAGATCACGGATGGAGCGCTGTTTCGACCGGTCTCAAAAGCCGATCGGGTGTTGAAGCGCCGCCTGTCCCCGGATGCGATCTACCAGATCGTCAGACACCGATTGAAACTGGCGGGCCTGCCAGAGGGCTTCGCCTCGCCCCACGGGCTGCGCTCGGGCTTCCTGACCCAGGCCGCACTGGACGGCGCCCCGATCCAGGCCGCCATGCGCCTCTCCCTGCACCGCTCGATGGCCCAGGCGCAGAAATATTACGACGATGTGGACATCGCGGATAACCCAGCGACTGATCTATTGGGGTGAGCACATACTGACTACTTAAAGAATTCCCAGCTTGAGGGAAACTCCGGCTGCTGTGCCTATGTCTTGTTTCCTGTCGCATCCGTTAACGTGGCCAGCGCGGAAACATGTCGCGGCAGGTCGCAGCGGGAATGCAGGATATCAACAATGATCACCGCGTCCGGCTGATCCAGGTAGACTAGGAAGTGCTCTCCCGCCCGTACATATCTGAGATCATCGGCCTCCTCTACCAATATAGAACAGCTGCGGCTGGCCGCCCTTCCCTCCGTGATGGCCTGACAGCGCGCTATCAGTTCTTGTTCATAAAGATCGGCTTGATGCGGTCCAAACTTGTCGATGGTCCATCGGGCAATTTCCACCAGGCTGGCTTCAGCACGGCGTGTCAGTCGAAAGAGTTTGGTCACGCTTTGGTTCGTGCCCTTACAAAGGCACGACGGATCGCATCTGGACCGCTGCCTTCTGCCAGATCTCCTGCCTGAGCCTGGGCCACACCCTCCCGCAGGCCTTGTCTGAGAGACACCAGGCCCGCTTCTTCCCGCTCCAGAAGACGAAGACCGGCGCGCAACGCTTCACTGGCGTTCTGATAGCGACCGGACGCAACCAGGTCCTGCACCAGTTGATCCTGCGTTTCTGTTAGTACGACATTGCGGGTTACCATGGCTTTAGCCTCCTGATTGGCAATATATGCCAACGAAGGTACTTGTTCAACAATTGAAGTTTCCACACCCGGTAGTTTAATCAAGCCGTTCTTATTGCCGGCCTGACAGAGCAAATAAGTGCTCACCGCCGTGGCAGGGTTAACCATCGCCCCTACGCTTTCGCAAATTCCAAACACAAGGCCGACCTCCTTGCCCCGAACACCGCCCATCCGATTACCCGTGATATTCTCGAACAGCAGATGGTCACCATTCAAGGTTCGTGCCGGGACAGCCGTGACCGGATCATCCTGTTACTGGGCTGACCTCGGGTAGATGGCAGCGTTCGGTGATCGGCGGGATCTTTTTTGGGGGATGTGTCGCTGAAGGAATTCAACGAGAATTACATAATTTAATTGTCGCTGCTGGTAGTTGAGACCACCCAAAAAGACAAGACTCCACGGTTGGTGCGCAAGGGCCGCGCAGCGAAGCCGTTGGTGCATTGGATCAAAGTGGGTCGGATCGAGGACAACCCCCTGTCTCACTCGGTCTCGAAATCTGGCTGGATGCGGAAACGCCGCCTCAACCTGGACGCCATCGCCCAGATCGTCAAACACCGACTGAAGGTGACAGGACTACGAAGGATTATACCTCACCGCATTGGCTGCGTTAGGGTTTCCTGACCCAAGCCGCGCTGGACGGCGCCCCTCCCTGGCAAGTCAGTGAACTTGCCGGCACCTATCAAGAATCCCCACCAATTCGGTTTTTGAGCGGCGTGAGGCTCAACACTCATTTGATTTAGTCATCTGCAACTTGAGCAAACTGAGCGCATTGCAGTATTTCTGACAGGATTTCGCTTGGCTATAAGGACAAAGTGGTCGACGTCAGGAAACCCTCTGAACTGGAACTTCGAAGCCAAACTTTTACTGCAACCATGCAACCTCCAAGCGCCTCTTAAGTACCCAATGGAGACGTGAGTTAACAGCTGTTAACTTCAGAACGCTTGTGCAGGCTTCGTAGCGACCCACAAGTTATTGATTTTTCTCTTGACATGAATCGGAATACGAGTGCCTAAATGTACTCAAGTTGCGCAACCAAACAAAAATGAGCAGGAAAACTGCAACTATGCTACAGACCACACCAATTGCTGCGACGACGCAGTCTCACGTTACACGTGAAATCTCTGATCGTCTACAAGTTGCACTGACGACCCACTTAACTCAGGCGTATTCTCCTGAACTGTCAAAGACCCTCAGACTCTTCAGCGCGACAGAGGTTGCCGACCTGTTTGGCACAACCGGACAGTTCTTGCGAAAGGGCCATGCTGAGGGCTCTCTTCCGGAGCCGGAAGTCAACAAGAACGGCCGTCGCTTTTACTCCGGAGCCGAAATCAAAGCGATGCGCCAGATCCTTGAAGGCAGTTCCAGAAAGCCCGGAAAATACCTTCCCGGCCGTCGCGATGCCGACCAGCTTCAGGTTATTCAACTCATGAACTTCAAGGGTGGCAGTGCAAAATCCACTTCAGCCATTCACGTTTGCCACTATCTTGCGCTTCAAGGTTATCGCGTTCTGGCTATCGACCTTGACCCACAAGGCAGCTTGACCGGATTCTGCGGAATTCAGCCAGAAATCGAGTTTGAGGGGAATTCGATCTATGATGCTCTGCGCTACGAGGACCCGGTCCCGATGTCCGAGTGCATCCGGACCACTTACTTCCCTGGCTTGGATCTTTCCCCCGCTCAGTTGATCCTGTCAGAGTTTGAAACGGAAACCGCTGTCTACGCCCGAAAAGGCGTTCCCTTCTATAATCGACTTGCCAGCGCAATCGAAGAAGTCGAAGCAAACTATGATGTAATCATTATCGATAGCCCTCCTTCATTGGGTTTCTTGACGCTAGCAGGATTGTTTGCGGCAACATCCGTGATCGTGCCGCTGACACCGAGCATGTTGGACGTGGCCTCCACGCAGCAGTTTCTTGAAATGACTTCGGCATACTTGGAAGAGTTTGAGAACTCCGGGATTCCGATTGTCCATGACAATTTCCGGTTCCTCATAACACGGGACGACCCCTCGGATACCCCATCACAGCAAATTGTAAGTCTGATGCGGGCGCTGTTTCAGGATCGGGTGATCGGAGCAACTGCGCTGCGAAGCACGGCGATTGCCGATGCCGCGATGCTGAAAATGACAATGTACGAAGTTGTTCGATCAGAAATGACACGGTCAACCTATGACCGCGCCCGATCAAGCATGGATGCCGTTGGGCACGAAGTCTCAAACATGATTCAAACCGCGTGGGGCCGTTGAAATGGCACTTAAACAAAACAAAACCAGCATGGCTGCAGCGATTGCGGCGGCAGCCGGAAACCCGCCCATTCCGCCTACGAAAACCGAGCGTGCCAATGCCGCGCTTCCACGAGGCACCATAGCTTCCGTCCGTGTTGGCGCCGGCGGAATCCAAGAAATCGATACCTCGCTCATATTGCCTTGGGGTCCAAAGGACAGGCTTGGAGTGGAGTTAACACCGGTTAACTCAAAAGCCGAGCCGAACGTCGATGCAGCTGTTCTAGAACTAGCCAAAAGCATCAATGAAGCAGGCGGCCAACAGGTTCCGGTCCTCTTGCGCCCTTCCGAAGAGGTAGATGGTCACTTCGAGGTTATTTACGGCCGCCGTCGCATCCTGGCCTGTCAGCATCTAAACCAGCCTGTACGCGCGCTGGTACGGGCTCTCGATGACAAAGAGGCGCTTCAGGCGAAAGGTCTGGAGAACTCTTCCCGTGTTGATCTCAGTTATTATGAGAGGGCTCGGTTCGCCCGCGAAATTCTCAACCAGGGATATGACCGTTCGGAAGCGATCACAGCACTTGCGATATCCAAGAATACACTGTCGCAATTGGAACGGATCACCAACGACATTCCTGACGATCTCGGGGATATGATTGGGCCAGCGCCAAAGTCTGGCCGCCCGAAATGGACTGCTCTCGCTGAAGCATTGCGAAAGAAGGCAATAACAACGGTTAGTGCAAAGAAAATTCTGGAAAAGCTCAACGCATCTGATTCCGACGATCGATTGAACGGGCTCTTAGGTAGCTTGACCCCTAAGAAAGAAGCACAAGAAGTCCGACCGGCACCAGACGTTGTCATCAAGACCAGCAATTCCACAGTGAACATGACGATCAAAAGATCAGGGGAGAATGAAGCCTATGCGCGTTGGCTTGAGGAAAACCTTGGTCAATTTATTCAGGAATCCTACGAGCGTTTCAAAGAAGGCGCCGGGGAAAAAGCGAGTTAACAACTGTTAACTCTACATGAGGCAACGAGCAAAAGGAGGAAGCAAAAAGAAACCCCCGAAACCTAAGGCTCCGAGGGCTGAAAACCAACTAGTGGTTATAGATTTGACACCTAAACCCTAACAGCCCGCGAATCACGAAACAACAAAAAACGCCTCTGGGTGAACAGGTTTTCTTTGTCTGCTGACAAAAACTAATGAAAACACTACAAACATTGGCTCCAAATGGAGCAACCTTGTCGAGCGCGACAGGGCAGGGGACCTATACGCCCAAGAAATGGATTCTTCTTCGAGCAGTTGAAGAGGCGAGGGAGCCGCTTGGGCTGAAATCCACTTCTCTCAACGTCCTAAGAGCAATGATTTCCTTTTTGCGAGGGGATCAGATTTCAGTCGATCAGGATGATGAGCATATCTGCTTCGCATCCAATGCCGCGATTGCCAAACGAGCCCATGTCAGCGTTCAGACTGTAGAACGTCATATCTCGACTCTGGCCAAGCTTGGGATTGTCCGACGCGTAATGAGCTCAAATGGTAAACGTTGGGCACGCCGAGACCGACAGGGCAGGGTGGTCACAGCGACCGGTCTTTCCCTGATACCATTGTCTGAAAGGCATGCTGAGTTCCTCCAGGAAGCCCAGAAGCATGCTGACCGCGTTCTCGAATTCACGGTACTCCGCGATAAGGTATCGGCCGCTCTGACTCGTCTGAAAGAGCTTGTAGCAGACGATGGCTCTATCACAGGTTTGATGGCCACTGTGCGCAATGCGCTGCGCCGCAAGCCGGATGCGCGTGTCCTCCGGAAACTTCTGGCTGAAATCTCTGTGGAAATCTCAGAGATAACACCGGCTCATACCGAAAAAATGAGGGCCAATGACCATGAATTTGAGGGGCACAAAGAGGACTCTTTGAATCCAGTAGTTAAGAAAGAAAAACACTCTCAGGTTCAAGTTTCTCCAGATCAAATGGAGCGCAGCTTTCCACGTTTGTGTTCAGAACTTCGCTTTGCCCGGGATCAGTCACATTGTGACCGGCTTATGGACGATATCGCCGAGTACCTACGACTTGGTCAGACCTGGTATGCTATGAAATCGACATATGGCCCAGCTCTCCGGTTCATGGTGCTCGGATATATTTTTCAACGAGCTGAGAACATAAAATCTCACCAAGCCTATTTGATCTCACTAATCTCGAAAATCGATCGGGGAGATATGCAACCAACCGCATTGTTGACGCATAGTTCAAAAATCCGCGGAAGTGCAGGCCATACCCATGATATCTCATCTCGCCCATGAGCTCAGAGCAATAGGTGCAGTACATGCCATCGGTCTATTGTGAATTGAATGCCGATGTATTACATTGTACTACAATACGGAAACAGGTGATTGCGATGAGTACCAGCCCATATTCAATCCGTCTCGACGAAGACCTGAGAAAGACCCTGGAACGGGAAGCTGCGATCGAAGATCGACCGCCTGCACAACTCGCCGTACGGGCAATTAGAATGATGTTGGAATCCAAAGCCGCTAAACGTGCAGCCATTGATGCGGCTGTTGTAAAAGCAGACCAAGGCAAGTTCATCACGGCAGACGAAATGAATGCCTGGATAGACAGCTGGGATACCGAGAATGAACTTTCGGCTCCGGCAGCAAGCGGGCAATCCAATAGCCAATGAAGATTGTATTTCTCGAAGATATGGCCCGGGACATTCAGTGGTTCCGTTACTACTTCACGTCAGTTTTTCCTGAAGGCAGCGAAAGGGCACGAGCTCAGCTCAAAGCCATTCAGCTTACTCTTGCAGCCAACCCTTATGCAGGTCACCCAAGTGACACACGCCGAGACATACGGGAGCTTTCAGTGCCGCGAACCCCATTCACGCTGATCTATCGTGTAATGCCCACCCAGATAGAAATTCTGCGTCTATGGGATACCCGGCAGGGCGCGGATTACTGAAACCAGGGTTTGAATACTGGTGGCGCCAGGCGGGCAGGGTGGGGGCAAGCAACCGAACTTATTCTGCTATTCAATCTCCAGCTTCTGGACAAAAGGGCGGAGAGCGGTCGTTCGCTGCATGCGCGCAGTAGCCCGCGTGCGAGCCTAAGACCCGACATCCAGAACATGACCTCTTCAATAGGCATGTCATGGTGTCGCAGTGTTAGGTCATCAACTTTCCTACTATACGAAGTTGTTGAGACTTCTCGCTGCTTTAGTCCATCTTTAGTGATGGACACTGAGGTTGACCTCGCCTTATGGTTGACCGAAAAATCTGTATTTTCTGGATTCTACAACGAATGATAAATTTCCCTGTTCTTAACGAACTTAAGATTGATGGGTTTGGGCTCTATCCCGGAGCTGACGGACAATCAAAAATACGAATTGATCTTAAGCCTGGTCTGACACTCGTTGTTGGGGCAAATGGGCTTGGCAAAACCACATTAGTCACCATTGTCTATCGACTACTGACGGGTCCGTTTGACATTCCCGCGCTGTCGTCGTTGAAAGATTTGGGTAACGCAAAGCTCCAAGCTACACAAATTTCGGCCACGAAAAAGCGGGTATTTGCTACAAGGGTTCTGGACGGAGCGAAAGAAGCGACCGCCACTCTAGTGCTGAAGCTAGGCAACGACACGTTGGAAATAGAGAGATCTCTTCGCGATCTCAGTCTCGTTCGATTCACAATCAACCATGCAGACATTGGTGCTGATGAAGGTGTTTTTCAGAAATGCATCTTAGAACGCGTGGGGGTTTGGGCGTTTGGAGACTGGATACTTTTGTTGCGTCACATCGTGTTCTATTTCGAAGACCGTAGGGCACTCGTTTGGGATGTATCAGCACAAAGGCAGATGCTTCGATTACTGTTTCTGTCACAAGAAAACTCACAGATCTGGAGCGAGAAGGAGCGTGAAATCCTCAAAACGGATTCGCGAATGAGAAATTTGCGTTTCGCTTTGAATCGAGAGGAACTGGCACTTTCAAATGTGGAGACGAAGACAACTGGCGCGGCAGCAGCTGTCGAAGAATTGAAGACTTTGGAGGTTCTCCAGAAGGGAGATGTCTCGAAGCGAGATGCATTCAACGACGAAATTTCGGAACTGGATGCAGTCCGAAAGCGCGCGTCTCTGCGTTTGCTAACATCTCGCCAAGAGCGCGAGAACAAATATCGAGCTTACGAAAACGCTAAGCTAAAGGCCGTGGAATCTAGATTCCCCAACAATTCGGACTCTGCACGATACATTTATGAGCATCTTTTTGCGGAGGAGGATTGCCTAGTTTGCGGCAACCATGCAGCGGTCGCTTCTAAAGAACTTAAGGAGCGAATTGCCTCTACAGATTGTATAGTATGTGGCACAGATTTAAGTGGCCAAACCACGGAGATCCTATCAACAGAGCTTGCTGACAAACGCTTAGCAAAAGCACTTTCAGAGCTTGAAGACATTGAACCAGAACTACAACAGGCAATCGAAGAAGATGCCCAAGCTGAGAAAGACTTTCAGGTATTGGTAACTAACCTGAGAGAAATTGACGCAACTATCTCCAGCCGTTCATCCAAAATGGACGCGCTAATAAGATCCCTCCCGCCAGCAGAAGCCGATCTTCACACTCAGCGGCAGGAACTTGCATCGATGCGAGGGCGGCTCGAAGGGCTCATCGTTGAACTAGGTGAAATGAGATCAAGTTTTGCACAGTTTGTGTCAGCAGAAAACAGAAAGCTTGCCAAGGCTGCAGAGAGGATTGGAGAGCAATTTCAAGAATACGCTCAAGGGTTCTTACTCGAGAAAATTCGACTGGTTTGGTCACCTCAGAGTTATCAGCTCGGTGAGTCGGGTGACCCAATTGAATTTCCTGCTTTTGAATTGGACATGTCAGGCGCCAGCTTCGCTACTTCCGTCAGGCGGTCAGGGCCAGAACAAGTCTCAGAAAGTCAACGCGAATTCATTGATTTGGCGTTCCGGATGGCATTGATTCACGTCTCAGGTGAAAAAGGTCCCGCTTCGTTGGTAATTGATGCGCCCGAATCCTCGCTTGACGCTGTCTTTGTATCCCGAGCTGCAACTGTGTTGGCACAATTTTCAAACGCGGTTCCCGAAAACCGGTTGCTAATCACATCTAACTTAGTTGAAGGAGACCTTTTGCCCAGTTTGTTAGTAAAGGCTGGCGACCGTCAGACGCCAATCCAGAGGCTGTTCAGCTTGTTTGAAGTTGCTGAACCGACTGCTGCTGTCAGGGATCTAGGTGCTGACTACGAGAAATTACTAATTGCGTTGAAACAACGAACCACAGAAATGGTATCGGCTGAGGCGTGAGTTAATGGCGGAGCTGGAAACCTCGTATATGCAGTCGCTCAAACGCAGAGTAAGAATTGTTACTTTGTTAGAGGCATCTGAAAATGCGGGATTGGTGCCATTGCCCATACTTCGGCTACATGCGTTCGCCTATTTGACAAACGTATTGTCTCCCGTTTGGAAAATGCCAGTGATGAATGGGAAAATCCTTAAACGTCAAGGGGGGCCATTCTATCCTGAACTTCAATACGATCTCGATAGGTTAGTGGGTTTGGGGATGGTCAAAATGTCCAGCGTTGGACATGTTCAGGATGAGAACGGATTCTGGCGCCTTGACGGTATGTATCGACTTAATCGGAAGGTTTCAGATCGGGTGATTGCCTGCTTATCCGCTTTTCCGGACGAAAAAGCGTTTGGTGATTTTGTTCAAGAATTGGCATACGCACTGTCCTCACTTTCGGAAGAAGATCTAGATACTGCGTTCAAAGAAGACGCTACCTATTCAGATCCGATTACCTCGGCAGACAACGTTGTAGATTTTAGCGAGCGTAGCAGAAACTTCTCTGTAAATGCAGCCGAGCATTTTGACGTACTACAAGCGGACAGGGCTATCAGCCCAGGAGAAAAGTTGCATTTATACGTGGCACACCTTCATAGGAGACTACACCTTGCAGGGTGATAATGACACCTACCTCGGTGCTTGGAACGGCGATGATTTTAAATCGACGTTGTCAATGTCTGAAGGCATCGGCTTGGATACCGGCCTTCCTGATATTGTTCGTTTTAGAAGCAATATGATGAAACTTGTTGCGACGCTATTTCCCGACACTGAGATTCAGCGAAGTGAAGATCTGCCGGCGGTGTTCATATTTAGTCCAACCCCACCCGAAGATGCCGCGTTCCACAATCCAAAACGCGAGCCGATGCTTAACAACGGAGTTGTTCCGCTTTTTGGCCGAGTCTGGTTTGTGGGACCGACAGCGAACAGTGGTAAATTCGTCGAATATGCCGAAATGACGGACGATGCGCTTTTTAACTTCGTAGAAAATCAATTGGGGGCAGGAAAATTCCCAGCAGTTCTGTATGACCCACGAACAAACAACGGTCATGTAAGGTTTTATCCAAACGGACTCGCGTGCGTTGAAGACTGCGATATTGTAGACCTCGCTTGTCCGGCAATTTCTGTGGAGAGCATAAGGACTGAGATTGAAAGGCTTTATGAAGCTTGCCTTAAGACGCCAGCGGTACAAGGGAAAGAAGAAAAACTTTGGCAAAACAAAGATAAACACTGGCCAATCCAGAATGCGGAAGACCGGATTCAAACGTACTTGAGGACGCACTTAAACGGTGCGTTCCCGACATGTGATATTTACTACGAATGTCCTACAGGCCCTGAGGGACGTTTCGACGTTCAAGTCGTCGAATCTAGCCGCGCCGATAAAACTATTAAGATGCAGCACTGTATTTTGGAACTGAAAGTGCTGCGAAGCTTTGGCTCAACCGGTAATTCCTATTCAGACAAGTCTAACAGGGAGTGGGTTGAATCTGGTGTGTATCAAGCCGCAGCTTATCGAGACAGCAAACGTGCAAATTCCAAATGGGGTGCTCTGGTATGCTTCGATATGCGAACAACAGATGAAGGTGATACGGCCTGCTTTTCTCATGTCACGTCAGTCGCTAGTTCCCTGGGAGTTAATCTGATGCGCTGGTTTCTTTATGCTGACACGAAGACACTTCAGAAAACTCAAACATTGCAACACTCTCGCACTGGCTAGTCGAGAATGACCAAAGTCTCGTGTAGTTCTTTAGACCCACCTTGCTGCGCGGAGACCCGCATCGAGCGAAAAGGCTCAATACTGTTCACTGACCATCCCTGCGATCGGGCAAGTTCTGCCAATATCGTTGCGGTTGGAACATGAACTCCACTGTATTTGCTATCACCTACGACCATCCAACATTGTCCTCTGCTGGCCAAACCCCGCTGGACTCTCTCTAGGATCAGCATCATGTCATTGAAGTAGGCGCCAACCATACTTGGAATTCGCCTGTCCCACAGAAGATCGGAATTTTCAGTGAGAGCATTAATACAATGGTCGAGTGTTTCCGAGCCGTCTGGTTTCGCGGCAAAGTCGCGCGAAACTTGAACGTGGGAAGAAAGTGTGGCAACTCGTAAGTCTTTATTCTGATCGAAATTTCTTAGGTAACCCAGTACCCAAAGCTCGATATTGTACACGTCCGTGTAGTCAAACGAGTTTGGATACGGTGGAGAAAACACTGAGAGATCCCAATGCTCACAACTAAACTCTACATTCCGGCTGTCGCCACGAATGAGATTGTAACTCTTGCTTGCACGTTCTGAAAAACGGTTAATTTCGCCGATTGCACGTCGCGCTCTTTCGAAGAATCTGAGTTCGACATCCCGCCGACTAACGATATTGCTTTGCCAGTTTCGACGATAGCGGCGCCCCTTCCCACTTACTCTTGCATTACTAATTTCGACAAGCATCCCCCCTAGTAAGATCCGAAACAGCCGTTTGTTCGAGAGGTTTGAGAGATGAGAGATCGCCTCTAGGATCGTTGCTATCGCTTCGGCGCAACTCGCGCTAAAAAGCCATCGACCATTCTTTCCTGGTTCAACAAAAGTAGGCGGAAGGTGATCCAAATATCCCGCCGCAACCAGTTTATGATCCTTAGTACAGAATTGTGCGATGTGGCCAATATCTTCTGCCAACGAGCCGCAATCGTAGTCTTCGAGCTTTGCTTCAATCAAATCTGCTAAGAACGGGTTAACTTCAATCGTGACAGGGGAAACACCTAAGAATTGGCACGCAAGGGCGGTGGTTCCAGACCCCCCGAAGGGATCGAAACAGGATTTGACTGGGATTGGCGAAGTGTCGATCGCTCTAGCGATCAGCTCCGGTGCGAAAGCTTCCTTAAAGTTCTTCCAACTCTGAAAAGGTAACGCATCCGATCCTGAATTAGTGCCCAGCGTATCTACCGTACGGTTTCGTGTCCAATCTGCAAAACCTACTGTCATCGTTCTTCTGCCTGTAAATGCTGATGCTTTGGCCGATGCATATCCTAGTTAATACACCATTCAATCTTAACTTTACTATTTTTGATGCTGCGTTGCTTCATGTCGACAGTCTCTAAATATCCGGACACCAACTAGAAGCATGAAAACACAGCAAATACAGAAGATTAGGTGGCTCGACGAGCATCCACAATGCGAAGCAAGTGACTAGCCAACGTCACGATTTCAATAGCCTCTAGCGGGTCATTCATCGGAACTCGACGGTGCGAATGTGGGTTTTTATAAGATCCAATTGCACCAGCAAAAAGATGGGCCAAGGCTTCTCTCTCTGGCTCTGTTTGCTGTGGATCTCGGAGAGGCCCATTGTCTTTATGAAACGCTCGCCTGATCATCGGAACGCCGTGTTCGTGTTCAGGTAGGTTTGCAGCCTCCCGGACTGCGATTTCAACTGCTCTCATAGATTCAAAAACAGCTTGTGCAAAGTTTCCTCGAACAAATGCTAGCCAAGCACCTTCTGCAATTGCCTCGTGCAATAGGTCTCTGTTCAAACGGCGCGAAAGCTCAAATGCCTTGAAATCGTTGGTACTTTCGAATCTCCGAGCCCTCCGGCTCAGCATCAAGCCACCAGCTTCTTGATCAGCCGGAAAAGGCACAAGAAGACCCTGAGATTTTAGCCAAGATATTGCCTCTGTGTAGGCGAACGCGATCTCCACCCTGTGTTCTCTTGGGTAGCCATTGCCACCTTCCTCAGGAGTCGGCTCCGTCATGATTTCCGCAACCATAGATGATGGCAGTAGTTGATCAGGTTGCTTCTCGAAGCGTTGCCTGAGAAGAAATAGCACTTCCCCTGCAAGTTCTTCTGGTTCTAGTTCCAGCAATGCTTCGTATTGAGGTATGGCTGTGTGAAGTTCTTTCATAAGAGCCTCATATTCCAATGTAAGAACGGGTCCAAGTGGATTCAGTTGTGGGTGAACGGCAAAAATGACGGGTTGAACAATAGCATCAGAAACTGGAGTTTTGCGCTGGTTTCAACGCATATTTTGACAATATTTTAGACGATTCTCGCCTGGTCGGTGACCATTAAAATAGCTGATATCCTCGTCGCGCAAAGCAATGAAGCGATCCTTACATTAGCCAATCCACGCGCCGCTAGGACAGAATGAATTGCGGTAGGCAACTGGCTTGGTCCCACCAGAAGATGACAAATTTACATCAACTGCAGAAACCGAAATTGAAAACCTTTGCCAAGCGCCATACGCAGGCCAATCGATCACAACTCTGCCAATACTTAAACATGGTGGCTCGAGAGTTCGGGCTTGCATACTGGAACACAACCGCGACCGCCTGGCAGGTCAAAATGGCTACCCAGGAACGGCAAGTTGACCAAGTCAGATATCTTTATCTTGAGCACTTCTTTTTTTTGGGAATTCTCAGATGAAGCTGAGGCGAGGGTTAAACGTCGTTACCGAACCGCCCATGAAGGCAGCGCGACTTGGCACCTCAGATTTTGACCGCTTCGAGCAGAGCCGCGGGGCGGTTCAGCTCTCTATTCGCGGCCCCAACACCCGCACTGGTAATTCCCGATCCGCAGGTTGGCCCCTTTTATGCCCGCGGACCCTCACCACTTTCCCATTTGAATAGCGCCTTTCGTGCTCGGCGACCCAGTGTTCCACCGGCGTCGCGCGCGCAGAAGCTTGCGCCTGTTCGAACTGTCGCCGTGCCTCGCGCTCAGTCAGGTGCCGTTCGCCAGCAGGCCCGATCTGAATCGTGACGTGCGACCGGAGCGTCTCGGTCATCCAGGTTTTGCCGAATTTTCGTGCCGCCTTCGCCTGCCCGGTCGAGAGACTTGGAGCTTCCCGCGATATTAGATCGTCCTCACGCGCAGCCAGAGCCGCAAAAAGCATGAAACCAATCACCATCTCGTAGGTTAGATGACCTTTGTGCGTTTCTACGTGGTCCTTCAGTTCGTGCTGCTGGTCGCCAGAACCGAGTTGCGCACGTGACATTATGACATTGTTTTGCAGTTGCCAGTTCGCGCTGTCGAATTCGGGGCGGCCACCTTGCGATTTGTTCAGAACCAGAGTGAGGGGCGAGTCCAAGAAAATGCGATCAGTCATGGCAGAGAGTAGCCGTACGGTCATCGTGTCCGCAGACCGATTGTCAAATAAGAACCCTTGTTGATGCCTGTTGCTGAGCTCCTTCTCGCTCATGGTTGTCAGGCCTCGCGCAATACGGTCCTCCCAGAGTTTTCGGCTGTCATATTCGACCCAAACCAAGTCCTGCGGGAAATCAACTTCGCGGACATAACCTTGGATGTGGGCTTCCGGCAGATCCTCCCATGGCATACCTTGGACGTCCATTCGCAGACTATCGAGGTAATTCGCGGCGCGATGGTCGAGCAGGTAAATCCGGGCCGCGGCGAGATCCTGGAGGATACCCTGCCGTTGCGCGCGGGTTTCCTTTGTTGGACCCATGCGAGCTACGAGATCGTTTTCATCACTGGGCTGGCCGGTTTCGAGATAGCGCCCATACTGCAAGGCGATTGTCTTGTAGAGGATCATCGTATGGCCACAGAATAGAAACTGGCCAGAGATTGTCGTCTCATGCGCGACCTCTCCTTTAATGAATTAATGTGGCGCTAGTAAGCAATCGCTCTCTGTTTTCTATAGTCTACAGCCCGGAGAGGATTAAGGTCTAACGTCGATGGAGCAGACCGATTGCCGCAAGGACGACCAACGTCGGCTTTGGGGAAGCTGCAATGCGGCATCACTCACTCCGACGAATGTCTCTTATGGGCCGGGTCTTCACATCATCAACGCCTTGCTGACCTACAATCGCTTATCATCCGATGAAATTAAAGTGATCCCCGTGCCCGGTTTTGCTAGTGGATTGGGGTAGCCATGTCGTTGACGTGGCTTCGCGTTTCTTTCTAGGCCACGGCGTCGTGGGGCACTTCCCACGGAGCGACCCAATCGCCTTCGATCTGCAGCGTGACGCCAGCGTCTTCCTCGATTAGCTTGCAGACGGTCATCTCGCCAGCATCCACGCCATAGCGTTCACCCGCTTCCTTGAACCGGTCGTGGCAGGCATCGGTCAGCTCGGAGCGAGTGCCGGTGGCGTCCATCAGTTCCTTGATCAGCGCCAGATCCTTCAAGCAGAGTTTCAACGGGAAGGACGGATCATAATGGCCTGCAAAGATCGACGGCACATCGTGCTGCATGACAAAGCTGTCGGCCGCGCCGCCTTTCATCACGTCCCACCAGACATCGGGGTCGATCCCGGCCAGCTTGGCGGTCACCATGGCTTCACCAATGGCAGTGGCATGGATCTTCCAAAGCTGGTTGTTGACCAACTTGGCGACGTAACCGTTGCCATATTGACCGACCTTTCGGACTTCGCCCATAGCTTCAATCACCGGGCGGGCCTCTTCGACATGAGCGTCTTCGCCGCCGACGAACATGGGCATGTCACCACGAATGGCTGCGTCCACAGAACCGGTCACCGGCGCATCCACGGGCTTGCCACCCTTGGCGACGAAATCCTTAGTCAATTCGCGCATGAAACCGGGCGACGAGGTGGTCAGATCGATCCAGATCTTGCCGGCGCAGTCCCCGTGGATCAGGCCGTTCTCGCCTTTCAGAACCGCCTCGCAATGCGGAGGGCCAAAGACCATTGAAACGACGCAGTCAACCTGATCGATCATAGCTTTCGGGCTATCGGCCCAAGTTGCACCCATGGCGATGTGATGCTCGGCCGCCTCACGACGCAGATCAAAAACATAGGTTTCAAAACCCGCGCGGATGATGTTCTTGGCAGCGTTACCGCCCATGGTTCCAAGACCGATGAAGCCGACTTTCATGATAGAATCCTTCCTTATGCCGGTAGCTTTCTACGGGTGTGATGTATCATCAGTAAAACAACTTTGACCAATCAATGATATTGGAATATCCAATACTTCATGTATGACATCGATACGAAACTTCTGCGGTCTTTTCTCTCAGTTGCCACTGAACGCAGCTTTTCCAACGCGGCCAGTCGCTTGGGATACTCGCAGGCGACCATGTCGCAACGCATTCGTCAGCTCGAAGGGCTGTTGGGCGTTACATTGTTTGAACGCGGCTATCACAGTGTTGTCCTCACCCCCGGCGGCACCGAGTTGTTGCCCCATGCCCAGCGAGTGGTAGACGAGCACGACAACTTCCTGAACCGGGCTCGCAAAGGGCAGGTGTCAGGCAATGTGCGACTGGGGATTGCCGAGGACTATGTTTTACCGATGTTGGCCAATCTTCTGAAGCGCGTACAGCAAATTTATCCCGGCATCGAGTTGAGCATTGTTACTGGGCTCAGTCGAAACCTGTGCCAGCAGGTTGAAGCCCGCAATCTGGATCTGGCAGTGGTGACACTACCAGAGACCAAACCCGGGGCGCATGTGCTGGCCGAACCTGAGTTGAAATGGGTAGCCGCCCCCGGCTTCCGACATGGAGAGGGAACGCCCTGGCCTATTGCCTTCTTTCCTGAGGGCTGTGCGTTCCGCGCCGCGGCCAAGAAATGTCTTGCTGAGCAAGGCATAGCGTTCCGTGAAGCTTTGGTCAGCCCCAGCGGGCAGGTTATTCAGAGCGCCGCCGCCGCGGAAACCGCTATTACCGTCATGGCATTGGGGACCATTCCTGTTGAGCTGCGCCCGCTTTCCAAGAGTTACCGGCTCCCTAACTTGCCAAGGACTTGCATTCAAATTGTAGAACGCGATATGGGTCTGTCCAGCGCAGCCCTTCAAATCAAGGAACTGGTGATAAGCGCTTTTTGACTTGCCATTCTAACAATCAGTGCTGGCCCTGACGGTGACGTCGCCATGACCCTAAGCTGCGCTGCGACGCTTGACGATCCGACGAACGGCAGTTGTGGGCTGCCTTGAACGGGCTCGACGGCTCACGTTGGGCCGATGCTGCGCTGCCTCGAAGGTCGGCAACGAGCCCATAAACTACTGATGCCGCACCAAGGACAAATGGCTGCATCTCACGCCGATGCTGACATCTCTGAGGAAATATGACCCAAGCCGGTTTTGGATTTTTGCCAGCTCGACTCTTGCTGCCACGATCCGTTGCCGACCTGGGTCTTATCAGTTGCAATTGATGTAGAACTTAACCTCCGTTTGAGTTCGCCAGTGGTGGCTGGGCGAAATCATTGGTTGGCGGTGTCAAATCCTCGGCTCCGGTTCCGGGCATCAATTCGAACCCAAGATCAAACTGGTCCAGAGTCGAAGCCAGTTGCGACACAACATCCCTGTTGCCTTCGGATTGGGCAGTACCGTCCGCCAGCATATCGACAAGCCTGCTCTCGCCGGTCATGACTTTCTCTAAATCCGCCCGGCTCAAACTAATCGACAGGTCTGCATCGGGTGCTGTTCGATCAACGATATGGGTCAGTGTAGCGTTACTCATCTCAACCACGATGTTCGCATCCCGATCCGGGATCGACAGGTTGATCGTGAACTCCATATCCGCCGCCTTTTCGCTGTTGACGCGAATGGCTATGAAATCAAGCCACATTGACGTCTCCATTGCCCGGATCGTGTCAGGGCCTGTGGTTTCGATGGTTGCACCTTGTGGAATACCATTGCGCAGTTCATAAGCGGCCCCAAGGAACGAGTTGCGGACCGAAGGGCTTTCTTTCTGATACCCGATCTGTTCGAACGCATCGGCCAATAGATCCTTGGCTTGCTGGTTTTCAGGTTCTGCATAGACCAGCTTATTCAGAATCTCGGTTGCGTGCAGGTACTGACCGGCGTCGTACAATTCCTGCCCTTTGGTCAGGATCGGCGCAGCGCCGCCCATCATTTCAACAAACAACGGTGCACTGTCCTTTGGCGACAAGGGTGTCAGAGTTGTCGGATTTGCATCCCAGTACCCAAGGTAGCGGTTGATGACAGCGCGGCTGTTATGCTCAACCGAGCCATGATAGCTGCGCGCGGCCCATTGCTGCTGAAGACTTTCCGGCACCTCGTAGACGTTGTGGACTTCATTGATGGTTACACCCTTGTTGGCCAGGTTCAACACGCCGTTGTTGAGGTTGGCATAGGTGTCGCGCTGTGCACGCATGACCTCTTGAATGCGGTCATTGCCGAAGCGGGGCCAGGAATGTGAAGCGAACATCAAATCGGCATCTTGTCCAAATTCATACAGCGCGTCGTTGATATGCTTGGACCAGCTGAGTGCATCGCGCACAAGTGCGCCACGCAGGGTATAGATGTTATGGATCGTACCGGTGATATTCTCCGCAGCCCAAAATGCCTTGAGATCGGGGAAATAGGTGTTCATCTCTGCCGGAGCTTCGGTGCCGGGTGTGTTTTGGAAGATCATGCGCACGCCGTCGATGGTGATCTCTTCGTAGTCATCCGATACATAGCGGGTCGGCTCGATCAGGCCGGTTGTTCCAGCAGAGATATTTTTTCCGATCGACTGATCCACATGGCCATGCGGATCGCGCGGCAGCAGAACGCCGTATTGGAAGAACAGGCGACGGTTCATCACATTACCGGCATAGACATTTTCGGAAACCGCATGTTCCATGAAGCCTTCGGGTGCGATGACTTCGACGCCATTGGCCACGTCTTCGTCGGTGATGACACCACGTACACCGCCATAGTGGTCGGCATGTGAATGTGAATAGACAACCGCCTTGACTGGCAGTTCCCCAACAGTGTCATTCAGCAATTTTAACGCAGCAGCTGCTGTTTCCTTAGATGCCAGCGGATCAAAGATGATCCAGCCGGTATCCCCCCGGATGAATGAAATATTCGACAGATCAAAGCCACGCACCTGATAGATCTTGCCTTCCAGAATCTCGTAAAGACCATAGTTCATGTTCAGGATCGCCTGACGTTGCAGCGATGGGTGGATCGAGTCGAAGTCCTGCCCGTCTTCCAACAGGAAGTCATAGCTGCCGATATCCCATGCAACGGTGCCGTCTTCGGTTTTGATTTGGCGATAATCGGGAACTGCGATCAGACCTTTGCGGCTTTCTTCAAAATCGCGCTGGTCTTCGAACGGAAGAGAGTCGCGCATCTGTTCCTGATATTCGACTGTAAATTTCGATGGCATCTTGCCTTTTGGATCAAAATGCTCCTGTGCGACCCCAGCGCCAGCAGTCAAAATCGAAAGTGCGGTGGAAAGAAAAAGTGTATGTCGGCGTGCCATGTTCATACGGTTCCTGTCGAGGTGAATTCAAATAGCGAAAGCGGCAAGGAAACAGCGACAAAACCACATCACGAGGAAAGATCTGGTCGTTCGCATGGGACGGCAGTTATTTTCAACACAAAAACCGTTTCCTTGACTCTCCGGCACCTGCCTGCGCGGCAAACTGCACGTTCCTGCTAACCTGAGAATTGGATTAAGGAAGTGCGAACATGTTGCAACTTGTGCTCATTCCCATATATCAAGGTGGCCGTAGTGATCTGAGTCTTTGATTTGTGGAGACTTTTTACAGACTGGGATTCTTAGGGTGGACTTGTCGGAAAATGAAATTCGGGCGCAGTTGCATCGCCTTTTGACGCATCACGATTTCACCGCCACCCCCCAACGCCGCGCTTTTCTTTCTTATATCGTGGATGAGTATCTGGCCGGACGCGCGGGTCAAATTAAAGGTGTGTCCATCGCCATGTCCGTTTTCGGACGGGATGAAACCTTCGATCAGCAGGTTGATCCGATTGTTCGGCTTGAAGCGCGGCGCCTGCGTCAAGATATTGACGGCTATTATGCTGGACCTGGCCGATCAGATCCTGTTCGATTGACCATTCCCAAGGGGGGCTATGCACCGCGGTTTGAGAGCGTTGCGCCCTCAGCAGAACCAGCACCAGAACCGCCTGCGACTCCTCTTGATTATGGCCTCAGTTCCCGACGCGTTCTCAGCGTCGGATTGGCTGTTTTAGGGGCTTTGGTATTTTGCGCCTCGATCTGGGTTTCTTTTTTGGGATCATCCACAAGAACGCCTCAGCTCTCGGTTCAATCGTTGCCGCAGGGTCCTGTGGTCGTAGTGCTGCCATTTAACACTCTGGGTGAAGGGCCGAGTTATTTTGCCGACGGCATTACACAGCAACTGACCAGCGAGTTGGTCCGGTTCCGCGATATTTGGGTTCTCCCTTTGGGCAGCGTCCAGCGATTTTTACAAGGCGGAACAGATTCACAAGCTTTGCGTACGGAGTTCGACGCGGATTTCGCGCTGGAAGGCAGCGTCATGGACAAGGGCAACACGATACTGCTGTCTGCCCGTCTCATAGACCTCAAGAGTCAGCGATACGTCTGGGTTCACGAATACGAAGTGGGGAGCTCACCCAGCGACATCTATGCCGCGCAAGATATGGTCATACAGGATGTGATCGGAAAGCTCGCAGGTAAGTACGGTGTACTAACACAAGATGCGATGAAGACGGCTGCCCGAACTCCACCTAGCAACCGCGATGCCTACGACTGTGTGCTGAGCTATTACAGCTATCAGGTGACAATTGATCTTGACCGGCATCACGCGATCAAGGCCTGCATTCTGAGGGCGCTTGAAGAAAACTCCGATTACGCCGAAGCATGGGCGGTTTTGTCCAACCTTTATCTACAGCAGATCCGATTTGGTCTTGGGGGAGACCGCCAGGAGCTTCTTACCGCCGCAGATGAGGCGGCGCATCGGGCTGTGGAGATTGATCCAAATTTGGCTGCAGGGCATTTGATGCTGGCCAACATGCGCTTTGTTCTTGGCGACATTCAAGGGTTTCGCCAAGCTGGCCAGGTCGCGATTGGCTTGAGCCCAAATGATAGCGCAGTATTGGCACATTACGGAATGAGATTGGCCTTCAGTGGCGAATGGGACGAAGGGCTGACCTTCGTGGAACGAGCCATCGCCCTGAACCCGGTACATCCGCACTGGTATCGTTTTCCGAGTGTTTTTTATGAGTTCGATCAGGGAAACCACCAACAGGCCCTGACGCTTCTAGATCAAATCGACATGCCGAACTTCTTCTGGACTCACCTGTGGAGCGCGGCCTTGAACGGTGAGTTGGGGCATCAACAAGCGGCCCAAGCATCACTGAACGAATTGCAGTCACTGCAGCCAGATTTTGCGTCAGAGGCGCCCGAAATTTTGTCAATCTGGCAATTGGATGAATCGTTTCAGAGGAATCTGATGAATAGTCTTCGCAAAGCAGGCCTGGAAACTGAAGACATTTGATTGAGCGAAATTTTCAAAGTCCGGAATTCTGAATGTCGCTGCCGTTGGTTCGAACACGGCGAAAGGTAACTTTGTCCCGCTGTACAGTCGTCCTGATAACTGAAATGCTGCGCGCCGCACCAACGGCAGCTATGACGGGCCGCACCGCAGCATAGCAGAAAGTGAGTGAAGGTTCGGAATGGGCCGCAGCGCGACAGTCAGGGTTTGTCTGAAAAAGTGAAATTGTACAGCCTGTCGATGACCGCTCTATAGCCCAAAACGGAACCCTTTTTTCTCGATGTTTTCACTTTAAGTTCTATTGTTCTCGATGCCCGCACAGGCTCCTCCGCCGTATCTTAGAACCGCTGACTCCCACGACCCTCAAGCCGAGTGATTAGACGTTTTGCTCAGATAATCCCTGGTTACAGGTACAACCATCTGACCTCGGCTTAACTGAAACTGAAATACAACCAAGCCCTGTTCCGAAAAGGCCATCTCGGATACGATCAGATAGTATCGCCACATTCGCAGAAACCGATCATCGTAGAGGTCGCGGATCGATTCCAGATTGGCCTCGAACTTTTCCTGCCAACATTGAAGCGTTCGCGCGTAGTGGCCGCGCCAGACTTCAACATCTGTGGTCACCAAGTCCTGCTTTTCAATCTCCTTCATGGCTTCGGACATTGATGGTGCATATCCGCCGGGAAAAATGTATTTGTGAATCCATGGTGACGTTCGACCGGGTGGGGTGGATCGACCGATTGTATGCACCAATGCGACGCCATCCGGTTTCAGATTCTCACGCAGCTTGCGAAAGAAAGTTGGATATTGGGGCCGACCAACGTGCTCCATCATTCCGACCACAACGATACGATCAAATTCTTCGTTGACGTCCCGATAGTCGATCAGGCGGAATTCGACCATATTCCCGACACCTGCCGCTTCGGCTCTTCTTTTTGCATATTCCAACTGCACTTTGGACAAGGTCACACCAACCACCTTCGCTCCATAGTCTCGCGCCAAGGTAATTGACATGCCGCCCCAACCACAGCCGATATCCATCACTGTCATTCCTGGTTCGATTAAGAGCTTCTTGGCTATGTGCACCTTCTTTGCTACCTGGGCCTCTTCGATGCTTTGCCCCGGGTCTGAGAAAAAGGCGCAGGTATATTGAAGGTCCTGGTCGAGAAAAAGTTCATAGAGATCAGCGGAAAGGTCATAATGATGTTCGACATTTCTGCGCGCGATATGAACGGGATTATACTGTGCGATACGTCTAAGTGACTTGCGCAGCCCTGTAACCGACGTGCCGTAACGCCCACCACCATAGTTGTTTGCATTGCGCACAATTAGCGAAACAAAGCCGCGTAAATCGTTTTGCGAAATTGTTAGAGTCTCATCCATATAGGCTTCGCCCAAGGCGAGATCGCCGTTCATTA
The DNA here is from genome assembly GCF_059611025.1 of Ruegeria sp. CDSB114. Taxonomy (NCBI): domain Bacteria; kingdom Pseudomonadati; phylum Pseudomonadota; class Alphaproteobacteria; order Rhodobacterales; family Roseobacteraceae; genus Ruegeria; species Ruegeria sp. CDSB114. The sequence continues at coordinate 67,207 of NZ_JBXWOT010000011.1, forward strand.
CCAATTTGCGCGGAAGCGCTTTGTCGTGGAGGGTTATGGCTGAACTGGGTCCTTTTCCGCGGCCATAGGTGCTACAACGCCCATCCGGCCAAGTCACCGCAAGCTCACCTTCCTGGATGATCTTGGTCAAAAGGCGGTCAAGCAACGACACCCACAATGTGACATCCTCCAATGCTCCCAAGATTAGACTACACTCCATGGCGATGGCACAAGTTGAAGGAGCATATTATGTCCGCTTAGCCCGCAGAGCAGTCGGTCATGCGCGTAGATCATGCCACATTGATTAGGTATGTTCCCAAATACTCGCCGATGATCGCCGCGCGAGCATAATCGAAAAAGCGCCCTGCGCTGAATTCCTGCCGCATGGACTAAACATATCTGTGTGTTCCGCGCATGTGTGTGTTCGGATCCTTCGCATCCGCACCCGCTAAGCCGGATGGCATCGAAGTCGTCCATATGATCTGAATGAAGCAGTTCTCTAGCGCTACAACTTCGGGCTTTCGGTTGTTTGCTGTGATCGCTGGACAAATGTGTCCAGCATGTCGCTAACTCTGGCCGTTTTAAAAGTTTGCAAACAACCGTTCAGCACCCGAAAGAGCGACGATTGCAGATAGTTTTCGAATGAGAGGCCTGTTTTCGCTTGTTTTTATTGAGTACTCTAAGTGCGACGAAAATTTCATAAGAAAATTCGCCTTGAAGCTGCTTTCAATCAGTCCAACATGCAGAAAAATCTGCAACGATGTTTGAATTCATCGGGCCCAATTCTGATTCTGATGAATTCACGCAACAGGAACCGCCCATGATGTCTGACCCAACAGAGTTTGCAGGAATGGCGGCACTCTCGACCAGCGAGGCACCGTCGCTCTCCTTGAATAATCAAAAAATTGCTTCCGGAACGCCATGTCGCGAGGGTATTACGCGCCGCGGCGACGGCTCACGAAAACGCTCCAACAATAGGATTGGAAACAAAATGCCATCAGGCCGTTGCTGACTTGATTAACGCGATCATAGTCACCAAAAACACGGTTCGATGTTTGTGACACCGCGCGGTAGTGGTTTGGCTCCCGACCTTTGAAGTGGACCCGAAAAAGAAATCGCCACCGCTCCCGCCCGAATGAAACTCACTCGATCAGCACGCCTCCGTCCAGTGCTGTTCTGCTCGGCAAACCTTAAAAAGGAGTGCTTCGAGGCCATTCACTCGACGTCGCCTTTTCGACGAAGACGAAAAGACCATGGACCAGTCGGTCTTTTTCGACGCTGCAGACCATCATCCAATCCTTGTCTCAGGGAGTTCCCGACATGTCCGCCAAAGACGTCAAATTCAGTGCTGATGCGCGCAACCGAATCCTAACAGGGATCAACATGCTGGCGAACACCGTCAGGATAACTCTTGGTCCCAAAGGTCGTAACGTCATTTTGGACAGATCCCACGGTGCCCCGCGTATCACCAAGGATGGCGTTACTGTTGCCAAAGAATTCGAGCTTCCGGATCACTTTGAAAACATGGGAGCCCAGATGGTGAAGGAAGTCGCGTCCCGCACCAACGAAGAGGCTGGCGATGGCACAACCACTGCTACCGTTCTGGCTCAGGCAATCGTCAAGGAAGGGATGAAGGCCGTTTCCGCTGGCATGAATCCGATGGATCTGAAGCGAGGTATTGAACAAGCCGTCCGGGTCGTCGTCGCAAAGATCAAGGACCTGTCCCGACCGGTTGGCGACAGTGCTGAAATTGCGAAGGTAGGGGCTATTTCCGCCAACGGAGATGTAGCGATTGGCCGTCAGATCGCCCATGCGATGGCTGCGGTCGGCATTGAAGGCGTAATTACGGTTGAAGAGAGCAAGGGATTGGAGACCGAAACCGAAGTGGTCGAAGGTATGAATTTCGATCGCGGTTACCTTAGCCCATATTTCATAACAAATGTGGTCAAGATGTGCGTAGAGCTGGAAGACTGCGTTATCCTGTTCCACGAGAGCAAGTTGTCGTCTCTTGCCGACATGGTGCCGTTGCTCGAAGCAGTCATGGAAGCCGAAAAGCAGCTTCTGGTTCTTGCCGAGGACGTGGAGGGCGATGCGCTGGCCATGCTTGTGGTCAACAAGCTTCGAGGCGGATTGAAAGTAGCCGCCGTGAAGGCGCCTGGGTTTGGGGATAGCCGCAGGGAGATGCTGGAGGATCTCGCGATCCTGACGGGTGGCCAAGTGATCTCGACCGATTTGGGGACCAAGCTTGAAACCGTCACGCTGGGCATGCTCGGTGCCGCAAAAAAAGTCGTCATCTCCAAGGACGATACGACCGTCATTGATGGCGCGGGCGACAAATCAGCAATCTCTTCACGGGTCGCCCGGATTCGCTCCCAAATCGAAGATACGACGTCCGACTACGAACGGGAAAAGCTGCAGAATCGTCTTGCTAAACTGGCAGGCGGGGTCGCCATCATCCGGGTCGGAGGGGCCACGGAGATTGAGGTAACGGAACGCAAAGACCGGGTTGACGACGCGTTGAACGCCACTCGCGCAGCGGTTCAGGAAGGTGTTGTTCCAGGCGGTGGTGTTGCGCTGCTCCATTCAGACAAAGCGCTTGCGACCCTTAAAGGTGCCAACTCCGACCAGGATGCCGGCATCAGGATCGTCCGGCGATCAATCCAGGCACCGCTGCGCCAGATTGTCGAAAATGCCGGCGTGGACGGATCGGTCGTCGCGGCAAAGATCATCGAAAGCGAAAACCCATCCTTCGGGTTCGACGCTCAAACGGAAACTTATGTCGACATGTTGAAAGCGGGGATCATTGACCCCACCAAAGTTGTCCGGGTTGCTCTGGAAGATGCGGCGTCGATTGCAAGCCTTCTGATCACAACCGAGGCGATGGTCGCACAAAAACCCTACAGGTCTGGAACTGCATCAGATTTGGGATCCTTGAGGGCGTGACGCAGGTCTTTTGACCCAACTACGGGACCACCACAATGCAGTCGGTTGGTCTGTGACATGCAAACGTATTGAGAGAATCCAACCTGAAAGGAACTCAGATGTCAAAAGGTGACAAGAGGCGCGGCAACCGCGAAGTTAAAAAACCAAAGAAAGCAAAGGAAAAAATCGTGGCGACGGCCGATTTCTCAAAGGGTCAGAAGCCGGTCAAGATAGGGAGCAAGAAAAAGTAATTTCCATTGTCGCAAGACGAAGATTGCAACCAAGGCGGTGCGTGCAGGATTCCCGTCGTCAGGAAGGGATGGAGACATGGGCAATAGCCGCAACTCCGGCCCATGGTGTCCGAAGGCCATTGGAGCGCCGCTTTGGCATGCTTCGCAATTTGGTTTCTGAAGTTTCTGATCTATACCCGGATTGATTCATAACTCACTATAACGATGCGTTAGGATTCCTCCCAGAGCGCGAGGCTTGTGAAGCGCAAGCTATCGCGGAGAGTGTTGCGCCGGGTGTTGGCAAGGACGTCATGACCTCGAAGGACCTCGAGAAGACGATAGAACGGGATACGGCTGGCCAGATTATGATCATGGTGAACTCAGACTTTCCCGGTGATCTAGCTCAGCATTCCGGGCAGTGCTTAGTTTGAACTACCTTCAAGCGCCGCATTCTGAACGTTCCAATCATGCTCCCGCTGCCAACTGGTTTTTTCGAACTGGTGTTGCATGTGAAAGAACCACATGCCGGCAATTGCAGCGAGGAGCATCGTCGGTAGAAACACGAACAACAGGACGTCCAAGTACCCGGCCGCGTGATCTAAGATCGGCGCGAAAAGTTACCGCTGATAATAATCTCGTTGATCAATTTGGCGACTGCCGAATGGGTTTCTAGCTCTAATTCCGAACCATTGGCACACTCGTGGGTCACGGCAGCATCGCGCAAAACCCCGACGATCTCACGTTCCTGAAGAAGATTGAGATCGTTCAAGGCAAGTAGAAGAGCCTCGCAGATCGAGAGTGCAGCCATGCCTGCGGGATCTTGGTGGTCTGACATTGGGGTCATTCCTTTTAAAGTCATTGGATTCGTGACCAGGCGAGGTGGTGATGGTTTTTCTATTGTCACATGAGTTTTGGTATTTTGGACTGATCGAAAGTAGCCTCAATACCAAATTCTTCGTAGAGTCTTTGCAGGCTCGGGGAAATCCAACGATGAACACCAACACCAGCCCGCTAACACAGAAACTCTCGGCATTTGTTGCCTTGGCAGAGGCGGAACTGGCCGTTTTGGAACAATTGCACCAGCGGAGGAGAACCTTTGAGGCTGGCCGAGATCTTGTTCATCAGGGACAATCGGAACAGGCTGCCTATATCCTCGCCGCTGGCTGGGTTGTTTCATATAAGATTCAGCCTGACGGATCACGCCAAATCGTCGATTTCCAGATTCCAGGGGATTTCCTTGGGCTGCGCAGCGTTTTGTTGCACACGTCAGACCATGGCATTGAGCCGATTGTTGATATCGAAGCCGCCGAGGTTCTGGTGAGTGATCTTTTGCAAACCTTCGCAGAGACACCTCGGCTGGCCACTGCAATTTTATGGGCCGTGTCACGCGACGAAGCGATGGTTGTCGAACATCTTGTCGGGCTTGGACGGCGTGATGCGGATGCGCGCATGGCACATTTCCTACTGGAACTAGGAGTCAGGCTGTCGCTTGTAGGGATGGGCAGCAAGAAAGGCTATGCCTGCCCGCTCACACAGTACCATCTTGCCGATGCACTGGGATTGAGCGCCATTCACGTCAACCGCGTCCTGCGCAAACTCAGGGAGGACGAGTTGGTTACATTTCGGGATGGGTTTGTGACGTTCAATAACTATGAGGGTCTGGTTAAACTGGCGGATTTCGATCCAGCGTATCTGGATCAGAAGCGGCCACTTCTGGCCTGATTGGGTCCCACAATCTGGTTTTGGACGATCCTGCTTACATCTCCAACGGGTGACGTTACATCAGCGCCCGACTGGCTTCCTTGAGTTTCTTGTGAGCCTCTTCGTCATTTTCGGCTTCATGGGCGCTTTCAGCGGCCTGATAGTGTTTCAATGCCGTCGCCTTTTTGGGGCCTTCAGGCGCTTGGTCCCAGGCGGCCTTGACGGAGGCCATGTGTTTGACGGTGTGGTTTTCCTGACTCTGGTCTTCATCATTCATTGGAATGTCCTTTCCTGGACGGTCCGAGAACAAGAAGCACGAGACTCATACAGCTCTTTTGGGGAACTCCATGTTCCCCGCGCCCCTCAGATACTCAAAAAAAATGCCAACCAAATACACAGCGGACACATGTTACCTAACGGGTTTCGGAGCGCCTTCGTACTGACGCAGGTTAGCCCGCTTGAGCCAGATAAAAGATCCGCGCAAGTATCAGAGCGCCCATGAGTGAAATTAGCATCCAATAGATCGGGATCCGGGGGCCGGTATATTTTATTGTCTCAGGCAATTTCGAAACGCGATGCGACACGCGCTTAGGTAACAAGGCCACCAACTTTGTCGCCACACTGCCGCTCGCATGATCAAGCGTGGGTACATCCCTGACTGTTGAAAGATGTGCTTTCAGCCGGGCATGCGCTGCATCGCGGCCCAGAAGTGCAAGCTCACGAGCCTCGGTCCAAGGCTCGAGCCCGAGACGCGCAAGGGCTGACAAAACCGTGACTGTTGCACCGGTTTTGTCTTCACCCACTTCTGCAAGCAGGAAAGGGTCGTAGTCGGAGCCATCCGGGCGAAGAACATCTGATACAGACATGATTTTTCCTTTCGGACTAGGGGAGCGGCGCTCGACAAAAATCGTTGGGACAAAGATACCGACCAACGCGTTGGATACCGCATTCAATATTGCTTGATTGCTGCAAGGCGCACAGACTTGCATCTACCTGAATGCGCCACCTTCAAGCCCCGGTTGTTGGGGGTGAGGCTGTTGCTCACATCCTGACAGTAAAGAACCTGATGGGTGCTAACTTCGATCAGCATAAAGCCCATGGGTTGGGAATAATATAGCCCTAAGTGCTGTGACTTGACGGGGCATCTGGACTGTTGCGGCCGACCATGGTCGGTACCGGAAATCCAGCGATCAATTCAACGGAGGTATGGGATGCTCACGCGTTCGATCAGGTCAAAGGTGACGTTCACCAATGCCTTCAGGTTGGGAAACAGCGACATCGTGTTTCCGGCTGGCGCGTATGAAATTCTCTTCGAGGAGGAGTTGCTGCAGGGCCTCAGCTTTGAGGCTTACCGACGCACTGCGACCTACTTAATGGTCAGGGGTCGAGGGAGTCATGTCGGTCAAACAACGATGCACATGACAACACAAAAGGATCTGGAGCACGCCATTGCCTGCGACTAGGCCCGTTGTGAAACAATTCAACATAGCGAAGCGGCGCTTTCTCCGCTGGAGGACTTGATATGACCAATCCTGAATGGCTGAAACCCGGTATGTATGGCGCACTGCTCGGCGCGGTGTTTGTCGGCGTCGTTGGATTCTCTTGGGGAGGCTGGATGACCGGCGGAAGCGCGAACAAGTTGGCAAGCGAAATGGCACGGGACCAGGTGATCGCGGCGCTCGTGCCAATTTGCCACGACATGTCCCGCACGGATAATCAGCGTTTAGCAAAGCTCGCGACGATCCAGGCTGCCACGTCGTACAAGCGACGCGACGCCGTGATGGATGCGGGTTGGGCGACCATGCCTGGTTCCGATTCCCCGAACCGCGATCTCGCCAAAGCGTGCATTGAAGGACTGAACCTTGATGCATCTTAGTATGATTGCGTTAATGCCGCCCTCATCAATTTACACTGGTTTGCTACGGTCAGTGGGATGCTTAGATTGCAACTGGAAAGTGACCATGGAACCTGTTCGACCCTTGATGTTAGAAAGCGGGATACCGATGCAAGCAGTCTGAAATTTCCCTCAGGTACAATCTATCGCAGCGCAACAAGCGATCACACCGGCTCAGCCAAACCAACCGGGCCCGTCAGGTCCGAAATGAAAATAGGCATGAACTACAGCGCTCTTATTGGGGAAACAAACGCGCCGGATGTCGCGAGAATTCGATTATGCAAGGAAAACTTGCCAAAACTAACGGGGATAGCGAAGCCTGCCTAAATTTGAAGTTGTTGTAACTTCTCAAATAGCGCTCCTTGGTCCGATACCGAGCCTCGTGTGCTGATTTGCTTGGCAACGCGCCGTAGTAAATCGGCACTTCAAACCCCATATACTGATAGGCTACGTGCGAATTTTCGGGTCTGACCGACGCACCGAGGTCTCAGTGGAAAATCCGAAATCGATTGGGATCAAGTCTTTCAATGACCTGGCTATTAGGTCTGCCGTCCTGCTGAACCGTCGAATAAGGAAACCGACAATCAGGGCGGCAAAGGCCGGTTCAGCCAATCTCGAAAAATCCCGAGAGTCGCGCCGGAGCGGGCTGACGAGCCCTACCTGGCCCTTAATCGAAAGGACCACCGCAATGGATGACCAATTCAGCAAGACCATCGCAGTTTTCGACGGGCCATTCACAGTGCCCGGTTTCGCAGAAACGCTCCCCGCCGGCGAGTATGAAATCGAGACCGAACTCGCCTCGCCTCCGGATCACCAAAACCCGGAAGCTTGGAAGGCTTCGGTTGTTGTCCACCTGCATCCACGCTTTTCCCATCCGGGATTAACCCGGAGCCTAACCGTTTCATTGATTGATCTCGACAATGCCCGCGCGAAGGACAAGCTTTCAGGAAGAGAGCTGTCTGATGTTTTTCTGGAAGAAATGCTGGCAGACCCAATGGTGCAGCTTGTGATGCAGGCCGACGGGGTATCCGAGGCCCAATTGCGCCATCTTTACTCGGGATCGCGGACAACACGGGAGAATATCGATCTCGTTGACCAAAGTTCCAAAGACGATACCCCGCAAGTTTTTTCGCAGGACAGCTCTGAAATTCAGAACGCCGAAAATGAAGGGATGCCATGCCAACAGTCCACTTCGCCTATGCCCGAATGAGGTTGAAGAAGCGAATGCCTGAATCAACGATACGCGAGGAACTGATGCAAAAGAAGAAGGAATTCATCGTCTCGGAACCGCCAAAGCGTGCGCTTGCAGATGCGCCCAAGGAACGGTTCTGCTTGCGCTGCAAATCCTCTTTCTGGAGCGAAGGTTTTGGCGAGCGCATCTGTTCCCGCTGCAAGGGCACCTCAGCTTGGCGCGCGGCTGTGCCGGAAGGCGTCGGTCAAGGTCGCCGCCGCTCTGGCGGCCGGTCGTGATAGATCCCTTGATTGTTTTCAGGGCTGCCTGGCGTCGTTGTCCGAGATAATGCGAAAGCCCCCTTCGTCCGCGGTGCTTACCTATCACAACGCACGGATCTCGCCCGCGCAGCGAATGGCCGGTTTGATGAAGCTGCGTTGCGGCGTGGCCTGACCCGATGAATGGCAGCTTTGGGCCGCCCTTGTAGGTGCGGATAGCTTTCCCCGAGCCAGATACTACGGTGCATCTGATGTCTGGAAAGAGCCCAGAGTCACCGATACTGCAACTTGCACGGATAGCAGCTATCGACCTTGCTCATCGCTGAAATACGTTTCCGAGAAATGATATTTCGTTCGTATATAGTGCCGTGCCAAAGCCCGCATGATTTCAGCAGCAACAGATAACCTGCGCGATTCCGAGGACTTATCTGCATCGGACTTAAATTTCTTTGAGGCGTGGCCGGCTGCAACACGGCAATTGTAACAATAATCCTCGATCTCGAGTTCTTTTCTATCGGAATGAAACTGTTCCAGAGTGCGCTCATGGACATCGGCACAAGCATCGGCGAAGACGCGCTTGATCCAAGTCTTTGCCTTCCGAGCATCGCGCCTCATTTCAAAGACTTTGAAGAAACTCAGCACTTCCTGTGATGCGATTTCAGCCTCTGCAGCATTCAATCCCTCCCGGTAGTAGGAAAGGCAATTTAGCAACGCGTCATCTACCGGCATTGTGCGATAGAACATCCAATCGATCATTGTGGAGGATGCTATGTCACGCCTTGGCACGGGTACCGGTGCAGGGTTACCTGACCACCCATGCCGCAGGATAGCGTGACGATCGTCACACCAAGAAAGAACACTCAAAAAACGGTTGAGAAGTGTTCTGGCGTCTTCTGCGTTGATACGCTCGCCCTGCAGGTCAATGCTGATCGAATGCGAACTCTCCTTCGTTTTTGGGAAAAGCACGAAATGATGGGCGCCAAACTCGACTCGCGTCGGCTCCTTTGGCCAGGTGACGGTCGTATCCACACCAAGGTTGATAAACCTTGACCCTCTGCGCGCACCAAGGCGCTCGTGGAGTGCGTTGCGTTCCTCCTCGGTTTCATATTCGCGCCAATCTGTCTTCAATGGCAGTTTCAAATGCCGTGAAAGGTCAATGTCACGCTTTAGCTTACGAAAGAACTCTCGGTCGAGGACGAGTTGAAGGGAGTTGGTCGACAAAGGTCGATCATGATCAAATTCCATTTCCGCTCCTGCTACTGATAAAGTCAGAGCGTGTTTCGAAACGTAGGAAGAAGTCTTCCGTTGGCCGCTATCCTCGAAAAGCAGCTTTGCTTGGTACTCATCATTTCCAGGTATTCTGGCTATCGAAAGCGTGAGCGACACTAGCGCATGGCAAGCGTGATCTTCGCCAAGCAGAATAGCCATTGCCTCGCCAAGAGAAGCTGCCTCTCTAAACGATGCTGAGAAACCACCGACAGGTCGAAGGTCGGCCATTATAAGTGCGACATGCCCAGCCCACCCACTTTGCGTGGGCACATAGCCCAATATAGCGCGCGCGATCTCAGTGTTAGTGAGACGTTGCGCTGCTTTGTCTCGCCCGCATGGAAGCAGCCCATGTCCGCGTAGGCTTTCAAATCGTTTTAGTGTTTCATCGTAAGATCGAGGTTCTGAAAGCTCGTAATGAAGAAAATGCGATAGGTTCTTTGCATACATAATTATCGCTTAGACTAGCGCTCATCCATCATCAACTCTTCCAAAGCGGCCATTGGCGTAGATGCAGCGACTTGTCGCTTTGGTCCGCTGACTGTGAGTTCGGCTGTTGCCAGATTTTGCTCCCGCAGCGAAAGTCTGGTTCGGTGAAGCTGCATTGCGGCGTGGCCTGACCCAATGAACGGCATCTGTGGGTGGCTCCTGCATTGCAAGAGATTTTTTGCGATTTCTGCGGTCATTTTGTCAGTACTGTCGTCTGTCCGGCCTGTTTATGTTTTGGCATTGCCTCCACTGGCCTTGATGAATTCCGCGAGCGAGGTTCCAATCGGCTTATCGGCCTCGGAGGAGGGCCGCTGCCGTTCCCGGAGTGTCCTTGCTCTTGGTTGACTTAATTCCGCATCATCACTTCAACGTCTTGCATCTTATAGGCAGTCAGCGAGGCTAGAACGCAGGCTGCCGGTACTCCTGTTTCTTCGTGAGCATCGCCCAGATGGCCCGAGCCGCCTTGTTCGCCATAGCGGTTGTCGCCAGTCGGAATGGCTTGTTTGCAATGATCTTCGCCGTCCACAGATCCACTTTTTCAGGCGAACGTTTCGCCATGACCGCGCGCGATGTCATGCCCACCACTAGAAGTTTGCGAATGTAACGATCACCCTGTTTCGTGATCTTGCCCAATCGTTCTTTCCCGCCGCTGGATTTGTTGAGCGGTGTCAGTCCGAGCCAGGCCGCCAGATCGCGTCCGGTCCGGAACTGTTTTGCATCACCAATCGTTGCGACAATCGCAGAGGCCGTAATCGGGCCGATACCAGGCATACGCATCAATCTACGCGCATCTGCATTCAGAAGGGCATGTTGCTGGATCATCTTAGAATAGCCATCGATGCGTTCGTTCAGGCCGAGGAACTGATAGCACTGGATACCGAGCATGCCGTTGGCGATCTCCGGCATTTCTGGATGGTCGCCATCAAGGTGACGCTTTGCAAAAGCCGTCACCGCTTCGATCCCGATGGGCAAGATGTGCCCAAACTCGCGCAACAGGCTGCGGATCATGTTGGCCATCTGCGTGCGCTGCCGGACGGCCAGGTCACGCGTTCTGTGAATGGACAAAATGGCCTGCTGCTCTTCAGTCTTGATGTCTACGAAGCGCATGGTCGGGCGCCGGACCGCCTCGCAGATCGCTTCTGCGTCGACAGCATCGTTCTTTCCACGCTTCACATAGGGTTTGACATATCCGGCAGGCATGAGCTTCACATCATGGCCGAGCTTGCGCAGCTGACGGCCCCAATGATGCGACGATCCGCACGCTTCCATGCCGACCGTGCAAGGTGGCAGCGTCTCGAAGAACAACAGCAGCTTCGCGCGCTTGATGGCTTTGTTGAAAATCACTCGGCCGTTCTCCGAAATGCCGTGAACTTGAAAAACGTCCTTGGCCAGATCCAGGCCGACGGTCTTTACTGTCATTGGGTGGCTCCTTTCCTAGCAGTCGATGACAACTGCACTTTGGCACATTCGATGCCGGTGGAGCAGGAGCCACCCACCTCATCCGCTCAGGGCCGTCCCCGCCTGTGTTCGTGAGGTTATTGTCAGATGCTGCACTTGCTCCGATGGCAGCAGAGAGCCCAGAGTGGCCCTCATCGTGCAAATCGGAGAGCACTATCGGCTATCGCGTTGGCCTCTATTCCAATTTCACGGAGTTGGCCGGTCGGTGATGCTCGATAACTGCAAAAGTATATCCCGTCTCGCCCGCTATTGGCACCACTAAGCTTGGGTGCACCATCCTGCGTAAGAAGATCGCTGCAATCCGGAAGAAGATTTCGAAGGTCGGATCGAAATCCTGTTGCGAGTATCACCGCATCAAATTTATCGTGAGAACCATCCTCGAATACAACTGTCTGATCTTCGAAAGATTGAATGTTACCTCGTACCTCTATGACCCCGGCTTTGATCATATCCACCGTGCCAATATCAATTAGAGGAACCTTACCATCGGTTCTGATCTGTTCGAGAAGTCCGATTGACGATGCTTTAAGTCCAAGGGCGTTCAAGTTGCCAAAAAAAATCCGTTGAACAGTGCGATTGACCATATCGGCAAGCCAGATCGGCAGTTTTGTTTCCAAGATCGAAAGCGTGAGAATTGGAATTCCCATGACCTCTTTTGGAATGATGTTGACGGGGCTTCGAACGGATAGCGCGACCTTTATATTCTTCTCTGCTAGATCAAGAGCGATTTCCCCACCTGAGTTGCCCAATCCAACGACAAGCACACGCAATCCATCGAAGCGATTGGGGTTTGTGTATTCGGAAGAGTGCAGAATTTTTCCGATGTAGTTTTCTTGGCCTGGCCATGAGGGACGGTTGGGATATGATGCAATGCCGGTCGCCAAGATGACGATGTCGGCTGAATATGTGCCTCGATCAGATTGAACCTCCCATTTCTCGGCACGCCTGATAACAGATACCTCGGCACCATATTCAGGATCCAGACCGTGATGTTCCGCATAAGCTTCGAGATATTCAACAACTTGATCACGTGACGGGTATCTCGGAAATCCACGTGGCATGTGGTATCCGGGCAAATTGGAATGCGACTTGTCGGTGTGCAGATGGAGGCGATCGTAGTGATGCCGCCATGATGACGCCAGCTGAGTTTCGCGCTCCAAAATGGTTGCATCGATGGATCGCTTTCGAAACATAGCTGCGCATGCGAGCCCAGCGGGCCCTGACCCGACAACAATTGCCTTGCTTGCCATCGCTTCCCTCTCGATTTCTGGGTCAATACTATTTGGTTCGAGTGGCCATAACAAATTGAACTCCGCATGAGACCCTAAGGGCCGCAAAAGATCATTGGTTCACGGCTTTGGATCTATTTGTCGTCGCCCGGCTTGGATGAGATGGATGAAGATCGCTTCCGATGGCTGCGGGCGTCGAGCGCACCTCCACTTGCCGGGCCGCGCAGAGGCTGGACCAACATCCGGTCGAGCCAGAGGTCGCGGCGCGTGCGAAACTGCTTAATGCCGACCACCATACCCTTGTGTCCTTTCGCAGGCTGCGCGACGTATGTCCCCAGGAGCCGATCCCACCAGGGTAGATTAAAGCCGAAGTTCGAGTTGGTTTCGCGTGGATCAATGGAATGGTGCACTCGGTGCATGTCCGGGGTGACGATGATCCATCTTAGGATACGGTCTAGCGGGCGCGGAAGATCAATGTTGGCGTGATTGAAAAGCGCGGTCGCGTTCAGGATGACCTCGAACAAGAGCACGGCGACAGCGGGGGGACCCAAGGCTGCAACGACCGCGAGCTTGATCCCCATCGAGATGAGGATTTCTACCGGGTGGAACCGCAAGCCTGTGGTCGCGTCGAAATCAAGATCGGCGTGATGCATCCGGTGCAGCCGCCAAAGCCCCGGCACTGCGTGGAACATCACGTGCTGAAGATAGATCGCAAGATCGAGAAGCAGCATTGAGACCGCGATGGCAACCCAAACCGGTACATCTGTGTTGTTGAAGAATCCCCATCCGCGCTCCTCGGCCATCACCGCAAGACTAACTGCGAGGATCGGAAAAGTCAGCCGCAGGATCGCGGTGTCGAGCACGACGAGCGCAAGGTTATTTGTCCATCGCACAACGCGTGGTATTTCCCGTCGCCGCCGGGGTGCTGCAACTTCCCATAGCGCCATGACCGCCAGAATGCCCAGAAAGGCAACAAGGCGGATGGTCGGCTCAGCTGCGAGGATGGTGTCGGACATGGAGCGTGTCTTTCCGGGTTGTCGGTCGCGGCGGGTCTGCCATCATTTCTCAGTGACGAGTGTTCCTTTGTAAAAAATAGCAGTTTTTTACGTGAAATCATCTGAGGGCAGCTCTATCCAGCACCCAACTGCCTACCAACAACTGCTGCAGTTCATTGAGCAGGTTTGACAGATGCTCCCTGGTCTGAGACGCTCCCAACATTCGCAAGGGAGATTCTAACAATGGACCAGCATACTTTCTGATCCCGCCGCGCGCTGACCTTGATTGGCAGAATGCGCATTGAAACGCTCCTGCGGAGGACTCTGACAATGGACATACGGCGCTAGCCCATCTTGGGCGTTCGCAGTCGAGCATCTGCGCGACTTCAGCTTCCTTTTGTCATGAGGTGCATCATGCCCTTCAAACCACCAAAATCCACCTTCGGGCGGACCCTTCCTGCTGTGGAGGACACACCGATATCCGCTAAGTTAGTGAAGGCCAAAGCCAAGCCGCAGCGCGATCTGCGTGTGAAGACACCACCGCGTGCGGCCAAACGGATGAACATGCCCGGAAAAGCGGGCAGTCGTTAGAGACTGGTGCGGGGCGTGTTGTGTGCCCCGCGCTTCTAATCAGGATGGTCCAAAGCGCCCCATAAACTCCACGCTTCGTCGAACACCCGCATGAACTGGTTTTCAGGTATAGTCATCCCTCCATGGAGCGACCTTTGACTTGCTTGTTGAGATCGCTCACTTTGCGACGGCATCGCTCTCAAGAACTTCGCAAGACCCGGGGCCTCGAAGGTGATCCGCACCAGACATCAAAACAGCGGCAATCGAACCCAGATATCCAAGCGACAGAATTGTAACCGCCACCCATACCTGCTTCGACCGGGACCGCAGACCGATCAGCATGGCGAGGGCTAGACCCAAACCGATCTCGAAGATCAGGAAATACTGGCCGTAGTGGCGTGGATCCCAATAGGACACCGGCGAGCGGAAGATCCAATTTGTAAACGGCATCCATTGCGCGCGCGCATCTTCATGGTGCAGCAGGAAGTCAGCCCCGACATGCAAAAGCGCGGAGCTGGCGAATATCATTACGATCAAAACCACTTTACGTGGCCACAAAGCAGGTACGAGCAGACCGACGACGCTCAGGGTGATGAGAGTGAGATATGCAGGGATCGAGTTCAGCAGAATTTGAAGCGTCGTCCATGGCTGTTCCCAGTAACGATAGTGGAACACTTCGCATCCGCTGGCCCCCCGCAACCGCTCGATGACAAACATCGCCCACACGTCAGTATCCGGCACTAGCGCGCCAATCAGGCCTGCCAGCACGACTGTACGGTTCCCTGGCCTGGCGAAGACAGCAGCCGCGACCAGAAGATGGGTTTGGGTGAACACTATCACCTCCACTATTTGACATCCAGGTTGTCATATTTAATAATGACACCCAAGTTGTCAATTGGAGACTCGGAGCCCTGTATGACGGAAAGACAAGAAGAGCTTATCGCGCTGATCAGTGAAATCCGGACCGGGTTCAACCGGCTCAAATCAGTCGCCGAAATCCTGCACAGTGATCTGGAAATCAACCCGTCGATGCGGGCGATCCTTCAGGCGCTGGTTATCAAGGCACCGCAAACGGTTCCTGAAATCGCCAAGGCTAAAGGTGTTTCGCGTCAACATGTCCAAAAGAACATGAACGCCTTGCTGGCGAAGCGTCTTATCCAAGCGCAAGGTAATCCGGATCACAAGCGGTCGGGATTCTACCTTCCCACACCCGGGGGCAAAAAGCTCTTTGCAAAGATTCAAACCCGGGAAGAAGCACCGATGGCTGAGTTGGCTGAGGCCCTGGCCACGTATGACGTTACTGCTTCTGTTCACCTGTTGGCCCGCTTCAATGAAACGATCGAAACCATGATGGAGAAAGGAATCTGACATGGCACAGCAATCGAAACGGCACGGGAAGACCTTCGGGATCGCCTTTTTCGCGCTACTCGTCTGGGGTGTCATCGCCCTGTGGTCCTGGAATACCTTTGCGGTGGAGCTTCTGGGGGTCCATTGCGGGACGGGGCGAAATGACACTCTAAGCGTTTTTCGATAAAGCCGCCGTTCGCGCATAGTGCGGCGGATTCAACGAAAGAGCCCAACCACCACATTCGTCAGACCGCAGAGAATGTCGGCTTCTCTGTCAGCGCTCGGAAAACCTCGACGCGCCTGGTGGTGACTGTAACGCTAGAATGATCGTATCGAGATGCCCCCGCATGGCAATTTCGGCAGAGAGCGGGTCAAGACTTTCGATGGCATCTACGATGCTTTGGTGTTGGTCACTGTGCAGCCGGGTAAACTTTTCGATGCCAAGATGCCGATAGGTTCGATCCCATCGGGTCTGCCAAGCAGAGCGTCGTCTCGCCTCTGACAAAAACGTCAGGACAGAAAGGAGTATCGGGTTTTTTGCCACCTCAGCAATGGTGCGATGGAAAACATCATCCGTTTGCTGGCATTCGAAGCGATCTCGACCCGCTCGGCCAGCCGCGACGCAAACATTTAGCCTCTTAACATCTGAAGGCGACGCGCGTCGGGCGGCTTCCGCAGCGACCACGGGCTCGATCAAATACCTCGCGGTAACAAATTCTTCCACGGACGTTGCGTGAACGATCATGTTCTCGCGGAGGGGTGCGGTTACAGGTCTTGACCCTCGAAACGTCCCTTGGCCGACATGGCGCCAAATTTCGTTCTCCTCTTCCAGAATAGCGAGTGCCTGCCGCAGGGTTTCGCGACTGCATGATAGGCGTTGTGCCAAGTCTCGCTCGGGTGGGAGCTTCGTCCCGATCGTGATATCGGCACTGTTCAGCAGCTTCCGAAGTTCTGCGAGGGCGTTTGCAACTTTCATATCATTGTCCTGAGAATAGACCAATTTGTAGACCAATATAGCACACGCACATGGTCCAACTAAACTGGTGGGAGTAAAAAAAGCTGTTCGAAACAACCATCATTCTTATCGCCGGATTCCTGTGCGGGTCTCTAAACGCCATTGCAGGCGGTGGAACCTTTGTGACACTTCCGACGCTGATCTGGCTCGGCGTGCCGCCCGTTGTCGCCAATGCGACTGCGACGACGATGGCAGTACCTGGATACTGTGCAAGCGTCTGGGCCTATCGCAGCGACATTCGAACGGAAGGTACCCTGCATCTCGGCGCGATCATCGCACTGACTGCAATCGGGGGTGTTGCGGGGGCCCTACTGCTGACCATCACCTCGCCAGACGCTTTTCTTGGTCTTGTGCCGTGGTTGCTACTAACGGCGACATTGTTGTTTGCTTTCTCCCCACGACTTTTGAAGCTATCGGAGGTGCAACACTTCGATCTGCGCTCACCAGTCCTTGCAGGGACGATTTTGCTGCTGGTTATGATCTACGGCGGCTACTTCAATGGCGGCTTAGGCATCATCGTTTTAGCCACGCTGTCGCTCCAGGGTTACCGCAACCTGCACGGCATGAACGGGCTGAAAAATCTCTTGTCGTCAGTTCTGGGAGTTCTGTCGGCCATCACCTTCACGAGCGCTGACCTTATCGCTTGGGACGCGGCCATCCCAATGGCTGCCGCGAACATCTGTGGAGCTTATGTCACGGCTCGCCTTGTGCGCCAAACCAGACGAACAGAGCTGCTCCGGGCAGGGATCATTGCAATAGGCCTAGCAACGACCGCCGTCTTCTTTTTGGCCTGAACGGACAGGAGTCGCGAATGGAAAAAGGATCACAAATCAAACATGCCTACGGCGTCTTGCAGCAAGGTGTCGCGAGCGATAGTGCGCTGACATACCGTCCGCTGCGCGACATGCCTGGTCTGGAAGTGTGCGATTGGCGTGGTCGTTCCGGCGGGCCAGCCTTGGCGACGCATTTCCATCAAGAAGCCCAGCTGACAATCGTGCAACAAGGCTTCCGCTGGCTTTCTGTTGGGTCAGAGACAGTGAGGCTCAGCGCAGGTCAGTTTGTCATCATACCGCCTGGGGTTCCCCATCAGGCGATTGGGCATTCCGAGATCGCGACGCGCAGTTTCGACGTGTTCTTTGACCACCTTGACGACTTGCCGGTCGATCTCCGTCACATCATCGTCGGTGATGCCTCGATTCAACCGGAGATGCGGCTTGAAAACGCTGTTGATGTCGTCTTCAACCGCATTGAGCGTCAACGCATTGAACTTATCCCGATCGCGCATGGAAAGTCTGTAGCGTCCGATTTGATCCTCTCTGTCCGAGAGGATGGTCAACCTGTATCTGATGTCGCGGCCGCGGCCAGGATGAGTCGCGAAGGGTTCATCCGTTTGTTCCACAGGCATGTCGGGATGACGCCTCACTCCTACCGCATCGCTTCAAAAACCTGCCGTGCTCGAGATGCCTTGCGCCGGGGGATGCCACCGGCCGAAGCGGCCTACGATGCTGGCTTTGCCGATCAGAGCCACATGGGACGCACCTTTCTGAAGCTCTACGGAGCGACCCCCGGTGCATTTCGTCAGGCGTGGCGGTCGGAACCGTCACATTCGTTCCAGATAACGCCTTCGAAACACGATACTTTTTAGAAGATACGTCCACAACACCGAGGTCGAAAGATGCACGCATTATTGTTCGAAATGGAGCCCCGGTCGGGCCATGAAAACCATTACTTCAAGCACGCTGAAACCCTGCGTCCTCTTCTCGCGCAACATGCGGGACTTCTTTTCATCGAACGCTTCAAGTCAATCTCGCGTCCAAAAGTGATCCTTTCACATTCTCATTGGCGGGATGAAGCATCACTCGCCAAATGGCGGAGTGACCCCGACCACCACCGCTCGCAAGCCGCCGGTCGCAACAAGCATTTTAAAGACTACCGTCTGCGCATCTCGCACATACTGAAAATGATGCATCATGATGCCGCGCCTGAGGCGTGGACCACCGACGGAGCCTATGCCGACGTTGAAGCTGTTCCAGTCCGTTTTCTCACGATCGTCGCGTCCAATGGCGATCCCTTGGACCTTGGAGGAGAGAGCTTCCATAGCGTGAGTGTCGATGGAAACTTTCTCTGCGTGACGGATGCCGCTTCCCGCGATCACGGCGAAGAAATCATTGCAGAAGCGATGACGAAGCCCCAAGCAACAAGTGCGATGCTGGCTCTTGTTTCCAGAGACTATAGCATGTTCGAACGCGCCGAAGCGCCGCAGTACTTTCCCGATGCGAAAGCGGATCGAACGTCATGACGTGTATTCACGATTGCCGAAGAAGTAGGTGCTGGTTGTGAGACTTACCGAACCTGAACGGTCAACGCATCGTTTTGGCCAAACTTGGCTGAGACAGTATCACCGGATGATATCTTGATCATCGGGCAGAGCGATCCCGTGAGGACCAGATCCCCTTTCGAAAGATGATGTCCTCTGCCATGCAGCTCGCGCGCGAGCCACTGTAGCGCAGCAATTGGATGCCCCATACAGTTTGTTCCTATCCCAGCACCTGCACTTGCTCCATTGACTGACACCGCCACCTCGATCTCCGCGAGATGATCGTGATCTATCGTCCATCGTCTCTCGCCAAGCACAAATCCGGCTGCAAGGGCATTGTCAGCGATCGCGTCGATTCCTGTGATCTGCCAGTCCCGCGACCGGCAATCGACAATCTCAAGGGCCGGGATTGCGAAGTCGATCGCGTTTAGGAGAACAGGCCAGGAAGGATCAGCTATGGCAACGTCATGCCTCATGATCACGGCAATTTCGGGCTCGATCTTCGGGGCAATGAGCTGGTCGGTGTGTATTGCGCACCCAGCCTTGATCTGCATATCAGCAAATAGCGCGCCAAGCATCGGCTCTGTAGCTTTCATCTGTTTGCGGGCCGCTTCTGAGGTCAGCCCGATCTTCCAACCGACCTGTTCGCGTCCGCCCTTGCGCCAGAAAGCGACGTTTACCTCCTGAACCCTGTAGGCGGTCTCCAGAGACCGATTGATCTCTTCTGCGATTGGCACGATCCCTGATATTTCGTTCTCAGCCGTCCGGAATCGCTCTGCAATATGGGCCATATTTTTCATCTACTACTCGTTTGGTTCTCCGCACCCGGCAAAGCGACAGGCGGACATCTAAATTTCTCTGTCGCCTCGTAGACTGTGTGATCTGCCGTTTCTTGTATGGAATGAAAGTGACCTCCCGCATGAGGTCGTGTTGTCCCATCACTTTCATTCCATACTGCCTGCAAACGGTCTGGCATCATCTGACCCAACAGCAAATTATGGATGAGAAAACATGGCAAAAGTAGCATTCCTGGGCCTGGGCGTGATGGGCTATCCGATGGCCGGGTTCCTGAAAACCAAACGTCAGCACGAGGTGACGGTCTACAATCGAACTTCCGACACAGCCGAACGGTGGTGCGGGGAGTATGGAGGTGCCGTCGCCTGGTCTCCTGCAGAAGCCGCAGAGAACGCGGAGTTCGTTTTCTGCTGCGTAGGCAATGACGATCATCTGCGTGCCATCACGATTGGAGATGAGGGTGCATTCTCAACGATGGAAAGCGACACTGTCTTTGTCGATCACACGTCGGCATCGGCTGATGTCGCCCGTGAACTCAACGGAATTGCAGTCGAACGTGGATTTGGATTTCTTGACGCACCCGTCTCTGGCGGAGAGGCAGGCGCGCAGAATGGGGTGTTGACGGTGATGGTTGGCGGCGATCAGAAATACTTCGACAGAGCCGCACCGCTCATCAACTGCTTCGCGAAGAAAGTCGGTCTAATGGGCGAAGCTGGTGCTGGACAGCTGACCAAGCTGATGAACCAGATATGCATCGCCGGCCTCGTCCAGTCGCTTTCGGAAGCCATGCACTTTGCAAAGGCGGCGGGTCTCAACATAGATGCAGCTATCAACCTCATTTCCGAAGGCGCAGCTGGATCGTGGCAGATGGAGAACCGATACGAAACCATGGCGCGTTCCGAATACGAGCATGGTTTTGCTGTGGACTGGATGCGTAAAGACCTCGCAAACTGCCTCGCAGAGGGAAAACGGCTTGGTGTGGGCTTGCCAATCACTGCCCTGATCGATCAGTTCTATGCTGACATTCAAAATCTGGGTGGGGGACGATGGGACACTAGCGCCCTGCTTGCCAGACTCGAAGCGGTGTCCAACAGAAAACCATGAGTTTCGCCACCGAGAACTACCCGATAGCGGCCATTGGTCGAACGGCAAGTTTGTCCGCGACGTGTGAGCTCGAAAATGACGCAGCGAAGGTCGGCTCATTCCAGACTAGCCGTTCATGCAACGCGCGGCGATCGGCAGTTGAGAGCCCAAAATTCCAAATGCTGCACATGGGTCGAACGGCCGCTATCGCGTCGCGGCCTTTCTAGTTTTTGCAGTTTTCTTGCAAAACTTTGAGCGTCCTATTGATCACGCTGCGCACCTCAGGAAGAAATCTGTCCTCGTGATGTGTTACGAGCCATTGATCGTGCGTTAATTCGGTAATTGGTGATGATATCCTCGCAAGCTGCGGAAACTTTGCACCGATGAAGGTGGGGAGAACAGCGCGGCATGAACCGGCGAGGGCCAAGTCAAGCGCGTTGCGCGGCTGAGTAATCTCAACGTCCTCTTTCGTTCGCGGCTTGGTTTGAACCCATTGAGCCGAGGGGGTGGTTCCACGAACACGTGCCCAGCCTGTGACGCTTTTGTTTAGAGCATAGACTGCGAAACGAACCTCACCGATGCTGCGACCAGCAAGCCGCGTGTCGACAGGGCGGTGATTGCGAATTCCGATAACTGCTTCACGATGTCCGATTTCCAACGTCGCATCGTCCGCAATGAACCGAAGTCTCACAGGCTCCCGGCCTGCTATGTAGGAAACCCTTTCGCAAAGCACATGCGTCACCCAGCTCCCCGCAGAAACCTTTACCAACGGTCCCGCCCTTTCGTTCTTGTCGTTCACCAAGGGCAGGATACGGTTTTCCAACCCGGCGACGCTGGCCAGCAGTTCCTCTCCGTCGGGAGTGAGCGCATAGCCACGAGCAGTTCGTTCAAACAACTCTTGGCCCAGCCGCCTTTCCAACGCCAACATTCGCCTGCCGAGGGTTGGCGCACTTTTTCCCGTTGCGGTCGCCGCTGCAGAGAGACCGCCAAGCCGGGCAACGGCGAGAAACAGCCGTAGGTCGTCCCAATCTAACATCGTTTCATTCATGAAATGATTTTTACAGAATGTTCCATTCATGTGAAGGCGCGGGCGTGTTCTGGTGCAGCAAACGATATCTGGAGGTATGAGATGCGCTTTCTAAACCAGGACATTTGCCCCATCGGCATGGGGTGCTGGCCAATCGGTGGTCCGATGTTTGCAGGAGGTGAGACAGTGGGCTACGCAAACTCTGACGATGCGGAATCTGTCCGGACCATCCATGCGGCGTTGGCATCTGGTATCACGCTATTCGATACCGCTCCTGCCTATGGCGCAGGACATGCGGAACGGCTGCTAGCTCGCGCTCTCAAAGGTCGTTCGGATGCGCTGATTGCAACCAAGATCGGTGTCGCCATTAACGAGGAAAGTAAACAGCTATTGGAGAACGAAGAAGACCCAGGCAAGGTGAGTCCTGCGATTGACGCGTCGCTTTCACGGCTCGGAAGAGACCGGATTGATTTGCTTCTATTGCACCTCAACAGCCTTTCGGTTGCAAAGGCAGAAGCGATTTTCGACGAGGTGGAGCGGGCGCGGGTTGCGGGCAAGGTGCGTGCCTACGGTTGGAGTACTGATTTTTCCGCGAATCTCTCATGCGTGGCGGCGCGATCAGGATTTGCAGCCGTCGAACACGCCATGAATGTTCTGCTCGATGCACCAAAGATGCAAAGCGTAGTCGATGAACATCATCTTAGCGCATTGATCAGGTCGCCGCTTGCAATGGGTCTTTTGTCTGGAAGGTATAATTCCGAAACAACTATGCCCGACACCGACATACGTTCAACGTCAAATCCCCGAACAGACTATTTCAAAAATGCCTCCGCAAATCCCGAGTACCTGCAGAGGCTGGATGCCATACGAGACTTGCTGGAGACAGGCGGACGCAGTCTGGTTCAAGGCGCAATCGGTTGGCTTTGGGCAAGGGGGCAGTCGAATATACCTATTCCTGGCATACGAACAGTGGAACAACTCGAAGGTATTGCCGAGGCGTTGTCCTTTGGGCCTCTGCCTGTATCTGTCATGAGCGAAATCGAAACTGTGATCGAACGCAGCCCTGCGGATGCGATAGACCGAGCCCGCTAGAATTTTTTACCAACTATCTTGAAAAATTAGGCTCCGAAGAGGGCGATTCACAAAATCGTCGCTCATTTTTGCCAAGCGGACCTTGGCGCAGTCGCAGCGAATTGGCGGTTTGTCCCGCTTCTTTCCAGTTTGAACAAGGCGCAGCCAATGTCCGCAGTTCAGGGTCTGTCAGCGCTTTTTCGGCCACTTGTATTCACCTGTGAGCAGGATGTGCGCCCAGCCAAGTGGAGAAGTGTGTGCCAGAAGTTCCGGCGGAACAGGCAGTCCAGCATCCTGCCGCTCAGCAACCGCTTCTCCAAGGCGGGCGGTGTTCCAATAAATGACAATTGCCGCCAGTAGGTTGAGCGCGGCCATGCGGTAATGTTGGCCTTCTGCGGTTCGATCTCTGATTTCACCCTGTCGCCCGATCCGTAAGGCGTTTTTCAATGCGTGATGGGCCTCGCCTTTGTTGAGGCCGATTTGCACCCGACGCTGCATGTCAGTGTTCAGCACCCAGTCCATCATGAACAGGGTGCGCTCGACCCGGCCGACCTCGCGCAAGGCGGCGGCCAGATCATTCTGACGTGGATAGGAGGCCAGCTTTCGGAGAATTTGACTTGGCGCGATGGTGCCCGCTGTCATGGTCGCGGCGATGCGCAAAATGTCAGGCCAGTTTGACGCTATCAACCCCTCTCGGATTCTCCCACCAACCATTTCCTTCAGATTTGCTGGCGTTGCGCCGGGTTCAAAGACGTAGAACCGTTTTGACGGCAAATCCCGAATGCGCGGGATGAACCGATGCCCGAGGATCGAGGTAACGGCAAAGACGTGATCGGTGAACCCGCCTGTATCGGCATATTGTTCCTTGATCCGCTTACCCACGTCGCTGTTCAGCAATCCATCCAATATGTAAGGTGCCTCGCTGACGGTGGCGGGAATGGTTTGCGATGCAAAGGGCGCAAACTGATCGGAAACATGGGTATAGGCTTTCAAGCCCGGTTCGTTTCCATATTTTGCATTGATCAAATTCATCGCTTCGCCCTGACGGGTGGTTGGAAAAAACTGCCCATCGCTCGATGCCGTCAAACCCATACCCCAGAAACGGGCCATCGGAAGATTGCCTTGGGCGTCAACAACGCTGGCGAGCGCTCGGCCATATGCCTCGCTTTCAATGTGCCAGCGGGAAATCCGCATCAGCTCCCAGAATCCGTGGGAATTGCTGGCCTCTGCCATCTTGCTCAGGCCGAGATTCAAACCTTCGGCCAGCAGGACATTCATCAAGCCGATGCGATCTTTCGGCGGTGCGCCAGTCCGCAGATGGGTGAAAGCATCGGTGAATCCGGTCGCTTCGTCCACTTCCAGCATGATGTCGGTGATCCGCGTGTCTGGTACACGCTTGTAAAGATCGAACAAGAGAGCGGCTGCGTCAGAAGGTGCTTTCGTCGGTAAGCGGCTTAGGCTGAGAACGCCATCTTTGATGGCACCGCCTGGAATCGCGCCGTTTTTTGCAACCTTCGATAACTGCTGTAGCCCAATTTCCATTTGAGCATGCCTATCTGCCAGCCATGTTTCGGGATCAAGCGGCACCGCTAAACGGGCGTTTTCCGCTGCCACCGTTGCCGGGACCAACACCTGTTTCAGATCACCATAGCGCCGAGATTGCCTCAGCCAAACATCGCCTGATCGAAAAGCATCCCGCAGATGAAAACACGCGGCCACTTCCCAAAGGCGCTTGTCTCCTGGTTCCTGACAATCCAGATGGCGATGCCACTTGGATGTCCGGCGTAGGAAATCCCTCGGTTGATCATGCTTCGCACCGCTCTCGATCAAAGCCGTAGCCTCTATAAGAGGTAAGGCGACATTGGCTCCTTCCACCTTCAAAAGACGGAGCATTCTTGGGATGTAGCGCCGGAAACGATTGTGACCCTGAACAACATGCCCAATCGGGTCCGAAGACAAAGTATCGGACAATCGTGCTGCGATAGCCACCAAATCAGGCAGACGATCCCAACCTAGGCTGCTTTCGACCGCTTTCTCCAAAGAGGCCCCATCCTCTCTGGCCTCAAGCAAAGCGGCACCCAAATCCCGAAAGGACCGAACAGTCTGTTGAACTGCCGATTTGGCATTCTCAATCCGCGCCGCGCAAAACCGCTGCCCATCGCGCCAGGTCTTCCCGACGACCCGATCATGGGTCTCGACTATCGCGTCTGAAATTGCGGCTCGCCATTCTAGCGCACAGACAGCGAGGATGGCCAGACGACGATCATCAGGCAGGTCCCGAAGGCCATCTGCGAAGTATCTTTCGCCCTGCCGCCGGAGTCTCATGACACGGTGTTCCGGCACGCCTTCAACCAAATTCGGCGGTAGATTGATGCCCTTCAGAAATTCCAGCCGATCCAGCAGCCGATTTGCACCTGCCGAATTGTTACCAACTTCGAATTGGCGCAGCCACACAAACCGCGTGAGCCGCTCGTCGATATGCTCAGACAGGAGAACATCAAGTTGTTCGCGCAACTGTTCCGACAATCGATTGGCAATCCGGGTCTCGATTCTCCGTTCAGCAGCTACCAACGCATCTGCGCATAACCGCTCGACTGTCGTGATCGCTGGCAGGATCGTTTGTGTCCTGCGGCATTCCTCGACAAATCGGCGTGCGAGGTCCTCATTGGATATTGAAGCTTCTGCCTCCTTATCAAGCCAGGCCTTAAGATCACGCGCGCCGCGACCTGAAAACGCTCGATAGCCATACAAGCCGCGCAGTGCCTCCATGTGTTCCTGTCGGGTTTGCCGCCGTGCAGCATATGAAAGCAACGCTTCGCCGGTGAGTCCCAACTGAGCTCCTATGAAGGCAAGCACATCATGTGGGATCAATTCGCCCGGTGTCAGCGCTCGGCCTGGATATCTCAGCGCGCAAAGCTGAAGCGCAAAACCCAGTCTGTTCTCCGGGCGCCGCCGCTGATTGACGTGTTCCAAGTCTTCGTCGGACAAAGTGTAATGCCGCAGAAGGGAGGGTTCATCGAAAGGCAGATCAAATAACGCAGCGCGTTGTCGTTCAGTCAGAATGTTGCGACGGGGCATGAAATATGTACCTATTGAACAAGTGTCTGTTTATGACGAAAGTCACGCCAGCAAAATCAATGGCTTGCAAGGCGAAAATCTGAAGGGGTTCAAATGGGACAGAAAGCGGCGATCTATGCGCGGGTTTCGACTTCCGATCAGTCCTGCGAACGCCAGCTGCGTGAGCTGGCTGAATTTGCGGAGCGTGGCGGTTATGAAGTTATTAGCATTTTCAAGGAAACTGCATCAGGCACCAAGTCGAACCGCGCAGAGCGATCAAAAGTCTTGGAACTGGCCCAAGCCCGCAAAATCGACGCGGTGTTGGTCACCGAGCTTTCCCGTTGGGGGCGCTCCACTCAAGATTTGCTCGATACCCTCAATAGGCTTTCGGGTTGGAAAGTCTCGGTCGTCGCAATGTCCGGCATGACCTTTGAATTGGACACGCCACACGGGCGCATGATGGCAACAATGCTGGCTGGGATCGCGCAGTTTGAGCGAGACCTTATCAGCGAACGTGTGAAATCTGGCCTGGCTGCCGCCAGAGCGCGTGGCAAGAAATTAGGGCGTCAGCCAGGGCAGCGTCCAAAATCAGACAAACTGGCACCCGACGTTCTTGCTGCCGTTGAGGAAGGTCGCAGCTATCGTTGGATCGCACGCGACCTCGGCATCAGTAAGAATACCGTGCTCAGCATCGTCAAACGGAATCGCGAAAACGCTTAGAGTGTCATTTCGCCCCGTACCGCAAACGACCCCAGCTTGCGCGGGGTGATATCGCCATTGAACAGGTTGCCGATCGTGTCGCGGGCGCCCGTGATGGCATTGTGCGTCGCTCGCGCCTGGCGCAACTGTTCCTGAAGCTCCTGCAGCTGCAGCAGGGCATTGTCGAGTATCTGCGTGTTCAACCCGACCATTTCGCCGCTGGAATTCAGCAGCGCGATCAGCTCCGCGTGTTCTGTGACACTGTAGGTTGGGACACCTTGAGCGCTGACTGTGCCAGCCGTCCCGACAAATCCGGCCAGCGCAAGTGCAACAACCGCGGCGGTGCTTTTGAGAACGGTCTTCATTGTCTTGTCCTTTCAGGGGAGGGGTCAGAATTTGCCGATGCTAAGCGGCAGAGTGGTGGCAAGGCCGGTCTGCGGGACGGGCTCTGCATCTGCGATGTTGCAATTGGCCTTCAGCTCACGAGGCGGATCGACAACATCACCGGCGATGGTGCAGGCCCCGAGCAGGGGCGGGCCAAGAGCAAGGAAAACAATGGTGCGGATCATTGAAGGGTCTCCTGTGGGGCTTTGGGGGTCATAAAGGTGTCGAGCCAGCCATCCTCGCCATGCTCGGCGCGCAGCTGGTCCATCTCGGCAACGCTGTCGCCTGTGGCGGACAAGACCCGATAAAACTTTTCGGGAAGCTCAAGCCGCGTTGAAACAACGGCTGACCCGTCTCCGTCATTTATCAGCACCAGACGGGATTTGGGTGGCATGGATGAAATCGCGCTGAACTCAGCCTCCGTAAGCCGGAACGCATCCACATAGGTTGCGCGATCCGCTTTGGGGTTGGCAAAGAAGATGCGGTTTTCTGTCGACTGGATCAGCGTGTCCGAGATTGAGGATTTGGCCGCATCCGATGTTTCCTGCGTCATAAACACCAGAATGCCATCCAGCTTTCGGATGGTTTTGATCCAATCCTGAATGCGCGGCCCAAATCGCGGATCGTCAAACAAGGCCCAGGCTTCATCCACCATGATGATCAGCGGCTTGCCTTCGGCCAGTTTGCGCTCGATCCGGTAAAACAGGTAATCCAGCAGGGGCAGGCGGGTATCAGAAGCCTTGAGCAGCGCCGTCATGTCAAAGGCGGTCACGGCCTGATCGAGGCTGAAACTGTCCTCTGCATTATCAAACAGCCAGGCGCGACTGCCGGTCCCATACCATTTGCTCAGCGCATCGAGCAGCTGCACCGGCGCGTCCGCATCATCGACAGACCGCAGCGTATCGGCAAAATCCGAGAATGTGCGCAGTGCCGGATCACCAGATGCAAGGCGGCGCAGACCTGTTGCGATCCGACGTTCCTGTTCCGGCGTGAGTTTGTCCGCACCCGTCAGGCGTTGAATTAAGCCCTCGAGCCATTCAATCCCGACCTCATCGGTGGCCACCGCAAAGGGGTTAAAGCCGAGGTTCATGCCGGATTTCAGCTGAAGGTAAGTGCCGCCAATGGCTCTAATGAAGGTTTCCGATCCCCGGTCTTTGTCAAAGGCAATAAGGTGCGGGTGTTCGGGCAGGCGGTAGCAGCTGGACATCAGAAAATTGGCCAGCAGGGTCTTGCCTTCCCCGGTCGCTCCAAAGATGGCCGTGGTTCCTGGTCCCTTAGATTTGTCAGACCCCTCGCGGTGGAATGAGAACCAATAGGGCGTACCGCCCAGCGTCCGGAACGCCGCCACAGGCCCACCCCAGCGCAGTCTTTTCCGCGATCCCGTCGGCCAGGAATGCAGGTTGGCGAAATCGGCAAAGTTCTTGTCAGACACAAAGCGCTTTTTGGCTCGCGCCTGATAGGCGAAGTTGCCGGGCAGCTGCGCCCACCAGGCCGCCTCCAACCCGATGTCTTCGCGCCGGGTCCGCAGATCCGCGCCAGTCAGACAGGAATTCATGCGGGTGGCCGAGTCTTCCAACTCCTCGCGTGTGTCACCCAGAACAGAAACCGTGAAGTGATGCCGCCCAATAGACATGGCACGGGAGGCAACCGCGTCGCGGGCCTCGGCCAAATCCTTCTGCAGCGACTCCGCCTCATCGCCTGCATCTTCCATGCCGCGTTTGGCGTCACGGATCTTGCCACCACCTGACACGCGGTCCATCGGCGCATAGCATTGGGTCGCAATGAACTCGCAGCGCTCCCCCAGAAGCTCATCGAACATGTAGTATTTCGACCGCTCGGGATAAGCATTGACCGCAAAGACAGCGGCGAACCGATCCTTGTCCCCGCCTGGCGACAGGCTTTCGACATGGTTTTTACGGAAGGTGATACGCCCGTTGGGCACGGCATCGGCCAGATGGGTCCAGACGGACGGGGCCTTTTGCCAAATCCCGCTTTGCAGCATCGAGAGAAATGACAGTGTGCGGCTGCGATCCGCCTCTGTTCCGGTGAGCCTACGCGCGCCAAACACCGACAGATCGCGCATCGCCTGTTCTGCGGCACCATGCAGCGCTTTGCGGTTCTTTTCGCGGGCAGCACTTGTTGCCGGGTCGGTTGTTGCTGATCGTAGAGACCGCAGCCCGGCATCCAGCAGCCGCTTGCCGCTGGTGTAAGGGCGGCGCACGATCGTCAGGAAGTGGCGCAGCTGATAGGTTTCGTCGTGGTCCAGCTGAGCGCGATAGTGGCGGTCCAGGTCTTCGGAAAAGCCGGGGCCGTTTACGGAGGGCAGCGTGTCGGACAGCTTCATTTTAGTGCGGATAATATGGCTGTAGAAGGCCGTGCGATTGTCTTCAAAGCTGGAGGCCAGCCGGGCCAATGTATCATTGGCGGCCCTGATCGCCACCCGATCAGCGGTTTCGTGGATGAACCCGTTGAGTTCCAACACCGCTACCAGATCCCCGTTGCGGGTTGTGAACGTCCCGTCCTGCAGGAAGCGCACGAAAGGGATATGCGTGGTGGCCGGTACCTCGCACGCGGCGCGGCGCGCGGACGGCATGGCCTTTTGAATCTCCGGGTGCATGTTCATGTCAGTCTCCGGCGTAGGAATTGCCGCCCCAGAAGGGCTTGTTTTTGGTGAAGAGTTTGCAGTCCGCCATCGTGGCGACGTGATCCGGCAGATACGGATCGACACTCACGATCCAGCGGGCGGCGGCATAAGACGGGGCGATGGCGAGCAACCCCCAGAAGCCCAAAAAGCCCTGGGTCATGATGAACGTCATCAAAGGGATGCTGATCGCCACGATGTGAAACGTCATTGGCATCCCGGCCCGTTCAGAGGGCCGGGTGATCGCCTGGAATATCCGGTTGTCGTCGCTCATCAGGTCGCAAAACCCTGAATGGCTTCGGCAATGCCAAACGCACCGTAGAAGATGCCTAGCACCACGAGGATCACAAAGAAATGGCCCCATGTGACCGGCACGCGCGGGCTGGCCGCCGAGATACCAGCGAGCGCAATAGCTGCACCACCGAGCAGAATACCGTTGGCACCGGTCACAAAGGTCCGGATCTGGGTCAGGATGGACACCGGCGCATCAAACAGCGATTGCGCCATGACCGGGCTACTGAACGCCACAAGGGCCAGCAGCGTCAGCGGAGCGACATTTTGAGGGTTGCGTTTCATGTAAGATAGTCTCCTTGGACGGGGGTGTTCAGGCGTCGGGCGGGAACCCGGCCCCTTCGAGAACGGTTGCGACGTAGTGGGTTGTTTCCGAGTAGGGCGGGACGCCGTCATAGCGTTCGACGGCCTTGGGCCCGGCGTTGTATGCGGCCAGCGCCAGTCGCCATGTGCCGAACTTCAGGAACATCGCCTTGAGATACCGAGCGCCGCCATCGAGGTTTTGCACCGGATCATGCGGATCGACACCAAGAGCCGCGGCGGTGGGTGGCATCAGCTGCGCCAATCCCAGTGCGCCTTTGGGGCTGACCGCGTTCGCATTCCAGCGGCTTTCCTGATGGACCAGCGCAAGAAACAGTGGCACCGGAACACCGTGGCGTTTGGCGGCGCGCTCCGCTTCATCGGCCCATTCGCCCTTGTTGCGCGGGCTTGCGTTCTTCGAGACAACCTGTTCCGGATTGCCTCCGTCCTCATATCTGAGGCATACCATTGCACCTGCCCGGAATGCCGGTTCCAGGCAGGTGCGGGCGGGGGCGGTCACACACAGCAAGCGCCCTCCACTCAACAGCGGGCCTTCACGGCCCGCACAAATTGCGGCCTCGTCATTCTGCGCCTGGGCAGATGAAGCGAGTGCGGCGATTAAAGGGAGGCTAATCAGCAACGGTTTGAACACGTTTTTCATGTGGGCCGACTGTTCTTTTGTGACATTGCGGAGGTTGAAGTAGGGGGAGCTTGCTGGTCGAACCCCATCCCAAATGTAGTTTGATTAGCTTCCCTCTCCGTCGCGACATCGTCCTGTCGGCGGGGAGGGACTCCATAGGCGCCCTCGGGATCTCTTTTGGCCACGTTTTGACCGTCTGCGCTGCCTACAGTTTCGCCCGCGCCCCCCTCCGGTGGTCGTGAGTGATGGCTGGAGGGGGATGCGCCACGATGCGGGAACGGGCGCATCGGCCCATCGTCAAACCAGCACCAGCTCGCATACCGGCCTTCTTCAGAGGCTTTGGTGAGAAGTGCCAGCGCCTCGGCATCGTCGGGGTTGTCTGCAACAAAGACGGCAGTCGGATCTGTCGTATCCAACAGCACAGCCGATGCGATCGGCGCGTCCAGGGGCAAGTTGAACCGCAGTTGCTTTTGAAACGCGCGGCTCTGTTCGGTCAGCGCCTTCAGTACTTCCCGATCACGCAGGCCCTCAAACGGTATCCAGTTATCCGTTACCAGCATCAGGCCAAGTTCATGGAGGACCGGATAACCCGCCTTTGCGATGGAGAAGCTGGCGATCACAATGGCATGGCCAGATCCCATGGCTTCAATCAGGCGCAACTGATCCCCAAACACTTTCTCGAATTTCTGCGCCAGATCCTCATCAGCAAAGAACGCGCAATCGGGGGCATGTTTGAAAATGAACCGCGCACCATGCGCCGTGGCTTCCGTGGCCTTGTACTCGGCGATGATCAG
Source organism: Ruegeria sp. CDSB114 (assembly GCF_059611025.1). Classification (NCBI taxonomy): domain Bacteria; kingdom Pseudomonadati; phylum Pseudomonadota; class Alphaproteobacteria; order Rhodobacterales; family Roseobacteraceae; genus Ruegeria; species Ruegeria sp. CDSB114. The sequence goes on from NZ_JBXWOT010000011.1 coordinate 98,850, forward strand.
GCCGAATGGGGTGGCACCGTGCTTGGCTGGCCGCAGATTGGCAAAGATCCGGTTCCGTCTGGCTGCTATCTCTGCCTTATCGTCCACTTTGAAGTATTCCGGGATGTAGAGAATGCGGGACAGGTCTTGTCCTTTGGCGATCTTTCCCGCAGCGGCCCGGCGCAGGGCGGAGTGGATCACGCCCCAATATCGTTTTCCTTTCATCCGAGGATACCACTTGCCCAGATCGGCCTCATGCCAGAGGAAGTGCAGAACGCTGGTAATCGTCAGCTTACGCGGCGCGGCCTTCGCCTCGGTTGGCTTCTGACCGGTTGCTTCCGGTGCGTTCCGGGACCTGCTGTTCTTTCGCAGTGGGAAGCCCAGTTTGAGCGTGGTTGTGCCGTCGGCGGGATCTTCGTTAATGGCCGACGCCCGGACTTGCGCCAATCCTGACAATTCTTCGGGTGGCAGGAAGGACGGACAGCCGATAGCATGATCAGGGCCGGTTCCGGGCATCCGCTTGACGATGAACTTCCCCGCCGTTGCCGCGATGTACATTTCCGGGGCAGGCATCCGACACCCGCACTTAACACGCGTGCCGGCTTTGTGTGAGGCTGTCAGGACGTGTTGTCCCGCTTCGCTATCGACCACCAGTGCTTTGCCATTCAGGAACAGGGTCATTGCGATGCCTCCTGAGAACTCGGATTGTTGCCGGTCGCGTTCAGGTACTCATCGGCCCAAGCCGGAGGGATGCTGACAGCCGCCACCAGCCAGCCCGCGAGGCTGGCATATACTTCATCACCCAGAGCGGATTGCTTTGTTGCGATGGAACGCGACAGGTAAGACACCGCCACGCCATGCTGCAGCAGCAGGGAAATCAGGATGCAGAGGTCATGCAGGTGATATTCGAGATCATTGCCAGACCGGAACCCACCGCTATAGAACACTTCGCGGGGCTTGATCGGCTCTGCCGGGTCATAGCCAACTGTCACAAAGGCGGTGTGGCCTTGCGGTGTCTCGACCCTGCGTGTCTCTGCCAGACGACGATGAGGAAGGGCTTTGCGGCCAGTCTTGTTCTTGGTGTTGTGGAAGGCCATTTGATTACCTTTCCGTCTCTCACTAATAGGTCAGCAAAGTTTACATAATAAGTCTTATGAGGCGTGGCTCTGGCGTGCAGAGTGCGCACCTACCGGACCCCTGAAGACCGTTCAGAAGTCACTGTTGCGTTCCGGAGTCAGGACCATTGACTCCGGCGCGTTTGCTGTCCTTTTTAGGAGCAGCATCGAGGGTTGCTGTATTCTTCATCGCTTACGGTTCTCTCTTGATGTTGAGGAATGCCCCGGGCTTGGGGCGTTTCGGGTCCTGTCGATTGCGCCAACAACCGGCAGGACCGTTCTTTGCTCGATTAGTTTCCTTCCTCTTGCTGCATTCTAGTCTCCGATCAGCTGCACCAGGACTGGCGCTTGCCACCGTCATAGGGTCGCGCAAGACCTTCAGAAATCAGGATGGTCCCGACGTTCTGTCCAGCCACACGTCCGACCGCCAGAAAACGATCATGCACGTCCAAATCCGATTCAATGACCAGCTTGATTTGGCCGGAGGTTTCGATGAGCTCTGTCAGCCGGGCTTTCGCCTTCAATCCAAGAGCCTTTTCAGCAGCACATTGCGGCCGGTAGGTTTCAGGCGTGTCGAAGCCGACGAGGCGATAGCGATCGTCGCCATGGTCGATGGTATCGCCATCAACAGTGGCAACCTCGAAGGCGCTCAGGATCTTGGTTGTCTGGCCGAGGTGATGGTTTGTGATCAGAAGCCCGGCCAAGACCGTGCAGGAAAGAAGGAGCTTTTTCATCCGCCGTGCCCTCCCTCTTCCAGAAGACAGCCAAGACTTGGGGCGACGGCGCAGTAAACATAACTGGGTTTAGGCCCTACCCCATACCAAGCCGGCTGAGCGGTGGCTTTTGATACTTTTTCGAAGTTTGTGTGAGAAATGGTTTGGTGCAGACGGCTAATAGCCATTGCCTGTTCTAAGTCTACCTTCGAACTACTTAGTTTCGCTGTCGTCTTCTGAATCGTCCTGATCAGGGTCTTTATCAAAATCCAGGTTGATGTGCCCACGTACACCATCTGTGGTGATCGTAAGATCTTTGTGCAGGGTGATGTCAGTGCCTTGTCTGAAACGGGTATGGAAATTGAACAGACCCGGAAATAGCGACAGTCTGCGGGGAACAACGCCTTGCGAAGTCGCCCTCTCAGAGATGAGGACGTTATCCTTCCCATCGTAGCGATAGATGCAAATGTATTGCGGACGTCCATTTTGCCCCAGCTCGACTAGGTCATACCGAAATTCATAGTCCTTACCCGATTCAACAAGGTCACGTGCTTCGCCTTGTGTGATCAATGGGAAGTTCTTTCTGTGCGGCATGGTCGTCCCCCTATGGGACGACTTCTTACATCCTTTCGAAACCTGCGAAAGTTTAGATCTGGTATTTTCAATAATGTAAAATTTGAAATTTGCAAAACAGAAAATAATGTGTTCTACAATTTATGCAGAAATCAGCCTGCACGATTCACACAGTCTCTGTTGCTTGAAAGGATCATACAATGTTTCGCATGACGCTACTTGGATGCACATCTGCCCTGGCACTCGGATTCTCCGCCCCAGCACACGCCTACCCCATTGATTGCGCGATTTTTCTGTGCCTCGCTGGCGGGTGGCCGAGTGATCCCGATTGCAATACGGCACGGGCGGAATTCATTCGGCGCATAACACCCATGCCGGTAGAGCCGCCGCTGCAACTCTGGCATTGTCCGATGGGCGTTGCCTCCGGTTCATCGCAGCTCACACCGATGCAACGTCTGGAAGCAATCAAGGCTGTCAGTGCGACGACAACTCCTGAGCTGCCCGGCGAAGAAGAAAGTGCAATTGTTGTCGAGGCCTCGTTCACGCCAGAGTCGTGGTCAACACTTGGTACGACAGGAACACCATTGGCCAAACTGGTGGCTGGTTCTCCTGCCCTGCCCGAACCTTTACGTGCAAGCGTTGATCTATCGTCAGCGGACTTTGACGTTATCAGATCCATCCGCGTTTGGCATGTTCGACATTACAGCTACAAAGTCCGTGAGCGTGAAGGCCCATGTTCCACTCGCCTGGATATGGTTGTCGGAACCTATGACGAAAGCGCCAATTTTTATTGGTCGGATCGTGCCCCGGGACAAAGACCAGATTGGCTACCTCTCCGCAAAGACTGCCCGAGCTACTTTCGGGGCGTTGGGGTGGACTGGTCCGACATTTTTGGGCGTTATGACTATGAGCTGGTCCCATATTAACAAGCGCACTCGGGCGGGCCTGCTGAGCAATCAATTCCACTCGAGGAAGAATTGACTTCTGAATGGGTGATTGGTCCTAGACCAGAGCATCCCCAATCGATTTGCTGGGCGCCTTCAGCTTTTCCTCTGTCGACGCGGAGAAAAGTTCACAAATCTGAGCCAAAACGTGCTCACGAACCTTCGGGGTCTCGTATAGAACATCATGCCTGGCACCAGGAATGAGTTCCAGTTTCCCGCCTGGCCAACGCGCCATTCGATCTTGTATGGCGGATATGGCAACGATTTCATCTTCGGCACCACAGAACGTTATGCACGGCGTGTCAGGGGACTTCCTTTTTGACAGTGATCTGGTTTCCTTGAGTGCCTGAAACAGCCATCCCATACTCGGTCCACCAATTACTTGTTCAGGCAGAGATTCCGAAATGTTCGCGTAGTACTCGTACATATCTGGATCATGTGTCAGCCTGTTGTCCTTGAAATCAGTCGTCAGGACATAACTCTCTCCACGCGTCCCAGGGGCATAGGTGTCGCCTTTTCCAAGTGTTTGAAATGCCCATGACAAAGGCCAAGCACCGAGGCGCTGCAGCCGTGGGAGATTTATGTCCCACAAGGGAGCGGTGAACGCGCAGGCAGATACCGGAAACCCTTCAGCAATGGCGCGTAGACCAACGCATGCCCCTAGCGAGTGCCCAATGAGATACCAGGGCTGCGGAAGATTGAGTGACTTGGCTGCTTCAAGCGTAGCTGAGACGTCTTTTTGGTAGTCAGAGAAACGAACAACATGGCCCATCAACCTGTCTTCCGTGAGCCGGTCCGAGAGCCCCTGGCCACGCCAGTCAACAGCGAACGCAGTATAGCCGAAGTCATGCAGATACTCGGCGGTGCGCCCGTATTTTTCGATGTTTTCCGTTCGCCCCTGGAACAGAAAAACCGTGCCTTTTGACGGCTTGGTTGTCGGCCAATGCGCCACCCTAAGTCGCACCTTATCATCAGTGTGAGTCCAATAGGCTTTCACATCGGATGGGCCCTCCGCGACATCTGGATGAATAGGGGCTTTGTCCAGGGCATTCGTCTTAAGCATCTAATTCTCTCGGTTTTATTGCGTTAAGCTGACCCAGGGTGGGTCGTGCAAGGAAACATGCAGCCAAGGTCAGGGCAGCAATTAGGAGGATCGTGAAGCCGGGAAAAACACCAATGAGCAAATAGGCCGCCGTCAATAGGAGCAGGATCCCGTTCATCATTACCACGGGTACTCGGTCCGCGCTCTTGCTGCTCGGCAGGCCGAGCTTGGTAACCGCAACGCGAATTCTGGCTGTGCAAATCACAAATACTGCGAAAATTACGAGCAAACAGAAAAAGCTATAGTAAAAACCGGGTACATTCTGATGGAGGTCATACCCGTTCAATTGGGCATCGCGTCTACCAAAGGGAACCAGGATGTCCGATGTTAGCCAACTGACGATGTCTCTGCTGTCCGAAAGCAGGAAGCTCGCCTGAAGCTTCATCAAAATGGTGATCATCAGACCCAATGAACAACATCTGAAAATCCCAACCATTAGCGAGCTGCCAATCTCTGCAAGATTCTGATGGAGTTCTTGGCTCTTGTCGTGGGCAAGGTGTGCAGCAAAATCGACGAAATCATCCGTGAGCGAATAGAGGATGATCAGGCCTGCGAAGAACAAGTAAGACCCAAAGGCGTTTAGCAAGAAGACGAGTCCGGAAAACGCTATTGCGTTCGGTACGGAAACCAGATCAGGTTGAAATATAGCTATTCTTCCCCACTCCACCGGCCAACTTCCTGTGTTCCCTGTCAGCAAGGGGATCAGGTGTGTTTCCATCCAATTGAAAGCCGAGGCTATCAATATGGTCACAACAAACACCGCCCAATACACATAGGACATCGCTGTGACCCTGCTTGCCCAATTGGTTCGTAGTGATGTGGAACTCAACCTTGTCACCAAGTCAGCTCGCCATTCTGCTTTCCACAGCCTCAACAGATTGATCAAAACTGCGAAATACGCTGGCAGAAGCACAAGGAAAACAACTGTCCAATTCGGGGCCCACAAAAAACCAACTTGCTTTGTCGGACCTGTTGGGGGTGTGAACTCAACGCTGTGAATGTTCAATGAAAACGACATAAGCCCCAGCGCTGTAGCAGCGGCGAATACCACGGCCGGCAAGCCCAATGATGAATGGGTGCTGAACATCGCCTCTGTTCGTCCCGCTAGTCCCGAGATACTCGTCGGCTCTCTCGGTGTTTCCCGTTTCGCTGCGTTTTCAATCGCGTCTTGGTGACCTTCCTTGGCAGTGTCAGAAGAAAACTGCAAATCGCGCGTTTGAATGCTGCGCTTCTCTCGTCGCTTTGTTGCCAATCGCCTGTTGGCGGCATTAAGTTCCGCCCTCCACGCGGTGATAGCGTCAGGATCGCCGCAGCCGAATACGCGCGCCAGCCAGCGAATGTTGTCGGTGCTAATCCCTCTGTCGTTATCCTGAAACCAATGCTGAACTGTCCGTAGCTCGATGCTCGACTTATTGGAGTCAAACTGAGAGATGGTGCTTGCAAGTAACTCTGGCGTCCATGAGCTCACAGGAAGTCCCGTCTGGTCAGCGGGTAAGCCAGCTCCCACAGAAACCAGATACTTGAACAGTTCCTTGAAGTCGCTGCCGTCTTTCAGCGGAGGAACAAAATATTTGCCGTGCTTTATCAATTGATTACACGCTTATGGTTCGTTCCGTTTCATCCTGTTTCGTTCCGGTTCGTGCGATTGTCAACGAGCCGCCATATTCTTCTCAAAGTTGAGCCAGAATCCGCTCTTTGCATTGGGATGAAGGGCAACAACCATGCAACAGAAAGAGCCCTACCAATCTTGTTGTGCTGGGATTGAAGGATCGGGCCTACGAACACCGAGGATTGACGATGGCGACACAACAACAAAACGAACGAGCAAAAAAAGGCGAGCCGATCATTGAAGTTCAGGACGCCCACACGGGCAAAACGATGGCGGTCGTTTATGCATGGAACAACGGACAAGTCAGTGTCGCGTCAGACAGCGGGTTAAGAGTTGTGGAACTTTCGCCTGCCGCTCGTCTTCGCCTTTGAGAAGACTTTCCGAAGCTTAACCAGCGTTCAATTTTGACGCTAGGTGCGCAGCGACCGGTCAAAGAGATTTAACATAGTTTAGCTTACACCCCGGAATCGCTCACAAAAGCAGACGTGCCACTCTACATTCAAAAATCGTTGATGGTCAGCGGATATGGGATGGTTGATTACACGAACGTTTCCTTTGAACCAATCCGCAACCATTTGGAATGATACTACACTTCAATGTCTGACGTCAGCGCCTATGGGTCCAAATAGGGTGATTTGCTAAGAGAGGGTTTGTTGCTCATCGTAGCCACTGAGGAGTGGGACATGAGACAGTCTAAGAAGAGCCCTGGCGAGAAGATCGTCAAAGACATCAAGCGCGCCACGCGCAGGCATTATTCAGCCGAAGAGAAGATCAGGATCGTGCTGGATGGGCTGCGTGGCGAAGACAGCATCGCTGAGCTGTGCCGTCGCGAAGGGATATCTCAGGGCATCTATTACAAATGGTCGAAGGATTTCATGGACGCTGGGAAGAAGCGGCTTGCTGGTGACACGGCGCGGGCTGCGACCACTGATGAAGTCAAGGAACTGCGTCGCCAGGCAAAGGATCTCAAAGAGGTGGTTGCGGAGCAGACGCTTGAACTCCGCCTTCTCAAAAAAAGCATGACAGGCGATGGGGACGACCACGAATGAGGTATGCTGCATCAGAAAAACTGGAGATCATTCGGCTCGTGGAAGAAAGCCATCTGTCAGCGCGTCGGACTTTGGCCAAACTGGGGATCCCCCGCACCACATTCTACCGCTGGTGTCACCGATATCTCCAGCGCGGCGAAGCTGGTCTTCAGGATCAGTCGCCTCGGCCGAAGCATGTCTGGAACCGGGTCCCCACCGAGGTGAAGCGCAAGGTTGTCGATCTCGCGCTGAAGGAAACGGAGCTGTCACCCCGCGAGCTGGCGGTGACGTTTACAGACCAAGAACGCTATTTTGTGTCGGAATCCACAGTGTATCGCGTGCTGAAGGCGCATGATTTGATCACCAGCCCGGCCTTCATCGTCATTAAGGCGGCCAATGAGTTCAAGGACAAGACGACTGGGATCAACCAGCTTTGGCAAACAGACTTCACCTACATCAAGGTATTGGGCTGGGGCTGGTTCTATCTCAGTACGGTCCTCGATGATTACAGCCGTTACATCGTCTCCTGGAAACTCTGCACCAACATGAGGGCTGAAGATGTGACGGACACACTGAACCTCGCATTGCAGGCGTCCGGCTGCGACCAAGTTCACGTCGTTCACAAGCCAAGACTGCTCAGCGACAACGGCTCAAGTTATGTCTCCGGCGACTTGGCTGAATGGCTGCAAGACAAGGGCATGAAGCACTCTCGGGGAGCGCCGTATCATCCGCAAACCCAAGGCAAGATCGAACGATGGCACCAAACTCTCAAGAACCGCATCCTGTTGGAAAACTACTTCCTGCCCGGTGATCTTGAAGCCCAGATCGAAGCCTTCGTCGACCACTATAACCATCAGCGGTATCACGAGAGCATCAACAACGTCACACCTGCTGACGTCTACTTCGGACGCGACAAAGCCATTCTGCAACAACGAGAAAGGATCAAACGAAAGACGCTCGAGGCACGCCGCTTGCATCACCGCCAGCAAGCCGCATAATCAAACCAACAAGATGAGACAAACCCTCTCTTAGTTTAGGATGCCAGTGGTTCCAAAAAACCTGACGACGGACATGATGGCATCTACCGAATGGACGTCGCGTCTGGTGAATACCGTCTGATCCTCAGCCTTGCGCAGCTCAAAACCCATCAGCCGACACCGTCGATGGACAAGGCCATCCATTGGATCACTCATCTTGAGGCCAACCCATCCGGTTCACGCTTCCTATTTATCCACCGCTGGACTGAACGGGTCGAGGACGAGACATGCTTCCTGCACCGCCTCTATACCGTGAACGGCGACGGGACGGATTTGCACATGCTTGAATGCTCGGACCACCCGTTGCCGCAACTCGCCGACGGTTTTGACCCGAATACGGTAGGGACGTTCGATTATGAAAAGTCGGAATACCAAATCTCACACCCGATGTGGAAATCGGACAATGAGGTGATCGTATGGGGGCCACATGACGGGGCAATCCATTATCATCTATACGATGACACGACAGGCAAGGTGGATGTCATTGGGCCGGGCATCCTGACTGAAAACGGGCACATGACCTATTCCAGTGGCGGGCGCTGGATCCTGTCCGACACCTATCCCGATGCCGACACGAACGAGCGCGTCCTGTTTTTGTTCGATACGAAGACCGGAGCACGGCATGACCTTGGGTCGTTCTACACGCCGCCCGATCTGGGTAAGCACAACCGCTGCGACCTTCACCCGCGCTGGAGCCATGGCAACAACACGGTCTGCATTGACTCCGTGCATGAAGGGGCACGGCAGATGTATCTGGTGGATGTGTCAGCAATCACTACCGAGCAGTGAGCATTCCCCCTGACGTCGGGTGGCGTTTGGCTTGCCCAAATCCCGCCTAACCCAAAAAAAGAAGCCAAAGGATCTCCGGTCCTGTGGGAGCGCAAAAGAGATCGTTACCCGAACGAGGGGCGCCCCTTTTGGATGTTTGGGGACACAAACCCTGATCGCGGGCCTGACCCAAGATGCACTGATGGCTCCGTGGGTCATCAAGGGCGCAATAGACGGTCCTGCCTTCGCCGCCTACATCCGCCAAGTGCTGATCCCTGAGATCGCGCCGGGCACCGTGGTCATCCTCGACAATCTCGCCACGCTTCGAAACAAAGAGCCTGCCCACGCCCTGCGCGAACGCGGCTGCTGGTTCCTCTAAGCGCTGACGTCAGACACAACAACGTCAAAGCTAGTTATTATTTGGCGAGGTCAGGCATATAAAGTGCCTGACCCATTTGTTTAGTTCAGACCCCACCGAGCAGCGACTTCGTCGAAAAACCCCTGGGATTTTCTCAGCTTGATCCAGTTGTTGACGTAGTTGATCCACACCTGATCTCCTTGCGGTAGAATCATCGCAATTGGTGTTTTTGAGCGAGGTTCCTCAACTTGGATCTGACGCACGTTCGGGAATTTAGTCACAAGCGTTGAGCCTTCAATGTTGGACGTTACAAAAACATCCGCACGTCCCGAAATCACTTCTTGGTGGCCCAATGCGGGTGCTTCTACGATTTTGATATCTGCATTCGGGAACCATGCTTTGACCTGCCGTTCAAACGTAGTGCCCAGTGTCGCCGCTACTTTGACGTCCGGTTGATCAATTGAATCCCAACCGTCAAAGCGGTCAATCTTGTCTGCGGTTGTGAAGGGTAAAATTTCAACATCGATGTAACTTTCAGAGAACCCAGCAGCCTTCATGCGCGCGGGGCTAATAGATGCGGAACCCGTCAAATGATAGTTGCCGGCCACCGCTCCATTCACAAGGGTCTTCCAGTCTGTTGGCACAAATTCGAGCTCTACATCGAGATCGGCAGCGAGCTGCTTCATTACGTCGATATCATAGCCTTCAAATGTATTGGTGGCAGGGTTTCTCACGGACATCGGGTTCCAGTCTCCCGTCGTGCCTACCATGAGCGTACCCGATTCAAGAATGTCGGTCAGAGCTGATCTTCCCGAATCCTGTGCTACTACCGGAGACCCGAAAAATGCCACCAGTGCTGCGGTTAGTCCAGTCTTAATGAGTTTCCTCATGTCGTCCTCCTTGCTGTCAACCTTAGTGTTTTTGATCGTTGATTATGTATGTGGAACATATACCTTGCCCTTTTATGTTGCGCCTGTAAAGATAATGTGCATACAAAATATGAATAGAGATAGTTTAATGGAGGCGCACATGGCAAGTAGTGATGTCGATGCAATCGAAGTCAAAGACCTCAATAAGTGGTATGGCGACTTCCATGTCCTAAAAGAGGTTTCATTGAACGTCTCTGAGGGTGAGAAAATTGTTGTCTGCGGACCGTCCGGATCCGGCAAGTCAACTTTGATCCGATGCATAAACCACCTTGAGACCCATGGGACCGGCACAATCAAAGTGAACGGAATTAAGTTGGAAGAAGATAAGAGTTCCATCGAGCGCATTCGTTCCGAAATTGGCATGGTGTTCCAGCAATTCAATCTTTTCCCCCACCTGACCATTTTACAGAATCTGATGCTTGGCCCAACCATCGCACTGAAGAAATCTAAAAAAGAAGCTGAAGAGATTGCTATGTCCTATCTGGAACGAGTGCGCATTCCAGAGCAGGCTCACAAACGCCCGATACAGCTTTCTGGAGGTCAGCAGCAGAGGGTCGCGATCGCCAGATCCCTTTGCATGCAACCAAAGATCATGTTGTTCGATGAACCAACTTCGGCGCTTGACCCGGAAATGATCAACGAAGTTCTCGACGTTATGGTTGGCCTCGCCGAAGATGGCATGACAATGATCTGCGTCACGCATGAAATGGGGTTCGCGCGCAAAGCGGCTGATCGGATGGTCTTTATGGATCATGGTCAAGTTGTTGAAACAGGCAAGCCACAAGATTTCTTTACATCGCCAAAATCAGAACGGTGCCGACAATTTCTGGATCAGATTTTGCAGCACTAGGGAGCGAAGACATGAACCTCAAATTACTCACATTCTTCTGCCTCTTATTTGTGCTGCCCGGATGCAATTCCGCACCCGGCACATGGGGCTGGTACGTCATTGATCCAACCAACGAGGCTGGCTGGATTAACGTCAAATTCCTGTTCAGCGGGATGGGCACAACAATTCAGATGTCGATCATTGCGGCAGTTTTGTCGATGATCCTGGGTCTGATTGTGGCTCTACCAGGTATGAGTAACAAACGCATCCTGCGTTTACCTTCGCGCCTATATATTGAATTTGTCCGCGCGATCCCCTTGCTCCCTTTGCTTTTCTGGGTTTTCTACGGCCTACCGGTTGTACTGGGATCAATTCTAGGGTTCACCGTTGCAATTGATCCATTTTGGGGTGCGATCATTACGTTGGTGATTTCAGATAGTGCATTCACTGCGGAGATCTATCGATCCGGCATCCAATCTATCCCAAAAGGTCAATCCGAAGCAGCACAAACAGTCGGACTCAATTACTTTCAGACCATGCGCTATGTTATTCTGCCTCAGGCAATTCGACGCATTTTGCCACCTCTTGCGAACCAGTTCATCTATATCGTCAAAATGTCCGCCTTTGCCTCTGTGATTGGCATGCAAGAACTGACACGGCGCGCAAATGAACTGGTGGTGTCGGAGTATCGGCCGCTGGAAATCTACTCTCTGTTGATCCTGGAATATCTTATCCTTGTCCTGATCATCAGCGCCTTCGTGCGCTGGCTGGAGCGTAAGATGGGATCAAACGAAGCGGCCTAATAAACAGTAGAGTGCGCGTATGTCGCGCACTCCTGAGCCACCCCGGGGACGCCGAGAAGCCAAATGTGACACAGCTCAAACAGAGAATTCATCGAAAGCCTCTAGCGCCTTTGCGCTGAATGCAATCGAGGGTCCGCCCCCCATATAGCTGATCATTGTCAACGCATCGATGAACTCTTCACGTGTGGTGCCCATGCGCACAAGGGACCTTGTATGAAATCCAATACAGCTTTCGCAGCGCGTTGAAATGGCGATGCCCAAGGCGATCAGCTCTTTGACTTTTTCGGACAGCGGCCCATCGTTCTTTGCCGGGGACCCCATCTTGTCAAACCCCGCAAACGTCTCGGGTGCGTTTTTCTGAAATTCGCCAAGGCGTTTTACCGTGTCATTCAGGAAGATTTTCCAGCTCATCAGGTTCTCCATAGCAGAGTGTTGTTTATGTATAGAGTTATATTATATATGTTTGATATATTTATCCACAAGCATATAGTTTCAGTACGGCCCTGCAATTAGCACAGCCGTTTCTGGCAAGACAATAAAAGCGAATGATCGCGCGCACTGCTCAATAGAGGAATGACGAAATGAAGCTAGAGGCAATGACTTGGCAGGAAGTAGAACGCTATCTTGAAGATGTAGACTCAATCATGATCCCAGTTGGCTCGACCGAACAGCACGGGCCAATAGGTCTTATTGGGACAGACACAATTTGCGCCCGGGAAATTGCACAGCAGGCGGCGACCAAATCTGGCGCAATCGTAGCGCCTGAAATTCCGTACACCCCTGCCCCTTTCAATATGGGTTTTCCCGGCACGGTTTCGGTTGACCGATCCGTCTTTGAGGCGCTGTGCGAACAGGTCTTTTCCGCCCTTGCACACCACGGGTTTCGAAAAATCTATATCCTGAATGGCCATGGAGCCAACCTTGAGCCGCTTAGAACCGTCATCACCAAGCTGGACCAGGTGTCATTCCAACTGCGCAGCTGGTGGGAGTTTCCCGAGGTCAATGCACTGCGCTCATCGCTTTATGGTGAATGGGAAGGCATGCACGCAACACCGTCAGAAGTCGCTGTCAGCCAAGCACGAACTGGCATTGTCCACAGTGGTGCAGAAGAGGCACCACAAAAGCTATCCAAAGAATTCATCCGCACCCATGCTGGTGATCGACATGGCCCGCCGGACGAGCATCGGCAAATGTTTCCAGATGGTCGGGTCGGATCCCACTCGGCGTTGGCAAACAAGGAAGATGGTCAGCGGCTTTTTGATTTGGCTGCCGCTGCAGTGTCCCAAGATTTTGACGCATTCAGCTTACAATTGCTGGCAAAAGGTTCGGGATAAGACGCAGCTTATGATGGGGAATAGTTTGTTCCCTCAACAATAGCGTCTAAAGGCGCGCCGTCATGGAATATCCGCGACCAAAGCTCATGCGCGCGAAAGTCACCGGAACCCCATCGAGCCATGTCGTGCGTTCAGCAACGAATATGGCTTCACCGTCCCTAACCATGAGAAACTCTGACAAAGATTGATCTGCGGAACTGGCAAAAAAACGGATTTCGACATCCGTATATGGAACTTCTTTGACTAACCATTCGTTAGGTCCTGAATCTTGAAAATCGGCGTTTTCGACTTCTGGGACTGCATTGATGCTGATCCAGCGATCCTCAAACTGAAATGGCGTGCCGCCAGCATAGTGCATGCATCGCAAGTGAAGAACGCGATCCTTTTCTTTGAGGCCGAGCCGCGCCCGCTGCCATTCCGGTGCGGGTAAAATTTCGCGCGTAACAAGGCTGTAGCGATATTCTGAACCGGTATCTTCGATTTCAGCCCGAATGAGCGGTATGGCGAATTTCGCATTTCGGACAGGGTTTGGATTGACGCGCGTGCCTGCTTTTCGCTTGCGATCCAGATACCCTTCCTCTGCCAGCTCCCTCATAGCTCTGTTGACCGTTGCACGGGCACATCCAAACTGCTCTGCGAGATCAGTTTCTCCAGGAACTAGGGCGCCTGGTTTCCAAGATTTGTCGCGAATCCGAGCAAGTATTTCTGCCTTAATATCTCGATAGCTCTTTTTGCGCGAGTTCAAGTTGGTTTCTCCTCCATATGTATAAATTTATCGTTATAATGCTCGCAGTTAACCAAATTATCAAGGTTCAAGTACATGCAGGTAATCCCGTCAGCCAAGTTCACTACTACAAGATGGAAAAACGGTGGGGGAATAACTCACGAAATCGCCGTGCGCAGATGCGCAAACAACTTTATCTGGCGTCTAAGCGTCGCAGAAGTTTCATCAAATGGTCCATTCTCGGTCTTCCCAGCCATGGAGAGAATTCTGACGGTAATTCACGGCGATGGCATTCATTTGCATCACGAGGAAGGGACAATTTTGGCGCGTCCCTACCAGCCGGTTCGTTTCTCTGGTGAGCTGCCAATTGAATCTGTTCTAGTCTCGAGCGTCGTGCAGGATTTCAACTTGATCTATGACCCGACCAAAGTAAGCGCAACGGTCAAGAAAGTTGACGCGGCGGATGTCGGATCTCTGGTGCCCTCAACGAACCGAGAGTTTGCCCTCTACTGCGCAAGTGGCGAAGCAGAAACCGCGAATGGTGAATTATTACCCGATGGGTCCTGCACTTTGTTTGAACAGAACGTGTCAATCGCTGGCACACACTCAACTACAGAATTACTTCTGGTCACTCTTGATTACATTACCTAAAGCGCTGCCGTAAGTTCTTCCATAGACGCCTTATAGAGTCGCAATATTTCCTCTCTTCTGATGTGCCGACCGTCGCGAACGACGTGACGACCTGCAGACCAAACTTCCTTGATCACGTGATCCCCCGCGGCGAAACATAGTCCATCTAACAATTGATGGTCTTGTAGCGCGAACAGAGTCGCGTTGGAGCGGTCAATCGCAAGCAGATCAGCAACAGCTCCCACCCTGATTGCACCGCTCTCACGGCCCAGTGATTGCGCGCCTCCCGCGGCAGCGCCGAGGTAAAGTGTTTCGCCAGTGGACCCCTTTCCGTCAACAAGGACATTGCGTGCCATGTCGCGTAGGCGCTGGGAGTATTCCAACTGTCGCAACTCTTCAGTGAGGGAGATGCGAACATTGGAATCAGATCCAAGGCCGAATGCGCCGCCTTTACTCAGGTAGGTTGGCCCATTGAACGGCCCATCCCCAAGATTTGCTTCTGTAATTGGGCAAAGGCCTGCAACCGCCCCGGAATTTGCCATCGAGACAGTCTCTTCTTCGGTCATATGGGTCGCATGGATCAGGCACCAGCGATCCGTGACATCCATATTTTTCAGAAGCCACTCAACAGGTCGCGCACCCAGCCATCCAGAAATCTCTTCAACTTCCAGCAGTTGTTCAGCGATATGTATGTGTACAGGCCCGGTAGGGTGCGCGCTCAAAACACTCTGAAGATCATCGGGTGTTGTCGCTCGCAATGAATGCGGTGCGATGCCAACACGAGTATCTGTATCCATCTGCTGTGCTGAAGTCTTTGCGCATTCCACCAATCTATTGAAGGTTTCAACGTCATTGCCAAAACGTAACTGGCCACCGGCGAGTGGCTTTTGCCCTGTGCCGCCATAGGTGTAGAGCACAGGAAGGTGGGTCAGACCGATCCCCGTATGATTTGCGGCGGCAAAAATCCGTTGCGATAACTCATCAAGCGCGTCATAGGCGCCGCCGTTCTGCTGGTGATGCACGTAGTGGAATTCACCGACCGAGGCATATCCAGCTTCAAGCATTTCCATGTAAACTAGCCCGGCGATGGCCTCGTACATTTCTGGAGTCAGATGAGTCAAGAACTTGTACATCAGTTGCCGCCAAGTCCAGAAACTGTCATTTCCGGCTGTGCGGTATTCTGTCATTCCAGCCATCGCCCGCTGGAATGTGTGACAGTGCAGGTTTGCAAGAGCCGGTAACAGACAATCAACTCGGACGTCACAATCGTTTGGCTGCGAGTCTTCGGACACCCTTAAGATGCGCCCATTATCGATCTCCAAACTGACATTCTTGCCCCAGTGGTCAGGGAGGCGGGTTTCACGGGCAAAAATGGTTGTCACATTTCTATCCTTTATGAATGGACATAATAAAATTAAATATATACAATTATTCCGGTGACGCAACAACTATGCGAGGATAATGGCACAATGACCCAGCATGTCATAACCAACTCCCAAGTCGCGACGATGTCAGGTGAAGATCCATATGGGCTACTGAATGACGGTGCCATCGCCATGGACGGCGACACCATTCTTTGGGTGGGAGATCGCTCAGAACTTCCTGCAGCATATGGAAAGTTCAAGGTGACCGATGTCGGCGGGCGCCTGATCACCCCTGCCCTGATTGATTGTCACACGCATCTTGTAGCGGGTGGTAATCGAGCCGTTGAATTTGAGATGCGTTTAAACGGCGCATCATATGAAGAGGTCGCGCGTGCGGGTGGGGGCATCATCTCGACTGTGAAAGCTACTCGGGCTGCGAGTGAAGACGAACTTTTGAAAGACGCGCTAACACTCGTAGATACTTTGATTGGCGAAGGTGTCGCCACCTTGGAAATTAAGTCCGGGTATGGCCTGGATCGGGATACCGAGCTGCGTATGTTGCGCGTGGCCCGCAGAATTGGAGTCGAGCGCCCGGTTCGAGTACGAACATCTTTCTTGGGCGCGCATGCTGTTCCACCTGAGTATGTCTGCCGCCCGGACGACTATATGAAAGAAGTTTGTATCCCGACGCTACACGCCGCCCACGATGAAGGCCTGGTCGACTCGGTTGATGGCTTTTGCGAAGGCATAGCATTCTTGCCTGATCAGATCGAAGAGCTATTCAAGGAAGCGAAGTCGCTTGGGTTGCCATTGAAGCTACACGCTGAGCAACTTTCCAATCTTGGGGGGGCAAAACTTGCCGCCCAATATGGTGCATTGTCTGCTGACCATATCGAGTATCTGGATGAAGACGGCGTCAAGGCGATGGCGAAAGCAGATACGGTCGCAGTCATCTTGCCGGGCGCATTTTACACCATCCGTGAAACACAAAAGCCACCCGTTGGTCTACTGCGCCGCTACGGCGTTCCAATGGCCATTTCCACAGATTCAAACCCGGGGTCATCCCCACTGACCTCATTGCTGCTTACTATGAATATGTGCTGCACTCTGTTTGAGATGACACCTGAGGAGGCCTGTTGGGTGCGACGCGTCATGCAGCAGCAGCACTTGGCTTGTCGGATCGTGGAGCATTGTCTACTGGCATGCGCGCCGATCTTGCCGTTTGGAATGTCCAACACCCTGCCGAGCTATCCTATCGTATCGGCTTTAACCCCCTATACAAACGCATTTATGGAGGCGAATTTTGAGCATTATTACTCTTAGGCCCGGCACGGCCACGCTTGCACAGCTTCAGGAAATTTTTCTGAAAGAACAGGCTGTAAAGCTACATGACAGCACACGGGACGTCGTCGATGAAGCCGCTCGTAGAATTGCGGAAGTTGCCGCTGGCGAGGCACCAGTCTATGGCGTGAATACTGGATTTGGCAAACTCGCCAGTCTCAAGATCCGGCGCGAAGACACGGCCACGCTTCAACGAAATTTGATCCTTAGCCATTGCTGTGGTGTCGGTGAGCCCATCTCGCGCTCGCATGCACGACTGGTCATGGCCTTGAAGCTTTTGTCACTTGGTCGCGGTGCATCGGGTGTCCGTTGGGACATTATCGCGCTTCTTGAAGGCATGCTAGCGCGTGGGGTCTCGCCGATTATTCCCGCACAGGGTTCGGTCGGCGCGTCGGGTGATCTTGCGCCTCTGGCGCATATGGCGGCCGTCATGATCGGTGAAGGTGAGGCCGAGTATAAGGGCGAAATATTACCTGGATCCATTGCGCTGACCAATGCAGGTTTGGAGCCCGTCATCTTGGGCCCGAAAGAAGGTTTGGCGCTTATCAACGGTACCCAGTTTTCGACAGCATTTGCATTGTCGGGTCTGTTTCGGGCATGGAGTGCTGCGCAATCCTCTTTAGTCACGTCCGCGCTGTCGACGGATGCGATTATGGGCTCGACAGCCCCTTTACAGCCCGAAATTCACGACCTTCGCGGCCATCAAGGTCAAATAGAAGTTGCAACATGTATGCGCGACCTGCTTGATGGATCAGAAATCCGTGAAAGCCATCGTGAAGGTGACAACAGGGTTCAGGACCCTTATTGCATTCGTTG
Organism: Ruegeria sp. CDSB114; assembly: GCF_059611025.1. Classification (NCBI taxonomy): domain Bacteria; kingdom Pseudomonadati; phylum Pseudomonadota; class Alphaproteobacteria; order Rhodobacterales; family Roseobacteraceae; genus Ruegeria; species Ruegeria sp. CDSB114. Next base: position 116,846 of record NZ_JBXWOT010000011.1, read on the forward strand.
CCAACCGCAGGTCACGGGTGCCGCAATGGATGTTTTGCGTCAAGCTGCGCGGACCCTCGAAATTGAGGCTAATGCGGCGACCGATAATCCACTGGTTCTGACCAAAGCCAACAAGATCGTGTCTGGCGGCAACTTTCATGCCGAACCGGTTGGATTTGCCGCTGATATGATTGCTCTGGCGATCTCTGAAATTGGTGCAATCGCTCAGAGGCGGGTTGCCCTTATGGTTGATCCAACGCTTTCGTTTGATTTGCCCCCGTTTCTGACCCCTGCCCCCGGTTTGAATTCTGGGCTGATGATTGCCGAAGTTACCACTGCCGCATTGATGAGCGAGAATAAGCATCTGGCCAATCCTTGCGTTACCGACAGCACACCGACAAGCGCCAATCAGGAGGACCACGTCAGCATGGCAGCACACGGTGCGGTTCGTCTTGGGAAAATGATGGACAACCTCAGCACCATTCTTGGCGTTGAGTTGTTGTGTTCCGTTCAAGGCATTGAATTTCGCGCTCCGTTGAAATCAAGCCCCGAACTTCAATCTGCGAGTGCACGATTGAGATCGGAAGTCGACGCTTTGAACGAAGATCGATACATGGCTCCAGATTTGCAAATTGCGACACAGATGGTTTCACGCGGAGATTTGCTTGACGCGGTAAAGGTAGCCATGCCGGAGTTGTGGGGATGAATCTCTTTGAGGTCACACAAGGAGACAGCCCGATTGTTCTGGGGCAGCCTCATGGTGGGACGTTTGTTCCGGATGATGTGTTTTCGCGACTTAATCCTCGCGGTCAGGGACTTGATGATACTGATTGGCACATTGCAAGGCTGCATGAGGGTCTTTTGCCGCAAGCGACCACTGTGCGATCCAATGTTCATCGATATGTCATTGATGCCAATCGCGATCCAAATGGGGCTTCGCTTTATCCCGGTCAGAACACGACAACTTTGTGTCCGATCACTGACTTTGACGGGGAAGCGATTTGGGAGGCAGGGCAAGAGCCATCAGAAGACGAAATCGTTGCACGCAAGGATGCATACCACAGCCCCTATCATCAGGCATTGCAACAACAACTAGATCGCGTGAGGGAACGGCATGGGATTGCTGTATTATATGATTGCCACTCAATTCGGTCCCAAATCCCGTTTCTTTTCAAAGGGACATTGCCAACCTTTTCGATTGGAACCAATGGTGGTGAAACCTGCGACGCGAACATCACCAACGCAGTCGTGTCGGTCTGCTCAGATGCAGACGGACATGAACAAGTCCTGAACGGCCGCTTTAAGGGGGGATGGACAACGCGCAACTATGGCCGACCGTCTGAAGGGGTTCACTCCATCCAGATGGAACTCGCGCAGCGATCCTACATGGAAGAAGCTGCGCCTTGGACCTATCAGCCTGAGCGCGCAAATAGGCTCCGCGTTCATCTGAAAAAGGCACTTACACAGATTGAAGAATTTGCCGTTAGCGAGGCCGGTACAAAATGAAGGAGACAAACATGCTTGATCGAAAGAACACCCGCGATATCTTTCCTCCAACGGGGTCTAAATTGAATGCCAAGAGCTGGCTAACAGAAGCACCACTTCGAATGCTCATGAATAACCTTCATCCGGATGTAGCAGAGAACCCTCACGAACTAGTAGTCTATGGTGGTATCGGACGCGCGGCCCGAACCTGGAAAGATTTCGATACAATTGTTGCAACGCTTAAAGACCTTGAGGCGGATGAGACATTGATCGTGCAATCCGGCCGGCCTGTCGCTGTTGTGAAAACTCACGCTGATGCACCGCGCGTCTTGATCGCCAACTCCAACCTTGTTCCCCACTGGGCAAACTGGGATCACTTTAACGCGCTCGATAAGAAAGGGCTGATGATGTACGGCCAGATGACCGCTGGGTCTTGGATTTACATCGGCAGTCAGGGCATCGTGCAAGGCACCTATGAAACCTTCGTTGAAGCAGGACGCCAACACTATGGCGGTGACCTGACAGGTAAATGGATTTTGACCGGCGGTCTGGGTGGCATGGGTGGCGCGCAACCGCTTGCGGCCGTCATGGCGGGTGCGTGCTGTTTAGCCGTGGAATGCAACCCGGATTCCATCGATTTCCGGTTGAGAACACGTTATGTCGACGAGAAGGCCGAAACACTGGACGAAGCCTTGGCGATGATCGACAAATGGACCGCTGCTGGTGAAGTCAAGTCAGTTGGCTTGCTGGGCAATGCGGCAGATGTTTTCAAAGAACTTGTGGAGCGCGGTGTGCGCCCTGACATGGTTACGGATCAGACCTCTGCCCATGACCCAATTCACGGCTATCTGCCGCAAGGCTGGACCATGGGCCAGTGGAAAGAAAAGCAGGAAAGCGCGCCTAAAGAAGTCGAGAAAGCCGCCCGTGCATCCATGAAGGTGCAGGTTAAGGCGATGTGCGATTTCCATGCGATGGGAATTCCGACCGTTGATTATGGCAATAACATCCGACAGATGGCGCTGGAAGAAGGTCTTGAAAACGCCTTTGATTTCCCCGGCTTCGTGCCCGCCTACATCCGTCCGCTGTTTTGTCGCGGGGTCGGCCCATTCCGTTGGGTTGCATTGTCGGGTGACCCCGAGGACATCTACAAAACTGATGCCAAGGTCAAAGAGTTGCTGCCTGACAACACCCATTTGCACAACTGGCTTGATATGGCCCGCGAACGGATCAATTTTCAGGGTCTTCCCGCCCGGATTTGCTGGGTCGGCCTTGGCGACCGTCATCGACTGGGTCTTGCGTTTAACGAAATGGTCAAGAGCGGCGAGTTGTCTGCGCCTGTTGTCATTGGCCGCGATCATTTGGATTCTGGCTCTGTTGCATCTCCAAACCGCGAAACAGAATCAATGAAGGACGGCTCAGACGCTGTATCGGACTGGCCGCTTCTCAATGCTCTGGTCAATACCGCCTCGGGAGCAACGTGGGTCAGTATTCACCATGGCGGCGGAGTCGGTATGGGCTTTAGCCAGCACTCTGGCGTGGTCATCTGTGCGGATGGCACTGACGAGGCCGCAAAAAGGCTGGAGCGCGTGCTGTGGAATGACCCTGCTTCAGGCGTTTGGCGGCATGCTGACGCCGGCTATGAAGATGCAATTGAATGTGCGCGCGAAAAAGGTCTGCGTCTTCCCACCATTCTTGGAAATTAGGGGCATGACAATCCGGCTGGCAGATATCGCCTGCCGGGCTGCTTGAGTATTTGTTTTTCACCACAATAAGCAGGGAGTTACCCGATGTCCGCTTGGATAAAAATGATCGCCGATGAAGACGCTGACGAGACGTTGAAGACGGCACTTGATTTCGCCCGTACACCACATGGCACCGTTGACAATGTAATGCGCGTCCATTCGTTGCGGCCGCAAACGATGAATGGCCACGTTGTTCTTTATCGAGCGTGCCTGCATGACAATGCTAACACCATTCCGATGTGGTTTCAGGAGGTCATCAGCTCATATGTTTCGACTCTGAATACTTGCCCCTATTCTTATGCCAACCATTGGTCGAACGCACGCCATCTGATTGGTGATGATGTCAAGGCGGATATGGTAGAGGCTGCGCTTCAGGCACACCGCCCGGAAGATGCATTTGAAGGCGCGCAATTGGCCTTATTGCAATATGCCGAGAAACTCACTTTGAAGCCGGGCAAAATGGTTGAGACCGATGTGCAGGCTTTGAAAGATGCGGGTGTCGATGATGGCGAGATACTCGAAGCCAATCAAATTATTGGATATTTTAACTATGCCAACCGTCTTTTGAACGGTCTTGGCGTAACGACGGGCGGCGATGTTGTTGGGTATTACAAAACCGATGTTGCATGTAAGTAAATAATATGCATATGATGCAATCTTCGCAACTATCAAAGGACGCATCGCAATGACTCTCGCAACAGCAGCTTCAACCGACACAATGACAATTCCCGTTGTAGACATCACTCCGTTGCGTGATGGCAGCGATCCACAATTAGTTGCGCGGTCTCTGCACGCGGCAAATACCGGGCTAGGCTTTATTTACATCAAGGGTCACGGCATCCCCGAGGAATTGATTTCCAGTGCCCGGGCCACAGCTTTGGAATTTTTCCACATGTCGGCCGATGCCAAGGAGACAGTTCGCGTGACCGACAACCATCGCGGCTGGATCGGGTCGGGTGGTGCAAAAATGGACGACGATGCAAAGCCGGATCTTAAGGAGAGTTTTGTTTGGGGATATCAGGACAAAGGCGCAGAAATCCTGACTGACCATAATCTTCGTGGTGTCAACAAATGGCCAGAGAGCCTACCGAACCTGGAAAAAACGTGCATGCAGTATTTTAAGGCTGCGCATGATGTCGCCGAACTTCTCATGCGTGGTTTTGCTATGGGTCTTGGGCTTGCGGAAGACGCCTTCCTCAAAACCAATGATAAGCCGATCAGCCGAAACTCTTTTGTCTACTATCCGCCCCAGGAAAAGGGTGCCGACGATGGGCAATTTGGCGTTGGACCGCACACCGACTTCGGCGTCCTGACCGTTTTGTGTCAGGATTCAGTCGGCGGTTTGCAAGTTCAGGGGTTGGACGGTGAATGGCTTGACGCATCACCGATTGAAGGCACTCTTATTGTCAATGTTGGCGATCTTTTGGCGCGATGGACTGACGGCGCTTATCACTCGACCGTTCACCGGGTCATCAATGATACCGGCAAAGAACGCCTGTCAATCGTGCTTGCCTATGACCCCAACCCCGAGACATCCATAGATGCCAAAGACATTTTCGGGGATGGTTATGTTCCAAAACAAGATGCTATAACCTGCGGTGACTATCTCGATTGGCGGTTTGCCCGGGCGTTTGCGCATAAAAATGGATGAAGACACCAATCAGGAAAGCAGCTCCGAAGTTGACGCGGCCATCGGCCGTGCCATTCGACAGCTCAGAGAAACATCAGGGATGACAGCGAAAGCGCTGGCTGAAAAATCCCTTGTGTCGGCGGCCATGATCAGCCGGATCGAGAATGGACTTGCGTCAGCTTCGCTTTCATCCCTGCATGCGCTGGCGAAAGCTCTGGATGTGCCGCTGGTGGCGCTGTTTGGCGAGACTACCAGCCGCCAATGTGACTTTACCCATCTGCGTGCAGGACAGGGTATCCCATCGGCGCGGATGGCAGATGGGCACCTGCATGAGTTTGTCCAATTGGCTGTCCACAATCGCGTCGACCTACTTTTTTCCGCGGTTCAGGTCACGTTAACGCGGCAAGACATGTCCCCACCCAGCTACACCGGGCGCGGCGTTGTTTTCCTGCGGGTTCTATCTGGAGAGGCAATCTACCGCTATGGCAAGATAGAGATGACATTGGTCGAGGGGGACACGCTTTCCATTGATTCCGAACTGCCCCACGGATTCGTAAGATTACTTACCCCCAAATTTGAATATCTCTCTGTTCAGGCGGAATCTCGGTAGCACCGAATAATTGACGATGCTCCAAAGCGTCTTGCCCAAAACCTGACTCACTGGTTTTGGGCAGGGCGCACGAAGCATTCAACTGTTGCGCGGCGCCTGACCTTATCCCTGTCTCAGGTATAAGGACGCTTTAGAAAGCACATCAACCGGGTTCCAATACCTACATCTTAATATCTGCGGCGGGTGTATCGGGCGGCCTTTGATCAGAACGGCAGATACTTGGTTATCGCAACACTATTGATCCGCACAATCATTGGAGTTGATCAGCATATGTGTATCGGCTTGCACTTATTCATGGCTCGGATCGCAAACATCCCGGATTCTCGCTCGAATTAATTGCGTTTATCCGGGGACTTAAACTCACATAAAATGCGAATGAGATCAGATTATTTGCGACGGGATTGCAATCATCCGCCTCTGATCATACTAGATGCGAACGGGCCAATGCAGCGTAGAGCAGAATCTACGGCACTGAATGTAGCCATTGGTTGACCCAAACTTTTGCTGGCGTGCTAAACGTGGGAAATGTGGATGACAACCTTAAAGGCCTTAAAATACACACGCCATTCTATCTGACTGGTCGGACACGTAGGCACATGAGCGAACAACCGGCTAAAGCTCCAATCGATACTTCGACTGCCGAGCTTGAATCAGACGGCCCCCAAAAGACCAAGATTCTCAATCTGCCCTACGGCGAAAGCAACCCTTACCAACGCATGATGTATTGGGAGGAGGCGTCCAACTACACGATCCTACCAGGAAAACGCAACTTTACGCGGATGGTTAGACAGGCGAAGCGAGGCAGATTTTCTGCGATGCATCTTCATTGGGATGACCTGATCTTCCACTTGGACAGGTTGCAAGACCCGACCGATCAGAAGCAGAAAAACGCCACGGTTTTGAACGTGTTAAAAAAGATCAAGAGCTTTGGTATACCGATCCTGTTTACAGTTCACAATGCGCGACCGCATCGACCCGGAGCCAGCTTTGGCAGCTTCATAAACCTGCGGCGAAACATTTGCGATCTCAGTGATGTCATACACGTCCATACAGAATACGCCGCCGATCACATCTGTCTTGAGTACCGTGTGTCAATCCCGGCGCAAAATGGGTCAGTTTCCCGGTGTAAAATTGGACAGTTTGGTTGGGAGTTAGCTGCGCCTTGG
>NZ_JBXWOT010000012.1:0-121979 GCF_059611025.1 Ruegeria sp. CDSB114
GTCTTGCCGTGGTCAACGTGCCCAATCGTGCCAATGTTGACGTGCGGCTTATTACGCTCAAACTTTTCCTTTGCCATTCCTCAGGCGCCCTTTTGTGCTTTGGGGGACCCTTGGTCCCGTGGTTACATCTGCGCGCGCGAGATATTGGGTTCAAAGGAGAAAATCAAGCACATCCTGCGGGAAATGCCGTTCTTTAAGCCGGATTTTGCGTTGCTTCACCTGAATCGAGTGGCTGGATCAGTTCGGGACGCCGGTCGAACCAACCGTTTTCCAAATGTTCCTCGGCCAACCATTCTTCGACTCGGTCTGCAACTTTCAGTGCCAGCCCGCTCATTTGCTCTTGTTTCGTCCGTTCATGACCCGACCCTTTCAGGGCACTACCGCCGGTTGTGTCTTCCAGCACCTGGAATTGCTTACCTTTGGCAAGAAACTCTTTCTTGTTCACGTCATAAACATTGACCAGAACAATCGCAGTGCTCTTGGGGTTGTAGATCACCGGAATTCCGGGAGGGGCCAGCATGTAGCCCTCGAGGCTGATGCCGATGTCGTATTCCTGAGCGCCCGTATAGCGCCCAAGGCGGATGCCCACCGCGTTTTGAATGGCCGCAGTCCATTCGTCGGGCGTCGCATCCCGGCTTACCGGCCCCTGCACCGCCTTATCGGCAAAGGCATAGTTTACCCGCAACTTGAATTCGCCCAGCGACTCAGGCTCTTCGTAAACCTGCGTTTGGGTGCAGGCGCCCATCAGGGCCAATCCGGTGATCAGTGTCAAAATGCGCAACATGTCTCGTCTCGATAGGCCTGTTTTTCTTTGATCTAACGCACCGATACGGCTTGTGCCAAGCCGTATCGGCATAAATCCTCTGTGACCGGGCCTGATCAGGAGAATTTAAAATCACGCGGGAAGCCGTATGGCGGCTTTTTCCCGACGCTGGCACGCTTGGCCAGCCATTGCGAAAGATCTGCCTCGTGCCGGGTCTTGTCGCCACCCATGGACCATTTCAGGCCCTCTTCCCAGTTGAAGGTGGTGATATCTGACAGCCCGCCGTCCAATTCCAGCGTCCCCTGCCGCCCGCGCGCCATATTGTATTTCTGCAGGCGAACGCCCTTGCCGCGGGTCATTTCAGGCAGTTCCTCGGTCGGGAAGACCAGAAACTTGCCGTTCTGAGAAACCACTGCAACGTGGTCACCTTCGATCGCCTTACAGATAATCGCTGTTTCGTCGCCTTTGACGTTCAGCACCTGTTTGCCGTTTCGGGTCTGTGCCAGCACGTCATCCTCGGGCACGGTGAAGCCGTTACCCGCATCCGAGGCCACCAGCAGCTTGCGCCCCGGTTTGTGGATCAGGATGTCGATTATCTGCGCCTCATTCGGCAGGTCGACCATCAGGCGCAGCGGCTCGCCCATACCCCGACCGCCGGGCAGATTCGCGGCACTGATGGTATAGAATCGACCGTTCGAGGCAAAGACCAGCAGCCGATCGGTGGTTTCCGCATGGAAGATAAACCGTGGCCCATCGCCATCCTTGAACTTCAACTCGCGGTTCAGGTCGATATGGCCGGTCATGGCGCGAATCCAGCCCATCTGAGAGCAGACAACCGTGATCGGTTCGCGGTCGATCATCGCCTCAAGCGGGACCTCTTCGACCTGACCGGCTTCGGCAAACTGGGTGCGCCGCGCGCCGCCCTCATAATCCTTGCCGAACGTTTTCTTGGTCTCTTTCAACTGCTCGGCGATGCTGGCCCATTGCAGGCTTTCGTCGGCTAGAAGATCTTCGAGATTGGCACGTTCCAACATCAGCTCATCGCGTTCGCGAACCAGCTCCATCTCTTCCAGACGGCGCAAGCTGCGCAGACGCATGTTGAGAATTGCGTCGACCTGGACCTCGGACAGCTCGCCCTCGCCCGGTTTGGGCGAGACATAGTCGGCCTCATTGGTGGCGCGGACATGGTCGATGCCCCAGTCTTCGCGCATCAGCGCAGCCTTGGGGTCATCGTCATAGCGGATAATGTCGATCACGCGGTCAAGATTCAGGAAGGCAACGATAAAGCCCTCCAACACCTCCAGCCGATGGTCGATCTTGGCCATCCGGTGGCGCGACCGGCGCAGCAGAACCTCTTGCCGGTGATCAAGGAAGGCGCGAAGCACTTCTTTCATCGAGCAGACTTTGGGTGTCACCCCGTCGATCAGCACGTTCATGTTCAGGCTGAACCGCACCTCAAGGTCCGAGTTGCGATAGAGCATGCCCATCAGAACCTCGGGGTCCACATTCTTGGAACGCGGCTCAAGGATCAGGCGGATGTCATCGGCGGATTCGTCACGAACGTCGCCAAGGATCGGGATTTTCTTGGTCTGAATCAGCTCGGCGATCTTTTCGATCAGCTTCGATTTCTGAACCTGATAGGGAATCTCGGTGACGACAATCTGCCACTGACCGCGGCCCAGATCCTCGACCTCGAACTTACAGCGCAGGCGGAATGACCCGCGCCCGGTGCGATAGGCCTGCGCGATATTCGCAGGCGGTTCAACGATTACGCCACCGGTTGGGAAATCCGGTCCGGGCACGTAGTTCAGAAGCGTATCGTCGCGCGCATCCGGCGTCTTGATCAGATGCAAACAGGCGTCACACAGTTCCGAGATGTTATGTGGCGGGATATTCGTCGCCATGCCCACCGCAATACCGCTGGAGCCATTGGCCAGCAGATTCGGAAATTGCGCGGGCAAAACCACCGGTTCGGTCAGCGTGCCGTCATAGTTGTCACGGAAATCGACAGCATCCTCGTTCAGACCCTCAAGCAGAGCCTCGGCCACGATGGTCATCCGAGCTTCGGTATAACGAGAGGCCGCCGGGTTATCGCCGTCGATATTGCCGAAATTCCCCTGCCCGTCGACCAGCGGATAGCGCACATTAAAATCCTGCGCCAAACGCGCCATTGCGTCATAAATCGCGGCATCGCCGTGCGGGTGATAGTTGCCCATCACGTCACCAGAGATCTTCGCCGATTTACGGAAGCCCCCCGTCGCGCTCAGTCGCAGTTCGCGCATCGCATAGAGGATTCGCCGATGCACCGGCTTCAGACCATCCCGTGCATCGGGCAAGGCCCGGTGCATGATGGTGGACAGCGCATAGGTCAGATAACGTTCACCAATCGCGCGGCGCAGCGGTTCGGCTACTTCGCCCCCGTTCTCGGGGGCCACCATATTGGGGTCGTCGATCGTATCATTCATAGATGATGTGATACGACGCAAGGGCGCGCGGGTAAAGCAAGCAAGACATATTTTACTGGGGACAAGTGGCGCTTTTTGCAACAGGGGGAGGCAACCCCCCGATTTCCCCCGTTTTTCGACTTGGGTCGCGAATTATGCTAGGATGTCTGACATTAGTCTGCTGCCTTTTTTTGTTTTGATTGATCGACCGGGGGATGCGCCATGACGCGCCTGATTGTAATGAGTTTCGCTGCACTTGGCTGGTGCTTTTACGTCATGAGTGGCGGGCCTAATTTCGAGCCGCGCGGTGTGCGATCGGAACAGCCTGTGCGAGTCGCCTCGAAAGCGGCCCCCAAAACCGTAGCACCGTCTCCGGCAAAAGAGCTTGTGACAAATGTCGCTATGCGCTCGCCGGTCGTGCGCGAGCGCCCGATTGATCCCCAGCCAGCAGTCGCAGCGATTGTCGCAGAACCCGCCAGTCTGGACACTTTCAACGCGCTTTCGGTGTTTGACGATCAGACTGCCAGCATCACGCTTGCGTCTCTGGAAGACGGTGTAACTGGCCTGAAGCAAATCACCAAGGACGTGCAGCCTGAACCCGCCGCCCAGCCTGAACCCAGGAAAGATATCCGGGAAATCTCCGGGACCCGCGTGAACATGCGTGACGGCCCTGGAACGATCTACCCGATTGTTGGCAAAGCGCGCATCGGCCAGAAGGTCGAGGTGCTAAGTGACTCGGGCACCGGATGGTTGCGACTGCGCGTGTTGCCGCAGCAACAGGTGGGGTGGATTTCGACCTCTTTGGTCAGAAAAACACCAGACTGACGTGGAGCAATGATTGTCCCCATACTCTGTGCACCCTAGCTTGGGGCTGGTTCAGAATCGGGAAAATCATGCAGAAAACCATTCTAATTACTGGCTGCTCATCGGGCATCGGACTGGATGCGGCGCATGGGATGCGCGCGCGGGGTTGGCGCGTGTTTGCCTCGTGCAAACAACAGCGCGATTGCGACCGGTTGCGGGCGCAGGGGTTTGAAAGCCCGCGCATTGATTATACCGACACGGCCAGCATATCGTCGGGTTTGAACGAAGTGTTGGAGGCCACCGGAGGCACCCTGGACGCGCTGTTCAACAATGGCGCACATGGCCTGCCCGGCGCGGTCGAGGACCTGCCGACCGAAGGCCTGCGTCAGATTTTCGAGGCGAACTTCTTTGGCTGGCACGAACTGACCAGACAGGTCATCCCGATAATGCGCAATCAAGGACACGGGCGAATCGTTCAGAACTCTTCGGTGCTGGGTCTGGTGGCCTATCCGTGGCGCGGCGCCTATGTGGCCACGAAATATGCAATCGAAGGGCTGACGGATACACTGCGCCTGGAACTGGCTGATACGGGGATCAAGGTCATTTTGATCGAACCCGGCCCGATCACATCTAAAATCCGCGAAAACTCAATCCCGTTCTTCGAGCGGTTCATCAACTGGCAAAACTCGGCCCTGCGCGAACGTTATGAGTCCTCTTTGTTGAAAAGACTGTACGAATCGTCGGGGCCGGATCGGTTTGAACTGCCCGCATCAGCGGTTACGACCAAGCTGGCCCACGCCGTAGAATCCAAGCGCCCGCGCCCCCGATACTATGTGACAACACCTACATTTATCGCCGGTTGTTTGCGCCGCATCCTGTCGACACGTGCGATTGACCGCATCCTTGCAGGGGTCTGAGGCGAAATAACCCGTTCGCTTTTGGCACGCACGGGGCTAGATGATAGCCCTAGGCAAACAGAAACGCGGACGGTGTACTCATGGACCTAATGATGGTCATTTTGCTTTTGGCCATGGCGGCGGTTGTCGTCGTATTGGCGCTTGGCATCTCGAATTTTGGCAAAAGCGGCAGGGACGCGGCACTGAAAAGCAACAAGTATATGCGCCTGCGTATCCTGTTTCAGTTCATCGCCGTGATTCTGATCGTGCTTTACGTCTGGCTGCGCGGTCAGGGAGGTCAGTAAATGGTCGTATTGAACAAGATTTACACCCGCACCGGTGATGATGGCAAAACCGCACTCGGCAATGGCGAACGCGTTGCCAAATACTCGGGCCGCGTCACCGCTTATGGCACCGTTGACGAGTTGAACGCCTTTGTCGGCGTCGCCCGGACCGAGGCAGATGGGGATGTCGAAGCTGCACTCGCCCGCATTCAGAATGACCTGTTTGATCTGGGCGCGGATTTCTGTCGTCCCGACATGGAAAAGGATGCCGAAGCAGACTATCCGCCTCTGCGCATCGTGCCCTCGCAGATTGACCGGCTCGAGGTTGAAATCGACGCGATGAACGAAGCCTTGGAACCGCTGCGCAGTTTCATCCTGCCCGGTGGCTCGCGTCTTGCGGCGCATCTGCATGTATGTCGAACCGTATCTCGCCGGGCCGAACGGCTTGCGGTTGAGTTGACCAACATGGAGCCGGTCAACGAAACCGCAGTCAAGTACCTGAACCGTCTGAGCGATTGGTTCTTCGTCGCAGCCCGTTGTGCCAATGAAAACGGAACCCAAGATGTTCTATGGGTTCCGGGCGCGAACCGCTGAAAGCGGCGTTGCGTCCAGTGGACGCGGCGGCGACCGGAAGGGCGAAGCCCCGGCCCGACGGGCGGGCGCAAACCGATAGCTTCCTGCCTTTTGGGTGGATGTGTGGTGCTTGGTCACGTCAAAAATAGCAAAACGCGACGTCCGTAGCAGATGACGTGACGATTTTGCCCTGTTGCCGCCTGAATTGAATCGCTATTCAAGCCCTCATGAACATTGGTGGAGTCGCGACGCGGCTTGCCGTTTTTTGTGAGGAGCTAGCGCAAAATGAAGGTACTCGTGCCTGTCAAACGCGTGATTGACTATAACGTTAAAGTTCGCGTCAAAGCGGATGGCAGCGGTGTCGATCTCGCCAATGTCAAAATGTCGATGAACCCGTTCGACGAAATTTCTGTCGAAGAGGCAATCCGTCTGAAAGAAGCCGGCAAGGCAGACGAAGTCGTCGTTGTTTCTATCGGCGTAAAACAAGCCCAGGAAACACTGCGCACTGCGCTGGCCATGGGCGCGGACCGTGCCATCCTGGTCGTTGCTGCAGATGATGTCCATCAGGACATAGAACCCCTGGCCGTTGCCAAGATCCTGGCCAAAGTGGTCGAGGAAGAGCAGCCCGGTATCGTTCTTTGCGGCAAGCAGTCTATCGACAACGACATGAATGCAACTGGTCAGATGTTGTCAGCACTTTTGGGCTGGTCACAAGGCACCTTTGCGTCCGACATCGACATCGACGGCGACAGCGCAAAGATCACTCGCGAAGTCGATGGTGGCATGCAAACCATCAGCGTCAAAATGCCGACAATCGTGACCGTGGACCTGCGCCTGAACGAGCCCCGTTACGCGTCGCTGCCCAATATCATGAAGGCGAAGAAAAAGCCGCTGGACGAGAAAACCGCCGCTGATTACGGCGTCGACGTCTCGCCGCGCCTGGAAGTCGTCAAAACCGAAGAACCACAGGCACGTGCCGCTGGCATCATCGTCGGCTCGGTAGACGAGCTTGTCGCGAAACTCAAAGAAGCGGGGGCTGTGTAATGGCTGTTCTTCTTCTCGCCGAAGTCAACAATGGTGAACTGGCGCTGGACGCAACCGCCAAAGCTGTAAACGCAGCAAAGGCACTGGGTGATGTAACCGTTCTGGCCGCAGGCGGTTCCGCTGCTGCTGCCGGTGAAGCTGCCGCCAAGATCACCGGCGTCTCAAAGGTTCTGGTCGCCGAGGACGAATCGCTGGGCCATCGCCTGGCAGAATCCACTGCTGCGCTGATCGTAGGTCTGGCTGATGGTTATGAGCACATCGTTGCCCCCGCCACAACCGATGCCAAGAACGTTATGCCGCGCGTTGCCGCGCTGCTGGACGTCATGGTCATCTCGGACGCGTCCGGTGTCGTCGACGGCTCGACCTTCGAACGCCCAATCTATGCGGGCAACGCGATCCAAACCGTCAAATCTGTGGACGCCAAAAAAGTCGTCACTTTCCGAACCGCAAGTTTTGATGCTGCGGGCGAAGATGGCTCGGCAGCCGTTGAGACCATCTCGGTCGGCGAGAACCCCGGTCTATCGTCCTGGGTCGAAGACAAGGTAGCCACAAGCGACCGCCCCGAGCTGACTTCGGCTGGCGTTGTTGTGTCGGGTGGCCGTGGTGTCGGTTCTGAAGAGGACTTCAAGCTGATCGAAGGTCTCGCTGACAAGCTGGGGGCCGCAGTTGGCGCATCGCGCGCCGCAGTCGACTCGGGCTACGCTCCGAACGATTGGCAGGTGGGTCAGACCGGCAAGGTTGTTGCCCCGGATCTGTATGTCGCTGTCGGCATCTCGGGTGCGATTCAGCATCTGGCAGGTATGAAAGACTCGAAAATCATCGTGGCGATCAACAAAGACGAAGAAGCGCCGATCTTCCAGGTTGCCGATTACGGTCTGGTCGCCGACCTGTTCCAGGCCGTTCCGGAACTGACCGAGAAACTCGGCTGATCAACGGGCTAGACTTTTCCACGAAGAATCTTGCATTGGGCCCGCCATCGGCGGGCCCTTTTCATTGCAGGTTTCTGATCGGACCGACCAAGGCGTCAGCAATCGACCTGTGTGCCGCAGGACCTATCATATATTCCGCCATGGGCTGTTGCAGTGTTCCAAACAGCATATCTTCAAACTCATCGGACTGCCCCGACACGCTGACCGTCACCTCAACGATCTCGGCGCTGAGAGGGCGCAGGGCCTCGATCATCTGTGGCGTGATCCGAATATCAGCACCGTGCTTGGGCTGATCACTTTCTGCCTCACGCAGGACCTGCAAATTCAACAAGACAACAGGCGCTTCAAGCGCCTCAACAAGCCCCCCAATGCGGTCGATCCAATTCCGTCGCAGCTCTTCTGCGATTACCTCGAACCGCGCATCATTGCGGCCCTGCAACAAAATCATCAGGTGATGTACGAAATGGACATCAGCAAAGTCGATCTCGGGATAGAGAGATTTCAGATCCTCTGTCGGAGCCAGAAAACGGTCGTTGCGTCGGGGATGAACCCGGTAGAATCGATTGGACTGCCCCAATATGTCGCTAAGCTGCACCACGCAGAGCTCTGCTTGGTTCAGTAAACCCTTCAACTCCGTGTCATCGCACAGCGCATCTACGCCGCAAAAAAGACTTCCGAAATTCAGGCATCGCCTGTCCAACCTCTCTTCGAGAACTGCCGCGAATGGCTGCTCGACGAATCGCCCGAATGTTTCGGTTCCACCTGCGCAGGCCACAAATGACGTTTCCAGCGAACGCATTGGCCCACGAAACCATAATCGTGACTCACCGTATTGGCACACGTCATGCTCGAGTCGCCCCGAGCCAGCTTGATGATAGCTCATATCACTCACCCAATTTTCACCCGGATGCCATCTTGCAGCCGCAAGTCTTGAGAATCTCCTAATGTGCGCATTTGAAGCAAAGTCGAACGGTCTGATCCCCTTGCCGCCCGCCCCGATCTGCCGATAGTGTCATCCTACCCCGTGGCACAGAGGCATCAAAAAATGGATGTAAAATCAGTCGGAGTGATTGGCGCAGGCCAAATGGGCAATGGTATCGCCCACGTACTGGCTTTGGCGGAATATGACGTTCTGCTGAACGACGTTAGCCAGGACGCGCTGAACAGCGCCATGGCGACGATTGAAGGAAATATGGCGCGCCAGGCATCGCGCGGAAAAATTTCGGATGAGGAGATGCAATCCGCGCTGAAACGCATCACGACTACAATGGAGCTGCCACAGCTGGGCCAGACTGACCTGGTGATCGAGGCCGCAACCGAGCGTGAGACCGTCAAACAAGCCATTTTCGAAAGTTTGCTGCCACATCTGCAACCGCATACTATCCTGACGTCAAATACGTCATCTATTTCGATCACACGTCTGGCGAGCCGAACAGACCGGCCCGAACGCTTTATGGGTTTTCACTTCATGAACCCAGTTCCGGTGATGCAACTAGTTGAACTGATCCGGGGCATTGCTACGGATCAACCAACATTTGCTGCCTGTAAGGCCGTTGTAGACCGCCTGGGCAAAACCGCCGCCAGCGCCGAAGATTTCCCGGCTTTCATTGTCAACCGCATCCTGATGCCGATGATCAACGAGGCCGTATACACCCTGTATGAAGGCGTGGGGAATGTTCAGTCGATTGACCAATCGATGAAATTGGGCGCAAACCACCCGATGGGACCACTAGAACTGGCTGACTTTATCGGCCTGGACACCTGTTTGGCCATTATGAACGTGCTGCATGATGGATTAGCCGATACCAAATATCGCCCTTGTCCGCTGTTGACGAAATATGTCGAAGCGGGCTGGCTGGGACGTAAAACGCAGCGTGGTTTTTATGACTATCGGGGCGAGGCCCCAGTGCCGACCCGGTAAAGGCCACCGCCCGGAATTCATCCGGGCGCAGCCACGAGATTGTCCTGATCAAGTGAAATTGCAGGTCAGAGCTTGGTTGCCTGCCCCAGACCCAGCGTGTGTTTTCTGAGCCAAGCCATAAAGCCGCGCGGATCTCGTTCCAGCAGCTGCATATCCTCATCCGAGATCGGTTCTCCGATCACCGGGGATTGCGGTTTGTTGCAGGATCGAACGATCTCGTGCAGCAACAAACCCTGGCGCAGAATCGCAGAAAGCTTGTTGGCGATCTGGTAGGCACGCGAATTCCTGCCAGGGAAAAAGATCGGCAGGACCTGCGCGCCGGATCGACGGATCATTTTGGCCGTGAACACGTTCCACTCACGCTCGATCACCGGCCCGAACCAGTCATCCGAAGACATCACGACGCCCGACGGGAACAAGGCCACAACGCCCCCGTTTTTCAGATGCTCCATCGCATTGCCGCGCATCTCAAGCATCTTGGCCTGTGCCTCGGGATCGTGCGGGAAGGGCACCGGAATCATGAACGACGTCGCCGCCTCGTCCAAACCTGTCAGAACCGAACGGGTCAAGATCCGATAGTCGCTGCGGACCCTGCCGATCAGCTCTGCCAGAATCATGCCGTCGACCATGCCATGGGGATGGTTGGCTACGACGACCACAGGCCCCGTTTTCGGAATACGCGCGATCTGTTCCTCTGGCGTGGTCAGGTCGATGCCCATTATATTAAGCGCACCTGCCCAGAACCGTTGGCCGCGGAATTGTTCATTCTGCTTCTCGAACTTGTTAACCATACCCAAAATGGTCAACTTACCCGTACACCATTCAATGGTGCGGATCGCTGTTGCAGTCCAAGGGTCGTCGAACGAGTTTGCGTAGGTCAGGGTCTTACGATCATAGATCTCGCCCTGGTCCTTGGTCCCATCCACCACCGGGCCTGTCTTGGTCTCGTGCGTTGTTTCCGCCAATTCCTGGTTATCCCGTTCTTCGTATCACGGCGGGTGCGGTCAGAAACCTTCTCCGAACTTGTCGTTCACCAGAGTCTCCAACGCATCAGCCAACGCCTCAGCATCCGGTCCGGACGTCTCGACGTCAATAGTCGTTCCACGAGACGCTGCCAACATCAAAAGACCCATAATGCTGTCACCGGATGCGGAAAGCCCGTCTTTCGACACCTCGGCCTGAGCGTCGAACCCTTCTACCAACTCGACCAGCTTGGCCGAGGCGCGGGCATGCAGGCCCTTTTCATTGATAATTTTCAAGCTTCGGGTGGTCATTCTTTATCTGTCCGGTTCTCGTCAAACGTCACATTTTGCGCATTGATATACTTACGTCCAGCTTCCATTGCCTGCCGCACGGCTTCGCCAATCGGCAGGTGGCGGGATTTGGCCAGTTTTATCAACATGGGAAGATTTGCGCCGTAAAGGATACGGCGATCCTGCGGCGCGCAGGCACGCAGGCTGAGATTCGACGGGCTTCCGCCAAACAGATCGGTCACGACGACAACACCGTCACCAACATCAACACTGTCGGCGGCCGCACAGATTTCCGATTGCTTCGCTTCGCGATCATGATCGGCCTCGATCGAGATCGCGGCCAGGCCGGGCTGATTGCCGACCACATGCTGCATCGCGGCCAAATATTCTTTGGCCAGCCCACCATGTGCTACGAGTACGATCCCGATCAATCCGGCCTCACATTCAACGATCGTCTTTCCATTTCGCGATGCCTAATTGCCACTTGCTGCCCCCCCTCTGCAAGGGCCTTTGCAACCGCTTCGGCCATTGCAACCGATCTGTGTTGCCCTCCGGTACACCCAAAGGCCACGGACAGGTAGGCTTTGCCCTCGGCCCGGTAGGCGGGCAACAACAAAGTCAGCAGGTCAACCACCCTTTCGAAGAAAGGCGC
The DNA here is from genome assembly GCF_059611025.1 of Ruegeria sp. CDSB114. Taxonomy (NCBI): domain Bacteria; kingdom Pseudomonadati; phylum Pseudomonadota; class Alphaproteobacteria; order Rhodobacterales; family Roseobacteraceae; genus Ruegeria; species Ruegeria sp. CDSB114. The sequence goes on from NZ_JBXWOT010000012.1 coordinate 11,564, forward strand.
ATAGTTCGCGTCGGTTTGAATATAGCTCGCCACATCCGAATTGCGACCATCTTCGGCCCGTAGCTCGGGACGCCAGTACGGGTTGGTGAGAAAACGGCAGTCAAAGACCATATCCAATCCGCGAGGCAAGCCACGCTTATAGGAAAATGATTCGATGGTTACCGCCAGATGCCGCCCACCCTGAGGTGCAAACCAGCGCTCAACCTCTTCGCGCAGTTGGTGAACATTCAGTGGCGTGGTGTCGATCAACGTATCTGCGAGTTCACGAATTGGGGCCAGCGACTCTTTTTCCTGGCGCACTCCGGTTTCAGGGCTGGCATCCGCAGACACCGGGTGACGTCTGCGGGTTTCCGAATACCGACGCAGAAGGACTTCATCGCTGCAATCGAGATAAAGCGTGGTCAGGTCAACCTGTTCCATCCACCGAAGCTTAGCCAGCAATTCGATGACGCCAATCGTGGAAAAATCGCGGTTGCGCGCATCAATACCCAGCGCCATGGGACGGTCGGTTTTTGGCCCGTCTAATAGACGCAGCAAAAGACCCATGGGAAGGTTGTCGATGGCCTCGAACCCCAGATCCTCTAACACACGGATTGCGGTGGACCGGCCTGCGCCGGATGGGCCGGTGACAAGTACGATGCGTCTTTGGGTCGTCATTGATTGGACCATTCCGGGTCTGCGCACCCGTTTTTCATCAGTTGCAAGAGCGCTGCTGGTAAATTGGAGACGCCAGCGCCCCGAAGCAAGGGAACAGTTTGCCTCAGGATAAGAATTGAACGGGGTTCTGGCAGGCGCGCGGGTTCTTCTTGCGCCATGTCCACCACAAAGCCAACCGGCACCGGCCCAACAGAGACTGCCCGCAACAGGCCAAGACCTCTTGCCTCGATCAGTCCACCTATATTTGGAGCCGCCTCTGCCAGGGCGAGATTGCCATCCATATACAACCGAACCCGATCGTCCGCGACCAGATCGGCCCCCAACGCCATCATCTGCAAAGACAGCGCTGACTTCCCGGTGCCCGAAGGCCCCACGATCAAAACAGCACGGTCTGCTACCGCGACGCAAGAGGCGTGAACGATGGCAGTATCATGGTGTTCAACAGCGGAGAGTGCGGACGTGCTCACCGCATCAAACCGGCAGGCCCACGACAAATCGCGCGCCTTGAGGGTCTGATGTTATGTCCGCTTCGGTCGGGCGGATATTTTCGGCCCAAATCACCCCGCCATGCGCCTCGACGATCTGCTTGGAAATTGCCAGACCCAACCCCGAATTATTGCCGAAATGCTCGGCTGGTCGCTGGGAATAGAACCTTTTGAACACTTTGGTCAGGGCTTGCTCGGGGATGCCTGGGCCGGTGTCTTCAACAACAACCAGAACCCGATCCTCGCGCCGGCGTACCCACACACGTATGGCATCGCTTTCTTCGCAGAAGGAAATCGCATTGGTGATCAGGTTTACGAACACCTGCGCCAATCGCGCCTCAAGCCCGGTCACGGTGATTGGTTCGGGCGGCAGATCAGTGATGTAATCGATTCCCTTGGCGCGCGCATCCTCGCCCAGATACTGACCGAGGTTTCCGATCAGGTTCAACAAATCAAATGGCTGCTCTTCCTCCTTGACCAGTTCGGCATCCAGGCGCGAGGCGTTCGAAATGTCGCTGACCAGACGATCCAGCCGACGGACATCATGTTCGATCACCCCCATCAGCTTGTCGCGCTGGTCGTCTCTTTTAACCATGCGCAACGTGCCCACAGCGGATTGAAGGCTGGCTAGGGGGTTTTTGATCTCATGCGCCACATCTGCCGCGAATTGTTCGTTTGCATCAATCCGGTTGTACAGCGCGGTAACCATGCCGCGCAAAGCTCGGCTGAGTCGTCCGATTTCGTCCGGTCGCGCGCTCAGATCGGGGATGCGGATGCGGCCCGGGTTGACCCCCGCACCGCGGTCTTTGCCCATCTCGGCGGCGGATGCCAGGTCGGCTAACGGGTTGGCGATGGTCGATGCAAGGACAAGGCTCAATCCGACGGACACCAAAAGCGCCACGACGAACATGCGCAGGATCCGCTCTTGATCACGGCGGGCCAATGCGTCGATTTCTCCGGCGGGACCGGCCATGGCAACCGCGCCAACGGGCTTTCCATCCAGTTGGATCGGGGCCGCAGCAACGATAACCGTTTCGCCTGCGTCATCCTGAACCGCCTGAACCTGAATATGTCCGGTCAGCGCCTGTGGAATGATGGCCTGAACGCGTTGGGCCAAGGTTGGCGCTTCGCTGGTTTCATCTTGTTTGAACACTTTGGACAGCCCGGTCCAGACCGCGTTCAAGGCATCACTGATCAGTGTGCTTCCAGTCTGCGCATCAGCTTCTGAGCGCAGCATGACCGGCATCTCTGAGACCGCAGGCGCGCCGCGCGTCCAACCAATCAGCGTCCCTCGGGCATCGTAAACAAAGACTTCACCGCCGACCGGCAGGCTGAGACCAGCCAACGTATCTTTGACATCCAGGATGGCCGCGTCGCGGGTAATGCCAGTCACATTCTGTCGCAGCTGGGTTTCAAATACGTTGCTGACCAACTGCGCATCACCAACCAGGTTCCGGGCGGTCTGCTGCACCTGTTCTTCTCGCGAATTATCCAGATATAGCAATCCGGTGACCAGAATCACCAATGCAATCATGTTGAATGTGATGATCTTGCGCGCCAGAGGCGAGCCCCGCAGAGAAAACAGATTGCGGCGGCCGCGTGTGGCCCTGAGTTCGGCGGAATCGTCGCTCTGGGGGATGACCCAGTCATCCCCAAGAACGACGTCACCGTCGCGTAACTCGTTTTCTTGCTCAGTATCGCGCACGAGACCCAGTAACCCCTTAACTTAGGCCACGCTTATTCTTCGTTGTACCGATACCCAATACCATACAACGTTTCGATGGCCGAAAACTCCGGATCAGCAGCGCGCATCTTTTTGCGCAGACGCTTGATGTGGCTGTCGATCGTGCGGTCATCTACATAGACCTGATCGTCATAGGCAACATCCATCAGCTGATCGCGGCTTTTGACAAATCCCGGACGCTGCGCCAAGGCCTGCAGCAGCAGGAACTCGGTCACTGTCAAAGAGACATCCGATCCCTTCCAGCTCACCGCGTGGCGCAAGGGGTCCATCCGCAATTCGCCCCGTTCCATCACCTTGGCGTCGCCTGTGTTGGCAGCCACGGGATCACCCGAGGTCGCTTCCTGACGGCGCAGCAAGGCCCGTATCCGTTCTACTAGCAACCGTTGCGAAAAGGGCTTTTTGACATAATCATCAGCACCCATACGCAAACCCAGAACTTCGTCGATCTCGTCATCTTTCGAAGTCAGAAAGATCACCGGCATCTGGGTCTTCTGCCGCAGTCGCTGCAGCAAATCCATGCCATCCATACGCGGCATCTTGATATCCAGCACTGCCATATCGGGCAGCTTCTTGTTAAACGCATCCAGAGCAGCCTGCCCGTCGTTATACGTTTCTACCTCGAAACCCTCGGCTTCGAGCGTCATGGATACGGACGTCAGAATGTTCCTGTCGTCATCCACCAGTGCAATCTTTGACATCGGGTTAACCCCTATTCCTGCTCTCATACGAAACAATTCGCTTATTTGTAGGGCATTTTTGTCGTTTTTATGGCCGCGAATCAATCACCATCTACGAATCGTGCGATTGTTGTCACACACATGCGGCAAAAAAGCCGTTAATGGTCTTCGAAAAGTGTCTGTATTTCCGGCAGAAAAAACATGGTGGCGCTAAACCTGAACTTGGTTGCGCTAACTGCGCCAAACCGTCCTGTTCACGCCCTAAACGACCATGATAAGACCCGCCCAATCGCCGGTTTTCCCGGTACACTGCCCCAAGAGCGCACCTTGGCCAATCTGCCGCCGCGCCGCCACAGGAGAAGACACACATGACATCTGGACGGGTGAACCCGCAATTCCGCCTCGAAGATCAGGGCATCGAGGGTCTGGGCAATGTCTATTACAACTTCATGGAACCGGCACTGATTGAAGAAGCCCTCAAGCGGGGTGAAGGTACACTTGGCAATGGCGGAGCTTTTCTTGTCAGTACCGGCAAGTTCACTGGCCGTTCTCCCAAGGACAAACATGTTGTCCGCACCGACAGTGTCGCCGATTCGATCTGGTGGGAAAACAACGCCGAGATGAGTCCCGAGGGTTTCGAAACGCTTTATGCCGATATGATCGAGCACATGAAGGGTCGTGACTATTTTGTGCAGGATCTGGTCGGTGGCGCCGACCCCGCTTATTCGATCAATGTGCGCATGGTCACCGAACTGGCATGGCATAATCTGTTCATCCGTCACTTGCTGCGCCGCCCGGATCGTGAAGACCTGGATGAGTTCATCGCGGATTTCACAATCATCAACTGTCCCAGCTTCCAGGCTGATCCGGCCAAGCACAACTGCCGTAGCGAGACAGTGATCGCACTGAACTTCGACCGCAAATTGATTCTGATCGGCGGCACAGAATATGCCGGCGAAAACAAGAAGTCCGTCTTCACCCTGCTGAATTACATGCTGCCCGAAAAAGGCGTGATGCCGATGCATTGCTCGGCGAACCACGCGGTCGGCAATCCCGTTGATACCGCAGTCTTCTTTGGCCTCTCGGGAACTGGCAAGACCACCCTGTCCGCTGATCCGGCCCGCACCTTGATTGGCGATGACGAACATGGATGGTCAGACCGTGGCACTTTCAACTTCGAGGGCGGGTGCTATGCCAAGACGATCAACCTGAACGCCGAGGCCGAACCCGAGATCTATGCAACCACCAGCAAATTCGGCACCGTGATCGAGAATATGGTTTTCGATCCCGAGACCAAGGAGCTGGATTTCGAAGATGACTCGCTGACCGCAAACATGCGTTGCGCCTATCCGCTCGAGTATATCTCCAATGCCTCGAAAAGCGCGTTGGGCGGGCATCCGAAGAACATCATCATGCTGACTTGTGACGCGTTTGGTGTTCTGCCCCCGATTGCGCGGCTGACCCCGGCTCAGGCGATGTACCACTTCCTGTCGGGCTTCACCTCGAAGGTTGCTGGCACAGAGCGCGGCGTGACCGAGCCCCAACCCACATTCTCGACATGCTTTGGCGCGCCGTTCATGCCGCGTCGCCCAGAAGTCTATGGCAACCTGCTGCGCGACAAGATCGCCCAGCACGGCGCGACCTGCTGGCTGGTGAATACCGGCTGGACTGGCGGCGCCTATGGCGTTGGCAGCCGGATGCCGATCCGTGCGACCCGCGGTTTGCTGACTGCCGCTCTGGATGGATCGCTTCGGGATGCGGAATTCCGCAAGGATGCAAATTTTGGCTTTGATGTGCCGGTTTCCGTCCCCGGTGTCGCCGAAGTTCTGCTGGATCCGCGTCGCACCTGGGACGACCAGGCCGCTTTCGATAAACAGGCTGAGAAGCTGGTTCAGATGTTTGCCGAAAACTTTGAGCAGTATCTGCCTTTCATCGACGAAGACATCAAAGCCGTAGCAATCGGCTAATGTTGCAAAAGGGGGCCAACCTCTCCCCTTTTTTCGGACAGCACATCTGCAGGCAATCGTCCTTATTCGTCTAACGTAAGGTGTCCTTACAAATTCGTTGCCCGATTTGCCGGTTTAAGCTATCCAATGATGTCATTAAGACAAATTCGCCCGACGCAATCGCGCCGGGCGTTGTTTAAAAATACCTTGGGTAACTCAGCCGCGCACTCACATTCGCGAATTGAGAAACCTAATCAGATAGCAAGTGTATGCCAATGGGGATGAGTGTCAATATGAGACTTTCTGAACATTCAGATTTCAGTTCGTCTCATACCGCTGCTTTGTCGCAGCGCGTGACATGGGAAACGACAGGTAACGAAATGACTGAAATCTTGAAACTGACCGAACTGCGCAAACTGATGCAAAGCATGGAGCGCACGTTGGGGCTGGAACAACTCTCACCGGTAGAGCGCGATATCTATTACGCCGCCGAAGAACTGTCCAAAGCTGACCAGGAAGTTCGGACATTTGGGTTGATTGAACACACGCTTGTGCAAAGCGTCTCGCGCCCGACCTTTTTTCGTGCGCTGAAGTCGCTGGTGCAGAAGGGGTATTTGTCACAAAGCGGTAGCGCGAACCGTGGACGGTATGTTGTGCATGCGCCTAAGTAATAAAGCGTTTGATCTGCGCATTGCTGGCTGACCGCCGTGCGCAGATGGGCCTCTGAAACGTTCTTTGCCTCACTGGCCTACGTAATTGCCTCGTTCCTTACGTTCGAGGTTCTGATGCCACTGCAGAACGTATTCTTCCCCGAATATCCCAGCAAGGCCAGCCTGCTGTTTCTCCCGCATGGTGTGCGTGTGCTCTCTGCTTGGTTGTTGGGGTGGCGGGCGATTTTTGCGCTCTTGCCCGGTGTCTTTCTTGTCTTTGCCTTTCTCGGCGGAAGCGACGTCTTCCTGCCCAACCGTCTGGCCGCCATAGCAATCGCCGTCACAACCGTTCCTGCTGTATTTTACCTATGCAAATGGGTCGGCTTCGATCTGTTTCCCCACCCGGACCGCAAACCATGCTGGTCCTGCGTGATGGGGGTCGGGATCGTCACGTCAGTATTGGTGTCCGTACTGACCAACCTGGCTTTTGGCAGCGGTGGGCTGGAATATATCGCCTTCCTGATCGGCGATATCTCGGGCCTGTTCTTTCTGATGCTGGGGCTCTATTTCACGCTGCGCGCGATAGATCGGCGTGCCTAGCCCATCAGCCCGCGTCGCAACAGGTTCAGCCCTGCGATAAGCAGCACGAACAGGGTGATCTTGCGAAACAGCGCCTGATCTATGCGCGACTGCAGTTGCAACCCTACCCACATGCCAGCCAGCCCCGGTAGCACCAGAGCAGCCGAGAACGGAGCGGTTTCGGCGCGGAAAATCCCGGAGCCCATATGCGCGAACAGCAAGCCCAACGCCCCCAAACCATAGATGACCCCCTGCACACGCATCTGCACCGCTTTCGGGGTGTTTAAGGCGGTCAGATAGGCCACGGTTGGTGGTCCCCAAATTCCAGACATCCCCCCGACAAAGCCTGCAACCGCGGCGATCATGGCTTCTATTCGGGCAGATGGGCTGGCCAATTTCAGACGCAGACCCAATACTTGGATCAATGCAAAGACTGTCACCGGGATGCCAATCATCAACAAAAAAGTTGATTCTGGCACTGCGCTGACCAACTGAGCACCAATCAGCAGAAACACCAACCCGACAACCAGAAATACACGGAACTGACGGATCGAGGACACGGCGGCCGGAACACCCCCGCGCAATGCCTGCACCCCATTTGTCACCAGGGTTGGCAGAATAAGCCCCGCGATCGCCATATCCGGCGAAAGGAACATGCTCAGCCCCGAGATCAGAACCATTGGCATGGCAAACCCGACCATGCCTTTGACCCAACCGGCAATGAAGGCAACCCCACAGGCCAGCAGCAGTTCTTGGGCAGAGAGCATAGAAAACAACGTCATGGCTCCCTGATATCACTCCTGACAGGTGCTGCACTGCAAAAATGATCAAGCAACTTTAGAACTTTTTAGTCGCATAATTCGTATTTTTGTTGCGCTGCACGTGCAGCATGATATGACCAGACGACTTTAGGAGAAAGCTGATTCATGGCCCATGACGGACAGGATATGACCCAGATGATTACATCCGCGATTTTGCCCGAGCTTCTAACGCTGACACGTGCGGCTCTGCCCGCCGTGGACACCGTATTCGAACGCGCCCGCGAGTCGGTCCGCGCGATGGTGACAGAAGATGGTCGCGTGTCCGGCGCTCTGATCGAGGCCAATCAGACCGCCGCTCATGGGTTGGCATGGCTGGCGACATACAACCAGTCGCTGCAGCAAATGCAACGCTGGGCCGATGCTTTGGAGGCAGAAGGCAAATTCGGCGAGATCGAACAGCTGCTGCACCAAATCGCCTTTGGTGAATACTTGCATCAGGTCGCGGGCGGCATCCCGATGAACCAGGGTGAGGTTCTGCGCCTTCAGGATATGGGATTGGGCTGGGACGCCCTGTCCGGTTTTCAATGCGCAGAAGTGCAGACACTAATGGCGCAGGCCAACTCTCAGGCCGCCCGTACGCGTCTTGTTCAGTTGATGGAAGATCAGGCCGGTGCCACAATGTTTGGCGCTTCCGGTCTGAACGAAGAACTTGAGATGATCCGCGACCAGTTCCGCCGCTACGCGCAGGAAAAAGTCGAACCCAACGCCCACGATTGGCACCTCAAAGACGAGCTGATCCCGATGGAAATCATTGAGGAACTGGCCGAAATGGGTGTTTTCGGTCTGACCATCCCCGAAGAGTTTGGCGGATTTGGCCTGTCCAAAGCCTCGATGTGTGTGGTCTCGGAAGAGCTGTCGCGCGGCTATATCGGCGTTGGCTCATTGGGTACCCGGTCCGAAATTGCGGCCGAGCTGATCATCGCAGGCGGCACAGACGAGCAAAAAGCCAATTGGCTGCCTAAAATCGCCAACGCTGAGATTTTGCCGACCGCCGTATTCACTGAACCCAACACAGGTTCGGACCTTGGCAGTCTGCGCGCCCGCGCCGTCAAGGATGAGCATGGCGATTACCAGATCACCGGCAATAAAACCTGGATCACCCACGCGGCTCGGACCCATGTGATGACCCTGCTAGCCCGCACCAACCCCGACAGTACCGATCACCGAGGCCTGTCGATGTTCCTGGCGGAAAAAACACCTGGAACGGACGAGAACCCCTTCCCCACCCCCGGCATGACTGGCGGTGAGATTGAAGTGCTGGGTTACCGCGGCATGAAGGAATACGAGCTGGGCTTTGATGGCTTCAAAGTCAAGGGTGAGAACCTTTTGGGTGGCGAAGAAGGCAAGGGTTTTAAACAGCTCATGGAAACCTTCGAATCTGCCCGTATTCAGACCGCGGCCCGCGCCATCGGTGTGGCCCAAAGCGCGCTGGACATCGCCATGCAATATGCGCAGGACCGCAAGCAATTCGGCAAGTCCCTGATCAACTTCCCCCGCGTGTCCGGCAAGCTGGCGATGATGGCGGTCGAGATCATGATCGCACGACAGCTGACCTATTTCTCGGCTTGGGAAAAAGACAACGGTCATCGCTGCGATCTTGAGGCCGGGATGGCCAAGCTGCTGGGCGCCCGCGTGGCCTGGGCTGCTGCCGATAACGGCCTGCAGATCCACGGCGGCAACGGCTTTGCACTGGAATACAAGATCAGTCGCGTGCTGTGTGACGCACGTATTCTCAATATTTTTGAAGGGGCTGCCGAAATTCAGGCACAGGTGATCGCGCGGCGTCTGCTGGGCTGACCTGTTACGGCAATCCTGTTTCCCCAACTCGACCCGGCGCACGCGCCGGGTTTTTTTTGCCCGCAATACTACAATCTTCTGTTCCCAGTATTATTATTGATACCTGCCCTCATGTCCACGCTCGACCATGACCAGCCGCAGCACAAACTTCCCCCTATCACTGCGTCGATTATCCCGGTAGATCAGCGATTGATCACGAACCAGCGGCGAACACATGACCCGATCCATTCTTGTCCTTCTGGCCACGCTTGCGGCACTGGCCCTTGCCGGCTGTGCCACCCCTCAACCGACCGCAACGCAGAACGACATAGACGAGCTGGCGCTCGCCATCCGTTCTATGGGCCCTAAGGTTGATCCAGCCGAGGCACAGAAGGCGGCCACCATTGCCTATACCTATTCGCAGCGTCTGGCCCGAGAATGGCAGGTCACCGACCCGGCCATCATCCACAACGCCAAGGTCATCAACGGATTTCGTGAGCGCGGCCTGTGCAACGACTGGGCCGAAGCGATGACCAGCCGTTTAAGGGCCGAAAACTTCCGCACCCTGGAAATGCACTGGGCTACATCACCGCCAACACCGCTGAGGATCATCCACCATTCCGCAGTGATCAGCGCAAAGGGCGACACGATGTTCGAGGGCATCGTCCTTGACCCATGGCGCAACAGTGGCGCGCTGACATGGGCGCCAACGCGCGAAGATACGCGATACAACTGGCGTACCCGCATGGAGGTGCGCACCGCTTTGCTAAACGGAGAGCAACCCTACTGAGTTTAGGACGGGGTCTTACACTGGCTGATCCGTTCCGCCACCACGGGCAGCATCCGCGCAGCCACCAGCTTTGACCCTTCGGGCGTCAGATGCGTGTAATCGACATACAGCACCTTGTCTTTGTGGAGGGGGCCGCCGATCTCGGCAATATCGGTGAAAGGCACATTGGCCTCTTCAAACAAAGCAGGGAAATCGACCCGCGCGCGATGCATCAAATCTTCGCGTCCCGGCTTGTACCAATCCCGCGTGAGCTGGGCGATTTCGCGGTCGGTCTCGCTTAGGACATTGGTGTCCTCATAGACGACCTCAGGCTGCAAAAAGACGTGATAGCAAAACCCGTGGTAGTCGCCGAATGTTTCGATCAGCTTGTAATTGCGCAAAAATCCGACCTTTGCAGTCTGCGCAAGCTCTGCTGAAAAGTCTCTTTGCAAGGCGGTAACATCCCCATACGTGATATTTTTGGGGATTTCATAGCGGTCGAACAAGCCTTGCGTAAATTTCGAAGCCAGTTTGAAGGTATAGGAATACTGCGCCGGGTACCGCAGGAACGCATAGGCTGAAAAGAAGGGTTTGCGATCATTCAAGGCGTCAATCATGCGTGCGGACGAGTAAGCATAACTTTGGACCGGATTATCGACCCCAACATTGTAAAAATCATTGTGGCCATCCAGAAACACAATCATGTCCGGGCTGTACTCATATAGCGTCTCGTACAGGTACAACACATGTTGAAAACTGTGATACGCAACAACTCCGGCGTTGATCACCTCAATCGTCACACCGGGCATCTGATCGCCCAACCGCTCGTGCAGGTCCTGCTGCAGGAAATACGCAACCGTTTCCTGATTGGTGAGCGTTGGGTGGTCAGGATAAATACTGCCCTGCGATCCGATGGCATAAGCAGTTGAGCCACCCATCAGAAAAATGCGGAACGTGTCGTCGGGTTTTGGCTGTTCAATCAGCGTATCGTGGCGGAACCCTTGATCGGAATGGATACGCTGTCCGCCAGTATCAAATCCTCGCTGATAGTCTGGGTTCAGTTTGTGACCACGGATCGAAGAGTATAGATGTCGCTCTGCCGTATTGCCCAGCGTGTTGTCATACACATAAACCACGGTGAAATACGAAAGCAGTTCAACCAGCAGGACGAGAAAGAGGGCATAGATCAAAATCATAAAAAACTTGGTTACAGGCCGCATCCGCCCCATGCCAACATCATCATTTCCGCTCACTACGAAGCTCCAATTCTATCAGGTCAAAATCAAATAAACCTGGTGTAGATACCGGTGTAAAAATTCCACCTAACTGCCCAAATCTTAGGAAAGGCCCGTTATTCGCTTTCAATATGTCCAAGATGTTTTGCAAGTCAACGGTCAGCATTGTATCCGATCCTTTACCTAGTCGGTTCAAAACAATGCGTCCAAGCGCAGGAAACTGTTCTTCGCTGATTTCAGGAATTCTGCCATGTTGCGTTACATAATGCTGCTTTCCCTTTCCGGATTACTCCAATGTCAGAAGGATGAAACCGTTGCGGCCTATGGTGCTGCCGAACGGGAATGGGCCCTGCAAGAGATCAACGGTCAACCCTACAATGCCAGTGCCTTATTGCGATTTCTGGAAGAAGGCAAAGTAGCGGGCAACGCCCCCTGCAACAGCTACACGGGCAGGCTTAATGCGCCCTATCCATGGTTTGAGCTGACCGGCCTGACAGCAACCCGTGCCGCCTGTGCCGGGCTTGAGGCAGAAGGGATCTATTTCGCCGCCCTGCTTGCCATGACCCAATCCGAAGTATCAGGGAACCTGCTGATATTGCGCAATGAGGACGGGCAGGAAATGGTGTTCAAAGCTGCCGATTGATCTGATCAATAAACCGCGCCCGTGCGCCGGGCAGAGGGTTGTTCCCCAACGACGGAGCAACATGGTTCTCTAGAAAATGTCCGGTGGTCAACAATCCTTGCACCAATTCGGTATCCGGCGCGTCGCCCACGCCACGCAGGCAAGGTGGCAAGGGAAGCAACCTATCCACCCAGTCCCCTGCCCCATCAGCGCTGACCGCACGACCTGTTTTCGGAGAAACATAATCCAAACCTTCTGTTACACCCGTCACGGCACAGCGTGTCAGGTCAAGGCCAAACCCCAGTTCTTCCAGCAGCGACAATTCCCACCGCAGATAGGCAAGCACCCAAATTTCGTCCTGACCCAGCAGGTCCATCAACTGTTCGGTTTGTTTATAGATGCGCGGATGCGCTTCGCGCTCAGGCAAACAGAACGAGAGCAGGGCCACCACCGCATTCAATCCGGCCAGCGCAAGCCTACCCGAAAACGCCGCCGCCGCCCGCGACCGCAGGGGTTCGACCTGAAAAGTGCCGATATGCTCCTCGAGCCGTGCGCGCCAAAGCACATCTAATTGCGCCCCGGGCTGCAGGATCGGCGCAATCTTGCGGCTGGTTCCACCACGTACGACGCCGGCATGACGACCGTGGCCTTCGGTAAAGACTTCGATAATCGCCGCTGTTTCGCCATGGCGGCGTGAGGTCAGAAGTATGCCGTGGTCGCGCCAGTCCAAAGCGTGTCCAATCTTGTGGGTCAGTCCTGCCCGAGCAAAAGAACGCAAAGCCGGGACCACTGCAAGAGAGACCGGGAAATCGTCGACCTATTGGGTCAGAACGTGACCCCCGCGTGGATCAGGATACCCAGTACCATAAGAAGATTCAGCACCATAGAAATGCCGTTGCCAATATAGATGGGCAACTTCTTGACGATCAGACCGTAGATGAACCAAAGCAAAGACAACGCCGCATAGAGCGACCATGTTAACAGCGATTGGCCCGACGCATGTTGAGAGTGGGTAAAGAAGAGCTTCACAAGCTGTGGAAGCGTGGCAAATGGGCCTAAAATGCCGACAAATACCATGAAACCCTCGAAGTGCTTCATCACGAGACCAAGGTTTGACTTTATGAACTTCTGACTAAATGTTTCAGCCAACGTAAGACCTCTATCCTTGACATATGCCGCAACAACCCGTTTCAGCACCATCCGTTAAATACGCATACAAATAGCGAAAATGGACCGTCTTACCAAGACCTATGACATAACTTTGGCAGAGGCCTGCACCGCGTCTGTGCTACTACCGCTAATCCAGACCGTCCTCACCCAGCAAATGGCGCCCCTGCCGGTCTTCGACCTCAATCACCCAGAGGTCAGGGTCAAAGCTGCGCTGGCGTTGGATAGCCTCGTCCACATCGGCCTCGGGACCAGAGGAGAGTTCAACCCACTTGCGCTCACCGCTCATCAGATCAAAGCTGCGCTGGAAGGCTGTGGCCTGACCGTCCAACGTGTTGAGCTTGATCAAAACCGCGCCGGCTGTGTCGTCACCATGGGCCACAACAAAGGCCGGTATTTCCTGAAATCGCAACCGTGCCAGATAGGCGTGAACCCAGAAGTCTGCCGTCAGTCGCGTCATGCGTTTCCGTCTTTGAATTCCAGACCCATTTCCGAATAGCGCTCGGATTCCTCCAGCCAGTTTGGCCGGACCTTGACCTGGAGGAACAGGTGGATCTTGCGATCAAGGAACTCTTCCAGCTCGGCCCGGGCCGCCTGGCTGACGGCCTTGATGGTCTCGCCCTTTTTGCCCAGAACGATACCTTTATGGCCGTCGCGCATGACATAGATAATCTGGTCGATCTTTGCCGACCCGTCCTTGCGCTCTTCCCAATTCTCGGTCTCGACGGTCAGCTGATAGGGCAGTTCCTGATGCAGCCGCAGGGTCAGCTTTTCGCGTGTCATTTCCGCAGCAATCATACGCAATGGCAGATCAGCGATCTGGTCTTCGGGATACAGCCACGGGCTTTCGGGCAATTCGCCTGCCAGCCATTTACGCAGATCGTCAACCCCATGGCCTTTCTCGGCCGAGATCATGAATGTCTCGGCGAAAGAATAGCGGGAGTTGAGATCGCTGGTCAGGGCCAGCAGCGTTTCCGACTGCACCCTGTCGATCTTGTTGATGGCCAGCGCGACGGTGCGGCCTTGCCCGATCTCATTCAGACCTTCAAGGATGCGCTCTACGCCCTCAGTGATGCCACGATGCGCTTCGACCATCAGGACAACCACATCGGCATCCGCGGCCCCGCCCCATGCGGCGGCCACCATTGCCCGATCCAGACGGCGACGCGGTTTGAAAAGGCCCGGCGTGTCCACAAAGACCAGCTGTGCATCACCTTCCATCGCCACGCCCCGGATGCGGGCGCGGGTCGTCTGAACCTTATGTGTCACGATCGAGACCTTGGCCCCGACCATGCGATTCAGAAGGGTGGATTTGCCTGCGTTGGGCTCTCCGATCAGGGCGATAAATCCGGCGCGTGTCGTCATCTGGGGTTTGATCCTGTTTGCAGATGGGCCTCCCTATCGCAGAAAGAGGCAGCGGACCAGAGCGATTTGCAGCTTTGGCACATGCGTTCAGGATGGCATTGGGTGGGGTATGGTGGGCGACCCGTCACCGGAAATGACCCGGGTTCGACCGATAGGCATTTCCGGCCAGCCCTCAGGAGACCGGCTGTTTTTACCCGGTAGACTAATTCTGCAAACGGTCCAGCAACGACTTGGCAGCCGCCTGTTCGGCCTGACGCTTTGACCCTGCTGTTGCCTGCTCTTCTGCCCCGTCCTGAAGACGCGCAGCAATGGTGAAGACCGGCGCATGGTCCGGGCCAGAGCGTCTGACTTCGACATAGCTGGGCGGTTTCTGGCCCCGTGCCTGCGCCCATTCCTGAAGCGCCGTTTTGGCGTCACGGGCGTCGGCCTCGACATCGTGGATGCGATCACCCCAGAGCTTTAAGATAACGGCGCTGGCGACCTCGAACCCGGCGTCGCGATAAACCGCAGCAATGACTGCCTCCATCGCGTCGCCAAGCAAAGCTTGTTTGCGCCGCCCTCCGGACAGCATTTCAGATCGGCCCAGTTTCAGTACAGCACCCAAATCAATCTGCAGCGCCACATCTGCACAGGCCTCTTTGCGCACAAGCGCGTTGAACCGGGGGGCAAGCTGACCTTCGCTGGCCTTTTTGTCCGCCTCCAGCAAGGCCGTCGCCATCACCAGACCCAGCACCCGGTCGCCCAGAAATTCGAGCCGCTGGTTGTCCGGGCGCGTGGCCGAGGATACCGATCCATGGGTCAACGCGCGCACCAGCAGCTCGGGGTTGGCAAATTCATGCCCCAGACGTTTTTGAAACGCCTTTATTTCGGCGGAAAGCTTCAATTCACAGCCTTAAAAAAGCGGTCTCCGCGCCAGGTCCAGAAGAACAGCATCGACCGGCCAGCGGATGAGAACATGATACGATCTGCACGACCAATCAGGTTTTCATAGGGTACATATCCGACACCCCCGGCCGATTGCGGCAGGCGGCTGTCGCTGGAATTGTCGCGGTTATCGCCCATAAAGAAGTATTCGCCTTCGGGCACTGTATAGACGCCGGTATTGTCCGACCCCTGATTACCGATATTGAGCACATCATAGGACACCCCGTTGGGCAGGGTTTCGATCATGCGGGATTTCTCACACACGCCACCACGGCCAACCGGGCCGTTTTCACAGCGCGGGCGCAACCCTTGCGGACCTTGCGGCGCCGCGACCTCGGTGAAGACGCCATCGGGTTGCTGCGGAACCGGAGTACCGTTCAGGATGATCTGGCCCTCGATGATCTGGATACGATCGCCGGGCAGGCCGATCAGGCGTTTGATATAATCGCGGCCCGTTACCGGATGACGGAATACGATCACATCACCGCGCTCGGGATCGCCGGCCCAGATACGGGTGTTGTCATCACTTTGCATCCAGCCACAAACATCCTCGGCGTCGATATTGAGGCCGACGCTTGGAATAATCAGACTGGGGCAAGAGGCATAGGAATATCCATAGGCCATTTTGTTGACGAACAGGAAATCCCCGATCAACAAGGTCTGTTTCATCGACCCTGACGGAATCCAGAACGGCTGAAAGAACAGGGTACGGAAAACGCCCGCGATCAACAGCGCATAGACGATGGTTTTGATCGTCTCCCACACGGGATTTCCGGTTTTGACGTCCTCGGCCATACTGCTCTCCGGTCCTTGGTTTGTTGGGGTGCTACATGCGCGGCGCGGCGGGGTTAGTCAAGACAGAGCGCTGCGTTCGCGAATTGGGCGCGCCTCGATCACCACGAAGGCCTGCGCCCAGGGGTGGTCATCGGTTAGGGTGACGTGGATGATCGCCGCATGACCCTCGGGGGTCATATCGTTGAGCCGTTCCGCCGCCCAACCGGTCACATGCATCACTGGCTGGCCGGTTTTAAGGTTGGTTACAGCCATGTCCTTCCAGGAAATCCCCATACGAAGCCCGGTGCCCAGCGCCTTGGAGCACGCCTCTTTCGCGGCCCAGCGCTTGGCGTATGTGCCTGCTGTGTCGGCGCGGCGTTCAGCCTTGCGTTGTTCAGTGTCGGTAAAAACGCGATTACGGAACCGGTCACCAAACCTGTCGAGCGTGCCCTGAATGCGGTCTATGTTTGCGAGGTCTGTGCCGATGCCTAGGATCATGACAACCGCACCGTCAAAATCTTGTAACTTGCCACCCCAAAGAATCCGGCAAAGGCAAAATCGAACCAGCGGCGGGCGCGGCGGTAGGCGCGGACTGTGCGTTCGGAAGAGAAAAGGAATGCATAGCTGATGAAAATGAGCAGCGAGCCTGCGTAAAGCAGGCCGAAATAGCCAAGCAGCATCGACAAGCTGGCGTCATTCGGGGCAACGATAGCGTAGATCGAGCCCCAGCTGAGGATCGCCTTGGGGTTGGTCAGGTGAATCGCCGCGCCTTTGGCAAAGATGGTGCGTAGCGAGCCGGTGACCGGGTTGCCCAACGCCATCTCATCCGATGACAGCGCCCGTTTCAGGGCCTTGAGCGCCAGCCAGCCCAGATAGGCTACACCAACATAGCGGATTACTTCGAACACCCAGACATTGGCCAGCATGATCGCCGACAGGCCCAGCGCGGCGGCGATGCCCCAGGCAGCGGACCCCGCACAGATGCCCAGTGCAAAGACCAGACCGGCGCGGCGGCCTTCGTTCATTGCAGTTCCGGCGATGCCCATGGTTGCCGGACCGGGTGAGCCTCCGGCCATCAACCAGGCGATCCAGATTGCTATGAAACCCGAGGTTATCATCCCCGCGCCTCATCCATCAGGCGGCGCATTTCCTGAATGGCGGGGGTCATGCCCAAAAAGATCGATTCGCCAATCAGAAAGTGACCAATGTTCAACTCGCGCACCTCGGGGAAAGCGGCGACAGGTTTGACCGTGTCGTATGTCAGACCATGTCCGGCATGCACTTCGAGGCCAAGCGAATGGGCAAAGGTGGACATGTCGCGCAGGCCTTCCAGCTCTTGCGCTGCCTCATCCAGTTTGCCTTCGGCATGGGCGTCACAATAGGCGCCTGTGTGCAGTTCGATCACTTCGGCCCCGATGCGATGCGCGGCCTCGATCTGGCGACGGTCGGCGGCGATAAAGATCGACACGCGACAGCCCGCATCACGCAAAGGTGCAATGAAATGGGCCAGTTTGTTTTCTTCGCGCGCGACTTCCAGCCCGCCTTCGGTGGTCCGTTCCTCGCGCTTTTCGGGGACGATGCAGACCGCGTGCGGCTTATGGCGCAAAGCGATTTGTTGCATCTCGGGCGTGGCTGCCATTTCAAAATTCAGAGGCACCGAAAGAACCTCCATCAACCCGTCAATATCTGCGTCCGAAATATGCCTGCGGTCTTCGCGCAGATGGGCAGTAATGCCATCTGCACCGGCTTGCTCGGCCAGCGTGGCCGCGCGCAAAGGGTCGGGATAGACCCCACCACGTGCATTCCGCACTGTGGCCACATGGTCGATATTCACACCGAGACGCAAACGGTTCTCAGACATCCTTTGATTCCTTTCCCAAATCCTGGCTCGAGCCTAGTTGGTTTGACTCTGGAACGGCAGCCTCGGATTCAGCCAGACGTTTGATTTCTTCAAACTTCTTTTTGATCCTGTCGCGACGCCGTTGCTGATAGGTGTGGACCAGCGGCAGGCTTAGATAGTAGCAAACCACCCCAGCCAGCAATCCGGGAAGAATGCCGCCAATCAGGTACGGAAAGAAAACCTCGTCGTAGAAAATTCCCAGCCCGTGCCAGTCAGCCACCCGGTCGGTGAATACTGCAATCAGGTTGTCTTTGAGATCACCGATCGCATTGGCGAACTTCCCCATAAGCCCATGGGTGTCGCCCTCTTCAAACTCGGTGCCCAACAGGAAATGCCCGGTCTGAAGGCAAACCACCCCGATGGGCACATAGGTCAATGGGTTTCCGAAAAACGTACCGCTGAGTGCAGCCAGCATATTGCCGTTGAACAATCGCGCAGCCAGGGCGGCAATGCCAAAATGCAGCCCGTAAAAAGGTGTAAAGGCCGCAAACACTCCAAACCCTACCCCACGGGCGATGCGTTCAGGTGAATCCGGCAATCGCCGGACGCGGTGTTTCACATAGTGAAAGGCCCGGGTCCAGCCACCACGAGGATAGACGAATTCCGATGCGATCTGGACAGGCGAGCGTCGATCTCGGCGCTTGAATACCACTCCTGATCACCCCTTCTCAGCCAGCCGCAACTGCGGATTTAGCTCTGTCTCTGAAACGTTCAACCGCTGCAACATCGCTTTCGGCCTCAAGCATCAACATCAACGAATGCAACTGCTCTAGGTCGCGCAGTTCTACGTTGACCAGCAGGCGGTAAAAATCCGGTTTGCGATCCACAAATTCTAGGTTCGAGATATTGGCCTTTTTCTCGCCGATCAATGTACAAATGCGACCCAGCACACCTGCGTCATTGCCAATCGTAACATCAATCGTTGCCCCGTAAACAGCCGGGTGAGTTCCCGAGTGCCAGTGCAGATCGACCCAGCGTTTGGGCTCACTCTCGTATTCGCTCAGGCGATCGCAGTCGATTGCATGCACGACAACACCTTTGCCGCGATAAGTGATCCCGACGATCCGTTCACCCGGCAATGGCTGGCAGCAAGGGGCGCGGTCAAACTTCTGCCCCGGCTCAAGACCGATCACGGCCCGGCGCATCGGAATGGCATCACCATCATCCTGCGTCAGTTCCGGGTAGACGGCGCTGACCACATCATGGGCAGTTAGTTCTGCACTGCCCAGGCGCGCCAGCAGCTCATGCCGGTCTTTCAGGCGCAGATGCTTGGCAGCAGTGTCCAGCGCCTTGTCGGTCGCTTTGCGCCCGACATGTTCAAATCCCGATCGCGCGAGTTCTTTGCCCAGCTTGATGAACCGCTCTCGGTCAACCTCGCGCAGGGCGCGACGAATGGCTGTACGGGCTTTGCCGGTGACGGCAATTTCCAACCACGTGACTTGGGGAGTCTGACCGTCAGCTGTTATGATATCCACCGACTGCCCGTTTTTGATCCGGGTCCAAAGTGGCACGCGAATACCATCAACCTTGGCCCCTACACAGGCGTGCCCGATGCGCGTGTGGATGGCATAGGCAAAGTCGATCGGCGTCGCACCACGCGGCAGTTTCACCACGTCCCCCTTAGGCGTGAAACAAAAGACCTGGTCCGAATACATCTCGAGCTTGACCGCCTCGAGGAAATCCTCGTGATCCTCTTCGCTGTCAAACTGCTCGGTCAGGTTGGCGATCCACTTAGCCGGGTCGACGGCAAAGGGGTTTTCCGAACGCACGCCATCCCGATAGGACCAGTGCGCGGCCACGCCGGTTTCGGCGACATCATGCATCTGACGGGTGCGGATCTGAACCTCGACCCGCTTGCCGTCACGGCCTGAAACGGTGGTGTGGATCGACCGGTAACCGTTCGATTTCGGCTGACTGATATAATCCTTGAACCGCCCTGGCACGGCGCGCCAACGCTGGTGGATCGCGCCAAGGGTTCGATAGCAGTCTTCTTCGCTTTGCGTAATGATGCGGAACCCGTAAATGTCGGACAGGCGCGAGAACCCCTGGTCCTTTTCCTGCATTTTACGCCAAATCGAATAGGGTTTCTTGGCACGGCCAAAAACCTCGGCTTCAATCCCGGCCTTTTCAAGTTCGTGCCGCATGTCGCCGGTGATCCGGTGGATCACGTCACCCGTTTCGCGCTGCAGCGTGATGAAGCGGCGGATGATGGACTGGCGGCCTTCAGAGTTGAGAACGCGGAAGGCGAGGTCTTCCAGCTCTTCCCGCATCCATTGCATACCCATACGGCCTGCGAGCGGCGCGTAGATATCCATCGTCTCGCGCGCTTTGACGATCTGCTTTTCGGGCCGCATCGCCTTGATTGTGCGCATATTGTGCAGACGGTCTGCCAGCTTGACCAGAATGACCCGCAAATCCTTGGACATCGCCATGAACAGCTTGCGGAAGTTCTCGGCCTGTTTGGTTTCGCGGCTGGACAGCTGAAGGTTTGTCAGTTTGGTGACCCCATCAACCAGCTTGGCGACTTCTTCGCCAAACAGCTCAGACACTTTGCCGTAATTGGCCTTGGTGTCTTCGATCGTATCGTGCAGTAGCGCCGTGATAATAGTCGCATCATCCAGACGCTGTTCGGTCAGGATGGCGGCAACGGCAACGGGGTGGGTGAAATAGGGCTCGCCAGAATGGCGGAACTGCCCATCATGCATCTGCTTGCCGAACTCATACGCCTTGGCAATGCGGTCTGCATTCGTTTTTGGATTGTAGTTGCGGACCAGCGCAATCAGGTCTTCAGCAGAAATCATCCGGTCCGCACCTTCATTTGTGGGGATTACCCCTGGCCTTGAGCCTCCATCAGAGCGCGCAGCAGCTTTTCTTCGGACATGTCGTCATCCGCAGGCTTGTCTGTTTCCGCACCCATCAGCAGCGCCATCTGGTCTTCTTCGGGCTCGTCGACCTCGATTTGGGTCTGGTTGGCCTCAATCAGCCGCTCGCGCAGCTCATCAGCGCTCTGGGTCTCGTCAGCGATCTCACGCAGAGAAACAACTGGGTTTTTGTCGTTGTCACGGTCAACGGTGATCGGACCACCGGCGGAAATCTCGCGCGCACGATGGGCGGCAAGCATCACCAGTTCAAACCGGTTCGGAACCTTGTCTACGCAATCTTCAACCGTCACGCGGGCCATGGGGCGCTCTCCGTTACTGAATCCATGTCAGGAAGAGGTTTATCTAAGGGCGAATCCCTGCCTTGACAAGCAGGAAATGCTGCAAATGCACCAATCATAACGGGGTAACTGCCGCAATATCGTCCGAAGGAAGCCCCGCAAGCATTTCCCTGACGGTCAGGTCCAGTATCGGATGCCGCCAATTCGGGGCAACATCCGCCATGGGAACAAGCACAAACGCACGATCCTGTACCCTTGGGTGCGGCAGGATCAACTGATCCGGCGCCTGCTGTTTCTGATCTTCGGGCGGCAGCGATAACCAGCTTTGAAAAACCTCGCGGTCGGGCAGAACCAGATCATCGTAACAGACCAGGTCCAGATCCAACGTCCGCATTCCCCAGCGCTGAATCCTCTCGCGCCCGTAATCATGTTCAATTCCATGCAATATCTGCAGCAACTCAATGGGTGACCTTTCAGTCTCGATCAACACGGCCGCATTCACATAGTCCGGGCCCGCGCCCGCAGGAAAACAAGGGGTCGCATAAAAGCGGCTTTCAGCCCGAATCAACAGCCCCTGGCGCAAAATCGCGTCAATGGCATGCCGTAGCGTCAGATGGGGCTCAAAACCTCTCACTTTGAGATTTGCACCGAGGGCAAGCACTGCTTTTGAGGTGGTTTTGCGCATCCTACTCCCTATATTCGGCGAATTGCATACTTGCGATACACCATAAAACCCCTAATTATGGAGATATCAATGCGCTGTATTTTCCCAAGACTCACTCACGTAACACGCAGCGCGCTGATTTGTACCGGAAGGACCTATTTATGTTTTATAAAGACGAACGGCTAGCGCTGTTCATCGACGGCTCGAATCTTTATGCAGCCGCAAAAGCACTGGGGTTTGACATTGACTATAAACTGCTGCGCCAGGAATTCATGCGCCGCGGTAAGATGCTCAGAGCTTTCTATTACACAGCGCTACTTGAAAATGACGAGTATTCGCCCATCCGTCCACTGGTTGATTGGCTGCATTACAATGGCTTCACCATGGTTACGAAACCGGCAAAAGAATACACCGACAGCATGGGGCGTCGGAAAGTCAAAGGTAACATGGATATCGAACTGACCGTCGATGCCATGGAGCTTGCACCACGTGTAGACCATATCGTGCTGTTTTCCGGCGACGGAGATTTCCGCCCGCTGATCGCAAGCCTGCAACGTCAGGGGGTACGCGTTTCTGTGGTGTCGACCATCCGCAGCCAGCCCCCCATGATCTCGGACGAATTGCGCCGCCAGGCCGACAACTTCATCGAGCTGGAAGATCTCCGCGACGTGATCGGTCGTCCGCCGCGCGAAATGCCGATGGAACCGCGCACCGTTGCCGCAGGCGGGTAATAACCTGGCCCCAAAGCAAACTCGGTTGAAAATTAGCGCGGTCAGGGGAAACCCTGGCCGCGCTTTTTAAACAAAGATCAGGTGCTGAAAACACCTATTGGCTAGCATTGAACCATGTCGGATCAATGACATTGTCCTGACTGGACCATGGCCGTGAAAAGACTTACCTGTGTCGGTAAGGAGAACGCGACATGACCAAGCCCCCCCTGACCCTCTATCTCGCCGCCCCGCGCGGGTTCTGTGCTGGTGTCGACAGGGCCATAAAGATTGTCGAGATGGCGCTGCAGAAATGGGGTGCCCCGGTCTATGTTCGGCACGAGATTGTCCATAACAAATTCGTGGTCGATGGACTGCGCGCCAAAGGTGCGATCTTTGTCGATGAACTGGAAGACTGCCCCGACGATCGCCCAGTGATATTCTCGGCGCACGGGGTTCCCAAATCGGTACCCGCGACGGCGGCGCAGCGCCAGATGGTCTATGTCGACGCCACCTGCCCGCTGGTCTCCAAAGTCCATGTCGAAGCACAGCGCCACGCCGAAGCCGGGCTGCAGATGATCATGATCGGACATAAGGGCCATCCCGAAACTATCGGAACGATGGGACAGCTACCCGAAGGAGAGGTTTTGCTGGTCGAAACGGTTGCAGACGTTGCAGACGTCCAGGTCCGCGACCCTGACAAACTGGCCTTTGTCACTCAGACGACCCTGTCGGTTGACGATACAAAGGATATCATTGCAGCGCTTCAGACCCGATTTCCATCTATCGTCGGCCCTCACAAAGAAGATATCTGTTACGCCACAACCAACCGGCAAGAAGCAGTCAAGGTTGTGGCCCGGAAGTCAGATGCCCTGTTGGTTGTGGGGGCGCCGAATTCATCTAACTCTCGCCGTTTGGTCGAGGTCGCGGCACGCGCGGGATGCAGCTATGCCCAACTGGTGCAGCGCGCGACCGACATCGACTGGCGCGCACTCGAAGGTATCTCTTCGATCGCTCTGACAGCAGGCGCTTCTGCCCCCGAGGTTCTGATCAACGAAGTTATCGATGCGTTCAGACAGCATTACGATGTGACGGTCGAAATGGTTGAAACAGCGACCGAGAATGTCGAATTCAAAGTCCCGCGCGTCCTGCGCCAACCCGCATGAGCGGCATACCAAGGGCGCCGCTGTTTCTGGGGTTGGCCGGGCTGATCCCCTTCATCTGGGGCGCTCTGACCTATCTGAACGACGATCTGAACGACTGGGGCCGACAGGCTCTGGGCGCACGTTTTGTCGGTCCGTATATCCAGTTGTATTATGGGGCGATCATCCTCAGCTTTATGTCCGGCGTGCTGTGGGGGTTTTCCAGTAAAACCTCTGGCAGCAAGGCCGCGACCTGTTATGCGCTGTCCACATTACCCGCCCTGTGGGCCTTTCTGAAAACCGGCAGCGGGCCTGTCAGCACTGGCACAAATCTGATGTGGGGATTTGGCGGGCTACTGGTGTTGGATGCCATCTTTTCGTATTGGCGGCTAACACCGGTCTGGTGGATGCGGTTGCGCATTTTGCTGACCGCAGTCGTATTGGCCTGCCTTGCCGTCGGAGTCTATCTGTGAGCGATCCCAAAACCATCAACGCCTATACCAACAACGTGGCCGAATACCTCAAGGTTCCTCTACCACCGGAGCAGCTGACATCGCGTCAGGAATTTGTCGATGCCGTCGGTAAGGGGCATGTGTTGGATCTGGGCTCGGGCCCCGGGTCAGACAGCGCGTTCTTTCTACGCCAGGGCCTGAGCGTGCATGCGCTGGATGCGACGCCCGCTTTTGTTGATTATGCGCGCGCCAATGGCGTGGACGCGCATCTGGGTACTTTCGATGACGTGACCGAAGTGGCCGCATATGACGGCATCTACGCCAGCTTCTCGCTGCTGCACGCGCCCCGCAAGGATTTCCCACGCCATTTGGTGGCCATCCACCGGGCGCTGAAACCGCAGGGCTTTTTTTTCCTGGGCCTCAAACTGGGCACGGGCGAACATCGCGATCATCTGGATCGCTATTATAGCTACTTCTCGCAGACCGAGATCGTGGAGGCCCTGGCAGATGCCGGCTTTACCATCGACGGGATTAGGACCGGGATCGGCAAAGGTCTGGCGGGTTCTTACGATGGCTTCATTCTGGTGCTGGCCCATGCCTGAACTGTTTGCCTATACTGACGGTGCTTGTTCCGGTAATCCAGGCCCGGGTGGCTGGGGTGTGTTGCTGCGTGCAATGGACGGCGACACCGTCCTGAAACAGCGTGAACTGAGCGGCGGCGAAGCTGAAACCACCAACAACCGAATGGAACTTCTGGCCGCAATCAGCGCGCTTGAAACGCTCGAACGTGCCTCGAAAATCACCGTGATTACTGACAGCGCCTATGTGAAAAACGGCGTCACCGGCTGGATATTCGGTTGGAAAAAGAACGGCTGGAAAACCTCGAACAAAAAACCGGTCAAGAATGTCGACCTGTGGCAACGGCTGGATGAGGCGCAGGTGCGTCATGATGTGACCTGGGAATGGGTCAAGGGCCACGCGGGTCACCCGGAAAACGAAAAAGCCGACGAACTGGCCCGTGCAGGCATGGCCCCGTTCAAGCCCAAGAAGACGCAGCCATGAACGGCCTGGACCTGCTCGATTATGCCTCGGTTCTGGTTTTTGCGCTGACCGGCGCATTGGTCGCCAGTCGCGCGCAGCTTGATCTTGTAGGGTTTGCCTTTATCGCCTGCCTGACCGCCGTTGGCGGCGGCACGGTGCGTGACCTGCTGTTGGATCGGAATCCCGTGTTCTGGGTTGGCCAGCCCAGCTATGTCCTGATGGCCTGCAGTGCGGCAGTCCTTGTGTTCTTTACAGCCCATCTGGTCGAAAGCCGGTATAACTGGCTGGTCTGGCTGGACAGTTTCGCCCTGTCCATCGCGGTCGCTGCCGGCACGGGCGTCGCATTATCCTTGGACCAATCCGGTACGATCGTGGTGTTGATGGGTGTCACCACCGGATGCTTTGGCGGCCTGATGCGGGACGTGGTCTGCAACGAGGTTCCGCTGGTGCTGAAACAGGGTGAGCTTTATGTGTCTTGCGCCCTTGCAGGCTCGGTAGCGGCCGTTATTGCCAACCGGATGGGGTTCGAGGAGCTGACCGTGCTTGCCGCCTGCGCCCTGATCTGCTGGGCATTGCGGGCAGGATCGCTGCTGTTCGGCTGGAAACTGCCCGTCTACAAAAGCCGCCCGCCACGCAGTCGCCCTTGATCAAGGCTTAGCGGCGCATATAGGTCTGCCAGATCCAGATCACCAGAAGCGCGCCCAGCACAGCGCCGATGAACCCGGACAGCCAGCCCATCATCGTGACCAATGCCCGCAGAAGAAATCCACCAACCAAGGCACCAATGATACCGATCAGCATGGTGGTTGGGATATCTGCCTCGATCCGCATCAGGCGGGTGGCCAGAAAACCCGCAGCGGCGCCGATGACGATCAGGGCGATGACGGGCATGTCACTTCCTCCAATGGGTCGGAACGATGATCAGCGCCCCGATCGAGGACAGCACTGCATCCAGACCAGGCGGGCCAAAGCTGACCCCGAACATGATGCGCACGAAATAGAACAAGAACGCACCACCGACGCAGATGATGATCGACTGCAGAATGCCATTATGGGTAAAGCCGGATTTCTCGGACAGATAGCCGACAATCCCAGCAATAACGACAGTCCCCATCAGGATCATGAACATGGTGGCCTACTCCGATGACAGGCGGGTACCAACGGCAATCGGCCACCCCCGCAGAAAAGTGTCCCTATCCTGCGCCCCTTTACCCGCCCGTTGCAAGCGCAGTAGCTCAATCGCGTCATCGTCACAGGCAACCTTCAGTTGGTCGTCAAGAACCTCTCCTGCAACACCCTGCCCCTCGGCCAATTTGGAACCAAGCAGCTTGATCCGCTCCCCATTCATCTCGGTCCAGGCGCCGGGAAAGGGGGACAGGCCACGGATCTGACGGTCAATTTCGACCGCGGGTCTGGCCCAGTCAACACGCGCCTCAGCCTTGTCGATCTTGGCGGCATAGGTCACGCCGACGTCGGGTTGAGGCTCGGGCGTCAGGTTCGGCAGTTTGGACAGTGCCTCGACGATCAGAGAAGCGCCCATTTCGGACAGCCGGTCATGCAACTGCCCTGTGGTCTCCTGCGCACCAATGTCGGTGGCCCGCTGCAACAGGACTGGCCCGGTATCCAGACCAGCCTCCATCTGCATGATGCAGATTCCGGTTTGCGCATCACCCGCCATGATCGCCCGATGGATCGGCGCAGCCCCCCGCCAGCGCGGCAACAGGCTTGCATGAATGTTCAGACATCCCTGAGTAGGCGCATCCAGAATCGGTTGTGGCAACAACAGGCCATAGGCCACGACGACAGCCACATCCGCATTCAACGCGGCAAAGGCGTCCTGTTCTTCCGCTGATTTCAATGAGACCGGATGCCGAACGGTCAGGCCCAATGCCTCGGCCCGAGCATGAACGGGGGTTGGACGATCCTTTTTGCCCCTGCCCGCTGGGCGCGGAGGCTGGCAGTAGACGGCGGCAACCTCATGCCCCGCATCAATCAGCGCGTCCAGCATCGGAGCCGAGAAATCGGGTGTCCCCATAAAGATCAGCCGCATGCCTACCCCAGCTTTTTAGCTTTGCGCAGCAGAATATCGCGTTTGACCTTGCTGAGCCTGTCGAAATACATCTGCCCGTTTAGATGGTCGATCTGGTGCTGCACGCTGGTGGCTTCGATTCCGACAAAGTCACGGCGGTCGATGATGCCTTTTTCATTGAGAAACTTTACCGTCACAGCCCGAGGACGTTTCACCTTGGCCGACACGCCAGGCAAGTTTGGGCTGGCTTCTTCATGCTCGCGCAATTCGACCGATCTGTGCAGGATCTCAGGGTTTGCCAGCCGCACGGCCCGCCCCCGCTCGGTCGAGCCATCGACCACCGCGAGCCGCAGCATCACGCCGATCTGCGGTGCGGCAAGGCCGACGCCGGGCATCGCCTCCATTGTGTCGATCATGTCATCCCAGATGGCACGAACCTCGTCAGTAATTTCGGTGATATCTTCGGCTTTGGTCCGCAGACGCTTATCAGGCCATGGCAGGCAGGTACGAATAGTCATTCGCGCGCCTGCTCGCGTTTCAGCTTTTGCATTTTTCGGGTGATCATCTGGCGTTTCATAGGCTTGAGATAGTCGATGAACAGCTTCCCGTTCAGGTGGTCAATCTCATGCTGGACACAGGTTGCCCAAAGGCCATCGAATGTTTCCCGCTGCGCGTTACCATCACGATCGATCCAAGCCACGTCCACGACCTTTGGGCGTGTCACTTCGGCGAATTGTTCAGGGATCGAAAGACAACCTTCTTCATAGACATTCGTCTCGTCCGACGACGCGACCACTTCGGGGTTGAACATAATCAGCGGGCGTTGAGCCTCGTCCTCTTCCTTGACACAGTCCATAACGATCAGCCGGTCCAGCATCCCAATCTGAGGCGCTGCCAGCCCGATACCAGGCGCATCATACATCGTCTCAAGCATGTCATCAGCCAGCTGGCGCAATTCGTCCGTCAGATCCACTACGGGAGAGCAGATCTTTTTCAGGCGGGGGTCGGGATGGATCAGTATATTGCGTTTCATGAGGTTGATTTAGGCCATCACGCCCTAAGCCGCAACGCCCCCCTTGCACCTGCCGAATTTGCGGCTAGCTTTCATCCGGACAGATGGAGCAGATATGACATTCAACGACCTGATCGACCGCCGCGGCACCAACAGTTCGAAATGGGACAAGCTTGAAAAGCTGTATGGCCTTTCGCCGGATGACGGTCTGGCAATGTGGACGGCCGATTCCGACTATTCTACGGCGCCTTGTGTGATCGACGCTGTGCGTAACGCGGCGGATCACGGTGTTTTCGGATATTCCTGGATGCACCCGGACTACCTGAATTCCATCCAATGGTGGATGAAGAACCGCCACGGGTGGGAGATCGATTCTGATTGGATTCTGACGTCGCAGGGTCTGGGAAATGCGATTGCGCTCTGCCTCGATGTCTGGACCAGTCCGGGCGACGGAGTGGTCATCTTTACACCCGTCTACCATGAGTTTGCACATAAGGTGAACAAGTCGGGTCGGCGCGTGGTGGAATGCCCCTTGATGCGCGACGGCGACGGCTATGGCCTTGATCTGGAAGACGCGCAGTCGCGGCTGGATGGAACCGAGAAGATGCTTTTGTGGTGCTCGCCTCAGAACCCCTCGGGCCGGGTCTGGACGCCAGAGGAATTGCGCGCAGTCGCGGCATTTGCGGAACGGAACGACCTTATTCTGGTTTCGGACGAGATTCACCACGATCTGGTCTATCCCGGCACGACCTTTGTTCCGATGGATGTCGCCGCGCCGGATGCGCGGCCCTGGACCGTGACACTGACGGCAGCGTCCAAGACTTTCAACATCGCCGGTCAACGGACGGGGAATATGATCATCCCCGACTCGGACCTGCGCGCTGCGATGCGTCACCGAATCCAGACACTGGATTATGATCCCAGCGCATTGGGAGTCGCAATGATCACCGCTGCCTATTCGCCTGAAGGGGCCGCTTGGGTGGATGAACAGATCGCCCATCTTGATAGCAACCGAAAAATCTTTGACGCTGCAATCGCAGAAATCCCTGGCCTGTGGTCAATGCCCTTACAGGCAACCTATCTGGCTTGGATTGATTTCTCGGGCACCGGAATGGACCACGCAGAATTTACCCGGCGTCTGCGCGAGGATGCAAAAATCGCCACCTCGCCTGGCCCCGGCTTTGGTGCGGGCGGAGAGACATTCGAGCGGTTCAATCTAGCGACGCAACGCGGGCGTGTTGAAGAGGCCAGCAAACGGCTGAAACACGCGTTTTCCGATCTGCAATAGCGGAATGCCCATCGGCAGACCCGATGGGCAAAAGCCTAGTCCTTGTTTCCAAGCAGCGCGATGGGCGCGTCCGGAGATCGATAGAAATCCAATGGGGCCTTGTCGGAGGCTGCCGTGCTGCGCTTGAATTCATAGCGCATTTCGCCTGCCTCACATTCATCGGCAATGATCAGGCATTGATATAAGTGACGCGCGCCATCGTAGATATCGACCAATCCGCGCAATCGAGGCGTGGTTGCAGCCTCTACGGTGAAGCCATCCCTCCACAATCGGAGAATTTTGTACGTATTGTCACCCAATTCGACACGAAGTCGGCTGGTTTTCTTCAGACTCGCGATTCGCGCAGCATCCAATTCGGCGCTGATTTCTTTGGAAACATAGGTACTCATATCAAAACTCCCCCGCAGCGGACTCTATTTTGGAACGTAGACTGTAAAAATCCAGTGAAGCCGATCACTCAACGCGGTCGAATCCAAACCTGTTGCACGGAAATCCCATTCCAACCTGTGCGAAAACGCAGGCACAATGCGCGGCGGCTCGCATAGGATCGGTCCCCTTCAAAGCGTATGTTCCGGGAAACCGCATTACGGAGGATCCAACCATGGGCCTATTGGTCGACGGCAAATGGCACGACACATGGTATGATACCAAATCCACAGGCGGCGCCTTCAAACGTAGCGCGGCGCAATTTCGCAACTGGTTGACCGCTGATGGCAGCGCCGGGCCCTCCGGCACGGGCGGCTTCAAAGCCGAACCTGACCGGTACCATCTTTATGTCAGCCATGCCTGCCCCTGGGCCCACAGGACACTGATATTCCGCGAACTGAAAGAGCTGTCCGATCTGATCCCGGTTTCGGTCGTACACCCAGACATGCTGAACAAGGGATGGACATTTGCAACCGACGAACACGGGGCGGCGGGCGACGTACTGTACGGAATGGACTATGCCCACCAAATCTATACCAAGGCTGACCCGGCCTATTCGGGGCGCGTAACCGTTCCAATCCTGTGGGACAAGGAACAGGAAACCATCGTCTCGAACGAAAGCTCGGAAATCATCCGGATGTTCAACTCGGCCTTTGACGGGATCACCGGGAACACCGATGATTACTGGCCCGAGGCGATGCGTGACGAAATCGAACAGGTCAATGCCCGCGTCTATTCCGACATCAATAACGGGGTCTACAAATCCGGCTTTGCCACCAGCCAGGCGGCATATGACGCAGCCGTTGGCCCGCTCTTTGACACGCTGGACTGGCTCGAAGACCGGCTGTCCACCAGCCGCTATCTGATGGGCGACCGCATCACCGAGGCCGACTGGCGGTTGTTCACCACGCTGATCCGGTTTGATCCGGTCTACCATCTGCATTTCAAATGCAACCGGCGGCGTCTGATCGACTATCCCAACCTGTGGGCCTATACCCGCGAGCTGTACCAGTGGCCGGGTGTCGCGCGGACCGTAAACTTAAACCATATCGTGCGCCACTATCACTACAGCCATGAGAGCATTAACCCGCACCGGATCATCCCGACGAACCCGATCCTGAACTATCTGGAGCCCCACGGGCGCGATCAGCGTCCCGCCGCGTAGTGCTCAACCATCGCCGCCAGATCCTCTGGCGGCGTGCCGCTTTGCACATAGGCGCAGGCATTCGGGCTATGGGCAAAGATCGAGCCATCCGAAAAGAAAGTGGTGTTGGTCACGAAAATCACACGAGCCTCGGGCCTGCGATAGCTGGCAAAGTCAGCCACGGCCAAAGCGCTGCCGGTCTCCAGCACCAAATCCAGAACGATGATTTCAAACTCGGCCCCATACAGGGCGAGGATTGCATCCTCCTGACCGGCCACAAGCGTGACATCGGCACCCTGGCGTTCAAGATGCCTTTTCCAAACCCGACCTAAATCGGGGTTACTCTCAACAATCAATACATTCATTCTCAACAACCTCGGCACATATATGGTGAGTGGTGCCGACCCCTAAGGTTTGTGTTCACGCCAATTCATTAACAAAGTGTTAACCGAGCCGGAGCACGCCCCTGATCACG
This sequence comes from Ruegeria sp. CDSB114, assembly GCF_059611025.1. Lineage (NCBI taxonomy): Bacteria > Pseudomonadati > Pseudomonadota > Alphaproteobacteria > Rhodobacterales > Roseobacteraceae > Ruegeria > Ruegeria sp. CDSB114. Next base: position 43,195 of record NZ_JBXWOT010000012.1, read on the forward strand.
CGGATTTGCTTGTAAAACTGGCAAAAATCCGCTTGAAACAGGCAAAATTTGGTGATTCCGGCGAGGGGCCCGATGGCGCGCGAAAATAGAGATTTGAATCCGCGGGCCGCTCGGGACCATGGCGGTGGGCTGGATGGAGCCATGTCAGTTTATGGCGGCAAGCGAACCGATTGGATCGACCTGTCCACCGGAATCAATCCGGTTCCATACGAAGTTGCCGGGCTCACCCCATCGGATTGGATGGAATTGCCCGACCATGGCGCATTTGAACGGCTGGCCGATGCGGCCCGCAGTTTCTGGTCAGTTCCCGAGGGAGCAGAGATCCTGCCTGCACCCGGCGCATCTGCTCTGATCGCCCGCATTCCTGCGTTGGCTGCAACCGGCCGGGTTCAGATTACCACTCCGACCTATAACGAACATGCCGCCGCCTTTGCCGCGCAGGGCTGGACGCTACAGAACTCCGGCCCAGTCGAGGCGCGCGTGATCGTGCACCCCAACAACCCAGATGGGCGCATCTGGAGCGTGAACGATGTGAATGCCCCCCTGACGATTATCGACGAGAGCTTTTGCGACGTCACGCCCGATGCCTCGCTGATCCATCTTGCCGACCGGCCCGGAGTTATCGTGCTGAAAAGCTTTGGCAAGTTCTGGGGGCTGGCGGGGCTACGGCTGGGATTTGCCATCGCACGCTCCGATCTGATCGCACGTTTGAACGATCTGACCGGGCCTTGGGCGGTCTCAGGTCCCGCCTTGCGGATCGGAGAGCAAGCGTTGAGCGACACGGCTTGGGCTGACGAGGCCCGCCTGCTTTTGGCGGCCGATGCCGCTCGGATGGATCGGATGGTAACGCAGAAAGGCGCGCAGCTGATCGGCGGCACCAGCCTGTTCCGGCTCTATCAGGTCGACGACGCCAGTGCCTGGCAAGACCGTCTGGCCCGCGCACATATCTGGAGTCGTGTATTCCCCTATTCGCAAACCTATCTGCGCCTTGGCCTGCCACCGGCAGATGGCTGGGCGCGGCTTGAGGCGGCCTTGTGAGCACCGCCTTTATCCTGGTCTGCGCCATGTGTCTGGATGCGGCCCTGGGCGAGCCGGATTGGCTGTGGTCGCGCGTCGGGCACCCCGCCGTCATGATCGGTAAACTCATCGGGTGGCTTGACGACCGCCTGAACCATGGCTCGTATCGTCGCCTCAAGGGCATAGCTGTTGCCGCGCTGCTGGTCGCAGGTGCCGCTGGGCTTGGGGGGCTTCTGTCTTTGCTTGGCCCGATCATCGGCACCATTATCTGCGCTGTGCTGTTGGCACAAAAATCGCTGGTGGAACATGTCCGCGCTGTTGGCGAGGGTTTGCAGACCTCGCTGGTCGATGGGCGCGCGAAGGTCGCCATGATCGTGTCACGCGACACCAAGGACATGACCGAAGCACAGGTCGCCCGATCCGCGATCGAGAGCGCGGCTGAAAACCTCAGCGACGGAGTCATCGCGCCGGCCTTCTGGTTTCTGGTGGGTGGCCTGCCAGGGCTTCTGGTCTACAAGGCGATCAATACCGCCGACAGCATGGTCGGCTATCGCACGGATAAATACCGTGATTTCGGATGGGCAGCTGCGCGGTTGGACGATCTCCTCAACCTGATCCCCGCGCGACTGACCTTTCTGTTAATCGTCATCTTGTCAAACCAATGGGCCAGATGGGGCGAGATGGTCGGCGATGCGCGCCGCCATATCTCTCCCAATGCTGGCTGGCCCGAGGCGGCAATGGCACGCGCACTGAGCGTGGCCCTTGCCGGGCCGCGCAGTTATGACGGAAAGCTCCGTGATCTGGCCTGGGTCAACGGCGAGGCCCCGCGCGACATCGGCGCGCCAGAGGTTTTCCGCGCATGTGACATGCTTTGGAGGATATGGGGGCTTGCGCTTGGCCTCGTGTCAGTGTGGGTTGGGGTCAGCTTCATAATCTGACGGACCTGTCCATGCGTTTTCTTTCCGGCCTTGTTGCCGCCGCCTTGTTTGCTTCACCTGCGTTTGCCCAATGTGGCGGGGGTTTCAATTCCTTCGTGAAGGGGTTGAAGGCCGAGGCCGTTCAGCAAGGCTTTGACAAATCCACCGTCAATGCCTTCTTCAAAGGTGTGAAACAAGACAACGCGGTCTTAAGGGCCGACCGGGCGCAGGGCGTGTTCCAGAAACCGTTCATTGATTTTTCGCGGCACCTGATTTCGCAAAACCGGATCGACCGCGGGCAGGCCATGTCGCGCAAATACGACGCAGTGTTTGACCGGATCGAGCAGCAATATGGCGTCTCGCGCGGGGTGCTGTTGGCATTTTGGGCGTTCGAAACGGATTACGGGTCGTTTCAGGGGGATTTCAACACCCGCAATGCGCTGGTGACACTGGCGCATGATTGCCGTCGTCCAGAATTGTTCCGGCCTCAGGTGTTCGCTGCGATTGAGCTGTACAGCCGGGGAAATTTCGACCCGGCCCGCACGTCAGGTGCTTGGGCTGGCGAGATTGGAATGGTGCAGATGCTGCCCCGAGACATTCTGGAAAACGGGATCGATGGCGATGGTGACGGCAAGGTTTCGCTAAAGACCTCTGCGCCCGATGCGCTTATGTCGGGCGCCAAGATGCTGTCGCATCTGGGCTGGCAACCGGGGCAGCCTTGGCTGCAAGAGGTCACCGTACCCGCACGGATGGATTGGTCGCTATCGGGCCCGGGCAAACCGCGTTCGGTTTCTGACTGGCAGGCGATGGGCGTTCAGGCACGCAACGGGTCTCTCACCAACCTGCCCGCCTCGCTGATCCTACCGCAAGGGCATAACGGGCCTGCCTTTCTGGCCTATCCAAATTTTGATGTGTATTTCGAATGGAACCAGAGCTTTGTCTATGTGCTGACCGCCGCCTATTTCGGCACCCGGCTTGAAGGGGCACAGGTCTATGACGCGGGCAACGCGGCCCAAGGCTTATCGGGTGCACAGATGAAGCAGCTGCAAAGCAAGCTGCAGGCGCGCGGCCATAATGTGGGCAAGATCGACGGGATTCTGGGCGCAGGGACGCGCGCGGCTGTCCAGTCAGAGCAAGCACGACTAGGCCTGCCTGCGGATGCCTGGCCAACGGCTGAGTTGTTGAACCGGCTCTAGTCGCTCTTCGATACGGCGATCTAGGCGACTTCGGCGTCCAAAGATCGCCCGTTCGGCTCAAACACATGCATCTGCAGCCTATCGCCGCGTGTTTCGATGGCGGTATTTGCCGGGATCTCGGCCCAATCGCCATTCTTCGCATCCAGCGGCTCAGACGCGATAATGATCCCATCATCGCAGGGCCTGTAATGCAGGCTGGGTGCGAAACGGTCCGAGGCATAGCGCGCAGCAAACAGGCGATCTCCATCGGACCAGCAGGCGGCAAAGCGCATATGGGGTAGGCTTCCTTTGGCGCGGGCAAGCACCTCGACACGGTGCACCGCACGCTCCATCGCGGCGATGGGTTCGGCGTCCAACCCTTCGCCATGGGCAATCAGAAAAATCGCCTCGCTTTCAGTTGCGCCAAGGCGATGATCGTACAGGTGGCTAGGTATCATCCCGTCAAGCTGTTGGCGGATACGGTCATGGCCGCCGGCCTGCCCGTTATGCATAAAGCTCCACTTACCACAGCCAAAGGGATGGCAGTTGTTCCGCGACGTGGCAGTCCCCGTTGAGGCACGTACATGCGCCAGGAACAGGTGCGATTTCGTGTGATGGGTCAACTGTTTCAGGTTGGCATCCGACCAAGCCGGGTTGGTGTCTTTGTAAAAACACGGCGTTTCGCGCCCGGAATACCAGGCCAACCCAAAACCATCCGCGTTGATTGGCGTTTTGCCAATCAGGGCGTTTCTGCTTTGATGCACCAGCGACTGTTCCTGGTCCATAACAAGTTCGTCCAGAAACCGTTTCGCACCCGCCCAAGCCAGAAATCTGCACATCGACCCGCCTCTTTTGATCCGTTGTTGATACGGGAACTTACAACAACGCGGGGTGAGAATTCGCCCCTGATCCCCATCTAATTTTGAAATATTACGATTAAATGACCACCAAAAACCCACATATTCAGATCAATTTCAATAGTTGCCGCGGTTTCTTCAATGTCACTCGGGCCGTACCGGGAAACGCTCTCCCTTTTCCGTGATCAGGATCAGGCGTCCAGCACTCAGGACATAAAGATCACATCGACCGAACCCGTTTCTGTATTGCACGCAGATACTGCCATCCTCCGCGATGGAATAGGTTCCGAACGCGGATTCTCCGCTGGCATAGGTATAGGAATAGGCCCCGCCAGCCGAGTATCGCGACTGCCCGTCATCATAAAAGGTCAGCGTCCGACCCGCCAGCGCCATCAACTCTTGTTGGGTCAGAGGGACGTCATCGGGCTTGGTCGTCCATTCCGCGGCCCCTAAAGGGGTAGCAGTCAGTAGGGCGATGATCAGGAAACGGGTCATGGCAGCAGCCTAACCCAATTCTTACGAAACCGCTCATAACGTTGCAGTGAGAGGTCAGGCGACCATCTGTTCGGCTTTCTTCAGATCAACCGAAACCAGCTGGCTGACACCCTGTTCTTGCATGGTGACGCCGAACAGACGATCCATCCGCGCCATGGTCACCGCGTGGTGGGTGATGATCAGGAAACGCGTATCGGTCTGGCGGCACATCTCGTCCAGCAGGTCACAGAACCGGGTGACGTTGGCATCATCCAGCGGCGCATCGACCTCGTCCAGAACACAGATCGGAGCCGGGTTCGCCAGAAAGACGCCAAAGATCAGGGCCGTCGCGGTCAGGGTCTGTTCACCGCCCGAAAGCAGGCTGAGCGTCGACAGTTTCTTGCCCGGCGGCTGGCACATGATTTCAAGGCCTGCATCCAGCGGGTCGTCGCTTTCGACCATGACCAGATTGGCCTCGCCACCGCCAAAGAGATGCTTGAACAACATGGCGAAGTTCGAATTCACCTGTTCAAACGCGGTCAGTAGCCGTTCGCGTCCTTCGCGGTTGAGGCTGGAGATGCCGCTGCGCAGCGCTTTGATCGCCTCTTCGAGATCGGCCTTTTCGCCGTTCAGCGTGTCGAATTCTTCCTGAACCTCTTTGCTGTCCTCTTCGGCACGCAGGTTTACCGCGCCCATCGCATCTCGCTGGCGTTTGTGGCGGTTGACCTCGGCCTCAAGAGCATCGGCAGCCGGCATCTGGTCGGGATTCACATCCAGCTGGTTCAGCAACTGGTTCGGGGTTAGCTGTTGATCCTCAGCGATACGCTCGGCCGCTGCCGATACGGCCTCTTTGGCGGCATCACAGCGCGCCTCAGCGGCGGCGCGGCTTTCGCGCGCTTCCGAAGCCAAACGTTCCGCTTCGCGCTCAGCCAGCACAATCTCTCGCTGGCGGGACTCGGCGGCAGCCAGCTTGTCGGCGGCCTCGGCCCGGCGGGCTTCGGCAGTTTCAATCAATTCGTTCAACTCTTCACGCGCCTCGGCGATTTCGCCCGGAGCAGCCATCGCTTCGGATAGCTCTTCCTCGGAACTTTCCTTGCGCTCGGCCAGTTCCGAGATCCGCTTTTCGGCGCTGTCCAGGCGGTGCCGCCAACCGCTGAGGTCTTTGGTGACCTCTTGTGTACGGCGGGTACGGGCCTCGCCCTCGCGGCGCAGCTCGTCATGGGACGAGCGGTGAGTCAGCATCGTGATCCGCGCCGCCTCGACCGTCTGTTTGATGTCTTCGACCTGCGCGCGGGCATTGTCGAGATTGCCCAGACCGATCAAGGCGCCCTCGGCCTCGCGCAGCTGGGCACGGGCGGACATCGCATCCTCTTTGTGGCGATCAACGGCAAGCGCCAGCGTTTCCAGCCTGCCCTGCGCCAGATTGCGATCGGCCTCGGCCCTGCTGAGCAGACGCGCGGTTTCAGCCATGCGCTGATCGGCGGCGCGGCGTGCCTCGCGGGCGCGGCGATCAGCCTCGGTCACGTCGGCCAGTTGTTGCGACAGCGTCTCGTGCGCGGCGCGGGCCCCGTCGGCCTGCGCCTCGGTCCGGGCCAGTTCCTGTTTCAGTGCCTCAAGTTTGTTGAGCTGTTCAAGCCGCAGGGCGGCCGCACTTGGCGCATCCTCGGCCCAGGCACGGAATCCGTCCCACCGCCATAGGTCGCCCGAACGCGAAACCAACCGTTGACCAGGTTTCAGCGAGGCTTGCAAGCGTGCGCCCTGATCCGCGTCAACCAAACCGATCTGCGCGATCCGGCGGCTGAGGCGATCCGGTCCGGATACATGCAAGGCCAGCGGCTCGGCCCCATTGGGCAGCGATTGATCGGCATCATAGCCAGCAACCGGAACCCAGCCTGATGGCCCGTCGCCCTCGACCAAGGGTGCCCTCAGATCATCCGCAAGCGCAGCGCCCAATGCCTTTTCATAACCCGGAGCCACACGCAGCATGTCGAGCACCTGCCCGCCTTCTGCGGTATCCCGTTCAACCAGCTTGGCCAGAGCTGTGGTCTCGGCGCGGATCGCACCCAGCTCACCTTCAGCTTCGGATCTTTTCGCACGCGCCTCGGCCTCGCGGCCCTGGGTTTCATTGCGTAACTCGTCAGCGGCGGCCAGTGCCTCTTCGGCGGCTTCAGAGGCCTCGCGAGCCTCTTCTTCACCCTCTTGCGCGGCCTCAAATGCCTCGGCGGCGCGGGTCAGGGCTGTTTTCGCCTCATCCACCGCTGCGCGGGCCTTTTCCTCTTCACCTTCCGACCTGGCCAGCGTTTTGCGGCTGTCGTCGACCAATCGCTGGCCGGACTGGTGGCGCGCAACCAGACGCGCCATATCCTCAGTCTCTTGTGACAAGTGGTCTTCGCGGTCTTGCAGGACAGTGGCCGCTTCGCGCGCGACCTCGGCGGCCTCGGCGACTTTTTCGTCGTGGCCATCGGCAGCCTTGGCCAATTCACGAGCTTCCCATTCCAGCCGTTCGATCATCTGCCCCGCATCGCGGTTCAGCCCGGCCTCGCGCTCGATATCGTTGCCAAGCTGCTGAATGCGATTGGTCAATGTCTCAATCGTCTGACGGGCGCGGGTTTCCTGATCCGACAACTGATCCCGCTGCACCTGTTGGCGCTGCAGGACGGCGGCGGCAATGGCCTCTTCCTCGCGCAGGGGTGGCAGGGTTTCTTCGATTTCCGCCCGACTTGCGACGGCAGAGCGTGCATCAGCTTCGGCGCGCGACGCCTCGGTCAGGCGTTCGCGCAGCTTTTCCTCGGCCTGCTGGCGGGCCATGTCGGCCTCTTTCCAGCGACGATAGAGCAACATGCCTTCGGCTTGGCGCAGCTGCTCTCCGATTTCGCGATAGCGGGCGGCCTGACGCGCCTGACGGGCCAGCTGCGCCAGCTGTCCGCCCAGCTGTTCCAGCACGTCATCCACACGGGTAAGGTTGGCCTCGGTACCCTTCAGCTTCAACTCGGCCTCGTGTCGGCGCTGATAGAGGCCCGAAATTCCGGCCGCCTCTTCCAGAATGCGGCGGCGAGAGCGGGGTTTGGCGTTAATCAGTTCGGCAATGCGGTTCTGTCCGACCAGCGCCGGAGAATGTGCACCCGTTGACGCGTCGGCGAACAACATCTGCACATCACGCGCCCGCACATCCTTGCCATTGGTCTTATAGGCGCTGCCGACATCTCGGGTGATGCGGCGGACAATCTCAAGCTGGTCGCTGTCATTGAAACCCGAGGGCGCGAGCCGCTCGGAGTTGTCCATGGTCAACACAACTTCGGCAAAATTGCGGGCCGGCCGCGTGGCGGCCCCGGCGAAAATCACATCTTCCATCGCGCCACCGCGCATCGATTTGGGTCGGTTTTCCCCCATCACCCAACGCAGAGCTTCCAGCAGATTGGATTTGCCACAACCATTAGGCCCCACAACACCGGTCAACCCATCCGCGATAATCAGATCGGTCGGATCAACAAAGCTTTTGAAGCCGGTGAGTTTGAGTTTGCTAAAGCGCAAAGGCAATGGGTCCCGTGATTCCTATACCTTCGAAGTCTGCGCAACGGATTGGGGGTGAGTCAACGGAGTCGCGCAGGATATGGGATATATGACCCACTTATCCACAACATCTTGCCTAAATCCGCAAGAAAAAGCGCGATTCAGTAGGCTGTACACTCAAAGACCTGATAGCCGTCGCCGTCACCAAGGTCTTGAAACAGCCCGGTATCAATGCATTCGTAATTCGGGACTGAAACCGCCGTCAGCAGCAACCGCTTGCCCATGGCGCGGTCACAACCCAAAACGCCAACGGTCACGGCCGCGTCGCCCAGGACATCCAGTATCGGGCACCCCGAAACCTGAGCCATCGCCATGGCCGCTCGTTCGCGGATCGGGCCAAGACGCGGAGCGTATTGCGAATTGACCCGAACGGCTTCGGCCAGATCTCCGCGCACGCGAACATCAAATACGCTGCCATTCACAGCGATACGCGTCGCCTGAACATCGCTAAAGTGAGGGGTCCCGGCCGAACATGCTGCCAGCATCAGAAAAGACAAAATCCGGATCATATCCGCATCATTGCCAAAACTGGTTAACAGAACCTTTCCTTCGCTCAGGCCCTAAGTACTATTCCCAAGCGGCGAATACCTTCGCGGATCGTATCCTCATCCGAGTTCGAGAAACTCAACCGGATCGTATTGGCGCCCGAGCCATCTGCGAAAAAGGCCCGACCCGGTACAAAGGCCAGTTTCACTGTGTCGAGCGCACGGGCCAGCAGGTCTGCCCCGTTCATACCAGTAGGCAGAGTCACCCAGATGAACATGCCACCCAGGGGATGCGTCCACTGAACGCCATCGGGCATGTTCTGTTGTAACGCATCCAGCATAGCATCGCGCCTGGCACCATAAGTCTGGCGCAAAAGCGGGATGTGCGTGTCAAAATGCGCGCGGGCAACCTGCTCAACTGCCATCTGGTTCAACGTGGGCGAATGCAAATCCGCCGCCTGCTTGACCAATACCAGTTGCGAGATAATGGGCTTGGCGGCCACCACCCAGCCAACGCGCAAACCGGGAGACAGCGTTTTCGAGAAGCTACCGCAATAGATCGTACGGCAGGACTCGATCGACCCTTTTCGCGCCTGTTCTAACGCCAAAACCGGAGGGATGGCATCTCCTTCATAGCGCAGAGCCTGATAGGCGCCGTCCTCAATCACTGCGATATCCAGATCATCGGCAAGATCCAGCAGGTATTCTCGACCACGTAGGTCAACGGTCTCACCGGTTGGATTTGCGAAATCAGGCGACAGATAAGCGAATTTGACCGCGCCCTCGCCTGCGGCTTCGGAATATTCGGCGGCACCTCTATTGCCATTAAGCATGAGACGGTCGAACCGGGGCTCGTAGGCATCAAAGGCGTTGATCGCCCCCAGATAGGTCGGCCAGCCGATCAACGCAGTATCCCCTGGCGACAAATAGAGCTTGCCCAGATAATCCAAGGCCTGTTGCGATCCCGAGGTGATCAGGATGTTATCGACACTACAATCGACGCCGATCTCGCGCATATGCTGCACAAGCCATTCGCGCAATGGAACATAGCCCTCGCTGACTGAATATTGCAGCGCCTGCGGCCCAGCACTCAAAGCGGCCTGACAAGCTTGGGCAAAGGCCTCGGTGGGAAACAGGTTTGGGTCTGGGATGCCGCCCGCGAACGAGATGATTCCCGGCTGATCAAGAAGTTTCAACAACTCGCGGATTTCCGATGCTTTCATCCGGGACGCCCGCGTTGCAAACAGATTCTGGGTCATCTTTGGCCTCCTCCTGCCCTGTTGCGACCCACCCTAGGTGCAAATTTTATAATGTCAATATTACTGACCTAAATTCAACTCCACCCCCCTGCTTGAACCAGGCCCGGATACGTGGTCATATGAATTGACCAATTTCGAAAACGCGCCGCCATGCCCTTCCAAAAGATCCAAACTGAAAAGCTGTCCATTGCGGTGGTCAAACAAATCGAGTTGCTGATTCTGCGCGGGATCCTGCGCCCGGGAGAACGTTTACCTGCAGAACGGGAACTGGCCGACCGTCTGGGCGTTTCACGCCCCTCACTGCGCGAAGCGATTTCTGATCTTCAGCATCAGGGTTTGCTGACAGCCAAGGCGGGGTCAGGAATCTATGTTGCCGAAGTCTTAGGCTCGGCTTTTTCACCGGCTCTGATCCGGTTGTTCAGCAGCCATGACGAGGCGGTTTTCGACTATCTGTCCTTCCGCCGGGACATGGAAGGGCTTGCAGCAGAACGCGCGGCAAGACTGGGGTCGGAAAGCGACCTGAAGGTCGTACAGGCGATCTTTGACAAGATGGAAGCCGCCCATGCCCGCAATGCGGCCGAGGAAGAGGCCCATCTGGATGCGCAGTTCCACATGGCCATCATTGAGGCCAGTCACAACGTGGTCATGCTGCATATGATGCGGTCGATGTTCGACCTGCTACGACAGGGTGTCTTCTACAATCGGCAGATGATGTTCCGGCAGCGTACGACGCGAGACGCCATTCTGGATCAGCACCGGGAAATCAATTCAGCGCTGCAGGCTCGCGACCCTGAGGCGGCGCGCGTTGCAGTCCAGGAGCATCTGGGCTTTGTTCGCATCTGCATGGAAGACCACCAGAAAGCCCTGCGGAACGAAGCCATTGCGCAGCAGCGCCTGGACCATGAGACAGGACAGCACTGATGTTCATTGGGCACCTACCTGGTGCGTATCTGGTCTTTCGCACTGCGACGCCCGGATTGGATAAAGCTGCGTTTGCCGCTGCGATGATTGGTTCCATCGCCCCGGATATCGATTTGCTGTGGTTCTATTTCGTAGACAATCGCAGCCACCACCATCACGAATACCTCACACACCGCCCTCTGATCTGGCTCGGCATCCTGACGCTCGGCCTGCTGCTGCGGCTAAGATTCCCGCGCGCAGGACTCATTACTGCAGCCTTCGGCGCCGGGGGTCTGGTGCATATGACCTTGGATTCGATTGTTGGCGAAGTGGCATGGGCTTGGCCAATTTCCGAATTCACCCACCCGCTGGTGGTTGTTCAGGCCACGCATTCTCATTGGACTTTATCTTTTCTAAGCCATTGGACCTTCAAGATCGAAATCGCAATCACTCTCCTGGCGGCCTATGTGTGGTGGACCAGAAGGCGCAAGAAACAGCAGGGCCTTGAGGTTTAAATTCCGTTCAACCGCCGCTTAAGACTGTGAACCCACAAATTTGGCCGTTTCATTGCCTTCGGGTCCTGACTGGACAGCGACGGAAACAACCCTTCAGCTTCGGTCCGAGAGCGCAATTCCAACGGCGTGTCCAATATCGCCCCGATCAGGTCATCCGACCGGCTCTGCGCCTGACGCTCGACCTCAATCGCCTGAAGCATTTCCGAATGGTAAGCCTCAGCCGCTTCGGACCGCTGGCCCTTGCGGAACCGGAAAGCCCCGACCTGAGCATGCACGGGCACCAAATCGGTATGTCGCGAAAACCGCAGCCATAGCTCTCCGTCGACGGCAAGCTTGAGGTTCTCGTTCAGTTGGCCCCCGACCTGATCCCAAAGGTCACGCCGCCAATAGGTCGATTCCTGCTGAACCCACTGATAATCCCCGGCAAGCAGTCTTACCCGTGAAACGGGCTTTGGGCGCCGTACAGTCAGGACATTGTCTTCTTCGTCAATGCACGTGACCCGCCCGGTCATCCAATTCATGTTTTTGTTCAACGCAAACAGCGATCCTACCGTGGCAAGGCCGCCGGGAATAAGAACATCGTCCGAATTGATCCAACCCATTACGTCGCCCGTGGCCACTGCAAAGCCTTTGTTTACAGCGTTGGCCTGCCCGGTATCCGGGCCCGAGATGATATGTGAAAACGCATCCCGGTACTTTTCGACCACCTCCATCGAACCATCGGTGCTACCGCCGTCCGACAGGATCAGGTCCAGCTTGGGATATTCCTGCTCAAGCACAGAGAGGATTGTCCGTTCGATGAAATCGACGCAGTTCAGGTTGGGAATAACGACACTGATCGTCGGCAATTCGGTCATAAAGGGCTCTTATCCAGCCCGGTTTCGGCATATGCCGTCGCACGGGCGCAAAATTGGTTGGAGTGTTTCCGAATATGTAACGCAGACAATCGGTCCCCGGTCAAATCGGGAAGCGGGGTGCGATATTCGCAGCCCAATGTCCGGACCCGGCAGATGTGCTGCCGGGCCGGAATTTTCTTAGTGAAGCTTTTCGTTCACATCCACAATGGATGCGTCGATCAGCTTGTTGGCCTGCGTGGCGGTCATCTGCTTGGCCAGCACAGCATTGGCTGCAGAAATTGCAACGGTGATGGCCTGATCGCGGACTTCCTTGACAGCCGACGCTTCAGCCGAAGCAATCTGGTCCTGCGCGGTCGCCAGACGGCGCGCGATGGATTTCTCCAGATCGACCTTGGCTTGCTCAGCTGCCAGAACCGCATCTTCCTTTGCAGCGGCCACGATGGCATCCGCCTGGCCCTGAACCTCGCGTTGCTTGCGCTCGTACGAGGCAAGCAGGCTGCGCGCTTCTTCATGCAGGGCGCGAGCTTCGTCCAGTTCGGACTTGATGCCTTCGGCACGCTTATCCAGCGCTCCACCGATCATGCCCGGGACCTTGAAGTAGAACAGGACTGCGATGAAAACGATGAAGCCCAGCAGAACCACAAAGTCGGTGTTGCCAAGCGAGAAAAACGGGCCACTTGCGGCCAGCGCGGGGCTGGCGGCAACAAATGTCAGGATAAGGGCAAGAGTGTTCCGCATGTCACTTATCCTTTTGTCTGCGCGTCAACCGCACCGTTGATGGTTTTGGCATCAGCCTCGCCACCCAGAGCGGTAACCAGTTCTACTGCCGTATCCTTGGCAACGATTTGAATGCTTTCCAGCGCACCTGCACGGATGTCGGCAATCGCCTTTTCCGATTCAGCCGCTTTTGCAGCGATTTCAGCATCTGCCTTGGCAATCGCGTCATCCAGACTAGACTGGATTTCGGCGCGTGCTTCGGCAGCGATACGCTGTGCCTCAGAACGGGCATCGGCCAGCGCCTTGTTATAGGCCTCTTCAGCCTCGACCGCTTTGGCCTTTAGATCTTCGGCCGCAGCCAGGTCATTTGTAATGGTCCCCTGACGTTCCGCCAGGATTGCCGCGATGCGGGGCAAAGCCACGCGGGACAGGACCAGAAAGATGACGACCAGCGTGATGACCAGCCAGAAAATCTGGTTGGGGAACCAATCGAAGCAAAGCTGAGGCATACCAATCGCAGACCCATGAGAGTCAACGCAGGTGCCAGCCACCTCTTCGTATACGGGTTCTGTCGCCATGATGTCCTCCGTCGGAACGTTGTCTTTACAACAGGCGGGCCGCTATGGCTTGGGCCCACCTGCGCGTAAGGATCAGGTTCCGCAGATTAGACGGCGAACATCAGCAGCAGCGAAACTAGGAATGCAAAGATCCCCAGGGCTTCTGCAAATGCGATACCGATGAACAGGGTTGCGGTCTGCGAAGCAGCCGCCGAAGGGTTGCGCAGAGCGCCAGCCAGGAAGTTGCCTGCTACGTTGCCCACCCCGATTGCGGCTGCGCCGGAACCGATTGCTGCCAGGCCTGCGCCGATGTGTGCGAGATCGCCTTCCATGATGTTTCTCCTTACGAATTGGAAGTTTCGATGTTTGGGTATCGGACCTTAGTGCGACGGATGCAGTGCATCCTTCAGATATACACAGGTCAGAATGGTGAATACGTAGGCCTGGATAAAGGCCACTAGGACCTCAAGACCGTACATTGCGGTGATCGCCAGAACGGACACAGGCGAGATCACGGCAATCGCGGCGAAGCCTGCGAAAACCTTGATAACCGCGTGGCCTGCCATGACGTTACCGGCAAGACGAATAGAGTGGCTGACCGGGCGCACGAAATACGAGATCAGCTCGATGATCGCCAGGATCGGGCGCAGCGCCAGCGGCGCGCTGGAGACCCAGAACAGGCCCAGGAACCCGGCGCCGTTCTTGACAAAACCCAGAATGGTCACAGTCAGGAACACGGCCAGCGCCAGTGGGATGGTCACGGCGAAATGCGATGTAGTTGTGAACGAGGTCGGGATCAGACCCAGGAAGTTCGCGGTCACGATGAACATGAACAGGGTCATGACATAGGGGAAGTATTTGACGCCATCCTTGCCGCAGATGTCTTCAAGCATCTTGTAGATAAAGCCATAGGCCAGTTCGGCCACCGACTGCATGCGTGTCGGGACAATGGCGCGCTTGGACGTGCTGAGCACCAGCAGGCCGATCACGGCGAGAATTGCGAAAAACAGCCACAGAGTGACGTTAGTGGGCGTGTACCAAGCAATCGCACCGTCGCCAAAAAGCGGTTTGACGATGAACTGATCCATCGGATGGAAAACCAGGCTGCTGCCTTCTGCTGCGGTGGTCTCGGTTGCCACGTTCAGTCCCTCTCGTCTTCGTCGGCCTTGTCGGCCATCTGTTTCTCTTGCGCCTGTTGTGCGCTGCGGAGCATAACCTTTACCCCGGCGACCAGACCCAGCAATGTGAACAGCACCAGGAAGATCGGGATTGTCCCGAACAGGCTGTCCAGCCCGTATCCGATGCCAAATCCGATCCCCAGACCGGATACCATTTCGATGACCATCCGCCAGGCAAGCTCGCCTCCCGAATAATCGGCGTCCGCACGGGCCTCAGGCTTTGACTTGGCCTTTTTCGCCGCCGTGATCTTAGCCTCAAGCTGCGCCATACGCTGCTTTTGGTCATCATCAGTCACGGGCGTTTCCCTCGTACAGTCTTGGGCACGGTGCTAAGGGGCGGAGAGCGCAGAGTCAACGGCGTTGGCAGCACGATTTGCCGCACTTTACTCTATTGTTTTTAAAGGTATTTTTTCCGAGTCAGCATAGGCGTGATCAGCCCGAACCACAGGAAGCGGGTACAAAGGCACGGAATCCGCATATTCAACCTTTTGGTTGATCTTTGCCCGACACCCCCTGCCAGATACGTCTGATCACGCGCCCGTCGATCAGCAGCAGACCAGCGAAGATCGCTGCCATTCCCAGCAGATGCTCGGGCCGCAGGGTTTCCCCCAGCACCCATGTTCCAAGCACCAGCGCCGAAACAGGCGCAATCAATGTCACTGTCGAGATATTGGTCGGGCCAACTTTGGGCAGCAACCAGTAGAACGCGATAAAGGCGGCGGATGTCAGCACAAACCCGATCATCGCCAGCGAGGCCCAAGTCTCGGCCCGGGTTATATGGGGTAGTCCTTCTTGCCAAAGCGCCAATGGCGTGATGGCCAGCGTAGCACCCGTCAATGCAAGGGCGGTCAGAACCACAGGCTGCATATCCCGGAAGGCCCGCGCGATGTTGACCGAGAACGCATAGCAGATCGGTGCGCAAAGTGTCAGAAGGATCGCCCAAAATTCGGACGACGCGCCACCGCCCAGCACAGGCAGAGACAGCACAACGATACCGGTGAAGCCGCAAACCACGCCCAGAGACTTTAACAGGGTGGCACGTTCACTTCCGGGCCAGAAATGCGAAACAATGACGGCAAAGGCCGGTGTCGTTGCATTGACAATCCCTGCCACACCCGAAGCGATATGCTGTTGCCCAAGCGCATAGAACGCAAAGGGCGCGGCATAGCTGAGCGCACCAAATCCCAACAACCCAAACGCACGTGCCAGTGTCAGATTGACTGGCAATCGCGCCCCGATCACATAGACCCAGCACCCGAGCGCCCCAAATGCAACCCGTCCCATCGACACCGAAAGCGGCCCAAGTTCCCGCAGCAAAATGGCATTAAACATGAAGGACATGCCCCAACCGATGCCAAGAATACAAATCACCAGCCAGTATTTTAGTGACATCCCAACCCCCGATACACATGCCGGGGCACAGTGACCTCATACCGAAAATTGTCAAACCGGTTCTTGCGCTTTAGGAAAGGAGTATGTCCAACGATCTCGATACCGTTTTTGCGGCCCTTGCCGACCCCACACGCCGCGCCATCCTTGCGATGCTGCTGGAGGATGACATGGCGGTGACGGATGTCGCCGAACCGTTCGAGATGTCGCTTGCCGCGATTTCAAAACACCTGGTGATCCTGACCAGAGCCGGTTTGATCAGCCAGGAAAAGCGTGGACGGGTGAAGTGGTGCAAGCTGGAGCCTGACGCGCTGCGATCCGCATCCGTCTGGATGCAAGGGTTCGGGCAGTTCGAGCCGGTCAATCTGGACGCGTTCGAACGATTTCTTGAGGTTGAACTGCCCGCAGCCGAGGAATGATCCGCCTACCTGACTACAAAAACAGAGACACTGGCATGTTTCGCCAGATACCCCGCATGGCTCGAGAATATATAGTCGGTAATACGCGGCGCATGGGTGCCGACGACGATAAGGTCAGCTTCGATTTCTTCGGCAGTTCGTGTCAGGTCACCGTCAACTTCGGCGGCGACATCAACCGAATGGATATTGCGATACGCCACTTCGGTCCCGCTGCTTTCAGCCAACTGTTTGGCAAAATCACGTAGGTTCTTGTCAATCGCAGCATCTGACTGAACAGGGTCACCCGGTTGGGTGCCGGTGACACTGACCAAAGTAATCTTGGCCCCCTGCCATTCGGCTATAGCTGCTGCAACTTTGGCGGCCTTGCGCACCTCGGGTGGCAGATGAAGATCAACCGGGATCATGATATGACTGTACATGGGAGGTTCCTCCTTGGCCTGAAGCATAGAGAAACCAGAGGGTGCCAGGCCTTGATCTGCCTCAACACCCTCGCCCGCTTGGTCAAACATTGAAACGGGCTAGCCTTCCTGACTGTATTCAACACCGGTCACGACCCCCGAAGGGTCCGCCCGACACAACCACGGGGCCTGGGCCCCGGTAACGGAAACCGTCGTGACCGACCCGCCCGGTTCAGTATCGGTGGACAATGCCCGAACATCTCCGGGCCGCGTTCCGGTTTCGGCTGCGACCAGCGCCTCGCAACTGGCTTGTAAATCCGTTTCAGATGACCCGGCACAGGCGCCGCAAACCACCAATATCATTATGGAAAGAACTGGTTTCATGTCGTCCCCTTGGACGTTTCATATTCTGGTCTAGGGCCAAGCCTGACACAATTTGGTCGTTTCACAAGTTCAATCGGCTTGCGGCAAAGGACGCGCGGGTTTGCCCTCCTCGGATTTCAGCAGCAAAACCAGGGCCAGGATCGTCAGACCGGCACCAAAATAGACGACAGGGCCAACCGCCTGCTGCCCCAGAGAGATTTCCCACAGAATGACCCAACTGGGAACCAGATAAGTATAAGCCATCACCTTTGCCGATGGCAGGCGCAGCGTTGAATATTGAACCAGCACGAAACTTGCCGCGGTTGCAAAGACCGAAACATAAATCAAACCCACCCAGACTATCGCTGGCAGGTTCGCCCAGTCGGTGGCACGGATCTCGGACCACCCGTAGATCGTCAGCATCAGGCATCCCGCCAGAAGCGTACCAAAGGTAAACACCACTGCAGGCTCTCCACGGTTCAGCTTGCGTACAAGGGGGGTATACAAAGCATGCGCGACACAGCCCCAGAAATAGATGATTTCCCCCTGCCCGATATCGAACGCGCGCACGGCTTGCCAATCAGCGCGAAAGATCACCCACAGCGCCCCGACTGCCCCAAGGGTCAGTGCAAGCGCCATCCTTGGTGTGGTGATCTGGCGCAACAAGATCCAACCGGCGAATGCGGCCATAACCGGAGTCAGCGTAAAGACCGCTGCCGCGTTGACAGGCGGTGCAGTTTTCAACCCGTAGAACATCAACACGAAATAGGCCGCGAATACTCCGCCCAGAACCAAATAGCGCCACGGGGCTTGTGCCGCGCTGCGCGGCAGACCGGTGGTCATAAGGGCAGCACCCCCAATCACCACGGAAGCGATGCCGAACCGGGCCGCGGTAATGGCTTCGGGCGCGATCTGATTGGCGATCAGTGACCCCAGCGAGAAACTCCCTGCAACCAGGGCCGAAAAAATCAGCATGGCCAGATGGCCACGCGCCTGTTGACTCATTTTGCCCAGCTCTTGGATTGCTCTTTCAGATAGGTCAGAAAGGCCTGCACCTTGGTCGTGCGATGCAGATCCACATGGGTAACAAGCCACAGATCACCAAACCATTCCGGCATCGGGTCGATCACTTCGACCAGGTTCGGATCTCCTGCAGCTGACCAACGTGGCATGAAACCGATACCCGCGCCGGACAGGACCGCCTCGCGGATACAGAAGTTGTTGGTACAACGGAAGGTGATGCGCTCGGCTGGCACGGTCTGGCGCAACCAGCGGGAAAACGGCGCTCGGCTGTTTTCGTCATCGGTACTGATGAAAGAATGATCTGCAAAGTCATCGAGGCTGCCAGGCTTGCCGTGCAGCGCGACATAATCGGTGCTGGCGTATAACCCGACCTCTTGCTTCATAAAGGGCTGAACCACGTTGTCGGGCTGATCAGGCGCTGACCCGGCACGGATCGCCACGTGCGCCTCGCCATATTCCAGACGAAACAGCCGATCACCGGTCAGATACCGGACGATCAGTTCAGGGTGCCGTCGCTGAAACTCGGCAAGAACCGGCACCACCAGAGATGCCAGAGAGGACAGCGACGTCACGACCAACTCGCCCGACACGTCATCACCCCGACCCTTCATACGGCCGATCAGTTGATTGAACTGATCCTCAGTCGCCTGTGCCACACGCAACAGGTCCTCTCCGGCTTCGGTCGGGGTATAGCCACGCGCATGGCGCTGGAACAACTTGACCGCCAGCCGGGCCTCAATTGCATCAATGTGGCGAATGACGGTGGCATGATGCACACCCAGCACCTCGGCCGCGCCACTGACCGTACCCATACGCGCCACCTGATAGGCGGTTCTTACCTCGTCCCAGTTGTCCACTGCGGTTTTCCATTGTGCAAATTCTAACAGACCCTGTTGACTTACCAGAGTTTTGTTCGCTCGCGCAACGCTCATATCGGGCCAAGACACATCCTGTACACCAAAGGAAATTGAACCATGACCAAAACTATCCTGCATATCGACGCATCGGCCCGCCGCGAAGGCTCGACCACTCGTGACCTGTCGGCACGCATCGTCAATCACCTGGGCGCTGACCGCATAATTCGCCGTGACCTTGCCACACCTCTGCCGCTGCTGACCGAAGCTTGGGTCAGCGCAAATTTCACCCCTGCCGATCAGCGCAGTACCATGCAACAGGACCAGTTATCCCTGTCTGACGAGCTGGTAACTGAACTGCAGCAGGCCGATACGCTTGTCATAGGCCTGCCGATCTACAATTTCTCGGTGCCCGCGGCGTTCAAAGCCTGGATCGACCTGATTGCCCGCGTCGGAGTGACCTTTTCGTATTCCGAAAGCGGTCCAAAAGGCCTGTTGGATGGAAAGCGCGCGGTTTTAGCCGTGGCGTCGGGTGGCACAGCTGTCGGGTCTGATGTCGATTTTGCCACCACCTATGCCAAGCATGTACTTGGCTTTATCGGTATCCAAGACGTGGAAATCGTCGCCGCCGACCAGTTGGCGCTGGATGCCGAAGGTTCTCTCAGCAATGCACGAAATGCGGTTTCGCAACTGGCAGCCTGATTGACCTTCACATCAGAAAGCGTCCAGTCTGTCCTGGATACCAAATGGGCAGACTGGACGCACGCAATGAAAAAGATCGGCATTCTGGGCGGCGTGGGCTGGGCCTCGACCGTCGATTATTACCGGGCGATTGCCGAAGGCGCGGGGCGGTTTTTCGCCCAGCGCGGGCATGGATCCCCTCTGCCCATCCCACCCATGACCATCGAGTCCGTGACCCAGGCTAAAACCCGTGCCCTGCGTGGCGTCGCGGGCGATGAGGCCAGTTGGGCCGGATTTGATGCTGTATTTCGGGAAGCTTTGTTAACTCTTGAAGCCGCTGGCTGTGACTTTGGGATTATCGCCTCGAACACACCCCACGCGCGGCTGCATGCAATCCGACAGGGCGTTACGATGCCCATTCTCAGCATCTTCGATGCAACCGCCGAGGTTACGGCCTCGACAGACGCCACGCGCGCGCTGGTTCTGGGCACCACGGTAACGATGCAGGCGACGCACTTTGCCAACAAACTGGGCGAGATTGGCATCAGGGCAAACGCCCGCCTGCCCGAAAGCGAAATTGCAAAGATGCAAGCGATGATCGACGGTGATTTCTACGGCGGCGCGTCAGAAAGCGCCCGTGCGCGCCTGCTGGCCTTTTGTAACCGGCATGCCGAACCCGGAACCGCAATCCTTCTGGCCTGCACGGAACTGCCGCTGGCCTTTCCCGATCATCTGGACGACCCTGTGTTCGAGGCTGACGGGCATCTGTTCATCAACCCGTCCGCTGCACATGTGGCCGCGGCCCTGGAGGAGGCGTTAGTGCCCTGATCAGGGCAGCCAGTTCACCGCGCATGTAATCCGATCGAAGAAGGCCATCAAATCAGCGCGCGAGATGGCAACTGTGCGGTCGTTGACCAAGGGATGCATGTTGATCACATCGGCCTGTTGTGCGGCAGCATCCATGTAAAAGCGTACATCATTCTGCACCCCGTTGATCATCGCCAGCGGGCTGACAGCCCCAGGGCGGATGCCGAGGTTTTGCAACAGCCGATCCGCCGAGCCAAAGGACAGGCTGCCGACACCCAGCTCGGCGCCCAGCGCCTTGAGGTCGATGTCGCGGCTCTGTTCCAGCGTCACCAGATAGTTCCGCTTTTTCTTATCGCGCAGATACAGGTTCTTGAGGCGCAACGCATTCTCACCCGGCACCATGAATTGGTCTTCGACCCCTTTGGCATCCTCGACCGTGCGCAGCGGGATATGTGTGTGCAACCGATAGGACAGCCCCCAGACGTCCAGTTGCGCCAACAGCGCATCCGAGCTGAGCGGCAGTGTATCCTGAAAAGCTGATGATGCGTCCATGGGACCCTCCTAATTTGCTGCGCTCATCGCGCAACGCGCGGGCGAATTCAAGCCACGACAGGTGCTGCCTTCGGTGTTAGCGTGCCGCCATGAAAATTACACGCAACACTCCGAACCAACTGATCCTGTCCGATACGCCATGGTTCATCGGCATCATGCTGGTCTTCTTCATTCTGGCTTTTGTCGGCGCAGGCCTGTTTCTGGCCAGCGAAGGCGGTGAGGGCATCTTGTTCGGCATCTTCTTTGCACTGTTCGGCGGTGGAATGGGCTTTGGAGCATTCTGCGCCTTTGTCCGTCGTGTTCAGGTCATCCTGGACCGAAAGGAAGACCGCATAATGATCCGCAGGCAGTCGGTTTTTGGCTATGATACTGTCGAGCATGTGCTTTCAAACCTATCCCATGCAGAGATTGAAAGCACGACATCGAGAAGCGACAAGGGGTCATCCACCCTCTATCGCCCTGTGCTAATATTGGACAAGGGGATGAGCGCGGGAGGTCATCCCATCGTCGAAGCGTTCTCGAACGGTCGTGGTGCGCATCGGCTGGTTGATGCGGTCAATAACTGGCTTCCCGCGCGCAAGGTTGACACCGCTAGCCGTTCAGCTTAAATCCCTGCCCAACATCCGGAAGCCTCAGATCTTCCGGTCCCTTGAGTCGTTCAGGGATCGCCCCCCACCAGCGTGTTACGCCCGTGGGGGCAATTGTGCATTTAACCGGTGTTTCTTATCTAAGAGGCGCCACCAGATAACCGGCATAGGAGGCCGAAGGCATGTTTGAAAATCTATCCGAACGCCTCTCTGGCGTCTTTGACCGGCTGACCAAACAGGGTGCGCTGTCCGAAGAAGACGTCAAGACCGCCCTGCGCGAAGTACGGGTTGCCTTGCTTGAGGCTGACGTCTCGCTGCCGGTCGCGCGGGAATTCGTCAAGAAGGTACAGGATCAGGCCACCGGACAAGCGGTGACCAAGTCGATCACCCCGGGCCAGCAGGTCGTCAAGATCGTGCATGACACGCTGGTTGACGTGCTGCGCGGTGAGGAAGACCCCGGTGCGCTCAAGATCGACAACCCGCCTGCCCCGATCCTGATGGTCGGTTTGCAGGGTTCGGGTAAGACGACAACCACCGGTAAGCTGGCCAAACGGTTGAAAGAGAAAGAGGGCAAGAAGGTCCTGATGGCCTCGCTGGATGTTTATCGCCCGGCGGCGATGGATCAGCTGGCCGTTCTGGGCACGCAGGTCGGCGTCGATACGCTGCCGATTGTTCCCGGCCAGAAGCCCGTCGACATCGCAAAACGCGCCAAGCAGCAAGCGACGCTGGGTGGCTATGACGTCTATATGCTCGATACCGCGGGCCGTCTGCACATCGACGAAGTGCTGATGAACGAGGTCGAGCAGGTTCGCAACGCGGTCGACCCGCGCGAAACCCTGCTGGTCGTCGACGGTCTGACCGGTCAGGTCGCCGTTGAGGTCGCCGAGGAATTCGAAGCCAAGGTCGGTATCTCGGGCGTGGTTCTGACCCGGATGGATGGCGACGGGCGCGGCGGTGCGGCGCTGTCGATGCGCGCGGTCACCGGCAAACCGATCCGCTTTGTGGGCTTGGGCGAAAAGATGGACGCGCTTGAGACGTTCGAGCCGGACCGGATTGCAGGACGTATTCTGGGAATGGGCGACATCGTTGCCTTGGTCGAAAAGGCCCAGGAAACGATGGAGATCGAACAGACCGAGCGCATGATGAAGCGCATGGTCAAAGGTCAGTTCAACATGAACGACCTGAAGATGCAGCTGGAACAGATGATCCAGATGGGCGGCATGCAAGGCATGATGGGCATGATGCCCGGCATGGGCAAGATGGCCAAACAGGTCGAAGAATCGGGCATGGATGATAAGGTGCTCAAGCGCCAGATCGCCTTGATCCAATCCATGACCAAGCGTGAACGCGCCAACCCGCAACTGCTGCAAGCCAGCCGCAAGAAACGTATCGCGGCGGGTTCGGGTATGGAGGTCAGCGACCTCAACAAGCTGCTCAAGATGCACCGGCAGATGTCGGACATGATGAAGAAGATGGGCAAGATGGGCAAAGGCAAGATGCTGAAACAGGCCATGAAGGGCATGTTTGGTAAAGGCGGCCCCTCGCCAGAAGACATGGCGGCAGGCATGGACCCCAAGGCGCTGGAGCAGGCGGCCAAAGCGATGGGTGGCAAGATGCCCGGAATGGGCGGAGGCATGGCCCTGCCTCCGGGCCTCAGCGGATTTGGCAAAAAGAAGTAAATGACCGCCGCTGCACCTCATATCCCCCGGCTTGAAACCGAACGCCTGATCCTGCGCGCCCCGTGCGAGGACGATTTCAGCGCGCTGGAAGCATTCTTTGCCAGCGACGCATCGAAATTCGTCGGCGGTCCCAAGCGTGCGGATGAGACATGGCGGACACTTGCCCTACTGCTGGGTCACTGGACCCTTCGCGGCTATGGGTATTGGGCGGTAGAGGAAAAAGGCGCCGGCAAATACATCGGCCATGTAGGGCTGTGGTTTCCGCATAGCTGGCCTGAGCCGGAAATCGGCTGGACACTGATGAGCAGCGCAATAGGCAAAGGATACGCGACCGAGGCGGCGCTCGCAGCACGGACATATGCCTATGACGTACTGGGCTGGGATACTGCTATTTCTCTGATCGACCCCGACAATCTGGCGAGCAGAGCCGTGGCCGAACGATTGGGTGCGCGGTTTGACAGCATCTATAAACACCCGGCCTATGGCGAGATGCAGGTTTGGCGGCACCCGGCTCCATCAGACCTTGAGAACGGTGGAGTGGAGGCATACGCATGACGACGTTCTCCATCCCGATCATCGAAACTGAACGCCTTGTTCTGCGGGCCCCGCATGTGGATGACCTGCCTGAGTTGACTGCCTTCTATGCATCCGAGCGCAGCCATATGGTTGGCGGTCCGCGGGATCATGTGGGCAGCTGGAGCTCTCTGGCAACACGTCTGGGTCACTGGGCGCTGAAAGGCTACGGCCTTTGGCATCTGGCCGAGAAATCCAGCGGTCGCTTTGTTGGCGGGGTTGGCATCATTGATGTACCTGGCTGGGACGAACCCGAACTCGGCTGGACCCTGATGGAAGGGGCGGAAGGCAAAGGTCTGGCTTTCGAGGCAGCCCTTGCAGCTCGCGACTATGCTGCACGCCAACAGGGTTTGAATGGCGTCATCAGCTATATCGCGCATGAAAACACGCGCTCTCGTGCCTTGGCCGAGCGTATGGGGGCTAGCTTCGAGCGCGAAGGCGAAGTGATGGGCAAGCCCTGCCAGGTCTGGCGCCATCCCACGCTCGATTTATCCGAACCTGCTTTGACCACCGAAAGGACCGGCCAATGACCAATCCCGTGACTCAGGCTGCCGCGTTGCTCAAGGGGCACCGCGAAAGCATCGATCGCTTGGACGCGATTCTGGTTTACACACTGGGCGAGCGGTTCAAGCACACACAAGCCGTTGGCAAACTGAAAGCGGCACACGACCTTCCCCCGTCCGATCCCACGCGCGAAGCTGCGCAGATCGCACGGTTAGAAGACCTGGCGAAAGAGGCCGATCTTGACCCCGATTTCGCCAAGGCTTTTCTGAATTTCATCATTCAGGAAGTCATCCGACACCATAAGAAACACCAGAATTGACCGGGCCGTTCCCGGCACACGCCATCTAAAGGAGATACCACCATGGCAATGAAAATTCGTCTCGCCCGCGGCGGCTCGAAAAAGCGTCCCTTCTACCGCATCGTGGCTGCCGACAGCCGCATGCCGCGCGACGGCCGTTTCATCGAAAAGCTGGGCACCTACAACCCGCTGCTGCCGAAAGACAACGAAGAGCGCGTTAAAATGGACATGGAGCGCATCCAGTACTGGCTGGACCAGGGCGCCCAGCCCACCGACCGGATCGCCCGCATGCTGGAAGCAGCCGGCGCCAAGGAAAAAGCTGAGCGTAGCAACCCCAACAAGGGTACCCCGGGCAAGAAAGCTCAGGAGCGCGCGGAAGAAAAAGCTGCAAAGGCCGCTGAAGCTGCCGAAGCTGCTGCTGCGCCTGCTGAAGAAGCAGCAGCAGAAGAGTAAGCAGGGCGGCGCGTGCGGCATCAGACCTTTACCGACGATTTTCGCGCGCAGTTCGATCTGTTGTTGCGGCTCCGGCGCGACGTGCGCCGGTTTCGCGACGAAGCTGTGAACGAGGCAGTGCTGACGCGCTGCCTCGACGCGTTTCGACTGGCGCCTTCTGTGGGGCTCAGCGAGCCTTGGCGTGTGGTCCGAGTCGAAAGTACCGCCGCGCGTGAGGCTGCGCTTAAGAACTTTCAGGCGGCGAATGCCCAGGCCCTAAAGGGATACTCGGGCGACAATGCGCAGCTCTACAGTCAGCTGAAACTGACGGGAATGCAGGAAGCACCGGTGCAGCTGGCCGTGTTCTGCGACGATTCCACCGACAAGGGACGCGGTTTGGGTGCAGGTTCGATGCCCGAGATGCGGCGCTATTCCGTGGTCTCGGCTGTCACGTTGTTCTGGCTTGCGTTGCGGGCCGAAGGGATGGGTTTGGGATGGGTGTCTATTCTGGATCCCGAACAAATGGCGCGTGATCTGAATGTGTCGGATAGCTGGCGGTTGATCGGTTACTTCTGTGTCGGATGGCCCGAAGAGCACTCGGAAACCCCCGAGTTGCAGCAATCTGGCTGGGAAATCCGCGACGACAACCTGCTTGTGGAGGTACGATAGACGTATGTTCGGACTATTACGGCTTCCTATCCTGTTGATGATCGCCTTTATTGTGGGCGTGTTTTTCGAACGCTCGAACCAGCGCGAAGCGTGTGAGGCACGCGGGTTATGGCAAGACGGGCTATGTGTGACGGTGGATGGACCAAATGAATGACCTGATCTGCGTAGGAAGTGTTGCGGGCTCATACGGGGTGCGCGGCGAAGTGCGCCTGAAAAGCTATTGCGCGATCCCCGAGGATATCGAAGCCTATTCGCCGCTGACGGATGAACAGGGCGCGGAACGCTATCCGCTGGTCCTGACTCGTTCGATCAAGAATGGCTTTGCCGCCAGATTGGGCGGAGTTGAAACCAAGGAACAGGCAGATGACCTGAAGGGGCTGCGCCTGTTTGCGCGGCGCGATCAGTTGCCTTCGCTACCTGATGACGAGTTCTACCACACAGATCTGATCGGGCTTGCGGTCTATGACACAGGGGGGGCGTTGCTGGGTCAGGTTAAATCTGTCCAGAACCACGGTGCGGCGGACCTGTTGGAATTGCACGGGCCGGGCCTGAATTCCACTGTTTTGCTACCGTTCACACTCGAGTCGGTTCCTACAGTTGATCTGGAACAGGGCCGCATCGTCGCCGACCCGCCCGAAGGGCTGATCTGATGCGTCGGGTCCTGCTGCATCTGGGCCTGCACAAAACTGGCACAACAGCAGCGCAATCCTTCCTCTATGAAAATCGCGAGCTGATTTGGCCGCATTTTGCGCTGGTCCTACCGTATCGAACCCGCAATTCCGGCCTTTCCCGCGCGGCCACCAACCATTCCGTCTATGGAACAGTGGGAACCCTCTCCGAGTTTGGCAGTCAGCTGCGCGAATTTCTGGACAGCCTGGATTTCGGCGACAAGCGGGGACTGATCCTGAGCGAAGAAAACTTCGCCGGCCTCAGGCCCAGCCGCAATATCGACCAAGGCTATGCTGCGGCCCCCGATCTGGCTGCCTGTCTGGTGGATTCAATTCGCCAGCGATTTTCAGGGCAAGAGGTTGAGATCACGATATACCTGTCTCTGCGCCAGCGCGGAGGCTGGTTGCGCAGCCTGTGGGCACATGATCTGGAACGGATGCGACAGGTTTTTGACTTTGAAACCTTTCGCGACAACCTGGACCACCTGCCCCCGCTGCAAGACACCGTCAGCCGCATCAAGGAAAAGCTGCCTTCCGTCTCTGTTACGACTGAATGGCTGGAAGATTTGCAACTGCGACGGCTTGGACCTGGCGACCCCTTTGCCGAATTTATGGACCTGTCGCGTGACAAGGCCAACCTTCTGGTGCCTCCGACTCAGGTCAATACCCGGCTCCCCGCAGACGTCCTGTCCGAGTTGCTGGACCTGAACCGTTCGCGCCTGGACGAGGCGGCTCTGGTGGCGCAAAAGACTGCCGTGATTGAACGCGCGCAGACAGACCTGATTGGTACATCATGACTGATACGTCCCCGAAATCTCATGGTCGCAAGGCGATCCGTCCTACGCTGAAACCGCGCGAACTGCTTACGCCCACGCCCGATTTGCATGGGGTGTGGAAGGCCAAGATCATCACCTTGTTTCCGTCGGCCTTTCCCGGAGTTCTTGGCGAAAGCCTGACTGGAAAAGCCCTGCAAGAAGGGTTGTGGCAGCTGGAAACCGTTGACCTGCGTCAGTTCGGTGTCGGCAAGCATCGCAATGTGGACGACACCCCGGCCGGCGGCGGAGCGGGGATGGTGTTGCGCTCTGATGTATTGGGCGAAGCAATCGAGCACACGATGACCGAGGCGCAAGGAAACTGGCCTCTGATCTACCTTAGCCCGCGCGGTCGCCGCATGGACCAGCGCATGATGCAGAACCTCGCGCGCTGTGATGGCATGACCCTGCTTTGTGGGCGGTTTGAAGGTGTTGATGAACGGGTGCTGGAGCATTACGGCGTCCAAGAGGTCTCGCTGGGGGATTTCGTGATGACCGGAGGCGAGATTGCCGCGCAAGCGCTGATCGACGCCACGGTGCGTCTGATCCCCGGCGTTCTGGGCAATCAGGCCTCGGCCGAAGAAGAGAGTTTTTCGTCGGGCCTGCTGGAGCACCCCCAGTACACCCGCCCGGCCGAATGGAAAGGCCGCCCAATCCCCGAGATTTTGATGTCAGGCCATCATGGTCGCATCGCCGAATGGCGTCACGATATGTCCGAACAGATCACCCGCGAACGGCGACCCGATCTGTGGGAGGCCTATCTGGGTGAACCGGAAGAGACGTCTGAATGACATCCCCCGTGTGATATGAGCCCCGCAACTGAGCGGTCCCGGCTGCAGAATTTTTCGGGGGGGAAGCGCGAATGCACGCTTGGTCACTTCGTCGTGGGCGACACCGTCGAAACCTATGGGGTGCCCAAAGTCTAAGGGCTACCAGATTTCCAGCGCGCCCAGATTTCCGGTGGCCCGTTGAAGACATTGATATCAACCCTCCCCTGAACACCGGGCACCAGCCCGGTGCCGGTGTATTGCCAGAGCCGCCACACCGCTTTGGGATACACATTTCGCGGATGACCGGCGACCGAACGCAACCAGAACTCGGTCTTGGGCAGCCGCCCGATATTCGTATCACCATAGAAATCCACCGTCGTATAGACGATCGGACGGCGCCCATAGTGGCGTTCGAGGATATCTAGGAACCGTTGAGCCTCGGCCCGAACCGTCGCACCATCGGGGCGCAGGGTGCAGGTCTTAGAATGCGGAGTCCACTCCATGTCCAGCACATGTGGCAGATCCGATCCCTTGGGTACGTTTTGGATGAACCAGCTGGCCTGTTCCCGCGCCGACCGGCAGAAATAGTAGTAATGATATGCCCCCCAAGGCACACCTGCTGCCCGCGCACCTTGCCGATGATCGGCAAACATAGGGTCTGCCACGTCGCCCCCTTCGGTCGCTTTGATAAAGACGAAACTAACGCCGGACTGCTTGGCGGTGCGCCAGTCTATCGCTCCTTGCCAGCGCGATACGTCCAGCCCGTGCACCGGGTAATGCCCCGGATGTCGCCCTTCCCATTCGTGGGGGTCTGCATCTGCAAAGGCTGGGAAGATCACAGAGGGCGGCGTAGCATCTGGAAACGACTGGGCCTCGACCAGTTGCGGCGGCGGGCTGCTGCGACCGCAGGACAGGGTTGCAAAGGCCATGACGGCGAGCATCAATGCGGTGCGCATGATCTAATCCTGTATCAAATGACTGCTCTTATAATTACGTCCAGTTTGCCTGATCAGCCCCGCAAGGCAATGGTTCTGTTTGCGTGCGGCGGAAACCCACCGTTTTCCCCGCCTTGCATGGCGATTTAGGCTTGATCCCTGCCCCCGATACCCGTAAATGACCGCAATCCGGTGCCGCAACTTCGCGACTCCGGTGTTTTGGTTTGCATCATGTCGTGACGCCCGGCTTTCTTCAGCCACGGCGCGGCGGGCAGGCCAGAGACCAAGTGAACATTCGATCTGACCTCTGGCGGGCTGTACGCAGGACCCGGTGAAGACCAAGAGCTCTCAGGCCGTGCCCAAACTTCGTGGACCAACCACGAGCAGATAGGAGAACCTGCGATGGACCTGATCGCACAGCTTGAGGCGGAACAGATTGCCGCCCTGGGGAAAGACATCCCCGATTTCAAAGCCGGTGACACCATTCGTGTCGGCTTTAAAGTGACCGAAGGGTCGCGCACCCGTGTTCAGAACTACGAAGGCGTCTGCATCGCCCGTAAAGGTGGCAACACCATCGCCGGTGCGTTCACCGTGCGTAAGATTTCCTTTGGTGAAGGCGTGGAGCGTGTGTTCCCGCTGTATTCAACCAATATCGACAGCATCACCGTTGTCCGCCGTGGCCGCGTTCGTCGCGCCAAACTGTATTATCTGCGCACTCGTCGCGGTAAATCCGCACGTATCGCAGAGGTTACCAACTACAAGCCCAAAGCTGGCGCCGAAGCGTAAGGAACGGAAAGATGAAAAAAGACATCCATCCCGATTATCACGTCATCGACGTCAAAATGACCGATGGCACCATAGTTCAGATGAAATCCACCTGGGGCTCCGAAGGCGATCAGCTGGCTCTGGAAATCGACCCCTCCGTGCACCCCGCATGGACCGGTGGCGGCGCGCGTCTGATGGACGCCGGTGGCCGTGTGTCGAAGTTCAAAAAGAAATACGAAGGTCTGGGCTTCTAAGCCTGACCCGTTTCGAATGCGAAAGGCCGCCCCTCTGGGCGGCCTTTTTCGTTTTACCCGAAACCTCTGGCAACGCCCTGACAAGAAACGCGTCAGGATCAATCCCTCAGGGTTTCGTCGCGCGTGTCAGATCCGCCGCGCTGTGCACCGGGGGCACAGGGCCGCGCAGCAACATCAACCCCAGCGTCACGCCGATCAGCGCCGCAATCGCCGTCACCATCATGGCGCTGTCAAAAGCGTTGTCCTGCAGGTCGCGCAGAGCCCCTGCCAGAGCACTTCCCGACGTCGGATCCATGCCGGCGATCAGTTGCTGGATTTGACTGGGCGTTCCGTGGGTCAGCGCATGAGCCAGATCATCACGGGAGGCCGAGCCGGCCGGTAACGCGTCGATCACTTCGGTAAGACCCCGACGAGAGGTGATGGCTTCAGCAAGCCCGCAGACCACAGCCCCCAACGTAGCCCCGAAATAGAGGCAGGCATTGATTACACCTGAGCCTTGCCCCACATGCTCATCAGGCAAAAGCCGCAACCCAAGACGCGGTAGCAGCGAGAAACAGATACCAAGACCAATGCCGACGATCATCAACTTCCACCAGATCTGCGCGTATTGAGTGGGAACTGTAATCGTGGTCAGCAACAAAAACCCAACGGCCATTGCACCCAGCCCGATCACAACAGGCCATTGAAAGCTGTAGGGCGCAAGAAATCGGGGCGCAATGACCGAGATCGCGAACATGCTAAGGCTGAGTGGCATAATCGCAAGTCCAGCCCCGATAGGCGTGTATCCGAATGTATCAGGCGATTGGACGAATGTGTTGAAGTAGACGAAAAAGCCAAACAGCGTAAAGCCGGTAAGGAACATCCCCGCTGCCGCCATGAAATAGCGCGGATGAAGGAAATAGCGCAGCTCGACCAACGGATCTTCACTGCGGCGCGAAGCCAGCACAAGACCGACCATGGCCAGCATGGCCACACCCAACGGCACCAGCGTCAACGGTGCCCGCCATCCACCACTTTCCCCATTGCTCAGGGCAAATGACAACGGCCCCAGAAACAGCACAAGAGCCACAGCGCCGAGATAATCGAACCGGGCACCGGCCAGTCGCGTGTTCGGTACATAGTTCCGTTTTCTCACGGTCAACCCAATGATAAACGCGGTGGCCAGCAAGATCAGATCGGTGGCGAAAACGGCTCTCCAACTGATGTAATGGGCGAATGCGCCGCCCAGGATTGGGCCGATCCCGATCGCCAGTCCGACAATGGCGCCCCATGCTCCGGTAACGCTGGCGCGTTTTTCCTCCGGGGTCGCTGCAGTCAACAAGGGCAACGACGTGCCAAACAGCGCTGCGGCCCCTGCCCCCTGCGCCCCACGGCCAAACAGCATCATCGCCCCGTCCTGCGCGAACAAGGCCGAGGCAGAGCCTATGGCAAAAACGATCATGCCAACCAGAAACACGCCCAGCTTGCCCGTGATATCACCCAGCCGACTGATAATCGTCACCAGCGTGGCACTGACCACGGTGTAGATGGCCATGACCCATTGCAGGTCCGAAGGCGACAGATCGAACTCATTCTTAAGATCAGGCAGGATGGTCGCAACCGCCGTGGAATTGAAGCCAACAACAACCATGCAAATCGCCGTCATGACCAATACAACGCGTGCGCCGACATCAGATGAATTCGTTTGTAACATCAAATACGTCCTAAAATACGGCCGGCGACTATGGAGCGCCACACCGACAGCTTAGCAGGAATGTGCAAACCGCCTAGCCTTAGATCCAGTAGGACAGCGCCAGCGGCAAAGCGATGATCGTTGTCAGGGTCGAAACCAGTATGAACCCGGCAACATCGGGGCCGTATTCCGGCACATGCTGGTCTATGAACAAATAGGTTGCCACCGATGACGGCATCAAACAGCACAGGATCACCGCGCCGCGCTCAGCGCCTGTAAAGCCGAAGGCCCAGACCAACCCGCTGGCGATTGCAACTGCCATCACCAGGTGCAAAGCGGTCAGCATCACCGCACGCCCAAGGCGGTTGACCCGAAGGCTGGCCAATGTGTGGCCCAATGTCAGCAGCATCAGCGGGATGGAAAGCCCACCCAGGATATCGAATGACTTCGCAACAGGCTGAGGCAGGCTATAGCCGCTGGCCATCAGCACCAGCGATAGGACCACCGCATATATGATCGGCGAGGTGGCGAGCTTTCTGGGCGAAAACTCTTTGGCTGGTATCCACATCCCTACAGTGAAGATGCTGACAAGAACGACCACTACAAATGCCATCGTATAGGCCATCCCCGCATCGCCTAACGCAAGCAAGGTGATTGGCAATCCGATATTGCCCACATTCCCATGCATCAGAGGCGTCAGAAAGGCCCGCGCCGGTAGGCGCATAACCTTCAGCGCCGCAAATCCCAGAACACCAAACCCGGCAATCGCCAAAACCGCAGCGGCCATCACGTCCAGAAACGTTCCAACAGCGATCTTTGTGGCCGACAGATGCGAGATGATCAGTGTGGGATATCCAACCCGCGAAACGATCGCGCCAATGACCTTGTTGTCAAAGGGCGTTTTAGTCAACGCCAGTGCATACCCAGCCCCGGCACAGATCAGCACCGGCAACACCACATTCAGTACGTTCAGAAACAGATGCTCCAAGCCATGTCTTTCTCACAGTCCTTAAGCCTGGAGATTGAAACATAGTCCTGGCTTTCGCAAGTCAGCGGCCTATGGGCAGGCTGAGATTTCCGCAACACCGCCTTTTTATGCCGCCATACATTGTTTCGGGTTCTTCCCTTCCCGCTTTCCACAACATATAGTGGCCTGCAACAACGTGTACGCAAACACGGTGAGACTTGGGAATACAGGCATGGCACATATTATCGTAGTGGGGAACGAGAAGGGCGGCGCGGGCAAATCGACTGTGTCGATGCATGTGGCCACCGCACTCGCCCGCCTGGGTCACAAGGTCAGCACCCTGGATCTGGACCTGCGGCAACGCAGCTTGGGACGGTATTTCGAGAACCGGAATAGCTTTCTGAAAAGCGCGGACCTGACCCTTCCCAGCCCCCGCCACCATGACCTGCCCGAAATTGACGCAAGCACGCTGAAACCCGGCGAGAACATCTATGACCACCGCCTCTCAGCGGCCGTGTCCGAGCTGGAAAGCGACAGCGATTTCATCCTGATCGACTGCCCCGGCTCTCATACCCGTCTCAGCCAGGTGGCGCATTCGCTGGCTGATACGCTGATCACTCCGCTGAACGACAGTTTTATCGATTTTGACCTGCTGGCACGCATCGATTCAAAGGGTGAGAAAATTCTGGGTCCGTCGGTCTATTCCGAGATGGTCTGGAACGCACGCCAGCTGCGCGCGCAAGCCGGCCTGAAGCCCATCGACTGGGTCGTTGTGCGCAACCGCGTCGGTACCCAACGCATGGTCAACAAGGAAAAGATGCAGCGCGCGATCGAGATGCTGTCGCAGCGCATCGGCTTCCGGGTTGCTTCGGGCTTTTCCGAACGCGTTATTTTCCGTGAGCTGTTCCCGCGCGGGCTGACCCTATTGGACCTCAAGGATATCGGGATCAAACAGCTGAACATTTCGAACATCGCAGCACGTCAGGAATTGCGCGACATGATGAAAGAGCTGAACCTGCCGGGTGTTGAGATCGATTTTTAGAGGCTTTTTACGACGGGTAGACGGACTATAATGCCGCTCACCTGGAAAAACGAAAGTCCGTTTCTGGCTATCGTTTTAGCTTTAGAACGCTTGTTGGGCCTAAGCTATCACTGCTTTCCAAAACTCAGGGTAAACTCGAACGAAACCAAATTCATCGACAGTCAAATTTGCTTCGTATCCACTATTGATCGAAGTGTACCTATAGGTATTCTCGTTCAGCCGCTCATATCGTTGCTTCAGCGGTTTGAATGTCCAGGTTTCATCATCCAACCAAACAGCAGTGAACTCTGCCTGATCTCCAATCCCTAGCTGGAGTCGCTTGATCGCATTCGTGTTCGTGGCCGGTGTAAACCCAAGATCGATGTCGAGCAATTCATCAACAGCATCCACAACTTTGTCATTCGAGGTCCATGTACCATCGTCTTGCTTCACTAAAACAAGATCAACCCTATCTGCCCCAATCCAACGCTGTACGGTGGCGGCGCTACACTCCCATTCGTCATTACAGGTCACGGAATAAGCTATTCTGACGGGAGAATTTTCAACTACGTAGACAGCCATGCCCGAGATTACGCGAGACGTTCCGTTACGGTTAACCGAACAGGCTTCTGTGCCCACGACATCAATCCGTCGCCACATTGTACTTCGCATCATCGCCTCAACCATCGCTATTGCTTTGCTTGCCCCATAGCAGACATTCATGCGTGTTTCAGCATAGGTCAATCAGGGCTCTCTCCAGCCGTTCTCTGCGGCGTGCGTGAACGGCAGGGTCGGTGTTGTCAGATGTCGAACGAACTAACCGCTGTTCCTTGCGATGATGAAAGCAGTCGAACCCGTTTCGGGACGCCACTTTTGTTCAATTTCGAACCCATGAGCTTGCATACGCTCAACAAGGATTTCTTGCGTCAGGGCGCGGATCTTGGGCAATAGGCCGATGGTCCCGAGAGATGGTATGACGAACTTCTCGAGACCTTCCAGGCAGACCGTCGAGCTGAAGAACAGGCCACCTTCCTTCAAGGAACTACGAACACGGTCCAGTGTCGCGTCAAGATCCAGTACCAAGTGCAGGATCGACATAGCCAGTACGGCATCATACTGTTGACCCTTCGCCGGAATAGGCCAGCACTCGAACGCGCTAACTTCAAAGTTGATGTTCTTGCTGCCCTGCGCGTCGGCTTTTTCCCGGGCGATTGAGATCATTTCGGATGAATAGTCGATGGCGTCGATATGGGCGACTTTTGGGGCGTGAATGAGCGCCGTCGTACCGGTGCCACAACCAAATTCCAGGACACGATCTTGGGGGGACAGGTGTCTTGCAGTGATGTCCAGTTTGTATTCATACGCGGCTTGGTTTTGGACCGGACGGCGGGCATAGGATCTCGCCATCAGATTCCAGAACCGGGTGGGTTTGATGAACATATCTAATCCTTTGGTAGGGTGCAGCAGACGCGATGATTTAGCTGGCGTCTTGGATGTCGAAGACTTTTTCGAGGGGCTTGTCGAATACACGAGAAATCAAGATCGCCAGTTCGAGCGTTGGTGAATACTTGGCGTTTTCAATGGCAACGATGGTTTGTCGGGTGACTCCAACCTTTTCGGCGAGTTCTTTTTGCGTCATTTCATCTGCGTCAAAGCGTAGACGTCTAATGTTGTTGGAGATCCTGAGCTTGCCCATGGATCAATACCCCCGCCGATAGCTAGCAAATTTGACAATATCTGCTGACAGGGATCCGAAAGCCATTCCGAAATAGATGATGTTGAAGCCGGTGAGCGCTGATGCGTTGAGAGCCATGGCGACGACAGCTGAGACAAAACCCGCACCCGCGAAGATAATGATGGCGTAGCTGCCACGGCGCTCGAACATCTTGTCACGTTCATCAACGACGAAGCTGGGTTTGGGTTCGTGTGTAACAATCGCAAACCCAATGTTGAACAGTATGGTGCCGATGATGGTGGCCACGACGCCCAAGGGGATCAGCCAGATCACCATGCGGGCCCAGTTGTTTACAGCGTCTGGGCCATCAAACAATCCAGAGGCATTCATATCCAGAAGCCGTGAAACAACAAATGCACTAACGGCGAGGTTCACGAAGATCGAGACGACCGTATTGCGATCTTGGTAGGTCATTTCTGAAATCCCTATTGGACAGTACACTTCTAGTGAGTCGATTATTACTTACATCTTGTATGAAATATTATACCCAATGTCAAAAATAATGTACTTCACTATCGAAGCGTAGTTGCAGCTTGTGCTCGATGATGGGCATCTACCCTTCAACTGGAGTGCTGCGCGTTTGCGACTGGCCCAAAGGTTGTGTCGCCAACTTTTCGAAGACTAGAACCAGCGTTATGCTAGACCCAGTTATCCTGCGATCTCAGCAAACATCCGAAAGCCAGAGGTTGTATTACTAGAGAATTGTTTCTCCGGATCATGTTGACTACCTCAATGCCATCGAGTGTGGCTGAAGCTGATCTAAATGGCTTGACCCCACACATGTGCCGTACGCGTCATTTAAAGTTTGCGACACAACCCCTTCGCTTCAGCAGCGGCAACTTTGGACGATATCGAAGTCCCTCACATAATCCGCAAGGGGCAATTCACACCCGGATTCTGTCCGTTTCGGCAGTTCCCTGAGCTCGCGGCCTAACTCACGAGCGATTGCTGAAACCGCTCGGCAGGTTCAGAACTTTGCAACAGAACCGTTCGAGTGCCCGAAATAGTTAAGAATCACCTGGGTCAAAGGCTGCGAATGCCTGGCAAGAAAGGTATGAGGTTCGTTCTGAGAAATCTCAAGGGAAACCTGAGGCCCTAAAATCACGACTCAATTCGACGTTGAATCGCGTCAGCTTCGGATACAAGCTAAGAAAGAGCGCCAACTGTGGTCAGAATCTGCCTCAAACGTGTCCATAAGTGGGGGGAAGCAAGGCAATTTTATGTATCCCCGCTGCAGCCTTGACTAAACTTCCCGGGTACCGCTACGTCATTAAGAAATTATGAAGGTTGTATCAGTTTTTGCGAAACAACCTTGAGTAAAATGAGAATCAATAATCAGAAGTTTGAGGTTAGGAAAATGTTAAATCGGGTCCTGAAAACTACCTCTGGTGCGTTGATGTTGTCCGTCGCGACCATGGCAAACGCTGAAACTGTTCAATTGAACAGTTTAGACGGCGGAATGACTCTGACCGGAGAGCTAATAGATTTTGATGGCGCCAATTACGAACTCCGAACGGTGGTTGGTACAATCACGGTTGACGCTTTCAAAGTTGAATGCATTGGCGAAGCCTGCCCCAGTCGGAACGAAGGTCCGGTCGAATATGGCATTTCTGGTTCTTCTCGCCTGGTCGATGTCTTATTCGCCGATCTTACGACGCAATTCGGTGAGGAGATTGGCGGCACTGCTTTGCGCTCTGAGGAAGAAGGTGTCGATAAGCTACTGCTCCGTAACGAACTAGGCGAGTTTTTGGCCGAAGTCTCCTTGATGGGTGGTGACTCCGCAGACGGGATCAAACAACTGGTCGATGGAAACTCAGCACTGGCAGTGACCACACGCCCTGCTCAACCCGACGAGCTGGCGAGCGCATCGCAGGCTGGACTCGGGGATATCACCACGAGTGAAAACGAGAAAATTTTTGCGCTGGACGGTCTAGTTGTTATTACATCGCAAAGTAACCAACTGCGGGCAGTCGCCGAACAGGATCTAGCGCGAATATTTTCCGGAGCCATTTCCAACTGGAGCCAGATTGGTGGGCCCGATGCCCCGATCCAGCTTTACATGCGAGTGCCTGAAAGCGGAACTGCGTTGGTTTTCAATGACCTGATCATGAACCCCGTGGGCGCAACATACGCGAGCGATACAAGCTTTTTCGAAACAGACACGGAATTGGCTGCAGCAGTTGCTTCTGATCCGCTTGGTATCGGAATTACCAGCCTCGCAAGTGCTGATGAGGCCAAGGTTCTTGCAATTCGCGGTGTTTGTGGAATTCAGGTTCCAGCGACACCTTTCACCATCAAGACAGAAGAATACCCGCTTAGCCGACGCTTGTATGCATATACCGGCAAAACTGCGCCAGCACAGTTGAACCGCTTCATGCAATTCCTCGAAAGCGAAAAGGCGCAAGAGACAATTGATGCTTCGGGCTTTGTGTCACTTGGTGAATCCCTGCAAGGCCCCAATGAGCAGGGACTACGCTATCTTGGCGCAGTAATGCCAACCGATGCAGAGGTTACCC
This sequence comes from Ruegeria sp. CDSB114, assembly GCF_059611025.1. Lineage (NCBI taxonomy): Bacteria > Pseudomonadati > Pseudomonadota > Alphaproteobacteria > Rhodobacterales > Roseobacteraceae > Ruegeria > Ruegeria sp. CDSB114. The sequence goes on from NZ_JBXWOT010000012.1 coordinate 81,016, forward strand.
TGAAACAGTTGCAGGAAATGTCGGCTGAGCTGTCCGGTGCCGACCGTAGTTCTATAACCTTTCGGTTTGCATTCGGATCCTCTCGCCTGGATACGCGGGCACAGGACGACATAAGGCGCCTTGCTTCGTTGCTTGCCAAGGAAGAAACCACAAACAAAGAACTTCTCTTGATCGGATACACAGACTCTGTCGGTGCTGGCGGATCCAACCGGTCACTCAGTCAGCAGCGTGCCAAACAAGTTAGCAATGCGTTGCTACAAGCAGCGCCTACCAACAGCCTGGACGGGTTAACCATCCGAACTCTGGGTTATGGTGAGATCTCGCCGCTAAGTTGCAACGACACTGAGAATGGTCGCCGTATCAACCGCCGAGTGGAAGTCTGGTTGCGAGACGTTGTCACCACATCCCAGTAGCGAAGCGCCAACGCAGCTTCGGAACGGGAATACAACGGTCAGTGACCAAGACGATAATTCAATGGAGTAACGTCGTATGAGAATGCTCGCAGTATTGGCCAATGTTTTCCTACTGCAATTGTCAGGGGCGGCTGTCGCGCAGGAAGACCCATACAAAACCGCAGTAGACAGCTGGCTCAATGGTAGCGAGGCCGTAGGCCTGCAAGGTTTGTCGGAAGCGGCCAGTCAGGGGAACACGTCGGCGCAAATGATCCTTGGTCAGATCGATCGCGATACTGTACCTGGAGGATTTTCCGATTACTTGATCAATCATCAGGCACGAGACCAGCTTCTTCGTGCACCGGATCCCGATAAGGGAACCGTAAACTGGTTGCTTGCTCTGAGCAATCCTGCCCTACAAAAACACGGCGAGGCCATCTTTGGATATCGGGTTGGTCGTCAGCCAATCAGCAATGCGATAGCACTGCAAACTCATGGTGAGATTGAAGGCGCCGAGTATGTACTGTGGAATACACTGAATAACGGCCGTTTTGATCTGATCAATTCCATGCCTTCAGACAACTACGGCCTGTCCGAAGCCGGTTTTCTCAAGTGGATCGAAGCTTATATGGCGCGGGAAAACAAGGCGATCACGATGCGGGCCTTTGTGGAAGAATCCAATCCCAAACGTGTTTCGGGGTTGTTGGGTCTCAAACGACTGGCACGACTGTTGAACCTCAATCAGCATTTTTCCGACGAAGCCAACCAGTTCACGACAGTGATGCTGGGCCGGGGCTCGGACTTGCCTGAAAGTGTCGATTTGGTTCGCTTGAACGAAAGCATTTCCCGCATCAGTGAAACCGATAAATACTTGAACATCGTAAAACGCTACTGCGACTCATGCGAAGGTGAAACAGTAGACTACGATTGCGTGGTTCAGGCTCTGGAAATCATAGGTGGCTACAAGACGCTGATGTCCATCCGCACCCCAGTTGAGGGGTCAATTGACCAGGCTACATTCATGAATTCTAATCGTGCGGTCGAAATCTTCGCGCAGTTGGTAAACAACATGCGCCGCCACTACTCTCGTGGCATTCGATCGTCTTGCATTGCCGCTAATCTGAAAGCCAAGATCTAACATATAGCTAAAACAAGGTTTGATTGAGATTATCACATGTTTGAAGGCGTCGTGAACCTTTGCAAAATAGCTTAACCGTTCAATGGTTCCGGTTCCGGTAAAGCAAAAGTAAAACGTTTGTATGTACTGACTTCCTACGCTGACCAACTTGGATCGAACAGTGTGCATACTGGAAATCACGAAACAAACGGACTCGCGTAAAGAGTGTGTATAACTGAGAAACGTTTTGTGATTGGAAATTGAATATTTCCTGATGTGCAAGGGACGATAACGGACGGGACGAGGCATGGGCAACGTAATGAAACTAGTAACGACTGGTGATGAAGATACGGGTCAGATGATCGGAGCCTCTTCCGCAGACGACCTCCCTGCAGGCGCCCGGTTGTTGCATGGTCAGTACAAAATTGACCACTACCTGAACAGCGGCGGCTTCGGCATTACCTATCTGGCCAATGACAGTCTCAACCGCAAGGTGGTCATCAAAGAGTGTTTTCCAGCCATGTTCGCGCGCCGACAGAATCTGCTGGTGAAGGCTCGTGTGCAAAAACACAAAGAAGATCTTCGCCAGATTGTGCGGCACTTCATCAACGAAGCCCAGCGCCTGGCAACTATGGATCACCCCAATATCGTTGGTGTGCACCAAGTCTTTGAGGACAATGACACCGCCTATATGGCACTGGACTTCGTTGAAGGCCCGGACCTTTTGGACGCTATCGACGACGCTGAAACCCAGCTGGACGAAGCCGATGTCATGTCGATCCTGCGGCAGATTCTGGATGCGGTCGCATTTATGCACAAGCAAGGGATGTTGCATCGGGACATATCGCCTGACAACATTCTGGTCGGACCCAACAAGATACCTGTATTGATTGATTTTGGTGCTGCGCGTGAGCAAAATAGGAAAACAAACCGTGTTTTGTCTGCCTTACGCGCAGTCAAGGATGGCTATTCCCCACAGGAATTTTATGTCACTGACGGCGTGCAAGGACCTTTTAGCGACCTCTATTCCTTGGCGGCAACATTCTATCATGTGATCACCGGAGAGCGCGCGCCAGACAGCCAGACTCGGGTCTCTGCAATTGCCGAGCAAAAGCCCGATCCTTGCAAACCTTTGCAGGGGCGCTTTGATAAGTATGATGACGTCTTTCTCGAAGCGCTCGACAAGGCTCTGTCGGCGATGCCAAAGGATCGCTTTCAAACCGCTGATGAGTGGCTCGAGGCGATAGATCACTTGACCGAACCGACCGCCGTGGAACAGGATGTTAGAGTTGCGGTCTCTTCATCCGGCGGAATCAACCGTGTCGCAATAACCGGCGGGCTGCTGGCATTTGGAGTTGTAGGTGCCGTAGTCGGCGTGCTGGCCATCGGAGCATTTTCACCATCCTCCGAGCCACAAGCAACGCAAGAGGACGTTTTGGCTGCCGAAGCTGAAGCCCGCGCCCAAGCTGAGATCGAAGCAGCGGCGACGGCAGAAGCAATCGCAGATGCCACCGCACGGGTCGCAGAAGCCGAGGCACGACTGGCCCAAGCCGAAGCCCGCGCGCAGGCAGAGACCATAGCGCGTGCTGAGGCCGAAGCCGCAGCTCAGGCAGCGGCTCAGGCCGAAGCCGAAGCCCGCGCCAAAGCGGAAACTGAATCGGAAGCTCGTGCACAGGCTGAGGCCGAAGCGGCTGCCCAGGCAGCTGCCCAAGCCGAAGCCGAAGCACGTGCCAAAGCCGCTGTCGAGGCAGAAGCACGCGCGCAAGCCGAGGTTGAAGCGGCCGCCAAAGCCGCTGCAGAGGCAGAAGCGCGCGCGCAGGCCGAAGTCGAAGCGGCAGCCAAAGCCGCAGCAGAAGCGCAAGCCCGAGCACAGGCTGAGATCGAAGCAGTCGCAATGGCGATGGCAGAGGCAGAATCGCGCGCGCAGGCTAACGATGAAGTTGCTGCTAAAGTGAGCACTGGCGACACAGATCAGGCGAATGTCGAAGCTGATACTACCACTCAAATCGTTCAGGATTTAGGGCCGACTTCAGTGAAATCTGAATGGAAGGTTCTTCTGCCTTTTGTAGCGTCGGCGGATAGTCCCGATACTGTGGAATACGTCGCTAGCGAGGCCCCGGTTTGGGTTCACGCGGGGCTGCGTATTGACTCTGTCAATGGGATTGAAATCAATGATCTGAACTCCATCGCTGCCGTTCTACTTCAAACAGGGGCTACTCCTTCACAAGAGGGAACCATGGATGTGACCATCGGGCTTTCTAACCCAAGAGACGGTGTCGAAGTGCGGGACGTTACTCTGGGTGTCGTACAAGACACGACCTTGTCGAATGGCGTCGTTTTTCAAACTCAATATGCAGAGAATGGAAAATGGGTTACGAGCGTGGTTCATGTCCCAGAAGATGTAGGCCCAGGCACAACTCTGAAACCGAACGACCAGCTGACAGCATATTTTCCGACAGATGAAAATATCGATGGGCAAGATACGATTGCCGATCTACTGCGAGCAGGTTTGAATGACGGCCAGACTGACTTCAAGTTCACGGTCAGAAGAGGCACTTCTTTGTGGCTGGCGGACTTGCACTACGTGGGCAAGTAATAGAGAGATCATGGCTGAACGCAGTGTGCGAGTTGACCACGCCACATTGAATAGGTGGGTTGTGAAATAGCATAACGCTGGTTCTAATACTTCGAAAAGCTTGTGACACAACCGTCGGGGCGTTCGTCACAGACGAAGATAACGAAACCGGTATGTTTCATTTCACCGTATATGGTGAGAGTGAGCCAAAGCTCTCTGAACAAGTCGGTGTTCTGAGCAGCGGAATGCTTACCAGCCTTGCAATGAGCAAGCTATGAGGTTCCATTCGCGATTGGCACGAAGTCCTAGCCTGATGTCGGCACATTCATTCACTGAGATTGTGACTTTGCTAACGCAGCATGAAGGCTGCGCCACGGACGCGGCTTCGAGCCGAGACTACTGTCATTCGATTTGTGACCAAGTATTTACGCCGAGTGTGAATGCTTGGAATTTTGCGGATTATGGTCGTCGAATTGTGGTTTCTCTTTTGAATTTCGAAGTGCGCGGTACTCGATAGGCGTTTGTCCGTAGACCCGTTGGAATGCACGATAGAAGTTGGAGCGTGCCAAAAACCCTGATTGAGTAGCGATGTTGGCAACGCTTTCATTAGTTTCTGCAAGCAACCGGGCCGCATGAGCCAAACGGAACTCGTTCACGTATTGCGACATGTTGGTTCCTTGAGTTCTGTTGACAGCAGACGACACAGTGCGGGCCGGAAGGCTTAAGCGCTTGGCAAGTCGTTGGACAGTTATGTTGGGGTCCAAAAAAAGCTGTTGTTCATCCAACAATGCCTGCAGTCGTTCTAGGACTTTCGCATCTTCAGTATTGGCTACTGGCGCTGCGTATGACACCGCGTCGGCTTTAGAGAACATCACTGGGAGCGTGATTGACGTCGCAAGAAGAAGAAAGATCAACGGAACAGTTCCGTATGAAATCAGCATTGAGGCATTGGCGCCCTTGTAGAATGCAAAGTCGATTGCGATCGCGCTATCCAAAACCAGTACAAAGACAAGAAATCCAATGCCGCGTAAAAGCCAATTGGAAAGCGCCTGGGTGACATCGACCCGTGCTTGACTCAGTGCGTCGGGCCCCTTCCGCCAAAGTAAGAAGAGAGCGACGCAATAATACGAATAGCTGGCACTGATTACCCAATCCATACTTCTCAAGTCGCTGGCCAAGAGCAGATACAACCCAATCAAAATGAAAGGCGCACCTAGGTGCATCATGACGATCTTGGCGACGTCGTGCCTTTCGACAGCCATCGATGCAAAGCTCAGATACAGGAGCGGTCCGAAGAACAAGGGCAAACTGCGTTGCAGCGGGATCAACTCCTCGACTCCATAGCCAAATCGCAGACCGACCAACAGGGATGAGAAGGCGCCCAACCCAAAGAAGGCTGAGAACAACATGTTGGCCAGACGAAAGCCCAGATCCAGCCGCCAAGCCAGCATGGTAAGCACACCGCAAAGAAACGCTGTAGCCAGCGGCAAGGGGAAACTGATCAACCCGGGGCTGTCCATTTGTCCTCTTTCTATCGAGACCTGTCCTCAATCAGGATCAAGGACAGGTATAGGCAGTGCAAAGCATTGTTTCAAATAAACCTACGGCTCAGCTTTGACTTATCTTGAATGATGATCGGAGCTTTCGATGAGACACTCTTCTTACCTTCTTGCAGGATTCTTAGCTATGTTCGCTGCCACGGCATTTGCCCAGCCCTATCGGCCAGCAATGACAGAACTCAATGTCGCCGACGTTGAGGGAGAACGCGATCTGTCCGGATTTATTTGGTATCCAACAGGTGCAACTGGGCCAGAGACTTACGACTTCGAAAGCGAAGTGTGGGTGGGAACGAAAGTGGTGAAAGACGCCGCACCAGCGACGAGCCGGTTTCCACTTGTTGTCTTATCTCATGGTATGTTTGGCAACGCCTACAATCAGGCGTGGCTTGCCGGTGCGTTGGCACGACACGGTTACATTGTGGCCGCCATCAGCCATCCTGGTACATCAACCTGGTCTCGCGACCCCGAGCTGACTCGGCAATTATGGGAGCGGCCAAAGGACATTTCCCGTGTCATTGACCATGCAACCGGTTCGTCTGATTTTGCGAGGTATGTCGATACAGACAGAATCTATATGGCGGGACACTCACTGGGTGGCTTTACGGCTGTTGCCCTTGCCGGCGCGCGGTACGACGCGGCTGGGTTAAATCGGTTTTGCGACACTCAGCCAGACGAACTGGTTTGTGGCATCCTTTCGGGTTGGAAAATCGCGCAAACATCTGAAGATCGCGCTCAGATGGAAGCTGACCTGTCTGATCCTCGGATCAAGGCATTTGCAGTTTTTGATCTTGGCGGAACACAGAGCTTTTCCGAAGCGAGCCTTCGGAAAATTGACCGACCGATGTTGGTCTTTGGGGCACCGATCATGAATTCTGGTCTGACCCTCGACATTGAATCCCGTGCCCTGATTGCCGCGTTACCCACGCAGAATGCACACTATATCGAGCCCGAGACGCTATCGCATTTTGACTTCCTGGGTCGCTGCAAGCCCGGTGGCTACGAACTGCTCGCAAGAGAAGAACCAGGAGACGAAATCATCTGCTCAGATGGTGGCACAGTTCGTGCTGCCAAGCATGAGATGATCATCGACGCTGTTACGGATTTCTTTTCGAATTCATAACCGTGCGGAGGCGGAATGGTATGGTGAATCCGGCCTTCCGCCTTCGCCTCCTGTCATGATCGCATAAACCAGTTTAGGCGACACCACCGTCGACAACTTGCTCGGGATATAGCTCCGCCCAATCTGACAAAAACTCGGATACGGCATCTTGGCTTGCCAGTTCTATGGCACGGCGCGGAAGAGCGACGCCTTCCCGCAATGCTAGACCCAGGCACCGAATATAGTCGCGGTCTAATCGCTGCGGGCAGTTCTCCGACCCATGAATAACTGTGGACAGAAGAGTTCCTCCATAGCCGTTCACATGTGTCAGGTCTGGCTTTAACGACAGAAGGTATTCCATGACGTCTGGCAAGCCCTCCCATCCGGCAACCTGCACCGGTGTCAATCCTTCGGTATCTGGACGGTCATATTCAACTCCTACGGCGACCAGTCGTCGAACGTGATCCAGTTTTCCCGGGATGTGCAATATCATTCGAATGATATTGCTATAAGCGTCAGGTATCTTGTCTGGGTCAAGGTTGCATGGCGGCTGAACGCCATCGGCAACGGCAACGGCACTCAATGTAGTTTCGATTTCACTCAAGGTCGTATCTGCGCCGCGCTCTTCGAGCATCCTCGCCAAACTGACATTTCCAAATACCCGCGCATAAGCATAGGGCGTAGTGTTTTCAAAGGGCCGATTCAGATCGGCTCCATTTTCAAGAAGAAGCTCGACCATATCTGGTGTGGCCATCCTTCGCGCCGCCTGGTGTAGCGCAGGGACGACCCACGGTGCCTCGCCGCCAACATGCGTCCCGTCAAATTCATCTACTTTAGCCCCGTGGTCGAGAAGCATCTGAACCGCCGTTGTGTCATGGAAGTCCATCGCGCGCTGCAATGCGTTTGTCCCCTTCGGGTCGGCGCCATGATCCAGAAGCAGTTGCAATCCCTTATGATGACCCAGCTCGGTTGAGTGATAAAGGCTCTCGCCGTCGTTCGGATTTGCGCCGTTCTCCAGCAGCCATTGCCCAAGAACCATATTGTCCGAATGGCCTATGGCGAAGTAGAGCGGTGATAGCTTGTAGTCGTTGCCATGGTAGACCGGCGCACCAAGATCAACATCAGCACCGGATTCCAAAAGGGCATTTGCGATATCAAGCATGTCATTGGCCAGCCCGGATGCGCGGTGAATCCACTTGGACCGGGCGAGGATCGTCAAAGGCGGCGCCAGATCGCCAATAAGCTCGGTCGCCAGTTTCGGCGTTTGGTTGAGAAATTCCAACACATCCGACTTGCGATAAAGGGCCAGACACAGCCCGAAATCTCCGTCAGCCAGATTGGGCGCGTCGGCCAGAAGTTGATCAACAGCCGTAAAATGACCCTGAGCGAGAGCCAGTTTCAGGCGCTGCCGTTTGGCGGCTTTGTCCATGCCCAGCAGTTCGGCTGCGAACTTTAAGGCAGGCCAGGTCGGAAAACTGTTCTCGCACGCAATTACGTGCAAATAGTCTGAGTGCCTGAGTGCTGTTGCCTCCGGTCGAGGTGGATAGTTTTCGATGCGTTGACGGGCGCGTAATTCGCCTGCTTCATAGTCTTTGCGAAGTGCTTTGGCATCGCGGCGCAATTGGTCCAGGGATTTTGTCATCGGTGTCCTCACTTTTGGCTCGATGGTCCGCTGAATCCGAGCATGAGACATACCGAAATAAGGCTGTCGTATTGTTGATAGAGATGCCGATGACAGCTTTCCGCGGACCTGGAGGCTTTCCCTAGAAGCATTCCTATCATAACCATCCGAAGCAGCACCCGCAAGATTGGCTTGAGTGGATGACACTGATGCGAATGACCGCAAAACGAAGGCCGCGGCGCAGCGACTGACCAGATCGTCGATGTCGGCTCTGGGCCGTAAGATAGGTCGTGGAATCTGGGCTGGGGCTTACGCTGCGCCTGCTCCGAGGTCTTCAGCGAGACCCGAGAAACAGATGCTGCGCTCTGCACGAAGGTCGGTAATGTACACACGGTTGCCAATTAGGAACTGTTGTTCATCTCGTTCTAAACCACGTCGGCGTCTGAATACACGCAGGGTCAGTTAACGAGTCATTTGCGCCCTAGACTTCACTTCACACCAACGAAAAACAAATCCTTACAAATTTTTAAGCTGTCTGAAAGGTCAATTAAAACTCCCGGTATTCTACGGACAGCTTAGTTGATTAGTAACGAGGCGAGGGTCTTATGCTGAGTTCTGTTTTACCCGTTTTGGCTGGCGTTCTTTTTGAAATGGGACATCTGTGGTCGGCATTCTTTCTGGGCCCCGAAAGTGTTTTGGCCTTTTCAACCAACACTGCCCAATACTTAGTCCTTACCTGCATTGCAGCACTGGATTTTTTGCACAGAGGCCGCAATCACTCTCGCAACCTAAGTACATCAGTTCTGAAAGTGACATCTGATCCCAAGTGTCACACCCATCGGAGAACCAACGCCCTCCCTGGTTTGGATGACAGATTAATTGATCAGCTGTTTCTTCATGCCCAAGCAGTTCGAAGTGACAAACATACAGGTCGACATTGTACCTCCACAATCACAGCGAGAATTGGATAGAAAATGTCGAAACCCAAAGGTGACGCCACCTCTGTGCTGGCCAGATTTAACGAAAGATTTGGCCTGATTCAAAGACACGTCATCACCATTCCGCCCGCAAACAACAAAGCCCGTCCGGACAATCGAGCGTTTGGTGCAGGTCAGACCAACTATTCCAAGGCCAAAAAGGAGCCAAACATGTCATTGGACATTTCTAAACTAAGTGAAATCAAAGGTCTTCTGGGGGCGTGCCTCGTCGACAGCGATACCGGTCTTGTTTTAGGCACAGAGGGCGGTTCCAAGTTTGATCTTGATACCGCAGGCGCCGCGAATGTTGAAGTTGTCCGCGCTAAGCTGCAGGCAATCGAAGCTTTGAAACTCAACGATACCATCGAAGACATTCTGATTACACTTGGCAAACAGTTTCATCTGGTTCGCCCACTGGACAAAAACCCAAACATTTTTGTGTATGTCGCGTTGGACAAGAAGGCCGCCAATCTGGGTCTCGCCCGGTTACAAGTGAAGGCTGTTGAGGGAACGCTGAGCCTCTAGTCTGCAACGATATGCCAAATGGACTCAGCCATCTCGTCATGGCTGAGTTCACTAAACGCTGCATTAGGAACTGCGACAAGCGAGTCCAGCGGCATAGTCGGAGGTCTTGAAATGAAAATACTCGTCGCAGAAGACGACAAAAAGACCGCCGACTTTGTCAATTCGGGACTAAGGTCAAACGGTTTCAGCGTGGAGTGGTACGATGATGGTCGGGACGCTCTATCATATTGTTTATACAATGAATGTGACGCAATAATCTTAGATCGTATGTTGCCAGGAGTGGATGGTCTTTCCGTTCTCAAAGCCCTGAGGGCTGCGAAAAAACAGACCCCGGTTCTGTTCCTTACATCAATCGGAGACGTTCAGGACAGAGTCGAAGGCTTGACCGAAGGTGCCGACGACTACTTGGTTAAACCTTTTCATTTTTCAGAACTCCTTGCGCGCTTAAACAGCATCATCAGACGACAACCAACCGGCATTGCTGCAACTGAGCTGCAAGTTCACGATCTTTCAATGGATCTGCTCAGCCGGGTAGTGAAACGGCAAGATATTACAATTGACTTGTTGCCCCGTGAATTTGCGCTGTTGGAAGTTCTGATGCGAAATACAGGGCGGATCGTGACACGCACCATGCTTTTAGAGCAAGTCTGGGACTACAACTTTGATCCAAATTCGACCGTGATCGAAACGTATATCAGTCGTTTGAGGTCGAAGATCGACAAACCCTTTGAGACGCCACTTTTGCACACGTCTCGGAACGTTGGATACAGCCTTCATGGGCCGCGCTAGCATTCTCGCGGGCGTTCCGTTCCGGACAGCTTGTTTCGCCGCATTGATTGTCTGGATCATAACTGCAGTCTTCGGATACGCTGCCTACCTAGCGCTAGAAGACCGGCTCCGCTCTGACCTTGAACAACAAATCCTCGACGAGGAGCTTCTGTTTCACGAGATATTGCTGGACGGTGGGGCAGACGCAGTTCAGCGAGCAATTGAACATTTGAATAGCCCCAATCGAACCGGGCTTCACATAATCGCACTGTTCGACCAGCACGGTTCAGCCCTCGTTGGATCAATCACGAAAGCGCCCGGCGAGATTGGTTGGAACGAGGTTGATCCGGATTTTGTCCAGATCGGTGGAGCATCCCCTGTCTATGTGCTTCACAGTTCTAATTATCTCGGGTATCGCACGGTGGTCGCCCGCAGCCTGACATCGCTTAATCAAGCTTTGACAACGCTATGGGAGGGCTTGTTGCTATTGACGCTCGCTACAACCGCCACTGTTTTGGGCCTTGGTTACTATTTCAGTTCTCAGAGCTTTCGAAAACTCGAGTGGATTGAGCGTACTCTGGATCATGCCATTGAAGAAAACACAGCTATTCGTCTTCCCGTGACGGATACAGGCGACCATTTCGATCGGGTTTTCCAAATTATCAATCGACGTCTCGACTGGAATTCCAGTTTACTCAACAGCACTCAATCAACTGCAGCCACTATCGCTCGCGATTTGAGGGAGCCCTTAACGAACGGGTTCATGGCTTTGCAGCAGGTACACAGCCAAATTGAGTATGGTAGCGACCCGCGACCCAGCCTCGACGAGTTGGAGTGCAGCCTTAAGAACATCAGAACTGTCTTCGACATAATACTCAAAGTGTCACAGATCGAAGCAGGCGGGCATCAAAACGGGTTTAAAACAGTCAATCTTAGTGCGCTCGTTGAGAATGTTGCCGAAGCGTTTTATCCGGTTGCGGTCGACGCAGGCAAGCACATCACGGCAGATTACAATGCCGATACGATTTTGTTACGAGGTGACGAATGCATGCTGAAGCAGCTGCTCGTCAATCTTGTGAACAACTCACTCCGGTATTGCCCTTCGGGATCTTGGATCAAGATTTCTCTAACAGCCAAGTCTGATGCGATTGAACTGGTTGTGGCAGACAATGGGCCTGGGGTTCCGGAACCTCAAATCAGCCAAATTTTTGACGCGTTCTTCCGAGGTGATCACCCAAGAAACGAAGCTAGAAATGGGCTTGGGTTATCGCTTGTGAAGGCCGTAGCGATGCGACACGGCGCAATAATCACCGCAGAAAGCAATGAACCGGGCCTGCGGGTGTGTGTAAGTTTTGGGAAGCCTCCCATTGCGGCCTGAACACAAACTTAAGAACGGCATTTCTCAGAGTTCTCACTGCCACCCGGAACACTCAACTCTAAAAGCACAACCCTTTGATCAGGAAATCAATGATGAAGAATTCAATATTCCTAATGGCACTCTTGCCTGCGACTGTGGCGTTGGCGGACGAAACAGAATTCCAATGCACGTCAGAAACAAACGGAGAAATAATTCAAATTTTTCATGATACCAATCTCTCAGAAGCGCGCCTGATAGTGCAGGATACAGAAGGTATGGCATCTGTCGCACATGGCTTGGACGGTGTGACATTCATCCACATAAAGACTGACGAAGTCTGGACCTTGGCGCTCCATTTTTCAAACATGACTTATGAGTTGTCCACGCATGGCGCTACACCGTTCGAAGATCACGGACATTGCACAAAGGGTGGGTGATCAAAGAGACAGATCGTGACAACCTATCAAAAATGTAAAGTTCATGAAAACCTGTTGGCAAGGTCACGTTGCAGAAGATGTCATCAGGTTTGGAACTGAAACCGATTACTCAACTGAGGAAGCACTCGAACCCTCCTAAAGGGTGTCACCGGTACCGTGAGGACACGGGCCACTCACTCGCAAGCAAGCTTCCCTCAGTCACAACAGCGCGCCCTTCCTCCCCCTCGGAGGGGCGCGCTGTATGTTCATCGAAACCTGCGTTCTTTTGCTTTCTGTTTCAGACAAAGAAATCTTTGTATGTTATGGGTTGAAGGTGACCGGATGTGCTCAATCAAGTGCATTTTGCACAGAGGTTAGGGATTGACCTTTTTTCACTTTACCGGGTCTGAATCACCAGTGGTGCAGCCACTTCAGTCAAATTCCCCATTCTTGCGTCAATATTGCAGCTAAAACCCTCGGATCACACACCGGACCGGCCGAAAAAGGTTTGCTGTTAGCCAAACCAATGGGGTCGCCATATAAATCGGATGAAAGACTAATGAAACGCTCAAACATTGTATCTGGAGCAGCCTTTACCACTGCCTTGTATGCAGCAGTAGTAATACTCCTTTCAGTTACAGCATTGGCCTTTTTGACATTCGAAAGAATTCGTGGCGACTTGCAGCGTGAAATGGATTCGTTATTGATCGATGAGATGCGTTTTATTCAGGAAATTCTGGACGATAACGACAACGATTCTGATGTTGTACAAGCGATCGATGACGCAACTCTATGGTTGCCGTTCGACACCAGTTTGATTGGCCTGTTCGATAGTCAGGGGAAGCGTCTAGCGGGTAACATCGACGAATACCCCTCCTTTAGAGGTTGGGGAGAAATCGAAGACGATGGAATAAATCTGGGCGGTGAAAAACGTATCCATCGGGTTAATGTGCAAACTTACCGTGGATTTGTAATTGTGGTTGGCCGCGATCTTGCATTTGTAAAAAGTACACTGCGTTCGTTGGCCTGGTCCTTGGTCGCAATCGGATTAGGAGCAACACTGTGCACTCTGTTGGTTGGCTACATCACAAGCATAAGAACATATCGCAAACTCGATCAAATGGCGAAGACGCTTAACAAAGTCTCAAGAGGGGAAATCAAAGCGAGACTTTCGGTCGGTAAAAACAATGATCAGATAGACCGGGTTGCACGGCTAATGAACGGCCATCTCGACAAACTGACGGCTTTGATGTCAACGACCCGATCAGCCGCTGCAGCCATTGCGCATGATCTGAAAAACCCGCTCACTCATGCTTATATAGCACTTCAGAAAGCGAAGGATTCTCTACAATCGGAAGGTCGATCCTTAGAACCGATTGACCAAATTCAATCTGAACTCGATCGTCTCAAATGGACCTTCGAAACAGTTTTGAGGATCAACCGTATTGAAGAAGGAGGCGGCCCCAAAGCGTTCAGCTATCTGGATTTAAATAGATTGGGTAGAGAAACAGTTGAAAACATGATTCCACTTGCGGAAGTTAAGGACCAAAGTCTTATTTTTGTGGATAACCAATCAGGGCGTACACTAATCGAAGGTGATGAAGGTATGTTGAAACAGCTCTGTGCAAACCTTCTGCAGAACTCAATTGATCATTGTCCGGATCATTCCAGGATTCTCCTGACTGTTGAACAAGAAGAAAGCACCATTACGCTCTCGGTTATTGACGATGGCCCTGGTGTTCCCGAAAACACACTGGGCAAGCTATTTGTTCCTTTCTATAAGCTAGAAAGTGAACGAACCAGTGTTGGGAATGGATTGGGTTTGGCGCTGGTGAAGGCTATAGCAGATCATCATTCGGCGCTCTTAGCGGCTACAAACAACTCACCTGGGTTGACTGTTTCAATTAAATTCGAAATCGCTTAGCGGCTTTAATTGAGACCTTGGCTCACACAGTTGTAAAGCGTCTTGTTGGCATTGGTCGGCATGCTGAATTCTCTTACACAAAGTGGGCAAGAAAGTTTCTTGAGTGTTTTCTTCTCAAATCCTGAGATCGCTCAAGAGCCGGAGCATAGCTATTCAACCTTGCGCAATACCTAGGCCTCTTTAATGGAGGTACATCTTCGACTGATCCACAAACGAAGTATTCAGCTCATGCGGTAACCGACGTTTCTGAGGGTCACGATCCTCTGACCATCTGCACCGATCTTGCGTCTGAGGCGCCCGACATAGACATCTACAACATTGGTCAATGGATCTTCATTCATTCCCCAAACTGAATTCAGAATCCGCTCTCTTGATAATACGCGCCCAACATTGGTCAAAAACAAAAGGAGAAGGTCGCGCTCTTTCTTCGACAGCTGGATTTCTTGACCTTCGACAGCGACCTGAAGGGATTGCTTGTCAAATGTAAGTGCTCCGCATGTAATCACCGTGTTGCTGAGATTATTTGCATAGCTGTTGGCGCGGCGGTGCAACGCTTCTATCCGAGCGATGAGTTCGTCGAAATCAAAGGGTTTAGGAAGATAGTCGTCTGCACCAATCTTCAATCCTTCTACCCGTTCCTCAGGGCTATCCAAGGCGGTCAACATCAGGATAGGGATCTTTGACTTTCGGGCACGTAGCTTGCGACAAACATCTTGTCCCTGAATTCCCGGCAACATCAGATCCAACAAGATAATATCATAATTGCCGGATGCTACGTGCTCCAAAGCATCTTCCCCGCTTGGTGCATGATCTATGGACCAACCTTCAGCAGACAATCCGCGGCGTATGAAGTCAGCTACGCGTGTTTCGTCCTCGACAAGTAGAATATTCATAGTGTGCCTCAGTTTTCTCTCTGTCTGAAACCTTGTATGGCAAAGCTGCGTGAGGTTTTATGGTTTTGCAATTTGCTTCTGAAACAGACAGGCATTAGCCCGTTTCTCGTCGAACATCGGTTTGTACAATTTTCATTAGGGGTTCTTTGGGCAGCGTTATAATGATTTTCAACCCGCCCTCCTGGCGATCTTGAAGATCAACGGTCCCACCATGGGCTTCGACAATCGATTTAACGACTGGAAGCCCCAGACCGCTTCCCTCGATCCCCTGCCCCGAGGCGTTTGAGCCCCGAAAGAACCGGTCGAATGCCTGGGATTTTTCCGCTGCGCTCAGGCCGGGACCGTCGTCTTCGATTGTAATCGAGCAAGACGCGAGCCCTTCTTCCAGTATTGCGCTGATTGTTGGGCCTCCATATCGTCGTGCATTTTGCAACAACGCGAGTATTGACTGGCGAAGCCGAACCTCATCGACCGAAGCCTTCACCATACATTCTGGGCTTTCGACCTGCACCGGATCAGGGAACATCGCCACGGCATCTCGTACCACTTTTCGTAGATCCGTTTTCTTGCGATCCAGCCTAAGTTGACCCGCCTCGAACCGAGCGACGGTTAGCATGTCATCAACGATTTGATTGGTGTGCTTTGCGGAATCCCGAATACGGGCGAGTGAGTCGGAAGTATCCTCTGACAATGTGTCTGATGTCCTTAAAGTAACGTCGGCCTCTCCAAGGATAATTGCCAGTGGCGTTCGCAACTCGTGACTAATATCGGCCATCAATCGTTTGCGGTTCTCTTCCCCCATTTCAAGTTTGTCGATAAGTTGTTGAAGCTCGAACGTTCTGGCAGCAACCGTTTCTTCAAGTTGCCTCTTTTGCTCGGCGCGACTTGCTTCTCGGGCAGCCAAGCCTTCCGCCATGCTATTCAGAACAGTGCCTAATTCCCTGAATTCACGGCTACCACCAAGATCTACGGGCTTCGAATAATCGGCTCTTCGCAGGCGCCCAACGCCGTCTGCAAGCAACGTAAGTGGTTTTCTGATTTGGCGGTTGAACGATACAAGGGCCACCAGCAACACACCTATGGCCGCAATAACGATCACGTAAACCAATCGTTCATTCCATTCTCGAAAGGCTGCTGCTTCGGCCAAAACTTCTTCAACCTCTTCCACTTCTTCATCAAGCGCGGCCTGAATTTTTTGATCCAGTTCGTCATCAATGTCCCCGTCCAGCAGGGCGGCCAGGCGCTCGATCCGCACAAATGTCTCAATCGGGCTACCAGCCTCTGAAAGGTTCGCGATGGCTGCATTGACAGCTTCTATATCGTCTTCAATCTCATCGAGAAGCTCCAGTTCTTCGAACTCCTCTTCGCCGACCATCTGAATTTCCCGGGCAATGGTCTTTCGGATTGCATCCAAAGTCTGGGCGATTTTCTCCTGCAGCTCTGTCTCGCTGATCCCATCATCCCGATCGCCGATAAGAAGTGCGTCACCGTGTTGCTTGAACAGACGGTATAGGTCCGCCTCAAGCCTCAGATGCAGGCCATATGACTCATGGGCCAAGGAAATTCGGGCATCCCACCATCGGGTTTTTTCGAGACTGTATAGGGTCAGGCCCGCTAACCCACCCAAAAAACCGATCAGTACAGCGGCATAAATCCCAAATAGAGTAGATGAACGCATATCAAATAACCCTTGAATTCTGTTCTAAACTAAGCGGGATGGCGTGTTCGGCCAAAATGATGGTGGCCGACGAAAACTCCTGCAGAGTTTCGAGCAATTCAACCGTGTGATGCCAGCATGACATCCACCTGACTGACGCGATGATGACGACATCAGCTTTGCCGAGAACAGCGCGCACGAGATCCAATTGCAGAGTCTGGAGTGGCAAAAGACCTTTACCGTTCTCCGCCAACCGTTGATCTAGGCCGCGGGGCGCCGCGAGGAGATCGGACAGCCCAAAAACCCGCATAACCGTTGCTATCCTCAGATCGCTCGGTCGTCTCCGACAGCTCAGCGTTGCGGATCGTCGCAAACTTCCCTGAAGTCCAACATGGTTGTCTCCGATAAAGGCGATCTTCGGGGTACTAACTCCCCCACCATAACAGACATCAATGCCATCGTTTGCGTCTAGCCCGGCGATGATACGCGCGAGGCTGTTTGCATGTATATCTGTTAATTTGGAAACTGATCCCGGCGGAGCCACAAATGAGATGGGCTCCTGATCAAGCTCTCCGGCCACCTTGATGGTAATCGGGTCGTTTAGGTTTATTGCAGATCTGGTCACTTCTGGTTCCGAAAGCAGCTTCTCGGCTTTTTCACGGGCGACCCTCCACGCGCAATATTGGTCCCACGCCTCAGCCAGATTTTGTAACGGAAGGGCAATCAACGCCAATACCGACAGGCAAGCTGCAACTGTCGACGGAGCAATGGCGTACCGACTGGCCTGCCAAAGCATCAGCAGAGCGGTTAACGCCACACCCAGCTGCAAGACCGCCTGCAGGCTGGTTGTTCTACCGCGACGTGCCAGCGCATCACTGCGCAAACATGCGCCCTGTTTGTCAAGCTTGCGCAGTTCACGGTCGGTTCGACCCATCTGGTCTAATTCAGGTGCGATAGAAATGCGTTCAATCATGGAAATAGCAATGTTGGCTCGATTTCGACGAAGTTTTTGATGGCGCCGAACGAGATGCCAGGCCAGCAACCCCATTGCGACCAGTGCAACACTCAGCGAGGCGATACCATTGATCGCAAGCATAGGGTCGAGAAAATAGAGAATGGATACCGCGCCAGGGATCACAATCATTGCAGACCATGCATCCGGCAATCCGCGACCAAACCAAAGTCGCGCTGCAGATAAGTCACCGACAAACCTTAGGGACAACGCTCCAACTCGGCGTTTTTCATGTCGGGACTTTGGAAGTCGCGCAATCTGTCGATAAAGCGTCCGGCGCAGTGAAATTGTGTAACTCTGGCCAAGCGCTTCTGCCCGATATCGTGAAAAGAAGAGACATGCTGCTGCGACGGTACCGGAGACCCCCAGTTGCAAGACAGTATTTGTTGCAAGTACATCCCCGGCGTGAAGTGCCGCAAAAGCATCTCGTGTAGCAAACGCTGCGAAAGCAAGCGCAATAGCCTGCACGATTCCACAGGATACCACGAGGACCGCATCAATGATGCGGTCCCTTGTGGCCAGTCTTGGGAGGGGGTTCATGCGGCCACATCTTCGCGGTCGCGTCGCATCAACGGTGCAACATGTTGGGCGATAATCGCTGGCGACCAAAGATCTTCGCGTGTTAAAATTGGGCGGCAGGTTACTTCTGCAGCTTCAGCAGCAGCCAACGGGGAACAACTGACCTTTCCGGATACCGCAAATGGGCTGAGACCCACATTATTTAGAACGGTTACACCGCCCAACGCACTCAGCGCGTCCGGCGCAGCGAATAAAATGCCGTCCAATCGATCCCGAATGCGTGAGGATTGTAAGATTGCCCGTGTTTCCTGCTGGAAGACGCCATCAGCGATCTCGACAACCACGACTTCGGCACCGCGCGACGCTGCAGTTGCAACCAGTGTATCAAATCCGGATTCGATCGCTTCAAATGGCATTCGATACGTGGTCGCCATTCCGACGTCAGTGAAATCAAGAGCTGGCGCGCCCCCATCTTCGAAACTGTTGAAGTCACCAAAGGCCCCGGTTCCGGTGGCTTTGACACCGGCGACGGTATATCCAGAGCGCATCAACCCATGGCCAAGGCTTGATGCGGCTGTAGTTTTTCCTGAATTCATTGAGGCTCCAAAAACACCAATGACCGTTACGCGCTCGTTGGTCGGCATCGATGGTAACGCATAATCTGCCACGTTGATCACCTGACCCTTGGCATTGGTCAAAAGGCCGATTGGCTTTAACCGTGTTGGATCATCCATGCAATCATGCGCGGCGTCTACGCGACCTGCGACGCCGCCACCGGCAACGAGATCGATAAGATCATCATCAATCACCGCGCTGGCAAGAAATTGGTCTGGTGCGTATCGGTCACCCAAGCATAGAACAACGTAATCGCCTGGGTAACTGACAGAGGCGCGACGTTCCGCTAATTGGATTTTCTTGTGATGACCAATCTCGGCGATCTCACAGAGGATAAGATCCCCTGCCTTTGCAGTATCCAACTGCGCGGAAAGTCCATGTACATCAGACCGGTCAACTCTGCGGGTTGTAAACGCCCATTTTGCGATTTCGCAGGCAATATGCGAGGTTTGGGGAAACTGTGTCATGCATTGCTCCGTAACTGGCTGTTCAGTGAAATCGTTTTGCCAAAGTGATGTGAGAACATTTGCAAAGTGGAATGAAGGATTGGCATGCAAACGAATGAACGGCAAATGAACACTTTTCAGGGTCCTCGTTTCTGTCTCAAAGCAATCTGATGCTAGTTCGATCTCCGGTTTGTCCTTGCGGACAGTCACTTAGAGTGCGCAAACGAACGGTTTTCGGTCAGTCATCATCGTTCCGATCGTCGCCACGGTCATCGTCTCCATCCCGCTCACTAGCCCCTTCGTTGTTAGATCCGCGATCATCTTGACCTTTAGTTCGATCTCCACGACCGCCGCGGTCACCAGTGCTACCTATCTTGTTTTTTGTTCCCCACCGTAACTCAAGGATCGTGATGCGATTGTCTCGGTTGCGATCAATGTCTTCAAGAAGCCGCCGCGCACCAACTTCTCCAAAGGCGGCGGACAGCTCATTCAAGCTCAAGACACCGTCAGTATTCGTATCAACAGACCTGAAACTAGCAGTCTGCGCCGCTGCTTTATTGAATTGACTGTCGCCAACCAGAAAAGTGAAAGCCAATAAAACGGCGCAGGTTAGGTAGCGAAAAATTCTCAACTTGCGTTGGGCTGACCTACTTCCAGTCTTTGTCACAGACGATCCCCTGCTCGTCGGTTGTTTCTGTGAACCAACGGTATTTAATTTCAGTAGGACAACATGGCTCGCAGAGATGAAAAGGGCATATATAGAATGTGAACATTGGATGAACGGTGTTTCCATGCGAAAAGATGGCTTGGCTTTATTGTTTGGAAGCCTCTCGGTATCAGGTCCGGATACTAGAGACTCAGGAACTGAAAATGCGGTGTTTTCAGTCTCCTACCAGAGAAAATCGGAGTGCAGGTGCTGGGCTATTGCCGCCTTTGGTCCTCACGGAATAACCTTCTTGGCCTCTTAATCTTGGTTTGGTCCATCAATCAGTACTCGAAGCCAACAACGTGGGTTCGTTTCAAACAGATCAAAAGGACTTCGATAATCTTGCAATTTACATAACTCAATCAGAGGCTTTCTCCACAGAAAGAAATCCACTGTTTCTGTCAGATTGAAGGTTTGATCTTATCCAACAACCGTTCAGTTTTACATCACCACCTAAGGCCTACTTCCCGCCAGAGATGTTTTTCGCCGCGATCACAAAGCGTACAAAGCGGTCATTCGAGCGGAAAATACCAGGGGCATGTTTGTCCGCACAGCAGACATCGACCACCACTTCTGATCGTTTGAACCATACAAAAACTGTCAGATGACGGCTTTGAGCCCTCACCAGTCGTTGCCATTTTGTGCTGCGTGCACTCGCAACGGAAAAAATGCTGCATGCGCACGAAATCTGGCGCTGTGACGCGGCGATGAAACCGGCCATTGGTGCAGCGCGCAGCGAGGCTGGAACGGTCAATTCACACAGTGCGGTCTTTGCTGCCATTGGAATATGAGCATACTTTGCGTAAAAATGTTCAAACAAAATTCAGATCCTCACTACGACACAGAATCAAAGCTTTGCCGTTGCCGCCTTGTCGATGCTTGTAACGTATGGAGTCTTGTTGGCATTTTCTCCGCGATATAAGGCTGATACGGTAAAAATGTTCTACTTGGAAAAGTCGAAGTTGCGCGTTGCGATTGAACACCCTTTGGCAACACTTGCTCATTTTCTGTCGTTCGTTTTGCCAGTCTACTACGTGATGGGCTTGCCAATACAGCATCCGTAGTTCTGGGCTCAGAGCCGCCGAATGCCAATGCAGCAGGCAATTTGGCGCAGATGGAACGGAACCAGCCATCGGCAGAATAGTTCAAGCCTCTGATCTTCCACTGTCACGGTCGATGTGCTGTCGTTCGCATGGCAGGAGCGAACTTTGGCGCCGCAAGCGGCGAAACCTGGCTCTGAGCCCTTGTTGCACCGTTCGGCGGTGCAGCATCAATTGCATTGAAGAAGATAGAGCAGAAAAGGGGAAATCGATTTGAGCCACAGGTTTGTCCTGCTGACGGGGTGTTCTGGCGGCGGGAAATCAACTTTATTGAAGGCTTTTGAAGAGCGCGGATTTGCGACAGTCAAAGAGCCGGGCCGCCGCATCGTTTCGGATGAACTTGCGAGAGGCGGCAAGGCATTGCCATGGGTGAACATGAAAGCGTTCGCTCTATGTGCAATCGAGATGGCCAAATCCGACTTGCAGGACGCGCAAAACTCTGAAGGCATTGTTTTCTTCGACCGTGGTTTGATCGACGCGGCTATCGCTTTGGCCCATTCAGGCGGTCGACGGGTTGAAGAAACACTTGGAGAAACCCATGCATACCGGAAGCGCGTTTTCGTGGTCCCGCCCTGGATGGAGCTGTTTGCCAATGACGCCGAACGACAGCATAGTTTTGAGGCGGCAGTACAGGAACACATCCGCATCGAGGAGGCGTTGGACGCACTAGGCTACATGAGAATGGAGTTGCCAAAGGTGTCTGTTCAAGAACGGGCCGAAATCGTCTTGGAGGAGTGCGGCGCATTTTAGATCAGTGGTCGGCTTCGTCCCGCATTGCGTAAATTCAGCCCCTGATCCTTGCTGCACTCTGTACGAATGGCGGCTTTTCCCGCTGCCCGACAGCACCATACTTTACGCTACCGCAGCATTTCCCACACCGCGAGCGCACGCAGCATGAAAACCGGACTCACAAAATGGGCTGTTACCACCAGTTGAAGCGCTCCGCAGAGAGTGGCGACAGGAGAGCCCATAGATACAGACGCAGCAACGTGAACCAATGTCTGCTGTTGCTATGCTATAGCCACAATCGGAGGGATTTTACGACCATGGGACAATTCGCCAGCTGATTGGATCAACGCGTTGGCGTCAATGCGGAAATGACGGTACAAATCCGCAATAGACCCGGTTTGGCCGAAATGCTCCACACCGTGCGGAATCGTTTTGTGGCCATGAACGGCACCCAACCAGGACAAAGTTGCCGGGTGTCCGTCGATCACTGTGATCAATGCGCAGTCGCGCGGCACATCTGCCAGCAGCGTTTCGATATGTGCCTCAGCGCCCCGAATGCCATTTGTGCGCGCCCGTTGCGCTGCAGTCCAGCCGGCGTTCAACCGGTCGGCAGAGGTCACTGCCAGAACGCCAACATCCCGCCGCCCCTGGGCGATATGGCCCGCTGCCCTGATGGCCTCCTGGGCAACCGCGCCCTGATAAGCAATGACAACTTCGCAGTTCGGCCCCGGTTTGCGTAGCCAATAGGCACCGTCGATGGCCCCCTGACGGAAATCGTCATCCACGCGCTTACCGGGCTGCTCAATCGGGTTGGTCGTCAGACGTAAATAGACCGAACCGCCGGTCTCGTCGCGCAACCACGTGCGTTCATCGGGATCTCCCTCGCCATCTTTTTGCATATAGGCAAAGGCCCATTCCATGATGACCGCCAATTCATCCGCAAAGGCGGGCTCAAATGCGGCCAACCCGTCTTGCGACATGCCAATCAGCGGCGAAGCGATTGATTGATGCGCCCCGCCTTCCGGCGCCAAAGTGACGCCAGAGGGCGTGCCCACGATCATGAAACGGGCATCCTGATAACAAGCGTAATTCAACGCATCCAAGCCACGGGACACAAAAGGATCATAGACCGTTCCAATGGGAATAAGCCTTTTGCCAAAAACCGAGTGCGAAAGCCCTGCCGCCGCCAGAAGCAAAAACAGGTTCATTTCAGCAATGCCAAGTTCGATATGCTGACCATCTGGTGTGAACTCCCACTTCGCGGTGGAGGGGATATTTTCAGCCTTGAAAGTGTCGGATTGATGGGTGCGCGCAAACAGTTTCCTGCGATTGACCCAAGGGCCAAGATTGGTTGTGCCGGTCACATCCGGAGAGGTCGTCACGATCCGCTCGGCCAGCGCGCTGTTGCCTTTGGACAGGTCATCCAGAATCTTGCCGAATGCCATTTGAGTCGAGATTTCACGACCCGGATCCAACTCAACTGAGGGGACGTCGATAAGGTCATCTGAGTATCGGCGCGGCCCGCTGGCGAAGAAGGGCGTCTTTGCCAGCATTTTCTCAAACGCTGCCGGGTCTGCGATGGTGGCAAAGCGCTCCCATTCATCACCCTCAGTAACACCCATGAATTTCTTCCATTCGGCCATCTGAGTCTTGTTCATCAACCCACCATGGTTGTCCTTGTGGCCAGCAATCGGCGTCCCCCAGCCCTTGATCGTATAGGCAAGGAAACAGACCGGGCGGTCGTGATCTATTGCGGCGAAGGTATCTGCCATGGTGGTGACGCAGTTCCCACCCAGGTTTTCCATCAGAGCGGCCAGTTCGTCATCGCTGCGCGCATCAAGCAACGCGCTTACGTCGCCTTGATCGCCGAGGGTTTCCATCAGTCGCTCGCGCCACACAGCGCCCCCCATGAAGGTCAGTGCCGAGTAGAGTTGGTTGGGGCACTCATCGATCCATTGACGCAGCTTCTCTCCGCCCGGCTCTTCAAACGCAGCGCGTTGCAGAGCGCCGTATTTGACCCGCACAACATCCCATCCGAAGGCGTCGAAGATTTGCTCGATCCGTTGGAACAGGCCTTCGCGCACCACGCCGTCCAATGACTGGCGGTTATAATCAATGATCCACCAGCAATTGCGCAGATCGTTCTTCCATCCCTCTTGCAGGGCCTCATAGATATTGCCTTCGTCCAGCTCAGCATCGCCAACCAATGCGATCATGCGTCCAAGCTTTTGCGTATCGCCCCAGGATTTGGCCTGTACATAATCCTGCACAAGTGACGCAAACGAGGTGATAGCAACGCCAAGGCCCACCGACCCGGTCGAAAAATCCACGTCATCGATATCTTTCGTGCGGGAAGGATAGCTTTGCGCGCCACCAAATCCGCGAAAGTTCTCCAACTTCTCACGGGTCTGGTTGCCCATCAGATACTGAATCGCGTGAAAGACCGGCGAGGCATGCGGTTTGACTGCTACGCGATCTTCCGGGCGCAGGGTCTGAAAATATAACGCGGTCATGATCGATACCATCGACGCCGAAGACGCCTGATGCCCGCCAACCTTGATCCCGTCAGCTTTGGGCCGAATGTGGTTCGCATGGTGGATCATCCAGTGGGACAGCCACAGCAAACGTTGTTCAATTGTTTTGAGATCAATGGACATGGTCAATTTCCTTAAGCTGCGCTGCGGACAGGGGGTCTTGGCAAGGCTTGTTCGAGATCGTGGATCACGTCGTCGATCCCCTCCAGGCCAATGGACAATCGCACCAGCCCATCGCTGATGCCGTGTGCGGCGCGTTCTTCAGGCGTATAGGTCGAATGGGTCATGCTGGCCGGGTGCTGCACCAGTGTTTCAGCATCTCCCAATGATACGGCGCGGGTGATCATTTGCAGTCTGTTCATCATCGCGCGCCCTGCTTCCAGCCCGCCATCCAGTTCAAATGCAATCATGCCGCCGAATTTGGACATCTGCCGCTGCGCGACATCATGCTGCTCGAAACTGCTCAGTCCCGGATACCAGACCTTTCGCACACCGGCGGATTGCTCCAGATATTCGGCGATGGTCGCAGCGCTGCTGCAATGCCGATCCATGCGCAATTCCAGTGTCTTGAGGCCGCGCAGTATGAGCATCGCGTTAAACGGGGCCATGACCGCGCCGGTCATATCTTTCATCCCATAGAGGCGGATTTCAGTCACCAGCTCGGCCGATCCGGCCAGCAACCCTGCAACAACATCTCCGTGACCGCCTAGATATTTCGTCGCCGAGTGCAGAACGATATCTGCGCCATGTTTGATTGGCTGGGTCAGATAGGGCGTGGCATAGGTATTATCCACCACCACGTAGGCGCCGTTGGCATGGGCAATGGCTGATACAGACTGGATATCTACAAGGCGCATATTCGGATTGGCGGGTGTTTCAAAATAGACCACCTTGGTTTTTCCGCTGACCGCCGCTGTCAGGTTTTCCGGCTCCGTCAGATCCACATGGGTCACTGTCACACCGAATTTTGCCAGCCCGTGCCGCATGAAGGAAAATGTGCAGCCATAGAGCGTCTTGTCGAGAATGACCTCATCCCCCGGGGCAAGAAGAGTCCACATCGTTGCGGTGATCGCCCCCATCCCCGAGGCCAGGGCCAATCCTGCCTCTGCCCCCTCAAGCACCGCGATGCGTTGCTCCAGCAAATCGCAAGTCGGGTTCGAGATGCGCGAATAAACATGCCCTGCCCGCTCGCCCGCGAACATCGCACCGCCTGCTTCCGCGGTTTCGAAAGCGAATGTCGAGGTCAGATGCAGCGGAGGCGTCAACGCGCCTTCGTTTTCCATCGGGTTATAGCCATGGTGAATGGCAAGAGTGGAAAAGCTGTCGGGGCGGTTGCGCATTGGGTGACTCCTTGGTTTTCAAGAAGCAGAGTATGACGACACGAGTGGCAAAATATTCCAAAAATGTCTTATACTACCTCGTTTGTAGCAGTATATGCTAATCTATGAAAAAAATAGACCGCAAAGACCAACAGATCATTCGAGCGTTGCAGCGCAATGGTCGAATGACGAATCAAGACCTGGCAGCAGAGGTGAACTTGTCACCTTCGCCCTGTCTGAGGCGGCTGAAGCTGCTCGAGCAAAATGGAATCATCACCGGCTATAGCGCCAACATAGACGCCGAGGCTTACGGGTTGCCGGTAACGGTATTCGTTCACGTCAAACTGGAAAGCCATACTGAAGCGACAGTAAAGAAATTCGAAGCAGCCATTGCGCGGATTGACCAGGTACTGGAGTGTTTCGTTATGACCGGCTCATCGGATTACCTGCTTCGTGTGGTCGTGGCTGATCTTTCAGATTACGAAAAATTCGTTCGCAGAAAGCTGCATCCTCTTGGAGGTATTGCCTCCATGGACAGCAGCTTTGTCTACGGAGTTGTCAAGAAGACAAATGTATTTCCAGTGACAGAATAACGTTGCTTGATGAACTGAGATGAAATGATTGCGGACATTAGCGCAGATGCAGCGAAAGCTCGCTTTATGCGTCATTCCAACAAATGCTGCACATCGAGCGAATGAGTGGATTAGGTCATTCTATGGGGAGTACTTGAATTTATCCCTAACTAGGGATATATGCGCAACATGAGACATAAAAATCAAGCCCGAGAAAACCAAACCCTGGTGCTGGCCCTGCTACGCAGTCAGCAATTGTTCATGCGCGCTATGGTGTCAGCGTTTCGTTCGGCGGGCCTTACAGCGCCACAATGGGACGCGCTGGAAACACTTAGCAACAAGGGTCCGCTGTCAATCAACGATCTGATGCGGCTGACGCTGTCTACATCCGGCAACCTGGATGTGGTTGTCAAAAACCTGGTTCAAGCCGGATGGGTGGAAAAGAGTGTCGATGAAACCGACAGACGGGCGCGTGTTCTGTTATTGACCGCAGCCGGGCGCCAAAAAGTGGCCGAATTCCTGCCACTCCACAATCAAGCTCTGGAACAGATTTTTGGTGATCTCAGCGTGCAGGACAAACGCCAGACGATCAAGACACTCAACCAATTCCGAAAAAAACTGCCTCAACCTTAGAAAGCCGTAACATGCCTAACAAAACACTCCTGACCGCGCATGGCGTGATTTACATGTTGTTCGCACTCGCGCTGTTCTTTGCCCCGGCCATCCTCTGGCCGAACTACGGCCTGCAATTAAACGACCAATACGCTGTATTCCTGTCACAGCATAACTCGATATTTCTGGGCGGCATCGGGATCATCAGCTTCCTGTTTCGGGACGTTGAACATGGCAGTGAAGCTGCAATCGCCATTCTCACAGGATTGATGTGGACCAATCTACTTGGCGTCATCATCACGCTTTACGCCTGCCTGACAGGAGTTTTCACCGGGTTTGGCTGGTCTGACCCCATCTTCTTCGCCTTGCTTGCGGTCCTATGCTTCTTCCAACTCGGGAAAAACCGCTGAACTTTCCCAAACTCACAAAGGAAACTAAACATGAGTACACTGAAAGTCTGGGATCTGCATATGACCTATGAAGGTCCGATCACAGAAGAATTTCTCGCCGGCACCGAGCAACTTGCAAAGAGTATCGCGGAGGAGCCGGGAATAATCTGGAAGATTTGGACTGTCGAAGATGGAACCAATCACTATGGGTCCACATACCTGTTTCGGAACCGCGAATATCTGGAAAGCTATAAAAGTATGCATCTGAAGCGCCTGGAAGCGATAGGGATCACAGTGACCGCCGACCATGTTTTCGACATTATGGAGGAGGTCAGTCGCATCAACAGAGCCCCACTTGAAGGCTAGCGAGCAATGACCGGACATTGGCACGCTAAACGTTGATGTCCGGTCCGTCCGCCATCCGGAATTGCAAAGTTTGGTCTTGATTGTCCGCTTTGGGGTGGGTCTGTCATTTGTCGCGTTTGGTATCACCGCTGCTTCATTAAGATACTCGTGATTTTGCTTGAGCTGGCGTCAACACGACCACCATGCTTTTTGACAGATCAGACACATTGATAAGGTAGACGAAAACCATGGCAGAACGATTTGAGCGTCACCGTCAAGCTTGGACACAAGAGGAAATTCAAAAATTGCACCTACTGGTGTCAAAGGGGATGGGCTTGAAGGCCATTGCCAAAGCTCTCACGCGCTCTGAGGAATCGACCAAGACCAGAGCGAAGCTTGACAAAATAAAGATCAAGAAAGCACGTTGATCTTGGTGCCTTTAGTGTACTCCTGTCGTTCTTTACTGCCACGACCAATGTCCGATTTGGGCCGATTGAGCTAAAAAACCCAGATTTTAGTGAAGATGGGCGAAAAACTTGCCCGCAGAAGGCCTTTCCGAATATTCGTCGGGGGTCGGCCCAACACTCTCGTCGGCAATGTCCGAAGCTTTCAGTAGCCTTACCAGGCACTGGGTTGCAATTTAGCCGCCACAACGGGTTCTGGCAGAATGGAATTCAGTTGCTCGTTTTGTTAGGGTTCTGCACCCAAGCACCCAATTTAAAAAGCTGCCTTACGGATTAGCGTTGTAAAAAGAAGGAAAGCTATGCCTTGCAACGATCCTAACTTCTGCTGATACAGTGGCGAATTGACCTACAACTTGGCATTCAAAAATCCCGCCCGGTGCTTCGATTGTCACGGACCTGCCGGGAGATAGCGACCCGTTGCCCTCGCACGCTACCACAACGGACAATGCGCCTGTCCCCCCAGCCGAATTTGCCAGTTCTCCCTTTTCAGAGGCCCAGACAGTTTTAATATGGTTCTTCCCTGATTTCGAACTGAACATGACCAAGTATTTACCGTAGCTGCCGCCAATGCCAAAATTAGACATCGGGAATTGTTTACTAGCCGCCCCGCTTAACTCAATTGCAGCGTTGGTCAATTTTTGGCGCTCACTAAGCGAAATACCTAGATAGTCTGCATCGACAACCAAATACGGCAACCCGGCATCGACTAGAGAAACTGGAATGTTTCCATTTAGAGGAAGATTCAATATTTGATTATTAATCAATAGCTTGGGTTTGACAGTAAACCACTTGGCATGTGTCATAACGCTATCTGTTCGGGTTACTTGTACTTCCATGACACCATTTGCTGTTTCCAAAGCAACAACCTGTTGATCTTTGGCTAATGCTTGACGCTTCGCGCTCGCAATTATGGTGGCTGCAGCCATGAGTGCGGTTCCGGCATATGGTGCGTATGCAAACTGAGAGGCTAGAAAAAGTGCCCCATCGGCACCTTGCTCAAAGGGCGGATAGAGTAGGCAAGAGTTGATGAGGTGGTTTCCATTTGGTGGGAGGTTCAAAAAACCCCGAAACTGTTCGTGATCCGAACGAAGCTCCAGCAAGGCGCCAGCCGCGTTCCTAGAAACTAGTTTAGGAAGACCAGAAACTGCCACTCGAAGAATATCTCCAGCGAGATCTACATCTATCGCACCCGTTTGTCCCTGGTGTTTATTAGGCATTGTTCGGCGTCCTGGATATCGTGTGCTACCTTGTAGCTTCTGGCTGCAAACATCCATGCTTGCTTTCAGCTGATGGTGTATTGGACTGAGGCTGTGTGAAAACTCTGGATGATGTATGCTTTTCGGCAAAGGCTGGAGGCATGTATGTCGAGATTTATCGCAGGCGCCGAGCGAAGTCAGTCGATGCTTTTCCCGACCAGCTTGAAGATTGGACCAACGGGTGCATAGCCACACCACGACGTCAATAACGCTGCAAAACCTCACTTTGTTGCGCATCTCGGACTACAAAGTTTAATTGTGAAAGTCCGCTAATAGCGCACAGCGGACGTCGAGATTTTTCAATAGCTAGGTGGATACCACTTAGACTCTAGAGGCCTCACCAATACCAGTAGTTGCTTTCCAGGAAGAGGCATTGTTTCCATCTCAAACCTGAGCGTCGTGAAGGCTCACAATTTGAATTTTCCTGGAAAAAGTCCGCCTAAAAATCTTCGAATAAGTTCAGCAGAGCCTCGCCGCGAAAAAACCTGCATATCGGTAAGGTAATTTACCCACATACCTTCCAGTAAGGCCAACGTTCCGCTAGTGGCATCATTCACCAAGTTCGGATCATGTCCGTTTTGTTGGGCTATCTCCGTGAACGCACGCCGCAAAGTCTCGACAAGTTTGGGATCCTGAGTGCTGCTGTATCGGGCAATACCAGGGTGTGAGCTCGCGATACCTCGGAATGCATGCCAGATTTTCGTACTTCGTGGATTGAGCAAAGCTTCGGACAGATCCGCCTCGATCACAGCCATCACTCGCTCTTCGGGCGAGGCATCCGAGCCCAGATCGGTCATTCTGTCCATCTCGGCATAATACTCAGTACTGAAATGCTGGGCCGCTGCCGTCAGCAAATTGTCCTTCCCCCCGAAATGCAAATGGATCATTCCGCGCGACAGACCTGAGCGCTCGCAGATGCGACTGACCGAGGTATCGGTGACTCCGATATCAGCAATAGTATCCAGTGTCGCCTTTATCAGAAGCTGCCTGTTGGCCTCTGGATCGCGCTTCGAGCTACGCTTTCTCCCTTTAGGCTCTGTCACTCTATTCAATGATTCCATTAGCTTAGGGTCTTCTCATATGGGTGGCTCACAGGAAGATTGACACGAAAGGCCTTTCTGGCGCAACATTAAATGGACGATCGTCCATTATAGACTCGTAAGTACCGAGATGGGAGATAGGGTGATTTTTCGTAGCGAAGCGTCCCGGGGTTATACCCTCAGCGCACCAGCCACGGCATACGTGGGGTTTCTGGTGGCGGCGCCTTTGGTGATCCTGATCGCCTATTCGTTCTGGACCCAAACCTACGTAACGCTCGACAAGACACCGACGCTGAAAAACTATAGCGACGCGTTTGCCGATCCGCTGGTTCGACATTTAATGCTAAGGTCGATCTGGATTGCCGGAGCAGTTACGGTAGTCACTGTCGCACTGGCCTATCCCATCGCGTACTTCATCGCGATGAAGGCCCGGAAAAAGACCATCTGGCTTCTGCTCATCACCATTCCGTTTTGGTCCAGCTATCTGCTGCGCGTATTTGCATGGAAACTCATCCTTGGGTTCAACGGAGTGATGAATTCTGCACTGATGATGCTTGGTCTGATCGACGAACCACTCGACTTCTTACTCTACAATGAATTCGCTGTCGTACTGACGCTTGCTCATGCCTGGGCACCTTTTGCGATCTTGCCGATCTATGTCTCGTTACAGAAGATCGATCCAAGCCTGTTGGAGGCCGCCACCGACCTCGGCAACAGTCCTTTGCAACGCTTCATGCGGGTGACGCTGCCGTTGACCATCCCAGGGATCATTGCGGCTTGCCTGATCATCTTCATTCCGACTGTCGGTGACTATGTGACTCCAGCGCTGGTCGGCGGATCGGACGGGAAGATGATCGCCAATCTTATTCAGGTGCAGTTCGGGGCCGCCAACAACTGGCCTCTCGGCGCCACACTTTCGCTGATCGCGATGCTTTCAGTCGGTTTCGTCGCCATCGTGTTTGTCATTACCGCCACCCAGCTTGGGAGGAGGATCAGATGAAGCGCCCCTCGACCCTAACAGCCTATGCTTTCCTGTATTTGGTTTTTCTGTACCTGCCAGTTCTGTTCTTACCCTTGTTCTCGTTCAACAGCGGTACAATCGTTGCCTTTCCGATCAAGGGCTGGACGCTGGACTGGTATCGGAAGCTGGGCGAGCAGGATACTTTAATTCAGGCCCTGTGGAATTCGCTTGGCGTCGGCACGGTCGTCGCAATTCTATCCACCGCTATGGGGCTGTTCGCTGCCCGCGCCTTCGTTCGCTATCGTTTTCGGGGTCAGCGTGCGGCTGAAGGTTTGGTGATGCTGCCTTTGGTCATACCTGGCATTATCGTGGCCTCGTCAATGCTGGTCCTGTTTCTGTTTCTCGGTCTCAAGCCATCTCTGCTGACCGTTGTTCTGGGCCATACGTTCCTTGCCTTGCCATTTTCCGTTTCGATCCTGAAGTCTGCCTTTGATGACTTCGACGCGTCGCTGGAAGAGGCATCTTACGATCTGGGCGTCGGCGTGTTCGAAACCTTCCGCCGCGTGACGCTGCCGGTCGTTTCCCCCGGTATCGTAGCCAGCATGCTGGTCACTTTTACGGTCAGCTTCGATGAGTTCGTCCTGGCCTTTTTCCTGTCAGGCAACCAGCCAACCCTGCCGGTCTATATCTGGAGCCAGATCCGTTTCCCCGCCAAGCTTCCAAACGTTCTGGCCTTGGGTTCTATCCTGCTGCTAACCTCGGTTCTGCTTTTGGTGCTGGCCGAGTACTTCCGCCGCCGCTCATCCGCATCAGAGGTCCGATGACAGACAGAAACATCATAGAACTCAGGGGCGTCGAAAAGCGCTATGGCACATTCCTGGCGGCCAGCGGGATCGATCTCTATCTCAAAGAGGGCGAGTTTTTTTCACTCCTCGGCCCCTCGGGATGCGGCAAGACTACGGTATTGCGGATGATCGCGGGCTTCCAGGAACCGACCGAGGGTACCGTGCTGATCGACGGCCAGGATATGGAAGGTGTCCCGGCCAACAACCGTCCAACGAACATGGTATTTCAGAGCTACGCCATCTTCCCGCACCTGAACGTCGGGAACAACGTGGCCTATGGCTTGCGGGGCAAGGCGCCCAAGGCCGAGATCGAACAGCGCGTAGCCGAGGCCCTGGAAATGGTCGAGCTGGGCGGTCTTCAGGATCGCGGCGCAAGTGAATTGTCGGGTGGGCAGCGGCAAAGGGTGGCGCTTGCCCGCGCGCTTATCATGCGGCCCAAAGTGTTATTGTTGGATGAGCCCTTGTCAGCACTCGACAAGAAGTTGCGCGAGCAGATGCAGTTTGAAATGCGCAATCTGCAGCAGTCGCTTGGCATCACCTTTGTGATGGTCACCCACGACCAATATGAGGCAATGACGATGTCCGACCGTATTGGTGTGATGTTCGACGGACGGCTCAAGCAGGTGGATACACCAACCACGCTTTATGCCCGTCCCTGTGATCAGCAAGTCGCCAGTTTCATTGGTGAGATGAACATACTGCCTGCCCAGATGTTGGGAGAAACCGGCGATATATTGTCGATCGATGCGGCTGCTTTCGGGCGGATTGAGATTGAGAGAAACCCCAACGTTGCGACCAGTGCAAAAGATATGAACATCGGTATTCGGCCGGAACAATTGGAAATCGCTGCTGAAAAGCCAGAAGACTATCCATCAACGGTTCAAGGCACTGTCAGCAACGTCGCCTTCTATGGCGAGAACATTCACTATCACATTCAGGTTGCGGGAGCCGAAAAGCCAATCTCGGTCTCGGTTCCCAACTACTTTCACACGGTCGATTTCAAACGCGGCGACGCAGTTTGGCTGGGGCTTCAGGGGGCAAGCGTGATCGATCTAGGTA
This sequence comes from Ruegeria sp. CDSB114, assembly GCF_059611025.1. Classification (NCBI taxonomy): domain Bacteria; kingdom Pseudomonadati; phylum Pseudomonadota; class Alphaproteobacteria; order Rhodobacterales; family Roseobacteraceae; genus Ruegeria; species Ruegeria sp. CDSB114. Next base: position 114,419 of record NZ_JBXWOT010000012.1, read on the forward strand.
CAGACACAAAGTAAAATAGTGGGAGGATAAAATGAGAGTTCAGGGAATTGCGGCCTTCGCATGTGCGACGGTGATAAGTACGGGAAGTGCCATGGCAGGTGGCGCTGATCTAACGGTTTTTGACTGGTCGGGATATGAAGACCCCGGGTTCTTTGCCAGCTACATGGAAAAATACGGGGATGAGGCGCCAAGCTATTCCTATTTCGGAAGTCAGGAGGAAGCCTTTACGAAACTGAGTTCGGGTTTCACGGCTGATCTGGCGCATCCTTGTTCTGACGCGGTCCGGAAATGGGTCGCAGCCGACCTGATCCAGCCGCTCGATGAAAGCAAGCTGACCAATTGGGCCGATGTTTTACCTGAGATTAAGGAAGTCGACGCCATCGTCCTAGACGGCAAGCTTTACATGTTGCCGTTCGAGTGGGGGAACACGGGCCTTATCTATCGCACCGACAAAATCTCAGGCGATGATATCTCGCTGCAAATGTTGGCGGACCCGGCCTATGCAGGCAAGATCGCCGTCCCGGATGCCGCGTCATCCGCATATGCCTTGGCAGCGCTCGCCACTGGAAATGCTGACGATTACACCAACCTGAGCGATGAGCAGTTCAAGGAAGCGTCCGATTTCCTGCGCTCAATCCACCCAAACATGCGCTTTTACTGGTCCGATGCAGGTCAGTTTGATCAGGCCATGACCAGCGGTGAGATCGAAATGGGTTGGGCCTGGAACCAGTCCGAACTGAACCTGATCTGGAACGAAGTGCCTGCCGCCATGATGCGTGACGTCGACAAAGGTATCGCGACTTGGGCGTGTGGCTACGTGCATCTGAAGTCTTCCACGACACCGGTCGATCAGGTCTATGATCTGTTGAACGCGCTTACTGATCCTGCAAGCGGCCAATACATCATCGACAACTGGGGCTACCCGCATTCCAACGCAAAAGCCTTCGAAGTTGCCGATCAAGCCAATATCGAAGCCTATGGTTTTGCCGATCCGAAAAGCTTCTTCGAAAGCAGTTTGTTCTTTGACGCGGTGAACCCCGAGTTGGAGGCAAAAATGCTGGCAGAATTTGAACGGATCAAAGCCGGATTCTAACACAACCATATTTCCGGGGCCTTCGGGCTCCGGAACCCAAATATAGGAAAAACGCGTGATTATGTCGGACGCGAACCCATACGCTCTGCTCTTCGAACCGGTTCAGATCGGGCCCGTCACAGCCAGAAACCGCTTTTATCAAGTGCCGCATTGCACCGGGCTGGGACACCTCAGGCCACGGGCGGATGCTGCCGTCCGCGGAATGAAGGCTGAAGGTGGTTGGGCAGTGGTTTCCAATCAGGAGACCGAGATACACCCGACCTCGGACTTGTCCCCCTATGCCGAGGGGCGATTGTGGGATGGGCGCGATGTGCCTGCGTTGCGGCTGATGACAGATGCAGTACATGCACATGGTGCGCTGGCGGCCATCCAGCTGGTACATAATGGCAATCATGCGCAAAACCTGCTGACCCGCGCTCCGGTTCTTGCTCCGTCCGAGATGTCCGTTGATATGACGCATCCCAAGCAGGCGCAGGCCATGGATAAGGCCGATATCCGGGAATTCCGCCACTGGCATCGCGAGGCCGCCTTGCGCGCGAAAGAGGCCGGATTTGACATCATTTACGTCTATGCCGGACACAACATGACATTGGCGCAACATTTCATGCTGCCTCATATGAACCAGCGTAGTGATGAATATGGCGGGTCGCTTGAAAATCGCGTGCGCCTGACGCGCGAATTGCTGGAAGATACCCACGAAGCTGTAGGTGACAGCTGTGCCGTGGCGTTCCGCTTTGCGATTGATGAAATGGTGGGCGCCGACGGCATGCAGGCCGCAGAAGAAGGCCGTGCCGTGGTCGAGCTTTTGGCCGATCTTCCGGACCTATGGGATGTGAATGTGGCCGACTGGTCCAATGACAGTGCCACAACCAGATTCCAGCCGGAAGATGGTTATCAGAACGCGTTTCTGTCCCACGTCAAACAGATCACACGGAAACCCGTGGTAGGTGTCGGTCGCCTGACCTCCCCCGATATGATGCTGTCGATGGTCAAGAAAGGTATTGTCGACCTTATCGGAGCGGCGCGACCTTCCATTGCGGACCCGTTCATACCGAATAAGATTGAAGAAGGCAGGATCGACGAAATTCGCGAGTGCATCGGCTGCAACATCTGCGTGTCTTCGGACAATCTGGGTATTCCGATCCGCTGCACCCAAAACCCGACCATGGGCGAGGAATGGCGTCGCGGCTGGCACCCTGAGATCATTGCACCGAAAAAAAGCGAGGCGGAAGCACTGGTAATCGGTGGCGGACCCGCGGGTCTTGAGTGTGCCATGCAAATCGCACGGCGCGGCTATCAGGTGACCTTGGCCGAAGCCTCAGCTGAATTTGGTGGACGTGTTGCAAAGGAAAGCAGGCTTCCCGGCCTAGCGGCCTGGTCGCGCGTCGTCGACTATCGCCTGAATGATCTGAAACAGCGCGGCAACGTTCAGTTGTTCACCGACAGCAGACTTGACGGCGATCAGGTGGCAGAGCTTGGCGTCGAACACGTCTTTGTCGCCACCGGCAGCCGTTGGCGTACGGATGGCATGGGGCGAAACACCCAGCGCCGTATGCCTCATATCGAGCAAAGCGCCAGAGTGCTGACACCTGATGATATCATGAACGGCATATTGCCTCCGAATGGCCCGGTGATGATCTATGATGATGACCATATCTATTTGGCAGGTGTGATTGCAGAAAAACTGGCAGCTGCCGGATATCCGGTGGTCTTTGTCACGCCGGAGAGTTTGGTCTCTGCTTACGCCGTACATACTTTGGAGCAGCCCCGTATTCAGGCTCGTCTGATCGAACTTGGCATAGACATTCGCTGCAATCAGGTGCTGACCGCGGTTGAAGGTGACATGGCCCGCATCGGATGTGCCTTTACCGGTCGCGAAGCGAGTATTCCCTGTGCCTCGACAGTTCTGGTTACCGAGCGCCAGCGAGAGACAGCGCTTTACGACAGCTTGCGCGGGGTTGGGTTGAAGACCCTCGAACTTATAGGCGATGCCGCGTCTCCAGGACTGATCGTCGACGCTGTCTTCGCAGGCCACCGTGCGGCCCGCGATTTTGAACGCCCAAAGGCAGAAGCAGACAAGGATTGGTTTCGCCGCGAGATAGTCGATTTGGAGGAAACGTGATGAACAGCCGACCGTTTGAGTTAGATGCTTTGATGGCCTCGCACCAGCACGGCCACGCTCTGCCGCGCGGATTCTATACCTCGCAAGACATCTATGACTATGACATCGCCCAGGTCTGGAACCGTAACTGGCTTTGGGCAGGGCATGTCAGCCAAATCCCAAAACCCGGTGACTATTTCCTGTTCGACTATGGCCCGGAGAGCATCATTATTGTTCGCGACCGCGAAGGCGAAGTTCGCGCTCATTTGAACGTCTGTCGCCATCGTGGATCTCGCGTCTGCACTGAACAGTCTGGCAACTCCCGTGTTCTTGTTTGCCCGTATCACGCCTGGACATATGAACTTTCGGGGAAACTTCGTGCTGGCCATAACATGGGGGAACACTTTGACCCATCCAAATTCGGGCTCTTTCCCGTTCAGGTGAGTGTCTTTAAAGGCTTGATCTTTGTGTGTGCCGATGCAAACACGCCATCGCTAGATCCTGTCCTCAGCCAGCTTTCGCCACTCGTCGAACCCTATGGCTTTGACGATCTGAAAGTGGCGCATACGGCGTCTTTTCCGGTTCCCGCGAATTGGAAACTGGCGGTTGAGAACTATCTTGAATGCTACCACTGCGGACCAGCACACAAAGAATACTCTCGCTCTCACAGCCTGAAATCGCCACAAGACATGGCTGGCTTGGTCGAGCCGCTAAATGCAAGGGCTTTAGAAGTCGGGCTGACACCTGATGAATTGGCGCTTGTTGGCGAGGCTGCGCCCACCCCATTCACCAGCGGGTACTATCGACGCTACCCGCTTTACCAAGGTTACAAAACCGGCAGCAAATCGGGTGAGGCGCTTGCGCCATTACTTGGAACGCTGAAAGGCTTCGACGGTGGCGCAACTGACTTTGATATTGGCCCATTGAATTGGTTCCTGATCTATTCGGATCACATGGTGGGCTACCGCTTTATTCCACGTGGTCTACAAGAAACCGACATTCAGGTGGTCTGGCTGGTTAACGCTGATGCCGAAGAAGGCCAAGATTACAACAAGGAAGACCTGACCTGGCTTTGGCATGTCACATCTTTGGATGACGAACGCATCATTCGGCACAACCAGTCCGGCGTTAATTCTCAATACTTCCAACCGGGGCCCTTGGGCGAAATGGAAACCTCGATCCAGGATTTTTACGATTTCTATTTTGCCATGATCCGCTCGGAACCAGAACAAAGGATGGCCGGTAATGGCTGAGGTAAAATCACGCCGTCGCGGTGGTGGTGGGCGCGCCGCGCGCATAAAGGTTCAACAGGCGACCACGGGCAATGAGGCCGTGCGTGGGGGATTAAGTGGCGGCCGCTATAAGCCGCTTACCCCAACAGATATGGAGAACATCCATCAAGCGGCTCTGACCGTTCTGGAAAAAACCGGCATTACCGATCATTTCCCGGAATTACTTGATCTGGTGCTGCCCAAGGGCGCGGTGATGAATGATCTAAATCGGCTGTGCTTCCCCCGCGCACTGATGGAAGACATCCTGGCTGGTGCTGCCAAGGAGTTTTACGTCTATGCCCGCGGAGAGCGTGAAGGCAAAGACGACATGCATTGCTCGGCGGAGAGCGTCTATTTCGCCAACTCCGGCACCGCCGTGACCACCTTCGATTCCGAAACTAAATCTTATCGCCCTTCGATCCTGCGCGATGTCTATGATTTCACCCGTCTGGTGGACCGTTTGGACAACATCCATATGCTGGGCGACACGGTTTTGGCCACCGATGTGACTGATGATTTCGCTCATGACATGAACACCATTTATGCCATTCTCGCAGGCAGTCAAAAACCTGCCTGTCTGACCTTCCGCGATCGCAGCCATATTCCGCATGCCATCCGCATGTTTGATTTTGCTCAAGGTGGCGAAGGTGCTTTCATGAAAAAGCCAAGCGTCATATTTGGCGGCTGCCCCATGGTTTCCCCCTTGCGGGTCGGCAAGGAAAACATGGAAATCCTGATTGATACCGCCAAGCTAGGCCTGACGGTTGATTTGGCGGTGCCTCCTCAGGCCGGGGCCACAGCCCCCGCTACACTTGCGGGAACGCTGGTGCAAACCGTGGCCGAAACGCTGGCCTGCGTTGCCATCGTAAACCTCATCACACCGGGCTGTCCGGTCTGCTTTGCCGCCTGGCCCTTCATCACTGACCTGCGCAGCGGGTCGTTCACCGGCGGTAGTGGCGAACAGGCTCTGATCGGGGCCGCAGCCATTCAGATGGGTAACTTTTATGGCCTGCCAACCTCTGTCGGCGCAGGCATGACTGATGCCAAGATACCCGACGCGCAATACGGGTTGGAAAAGGCGCTAACCTTCACGCTTGCCGCTCATGCCGGTGCCAATCGCCTGTGCGAATTCGGGGGTATGATCGGTAGCCTGATGGGATGCAGCTTTGAAAGCATGGTCATCGATGACGAAGCGGGTGGTATGATCCTGCGATCGTTACGCGGGATAGAGGTCACAGATGAAACCATGGCGGTGGATGTGATCCACCAGTGTGCCATTGATCCTGGTCACTTCCTCGGCAACCCGCACACACTGAGCTATATGAACAGCGAATTCGTCTACCCACGGCTCATGGATCGTGAGCGCACGGACACATGGGAAAACGAAGGCAAAACTGATCTGCTGGACCGCGCCCGTGACAAGGCCAATTCCATTCTCGAGAGCCATTTCCCCAACTACTTCGGCGCCTCAGACGCTCAGGTTCGCGAAGAATTCCCAATTATGATGAGCACAGAAAGCATGGCCCGCCGTGGATAACTCTAACGTCAAGCAATGGGATAACGACCACTTCCTGCACCCGTGGGAAGGGATGGCAACATTGGGCGAAAACGACCGGACATTTATTGAAGTTGCCAGCGGCATCCATGTGGTGAACGAAAAAGGCGAACGCTTGATCGACGGACCGGGAGGCATGTGGTGCACCCAGATCGGTTATGGCCGAGAGGAGATGGCCGAGGCCATGGCTGAGCAGGCTCGAAACCTTGCCTATTTCTCACCCTTTAACAATTCCAACTCGACTACTGCGCGGTTCGCGCGCGAAATCGCCAAACGTGCGCCGGGCGATTTGAACAATGTCTTTTTTACCACCGGCGGTTCCACCGCAGTTGATACGGCCATCCGGTTTGTTCATTTCCGCAACAACCTCCTGGGGCGCCCCGAGAAAAAGAAAATCATTTCAAGGCAAAAAGCTTATCATGGAAGCACTTTTTTGGCGGCCAGCGTCAGTGGAAAAGAGCGTGACAGGCTTTGGCTCGACAAGGCGGATGACCTCGCACATTTCTTGCCAGACGTGAATCCGCTTTATCGTGCGCCTGGTCAAAGCGAAGAGAGCTTTCTGAAAGAGAAAGTTTCCGACCTGGAAAACGCCATTGTGGCGCTTGGCCCAGAAAATGTTGCCGCGTTTATCGCCGAACCGGTTCTGGCATCTGGCGGCGTGATCGTGCCGCCAAAAGGATATCACGAAAGCTGCCTAAACATCTGCAGGAAGTATGATGTTCTATACATTTCCGACGAAGTAGTGACGGCTTTCGGACGATTGGGCCATTGGTTCGCGTCTGAGGCAGTTTTTGGCATTCAGCCAGACATAATTACCTGTGCCAAAGGAATGACATCTGGGTATGCACCGATGGGCGCCGCGATTATCTCGGATAGATTGATCGCCGATGTTGCAGGGAAAGATGCTACCTTCTCAAATGGCTACACCTATTCTGGCCACCCGGTCAGCGCGGCCGCTGGTCTGAAAAGTATGGAAATTATTGAACGGGAAAAGCTTCTCGAACACGTTCGAAGGGTCACTCCAATTTTTCAGGATCAGCTACAGCAGTTGGGTCAGATTGACATCGTTACCGATGTGCGCGGCATGGGGTTGATGGGATGCGTTCAGTGCTCAGTCGATGGTGATCCCCAGAGCGATCTGGGGTGCGACTACGAGATTGGTAGCCAGATCGATATCGAATGCCAGAAACGTGGGTTATTGGTTCGACCTGTGATCAACATGTGTGTTCTTTCACCGCCCCTAATCATTAGCGAAAGTGAAATCGAGCAAATGTTTGCTGTCTTGCGAAAAGGGCTTGAAGCGACAAGTGCGTGGCTCAGCGGGATTGGAGGCCAATGAATTGCTTGCGCTATTGTTGCGAAAGCCCGGAGGTCGCCATTTCAGCGTATTGTCGTATGCTCCACGATCTCCGCCAAAACCGTTCGGCCTTGACGGTTTTGAAGAAGGTTTTGACAGCGCCGGTATCCTACGGGTTGGCATTATCTGTTACGGGTCCGTCACAGTGTTTTTCTCGTACTGCTTGCTTCCACGGTGCTTCCAG
>NZ_JBXWOT010000013.1:0-117774 GCF_059611025.1 Ruegeria sp. CDSB114
ACAATCGCATGCCTGCTGGCCAACACCCTGACCGCCGCATGCCGCGCAAACAAACTCCCAGAACCAGAAGGCCTGACTGTGTGACCCATAGCGGACAGTCGTGCATGTAGATTTTCAGGGCCGGGGTACTCTCCGGCCTAAAATTTGTTAATATGTAAACTAAGTGTGAGATTACGGGCATTGAATGTGCCTGTATTGGTGATAAACTTTCTATTCCAGCCGGTTACGTTGTAATATGGCAAGTCCCCGGTAGTATTGGCTGGACCCGGAGAGTTGTTGTCGAGTGTTTATGTTCACGAAACTGCGCCCAGTTTTCGCCGAAATAGTAGGGTACCGGTTGATTGCCGGACTGGTTTTCCTTCTGCTATTGTCCTTCGTATTCCAACCATTTCAGGCCATCGAAGTAACCTTTCCTTGGCGCTTGGCCTTCTGGATCGGGGTGATGGCGCTGGCGCTAGGAGTGACCTGCGTCGCAAGAAGATTGTTGCGTAGGTTATTCGCTGAGACCGAGTTTTCTGGGCGCGACCTTGTGCTGATATCCTTGGTTTTCGTCCTTTTTGTTCCAAGCCTTTGGTTGATGGTCTGGTTGCTGTTTTCGGCCAACGGACTGCCGTGCCCGGATATGTTATCTGTAACATCTTATGGCGCCTTGCTGTCGGTGGGCTTGATCCTGGTGCGGCGTGAGGCATCGAAACCTCAATCCGAAAATGCTGAAATTCCGCTGCCGCGCATCTACAAACGGTTGCCGGGATCCTTTCAGGGTCGGGTCTATCGCCTGACGGTCCAAGACCACTATGTGGATGTGGTGACTTCTGAGGGCACGTTTACGATCCGGTCGCGTTTTACCGACGCCATAGAGGAAATGGAACCTATACCGGGCCATTGCACGCACCGATCGCATTGGGTTGTCGATGACGCCATTGCTGGGGTCGAACGTAAGGGTGGCAAGACCATGTTGCGCCTGAAGAACGACGAGCTTGTTCCGGTCAGCAGGAAATACCGCCCGTTCCTAGAAGAAGATGGCCTGATCTGAGCCGCCCTATCTGGGCATTGGGATCATTTGCGGGATTTTCCCTGTCAGGATCGCCATTGCCTGATCGCTCATCAAGGCGTCCAGAACGTGATCCGAGCTAAAGAGCCCACCAGTATAAGTCCCATAGGCAGGCAGGATCAGACGCGCCTGATCCATCAGGAAAGCGGGGCGGGTGATCGAACGACCGCGGATCCGCACGCGCGCCTTGGGGTGGTAATGTCCCGAAACCTCAGCCTTGCCCTTGGGTTGCGCAATATGACGAAAGACCAGAGGGTCAACCGCATATTCGGCCAGATGGCTTCCGCCCAGATCTACCGGGCCGGGGTCATGGTTGCCCTCGATCCAGACCCAGCGGCGACCGGCCTGCATCGCCGTAATCTGCAGCCTGTCAGGCACACTCAAGGCGTTTAGGGCATCAAGATCATCAAAACTATCCCCAAGGCAAATAACGATGTCAGGCTGAGTGTGCTCGATATCTGCGGCCAATCGGGCCAGGGTGTCCTGGCTGTCATAGGGGGGTAATGTCGTGCCGCCCCGGCGCGCCAAACGCTCGGATTTACCCAGATGCAGATCGGACACGCAAAGCACGCTTTTGTCGGGCCACCAAAGGGCACCAGACCCAAGCGCCAGCAGATTTTGCCCGGCTAAACAGATCGAAACTTCGTTCATGTTACGTTCTTTGCGACGTTCCGCTACCGCGCGCAAGAGCTTTTAGCAGGATTTCAGCCCTGCCTCTTGCAATAGGCGCGCGCTTTCTTCCGCCAGCAGGCGTTCTTCAGCAGCACCTTTGACGGGTACCTTGCCAACCTCAAGAAACAGTGGTGCAGCCAGAGGTGAAACCCGATCCAATCGCATCAGATCTATGCGTCCCCCGATCCGCTCGATCAGTGCCTCGATCCGCCCGAAATCGACGAGACCGCGCACGGCCTCTTCTCGGGTGATCTGCATTAACAGGTGATCGGGATCGTATTTCAGCAAAGTATCGTAGAGGATATCTGAGGAAAACGTGGCCTGCCGACCACTTTTGCGCTGACCGGCCATGTTCCGTTCGATCAGCCCTGCAATCGTGGCCGAGGCACGAAAGGTGCGCTTCATTACGGCATTGCCCGCCAGCCAGGTTTCCAAGCCGTTGCGCAGCTCGTCGGGCTGAAATAGCGGACGCGGGTCTATCACCGCGTCCAACCCCCAGATCAGGGTTGCATAGTCGGTGGCAACAAAGCCCAGCGGTGCAAGGTCCGTTTCTTCCATCCGTTTGGTCAGCAACAGCCCCAGCGTCTGCTGGGCGTTGCGACCCGCAAAACCATAGACACACAGGTTTTCGCGCCCATCGTTGGGGAAACTTTCGATCAGTAACCTGTCACGTTGAGGCAGGCGCGAGATATCGCGCTGCAACGCCAGCCAATCCGCGGTATGCGCGGGTAACTGGGGCCAATCGGGCTGTGCAAACAGCCGCAGGATACGGTCGCTCAGCTGCGTCGAGGTCGCAAATTTGGTGCCTGAAAACGTTGCGATCTTGGGCTTCTTATCCGCTCGGCGGCTGACTTCGACCGTCATCTCGCGCAATCCCTCATAGCGCACGATCTGGCCGCCGATCAGAAAGGTATCTCCGTGGGTCAGCGAGGCAGCAAAGGCTTCCTCGACCTCTCCCAGAGGTTTGCCCCCTCGATTGCGTTTCAGGCGGACTTTCAACGTATCTGTGTCCTGAATCGTGCCAAGGTTCATTCGGATACGCTGCGCAGCACGGGGGTCACGCAGCTGCCATTGCCCATCTGGCCGTAGCTGCAGCCTTTGCCACCGATCATAGGCGCGCAGGGCATAGCCCCCGGTTGCACAAAAGTCCAAACAGGCGTCGAACTCTGCTCGGGTCAACTCGGCATAGGGGCCCGCTGCGGTCATTTGCCGGAACAGGTCATCGGCCAAGAATGGCCCGGATGCTGCGGCAATCAGGATATGTTGACACAACACATCGCGTGGACCTGCGCCGCGGGGATCACCGTCCAGATCATGAGCTTTCACAGCCTCAAGTGCCGCTATGCATTCCACAACTTCGAAGCGGTTTGCGGGCACTAACAATGCTTTGGAGGGGGCGTTGTATCTGTGATTTGCGCGCCCGATGCGCTGAACCAGCCTTTTGACGTTTTTGGGCGCTCCGATCTGAATGACCAGGTCGACATCGCCCCAATCAATACCAAGATCCAAGCTGCCAGTGCAGACAATCGCGCGGAGCTCACCGCGAACCATTGCGGCCTCGACACGTTCGCGTTGCTGCCTGTCCAGACTGCCGTGATGAATGCCAATCGGCAGCCCGTCTTCGTTGGCAAGCCAGAGGTTGTGAAAGAAAATCTCGGCCTGTGCGCGGGTGTTGTGAAAGATAAGCGTCGTCTTATGCTTCCGGATCTGGTCCAGAACGGCAGGGATGGAATAGGCCGCGCCACCGCCCGACCACGGAGGCATTTCCGGCGTTTCCAACATTTGGATATCGGGGTCAGGCCCAGGATCGGCCTCAACGATCCGGCAGGGATCAGGGTGACGTGCCAGAAATCGGGCAATCGCGCTGGGGTCTTCAACCGTTGCAGACAGGCCCACCCTGCGCAGGTCCGGGCAGAGCCCCTGCAGACGGGCCAGCGCCAGCATCAGCTGGTCGCCACGCTTGCTCTCGGCCAGGGCGTGGATTTCATCGACAACCACCCGTTGCACGCCCTGAAACATCCGCCCGGCGTCTTCATAAGAGGTCAGCAGGGCCAGGCTTTCAGGTGTAGTCAAAAGGATCTGCGGTGGGTCAACCCGCTGACGCTTTTTCTGTGTGGCTGAGGTATCTCCGGTGCGGTCCTCAATCCGGACAGCCAGGCCCATTTCCTCGGCTGGGCCACGCAGGTTTCGCCGGATATCTGCCGCCAGCGCCTTGAGAGGGGAGACGTAGATTGTATGCAGGCCATCATGGTCCCGCTCTGCCAGATCGGCCAGCGTGGGCAGAAATCCGGCCATTGTCTTGCCCCCGCCGGTGGGGGCGATCAGCAACGTCGCCGGTTCAAGGGCCCGGTCGTACATGTCCTGCTGATGCGGGTGGATGGACCAACCTTTGTCGTCAAACCAGTCAGTAATCCGGGCGGGAATCTGCGTCATAAAGGCAGATTACCCGGCCCGTCAGCGAAATGGCATTAGGTTATTTGACGATTTTCTCATCTTTGACGAACATGTTGGCCCAAGCGCGTTCAATTAGATCGGGGCTCATCTGATAGGGGATGCCCTCGAATTCGCAGATCGAGATCATCTGATCAATCAGGAATATCGGCTGATAGTTCGCATAGATGTTGTCGATGGTCGGGTATTTGACCTTTAGCAGGTGGACCAATGCGGCCTCGTCCAGAGGCATCCCGCGTTTGCGGGCCACCATGGCGAAGATTTTCAGGAAGTTCTCTTGGTTCGGACCGTCAATCTTGATCTTGAAGAAGATTCGGCGCAGAGCGGCTTGGTCAAAGATCTCGTTGGGGTGAAAGTTGGTCGAAAAGATGACCAGCGTGTCAAAGGGCACTTCGAATTTTTCACCCGATTGCAGGCCAAGGATATCCTTGTTCTCTTCCAGTGGAACAATCCAGCGGTTGATCAGGGCCTGTGGTGGTTCCTGCTGACGGCCAAGGTCGTCAACGATAAAGATGCCGCCCGTCGATTTCAGCTGCAGCGGGGCCTGATAGGTCCGCGCCGTAGGGTTATAAACCAGATCGAGCATGCTGAGTGACAGTTCACCGCCAGTCACAACAGTTGGTCTTTCACATTGGACATAGCGCGAATCGAACCGCTTGCGGCGGCGCAAGCTATTGGGATCATCAGCTTCTTGTTCGATGGCTGTGTGTACAATCGGGTCATACACCGTGATCACCTGACCAGCGTATTCGATGGCATATGGGACATAGACATTATCGCCCAAAGCATCCCGAATACCGTTCGAGATAGAGGATTTACCATTACCCGGAGGTCCATACATCAGGATTGATCGGCCTGCACTGACCGCGGGTCCAAGGTGGTCCAGCAGGCTGTCAGGCAGAACCAGATGGCCCATTGCCCCGGTCAACTGGTCGCGGGAAACCTGGATATTCCGGATCGACTGGCGTTTTACCTGCTCGCGGTACACATCCAGCGGGACGGGCATGGCGCCGAAATATTCGGACTGGCTCAGCGCATCCAATGCACGCGCTTTGCCCGCATCGGTCAATTGATACCCCATCTCATTGCCGCTGTTGGCGTTCAAAGTACCGGTTGCTTCCAGCAGCTTTTGTTCGCGGGCAAGGTCGATCAATTCCTGTGTGACAGAACCCGGCAAGCAGATCGCTTGGGCAACTTCGGAAACTGTATCTACGGTTTTACGAAAGATAGTTTTCAGCAGGATATCCCGCATCATAACAATAGGAAGCTGCATATCGCCCAACCCCTTTGGGGTAGGGGGGGCCATTACCGAGGTTGTCTGCATATTCATGAGCGTTGCCCGTCTAATTCAGTATTCACGCCAATAGCCCTGAAAAGGGCCCTTTGACGAAAATTTGGCCGGGCTTTGTGTCAGTTCCAAGGCGGGGACAAGGCGGACTGATGATAGTTTACGAGCCGTAAACAGTTCCAAGTATCAGGTAGATGGCCAGGGTTGCACCAAGCGCAAAACCCATTGGAAATTGTTTGTCCCGACGCCAGCTTTCCCAATCTGGGGCAATAGCTCTGAGGGCGGTATGTTTGGCCAACCGATGCGTGACAAAGGCCGCCAAGGTGGTCGACATCAGGATCAACAATACCAATGTGAAATCGCCCATCCAAACAAAGGCTGAGGCCGCGGCTATGAACTTTGCGTCTCCGGCTCCCATAATGCCGGCTGCGTTGAGCAGAATGCCGATGACCAGCATTACAACTATATGTAACAGCTGCCACAAATAGGGTGGGAGGGACACAGAAAACGGGCCGGTAATCCAACCATCCGACCAGGGCGGCAGGACAAACAAACCGATGACCGCAAATACCGAAGCCAGTGCTACTACGGCGTGATTCTTGATGAGCATGTCACGCAGGTCGGTGAAGGCCACGTAATAGCAGATCGGCAGTACGAACGGCAAAAACCAGGCCGCAGCACCCGCTGGAATATGCATGTATCAGGCTTCCTCAAGCGCGCGCAGGGATCGAACTGCTTCGTCGTAATGTTGCGGATGGGTGGCGATCGCTTCGCGGAACAGGTTCTTGGCCGTCGCCACATCACCGCGTTTCACCGCCGAGATGGCCATTGTGTTCAACAACATCGCTCGTTCGACCTGAGACATGGGAACGACAGGCATGCTGTAATTGCCCTGTGCAGCCCGGGAGAGGACCAGATTGTTCTTTGCCGTGAATAGAGAGTTATCCTGTCGAATGGCCTCGGTGAACAACCGTTCGGCTTCGTCGTACTGGCCGCGTGTCAGTTTGGAATATCCCCAGTTGTTCATCACACCACCGGGGCGGGTCGTCAGACCCACGGCGGTTTCATAGAAATGATCCGCGCGTTTCCAGTCTTTTTGTGAATCCGCGACGACGGCTTCCAGGCGGTAGCGTTTGAAAGATTCAAAAGTCGGCGGGACCGAATCCAAAGTGGACTTGGCTTTTGCCCAGTTCCCGGAACGTACCAGAGAATCTGCGTATTCGACCTTGTCTACATTGGTCGTACCGCTCATCGTGGTGACTTTTTTCCAGGCGGCGGTTGCCTCGGTCGTCCGTTTGGCGCGCGCCAGTGAAATCGCCAGCCCACGTTGCAGGTCTATACGACCTGGGTTCTTGGCGGCGGCACCCTGGAAATAGGTAACGGCTTCGTTTGGGTCGGCGGCCGACAGAAGAACGTCGTTCAGGTTGGTCTCGTCAATGACGTTCACCTCCTGAAATGTACGCTCGACCTTTTCTTCTTCGGACTCTTTTTCACAGGCTGAGAGGATCAGCCCGCAGATTGCGATAGACGGAATCAAGAATTGTTGGCGCATTTTTGCGTCCCTTACTGCTCTTGCCTATGTTACGGGAGCTTGCGCAGCATGAATTGCCCGTCGCCTTGCTGCTCCAGTGTGTATTCTTGTTCTTGAGGGGTATTATTATCAGTATTTTCCATTTTTGCGAGAGCTAACCGCAGATTGTCCCGGATTGCGTCACTTTCGCCATTATCGAGAGCATAGGCCCGGCGAAAGACCTGAGCGGCCTCGGGATATTCTCCGATTTCCATCAGCAACACACCCAGATTGTTCCAGGCGACAGACCATTCGGGGTCATCTTCAACCGCACGGCGCAGCAGTGTTTCCGCCTGTCCAAGCCTCCGAAGGCCCAGATTTGCCGTCCCCATCGAGGTCAGGATCTGCGTTGTCATTCCCTGATTGAGCGCTGCGCGGATAAAGGCATCCAACGCAAGCTCGTATTCACCCGAAGCCATCAGCCGGTTACCAACTGCGATCTGATCCTCGGCCGGGGCTTTACGATCAATGCCAGGTGCATCCAGATCCCCAGAGGACCCCGTTTCCGTGCAAGAAGCCACCGTGGCAAGAACCACGGTGGCCTGTAACACGCGGCGTATCCCCGTTTGGATGCACCTGGGTTTCAATTTCATAGGCTATTAGCCTCCGCCGAATTCAGCGATGCCTTTGGCCGAGGGTCCAACCAGAATGACCAGCAACGGTGGCACCGTCAGCATCATAGTGGCGAGTGTCATTTTGGTTGGCAACTTGTTAGCGGCCTCTTCGGCGCGCATCACGCGCTTATCTCGCATCTCGCCGGCGTAAACCCGCAAGGCTTCGGCGATGGATGTACCGAATGTTGCCGATTGGATCATCACCGTCACAAATGAGTTAACATCCTGAACGCCACAGCGCGTACCAAAATCGCGAAGAACCGTATCCTTGTCCTTACCGGCCTTCAATTCGTGGGCGACGACTTCAAATTCAAGCGAAATCTCAGGGTAGGAGGCTTTCATTTCGCGTGCGACGCGAACGATGGCCTGGTCCAGCGACTGGCCAGCCTCGACACAGACCAGCATCAGGTCAAGAGTATCGGGGAAGCCTGCGGTGATCGCTTCTTGCCGTTCTGCGACCCTTCGGGTGATCCAATAGCGCGGCAGAAAATACCCGGCGGCCGAAGGGACAAGAACTCGTATTATCATCTGCTGCGCGGTAAATTCCTGACCATCGGAAAGGACAGTGACCAGCAAAACACCAATCACAATTCCGATGATGCCCAAGGAAAATTGAGCGAAGTGGAAAAACCGAACTGCGTCCTTTGACTGGTACCCCGCCTGCCGCAGTTTCAGCTGCATGGCAGACAGTTCTTCCTTATTCTGTGGCTCAAGGAAGTTGGCAAACTTCTCAAGCTGCTCGTTTCGCCCGCTGGTTCTGAGCTTGTCCTTTTTGACCTTCTTATCCTGTCGAGGGGCTGCATTAGAACGCTGCAGTTTCTTCAGGGGATCTTCTGGCTGGCTCAGGATCAAGGGGACTGTGATCAAGATCATGAACAGTCCAAGTACACCAACCACGATCAGTGGACCGAAGGGGCCAAGGAGCTCGGTTAGAAAGTCATTTATTTGGGTCAGGATTTCCATGGTGGTGTCCTCAGACCTTGATGTCGGTTAGAATGCGCATGACGATCAGGTTCAGTGTCAGCATGATACCGACAAAGAAACAGGCAGGAATGAACCATGGGTGATCCATAACTTCGTCATAGTACCCGGGGTCGTTCACCAAAATGAATCCCAGGCAGAACAGTGGAAATCCGGATAGGAATTTTCCTGACCATTTTGCCTCGGCTGTGATGGCGTTGACGCGCCGGAAAAGTCGAAAACGGGCCCGGATCACCTTGGCCAAACCGGCCAGAATTTCGGCCAGGTTACCACCGGATTGCTGTTGGATGCCGACGGCCACTGCCAAAAACCGTAGATCCTGCATATCCAGTCGTTGTGCCAGATCTTTGAGAGATTCACCGACGTCACGGCCATAGGCACATTCATCAGCGATAACCCCGAATTCAGTGGCGAGTGGATCCTGGACTTCATTTGCGACGATTTGAATGGTGGACACAAAAGGGTTCCCGACGCGAAGCGACCGAACCATCAATTCCACAGCATCTGGCAACTGTTCTTCCAGCATTGCCATACGCTTTTTGGCCTTGTTGTTTACCCACGCATAGACACCGCCAACACCGATTGCGACCGAAATAGCGGCCCGCATTATGGTTTCCGTTCCCGTTGCAATGCTGAGCCCCATAAAGGCAAAGCCTGTCACCAACACCATAATCAGGATCAACTGACGGGGTGTGAAGGCGATGGCGGCCTTCTGAGCCTTGTCCGCCAACAGGGAATAGAGCGGAATGCTCTGGGACTTCATATGCTGCTGCATTTCCTTGCGCAGCTGTTCCAGAACTTGTTCGCGCCCGACGCCTTTATCCAGCATGTCCAGACGGCGGTTCACGCGGCTGTTCAGACTGATGGATTTTCCGAAGGCAACCAGATAGATTCCTTCCACCAACGCAAGTACGCCTACGAAGATCGCGACGTAGATCAGTGCCTCCATAGGCAGTTGCATTTCAAGATCTCCTACATAGTCGTTGGTTCGTAAATCGAAGGGGGCAGATCATAGCCCCACAGACGGAAGCGTTCGGAGTAGTGGCTGCGAACGCCGGTCGCGGTAAAATGGCCAATAATCTTGTTGTCGGGCGTTAATCCAACGCGTTGAAAACGAAAGATTTCCTGCATGGAAATCACATCGCCTTCCATACCAGTGATTTCGGTGATCGAAGTCATACGCCGCGAGCCGTCCTGCAGGCGGCTTGCCTGAACGATCAGGTTCACAGCACTGGAGATCTGGCTACGGACGGCCTTGATCGGCATTTCGATCCCGGCCATCGCGATCATGTTTTCAAGACGCGAAATCCCGTCTCGGGCCGAGTTCGCGTGGATCGTTGTCATCGAGCCATCATGGCCAGTGTTCATGGCCTGTAGCATGTCGATAACTTCCGAGCCCCGTGTCTCACCCACGATGATACGGTCGGGACGCATACGAAGGGCGTTTTTCAGACAGTCGCGGGGGCTGACTTCACCCTTGCCTTCGACGTTAGGCGGGCGGCTTTCCATCCGGCCAACATGAGACTGTTGCAGCTGGAGTTCCGCTGTATCCTCGATGGTCAGAATACGCTCGGCGTCGTCGATAAAGCTGGACAATGCGTTTAGCGTGGTTGTTTTACCGGAACCGGTACCGCCCGAAACGATCACATTTAGGCGTGTAGATACAGCAGCCTGCAGATAGGCGGCCATTTCTTCGGTGAAGGCACCAAAATTCACCAGGTCATCAATGGCCAGCTTATCTTTTTTGAACTTACGAATGGATACCAGCGAGCCGTCAACGGCAATCGGTGGCACCATGGCGTTAAAACGCGAGCCATCCGCCAGACGGGCGTCCACATAGGGGTTGGATTCGTCAACACGGCGGCCCACGGCGGATACGATCTTGTCGATGATCCGCATCAGGTGCTTTTCGTCTTTAAAGGTAACGTCGCTAATTTCTAGCTTACCGAACCGTTCAACGAAAATTTGCTGTGGGCCGTTGACCAGAATATCGCTGACAGAGTCGTCCTGAAGCAAGGTCTCGAGAGGGCCAAGACCGGTTACTTCGTCATACAGTTCTTTGTTCAGCTGCTGCCGGTCGTCGCGGTTCAGAACGATGTTGCGGGATTCCAGAACCTCACTGGCAATCGCACTGATTTCCGAGCGCAGCTCGGATTCTCCAGCTTTCTCAAGGGCCGCTAGGTTCAGGTTTTCAAGAAGCTCGCGGTGGAGTTCGATCTTGATTTCGCCCAGACGCTCTTTGCGCTTGCGTTCCTTGTCCGCCCCTACAACCTCGGCCGCCTTTTTGGGGGTGGGCCGCCGGGCAACTGCAGTAGCGGTTGATGCTTGCTCCGCTGCTGGTGCAGGTGTGGCCTCGGGCGATTTAGCCGGTGCCTGGACCGGTTGTGCTTCGGGTTTTTTATATCTTGAAAACACGGCGGCTCTCCCTGTGGGATTGTGTTATGCGGCTTCGGCGCTACTGCTGCCCAGGCTGTGCAGCGACTTCGCAAGCTTTGCGATTTCCTTGCGCAGTGGGTTCTTGGCCGCAGCGTTGGCCAATGGCAGACCGTGATCACCGCTTTGCATCACGGGTTTGCCGCCATCCGGCAGTTGAAGATCAATAGAGATGCCCAGGCTTTCACCCATGCGCTTGACCCGGCCCTTACCATTCAGATCGGTAAATTTCGGGGCGCGATTGAGAGCGAAACGCAACTTATTGAAGGGTAGTTCCTCGGCCTGTAAAGCGCGCTTGAGGCGCAATGCGTTCTGAGCCGAACGCATGTCCAGTTCTATCAGGGCAAAGTAAACATGGGCGGCCTGCAGTACAGTTTCCGACCAGTGAACCAATGTCGTTGGCATGTCGACGATCACATAATCGAAGTGTTTTCGCGCCTTTTCGATCACCCGTTCGATATCTTCTTGCGTAATCAGATCCAAAGGCACCATATCCGACGGCGCAGTTAGCACCTGCAGCTTGTCCTCATAGGACTGAAGCGCCTGGTTGAAGACGTCATCATCCATTGCCGCCGTATCAGACAGCATCTCGAATACAGTTTCTCGACGGGGAAGATCCAGATAGGTCGAAACCGTTCCGTATTGCAGGTCCAGGTCAATCAAACAAACCGAAGGGGCCTCTTTGTCAGAGACCGTTGCCAGTTCCCAAGCTAGGTTGACGGCCATAGTCGTCGACCCGACCCCACCGGCAAGTCCCTGAATCACAAACAAAGCACCCTCTTTAGAGTCGCCAGCTGCACGTGCGGCATCTGATCCCGGGGCAACGGCGACGGGTTCGGGTTTGTTCATCCGGTCGATTGCTTCTTGCAATTCACCTTCTGGAAGAGGGTAGGGGACGAATTCGTCCGCGCCCTTGCGCAACAACTGATGCAGCGAAGCCGGGGTCACGTCCTCGGCGATCAGAACTATTTTGATATTTTTGTCTTTGGCCTGTGTGATGATTTCACCCATCAGTGACAGGTTGTCTTCATCCTCACCGTCAATGGCCAACGCGACAAATTGCAGTGAATTCGCCTCGGGTTGGTTGAAAAATGTCAGGGCTTCGGCAAAGCCGAGATCGCCCCAACGCTCACCCAAAGCGCCTTCCATATCTTCTATAAGCAGATCGAAATTCTGGACATCACGACTGATCGTGCAGGCCAGAATTGCGGTCTCTTCGTTTTGCGGCGTGGCGCTTGTCATTAACACAATCCTCGTCGAAGGGTAGGCGAACCATCCTGGCCCAGAGGACAGGATTGGCTTGCTGTCACCCTATTGCGGCCATTTTCGGACGCAGGTCACCCAATTGTTGAAAATGTGGCTTGGAACTTAGGCAAGAATTAGGCGCAAAAGAACCAATTGTAGGGAATTGGGCGACGATGTCGCCCAATCACAGTTTATTGTTCGCTTGTATCGCCAATAGCGGTCTCGCGGCGCAGCTGGGTTTCATAAACGGCGCTCTCCACGTACTCACGATTGACGATGGCGGCGTATTTGCCATCGAGTAACTGGGGTGCACGATCAACGAAGCCTGATACTTCGGTCACGGTGCGCCTGTTGCGACGGTCTCGATCCGGCGTAGCCACAAGAGGTCGTGACTTACCGAATGAAACAACCGCCTCCAACCGCGAGCGAGAGATACCCTGCCGCGTAAGGAACGCAACAGCCGCATTCGCGCGCCGCTGGCCCAGGCTTTGGTTATATGCCGTTGATCCAACAGCATCCGTATGGCCATAGACCCGGAACCGTGCCTCGGGGAACTGTTTGATCCAGTTCGCCTGACGCAAGAGTACTCGCTGAGCTGTTTCGTCCAGTTGAGCGCTGTTGAAATCAAAGTTGATCTGGGTCGGCACTTCGGCTGCGAACCGTTGGCCCAGGATCTGGGCATATGTCAGTTCGCCATTCATTACTTGAATGTTATTCAGTGTCGCATTCCCGAACGCGCCCTGATCGGCTTCGTATCCGGCCTCACGCGTACATGCGGCGACAGCGACCGAAAGACCCAGTGTGATGATCCACTTCTGCATTGGTCCTATCCTCCTAATCAATCCAGGACGTAGCCGTACGAGCTACCGAAGTCCTGATTCGCGACTTCCGAAGCTGCACCGGCACCCAGACGTTCAGTCCGACCGACTTTGCCATTAACGAACAGATCAAATTCGCTGGGTGGTTTGACCCGATCCGTAGGCAGAGCCAGTGCCTCACCACGTGTCGGCGACACAAGGTGGGCTGTGATGATGATCACCAGTTCACTTTGCTGACGCTGATATTCCGCGCTGCGGAAGAGGGCGCCAAGAACCGGGACGTCACCCAACCAGGGAATTTGGTTACTCAGGTCGGTGAAGTCATCCTGGATCAGGCCTGCGATTGCAAAGCTTTCACCATCACGCAATTCAACCGTTGTACTGGTTTGGCGCGTGATAAAGGACGGGACATTATCACCCTGAATGGTGAAGTTCGAGGACCCATCGATTGCCGATACAGCTGCAGCCATTTCAAGGTTAATCAGATCACCATCCACAACGCGGGGGATAAAGTCGATTTCGACACCGAAGGCTTTGTATTCAATGGCAATTACGCCATCGTCCTGCGGTACCGGTATAGGAACTTCACCACCTGCGAGGAACGTCGCTTCCTGACCCGAAAGGGCAGACAGGTTAGGCTCAGCGAGGCTGCGTGCCAGCCCTTTTGATTCAAGGGCTTCCAGCAACAAACGCACTTGCGTTGACCCTGCGCCAAAGCCGAACAGGATCGCACCAGTATTCGTCTGTGAAACAGGAATGTTGTTGCCAAGAGCATTCGCCAGAGCAGCAGAGTTGTTCAGAGTGTTGATACCACCGGTTACGTCGCCGCCGCCAAAACCAAGCGATGCGGACAGGCTTTTAGCCACCGACCGATTCATCTCGGCAAAGCGCACTTTCAGCATGACCTGCTGAACGCCGCCAACCGACATGAGGTTCGATACGCGCTCCGGTGCATAGCGCTCTGCCAGCTCCAATGCCCGTGCCAACTTGGCAGCGCTAGAAATTGTGCCAGAAAGAACGATACCGTCATTGGCGGTGCGAACTTCGATAGGCTCGGTTGGCAAAATCTGGCGCAGACGTTCTTTAAACTCGGTAACATCCGGTGCCACACGGACCCGAACATTAGCAAGTAGATTACCTGCGCCGTCGAACAATGTCAGGGTCGTCAGGCCAGGAGCCTTACCCAAAACATAGATAGTACGATCCGAAAGCGACGAAATATCAGCGATGCCTGCATTGGCGATGCTGAGTTCGGCAAACGGTTGCTCACTTTCCACAACTATTGCGCGGTTCATTGGCACATCAAGCGTTTCCGCTGTACCCTTCTTTACCACGCGAAGTGTTTCAGCCCAGGCAGCATTGCCGACTGGGCCAACTACGAGCGCCAAGCCCAAAAGGGCTGCGCTTATCCAGGAACTTCTTTTCATGTGACCTGCCTCTCCGATCACGCCTCGTTTTTTGCGGCTACTGCCTTATGTCTGATAACACTGCGCGAATTGAGAATTTATTGCAATAATCAATGGTTTCTGGAAGTTTCCTTATGTGGACAATGCGCAACATGCGAACAAATTAGGGCCGCGCAATTCGCGCGGCCCTGATCATGTAACGCACTGATTTTCTGTTAATTTGTGCAGGGTGTTACTATTCCCGTGTCGACGATCTCGGCACCGCGGCGCGTCTTGACCGTACAGACCTCTTCCGCGATTTTGGGTGCCACGGGGACGACATCTTTAATGCCCAGAAGTTTTCTTTGGTCAACTTCGACCGCGCTGGCGATTGTGTCGTCTTGCACGCCAACCAGCGCCAATGACAGGCGGCCGGTGTTCTGAGCCTGAGCCAGCGCCGCGATTTGTTCCGGAGTAGCAGCGACCGTAACGGTGCGCGCGATCGTGGCTCCGGTCAGGTCTGACCCGGCGCTCTGGTCAACAGCGATCAACTCAATGCTGGTTTGAATCAGTCGGGTGATTTCGCCGCGCGATCCGTCGATTCCGCCACCATATGAACCGGTCCAATAAACATCGATACTGTCACCAGGGCGAAGGAAGCCGGATACGCCCGAGGCAACGTCCACGCTGATTGCAAAGGCGCGCTTACCTTTCGCGATTCGTGATGTCAGACCCGCTGCCTCGCCTGGTTTGGTTACTTTGATCTCCATCAGGGCTTCGTCTTTTTCCATGGTTCTCAGAACGAAGCGGTCGCCACTGGCGTCCTCTGGAAATAGGACGGCCATTTCAAGGAAGCTTCCTTCGGGAATTGCATCCTCAGGCCATTTCACAATCCGCACATCTTCGGCGGCCAGACGCTCACCATATTTAAGAGCACGGTTCGAAACCAGAACGTCCACCGTTGGGACGGATTTAACATTTGCCAATGCTTCCTGAGCCGCCAAACGTTCTCTGGCCAATTCCGCCTGATACTGAGAAATATAGTCCCGCGCCATATAAACGGCTCCTCCTGCCAGAGCCACCCCAACAATCAGGACAAGTCCAAATACTGCACGCATGCGCGTTCCCTCGTTTATTTGTAAGCGATGTCAGTCGTCATAGGGAATACGACTTCAACTGACTATTGATTACAGGAGAATTGTGTCGAAAAGGGGGACAATGAAGTATTTTTTTGACGCCCGTGTCCTTAGTGCCAGATTGATCAATCTGATTCCGATGCCTGTTCCTGAATTGCAGAATAGACCTCTATACCGCGAAGTGCGTTACCCGTCTCGGTATCGACGTGCTGAACCCCGCCCGTCAAGTTGAATACCGTGACTAGTCCAAGGCCGACCAGCGCAGCAGTAAGCACTACCCAATCAACGGTGATCGCGCCATGTTCCCCGGATAAGAATTTTGAAATACCCTTCATCGCAGGACCTCGTCTTTATTCTATAAAAAAGGGGGCCGCGATCTGACGAGCGCAGCCCCCTTCAAAATTCTATCTAAATTATTACGGGGTTGGGCCCGAGTTAGGTGCTGTAACAACAACGCCGGTCAAAGCGACATCAATGTCGCTGGCCAGATCGTCGACACCGTCGCTAACCTGTGTCCAAGCAACGGCGGCCAGGCCAACAACGGCTGCGGTCAGAACGACCCAGTCTACTGTTACGGCGCCGTCTTCGTCAGTGGTAAAATTCTTGATGAACTTGATCATGTTACGTCCCTCCTAAAGGATCTAAAAAGTCTAGTGAACCTCGGCGTCTTCCAGAGCTTCGTCTCTCAGTCCGCTCCCGATCGTCTCGGTATGGCATTATGTTTGCCTGTTGGGCGTGGCAGGAATTGGGCCAAACCCCAAATTTTTGTGCCTCAGCTTAACTTTTTGGTAGCTTTCCGTTTAACTAATTGAAATTAAATCAATAAAAATTCTCCCTCCGTGCGGACACCGATAAAACCCGATGCAAAATGGCGCCAAATGAGGCGAAATTGCCCCAATTCACATTGTTTTTCTGGCCTTACAGACAGATTCGGGGTTCAAATCGACGCAAAAGAGAACGTGAGGCAGGCAAATGAATCTCCGGAACGCAATAACTTGCGCCGGCTTGGCGCTGGCAGTGGTATCCGCACCTGTGTCTGTCCCCGCCAACGAGGTCGAACCGCGTGGCGTATATAAACGGATCAAAGCAGCCAAGCCTGGTCAGCGCCCGCGCATTACGGTTCAGATATCGCCTACAGAACATGCCTCAGCACCTTCGGCGCCCAGCACAGGGGCTGAGATCGTAGTTCCTGAGATTATCGCAAGGACACGTGTTACGCCTCCGGGGCTTCCGGGAATTACGCCGCAAAACAAACCTGTCGGGTCTTATAAAGCGTTCTGGGACAGGATCTCACCCGGGATAGATGAGGCCAGTTCGGGTCGTTTGCAGGACTCGATAAATGCGCTTGCCGCCATAAACGTAGCCTCGCCCCGATTGCAGACGCTTCAGAGTATTGCTCAACGGCAGGGGATCGACATTTTACGCTCGACCGTAGGGACAAATGTGTCGCCTGCGTTGGTGCTGGCCGTCATCTCGGTTGAATCGGCGGGCCGCGAAACGGTGGAAAGCTCGGCTGGGGCACAGGGATTGATGCAGCTTATGCCCGCGACCGCGAAACGATTTGGGGTCGAGGACAGCCTTCACCCGGGGCAGAACATCTCGGGCGGAGTGAAATACCTGAACTGGCTGATGGAAGAGTTTGGAAACGACCCGATCCTGGTCCTGGCCGGATATAATGCGGGCGAGGGTGCGGTTCGCAAACATGGTGGTGTACCGCCTTATGCGGAAACACGGGATTATGTGCCCAAGGTTCTCGCGGCTTTTCAGGTGGCGCGAGCGCTGTGTTCGACACCGCCCGAGTTGATTTCTGACGGGTGCGTGTTTCAAACCGCGCTCAACTGACCAAGGCCCGCACTGACGCGGGCCTTGCCGGTACATGACTAGATCAGTCGACGAGCGTCGCCTGTGTCGCGGCGCGCATCTCATCTTCGCTGACACCATCTGCGAGCTCTACGATCTTCAGGCCGCCATCGACCACATCCAGAACTCCAAAATTGGTGATGATGCGATCCACAACACCCTTGCCGGTCAGGGGCAGAGTGCATTCCTTCAGCACTTTCGATTCACCGTGTTTGTTGGTGTGATCCATAACCACGATCACACGGCCAACGCCGGCCACCAGATCCATGGCGCCGCCCATGCCTTTGACCAGCTTGCCGGGAATCATCCAGTTGGCCAGATCGCCTTTTTCATCCACTTCCATGGCACCCAGGATTGCCGCAGCGATTTTGCCGCCCCGGATCATGGCGAAAGACGTTGCGCTGTCGAAATAAGCAGTCCGAGACAGTTCGGTGATCGTCTGCTTGCCTGCGTTGATCAGGTCCGGGTCTTCGTCACCCTCGAAAGGAAAGGGACCCATACCAAGCATTCCGTTTTCGGATTGCAGGGTGATATCCTTGTCGCCAACATAATTTGCCACCAGCGTCGGGATACCGATGCCGAGGTTTACATACATGCCGTCTTCCAGCTCTTGCGCCGCGCGGGCGGCCATCTGATTCCGGTCCCAGGGCATTATGCGTCCTCCTTCTTGCGGGTGGTGCGCTGTTCGATGCGCTTTTCGTGATTGCCCTGAATGATGCGATGCACGTAAATTCCAGGTAGGTGGATCATGTCAGGGTCCAGAGAGCCACGGGGCACGATCTCTTCAACTTCGACCACACAGATCTTACCGCAAGTGGCGGCGGGTACGTTGAAGTTTCGGGCGGTCTTGCGGAACACCAGATTGCCGGTGTCGTCGGCTTTCCACGCCTTGATAATCGCCAGATCTGCAAAAATACCTTCTTCGAGAATATAGGTCTCGCCGTTGAAGTCTTTGTGTTCTTTGCCATCGGCAATAACAGTGCCTACGCCCGTTTTTGTGTAGAAACCCGGGATCCCGGCACCACCTGCGCGCATCCGTTCGGCCAGGGTGCCTTGAGGGTTGAATTCCAGTTCAAGCTCACCGCTGAGGTACTGACGCATGAATTCGGCGTTTTCGCCCACATATGAACTGATCATCTTTTTGACCTGCTTCGTTTGCAGCAGGATACCGATACCGAAATCGTCCACGCCCGCATTGTTCGAGGCAAAGGTCAGGTCTTTGGCACCCGAGGTCTTGATTGCCTCAAGCAGAAGCTCGGGAATCCCGCACAGGCCAAACCCGCCAGCGGCGATCAACATGCCATCCGAAAGCACGCCATCGAGCGCTTCGTTGGCATTGGCATAGATTTTCTTCATGGAAAACTCCCCCAATGAGATGGTGTTGGGCAGGTTGTGCCGTCACGTCACGGGGAAGTCAATGAAACCGGGCGAAGGGTGGTATTTCTACCTAACCGGCCTTCTTGGTTGTCTTCTTGGCGGCTTTTTTCTTGGGCGCCGCCTTTTTCTTGGTCCCTTTCAGGGCCGCGCGCTCATTGACCAGTTCGATGGCCATTTCCTGCGTTACGTCCTCGGGTTTGATGTCCTTGGGAATGGTCGCGTTGACCTTTTCCCACTTCACATATGGACCATAGCGCCCATCCAGAACCTGCATTGCGCCACCATCGGGATGTTCCCCCAGTTCTTTCAGCGCTTTGGCCGCAGCCCGGCGTCCGCGCCCCGGATTGGAGCGCTTTTCAGCAAGCAATTCGACGGCGCGGTTCATGCCGATCTCGAACACGTCATTGGGGTCTTTGAGGTTTGCATAAACCGGTTTGGCCTCATCCGCCAACTGGTGCATCAGATATGGTCCGAACCGCCCGAAATTCGAGCTGATCATACCGCCCTCAGGGTGCTCACCAATCTGGCGGGGCAGGGATAGCAATGTCAGCGCCTTGTCCAGATCCATATCATCCTTGCTCCAGCCACGTGGCAGCGAGGCGCGCGGAGGTTTCTTGTTCTCGGGCGTTGGCTCTCCACGTTGAACATAAGGTCCGAACCGGCCGGTCTTCAGCCAGATATCATCACCTGAATCTTCACCCAGCAGGCGCTCTTCACCCTCGGCACCTTCACCGGCGATAGGACGGGTATAGGTGCATTCGGGATAGTTGCCGCAGCCGACGAACCCGCCAGTGCGTGAAGTTTTCAGGTGCAACTGGCCCGCGCCGCATTTCGGACAGACACGCGGGTCAGATCCATCCTCGCGTGGCGGATAGAGCTGCGGTGCCAGTGCTTCGTCCAGTTTGTCCAGCACTTCGGAAATGCGCAGTTCCGATGTCTCGCCAATCGCGGCCGAGAAGTCGCGCCAGAATTTGCCCAACAGATCCTTATAGTCCCGATCACCTGCACTCACATCGTCCAGCTGTTCTTCCAGATTGGCGGTGAATTCATAACCGACATACTGACGGAAGAAGTTCAGCAGAAAAATCGTGACGATCCGCCCCTTTTCTTCGGGGATCAGCCGGTTCTTGTCCTTGCGTACATATTCCCGGTCCTGAATCGTTGTGACAATCGAGGCATAGGTCGACGGTCGCCCGATCCCCAACTCTTCCATCCGCTTGACCAACGTCGCCTCGGTATAGCGCGGCGGCGGTTGAGTGTGATGTTGCAGTGCCAGAACTGATTCATTGTCTGACAGAATGGCCTCTTTCGCGGCCCGGTCCGTGCCATCGCTTGTCGCTTTGGTGAACTGATCCCGCAACGTGGTTTTAGAGAACCGTGCAGGGTCGCCCTGCATGATCTGGGGCAGGCGTTTGTCATCCTCATCGGCGACATCATCGCGGCCTTCTTCATAGACACGCATGAACCCGTCAAACATCACCACCTGACCGGTCGCGCGCAGGCCAACCTGCCCATCTTCGCTTCCGATTTCGACAGTTGTGCGTTCCAGCCGGGCAGCGGCCATCTGGCAGGCAATGGTGCGTTTCCAGATCAGGTCATAGAGCTTGCGCTGATCGTCGTCCGTTACCTTCAGCGCTTTGGCATCGCGGGTCATATCCGTAGGCCGGATGCATTCGTGGGCTTCCTGCGCGTTCTTTGCCTTGTTCTTATAGATGCGAGGGCTGTCCGGCACATATTCCGCGCCATAGCGGTCGGCGATGGTCTCGCGCGTAGCCGCCACGGCCTCGGGGGCCATGTCGATGCCATCGGTTCGCATATAGGTAATGTAGCCGGCCTCATACAAGCGCTGTGCCACTTGCATCGCGTGACGCGCACCCATGCCGAACTTGCGGCTGGCCTCTTGCTGCAGGGTCGAGGTCATGAAGGGTGCGCTGGGATTTCGAGCGGCGGGTTTCGCCTCGACCGAAGTGACACTGAGCGCGCGGCTGGTGATCGCCTGCACCGCCAGTTCGGCCTGGGTTGAGTTGGACAGATCGTGCTTGTCCAGCTTTTTACCGGCTAGTGTGACCAGGCGTGCCTCATAGGTCTGACCACGGGGTGTTTCGAACAGGGCGCGCACCGACCAGTATTCCACCGGTTTGAACGCCTCGATTTCCATCTCTCTCTCGACGATCAGGCGCAGGCAGACAGACTGCACGCGGCCTGCGGATTTTGCACCAGGCAGTTTGCGCCACAAGACGGGCGACAGGTTGAACCCCACAAGATAATCCAGCGCACGGCGGGCCAGATAGGCCTCGACAAGTGGCATGTCCACCTGACGGGGGTTTCGCATTGCCTCGGTCACTGCGTCCTTAGTGATGGCGTTGAAGGTCACCCGGCTGACAGGCGTATCCTTATTGATCGACCGGCGTTTGGTCAGTGCTTCCTGCAAATGCCAACTGATCGCTTCACCCTCACGATCGGGGTCGGTGGCGAGGATCAGGGCGTTGTCTTCTTTCAGCGCGTCGGCGATGGCTTTGACATGTTTGCGGCTGTCGTTCCCGACCTCCCATTTCATCGCAAACTCATCCTCGGTATCGACCGAGCCATCTTTGGGCGGCAGATCTCGAACATGGCCGTAAGACGCCAGAACCGTGTAGTCCGGGCCAAGATATTTATTGATTGTTTTGGCCTTGGCAGGGGATTCTACAACAACTACAGGCATTTAAGGGGAAACCTCGCTCGACGGAATTGGCGCCTTCTATGAGTGTGCAAGATGTGTAGGGCAAGAGCGAATTGTCAATGCGTTCCTTTGAAAGCAAGGATTTATACGCGATTTCAATGGGATGCCTGTATAAGATTGGATATTCAACACTCAGGCGGTCAATGAAAGAAGACCCCCGGGTTGGCGTTGAATACGTCCGTCCAGTTCCAGATCGACCAAAACCGGGGCAATTTCACCCGCCGTTGCCTCAACATCGCGGATCAACTGGTCTTCGGCGATAGGAGAGGGGCCGAGCCGGGTCAGAATCAGGCGTTCCAGGTCATTGGTTGAGCATGGTGTGCGGGGTAAATTCTTTTGGAGCATTTGCTGGGGTTCGAATAGCTTCGCTTGCTGCGGTAGCGCTTCGATCACATCTTCTGCAGACCTTATCAAAGTAGCACCGTCGCGGATCAGCAGGTTGCAGCCAGCCGCGCGTGCGTCAAACGGGTGTCCGGGCACAGCGAGAACATCGCGCCCCTGGTCCAAGGCGTCGCGCGCTGTAATCAGGCTGCCGGATTTGGCGGCGGCTTCGACCACAATAACGGCCTTTGCCAGGCCCGAGATGATCCGGTTGCGACGCGGGAAATGGCGCGCCTGTGGCGTGATGCCCATCGGTTGTTCCGAGACGCGCAGCCCGGAACCTGCGATTTCAGCGGCAAGATCGGTGTTTTCGGCGGGGTAAACCACGTCGACCCCCCCCGCCATAACGGCGATGGTGCCTGTTTCAACCGTGGCCAGGTGCGCCGCGGTATCAATCCCGCGGGCCAGGCCAGAAACGATCACATAACCCTGTTTTCCCAGATCGGTCGCCAATCCGCGCGCCATTCGCGCGCCCAGAGATGAGCAGTTGCGGGCACCGACCATAGCGACCGAGGGGCGCTGTAAAAGAGAGAGGTCGCCGATTGCCCACAACATTGGTGGAGCATCATTCAGGTCATGCAAAGCGGATGGGAAATCGGCGGACCCTAGGCACAAAAGCCGCGCATTGGCATCTTTTGCGGCCTTGAGTTCCGCCTCAATCACGCCGGGCGGGCAGATTTCATACCCTTCTATTCCGGCAGCGCGTGCCATTTCCGGCAGCGCGGCCAGCGCATTCTGCGCCGAGCCATGTTCGCGAAGCAGCCGCCGAAACGTCGCCGGGCCCACTTTGCGAGAACGCAACAGACGAAGCCAGGAAAACCGATCCTCTTCCGTGGTGGGTGGGAGTGTGGGGTGATTGGAAGAAAGCTGCTCTTCGGTCATCCGTTGCTCCGTCTGATTGCAGAACTGGTTTACGGCTGCCAGGGTTAACAGCGTGTGAATCCCGTCAAATTTTCCGGATATATTTCGAGGCTCGGTTGTCTCAGTTGCGTAGGTTGTTGAAAAACAAAGGCAAAAAATACGGCCGAGTCGGAAGTCGGAAAACACCTCTCCGCAAAGTACCAATGCATATCCAAAGCGGGGCGTTAACCCTGCGCTTTGGAAGCAGTGACCGATTCTACTTAGGCCGCCGATCCTCCAATCGTCAGCCCATCCATCAGGACCGTAGGTTGCCCGACGCCCACGGGCACCCATTGGCCATCCTTGCCACACGTGCCCATTCCCGGATCCAAGGCCATGTCGTTGCCCAACCCGCGAACGCGTTTGAGGGCAGAGGGGCCATCGCCAATCAATGTTGCCCCTTTGACCGGCGCGCCGATTTTGCCGTTTTCAACCCGGTATGCCTCGGTGCAGGAAAACACAAACTTGCCATTGGTGATATCCACCTGGCCGCCGCCAAAGCCAACCGCCCAGATGCCATCCTTTATATCGGCTACCAAAGCGGCGGGATCGGCATCGCCACCCAGCATGATTGTATTTGTCATCCGTGGCATTGGTTTATGGGCATAGCTTTGACGCCGCCCATTCCCGGTTGGTGCAACACCCATCAGACGGGCGTTTTGGCGATCCTGCATATATCCGGTCAGGATGCCGTCTTCGATCAGCACAGTGCGCGAACTGGGTGTGCCCTCATCATCGACGCTGATTGACCCGCGCCGGTCTGCGATTGTGCCGTCATCAACGACCGTAACACCTTTGGACGCGATCTGTTGCCCCATCAGCCCGGCAAAGGCGGAGCTGCCCTTGCGGTTGAAATCCCCTTCTAGACCGTGGCCAATCGCTTCGTGCAGCAAGATGCCGGGCCAGCCAGGGCCCAGTGCGACCTCCATCACGCCCGCAGGGGCGGGAACAGCTTCGAGGTTGACCATGGCGATGCGAAGGGCCTCGCGGGCTTTATCCTGCCAGTCGGTTGGGTCGATCAGCCCGTCCAGGCCGATCCGGCCACCTCCACCGGTCGAGCCGCTCTCACGACGGCCGTTCTGTTCCACGATGACCGAGATATTCAACCGGGTCATGGGGCGGACATCGCGGACCAGAATGCCGTCAGGGCGTAGAATCTCAACCTCCTGCACCGCAGCAGCAATAGTGGCACTGACCTGTACTACACGGGGATCAAGATCACGGGCAAAGGCGTCAATCTCGCGCAATGTTTCGATTTTGACGGGGAAACTGGCAGATTCGATCGGGTCTTCGTCTGTATAGAGGCGCTTGTTGGTGGCCCGGGGGGCATCAGCTAGCGTTCCGCCACCATCACCGACCGCCAGCCGCGCGGTCTCGGCGGCCCGTTTCAGGGCAGGAATCGAGACGTCCGTTGAATGCGCATAGCCTGCCACTTCGCCCTGTACGGCGCGCAGGCCGAAACCTTCGGACGCGTCATAAGAAGCGGTCCGCAAGCGCCCGTCATCAAAGACCAGAGACTCGGATTTCCGGCGTTCAACGTACAGTTCTCCGTCCTCGGCCCCGGCGGTGGCGGATTGCAGTACCGCTAGCGCTTCGTCATGTGGAAGAGCGCTTTCAAACGGGCGAAACGGGTCGTTGGGCATCTCTTGGGACCTTTCGAGTTTGATCCAGATCAAAAATAGCGTCTGTTTGACGCAAGCATTTTGCTTTATCTACCCGCAGGAATATGGTTTTTAACGCGGCCAAAGACAACGGGTGAGGTGTGGCCGATTCACACCTTTTCGCCAGGGACGCAAAGATCAAACGATCAGGACAGAAAATGAAGAACGCTTTAAAGCTTTCGGGGCTTATGACAGCCCTCTCCAGCCTTCCCGCCATGGCTCAGGAGCTTGAGATTATTGGTCAGCCGGTTGACGGCGGCATAGGATTCCAGCCTGCAGCCACAAGCCTTGCCGAGGGGATTCATCGCCTGGATAATATGATTCTGGTGATTATCACCGCGATCTGCATATTCGTTGCGGGCCTGCTGGTTTACTGCATCATGCGTTATAACCAACGCGTCAACCCGACCCCAGCGCGATTCTCGCACTATACTCCGGTCGAGATCGTCTGGACGTTGGGTCCGATTCTGATTCTAGTATTCATCGGTGCTTTCTCTCTGCCGGTTCTGTTCAAGCAGCAGGAAATTCCCGAAGGTGATGTCGTTATCAAGGTTGTCGGCAACCAGTGGTATTGGACATATGAGTATGTCGATCACGATTTTGCATTCGACAGCTATCTGCTTGGCCATCCGGCCACGTTGGACGAAGGTACCCGCCCCGCCGATGCGGACGTGACGGCGTTTGTCCTGGATGACGCGATGCGGGCCAAGCTGGCAGACGCAGGGTATAGCGACGATGAGTGGCTGCTGGCCACCGACACAGCGGTTGTTGTCCCGGTTGGCAAGGTCATCGTGATGCAAGTGACTGCGTCCGACGTGATCCATTCCTGGACCATTCCGTCCTTCGGTGTGAAGCAGGACGGTGTACCCGGACGCCTGGCTGAGCTGTGGTTTGAGGCCGAAAAGGAAGGCATCTATTTCGGCCAGTGTTCGGAACTGTGCGGCAAAGACCATGCCTATATGCCGATCACTGTCAAAGTTGTCAGCCAAGAGGCGTATGACGCGTGGCTGAAAGGTGCGATCGACGAGTATGCGGGCCTGCCGCAGAATTATCAGGTCGCTTCGAACTGATTTCAGTAAGGGCGGGATGCGTCCCGCCTGCTACAAGATGCAGGCTGTGCGAGAGATCGCACAGCCTTCGCCCCAAAAGGACCCGAGATGAGCGACGCAAGCATCAATGCAAGCCAAACGACCGCCCAAGCGTATGCGAATGAGGCCAGCTTTGGCGATTACTTCGCCCTGCTGAAGCCGCGCGTGATGTCGCTGGTTGTATTCACGGCGCTTGTTGGTCTGCTGGCAGCGCCGGTACCGGTACATCCGTTCGTTGGGTTCTGCGCGATATTGTTCATTGCCATCGGAGGTGGCGCATCCGGCGCGCTGAACATGTGGTGGGATGCAGATATCGACCGCGTTATGAATCGCACCAAAGGTCGCCCAATACCGTCGGGCAAGGTACAAGAGGGCGAAGCGATGGCCTTGGGCCTGGCACTGTCCGGCCTGTCGGTGATCATGTTGGGTCTTGCAACCAACTGGTTCGCCGGAGCCTTTCTGGGCTTCACCATCTTCTTCTATGTCGTTGTCTACACGATGTGGCTCAAGCGCTCGACGCCACAGAACATCGTGATTGGCGGCGCAGCTGGGGCTTTCCCGCCGGTCATCGGCTGGGTCGCTGCAACCGGATCCATGTCCGTCGAACCTTGGCTGATGTTTGCCCTCACCTTCATGTGGACGCCGCCGCATTTCTGGGCGCTGGCCCTGTTTATGCGGTCGGATTACGACGATGCGGGTGTGCCGATGTTGACGGTAACCCATGGTCGGCGGGCGACGCGCTGGCATATTCTGGTCTATACCGTTCTGTTGGCAGTGCTTGCGATTGGAACCGGATTTTCGGCAATCGGCGGTCCGATCTATCTGACCGTTGCTATTGTACTGAACGCGTTGTTCCTGCGCGGAGCATGGGTAATCTCGCGTCGGAGCGAGGATGACTCCGAGGCTGATAACTTCAAAGTTGAGCGTGGCTTTTTCAAGCTCTCGCTGCTGTATCTTTTCCTGCATTTCGGCGCGATCCTTGCCGAAGCACTGCTGAAGCCTTTCGGGCTGGGAGGCTGGGCATGAGCCTGCGCAAAAGCCATGAGTTGCATCAACGTCGGTTCAGCCGAAATCTGGGCGTTGGCCTGACGCTTGCTGCATTCATCGTGCTGATCTTTGGGCTGACAATCGTCAAGGTCTCAGGGACCGATTTTAACAGGGCCATGCAAGAGGTGCAGAACTGATGGCGCTCACGGGGCCGCAAAAAACCGTCGTGCAAACCGTCGGCGTTGTTGTTCTGATGGGCAGCCTCGCCTGGGCTTCGGTACCGTTTTACGACTGGTTTTGCCGGGTCACCGGGTATGGCGGCACAACCGGAGTGGCTGAAGCCGCGCCAGAGGACATCCTTGAGCGCACTGTTACCGTTCGCTTTGACGCCTCAAAGGCGAAAGACATGGCCTGGGAATTTAAGCCGGTCGAGCGCCAGATGGAAATCCGCATCGGTGAAACGGGCCTGGCCTTCTATGAGGCATATAACCCCACGGACCGCCCGATTGCCGGTCAGGCGTCTTACAACGTTGCGCCTTATTCGGCCGGTGGGTATTTCCAGAAGATCGCCTGTTTCTGTTTTGAAGAACAGGTGTTGCAACCCGGAGAACGGGTTCAGATGCCGGTGAGCTTTTTCGTCGATCCCGAAATGGTCGAGGATCTGGAAGCCAAATATGTGCATACGATCACTCTGTCGTATACATTCTACGAAATTGACCTGCCCGAGGGCTATGCCGCCCTTGATGTTCAGGCTGATACAAACAAGAACTAACGCCTGTAGGTGAGGGACGCTGATGGCACACGCAAAAAATCATGATTACCACATTCTGACCCCTTCGATCTGGCCACTGATCGGCGCCGCGGGCGGCTTTGTGATGTTGTTCGGAGCCGTCCTCTGGATGCACGGCGTCACCTCCTACATGTTCTGGGCCGGTCTTGTCGCGGTTCTTTACACCATGTTCGCCTGGTGGTCCGAAGTGGTGGCCGAAAGCCGTGTAGGCGATCACACGCCGGTCGTGCGCATTGGCCTGCGCTATGGGTTCATCCTATTCGTGATGTCCGAGGTGATGTTCTTCTTCGCCTGGTTCTGGTCGTTCTTCAAACACCGCATGTACCCGATGTACGACTATGCGGGCACCGAGTACATCCAGCCGGATATCCACGCGGTTGACCCGTTCCACTTGCCGCTGATCAACACGCTGGTCCTGCTGCTTTCGGGCTGTGCCATCACCTGGGCGCACCACGCGCTGGTGCATGACAATGACCGCAAGGCGCTGATCAACGGCCTCGCTATTGGTATCGTTTTGGGCATCGCCTTTACCGCTCTGCAGGGCTTTGAGTACTACGAATTGCTGGCCCATGAGGGCTGGAAATTCGGTGGTGATCAGTTCTATTCGAACTTCTTCATGGCAACCGGCTTTCACGGCTTCCACGTGATTATCGGCACCATCTTCTTGTCGGTCTGTTTGATCCGGGCACTGAAGGGTGATTTCACGCCGGAAAAGCACGTCGGTTTCGAGGCCGCGGCCTGGTACTGGCACTTTGTTGACGTTGTCTGGCTGTTCCTGTTCTTCGCAGTCTATATCTGGGGACAAGCCCCTTTGATCTGACGCCGGACCGGTAACAAAATTGCAAAAGCCGCCCCCAAGGGCGGCTTTTTCTCTATCAGGGTGCAAGATTGCACCCGATACAAATGGGTGGTTGCAATTCAGTTCACACCGCCCTTAACAAGACGCCGGTTTCTGCAACAAGGTTTGACCCCGCCATGCGCCGCATAACTTTCCTGCTGATCTTCGGGCTCGCCGGTCTGGGCGTACTTGTGTCGCTGGGCGTCTGGCAGGTACAGCGGCTTGGGTGGAAACAAGACGTGTTGGCCGAGATTAACGACCGGATCTCCGCCGAACCTGTTTCCCTGCCGCAGCAGCCTTCCGAGACACGGGACAAGTACTTACCGGTTTTCGTCCAGGGTGAGATGCAGCCGGGTGAAATCCATGTTCTGGTTTCGGTGAAACAAGTAGGCGCTGGCTATCGAGTTATCCAAGCTTTCGATACTGGCGACCGGACTATTCTGGTCGATCGCGGTTTTATCCCAACCACTGCCAAACAGGTTGAAAGACAAACCGGGCAGATCGAACTGACGGGCAATCTGCACTGGCCGGATGAGATCGACGGCTATACGCCCGAACCCGATTTGTCTGCTAATATCTGGTTTGCCCGCGATGTTCCCGCTCTTGCCGCAGCTCTGGGAACCGACCCGGTTCTGCTGATCGCACGGTCCCAAACCGATCCGAATGTGACCCCTCTGCCAGTGGACACTGCGGGCATCCCGAATGATCATCTGGGATACGCGATCACATGGTTTGGCCTGGCTTTGGTCTGGGCTGCGATGACTGGTTATTTCCTGTGGCGCGGTCGCGCCCCATCAGAAAGTGAAGCGCAATGAAATATGTCTCAACCCGCGGGCAGGCGCCCGAACTGAGTTTTGAAGAGGCGATGCTGACCGGGCTGGCCCGCGACGGCGGCCTGTATCTGCCCGCCGAGATCCCGGTGATGAGCCAGGATGACATCGCTGCTTTGGCCAGCCTGTCCTATGAGGACATCGCCTTTCGCGTGATGTGGCCCTATGTCAGCGGATCATTTGGGGAAGATGAGTTCAAACAGATCATTGCCCGCGCCTATAAAGGGTTCGGCCATGACGCCCGCGCACCGTTGAAGCAGTTGAACGAGAACCACTTCCTGCTGGAGTTGTTTCACGGCCCGACACTGGCCTTCAAAGACTTCGCCATGCAGCTAATCGGTCAGTTGTTCCAGGTAGCGCTGAAGCGTCGCGGGGATCGGGTGACTATCGTGGGCGCGACCAGCGGTGATACCGGTTCTGCCGCGATTGAGGCGTTCCGGGGGCTGGATGCGGTAGACGTGTTTATCCTGTATCCGCATGGCCGTGTATCTGAGGTGCAGCGTCGTCAGATGACCACACCTGCGGACGGCAATGTGCATGCTCTGGCCGTCGACGGGGACTTTGACGACTGTCAGGCCGCGCTGAAAGATATGTTCAACGATTTCGACTTCCGTGACGGTGTGAAACTGGCGGGGGTGAACTCGATCAACTTTGCCCGCGTGCTGGCACAGATCGTCTATTACTTCTCGGCCGCCGTCAGCCTTGGCGCACCGCATCGCAAGGTCAGCTTTACCGTGCCGACAGGCAATTTCGGCGACATTTTTGCGGGCTATCTGGCCAAACGCATGGGCTTGCCGATTGACCGGTTGGTAGTGGCGACCAACCAGAATGACATTCTGCATCGGTGCCTGGCAGGCGAAGGGTATTTCAAGGGAAACACGATCCCTTCGATCAGCCCTTCGATGGATATTCAAGTCAGCTCGAACTTTGAACGGGCGCTGTATTATGCCTATGACGAGGATGGCAATTCTGTGGCTCAGCTGATGGACGAGCTGAAGACGGGCGGCTTCAATGTCAGCCAAGGCGCGATGGAAGCGTTGCGCGAAAGCTTCGACTCGGGCCGCGTGTCCGAAGAGGAAACACTGGCGACGATCACAGCCACGCTGGCCCACAGCACCGAACTGGTCTGCCCCCATACTGCCGTGGGTATCAAAGTTGCCGAGGAGCACCGCGACGCGAACGTCCCGATGATCACTTTGGCGACCGCACACCCGGCCAAGTTCCCGGCTGCGGTCGAGAAGGCGAGTGGCGTACATCCGCCTCTTCCCTCTCGCATGTCTGATCTGTATGAACGTCCGGAACGGGTGACCCGCATCGCCAATGATCTGGGCGCCCTTGAGGATCATATCAAAGGGCATATCGCCGAGTGACTGTCAGACAAGACCAACTGAAGAACGGCTTCCGTATCGTCAGTGAACATATGCCGGGGCTGCAATCTGCGGCCATAGGCATCTGGGTAACCGCCGGTGCGCGCAATGAGCGGATCGAACAGAATGGCATAGCCCATTTCCTTGAGCATATGGCGTTCAAGGGAACCAAACGGCGATCCGCGCTGCAAATTGCCGAAGCGATCGAGGATGTGGGCGGGTATATCAACGCCTATACTTCGCGCGAGGTGACGGCCTATTACGCGCGCGTTCTAAAAGACGATGTGGCGCTGGCGATGGATGTCATCGGTGACATCGTCCTGAACCCGATCTTCGATCCGCGCGAGATTGAGGTCGAACGCGGTGTGATCCTACAGGAAATCGGTCAGGCCTATGACACGCCCGACGATGTAATCTTTGATTGGCTGCAAGAGCAGAGCTATCACGACCAGCCCCTGGGCCGGACCATACTTGGCCCCACTGAACGCGTCAGCGCATTCTCGCGCGAGGATCTGTCGGGTTTCGTGGCCGAGCATTATGGCCCTGAACAGATGATCCTATCCGCTGCTGGTGCGGTTGATCATGATGCACTGATGAAAACGGCCGAAGAGATGTTTGGTCACCTGCAACCACGCAAGGGTTTGATCCCTGAAGTGGCCCGATTTACCGGTGGTGAGGCGCGGCAGGAAAAAGAACTGGAGCAAGCTCATTTCGCTTTGGCGCTGGAAAGCCCTGGCTATCGCGACGACGCGATCTATACCGCGCAGATTTATTCGACCGCGCTGGGCGGGGGTATGTCTTCGCGCTTGTTTCAGGAAGTTCGGGAAACACGCGGGCTTTGCTATACGATCTTTGCCCAGGCCGGCGCCTATGCCGACACCGGCACTACCACGATCTACGCGGGCACATCTGCGGATCAGATCGGTGAGTTGGCGACGATCACCATTGACGAAATGAAACGTGCCGCCGAGGATATGAGCCCCGAAGAGGTCGCCCGTGCTCGTGCGCAAATGAAGGCCGGAATGCTGATGGGGCTGGAAAGCCCCTCGAACCGGGCCGAGCGTCTGGCGCGTCTGGTGCAGATCTGGGGACGGGTGCCGTCGCTTGAGGATACAGTCGCCAAGATTGACGCGGTCAGCACCGAAGATGTCCGCAGCTTTGCCGAACAGATAGCAGCACAAGCGCCAGCGGCGCTGGCGCTGTATGGTCCGGTATCAGGTGCACCCACACTCGCGGACTTGCAGGAGAGGCGCGCGGCGTGATGCTTCTGGGCAGACGCAAGCTGAAACTTGAAACCGAGCGGCTCAGCTTGCGCCCGCCCGTGCACTCCGATTTTAACGACTGGGCGGCGCTGCGACGCTCGTCCAAAGACTTTCTGACCCGGTGGGAGCCGATCTGGGCCTCGGACCACTTGAGCCGGAAATCCTTTACTAACCGGGTCTACTGGGCGCAGCGCTCGGTTGCGAGTGGGACGGCGATTCCGTTATTTCTGTTCCGGCGATCTGATGACCTGCTGGTCGGTGCGATCACCCTGGACAATGTGCGCCGTGGCCCAGCACAGGCGGGGACCCTGGGCTATTGGACGGGCCAAGCCTTTGCTCGCAACGGGTATATGCGCGAGGCTATTGGCGCGGTGGTCCATCATGCCTTCACGCGTTTAGACCTGAGCCGGATCGAGGCGGCCTGCCTGCCCGAAAACAAACCCTCGCGCGGATTGCTGGAAAGCTCGGGCTTTAAATACGAAGGCGTGGCGCAGTCCTATCTGCAGATTGACGGGCGCTGGCGAACGCATGTGTTATATGCCTGTCTGCGGTCGGACCGGCGCGGGAAGACCGAAGCCGGGTAGGTGGCCTCGGTGAGGCCATTGGGGCTCTGCCCCAAACCCCGAGGTATTTTTGGCCAGATGAACTAGGGGCATGACTTGGCGGGCTCTTGCGCTACAATCACGTCATGCGCTGGGTGGTTTTTGCATTGATGGTGATCTCGGGCGGGGCTGTGGCGCAGGAGCGTCGGCCAAGCCATTGCATCGCCATTGCGGATGCGGCGCCGGGGATCGAGTACCTGCATAAAGCAGCCTGGCAGGATCCGGTGCCGGAGCATTCGGTTCGGATCAGCTATGTCGCGCATGCGTCTTTCCTGATCCAGACGCAGGGCGGGTTGAACGCCGTGACGGATTTCACCGGGTTCATCGGCGGGGCCAGTCTGATTCCCGATGTGGTGACGATGAACCACGCCCATGGCACCCATTGGACCGAATACCCTGATCCCGCCATTCCGCATGTGCTGGAGGGGTGGGGCGTGTTCGGGGAGGGGATCGAACATCATCTGGATCTGGACGAGATGCTGGTGCGCAATGTCTCGACCGATATCCGTTCTGTTTATGGCGGGGTCGAAGAACGTGGCAATTCGATCTTTGTGTTTGAGGTGGCGGGCTTGTGTATCGGGCATCTGGGTCATCTGCACCACGTCCCATCGGACGCGCAATTTGCGGCCCTTGGGCGGTTAGATGTTGTCATGGCCGCCGTTGATGGCGGGACGACCATGCCGCTGCCCGAGATGATCTCGGTTCTGAAACGATTGAAAAGCTCGGTCGTTATTCCGATGCATTGGTTTTCGGACTATTCGCTGGATCGGTTTCTGGCGGATGTCAGGGGCGATTTCCCGGTTGAGCGCGATGGCGTGTCGGAAATCACCGTATCCCTGCGCTCACTTCCGGACCGGCCAACGGTGGTTGTGTTAGAGCCGCAATACCTGATCGAGTTGGAATAGGGCTTGTCGGGACCCGTTGCCTTGGGCAAGGAATGGGCATGACCCTGAATCCCGCAGACGATCAATTCGCCCAATCAATTCGCGCCGCCTTGCCGGATGAAGTGCTGCGACCGGTCACCGCGCGATATCTCGAGGAGCCGCGCCGTCGGATTTCCGGGCAGGCGGGGGTGCTTGCGGTGCCCAGAACGGCCGAGGAGGTGGCGGTTCTGATCCGATTGGCTGCCGAGGCATCGGTCCCGGTGGTGCCATATGGGGGCGGCACTGGTGTGGTTGGCGGTCAGGTGACGTCGGACGGGCCTGCGCCTTTGCTGATCTCGCTAGAGCGGATGACAGCGATCCGGGCTGTCTATCCGACAGAGAATGTGATGATTGCAGAAGGTGGTGTGATCCTTGCAGATGTGCAGGCGGCTGCCGAAGGTGCGAACCGGTTATTTCCACTCTCCCTTGCCTCACAGGGGTCATGTAGGATCGGAGGGAACCTGTCGACAAATGCAGGGGGGGTTAACGTGTTGCGCTATGGAAACGCCCGTGACCTGTGTCTGGGCCTTGAGGCGGTTCTACCAAGCGGCGAAATCTGGCATGGGCTCAGCCGGTTGCGAAAGGACAATACCGGGTATGATCTGCGCAATCTTTTGATTGGGGCCGAAGGGACGCTAGGGATCATCACTGCGGCGGCACTCAAGCTGTTTCCCCGCCCTGAGGCGTTTGGAACGGCCATGGTTCAGGTCACCTCTGCCGAAGCGGCGGTTGATTTGCTGGCGCTGGCGCGGGACCTCATGGGGGGCAGCGTCAGCGCATTTGAACTGATTCACCAACAGGGGCTTTTGTTCCTGAGTGAGGTTCTGCCAGACACGCGGCAGGCTTTTGCCGAGCCGCCCGAATGGTCTGTACTGATCGAGATTGGCTTGTCGATGGGACAATCTCCTGAA
The DNA here is from genome assembly GCF_059611025.1 of Ruegeria sp. CDSB114. Taxonomy (NCBI): domain Bacteria; kingdom Pseudomonadati; phylum Pseudomonadota; class Alphaproteobacteria; order Rhodobacterales; family Roseobacteraceae; genus Ruegeria; species Ruegeria sp. CDSB114. The sequence continues at coordinate 34,144 of NZ_JBXWOT010000013.1, forward strand.
ACCGCGTTTGAGGTGCTGTACGAGGCCGCTGAGGCACGTGGGCTGGTCACCGATGCGGTGATTGCACAAAGCGAGGTGCAGCGGCAGGACATGTGGTCCGTGCGCGAGCGTATTCCGGATGCAAACCGGCTGATCGGGTCGGTCTCAAGCCACGATATCTCGGTGCCGATCTCGGCCATCCCAGAATTTATCCGGCGTGGTGCAGATGTTGTGGCCGCGCTTGGTCCGTATCGGGTGAACTGTTTTGGGCATCTGGGCGACGGGAACCTACATTACAATGTGTTTCCGCCAAACGGGCATTCCCGGTCAGAGTATGACGCCGAAAGTGCGAAGGTAAAAAGGGCCGTTCATGACCTTGTGCATGAGTTTCAGGGATCCGTCAGCGCAGAGCACGGTATCGGGCGATTGAAGACCAATGATTTGGAACGATATGGCGATCCGGTCAAATTGAGCGCGATGCGGGCGATCAAATCGGCGTTGGACCCCAAAGGGATCATGAACCCCGGCGCGGTCCTGCGGCTGTAACTGTGGGATCGATCAGAGTCCTTCGAATTCGCACAGGACATGAACATCCATGCCCATCTCTTCCAGAACCTTGCGCCCGCCCAGTTCTGGCAGGTCAATGATGAAGGAACATGACACGATCTCGCCGCCCAGCCGTTCGATCAGTTTGATCCCGGCGGCGGCGGTGCCTCCGGTGGCCAGCAGGTCATCCACGACGAGAATTTTCTCACCCGGTTGGATGGCATCATCGTGAATCTCGACGATAGCCTCGCCGTATTCCAGCGTGTAATCTTGGCTGATTGTTGTGCCGGGCAGCTTGCCCTTTTTGCGGATGGGGACGAAACCGACGCTCAGCTGATGAGCGATGGCGCCGCCCAAAATGAAACCGCGCGCCTCAAGCCCCACGACCTTGTCGATCTGTTCGCCAGCATAGGGGTGCAACATCTGGTCAATCGCCATGCGAAACCCGCGCGGGTCCGCAAACAAGGTGGTGACATCCCGAAACATGATCCCTTCGTGCGGAAAATCGACGATGGTTCGGATGTAATCCTTGACCGACTTGTTTCTTGACATGACCAACCCCTTCTGGCGTCAAAACACGCTGGGTTGTTTGGCCCATCGGGGACGGTCATGCAAGAACAGAATGAATGGCTGGCTTGCAATCTTCCTAGAACGTGCGATTGCCTATCTCACCGAAAAACCAGATAGGTTTCCCAAGACGTCGTCTTTTTTAGCCAATGCGTTGGTTCCGAAAAAGAATTACCTGAATTGAACACAGGCTACTTGCAAAGATTCCGCAAGGTTGTTAGCTGCCCATCATATGTTTTCTATATACTTAGTATATACGTTTCATTCCTTCTGAAGTCTTTTGGAGACAAAGTGCATGTCAGGGACAGATCGTAAGGTTTCAGCCAAAAAGGACAGCCAGCTGGTTCTGCGGCTGGATCGTGGCGAGCGCGATGCTTTTGTAGAGCTGTGCAGGGAACTCGACACGTCGGCGGCGCGAGAAATCAGGCGGTTTATTCGCGGATTTATGAATGATCACACTGCAGAATAGGCCCTCAGGCCGGGCGACGCAGGATTGATGTGGCGATCCCCATACCGATCAGGGTCAGCCCCCCGAAACGCGTCAATGCGCGAATGGTGCTTGCGCGGCCGATCATATGGCGCAGCCGATCTGCCAAAAGGGCATAGGCCAATGCGTTCAACCAGGCCAGCCCAACGAAAGTGCCTATCAGGATCGCGAATTGAGGGCCCAAAGGTTCGGTAGGGCGCAGGAATTGCGGCACGAAGGCGATAAAGAACGCAATCGATTTGGGGTTCAGGGCGGTTACAGCGGCCGCGTGACCAAAGACGCCTCGCGCAGTGATATCTGCGCCGGGTTCAACCGCCTGCAGCCCCGCCGACGGTGCGCTGCGCAGTAACTTGATGCCCAGCCAGACCAGATAGGCCGCGCCGACCCACTTTAGGGCAGAAAACAACGTAGCTGAGGCCAGAACCAATGCCCCCAATCCCAGCAATGAGGCCGTCATGGCCACCAAATCGCCAACCGCCACCCCGGTGGCCGAGGCTACGGCAACGCTGCGGCCTTTGGACAGCGCATAGCTGAGCACCAGCAGCACAGTGGGGCCGGGGATCAGCAGCAAAGCGGTGGATGCGGCCACAAAGGCCAGCCAGATGTCAAAGGGCATGTGATCTCCGAATAAGATACGCGGGTATCAAGCTTTGGTGACGAGCAAAGGTCAAGCCCCTGAGGGCCGGGTCACGCGGTGCATCAACGCCTCAAGTGGTCCGCGTCTGAAGCGCAGGAACCATAGCAGCGCAAATCCTGAGGACAGCACGCAGAAACCCAAGGCGTAGCCAACGATCTGTGGCGCGCTGAGCGATCCGTCCAGCAGGCCGGCCTCTTCCAGAATGCCCATCCCGATTACGATATGCGCAATATAAAGCGTCAGGCTTTGCCGTCCGGGCGCAGTCAGCGCCATCGCGGCGCCCAGCCCTTGAATCCGCGGCCAGAGCTTTAGCAACAGGCCGATCACCACGCAGGCGGATCCAGCCCCGGCCAAAATGTAAAACGGCCCGGGAGGGATGGATTGAGTGCCCAGATAGGCCACCAGGTCAGGATCGGTTGCCAGCTTTTGTGGAAACAGGGCCAGAACCGCTGCGCCAAATCCCCACATGATCAACCGGTGCTGAACACAGACCGTCTGTAGTTGCGATCGCCCAATCGCCATACCGATCAGCAAGAACGCTGCCCAAGGTAGAACGGGGTGCCAACCATTGAACAGCAAGTTTCGTACAAAGCCCGGTATCGTCCACAGGTCGGTATGGGTCAGGGAAACCCAGTCCCATCCCTGATCATAGTCAAAGATAAGATTGGCGAGAACGGCCAGGACAACGACACTGCATGCGCCAAGCCACAAACCAAAGATGGACGAGGACAGAAACGCCGCGCCGACAACAAAATACAATGCATAGAAATGCAGGATATCGGCCTCAAACATGGTCATGTTGATCAGGCCAAGTACGAACAGAAATGCAGCCCGTCGTGACAGAATTCCAGCAGAAGGGCTGGACAGGCTAATACCGATCCCGGCCAGAATGACAAACAATGCAGCAGCACGACCTTCCAGTGCATCGACAAGCGCCGATGCCCAGTCATCTGTCGGTTTGACCTGCGCCGCGATGCGAAAGTTCACCAGCACCATGCCGCAAAATGCCAGAAAGCGTGCGGCGTCCAGGGCCTCGAGCCGTTTCATTCCTATCCTCTTCGTTCCCTGCCGCCCGTACCGAACTTAAAAGGCTGCCTTTCGGTTAAGTACTGATGCGGCCGACCGGAATAGGCGCTGATACCAATCGCTAGAGCACCCGCCCCGCGACTGCGTCCAGTTTCGTCAGCAGCGCCGGATCACGTTTTTCTGGCGCGGTCAGGATCGCGTATTCCAGCGCCCGGTCACACCCGTGCGGGCAGGGCAGGCGCTCTGCCCCCAGCAACTCTGGCAAGCCCTTGACCAGGGCCCGGCCTTTTTCGGCGTTCCCGGTCAGGGTGGCGATAATGGCGGTCACGTCGACCTCTCCATGGTCCGGGTGCCAACTGTCATAGTCGGTGACCATCGCGATCGAAGCATAACAAAGCTCGGCCTCTCGGGCGAGTTTAGCCTCGGGCATGTTGGTCATTCCGATCACATCGCAGCCCCAATGCTCGCGGTACATTTTGGATTCCGCCAGTGTCGAGAATTGCGGCCCCTCCATCGCCAGATAGGTGCCGTCGCGATGAATGGTGATGCCGGCGGCCTTGCCAGCAGTCTCACAAGCATCTGACAAACGCGGGCAGGTTGGGTGTGCAACGCTGACATGGGCCACGCAGCCAGAGCCAAAAAAGCTCTTGTCCCGCGCAAAGGTGCGATCGATGAACTGGTCGACGACAACAAAATCTCCGGGCGCCATATGCTCGCGGAACGATCCGCAGGCCGAGATCGAGATCACATCCGTAACCCCCAGACGTTTCAGCGCGTCGATGTTGGCGCGATAGGGCACGTCCGTCGGCGAATGAATGTGGCCACGCCCGTGGCGAGGCAGGAACGCCATCTCGATGCCGTTCAGCGCGCCGGTCAGTATTTGGTCCGAAGGCTTACCCCAAGGCGTTTCAACCGAGACCCATTGCGCATTCTCCAATCCGTCGATGTCGTAAATGCCTGATCCGCCGATGACGGCAATCTTGGTCTGGGTCACTGGTTTTCTCCGATTTTGGTGCCTGTTCAGCGATTTGTGCGCTGCGCTGCATGGTTTGACAAGGGTGATCGCCCGGTGGTTCTATCACTTTTTTCGCAGGGATTCGGGTCGTTGCTATCCGAGCCAGGCAGAGCATCAAGCCAAGGTGTGACGGCAACGAACCGACATCAATTCACCTATTCGCGAGATATGTGCTATGCGTGCTGCGCATATCAGCCTCCCGCCTGATGCGGTGGCTCAAAAACCGGTTCACAGATAGAAGTCCCTTTTTCGCGCGAACCCATAAACCAACAGGACGCCCTATGCCCCGAGCTATGCTGGCAAGCTTTGCCAATCGTATCGCCAAACCTGATCTTCGTTGGGTTCCGGATGAGGGCCTGACCGTCTCGCGCCTTCGGATCGAGCTGCTGTCCGGCCTGACGGTTGCACTTGCTTTGGTCCCTGAGGCGGTGGCCTTTGCGTTTGTCGCGGGCGTGCATCCTCTGGTTGGTTTGTATGCTGCGTTCATGGTGGGGCTGATCACTGCACTGATTGGTGGCCGTCCGGGTATGATTTCGGGCGCAACCGGGGCGCTGGCCGTGGTGATGGTTGCCTTGGTGGCAGAACATGGGGTCGAATACCTCTTCGCTACAGTGGTTTTGATGGGAATACTGCAGCTGATCGCAGGGGCGATGCACTGGGGGCGTTTTATCAGGCTGGTACCACATCCAGTGATGCTGGGGTTTGTGAACGGATTGGCCATCGTGATTTTTCTGGCCCAGATGGGCCAGTTCAAAGTTCCCGGCAGCATGGAAAACACGGGCCATGGCATGAGCGGTGGCGAATGGCTTTCCGGTATTCAGCTTTTTACTATGTTGGGTCTGGTCGGCCTGACTATGGCGGTGATCCTTATCGTGCCGCGCATTACACGCATTGTCCCGGCGCCTTTGGCAGGGATCATGGTCGTCGCAGCATTGGTGATTGGTTTTGGACTGGACGTCCCACGGGTGGGCGATCTTGCCTCGATCGAAGGTGGCTTGCCGCCGTTCCACATCCCGATGGTGCCGCTGAACTGGGAGACGTTTGAGATCATCCTGCCATACGCCGTCATATTGGCAGCGATCGGCATGATCGAGTCGCTTCTGACGCTGAACCTTGTTGGCGAAATCACCGGCAAACGTGGTGGTGCCTCGCAAGAATGTATCGCCCAAGGGTTTGCCAATGTGGCCACTGGCTTTTTCGGAGGCATGGGCGGCTGTGCCATGATAGGTCAGTCCATGATCAACGTGAAATCAGGTGGGCGCACGCGCATTGCCGGTATCGCAGCGGCGCTGTTCCTGTTGGTATTCATCCTGTTCGCCTCCCCGCTGATTGAGCAGATTCCATTGGCCGCTTTGGTCGGGGTCATGTTCATGGTGGTGATCGGGACCTTCGCCTGGAACTCGTTCAAGATCATGCGCAAAGTGCCCTTGATGGACGCGTTTGTCATCGTGCTGGTGACTGTCGTGACCGTGATGGAGGACCTGGCGGTAGCGGTTGTTGTTGGTGTGATCGTCTCGGCCCTGGCTTATGCTTGGAATAACGCCAAGCGTATCCATGCAATTACCCGCGATTCACTGACGGAAAAAGGCGCAAAGGTCTACGAGATTCAAGGGCCGCTGTTCTTTGGTTCGTCCGAGGGATTTGTTGAGATATTCGACGTTTCAAACGACCCGGAAACCGTGATTGTCGATTTTGCCGAAAGCCGTGTGGTGGATCAGTCGGCATTGCAGGCCATCGAGAACATCGCTTCGAAATATGAAGCCGCAGGAAAGCGCGTCATGCTCCGTCACCTCAGTCGTGACTGTCACAAACTGCTGAACAAGGCAGGCCATTTGATGGTCGACAGCGACGATGACCCCGATTACGCGCTGGCGGTCGATTATTCTGTTCGCACCGGCATTCTGGGTGGGCACTGATTGTGAAAGGCGGCCAAATGGGCCGCCTTTTTTAGGGGGCTAAACGCTCCAGCATATCGACGTTTCCGGACAGCAGAGCACTTTCGGCTTCGGTAATCAGATCAGTTGGCCAATCCCACCACTTCAAAGCAAGCAGCCGGTCGATTGTACCGGCCTCAAACCGATACCGTCGTACTTCTGCAGGATTGCCTGTCACGATTGCATAAGGCGGTACTGTTCCGCGCACGACGGATCCTGCACCGATAATGGCGCCATCTCCGATTTTAGCGCCAGGCATGATCAAGGCACCGTATGCGATCCAAACGTCATTTCCGATCACGGTATCGCGCCTGTCAGGTTGATATTCCAACAGCTTTTCGGAATCGAAAACGGGAAAAGGATAGCATGTCGCCCCGCTCATGGCGTGATTGGCCGATGAAGTGATGAACCGGACGCCGTGGGCGATTTGACAGAATCTACCCAAGACAAGTTTTTCGCGGGAAAACGGGAATAGATAAGGGGCAAGGCGTTGCGCCCAATCCTCTGGTGCGTCGAAATCCGACGCATAGCTGTATTCACCGGCTTCTATTCTGGGGTGGTCGATAGCCTGAGATAGGAAGACCGTTCCCGGGTGGTCCGAGCCGTCAGGCAATGTGATTGGGTATCGGCGCGATGCGTCAGGTAAAGGCATTAGTCATCCGGTCTTGAAAGGCTGAACAGCTCGGACGCGACCGAATAATCCCGGTAGCCAAGCCGTGCCAGTGGTTTGAAAGACGTCACATCGAATTTGCCATCCCGCATATGGTCGTCGTGCAGATGCACTCCTGTCACTTCGCCGAACACAACCCGGTTCGCCTGTCCGGGCAGGGTCACGATCTCCGTGAGCTTGCATTCCAATGCGGCTGGGGCACCTTCGACACGGGCGCAGGGGATGGTCTCGCATTCGATTGCGGTAAGGCCGGCGTGTTTGAACTCGTCGACATGTTTGGGTAGCGCGGCTGAACTGGCGTTCATTGCGTCGCGGTGGGCGTGGGCGACAACGTTCACGCAGAATACGCCTGTTGCCTCGATATTGGCGATGCTGTCCTTTCCACCGTCCTGATCGGCCTTGGTTCCGGTCGAGGCAAACATGACCTGCGGGGGTGTGTAGGCCACACCATTAAAGAACGAATAGGGCGCGAGGTTGTTGGTCCCATCCGCGCCACGGGTTGATATCCAGCCGATCGGGCGCGGGGTGATAATGGCGTTGAACGGATTGTGTGGCAGGCCGTGGCCGTCTTCTGGGCGATAGAACATAAGGTCTCCAAGCGTTTGCCCAAGGCGTAACGAAGTGCTAGGGCGAATTCCAGCTAGGAAAAGAGGGCAGGGTGCAGCAATTCGTAATCAGGCCGGAGGAGCCGGACGATTGGTGGGAAGTCGAGGCTTTGTACGATTTGTGTTTTGCGCCCGGGCGCGAAGCGCTGTCTTCGTATCGCCTGCGCGATGATGTTCCGCCAATGTCAGGCTTGTCACAGGTGGTGCGGGACGGCCAGGATATCCTGGCCGGTGCAATAAGATTCTGGCCCGTGCATGTTGGCGATCAGGACGCGCTGCTTTTGGGCCCTGTGGCCGTCCACCCGACCCATCAAGGTGAAGGACTGGGTGGATTTTTGATCCACGAAGGATTGCGGGCCGGGCGAACCAAGGGTTGGGACAGGGTCATGTTGGTCGGGGATGCCCCCTATTATGCTCGGTTTGGATTCACCCGTCTGACCGGGGTCGAGATGCCCCCGCCAACCAACCCGGATCGGGTTCTTGGCGTGGACCTGATACCCGGCGGATGGGACGGAATAACTGGTCCGGTAACCCGCTGGAGCCGCTGAGCTATTGAAACCGTTGCGGTAAGTGCCGATGTTCTAGGGGCAGGAGGGTACTTATGCAGGACATGGTTCTTGTCGGAAAACTCAATGCCGAAGCGGAATTGGACCGTTTGGCCGGATACTACCAATCCGCCGGAGGGCCGGGCGTCAAGTTGTTGAACAGTGTCGGTGGCTCGGCAGAGTCGTTGCTTGAACAGCTGCCGCCATCTGTGCGCGAAGCCTTAACCGGGGCGACAGAAAAGGCGCTTTGGATTGCGATGAACGCGGCTGAAGGGTCGCGTAGGGCGGTGCCCGATCAGTTGCCATGGGTCAATACGGCCCTGACGACAGCAATGGGAGCTGCAGGCGGTATCGGTGGCGTTCCGACCGCATTGATGGAGTTACCGGCAACCACGACCATGCTGCTGCGTTCAATTCAGGGCGCTGCGGCGCGCGAAGGGTTTGACCCTTCTGAGGATGGTGTCAAATTCGACTGTGTCCGGGTATTATCAGCCGCTGGTCCGATGTCTTTCGATGACGGCGCGGATCTGGGTTTCTTTTCGGCGCGCCTGACCCTGACAGGCCCAGCTTTGCAAAAGCTGATATCTGCCGTTGCCCCGAAACTGGCGGTGGTTTTGGGGCAAAAACTGGCTGCGCAATCTGTGCCTGTGTTGGGCGCCATAGCCGGCGGCGGTACGAATTATGTCTATACACGCTATTACCAACAGATCGCCCGCGTCCATTTTGGCCTGAGGCGGCTGTCAGTAGATGCCGATATTCCGCATGAGGTTCTGATCCGCAAACTTGAGGCGCGGATGCAAGGGATTGAAAAATAACGCTTCATATGGCATTCTTCAGGCGCAGGTCCGATAAATAAGCGCAAAAGCGCACCGGGCAGGCGGATAAAACGTTCCCTGGAGAGGCAGCAGGACGTGATCGAGCAAAGGCAACTCAACCTGCATCAAGCGGGCACTGTACGAGTCGTACGGCAATCGGCAGCTCTGTGCTATCGTGTCCAACGCGGCACGCCTCAGGTGTTGCTCATTACAACGCGTGGTTCCGGTCGTTGGATAATACCCAAGGGGAATTTGATCGAAGGCCTCTCACCCTCCGGGACAGCCAGTCAAGAAGCCTGGGAAGAGGCGGGTGTGACCGGTACTTGCACTCCAAATGCCTTTGGGCAGTTCCTGCATTACAAGCGGCGGTACAAGAAAGGATCAGCGGTTTATCTGGTCGATGTCTATCCGCTGGTGGTCAAATCCTTGGCAGTGCGATACCCTGAAAGCCAAGAGCGTAAGCGCAGGTGGTTTCCGTTAGGAGATGCCGCATCTCGGGTTAATTCACCCGATCTTGCATCATTGTTACGCAATGTAGAGCATTTGTACCACTGATGTACCCCTCGGGGGGCTTGCCATTGCAATAGTGGTTGGTATCTATTTGGCAACCGACCTTTGGACAGAACATGATTCAATATGCGTTGAAATGCAGCAGTGGCCACAGCTTTGACAGCTGGTTTCAGTCAGCCGGTGCTTACGACAAACTTGCCGCCGCAGGCATGGTGACGTGCGCCGTGTGCGGTGATCCGCAAGTTGAAAAAGCAATCATGACCCCGCGCGTCCGCCCCGCACGTGCGGTCGAATCTCGTACCACGGCTCCGGCATCTCGGGATGAGGTCGTCAACATGGCAACGCCAAGCGTTGATGTCGAGAAAGCCCTTTCCGAGCTGCGGCGCAAAGTCGAGGACAACTCGGATTACGTTGGCAAGGATTTTGCCAAAGAGGCCCGCAAGATACATTTGGGCGACGCGCCGGAACGTGCGATCTATGGCGAGGCCAAGCCAGAAGAAGCCAGGGCATTGATCGATGACGGCGTACCTGTTGCTCCGCTGCCTTTCGTACCTTCGCGCAAGACGAACTAGCCCATGCATGTTGTTATCACCGGTGCTGGGCGGGGGATCGGAAAGGTTCTGGCGGACAGGTATCGTGCGCAAGGATGCGACGTAACGGGCACGGCTCGGGATGGCAGCGCAGAGGTGGCGCTGGATGTAACAGACCCGAAACAACATCAAGCGATGGCGGAAAAACTGGCAATGCGCCATGTTGATCTGCTGGTCTGCAACGCCGGTGTATATCTGGATAAATCCCAAACCATCGATGGCTACCCCGCCGAAATGTGGGCGCAGAGTTTCGCTGCCAATGTGACGGGGGTCTTTCTGACAGTTCAGGCCTTGTTGCCCAATCTGCGCGCGGCACAGGGCAAGATTGCGATTTTATCCTCGCAGATGGCCTCGCACACGCGGGCACCTGGTGGCAGCTATATCTACCGCTCGTCCAAGGCGGCGGTTCTGAACCTAGGGCGCAATCTGGCTGTGGACCTGCGCGGCGACGGCATTTCAGTAGGCATTTACCATCCCGGCTGGGTGCAGACGGATATGGGTGGGACCGGGGCTGATATCACGGTTGATAAGGCTGTTCAGGGCCTGATCAACCGTTTCGATACTCTGTCACTTGAAAATACTGGGTGCTTTGAAACCTATGAAGGCCAGTCGCACCCTTACTGACGGACAAGAGCGACTTTAGGGATCTCATATACCTCACCGGGATCAACGAAAATCACCATAACATCGCCTCGGTTTTCATAGGTGATCTTAGCTGCCGAATTTGTCGAATCCGGGATGCCATCGGTGAAATAGATGTTGCGGACTTCGCCATTTCCCATCGCAACCGCAAGCGTAGAGCTGCCGTCGTCACGGCGCCGCATTTCGGCGTTGCAAGTGCGCATCGCCTCGCCTGGGCTGGTCGCACAGGGTACTTTCCCCAAGGCGTTTTGACCGTCGGTGCCGGTCAGCGAGGCGACTTGCGCCGCTGCAGGTGTGGAAAATAGGGCAAGGACAAGGGCAAGACGGTGCATTGAATACCTCGTAGTGAATTTGATGCGTCAGGCTTACACCGTCATACGCGGTTGTAAAGCGATGCTAGGCCCCGACTGATGCGGTATTGCACTCTTGCTCTTGCGGCCCCCCTCGCATAAGACGCACGGGATCTGAATTCCAAGGCGCGGAGACATCAGCCCCCATGCCCGTACTCGTGATGAAATTCGGCGGCACATCCGTCGCAAATCTGGACCGTATCCGCCGTGCTGCAAAGCGCATCGGCGTTGAGGTGGCCAAGGGTTATGACGTGATCGTCATCGTCTCGGCCATGTCGGGCAAGACCAACGAGCTGGTGGGTTGGGTCAACGAAACCTCGCCACTGTTTGATGCGCGCGAATATGACGCCGTGGTGTCTTCGGGGGAAAACGTCACCGCCGGCCTTATGGCGCTGACATTGCAAGAGATGGACATACCAGCCCGCAGTTGGCAGGGCTGGCAGGTGCCGCTGCTGACCACCAGCGCCCACAGCCAGGCGCGGATCGAGGATATCCCGACCGACAACCTGAACCAGAAATTCGGCGAGGGCATGAAAGTGGCCGTTGTCGCGGGTTTCCAGGGTCTCAGCCCTGAAGGCCGTATCACGACACTTGGCCGTGGCGGGTCGGATACCACTGCGGTGGCCTTTGCTGCCTCATTCGGGGCCGAGCGCTGCGACATCTATACCGATGTAGACGGTGTTTACACGACCGACCCGCGCATCTGCCAAAAAGCGCGTAAGCTGGATCGAATCTCATTCGAAGAAATGCTGGAACTGGCCTCGCTTGGGGCTAAGGTGCTGCAAACCCGCTCGGTTGAGCTGGCGATGCGATATAAAGTGAAATTGCGCGTTCTCTCAAGTTTTGAAGAACAATCCGACGAGGCCGGTACGCTGGTCTGCGACGAGGAGGATATCATGGAATCCAATGTTGTGGCCGGTGTGGCCTATTCTCGTGACGAGGCCAAGATGACCGTCGTTTCCGTGGCGGACCGCCCCGGTATCGCCTCGATCATCTTCACGGCGCTTAGCGACGCGGGCGTGAATGTGGATATGATCGTTCAGAACATCTCGGACGAAGGGCGCACGGATATGACCTTTTCCTGCCCTACGGATCAGGTGACGCGCGCCGAAAAGGCGCTTTTGGCTGTGAAAGACCGGGGAGAGCTGAACTATGCCGACCTGGTCGCAGATAATGATGTCTGCAAGGTTTCTGTGGTCGGGATTGGAATGCGTTCGCAATCGGGTGTTGCGGCCAAAATGTTCAAGATACTCTCGGATGAGGGTATCAACATCAAGGTCATTACAACCTCTGAGATAAAAATTTCCGTCTTGGTAGACAGGAAATACATGGAACTTGCGGTTCAGGCACTGCATGATGCCTTTGAATTGGACAAGGCGGCCTGAGCAATTCAGCCAAGGGTCACGCCTGAAACCTTAGACTGGTTGGGCTATGGCAGACGGCACTGAAACAGAATCCCGTAAGCTGCTGGGGCGGCTGCGTGAAGAGATGGCGAGCGAAGCTGCCGGTCAGGAACGTCTTGACCGGATCACTCACCTGATCGCAGACAGTATCCGGGCCGAGGTCTGCTCGATCTATCTGTTCCGCGACGAAGAAACCCTGGAACTTTGTGCGACCGAAGGCCTGTCGCCCGAGGCCGTTCATAAGACCCGTATGCGCATGGGCGAAGGACTGGTGGGGCGCGTCGCGAAATCCGGCAAAATCGTGAATACGCCCGATGCGCCGTCAGCCAAGGGCTTTCGCTATATGCCGGAAACGGGCGAGGAGCGTTTCTCGTCTTTTCTGGGTGTACCGATTCAGCGGCTGGGTGAAAAGCTTGGCGTTCTGGTTGTTCAGTCCCGCAACGCGCGCGAATATTCTGCGGACGAAGTTTATGCGCTGGAAGTGGTTGCAATGGTTCTGGCCGAAATGGCTGAACTGGGAGCATTCGTTGGCGAGGGCGCGGCCCTGTCGCCACGCCACCAGCAACCGGTTCAGTTTACAGGCGGCCCAGCACAAGAGGGCTCGGCCGAAGGCCATGTCTGGCTGCACGAACCGCGCGTTGTTGTTACCAACCCGATTGCCGATGACCCGCATCGCGAACAGGAACGTCTGACCGAGGCGGTCGAAGAATTGCGCGTCGGTGTCGACAAGATGCTCGAGATATCCAAGAACGGCGACAAGGAACAGCTACAGGTTCTGGAAGCCTATCGCATGTTCGCCAACTCCAAAGGCTGGATGCGCCGGATGGAGGAGGACATTGCACTTGGGCTTAGCGCCGAAGCTGCGGTGGAAAAGGAACAATCCCAGGCGCGCGCGCGCATGAGCCAAGTCTCCGACCCCTATCTGCGCGAGCGATTGGCGGATTTGGACGATCTCAGCAACCGTCTGCTGCGCATTTTGACCGGGCAAGGGCAGACAAACAGTGCCGACCTGCCACCGGACCCAATCCTGGTTGCCCGGAATATCGGTCCAGGTGACCTGCTGGAATATGGCCGGTCCTTGAAAGGCATCGTGCTCGAAGAGGGCTCGGTCGGAAGCCATGCCACCATTGTTGCCCGTGCTTTGGCCATACCACTGGTGGTCCATGTTGGGCGCATTACGACCGAGGCCCTGAACGGAGACCATATCCTGGTTGATGGCGATCAGGGCACTGTGCAGCTCAGACCAGAAGATACCGTGGTCAGCGCGTTCCGTGATAAGGTCGCGATGCAGGCCAAGGCGCAGGAACGCTATGCCTCGATCCGCGAAACGCCAACGGTGACGCGGGATGGAGAGCGGATCAATCTGGTGATGAACGCGGGTCTGATGGCGGACCTGCCTTCGCTGAACAACTCCGGTGCCGAAGGCGTGGGCCTGTTTCGTACCGAGCTCCAGTTCCTGATCCGCAATAAGATGCCCAAGCGTTCCGAGCTTGTGACGCAATATCAGCGGGTTCTGGATGCGGCCGATAAAAAGCGCGTGGTATTTCGCACGCTGGATATCGGGTCCGACAAAGTTCTGCCCTACATGAAACATATCGAGGAGCCGAACCCGGCCTTAGGCTGGCGCGCAATTCGGGTTGGCCTGGATAAGCGCGGCGTGATGCGGATGCAGCTGCAGGCTCTGATCCGGGCCGCCAATGGTCGTCCGTTGACGGTCATGTTCCCATTCGTGGCACAAGCGGAAGAGTATTACGAAGCGCGATGGGAAGTGAATAAGACCATCGACCGCGAGAAACGTCTGGGCCATGCCCTGCCTGAAAGTATTGAAGTCGGAGCGATGTTGGAAACACCCTCACTCGCTTTTGCACCGCAGAAGTTTTTTGACGAAGTCGATTTCATTTCGATTGGTGGCAATGATCTGAAACAGTTCTTCTTTGCTGCCGACCGTGAAAACGAGTTGGTCCGCCGCCGCTATGACTCGCTGAATGTCAGTTTCCTGACTTTTATCGAACGGATCGTAGAACGCTGCAACATCTCGGATACGCCACTCAGCTTCTGCGGTGAAGACGCAGGACGCCCGGTCGAGGCGCTGTGTCTGGCCGCGATGGGAATCCGGACGTTGTCGATGCGCCCGGCGTCGATTGGGCCGGTCAAAAGCGTATTGTTGCGGGCAGATCTGCAAGCAGTGCGCAAGATCATATCGGACGCTCGCCATCGCGGAGAGCAATCCGTGCGACCAGCTGTGATGGAATGGTTGCGCAGCCAGGGGTAGTGCGTCAAATCCACCCTTGCTTTCTTTTCTCGCTTTGCCTAAGGAAATAGTGAATGTTAGCGATAACATTTTCTATTCACCGGCGCTGTTAGCTTTAAGTGCTATTGTGGTTCAGCAGAGGATTGAAGGAGCCCGACGATGGTTTCACGCGTAATTCCCGTTAACCCGTTCGATCTGGTGCTGTTTGGCGCGACCGGTGATCTGGCGCAGCGAAAAATCCTGCCGGGTTTGTGTCATCGTTTCGAAGTCGGCCAGATGCCAGACGAAGCCCGGATTATCGGGTCTGCCCGATCCGCCATTGATAGCGACGCGTTTCGGGATCAGATACGCGCCTCGATGAAAGAGTTCGCGCCGGAATTCAAAAAAGACGTTCTGGACCGCTTTCTGTCACGCGTGGAATATGTACAGGTTGATGCCTTGGGTGATGCGGGCTGGGACAATCTGGCCAAGTCATTGCGCCCAGACGTTGTGCGAGCGTTTTACCTTTCTGTCGGCCCAAGCTTGTTCTCGGGCATTGCGAAACGGCTGAACGATCACGATCTTGCAACGCCTGACAGTCGTATCGTTGTGGAAAAGCCGTTTGGTCATGATTTGGCCTCGGCCAAAGCGCTGAACGAAGGGCTGCGCGCCTGTTTCGAAGAACATCAGATCTATAGGATCGACCACTATTTGGGCAAAGAGACCGTGCAGAACCTGATGGCCCTGCGCTTTGCCAATTCCCTGTTCGAGCCGTTGTGGAACGCAACACATGTCGACCACGTCCAGATCACCGTGGCTGAAACCGTCGGCGTCGAGGGGCGCGGGGTCTATTACGATCAGTCGGGTGCAATGCGGGATATGATCCAGAACCACTTGGTACAGCTGCTGTGCCTGACAGCGATGGAGCCGCCGTCCAAGTTCTCTCCCAACGCGGTTCGCGATGAAAAGGTCAAAGTGATCGAGGCGCTTGAGCCGGTGATGCCTGCGGATATCGCCCGCGGTCAATACCGCACGGGTGAGGGCGGTGACGGGTATCTGGACCATGTCGGCAACCCTGCAAGCCGGACAGAAAGCTATATTGCGCTAAAGGTTCATTTGGGTAACTGGCGTTGGGCTGGGGTGCCTTTTTATCTGCGCACCGGAAAACGTTTGCGTGCGCGCGAGTCGGAAATCGCCGTCTACTTCAAGGATCCTCCACACACTATCTTCCCCAATGTAGGGCCATTGCATGGAAATGTGCTGGTGATCCGTCTGCAACCGGACGAAGGGATCACCCTGCGCACCACCATCAAAGATCCCGGTCCGGGCGGGTTCCGCCTGTCGGATGTGTCGCTGGATATGAGCTTTGCCGAGGCGCTGGGCGCAGATGCGCGGGCTCAGGACGCTTATGAACGGCTGGTGATGGATGTGATCCGCGGTGACCAGACCCTGTTCATGCGTGGCGACGAGGCCGAAGCCGCCTGGGCGTGGGTTGACCCTATTATTCAGGGTTGGGAAAACCGGGGCGACCGGCCATCGAAATATGATCAGGGCAGTTCCGGGCCCGAAGAAGCTCTGATGCTGATGCATCGCGACGGGCGCCGCTGGCGTCAGATCGGAGGTTAGACATGGTTAACTCAGTTATCACCGACGTCACGCAACGGATTATAGCGCGCAGCGCCGATTTGCGTGGCCCGCATCTCGAGCGGATGGAACAGGCTCGGTCCAAAGGCCCGGCGCGGGCGCATCTGTCCTGCAGCGGTCAGGCCCACGCTTATGCCGGCGCAGGCGATGACCAACAATCGATGGCCACTGGCACGGCGGGCAATCTGGGCATAGTCACCGCCTATAACGACATGCTGTCAGCCCATCAGCCGTTCGAGCGCTATCCCGGCCTGATCCGCGATGCGATCCGCACCGCAGGTGGAACCGCGCAAGTGGCAGGTGGCGTACCGGCAATGTGTGACGGCGTCACGCAGGGCGAGGCGGGGATGGAACTGTCGCTGTTCTCGCGCGATGTGATCGCATTGGCTACAGGCGTGGCGCTGAGCCACAACACTTATGACGCTGCCGTGTTTCTGGGGGTCTGCGACAAGATCGTGCCCGGCCTTGTGATCGGCGCGCAGGCGTTCGGCCATCTGCCAGCTGTATTCCTGCCCGCAGGCCCGATGACCAGCGGTTTGCCAAATGACGAAAAGGCCAAGATCCGCCAGAAATTCGCCGCCGGAGAGATCAACCGCGCCGAGCTCATGGCCGCCGAGATGGCCGCCTATCATGGCCCCGGCACCTGCACCTTTTATGGCACCGCCAATACCAACCAGATGCTGATGGAGTTCATGGGCCTGCACCTTCCGGGATCCAGCTTTGTCAATCCAAACACACCGCTGCGCGATGCGCTGACAGAAGAAGGTGCGCGCCGTGCTCTGTCGCTCAGTGCGCTGGGCAACAACTATGCGCCGGTCTGCCAGATACTTGACGAACGTGCCTTTGTGAACGGCATCGTCGGTCTGATGGCCACTGGCGGGTCGACAAACCTGCTGATCCACCTGATCGCGATGGCGCGCGCGGGCGGTATCGTGCTGGATTGGCAGGATTTTTCCGAAATCTCCGCCGTGGTGCCTTTGGTTGCGAGGGTCTACCCCAACGGACTGGCCGATGTGAACCATTTCCACGCCGCGGGCGGGCTGGGCTATTGCATTGGCACGCTGCTCGAAGACGGGTTGCTGCACCCCGACACGCTGACCGTCGCGGGGCAGGGGCTGCACAATTATACCAAAGAACCCAAGCTGAAAGACGGCGATCTGACCTGGGAGGACGGCGCAGGCCAAAGCCTGAATGACAAGATATTGCGCCCCGCCAAAGACCCGTTCCAACCTACAGGAGGTCTCTCGCGGCTCAGCGGCAATCTGGGTACCGGAGTGATGAAGGTTTCGGCGGTTGCCCCCGAGCATCAGGTGGTCGAGGCCCCGGTACGGGTGTTTCAAACTCAGGATGCGGTCAAGGCGGCGTTCAAAGCCGGAGAGTTCACGGATGACGTCATCGTCGTTGTGCGCTTTCAGGGACCCAAGGCGAATGGCATGCCCGAATTGCATTCATTGACGCCGATGCTGTCGATCCTTCAGGGCCGGGGGCAAAAGGTGGCGCTGGTGACCGATGGCCGTATGTCCGGTGCATCTGGCAAGGTTCCTGCTGCCATTCATATCTGCCCCGAGGCTCTGGATGGCGGCGCGATCGCCTATTTGCAGGATGGCGACATTCTACGCGTGGATGCCATAAACGGTGCGCTCGAAATCCTCACCCCAGGTGTGCTTGACCGCACTCCGGCCACGGCTGACCTTTCTGCCAACCAACATGGTGTCGGGCGCGATCTGTTCGGCGCGTTTCGCAACGCTGTCGGCACCGCGGATACCGGCGCCAGCATCTTCGGAGTGTAAGACCTATGTACAAGACACAACGTACCCGTGAAATCTGTGCCCTTGCCCCGATTGTCCCGGTTCTTGTAATTGACGACGCCACCAGCGCACGACCTCTGGCCGAAGCTCTGGTCGCGGGCGGTCTTCCTGCGCTCGAAGTCACTTTGCGCACCCCGGCAGCGCTCGATGCGATCCGGGCGATGGCGCAGGTTCCCGGTGGCGTCGTCGGTGCGGGTACATTGATCACGCCTGATGACGTGCGCGCCGCGAAAGAGGCTGGCGCGCAGTTTGGCGTCTCGCCCGGTGCCACTGACGCCTTGATCGCCGCATGCGAAGCCCAAGACCTGCCTCTGCTGCCCGGCGCCGCAACCGCCACCGAGGCGATGGCCCTGCTGGAAAAAGGCTATGACATGCTGAAATTCTTCCCGGCCGAGGCCTCGGGCGGGGCGCCTGCGCTCAAGGCTATCGGCGCGCCCTTGCCGCAAATCACCTTCTGCCCAACGGGCGGTGTATCGCCTTCAAATGCCCGAGATTACCTGTCTTTGTCCAACGTGATCTGTGCGGGCGGCAGCTGGGTAGCACCCAAACAGATGGTCGCAGAAGGCAACTGGTCCGGGATCGAAACGCTTGCCCGGGATGCCGCCAAGCTGATGGATTGACGCCGAAATTGGCCACGTTAGGGTAGGGCCAATTCAAACAGGTTGATCCCATGACACATCCAATCTCCCTCGCGCGTGGGCGCGAGTATCTGGCCATTCCAGGCCCCTCGGTCATGCCAGACGCTGTGCTGCAGGCGATGCACCGACCGTCACCAAATATCTACGACGGCGAATTGATCGAGATGATGCCCGATCTGATCCGCGATCTGCGTCGCGTCGCCCGCACGGCCCATAAACTGGCCATCTACATTGCCAACGGCCATGGCACGTGGGAGGCGGCACTGTCGAACACCATCGCGCCAGGTGAGACAGTGCTTGCCCCCGCATCGGGGCGGTTTACCCATGGATGGGCCGAAATGGCCGAAGGGATCGGCGCCAAGGTGGATGTGATTGATTTCGGAACCAGCTCGGTCTGGGATTTCGATCGCATTGCAGAGGTGCTACGTGCTGATTCATCGCATGATATCAAGGCTATACTTGCAGTTCACGTGGATACCTCGAGCTCAATTCGCAACAACCTCCCGGCGCTGCGCGCGTTGCTGGATGATCTGGGTCACCCGGCACTGGTGATGGCGGACTGCATCGCCTCGCTGGGATGTGAGCAATTCGAGATGGATGCCTGGGGTGTCGACGTGACTGTTACCGCCTGTCAAAAAGGGCTGATGACCCCACCGGGCATGGGGTTTGTATTCTTCAACGACAAGGCGCAGGCAAAACGGGCAGCAATGCCGCGTGTTTCCCGGTATTGGGACTGGCAACCACGAGCCAATCCCGAGCTATTCTACCAATACTTCGATGGTACCGCACCGACCCATCATCTCTATGGGCTGCGGGCGGCGCTCGACCTGATCCACGCGGAAGGGATCGAAAATGTCTGGGCGCGCCATCAACGCCTCGCTCAGGCAATTTGGACCGCCTGCGAAATCTGGGCACAGGGCGGTGCGCTGTCGTTGAACGTAGCTGACCGCGCAGACCGAAGTCATGCGGTCACCGCGCTGCGCCTGAGTGGAGGGCTCGGAACCCCATTGCGGTCCTATACCGAACAATCGCTGGGCCTGACTTTGGGAATAGGCCTCGGGATGGAAGATTGGGACGGCTGTTTTCGCCTGGGCCATATGGGTCACATCAATGCACAGATGGTCATGGCGATGCTTGGCGGCGTGGAAACTGCCATGGCCGCCCTTGATATTCCGCGCGGCACGGGTGCGTTAGAAGCCGCCGCCACCGCGCTTGTGACCTGAGACCAGCCCCCGATCTCAGTGCTAATCTGTATCTTCATCTGACTCAAAATACTTTCGGGGGGAATCGCGCAAACGGCGCGATGGGGGCAGACAGCCCCCCCGTCCCGATGGCCATAAGCGAGAGCTTCAGACGTTCAGCGCCCGGGCGTCAGCAAGCGCTTTTGGCAAAGAGGCGGCAAAAGCCCCTAGATTGGAGGCATCGCCGCAGCTCACTCGAATGCACCTGTTCTGAGGCGCGGCAAAGGGCATCCGAACGAAAACCCCCTGCGCCACCAGCGACTCCAGAACAGCCTTGGCAAACACCCCATCCTGACCGCAATCGATGGCCACGAAATTGGTGGCTGAGGGTAAAGGGTGCAGCCCGTTCTCCAACGCAATCGCGTTGATCCGCTCGCGCGCATCTGAGATGCGGGCACGGATTTGTAACAGCCAAACTTCATCCTGCAGCGCAGCCAACGCGCCTGCTTGTGCAGCCTTGTTCATACCGAAATGGTTGCGCACCTTGTTGAACGCCGAGATCAGGCCTGGCGCCCCAATGGCATAGCCGACACGCGCGCCGGCCATTCCGTACACTTTGGAAAACGTGCGCATCCGGATCACACGCGGGTCATCTGCGGCAACCGGCGCTGCAGTCCCGTCGGGGGCGCATTCCACATATGCCTCGTCCAGAACCAGCAAACAGCCATCGGGCAGCGCATCCAATACAGCCACGATATCAGTGCCCGAATGCCAGCTGCCCATAGGGTTGTCAGGATTGGCCAGATAGACCAGCTTAGCCTTGACCTCAGCGGCCTTGGTAAAGAGTGCATGAGGGTCTTCGTGATCGTCGCGATAGGGAACCGTATGAATCACCCCGCCAAACCCGGCGACGTGATAGTTGAAGGTCGGATAGGCCCCGTCCGAGGTCACAACCGTATCTCCTTGCACAACCAGCAGGCGCACCAGATAGCCCAGCAACCCATCAATGCCTTCGCCAACCACGATATTTTCGGGTGAGACGGAGTGGTACTCAGCCAGGGCGCGGCGCAGGTTGTGGTTTTCTGGATCAGCATACATCCAGATATCGCCAGTTGCCTGCCGCATGGCCTCGATAGCGCGCGGCGAAGGGCCAAAGACATTCTCATTCGCACCCAGACGGGCCACAAATGGTGCACCGCGCTGTCGTTCCTGTGTTTCAGGGCCGACAAAAGGCACAGAAGCAGGAAGAGATTGGGCAAGCGGGGTATAGCGTGGATTGGTCATGCAGACAGATAAACGCAAGGTCATCCGACAGGCAACCTTGCTTTGCCTGCACAGTGCCCACAGTCTGGCATCAACAAAAACAAAGGAGTGTCCATGCGCATCGCGATTGGTTTGGCTTTTGTGGGGCTTGCCTATTTGATATTTTGGCCTGTTGGCGTGGACCCAGTGGCCTGGGAGCCGCCCGAAGCTCCGGGCTTTACCGGCGCGTTTGCCGAGAACAACGCTTTGGACAGCCTCGAACTAGTCTCTTTGCCGGATGGCGAGGAAGGCCCGGAAGACATCGCGATCATGCCGGATGGCACGATCTACACGACATCCATGTCCGGCGCGCTTTATCGGATCGACGGCGACAGCCCGGTCAAGATCGACGACCTGGGTGGGCGCCCTTTGGGTCTGCAAGCTGGGCCGGACGGCGCGCTATATATCGCAGATAGCTACCGGGGGCTGATGCGCTGGACCGGGCCCGGCACGCTGGTATCCCTTGTGTCCGAGATTGGCGGGTCTCCGGTGGTCTATGCCAATCAGTTGGACGTGGCTCCGGACGGTACGGTCTATTTCTCGAACTCGTCTGATCGGTTCGATCCCGAAACCATGGGCGGTACCAAAGCCACCTCGGTCCTGACCATCTGGGAGCAGTCGGATACGGGATACGTGGCCCGCTATTCCCCTGATGGCACAACAAAAAAGGTGGCCGAGGGCTTTGTCTATACCAATGGTGTAGCGCTTTCCCCGCAGACGGATTTTCTGCTGATCGCCGAAACTGGTCGTGCGCGGGTGCACAAGCTCTGGCTAACTGGGCCGAGTGCTGGGCAGCGCGAGGTGTTGATGGAAAACCTGCCGGGATACCCCGATAACCTCACGGCGCAGGGCGACGGCACTTATTGGATGGCCTTCGCCAGCCCACGGGTGCCGAGTGAAGCTTTGATGCCCTATCCCTTTTTGCGCAAGGTGATCTGGCGGCTGGGTCCCTTGGTGCGACCGGCGCCGATTCATCGCGGCATGATCGTCCAATTCGACGGGGATGGCACAATCCTGCAAACCTTGCAGGACCCCGGCGGGCGGCTGGGCATCACCACGGCGGGTCAGGTCGTTGGTGACCTGTTCTATGTCATGACGCTGGATTCGCCGTGGTATGGCCGGATGCCCGTCGCTGATTTGCCCTGACGTCGTGGTGGCACTGTCCTCATCTTGCTGGCATGGTTGACGCAACACTGATTTCCGGAGGGACCAATGTCTCGCGTTTCCATCGAATACAAAGACCATATCGCCCATGTCACGCTAACCCGTGGCGACAAGATGAACGCGCTGGACGAAGCCATGATCAAGGCGATCCTGTCTGCCGGGCAAGAGGTGGCGGTCTCCGACGCCCGCGCCGTGGTGCTGTCGGGTGAGGGTAAAAGCTTCTGCGCCGGTCTCGACATGGCCAGTTTCGCCAGCATGGCCCACAAGGGCCCAACCGAATGGCTGATGAACCGCAGCCATGACGACGCCAACGAAATGCAGGAGCTTGCCTTGATCTGGCGCCGTGTTCCCGTTCCAGTCATCTGTGCCATTCAGGGTGTGGCCTATGGTGGCGGACTGCAAATCGCACTGGGCGCGGATATCCGCATTGCCCACCCCGAGGCGAAATTGGCGGTGATGGAGATGAAATGGGGTATCATTCCCGACATGGGCGGCATGGTTCTGCTGCCCGAGCTTGTGCGCTCGGACGTGCTGCGCTTGCTGACGTATACTGCACGTCCAATAGGCGCGCCGCAGGCGGCTGATTGGGGGCTGGTCACGAAACTCTCGGACGATCCTTTGACCGAGGCGCTGGCTCTGGCTGAAGACATCGCAGGCCAAAGCCCTTCAGCCATCCGTGCCGCCAAGCGCCTGATCGACGTGGCCGAAACCCGTTCGCGAGCCGACGTTCTGCTGGCCGAATCTGCCGAACAGGTGGAGCTGATCGGCAAACCCGATCAGATGGAGGTTGTCATGGCGCAGATGCAGGGTCGTAAGCCGAAGTTCAAGTAGTCACCACATGAATCCCGATGCGCATCGCGGACCTGCGTGTCAGGCAGTGGGGTGTAGGCTTTGCGCATCTTTTCCAGCGTTACATGAAACGAATTCTCTGGGTTGGACTTTGGTCTGTGCTTTCTTGACCCGGCGTTCCACCAGAGTTCCCAATGATCCAAATTTAAGCTGGTTTTGCTTTGGCTGTGGCCTCAAGGCTAAGCGGCTATCGCAGCCGGTTAGTCACCAGATAGGCAATGCCACCAGCCAGCAAACCCCAGACCGCGGCCCCCAGCCCGAAGACTGTGATACCGGACGCAGTGATAGCAAAAGTCAGGATCGCCGCCTCACGCTCGGCCACAACCTCCAGCGCAGCGTGGATCGCATTTGCCAGCACGCCGATCAGTGCGACCCCGGCCAGCGTCCCCACCAGCAACGGATCGGCATGGGCGGCAAATCCGGTGATGGCCACGGCAAAAATACCAAACAGGCAATAGAATACGCCACCCATGATGGCCGACCAATAGCGCAGCGCAGGATCGGGATGACTATCCTGATTTGAACACATCGCGGCAGTGATGGCGGCAAGGCAGGTGGCGGGGGCTCCGAACGGGGCGGACAGCAGGCTGGCCCCTCCGACGGCCGAGAACAATTTGCCCGGCACGGGCGCAAAGCCAAAGCTGCGCATCACCGCGATGCCGGGGATGTTCTGTGTCGCCATAGTGACGATGAACAGCGGCATTCCGATCCCTATGGCCGAGGCCAGCGAGAATGTAGGCATGGCCCAGATCGGTGCCGCAACCAGACGCTCGGGCATGATCGTTGTATCCCCGGCGTTCAGGATGACTACAACGGCTGCTGCGATCACTGCCGCGGGAACCGCAAAAAGCCGGTTGAACCGCCCCGCGATGAACCATGTCAGGATTACGGGTAGCGCCTGCGACGGAATCTCGACGGCCGCTTTGAACGGGAGGATACATAGCGGCATCAGAACCCCGGCAAGCATTGCCTGCGCTAACGTGGTCGGGATTGCAGCTGCCAACCTTCCCAGCGGTTTCCACAACCCAGCCACAATCGTCAAAGCGCCAGCGCACAGGAACGCACCGATAGCTCCTGAGAACCCCTCGACAGGTGTAGCGGATACAGCCAACAGCGCGACACCCGGCGTGGACCAGGCGACACTGATCGGCAACTTGTAGCGCAAGCTCAGCACGATGGCGGCCAGCCCCATGGCGATGGCGGCGGTCATCAGGCCCGATGCGGCCTCCTCCGGTGACGCGCCCATCGCATCCAGCCCCTGCAATACAATGGGGAATGAGCTGAAAAAGCCGACGATGGCCACAACCAATCCGGTTGAGATGGTCTGCATTGGTGGAAATGCACGTGTCATTCTGCCCTCAGCGTTATCAACCTGCACTTGCTAGCAATCGTAAGCGGAGGTGAACAGGGCGAAATCCGGGCCGGGGAACGAAAACCCCGCCAACGCGGGCGTGGCGGGGTCTGGTATCTTGAACGGTTTGGAGCAGACGAAGATCAGGCGATTTCGGCCAGACGTGCCAGCGCCTCGTTCAGTTTCACCTCTTCCTCTTCACGGGCGGCGAGGTTGGCTTTGGCTTCGGCGACAACCTCTTCCGGGGCCGAGGCCACAAATTTCGGATTGTTCAGACGACCGCGCAAACCACCCAATTCCTTGGCAAGTTTGCCCTTGGCCTTTTCCAGTCGTTCCTTTTCGGCGCCGATATCGATGATATCTGCCAGCGGCAAACCGAACGTCGCACCCGGCGCGGCAATCGAGATCGTTCCCTTGGGAAATGCATCCACTTTGGTCAGGCTGTCGATCCGCGCCAGCCGCTTGATCAGCGCCTCGTTACGGTCCCATGCAGCTTGGCCATGCGCGTCAATCTCTGTCACCAGCATCGGTACATAAAGGCCCGCCGGAACCCGCATCTGCGCACGAGCTGAGCGCGTGTTCTCGATCACCGAAATCACCCAGTTCATTTCGCGATCCGCCTCTGGGTCGACCAGTTCGGTGCCGTAAGTCGGCCAGTCGGCGTGTACGACCATCTTGGCGCGCGTGCCTGTCAGCCCCCACAGTTCCTCGGTAACGAAGGGCATGATCGGGTGCAGCAAGACCATGCACTGGTCCAGAACCCAGCGCATGGTAGCGCGGGTCTCGGCCTGTGCTTCGGCATCGTCACCCTGCAGCAGCGGTTTGGAGAGTTCAACGTACCAGTCGCAGACCTTACCCCAGACAAAGGCGTAAAGCCCGTTGGCCGCATCGTTGAAACGATAGCTTTCCAGTGCGGCGTCGACCTCGGCCCGTACGCGGGCAGTTTCGCCTATGATCCAACGGTTTACGGCGGCCTTGGGTTTCAGATCGGCGACGTTTAGTTGCGGTACGGCGTCGGTGAAGACCTCGTTCATCTCGGCAAAGCGAACAGCGTTCCAAAGTTTTGTACCAAAGTTGCGATAGCCGGTGATGCGTTCGCGAGACAGTTTCAACACGCCGCCAATCGCCGCCATCGAGGCATTGGTAAAGCGCAGCGCGTCGGCGCCGAATTCGTCCACGATCTCCAGCGGGTCGATGACGTTGCCGGTGGTCTTGGACATCTTCTTGCCCTTCTCGTCGCGGACGAGCTGGTGCAGGTAGACGGTGTGGAACGGGATCTGATCGACCACCGCCAGTTGCATCATCATCATCCGGGCGACCCAGAAGAACAGGATGTCAAAGCCGGTGATCAGAACGTCCGTGGGGAAGTAGCGTTCCAGCTCCTCGGTCTGCTCGGGCCAGCCCAGCGTGCCGATGGGCCAGAGGCCGGAGGAAAACCAGGTGTCGAGAACGTCGGGGTCACGCCAAACCGGATAAACCAGCTTCGTCGGGTCTTGTTCAACTGCATACTGAGCAAGGCTTTCGGCGAATTGATGGATCGCTTCTTGCTTATCGGCAACTTCGATTACAGTTGCGTGGCTTAGCGGGCTGGGAATGTTTGCATTATCGTCCAGGAATTTTTCAGTCACTGCCTCCAGACTCGACGCGCATTCCATGACATTGCCACGATGCAACATACCACCTTCGTTCAGCAAACGACCCAATTCGACCAGATCAAGGTTGCCGTCGTTTTCGTCATCTTTGAAGTTTTCGGCCGACAGGTCGAGACCATACCAAACCGGAATCTGATGCCCCCACCACAACTGGCGCGAGATGCACCAGGGCTCGATGTTTTCCAGCCAGTGGTAATAGGTCTTCTCGCCCGATTCCGGGATGATCTTGACCGTGCCGTCCTTGACCGCGTCCAGCGCGGGGCCGACGACTTTTTCGGCATCCACGAACCACTGGTCAGTGAACATCGGTTCGATCACGACCTTCGAGCGGTCGCCAAAGGGCTGCATGATCGGTTTGCTCTCGACCAGCGGGACGAGTGCAGCCGGGTCGTCGTCCTCACCCAGCTTTGTGCCCAGAACCGGATTATCGGCGCGGGTCATGACGGCCAGACCGTCGGCGGTGATCTCTTCGACAACCTTGGCGCGCGCCTCGAACCGGTCGAGCCCGCGCAGGTGGTCGGGGATCAGGTTGATCGCGTCGATCTCATTCTCGGTGAATGCTTTGCCGCGTGCGTATTCCTGCGCTTTGCCCGCCTCCTCGGCGTAAGGCACTCCATCGGCCCGCATTGCGCCACGCGTGTCCATCAGACGGTACATCGGAATACCGCCACGCTTGGCGACCATGTTGTCGTTGAAATCATGCGCGCCGGTGATCTTCACCGCGCCCGAGCCGAAATCGGGATCGGGATAGTCATCAGTAATGATCGGAATCTGGCGACGATGTTCCTTTGGTCCAACAGGAATTTCACAGAGTTTGCCGATGATTGGCGCGTAGCGCTCATCTGACGGATGAACCGCAACCGCGCCGTCGCCCAGCATTGTTTCGGGCCGTGTCGTGGCGATTGAGATATAGTCGCGCTGTTCCTCAAGCACGATATTCCCGTCCTCATCCTTTTCGACATACGTATAGGTCTCACCACCCGCCAGCGGGTACTTGAAGTGCCACATATGGCCCGCGACTTCGATATTCTCGACCTCAAGATCCGAGATTGCGGTCTCAAAATGCGGGTCCCAATTGACCAGACGCTTGCCGCGATAGATCAGGCCCTTTTCGTACATTTCTACGAAGACCTTGATGACGGCATCGTGGAAATTTGCAGAATTCTCATGCCCTGTGCGCGGGTCACCCGGTGCACCTGCCATGGTAAACGCGTTGCGCGACCAATCGCAGCTGGCGCCAAGACGCTTGAGCTGTTCAATGATCGTGCCGCCGTATTCACCCTTCCATTCCCAGACTTTCTCAAGGAACTTCTCGCGCCCGAGTTCACGCCGCCCTTCGTTGCCCTGCGCCGCCAGCATCTTTTCAACCTGCATCTGCGTGGCGATGCCTGCGTGGTCCTGACCGGGTTGCCAAAGCGTGTCGAAGCCGCGCATCCGGTGCCAGCGGGTCAGGATATCCTGCAGCGTGTTATTGAACGCGTGTCCCACATGCAGCGCCCCCGTCACGTTGGGTGGCGGGATCATGATGGTAAAGCTTTCATCGCGCGATCTGTTCGCGCCCGCCTTGAAGGCTCCGGCCTGTTCCCAGGCCTCGTAAATGCGGGCCTCGGCCTCGGCCGCGTTGAATGTCTTTTCCATCGCCATTGGATGCGTCCTGCGTCAACAAATTCGGGTTAGCGCTTGCAATATCGAAAGGATAGCAAAAGGGAAAGGGCCAAGCGCCGGGGCTATGGACAATGATGCATCGCAGCCTAATGTCGCCTAGAGGCAGAGACAGGAGCGCGCGGTGGAAAAGTTTGGCAAAAGCCAGCCCGTCAAACGGACCGAGGACCAGCGGTTTCTGACCGGGCAGGGGCATTTTATGGACGATGTCCTGCCGCACGGGGCTTTGCATGCGGTATTCGTGCGATCCCAGGTGGCACATGGGGTGATTGGGGCGCTGGATCTGGATGACGCGCACGCGGCCGAAGGGGTGCGGCTCATCATGACGCTGGACGACCTGAAGGCCGCCGGGATCGACACGTGTATGAATGCGGCCATCCTGAATAACCGAGACGGTTCGAAAGCCGTTGCGCCGGACCGGCATATGCTGGCCGCGGATCGCATACGGTTTGTCGGAGAACCCGTCGCTGTAGTCATTGCCGACACCGCCTTACAGGCCCGCGATGCGGCCGAGCTGATCTGGGTCGAAACCTCAGACTTGCCCGTAAAACTGGACGTGTGTGCGGGCGGAGAAACGCTGCACGCGGAAACTCCGGATAATCGGGCATTTGACTGGGCGCTGGGCGATGAGGCGGCAACTATTGCTGCGTTTCAGCAGGCGGCTCATACCGTTGCACTGAATGTGGAAGACAATCGAGTGATCATCACGTCGATTGAACCGCGGGGCTGTCAGGCGCATTGGGTTGATGGGCGGTTGCACTTTTCCTATGGCGGGCAGGGGGTTTGGGCCATGCGTGGTCAGCTGGCGCAAAAGTTGCGACTCAACCCCGAAGATATCCGCGTCACGACCCCGGATGTCGGTGGCGGGTTCGGCATGAAGGTCATGCCCTATCCTGAATATTTCTGTGTGGCCGTAGCTGCGATGAAGTTGGACCAGCCTGTTCACTGGATGTCTGACCGTTCCGAGGCAATGTTGTCCGATCACCATGGCCGCGACCTGTCTTCGCTGGCCGAGCTGGCATTTGACAGCGATCACCGGATCACCGCCTATCGGGTGCACAGCAAGGTAAATCTTGGGGCCTATAACAGCCATTTCGGCCAGGCGATACAAACCAATCTCTTCAGCAAAGTGTTGATGGGCGCCTATGATGTACAAACCACCTTTCTGCGGGTCGAGGGGTTCTTTACCAATACAACGCAGGTTGACGCCTATCGCGGCGCAGGACGGCCCGAGGCGATATATGTCCTTGAACGCGCTTTCGACCGCGCGGCCCGAGAACTGGGAGTGGATCCCTGGGAGTTGAGGCGCAAGAATTTCATCCGGCCTGAGGCATTTCCTTACAAGACCGCGACCGGCGAAACGTATGATGTCGGCGATTTCGACATGGTCCTGTCCCAAAACCAAAGACAATCCAGCGGCTTTGCCGCCCGCAAGATCGCCGATGCTGAACGCGGTTTGTTCCGGGGGCAGGGGATTTGTTACTATATCGAAAGCATTTTGGGCGACCCTTCCGAGAACGCAAAGATCGAGTTCGTTGAGGATGGCACCTTGAAACTTTTTGTCGGAACCCAATCCAACGGGCAGGGGCACGAAACGGTCTATGCTCAGTTCCTGTCTGACCAAACCGGGGTTCCCCTGGATTGCATCACCGTAGTTCAAGGTGACAGCGACCAGCTTCCGAATGGTGGGGGAACCGGGGGATCGAGATCAGTTACGGTGCAAAGTACAGCGACGCTTGCCACGATCGACGTCATGGTTGCCGCATTCACGCCCTATCTCGCAGATAAGATGGGGGTGGAGGAAAGCGACGTGCGCTTTGATTTTGAAACCTTCCGCGCGCCGGGATCAAACCTGACGCCCACTTTGACCGAGGCCGCGGATATGGCCCGTGCCGACGGGCGCGTTGATTTGTTGCAGCATCAGGCAAGCATCACGCTGGACGACCGTAGCTATCCCAACGGGGCACATGTTGTCGAAATCGTGATTGACCCTTGTACCGGCGAAACATGGGTAGACCGCTATACTGTGGTCGATGATTTCGGTAATCTTATCAATCCGATGCTGGCCGAGGGGCAAGTTCATGGTGGTGTCGCACAAGGCATCGGTCAGGCGCTGTCCGAACATGTTGTCCATGATGCGCAGGGGCAACTGCTCACGGCATCGTTGATGGATTACGCCTTGCCCCGCGCAGCCGAGATACCCATGATTAAGTTTACCTCGGCGCCGGTACCGTCAACCTCTAACCCGTTGGGAATGAAAGGATGCGGAGAGGCCGGCACCGTGGGCGCGCTGGCTGCAGTGGCAAATGCGGTTCAGGATGCGCTCTGGGATCACGAGGTGCGGCAGGCCGATATGCCTTTTACGCCGCACAAAGTATGGGAACTGCTGAACGATGCAACTGTCGCGGCTGAGTAGAAAGGTACTGGGGTGGCTTGGACGGCCGCTGCGTTCCGAGCATTCGGCCGAAACGCGCCATCGCGAACCTGTCAGCCATGTCATCATTCTAGACGGCACCATGTCGACGCTTGAGCCCGGATATGAAACTCATGCGGGGCAGGCGCTGCGGCTGTGCTGCGAGATGGGAAGCAAGGTATCCGTCTTCTATGAGGCCGGCGTGCAATGGGAAAGCTGGAAGTCCTCGTTGGATGTGATGATGGGGCGGGGGATCAATCGCCAGATACGCCGGGCCTATGGCTATCTGGCCTCGCGGTATAAGCCCGGCGACCGTATCTATTTCATCGGCTACTCACGTGGGGCCTACGGTGTGCGCAGCCTTGCGGGTGTGATCGACATGATTGGCCTGCTCAAGGCAGAGCACGCGACCGTAAGGAATATCAAACAGGCCTACCGCCACTATGAATGCAATGCCAATGGTAGCGCCGCCGCTGCGTTTCGCCGGCAGTTCTGCCATGAAGATGTTGCAATCGAAATGATCGGCGTGTGGGATACAGTAAAAGCGCTGGGCTTGCGTCTACCGCTGCTTTGGCGTTGGGCCGAGGATCGCCACGCCTTCCACAACCATCAGCTTGGTCCCGCTACACGCCACGGCTACCACGCGATGGCGCTGGATGAAACGCGCGAGGTATTCGAGCCGGTCCTGTGGAAATGTACCCCCGATTTTAAAGGCCATATCGAGCAAGTCTGGTTCCGAGGCACCCATGGCGATGTGGGTGGCCAGTTGAACGGGTTTGAAGAAGCCCGCCCCCTTAGCAACATCTCGCTGGTTTGGATGCTGGACAAGGCAGAGCTGCACGGCCTGCCGTTGCCGGAGGGATGGAGAGACCGCTTTGTGATCGACCCTCATGCGCGTTCGGTCGGCACATGGCGCGGTTGGGGTAAGATTTTCCTACTGCGCAAGCACCGCAAAGTAGGCCGCGACCGATCCGAGCGGCTGCATGTCTCGGTTTCGCCAAACGAACTGCCCGGTTGGGTGCCGATGTTGGATTTGCCATCGCATCCAGCGCAGTAATTCGGTTCCAGCTGCGAACAAAAATCACTGGGAACATTTACTGGTTAGTGAGACCCTAGTACTCATATATTGAAACAAGTATCGGATCATCATACTCACGCCGAACACAAAGGCGAATTGACATATGGCAGACCCATATTTTTCCGAACTCAAGTACCTTGGAGGCCCACCACAGGACTTTATCGAGGTCGCTGTTGACGCGGGTGCGGATGTTTCTGGGCTTGTTGTTACGATCTACAACTCTGACGGATCCATCCGCAGCACTAACACGCTTGATGGGATCACCCCGACGACAGTCGCAGGCCGGGACGTCTATGTAATTGACTCAGCCAGTTCCGCCACCTTTACCGGGCTCGGTAAAACCAATGGTATCTCTTTATCCGACGGGTCAACGGTTTATCAGTTCAGCTCTTTCAGCGATCCCCCCAGCCCCGGCCCGATAACGGCGACAGCTGGCCCCGCCAATGGGATGAGCTCGACGGTCATCGGCGAGGCCGGGGCGGGAGATTCACTTATTTCCACCGACGATGGTGGAACCTATTCGGTGAACACCACTCCGACACCGGGCACCATACCGTGCCTTACGGCAGGAACGTTGATTGCGACCGATCAGGGCCCTGTCCTGATCGAGAGTTTGAAGCAAGGTGATCGTGTCTTGACGGATCATGGTTGCACGCAGCCTTTGTCACAAATCATTCGGCGACATGTCAGCGCGCGGGATTTGCGCCGCCATCCCAAGCTTTACCCAGTACGCATTTGCGCTGGCGCGCTAGGGCAGGGCCTGCCCAGACGCGACCTGCTCGTGTCCCGTCAGCACCGGATGCTGATATCCTCGGCGATCGTTAAGCGCATGTTTGAGTGCCCCGAGGTTCTGGTCTCAGCTATAAAGTTGGTCGAGCTTCCGGGGATATACGTCGACGACAGAATTACAGAAGTTACTTATTTCCACCTGGTGTTTTCTGAACATGAGGTAATTTATGCAGATGGCGCCCCGACCGAGAGCCTTTTGCTTGGCGATGAAGCACTGAAATCTCTACCGGCAGCAGCCATGGAAGAGCTTGTTACGCTGTTCCCCGATCTTGTCGAAACCCCGATGCAAAAGACCAACTACAAAATCCCAGAGGGGGGGCGGCAAAAGCGATTGATCGCTCGGCATGCACGGAACCGGCGGCCGCTTTTGGCAGATTACGACTCTTCTTCGATTCCAGTGTGATCGCTCTTAGATGACGCAGAGCCAAAACAGGTGTATTACCTACATTCCGGCCTGCTGCGGGCACCGCGCTCTTTTGCTAGGTGCCTGCCTTCGTCAGAGCCTTACCGCCGCCGGTCGCGACGTGAGCTCATAGGCTGGAACGCCACACCCACATGCGCTTCGCAATAAGGTTTGCCTGCCTCAACGGGCAGACCGCAAAACCAGAAATCCTCGGTCGCGGGGTCGCCGACGGGCCATTTGCAGGTCTTCTCGGTCAGTTCCATCAGTGTCAGCTTTTTGGCTTTCTTCTCAACCTCGTTGACCTTGGCCAGCGCCTCGGGGCTGATCTCGTTCGCTGAAGGTTGCGGCGGCAGCGGTTGACCGGCCGGGATGATCTGACGGCGGGCCGGAACAGCGGGCTTGGCCTCGGCTGCCGGCGCTGCGGCTGGACGTGCCGGTTCCGTCTTGGGCGTGGGTTTGGGCTTGGCCTCGGCCTTGGGCGCGGGCGCTGGTTTTTCCTTTGGCTCAGCCTTGGCGGGGGTCGCGCCGGTTGCGCGATTCGACAGGCCCAGCCGGTGGACTTTGCCGATAACCGCATTGCGGGTCACACCGCCCAGTTCCTTGGCGATCTGGCTGGCCGACTGGCCCTCGCCCCACATCTTTTTAAGCAGCTCTACACGCTCGTCAGTCCAGGACATCATTTGCCTTTCAAAAGCGGAAAGCGGCCCCGGATTCGGGCCGCCTTGGGAATTCGTCTCAGCCCCCTATTTTAAACACTGCGGTCCGAGTTACAAGCGGTCTTCGAATCAGGTAGAGGGCAGATCATGCAGAATCTCATGGATCAGGAGGCACGCCGCTTTGGTGCGGTGAACTGGATGGGTCTCTATACGCTGGCCCGGCGGGAAACTTTGCGGTTTATGGCAGTGTGGACGCAGACACTTTTGGCACCGCTGGTGACTGCGGGGCTGTTTCTGCTGATCTTCAACATCGCTATCGGGCCCAGCCGGTCTGATGTGATGGGCGTGCCATTTTTGACCTTTCTGGCGCCGGGCATCATGATGATGACGGTGATCCAGAATGCGTTTGCCAATACGTCGTCCTCGATGGTGATCTCGAAAGTACAGGGCAACATCGTCGATACCCTTATGCCGCCGCTTTCGCCGTTAGAGATTCTGCTGGGATACCTTGCGGGCGGCATTGCCCGTGGCTTTCTGATCGCTGTCGTCGTTGCAACCGCGCTGGCGCTGGTGCTCGGTATTGTCCCGCAGAACCCACTGATCGCCATGATCTTTGTAGTGCTGGGAGGGGCCTTTATGGGCGCGCTGGGCCTTTTTGCCGGGATATTCGCCAATAAGTTCGACCAGATGGCTGCGATTACCAACTTCATCGTCACGCCTTTGGCGTTTCTTTCTGGAACCTTTTACTCGGTCGAGGCATTGCCGCCGGTTTTGTACCGGCTAAGCCACGCCAACCCGGTTTTCTATCTGATCGACGGGCTGCGCTATGGTATGATTGGGGTTTCGGACAGCTCGCCCTACCTTGGGATGTTGATCTGCACGGCTGCAACACTGGTGGTCGGTGCACTGACCTGGCAGATGCTGCGAACGGGCTATCGGCTCAAGGCCTGACGGTGCCGCGCCTCGCGCCACACAAGAATCAACCCTCCGGCCAAGATGATGGCAGATCCAATCAGGCTGACCGCGTCGGGGACCACATCGAATATCGCAAAATCATATAGCGCAGCGAACAGCAGTGTCGCATAGCTTATCGGCGCTACGAAAGACGCATCTGCCCGCGCCATGCCGTTAACGAAACAGGCCTGTGCGCAAGCCATCAATGCGCCGATCCCCGCAAGGGCCGCCCATTGCGCCGGGTTGGGCATCTGAAACACGAAACTCACCGCGACTGATGCGATGGTCAGGCCCATCGCGTTGTTCACCAATAGAATTTGGATCGGGCTCTCTCGCCCTGACAGCTTTTTGATAAAGATCAGCTCCATCCCAATGACGACCGCCGCCGCCAGCGCCAGTAACGCCGCAGGTTGGAAGCTCGCAGGTGTCGGGCGCAGCAGAACCAATGCCCCGATCAGGGCCACCGCCGCCGCCAGCCAGCGCCAGGGGCCGACGCCTTCTTTCAGCAAGGGAATGGCCAGAACCATCGCAAAGACCGGGTTCAAGAACGAAATCGCCGTCGCATCCGCCATCGGTATGAACGCGACCGATGCAAACATCAGCGTGATTCCCAGCCAGCCAAAGCTTGTCCTACCGATATGCAGCCCCCAATGGGGCCGCCGCAGGGTAGGGCGCATGATGCCCACTGCCGAAACGATGACCAGGAAGGCGAATAGAAACCGCCCGTGGCTGATCTGCATTGGATGCAAAGGAGCACCTAGCGTATCTGTCCCCAAAGCTTTGGCCAGCAGGGTAGTTGCTGCAAGGAATGCACTGGCGACAAAAATCAACAGTGCCGCTAGGGGCGGGTTATGCGCTTTGGGAACGAACATGCGTAAGCGGTGCTGTACGGGTGGACGAAAGGCAAGGGGTAAAACGGTCAGGGCTGTCCCGACGGTGTAGCAAGAGCCTGTTTGGCCTGTCGCAAGCTGTCCAGAAAACGATTTGCGCGCTCGATCCGCGCCTCAACCTCTTCGATCCGTTCCTGAAGAAATGCTACGCCGTCAAAGGTTTCGGGATCAGCCGCACCAAGTTGCCCCAGCAGGGTTGCAAGTTGGGCGATACTGATCCCCGCCGCCTGTGCATCGCCGATCTGTTCCAGCGTGATCAGCGTGTCATCCGGGTAGTCGCGATAGCTGTTTGTCGCTTCTGGCCCGGGGCGCGAGGCAATCAATCCGTGCCGCTCGTAAAACCGCAATGTGTCGCGGGGCAACCCGCTTCGGCGGGACAGTTCTCCGATACGCATATGTAAAACCATTGACTATACTCTATGGTTTTGATCTTATGGTCCGTGGTCAAAGCCTGCAAGGGGAAAGATGATGGGATCCAAATGTCAAAGCTGCGGCATGCCTCTTAGCAAGGATACCGAAGGGGGCGGCAGCGAAACGGACGGAACCCGCAGCACACGGTATTGTTCACTCTGTTACGCGGACGGTGCGTTTCGACATCCCGATGCCTCGCTCGAGGAATTTCAGTCCCATTGTCTGGATGCGCTGGTGAACAAGGGCATGCCCCGCATTCTTGCCTGGGCTTTTACGCGCGGTATGGGGCGATTAGACCGCTGGAGCGAAGGCTGATACGGGGGTTGCAGCGTTGCAGCAACAAAGCCCTTTTCATCGCAAAACTTCGGCGCTATACGGCACCCATGATCAAACACGCTGATATCCTGCGACTTCGACGCCGACGCTTTGCCGCGTAACCGGCCCGTTTGATCCTTTTGCGCTGTCCAAATCGGCGCATCTCCCACCAAATCAGTTGACGAACATGGCCCTCGTGTATCACTCACGGGGCTCAACATATCGAAAAGGATGATCCGATGATCCCGTCCGTTCTGCCGACCTATAATCGTGCGCCCCTGACCTTTGTGAAGGGCGAAGGCGCTTGGCTGACCGAGGCGGATGGCCGACGTTTTCTGGATATGGGCGCGGGGATTGCTGTGAATGCACTGGGCCATGCGCATCCGGCGCTGGTGAACGCGCTGACGGAACAGGCCCACGCGCTGTGGCATGTGTCGAACCTTTATAACATCCCTCAGCAGCAGGCGCTGGCTGATAAGCTGGTTGAACATACCTTTGCCGACACGGTGTTCTTTACCAATTCAGGCACGGAAGCCTGCGAGCTGGCTGTGAAAATGGCACGCAAATATTTCTACGATAAAGATCAGCCCGAACGGGTCGACATCATCACCTTTGACGGTTCGTTTCACGGTCGGTCCTCGGCAGGCATCGCCGCTGCGGGGTCAGAGAAGATGACCAAAGGCTTTGGCCCGCTGCTGCCCGGCTTTGTACACCTGACATTTGGTGATCTTGACGGTGTCACCAATGCGATCTCGGACAAGACCGCGGCGATCTTGATCGAACCCATTCAGGGCGAGGGCGGTATTCGCCCCGTCCCTGATGCCGAACTCAAAGCGCTGCGTCAGATCTGCGACGACAATGGCCTGTTGCTGATCCTCGACGAGGTCCAATGCGGCGTTGGGCGTACCGGTAAACTTTTTGCCCATGAATGGGCGGGCATCACGCCTGACATCATGATGGTCGCCAAGGGCATCGGTGGAGGGTTCCCTCTGGGTGCGGTGCTGGCCACCGAAGACGCGGCCAGCGGCATGACGGCAGGTACGCACGGGTCGACCTATGGCGGCAACCCTCTCGGTTGCGCGGTGGGCTGCGCGGTGATCGACCAGGTTGCAACCCCCGCCTTTCTGGACGGGGTCAATCGCAAGGCGGGTATGTTGCGCCAGAAGCTCGAAGGATTGATTGCAAATCATCCGGACGTGTTCGAAGAGGTGCGCGGCGCAGGGCTCATGCTGGGTCTGAAATGCAAGGCGACCAACTTGGATGTGGTGAATGCGGGATATGATAACGGCCTCATCACCGTTCCCGCCGCTGACAATGTGATCCGCCTATTGCCGCCTTTGACCCTCACAGAGGACGACATTGCACAGGCGGTTATTCGTCTGGAGAAAACGGCCGCGCAGGTCGAAAGCAATCTGGCGTCTGCCTGAGCCCACCCGATTAGAAAAGCGAAACGACATGAAGCACTTCCTCGACATTCACAAAACCAATGCCGCCGCTTTGCGGGGCATGATCGACCAGGCTGCTGCCATGAAGCAGGCGCGTCTGGGGCAGCCAAAGGCGGCACCGGATGACGAATTGGCACTCAAAGACCGCATGGTCGCCCTGATCTTTGAAAAACCGTCAACCCGGACGCGCGTGTCCTTTGATGTAGGCGTGCGCCAGATGGGTGGTCAGACGATGGTCCTTTCGGGCAAGGACATGCAGTTGGGTCACGGCGAAACCATCGCTGACACCGCCCGCGTGCTGTCGCGCTATGTCGATATGATCATGATCCGGACTTTTGACGAAACCATCCTGACCGAGATGGCGGAATATTCCGATGTGCCGGTGATTAACGGCCTGACCGACCGCACCCACCCCTGCCAGATCATGGCCGATGTTCTGACGTTCGAAGAGCACCGTGGCCCGATCGCCGGGAAGAAAGTCGTTTGGACTGGCGATGGTAACAATGTGTGTGCCTCGTTCCTTCACGCGGCGGGCCAGTTCGGGTTTGATCTGACTTTTACGGGCCCGGCGCAATTCGACCCCGAAGAGGATTTCATGGGTTTTGCCCGTCAAAAAGGGTCCAAGATTGTTGTGGAACGGGACCCCTACAAGGCTGTAGATGGGGCCGATCTGGTTGTCGCCGATACCTGGGTTTCGATGCACGACTCTCAATCCGCGAAAGAACGGCGCCACAACCTGCTGCGTCCTTATCAGGTAAACGCCGAATTGATGGCCCATGCCAAACCCGATGCGCTGTTCATGCATTGCCTTCCCGCGCACCGCGAAGAAGAAGCGACATCCGATGTCATGGATGGGCCGAACTCGGTCATTTTTGACGAGGCCGAAAACCGACTGCACGCCCAGAAGGCCGTTATGCGTTGGTGTCTGGGCGTCTGAACACATGAAAATGGCAAGAGAGAGCCGCGTGCTCTCTCATGATTTCCGGAGTGCACAATGCCCCATATAGTCCTCGAATTCTCTCAGGGTCTTGAAGAGAAACATGATTTCCACGCGGTCTGCGAGAAGTTGTTTGCGGTGCTTTCTGAACATGCTGAGTTTGATGCACCGGCCCTTAAGATCCGTGCCAATCCGGTTACCTATTTTCGGATCGGGACCGAACCGCAGACCTTTGTCCATGCGACGCTTTTATTGATGCAGGGCCGGGATGAGGCTACGCGAGCTGAACTGAACGCTACCGTTTTGGATGTTCTGACTGTTGCCATGCCCGAGGTTGGCAGCATCACGGTGCAAGAGGTCGAACTGAACCATGCGTCTTATGCCAAACGCCTGGCGTGATTGTGTTTGGCAATTTGTCTATCTGAAGCACGGCGACTGACACCTTCTTTGGCCGCAAGCAACATTCCTTTGCAGGGCAGCAAAAATGCCCTGCATTCCCCGTCAAACAGGTGATCGGATAGCGAGCTGTCTGGATGGTTCTTTTCTCAGGTGGAATTTCTGTTAGAATTGTTATGTAATAACATTAATGATATGTCATAACGGACAAAAATCCACCGGAGTTGTGCAATTATTGAGGTTTCTTTCAGGTGCAGCGGCCTGCATCTTGCAGGGGCGAACCGTTGCCTGCCGAAAAAGGGAGAAACTGGAATGAGCTGGAACCCGTCTCACAACCCCGATCGTTTGACTGAGAACCCGTCTTTAGAGGCACTGATCATTCCTCGCGCACGTGATCTGGGTGGGTTCGAGGTGCGCCGTGCGCTACCCTCGGTCAAACGACAGCTTGTTGGCCCGTTCATTTTCTTTGACCAGGTCGGCCCTGCAGAATTCATCACAGAAGGCGGTATAGACGTCCGGCCTCACCCTCATATCGGGTTGGGCACGGTCACCTACCTGTATAAAGGGGAATTTGAGCATCGTGATAGCTTGGGTACCCATCAGATGATCTATCCCGGTGAGGTCAACTGGATGATTGCAGGACGTGGCGTGACCCATTCTGAACGCACCAGCAAGGAAACGCGCAGCAAAAGACACAGTCTTTTTGGCATTCAGACCTGGATCGCGCTGCCAGAGGACCAGGAAGATATTGCACCGGACTTCGAACATCACAAACAATCTGCGCTGCCCCATATTCAGGATGCTGGGGTCAGCGCTCGTCTCATCCTTGGCTCGGCTTATGGTGAAAGCAGCCCGGTCACGACACTGTCTGAAACCTTCTATCTGGACGTGCAGCTTGCCCCCGGGGCCTCTTTTCCTTTGCCTGATGATCAGGAGGACCGCGGTGTTTATGTGACGGAAGGAACGGTTGAGATTGCCGGCGATCAGTTCACCCAAGGTCGTATGATGGTGTTTCGGCCAAGGGATCGCCTTTCCGTTCAGGCAGGGCCGCAGGGTGCGCGGCTAATGTTGCTTGGAGGTGCGACGTTGAACGAGGATCGTTATATCTGGTGGAACTTCGTGTCGTCCTCAAAGGAAAAGATAGAAGCAGCCACCCGCGAATGGAAAACGGCGGACTGGGCCAAAGGGGCTTTTCAACTGCCTCCGGGGGACGATCAAGACTTCATCCCGATTTCAGAAGACCTTGAACGCACCCGTCCGAGGCGCGCGCGCTGACCTGGCGTCAGTTGGCC
The DNA here is from genome assembly GCF_059611025.1 of Ruegeria sp. CDSB114. NCBI lineage: Bacteria > Pseudomonadati > Pseudomonadota > Alphaproteobacteria > Rhodobacterales > Roseobacteraceae > Ruegeria > Ruegeria sp. CDSB114. The sequence goes on from NZ_JBXWOT010000013.1 coordinate 73,925, forward strand.
TTGTCTGACAGGCGGATCGCGGCAATCTTTGACCGAAGGGGAGGGGCGTCATGAGGATCGCAATCGCGGGGGCGGGCAGCATTGGATGTTACTGCGGGGCTTTGCTGGCCCGATCCGGTCACGATGTCACCCTGTTGGGGCGGGCACGAATCCTCGACCCGATCCGGGATAAGGGGCTGATGGTCACAGATTTTTCAGGCCTGCGGTGTCATGTAACCAACCTGTCCCTGACCGAAGATCCGGCGGAACTGAGTGATGCTGAAATAGTCATTGTCACGGTAAAGACCGGCGCGACGGAAGAGATGGCGAAGGATATCGGGAAACACGCTCCAGACGCTGTGATCCTCTCCTGGCAAAATGGACTGGAAAACGCAGGCACCTTACGTACGATGCTTCCGCACCACGATGTCCGCGCCGGTATGGTGCCCTTCAACGTCGTCCCGACAGATACTGGCGGATTTCATCGCGCGACTTCTGGTGAAATCGTTATCCAATCCGGCCTCGGCGATTTGGGCGCAAAGCTGACTGGTCCCGACCTACCGGTGTCAGAGAGTGACCAGATCGAAGCCGTCCAATGGGGCAAGCTGGTGATCAATCTCAATAACGCGCTGAATGCGTTGTCCGGGTTGACGTTGAAACAGCAGTTGCTGGACCGCAACTGGCGCCAACTGATGGCGGATCAGATGTCCGAGGCTCTGACCGTGCTGCACTCCGCCGGCCAACCGATTGTGTCAATGACGCCGCTGCCCACATGGATGACACCGTATATCCTGCGCCTGCCGACGCCCTTGTTTTCGCGGGTTGCCTCCCGGATGCTGAGCATTGACCCCTCGGCGCGCACCTCTATGGCCTATGACCTGATGGCAGGGCGCCCAACGGAAATCGACAGTCTGCAAGGCGAGATCATCCGTTTGGGCGAGCAGCAAGGCATTGCGACCCCAATCTGCGCGCAGGTTCGCGAAAAGATTGCACAGAACCCAAAATCCCCGCTTACTCCCGAGCAAATCCGAAGCTGATGGGTTAGAGAAAAGCCGTCAGTGTCCAGAAGATAGCGGCTGATAACACTGCGGTAGCGGGGACCGTTATGATCCAGGCAGCCACGATCGTCATGAAATGCGAGCGACGGACGAGTTTCCGGCGTTTTTTCTCTTCCTGTGCCTGGCGCCGCTCGGGCAGTCGTTGGTGGTTCGCGTTCTTTCTGCGCCGCTCGGCATGCCATTCGCGATAGAAGCCCACTCCGAAGACCGCGCCCACTGCGATATGGGTGGAACTGACGGGCAGGCCCAGCCAACTGGCCAGGATCACAGTGATCGCCGCAGAAAGGGCGACACAGAATGCGCGCATTGGGTTGAGCTTGGTGATCTGACTGCCGACCATCCTGATCAATTTTGGGCCAAACAGGAACAGCCCAAAGGAAATTCCCAGCGCTCCGATCACCATCACCCAGGTTGGAATTGCGACTTGTGCAGCGAAATCCCCGAACTGCGCCGTATGCACGATTGCCGCCAACGGACCAACCGCATTTGCCACGTCATTGGCGCCGTGGGCAAAGCTAAGAAATGTTGCTGAAATAATAAGTGGTAGCCCAAACAGCGTTTTCAGAGACTTCGTTCTGTTTTCAAGTCCTTCTGATCTGCGATGCACCCAAGGGACTGTCACCAGCCATGTCAGAAATCCGGTGGCCAGACCGAACAGCAAAGCGACTTCAAGCTCAACTTTGACCAGATTGTTCAGGCCTTTGACGGCCAAATAGGTGGTAAAGGTACCTGCCATGACAGCAACGAGTATCGGCACCCAACGGCGGGCAGCGGCGATCTTGTCGTCCTGATACTGAATTTTGGCATTGATCAAAGCCAGAAAGCCAGCGGCAATAGTTCCACCTAACACAGGAGAGATGATCCAACTGGCGGCAATGGCGCTCATCGTGGTCCAACTGACCGCGCTTAGGCCAGCTGCTGCGACGCCCGCACCCATGACGCCCCCCACGACAGAGTGTGTGGTCGACACCGGCGCGCCGACCCAGGTGGCCAAGTTGACCCACATGGCCGAAGAAATCAGAGCCGCCATCATCGCCCAGATAAAGACGGTGCTGTCGTGAACCGATGCCGGGTCTATAATCCCTTTCGAAATCGTCGAGACGACATCCCCACCTGCCAGCAAGGCCCCCGCGCTTTCTGCGATGGCTGCGATGACGATTGCGCCGGTCATGGTCAGCGCGTTGGCCCCGACAGCGGGGCCCATGTTATTGGCAACATCATTTGCGCCGATATTGATGGCCATATAGGCCCCAAAACCCGCTGCCGCGACAACGATCAACCCGCCATCAGCCCGCCCAAAAACCACTGCGGCCGTCAGCCCGGCCAGCGCAATAAAGGCGAAGGCGATACCCGGCGCCAGCATGGGGCGTGCCACATGGGCATTGGCATACTCAACGCGTGAGATGCGCGCCAGATCGCTGTCCAGCGATTGCCAACGGGGTTTGGAGCTTGGGTTCGACATCAGGCTATTGCGGGCGGTTTCCAAAAGAACACCCGCGGCTATACGGTTTCGCTCAGACGAGCAACCGTGGCGTCATCACTTTTTGTGGAGGTGTCACAGCTGCAGCAGCAAAGCGCGCAGTTCGGGCTCCTGAACACGTCCGGCCGCTATCACGGGCGAAACCCACTCGCGGGTCCTTTCCTCGGCCTCGGGGTAGATATCGGCCAGTTCCTGCACTTCGATCCGATAGACATTGGTCACCACAGTCTGGCTGGCCCCGTCTTTCAGGATCTTGTCATAAGTATATTGCCCAACTGGGTCTTTGGATAGGGATTGGGCGCGCACGCCGGCTTCTTCCCAGGCCTCTTGCCGGGCAGCCTCAGCGCCATCCAGGCCATCAATCGGCCAACCTTTGGGGATGATCCAGCGTCCGGTGTCCCGGCTGGTGATCAAAAGAACCTGCAGCCCGTCCTGTGTTTCGCGGGTGCACAAGGCGCCAAACTGCACCCGATGGGGGCGCAGGAACAGAGGCCGGGCGACCTCTTCCCAAATATTTCGCAGCCATTTTGTCATGTTTGTCGTTCGCGTACCCGGGTTTTACCTGAGCAGCCCACATAGCAATGAAACAGATAATCTTCAATGAACGCCCGGAATCGCCGTGCTTTCCGCATCTTCATGCCAAGAATTTTCGACGAAAATTCCCGACGGCCGCCTAATTTCGACGTTTTGCGCGCAGGGTGGGGTCGGCCTTGGTCGGATCTTCGGGCCAAGGGTGTCTGGGATATTGCGCGCGCATATCTTTGCGCACATCCGCGTATGACCCAGCCCAGAAACCGGGCAGGTCGCGCGTGATCTGGATGGGTCGTTGGGCCGGGGAAAGAAGCGTGATCTTAAGGGGCTCGCCGCCGATGACCGGATGGTGCGTGACGCCAAACAGTTCCTGCAGCCGCACCGAGATTTCCGGTACTGCACCGCCATAATCTATCGGCACCTTTCGCCCCAGAGGAGTTTCAAACGACCCTGGAGCGCGCCGGTCCAGTTCCTGCGTCTGGGCCCAGTCCAGTCGGGCGCGCAACGCTGGCAACAGGTCGAACCGTTTCCAGTCTTCAGCATTGCGGACGCCGGAAAGCATCGGCAACAGCCAGTCTTGCAGCGTGTCGGTCAACCCCTCGATCGAGAAATCAGGCAGCTCTGCGCCTTCGGTCCGGACCAGTTCCACCCGTGCCGCCAATCGCGCAGCGGCCCCGTTCAGTCGCAGGCCAAGATCACGGACGCCATCCAGCATCGCCAATGCGACCGCGTCGTCCGGAACCTCTTTCCAAACACGATCACTCAACGTGATTGCGCCTAGCCGTTCTTGTTTGCGCGCAACGACACGGCGGTCACGTTTTGACCAGTCGCAGACCTCGATCCAGGTGATCTGATCCTCGAACAAGTCACGAATTTCCTTTTCCGAGATCTGTGCGGCCATGCGCACCTTTGCTTCGCGGGGGTTGCCATCGGTATCGGTCACAACCAGATAAGGCGCGGCAGCCAGCGTATCGCTGCCATCCAGCACAACACCCTTCCCTCCTGACAACACATAACGCGGCTCATCCCCTTTGCGCCGTTGTCCAATGCGATCGGGATAGGCGAGTGCAGCTGTTGCCGCTGGGCTGAAGTCGGACAGGTTGCCTTTGGTTTGCAGCCGCTTGGTCTCGGTTTTTATCCGTTCTAACGCACCAATGTTGACCTGCCAGACACGGTTGCGTTGAAAGGCGCGCATATCTCGCATGGCTTCGAGCCTAAGCAACATATCCACCGGAGCACCCCGTAAGGGATCGCGCTCGGCCATGAGAGCGGCCAAAGGTGCGGCGGCGGGGCCGACCTGTTCCAGCATATGTCCCAATCGCGGGTGCAGAGGTAGCGCCGCTAGTGACCGCCCGTGGTCGGTGATCCGTCCCTTCCCATCCAGCGCGCCCAGCATCATCAGCAACGTGCGTGCCTCTGTCATCGTGCCCTCGGGTGGAGGGGTCAGGAAAGACAGTTCTTCGGGGCCCGCCCCCCAAAATGCCAGTTCCAGCGCCAGCCCGGTCAGGTCGGTTGCTTCGATCTCGGCCGGGGGATAGGCGGCCAGCGCGCCTTCTTCGCCCTTCGACCATAAGCGATAGCACTTGCCTTCGGCGACACGACCAGCGCGGCCAGCGCGCTGCGTTGCCTCGGCGCGCGTCACCCGCTCGGTCACTAGTCTGGACATACCCGAACCCGGATCGAAACGCGCCCGCCGAGCCTGTCCCATGTCCAAGACCACGCGAATGTCTGGAATGGTCAACGAGGTCTCGGCAATGGACGTAGCCAAAACCACTTTGCGACCGGTTTCGACCGGTGCAATCGCTTGGCGCTGGGCAGCAAAAGGCATCGCGCCGAATAGTGGTCGCACCGTAGCTTTGCTGGATAGCCGGCCAGCCAAGGCTGCCTCGGCCCGGCGGATTTCGCCTTCTCCGGGCAGGAACACCAACATCCCACCTTCTGTTTCGCGCTCGGCCTGAACCACAAGATCGACCAATGCGTCCAGCTTTCGCGCCTGTTGTCCTAGCGGTCGGTCCAGCCAACGTGTTTCGACCGGGTAGCTGCGCCCTTGGGACGTAACAACGGGGGCCTCCATCAACCGCCCCACGGGTTCAGCGTCTAGCGTTGCCGACATTGCCAGCAGGATCAGATCGTCCCGCAATGCCCCGGCGACCTCAAGGCACAAGGCCAGGCCGAGATCCGCGTTCAGGGACCGTTCATGGAATTCATCGAAAATCACCGCACTAATGCCGGGCAGATCGGGTTTGACTTGCAGCATCCGGGTCAGGATACCTTCGGTGACGACCTCGATCCGGGTCGATTTCGATACCTTCGCCTCGCCCCGCACGCGATAACCAACTGTGTCGCCCACGCGCTGTCCCAGCGTATCGGCCATGCGCTCAGCAGCAGCCCGGGCCGCCAGGCGGCGTGGTTCCAGCATCACGATCTTGCCATCGCATAGCCCCGCCTCGAATATCGCCAGCGGCACTCGTGTTGTTTTCCCCGCGCCCGGAGGTGCCTGCAGCACTGCGCGGCCCGAAGCCTTTAGGGCGGCAAGAAGGTCAGGAATAGCGTCGTCGATGGGCAGGCGTATCATGCGGGCTTTATCCGCCAACGGTACGACAAGGTCCAGTTCCGTCTCTTATGCCCGGAGAGCACATATCCCAGAGGTAAATTCTTGTGCGCTCTGGTCTGGACAAACCCCTCATTGGGACGGCAACTAGAACTGCCGCAACTGATTGGGGGCGAAATGGAACTGGACAGCCTGAGTGACAGGATTTTGAACGGAGACCGGCGCGCGCTGGCCCGTGGTATCACGCTGGTGGAAAGCGGTCGCGCCGATCATCGTGCGCAGGCGACGGAACTGCTGACCAGATTGACCAAAGAGGGCCGCCAGGCCCTGCGGATCGGATTGTCAGGAACGCCCGGCGTCGGCAAGTCCACGTTCATCGAAAGCTTTGGTATGATGCTGACAGGGCAGGGGCTGCGTGTTGCAGTTCTTGCAGTAGATCCCAGCTCAACTCGGTCGGGCGGGTCCATTCTGGGGGATAAGACCCGGATGGAACGCCTGAGCCGCGAGAAAAACGCCTTTATCCGTCCATCACCCAGCCAGTCGCACCTGGGCGGCGTTGCCCGCCGCACACGTGAGGCCATCGCTTTATGTGAGGCCGCTGGGTTCGATGTTGTTTTGATCGAAACGGTTGGTGTCGGGCAATCGGAGACGGTTGTCTCCGAGTTGTCGGATCTGTTTATGCTGTTGCTTGCCCCGGCGGGCGGTGACGAACTGCAGGGCGTCAAGCGCGGTATCATGGAAATGGCCGACATGATCTTGGTCAACAAGGCGGATGGTGACCTGAAATCTGCCGCCACTCGCACCTGCGCCGATTATTCCGGGGCGCTGCGTCTGTTGCGTAAACGCCCCCAGGACCCGGAAGGGTTTCCCAAAGCGATGACTGTCTCAGCGGTCGAGGAACATGGGCTGGCTCAAGCCTGGGAGGAGATGCAGTCCCTCAGTAAATGGCGCCGTGAAAATGGCCACTGGGAGGTCAACCGCGCCACGCAAGCACAATATTGGTTCGAACAAGAGGTTCGGTCTGCCCTTCTGGCACGCCTGGCGACTCCACAAGCGCGCTCGGAAATGGAGCGTCTGGGCTCGCAGGTCAGCACTGGTCAGCTCAGTCCGTCGGTTGCGGCGGAACATATGTTGTCTGCTTTAGTCGCTGGCTAAGGCCTTATTCAAGCCTTTGATCTCATTCTCTTTCTGATTTCGGATCGGTGGGTTATCGCCCATAGGTTGCAAGTTGACCCAAACTTGATGCAAACTCAGGTTAAGGCCGCGCATCTGTCGCCAGGCCGGATATGCGGGAACCGTCAGCTATGCCCGATATTACTGGGACCAACGGCAACGACGATATCGACGTTAACAATGACACGGGGACCCTGAACGGTTCACCGGCTGGAACTCCGATTGATAATATCCGCGGCCGGGGTGGCGATGACGACGTCGACATCAATAACAGCACGATTACCGGGAATGTCATCGGCAATGCCGGCTCCGACACGATCACCGTCACCAGTAGCACCATTGGTGGCAGGATTGCCAGCGGGTCGGATGACGACACTGTCGATATCAGTGGCTCGAGTGTTGGAAACATCCGGCTGGGGAGCGGCAACGATACCCTGAATTTCACCAGCACCAGCGTCAGTGGCGATTTGCGTGGCGGCGGCGGGACCGACACGTTGAACTTGCCGGTGGGTACCGTCATCACCGATACCAATTTTGGCGTCATTAACGTCGTAGATGGCGTAGGCTATACCCTGTCCAGCGGGACATTCACCCTACCATCCGGTATCACGGTCACATATTCTGCCTTTGAGAACGGAAGTGGCGTTCCTTGTTTTACCCGCGATACGCACATCCTGACACAGGACGGCATGAAAGCAATCCAAGCGCTGCGGATCGGGGACATGGTCCCGACCATGGGGTGCGACCCTCAGCCTATACGCTGGATCGGTCGTCGACAGTTTGACCGCGCCGCCTTGCTGGTAAATCCCAGGCTCTTGCCGGTACGAATCCTTGCAGGTGCGCTGGGCGAGGGGTTGCCGCATCGCGATCTTCTGGTCTCACGCCAGCACAGGATGCTGGTGCAGTCCAGAATCGCGGATCGCATGTTTGGCACCACCGAAGTTCTGATTCCGGCGATCAAACTGACCGCACTGCCGGGAATCTATATCGATGAGGCCGTGCAATCGGTTGAGTATTTTCACCTGCTATTTGATCGCCATCATGTCATCTTTGCCGAAGATGCCCCAACCGAAAGCCTGTTCACCGGAGTCGAGGCCCTGAAATCCCTCGGATCGGAGGCGCGGCAAGAAATTTTCGAAATCTTTCCGGAACTGATCGAAAATCATGGTGAAAACCCGGCCCGGTTCATACCATGTGGACGCCAACAGTCCCACCTGATCCAGCGGCATTTGAAGAACAACAAACCCTTGCTTCAACGCAATGGCGCCTAGGTCTTATAGAGTTTAAGATGGGTGCAAAGATTTCGCACGGCCCGTCTTGACCCTTCCTGTGATTCCCACTAAACGCATCCAACCAGTTTTCGGGCGCGACTTCGGGTTGCGCCCCTTGTGATTTGGCCACGGGTCCTGTACCCAGCCCGCAGATACAAAGGAAGAAACCATGTCGCGCCGTTGCGAACTGACCGGAAAAGGCCCGATGACTGGCAACAATGTCAGCCACGCCAAAAACAGAACTCGTCGTCGTTTTCTGCCCAACCTGAACGACGTAACCCTGCAGTCGGAAACCCTGGGTCGTGGCGTCAAGCTGCGTATCTCGGCCGCTGCCCTGCGTTCAGTTGACCACCGTGGTGGTCTGGATGCGTTCCTGGCCAAAGCCAAGGATGACGAGCTGTCCACCAACGCACTGAAAGTGAAAAAAGAAATCGCCAAGGCTCAAGCTGCGGTCTAAACGTTCTTTTTCATCAAAGATTTCGACCCTGTACCCGAACGGTGCAGGGTCTTTTCTTTTGTCTGATTGAGTTTAGACGATTTCGCCGTCAGAGCGTGATCTTGTTCACATACAGTGTTCTGATGTTTGAATATGTTTGTTCATATTCTATTGGCGGAGTTCGATCTCATGTCTTTCAAATCCTTTGATTTCCTCTCCCTGTTGGCGGCCTTTTTTGGCAAGACGTTTGGGACATGTGTGCGGATGCAGCGTCAGGTGAACAGGTTGCATACCAGCCTGACCAAAGGGTCTGTCAAACGTCCTGGATTGGACAACTGACCTCGTACTGACCAAAATGACCCGAGGGCTTCTGGCGCATTCGATTGTGCTTGAAGCCCTTTTTGTCTCGGGCGTATACCGAAGGCAGGATGAAACACTTTCGGAACAGATTTCTATCATTTGCCCTGTCGCTGCTGGTCATTCTGACCGGTCAAGGGGTGGCTGCGTCGCGTGGCGTTGATACCGCAGTCGGGCAGATGGTGCTGTGTACTGGTGTTGGTCCTGTTGTGATCTATATGGATGCCGAGGGGCAACCGGCAAAGCCCCCGCATTTCTGCCCCGATTATGCGCTGACGTTGCTGGGTGCTATTGCTGTCGTTTCACATGTGCTGCCCGATGCACCAAGTTATGCCGGGCCATTTTTAGAGCGCGGCGACAGGAGCCTAATAGCAGCGCCCGTTCCGTTTCAGCCCGCCCGCGCGCCACCTGCAAGAGCCTGATTAAATTTAACTTTTTCAGACACTTGACATAGGAGAGGCGCAATGTCCCTCACTTCCAAACTTTTGGCAGCCCTGGCTGCGGCCGCATTTGCCACCACTGCAATGGCGCAGGAAACCATCACACTAGAAGATGCCTATGCGCGCTCCGCCGGCAAAACGGCGAAAGCGGGCGCGGCCTTTATGGTGATTCAGAACACGGGCGAGGCGGATGACCGTCTTGTTCGTGCGGAATCGGAGGCGGCTGCACGGGTTGAGCTGCACACGCATCTGATCGATGCCAACGGCGTGGCGCAGATGACCCATGTCGAAGAGGGATTCGTCATCCCAGCCGGTGGTGCGCATGCGCTCAAGCGCGGGGGCGATCACGTGATGTTCATGGGATTGGTTGCTCCGTTTGAACATGGTGCAACTGTGCCTGTAACGCTGGTTTTTGAAAAAGCCGGTGAGGTTGAGATCGACGTGCCGGTTGATCTGGAACGAAAAGACATGGGCGCCCACTCGAACTAAGGTCACGTCAACCTTCAAGCCGCTATGCGGCCGTCATCCACGCGTCAGGCCGGGCTTTGCCCGGCCTGTTTGCCTATCGCTTCAACGGTTAACAACCCGCATCGAAACGCGGTCATGCGCCCGTTTGAAGCGCACTGCCAGAAAGAACATCACGGCGGCGAAAGCCAGAGCGGAAAAGGCAATGGCCCACCCCAGTGCGACCATGCCACTGCCGGGCCAGAACAACAGCACCAACCCAATGATCAGCGCAATGATCCCCGAGTTTCGCACCATCACGGCATCCGGGTTGTTGCTGGGTATCTGTCGCCATGCCAGCAACGAACCGATGCCGACGATCAGCGCCCAAGCACCCAGCAGGAAAAACGTCAGCCGCGCAACGCCCTCGGGCCAGATCAGCAGGACAAGCCCGATCAACAGTGCCCCTACACCGAAGCCTCCGATCAATCCGCGCCGTCCAAAGCCCAGTAGGGTCAGGCCGCCATCTAGAACCAAAAGCAGGCCGACCAGTCGCAACAGCAAAGAGATACTGCCCGTTGGCCAAAACAGCGCGGCGATCCCCAATGCTCCGGCCAGACATCCGCGTAACAGGAAGGTCCACCACAGATTTGCCAGTTGGTCGCCAAATGTATCGCGGCCCTCCATACTGGAATCGTCCAGGATTTCTTCGCGCGTGTGGTGGGGGTCGGTCATGGGAGCCTCTTATTTCGATTGTCGTATCAATAATTTTGGTGCCGGTCTGGCGGGTTAAGATTCGCGCAGTAGCTTTTGAACCCAGCGTGGCACGGTTTCGGATGCAGGGCCAAGTATCACCTGATCGAAACTCGAGGCGCCGGATGACGGATCCAGGTTCAACTCGACGGTTCGTGCGCCTGACATTGTCGCCTCGTGCACAAATGCTGCGGCGGGGTAGACCTGACCCGAGGTGCCGATTGAAGCGAAGATTGCAGCATTGGCCAGGTGATCGTAGATCAGGTCCATAAAATAGGGCATCTCACCGAACCATACAACATCGGGTCGGGCGGTTGGGCCACCGCAGGCGGGGCAGGGTTCACCCACCGACATCTCGGGCGGGGCGACCCAGCGGTGATCGCAGGTGGTGCATAAGGCCCCAGCGAGGGTGCCGTGCATATGGATCACATTCTCGGATCCTGCGGCTTCGTGGAGGCCGTCGACATTCTGGGTCACGATGATAACCTCGCCGGGCCAGTTGCGTTGCAGATGGGTCAGCGCGGTATGGGCCGGATTGGGTTGCGCCTGTGCAGCCTGCACACGGCGCGCGTTGTAGAACTTTTGCACCACCGCCGGATTGCGGGCAAAGCCATCGGGCGTGGCGACATCCTCGATCCTGTGCTGCGCCCACAGACCTCCTTCGTCGCGGAATGTGCCCAGCCCGCTTTCGGCGGAAATCCCGGCACCGGTCAGAATGACGATCTTTTCCATTTCCGCCTCACGCGTTACACCCGGTTGTATGACACACCGTATCCTTTTCGTCTGTTTGGGCAATATCTGCCGGTCTCCGGCCGCCGAAGGTGCCTTTCGCGCCCGTGCGCCGCATCATGCCACCGACAGCGCCGGAACCTCTGGCTGGCACATCGGAGACCCGCCTTATGGCCCAATGCAGCAGGCTGCTCATGACCGTAGTATCGACATCAGCGATCTGCGCGCGCGCAAATTCGTGGCCGAAGATTTTGACCACTTTGACCTGATCATCGGAATGGATGCAGAGAACCTTATCAATATCGAAAACTTGCGCCCCCGTGGCAACGAAACTCCGGTTCGCTTGCTGACTGATTTCGCTACTGAGACAGGCGCGGATCATGTGCCCGATCCGTATTACACCCGTGATTTCGAGGGCACGCTGGATTTGATCGAAAAGGCCGTCGCAGGTCTTGACGCACATCTGAGGGCTTAGTTGTAGACGCTCTGATGTCTTCGACATTCAGGTGTAAAATCAATCGACGCCTGCATCGGGGCCAAGCTCACCTGTTTGGTTCTTTCGAAATCACAGTGGATAAGGTGCGTGTCGTCCGGCTTCTGGTGATCGCAATCGCACCCAAAACCAAAGCGCAGGCTACGGCCTGTGGTGTTGTGATTGCTTCGCCAAAGGCAAGAAAGCCTACAGCAAACATTGTCGGCAATTCAATGCTGCCGACGACCGCAGTTTGAGAAGCGCCGATCAACGGCGAGCAGATCGTATAAATGAGCTGTGGCACAAGCGCTGTGACCAGGCCAATTCCGACGATCAAAATCCAGTCGGATTGCCCTTGCGGGAGCAACTTGGCAACATCGGCGTTCAACATCAGCGGCAACAGCCCGAGAACCGATCCCAAGGAAACCGAAGCAATGCGCGCAAGCGGTGCGATGCGGGACAACCTGTGAACCAAGACACATATGCCGAAGCCGAACCCGATTGGGGCTGCTAGCGACATCAGAAGCGTTGGTATGTGCTGTATCGGAACAGATGCGGGCGATCCTGCAATGAGTGCCGCCAAGGTAATGAGGCCCGAGGCGAACAATGCGCGCCTTGTGGGTGTATCGGCGAACAAAGCCCAGGCAATGATCAGCGTGAAAACCGGATAGGTCATATAGAGAACGCCCACAGTCGATGCGGGTAATGTCTCCAGCGCCGTCACATATCCAATCCATCCAAGGCCCATTACCGCGCCTGCCGAAAGCCCCCAAACAATCTCGCGCCAAGCGTTTCGGTGTATAAAAAGAACAGGCAGCAGCAGAATTGCCGTAACGATGTAGCGATAGAACGCGACTGCATAAGGCGCGACGCCTTGCTCGGTCAGCCCTCGGCTAAAAAAGGGAACCAACCCGAAACAAATTGAGGCGAAAAGAACGCCGGCAACCGCAATCGGATAGGGAATAGTTGGTCTCGTCTGTGTTGATATCGTTGCCATTCCAATTTGCTATCACAGGTTTGCGACTGCTGTAGCAGAGATTCGTCGAGCGGTTGCTTCGGTTCGCAAAGCTAACCCTAGTTCGGTTCTGTATGAAGATGGTGGCAGAAACACACGGCGCGTTGGTAATTATGCTTCCAATTTCTGCGGTGCCCTACACTAACTCATCACCTTCAACTGCCCGCCCAGCCACGGCACCTGCGCGACTGCCGGATCAACAATCTGGCTCCGCATCAGCCGTCGGATCATGTCTGCAACCTCTTTGGGTACTTGGTCCGACCAGTCAGAGCGGGTGAACAGCGAAATTGTGCGGGCGAAGTCACCGAACGGGACCGGGTGCGCCTCCATCCCGTCATGAAACCGCGTCGCACGCATATATCCCAGTGGTGTTGTGATCGCCCAGCCAAGCCCCTGTGCGACCATTGCCATCAGCGCCAGGTGCGAGCCGATTTCAAACCGTTCCTCGAACTCCATTTGCTGGCGCGCCAGATGCGCCTCGATCTGGCGACTGATCAGCTGATCTCGGGCGTATCGCAGAAAGGGCAGGTCCTGTATTGAATTCCCCATACCCTTTGGGGTCACCAGAATGAAAGGGTCCTGAACCAGAGGGTATTCAATCACACCCTTCAGGACCTCTCCGGAATGCGCGGATACAGCCATATGCAGCCTCTGCGCCTCCAGCTCGGCGAACAGGTTTAGACTGGGCAACGTGATCAGTTTGAATTTCGACCGGGTCAGGCTGTCGGCCAGCAAAGTCGCCAGCCGCGGGGTCAGATCGTTGTCGAAATCGTCTATCAAACCGATGGAGAGGGTGGTCAGATGCCCCAGATCCATCACGGTCAGTTCGCTTTGGGCCATTTGCAGTTCGGCCAGCACGACCTCGGCCCGCGCCAGAAAGCTGCGGCCGGCTTGCGTTAAACGCATTGGTCGTCGCCCGTGATCGACCAGATCAGTGCCCAATGCCTTTTCCAGATTGCGCAACTGCTGAGAAACCGAAGGCTGGCTGAGCCCCGTAATCTCGGCGGCCTGTGCCACCGATCCTGTCCGCGCCAAAGCCTCGAACACCTCAAGGCCCCGCAGGGTCAGCCCTTTCATTACCATCTGATACACCTTTCGCTGCGCCATTTCTGAGGTGCAGTGCGCATCAGGTCAAGCAGCGTGACCGGCTTAGTTGCAGATTGCCTGCGCCATCTGGCCAAAGTTCTTATACCGATCCCACAGCGCATCATCGCGCGAAGTCTGCGACATCTTCAACTCCTGCGCCTGATGGGGGTCGGTGAACCACTTGGCGACGGTCTTCTGATCGCCCCGCGTCAACGCCTGATCTGCGACGCGCTGAATGCAGCTGCACCGCGCCCGCGTCGCCGCCGACCGGTCCGACGCCAGACACGCCCGTTTGATCTGCGCAGCCTCGCTGGGTACCGGAGCCATCGCCGTCAGCGATGCCGCACAAAATGCGATTAGGAGGAACTGTTTCATGCTCTTGCCTCGTTTTTGCCTGCCCGGACGGGTCTGATGCCCCTCTCGGTCTGTGGCGGAGTATGAATCAAAGTGGATTTCGGATCAATCATGTGCTGCGAAAAAGTGATTGCGCACATAATTGATGTCGCGTTTTCTGGCCTGACTTCGCTTAGAACTCTAGCGTGAGACCAAAATGCTAAAGAAATACGGGCGTACATTCCACTTGCCGCAATCTCCCGGTGCTACGAGCGATGACAAGATCATGTCGAGTGTTGATGAGTTGGCATCAGCGGACGAAGTCGTCTTTACCGAAAAGATGAACAGTGAGAATACGACCATCCACAGTCAAGGCTGTCACCCTCGCAGTATCGACGCCAGATATCACCCGTCGCGAGACTGGGTGAAGGCTTTCGCAGCTGGTATCGCACCGCAACTTACTAAGGATGAGCGCATTGTTGGCGAATATCTATTCGCACGTCATTCCATCGCGTATTTGGAATTGCCGACTTATTTTTTGGGATTCGCGTGGATCAAAGCTGGCGTCGTTCAGCCATGGGATGCGACGCTGTCACGCTTTACAAAACTTGTAATCAGCCCTGTTTCCGAACTGTATCGGGGACGGTTCTCAGCTCAGGTCGTCGCTGATGTAATTGCAGTCCTAGATCTAGACACACAAGAGGGGTTTGTCGTTCGCACAACAGCAACATTCGAGGAAGAAAACATGCCCACTCATCTCGCGAAGTACGTACGTGAAGGTCATGTGCAAAGTGAGACGCATTGGATGAATGCTGAACTGGTTAGAAATGGGCTGGTCTGATCGGATCGAAGCCTAGCAACTAAAGGGTTTCGTCGGGTCTCGTCCTACCTTGACCGCAGCCCATTTCCGACGCATATCCCCAACCCATGACAGACCTCGCTCACATCCGCAATTTCTCCATCGTCGCGCATATCGACCATGGCAAATCCACCCTTGCTGACCGGCTCATCCAAGAGACCGGGACAGTCAAGGATCGTGACATGAAGGAACAGCTGCTCGACAGCATGGATATCGAGCGCGAGCGCGGCATTACCATCAAGGCCAACACGGTCCGCATCGACTACACCGCTGACAATGGCGAGCAATACGTGCTGAACCTGATCGACACCCCCGGCCACGTGGACTTTGCCTATGAGGTTTCGCGGTCGATGCGCGCGGTCGAAGGCTCGCTGCTGGTTGTGGACTCGACCCAGGGGGTCGAGGCGCAGACGCTGGCCAACGTGTATCAAGCCATCGACGCCGATCATGACATCGTGCCGGTGCTCAACAAGATCGACCTGCCTGCGTCCGATTGCGACCGCGTGGCCGAACAGATCGAGGATGTGATCGGCATCGACGCGTCCGAGGCGATTCAGGTCAGCGCCAAGACCGGGCAGGGCATCCATGAGACGTTGGAGGCCATCGTCACCCATCTGCCGGCCCCCAAGGGTAATCTGGATGCACCGCTCAAGGCGATGCTGGTCGATAGCTGGTACGACGCCTATCTCGGCGTCATCGTTCTGGTCCGCATCATGGACGGCACCCTGAAAAAGGGCATGCGCGTCAAGTTCATGTCGAACAACACCCTGCACCATGTCGACCGCGTCGGCGTCTTCCGGCCTGAGATGGAGATGGTCGACAGCCTCGGTCCCGGCGAAATCGGCTTTCTCACCGCCTCGATCAAACAGGTCCGCGACACGCGCGTTGGTGACACGATCACCAATGACCGCAATGGCGCAGAAATCGCGCTGGACGGCTTTAAACCCGCGCAACCGGTGGTGTTCTGTGGCCTCTTCCCCGTCGACAGTTCCGAATTCGAGGACCTGCGCGATGCGATTGACAAACTGGCGCTGAACGACGCCAGCTTCAGCTTTGAGATGGAAACCTCGGCAGCACTTGGCTTTGGCTTCCGCTGCGGCTTCCTTGGCCTGCTGCACCTTGAGGTCATTCGCGACCGGATTGAGCGCGAATATGATATCGAGCTGATCACCACAGCGCCCTCGGTGATCTATCACGTCTTCATGAAAGACGGCGAGATGATCGAACTGCACAACCCCGCCGACATGCCCGACCCGTCAAAGGTCGACCATATCGAGGAACCACGCATCAAGGCGACCATCCTTGTGCCGGACGAATTCCTGGGCGACGTGCTGAAACTGTGTCAGGACCGCCGCGGCATTCAGATGGACCTGACCTATGCGGGCAGCCGCGCGATGGTCGTCTATGACCTGCCACTGAATGAGGTCGTCTTTGACTTCTACGACCGCCTGAAATCGGTGACCAAGGGCTATGCCTCGTTTGATTATCAGATGACCGGCTATACCGAGGACGCGCTGGTCAAGATGTCGGTGCTGGTGAATGACGAACCGGTCGATGCGCTGTCGACCATGGTTCACCGTGACCGGGCCGAGATGCGGGGCCGGGCGATGTGCGAGAAGCTCAAGGACCTGATCCCGCGCCACATGTTCAAAATCCCGATCCAAGCCGCAATCGGAGGTAAGGTCATCGCCCGCGAGACCCTCTCGGCCCTGCGCAAGGACGTGACCGCCAAATGCTACGGAGGCGACGCCACGCGGAAACGCAAACTGCTGGACAAGCAGAAGGCGGGTAAGAAAAAGATGCGTCAGTTCGGGAAGGTTGATATACCTCAGGAGGCATTCATCTCAGCGTTGAAAATGGATAGTTAAGGTATCTCACATGATATTTGGGCACCCCAATCTTTGCAAAAGTGGGGTGCCAGCTCGTGGAAGGTTGTTATTCTAAGGGTTCATCTTGCAGGTTTTTATCCGTTTTGGGTGTGATCTCGTATCGACCGTCAACTTCAACGCAGTCCAGTCCATTTGCGTCGCAAATAGATTTTATTCCCTTCACTAGGCCATATCCAGCAAGGCCGGCCGCGACCGGAATGGCAGCTACTAGGCCAATCCCACCGAGCATTGTTCCTCCACCAATTGCTGCAAGGCCCGACGTAATCCCCGCAGCAGATAATCCACTCACGGAACCGGCCACCGAAACTGCCGCTACAGATCCAGCTATTCCTGAGGCAGTTCCCCCGACCGCGCCAAGTGTATCAAGGAGAGTTTCTCTTTCGCTGTCCGTCAGCTGGCTGAATTTGTGTCGACCGATAATAACTAGCGCCTTTAAAAGATTCATAAACTCAGGCGTTGCAGCGCTTTTCTTGGTTTCAAGTCGATAAATTGTCGATTCCGAGCATTCTAGCACCTCCGCGAGCTCTCTTCGCGACAGGCCAGAAACTTCTCTTACCAATTTCAATTTTTCCCCACAGTTGTCAGGTGTAATAGGTCCTTCCATGGCTGCTTTTTGCCTTTCATCTTCATAGCCCCACATTGAAAATTTCCTTCACAAACCCTCTCAACTCCAGTCATTTTACATTCAAAGATATGTCAAGATCAAGTCATGTCACAGTCAGTGATCAGTCATGCTCGGTTATTTGCCGATCTACGCGATGGGTTGGTCTCCAATAATGGACTGGAAATCAATGTGATGCATTCTACTCACATCGCCGGGCGGCGTCATGCTGAAAGCATGCCTCCGGAATGACCCGCCCCCGTCAAACCGAAGGTTTGCCTGCGGCAAAACTGGCGGCGCGTTTGCGCCCTGGGGCTCCGCCCGTTCGACCCTGAAACGGTCCATTGGACCATTTCCCAGACGGGCCTCACCCCCTCGGGCCGGCGCTGCCCTAACCTCTGTTGACTGAGCGTCGCAAGAGCTTTTACGAGCCAGGGCTCCGCCCGTTCGCGGCTGAATTCGTCCACTGGACGAATTCCAAGACGCCGCTCACTCTGACCCAGATCAAAGACCGCGTGTGCGCTCAATCCTAGGATCCGCGAAAGTTGAATCCCTGATATGAGGCCCCCATGCTTCCCCTGATGCTGATCGTACATATCTTCCTTGGCTCCACCTTTGCCGGGTCCGCTGTCATTGCGGTTCTGTCGATGGGGTATACGACGCTATACCCGATCCTGATCGCTGCCGGAGCTGGCTTTATTGCGGCGTTTCCGGTTTCGTATCTGGTGACCCGAAAGATCGCGGGATAAGGCCTGTTCGACCCATTGTGACCAACCTCACAGCCGCATCCCGGCTGACCTGCTAGAGTTTACCCTGCGGAACCCTAGCAGGAGGCGCAGATGTCCACATCCATGATCCCCTTCATTGCCCTCGGGTCAGCGGGTCTCTATTCCGTTGCCATGGTCGCGATGAAGTTCTGGTGGAAAATCCCTGGCTTGGGGCTTGGCCTGCTGATCGTCGCGACCCTGCTGGCCGGGGCCACGCTGGAACTCGCCGCGCTGCGCGACGAACGGTTGGGCATAATCTATACTGGCATTCTGGGGGCCGAGGTCGTTCTGATCGCCATCGCCTCATTCTTTCTGTTTGGCGAAAATTTCTCGCATCGCGAAGTGTTTGGCATTTCCCTGGTCGTGATCGGCACCGCGCTGGCCTGGGCCTAAGCGCGACAATCTGGTTAGGCTTTTTTAAAGCCTTCATGAAGCTTCCTTCAGGTAAGTTGCAACCGGCACTCAGCCACCCAATCTGTGTAAAAGGCCAGCGAAAGGCCCAGCACAGGAGGTGAGCCAGTGACAGCAAATTCAACTATCGAAGCGGTAAATGCCCCTTCATTTAGGTTGGCTGCGTGGGCTGGCGCAAGATCCTTGGGCTGTATGTAATTTTGAATTTGCGTAGCCTGCGCGATCGAACGAGTTCCGGGCTCGTCTCTGGTCTCCAGGTGAACTGAAGCGTCTCTGGTCCGGTTGGAATTTAGGGGGTACTGGCTGCGAATTGCCGCAGCGCTTAGTAGGTAACCCAACCGGGTCGGAGCGCTTCTCAAATTCAGAACAGGCTTTCAGCGCAATGTGCGGGCAGGTGGCCCTGATTGGTCAGAAAATGCCTCGGTCCTCGGAGGCCGTGGCCAAAGAGCGACCCGTTCAAGGCGGGTTTGATTCGAAATATCAGGGATCGGATCGGCGCAATCGCTCACCAAAACCCCCAGAAGGGTCGTGCAGCCCGTTTGCGCCTGCAGAAAGAGTCCAAAATCCCGGGCCAAGCACGCAATTTCACTTGTCCATTGGCAACTCTGCGCAGGAACGTAGAATCTAGAGTTATCCACATCACTCTCCAGCGAGATATCAACAGTTTATCCCCGGCTATTTTTTATGCTGCAGTGCTATTTTCTTGCCCGTTTATGACCGCGATGTAACAGTCAGGTTACCGCAGAGGTTCTTAGGATCCTGGGTGGGACGCAAAGGCCAAGGGGGTCGCTGCGGTGAAGGGAAATCTTAGGATTTTGTTCTACTGCAAAGACTTACCGGTGCGTGATCCGCTGAT
This sequence comes from Ruegeria sp. CDSB114, assembly GCF_059611025.1. Lineage (NCBI taxonomy): Bacteria > Pseudomonadati > Pseudomonadota > Alphaproteobacteria > Rhodobacterales > Roseobacteraceae > Ruegeria > Ruegeria sp. CDSB114. Next base: position 93,416 of record NZ_JBXWOT010000013.1, read on the forward strand.
TTGGGCGTCAAGTTTGAAACAGGTGATCAAGCTCTCAGAAGGTTAATGCGTGCTGTGCGGGCCCCTCGGGCTCTGTTCAGCGGCTGTGGCCCCTTAGGGGGACAAAGCAACTGGATCGGGACGTCCCTCGGGCGTGTCGAACCGGTAAGGCGTCAGGGGTGTCCTTTGGGCACGTGCAAAGACCGCGTCTGCGCACCTGACGCCTTTTCCTTTTTCCGGGCCCCGGATTCATACAGGCAGCGATTTAATTCCCCCTAAAACGGGAACGGGGTTCTAGCGTTTAAGCAAGAACCCCGTGATCGTGTCAGAAATGCAATGCCGCGTCTATGCACCTGTGTCCGCAAGGATAGCGGGTGTGGGTGCAGAGGGCAACCATATCTTGTATGTCGCCCGATCTTGATCGCTACATTCCGAATGGAATCAGATGTTTTCCTGAACCTCGGTGGCTGCGCCCTGAATTGCGTCACCTGCTTTTTCAATATCTTTACCGGCGCCTTTCGCAGTTTCACATGCGGCGAGTGTGCAAAGGGCCAGTCCAATAAGTGCGGCTCGGATCATAGGTCTCTCCTTTTGTATAAGTCCCGATTTTCGTAGCAGTTTTGCTAATGGTGAACCAGAGTTTTGAACCGGCATTCTATTCTTTGCGAAAAAGTGGCCCGATGGCTGCTGTCACCAGAAAGATCACAGCTGCGGCGCAGACGATGCTGGGCCCTGCCGGAGTGTCGGCAAGATACGCACCGCACAGCCCGACAAGGGCGGCAGCTGATCCGATGATGGCGGCCCCGAACGCCATATTTTCAGGGGTTCTCACTAAAGACCGCGCGCCGGCTGCCGGGATGACGAGCAGGGCGGCAATCAACAGAACCCCTACCACTTTGATTGCCACGGCAACGGCCAGCGCCATGGTCAGCGTCAACCACACCTCCTCGCGCTTTGGGTCAATGCCGGATGCATAGGCCATGTCCGGGTTCAGCGTGGCGACAAGTAGGGCTGACCAGCGCCAGATCATGACTGCCAGGATCAACGCGCCGCCGCCCCAAATGGTTGCCAAATCGCCTTTGGTGACAGCCAGGATATCACCAAACAGAAAGGCATTTAAATCCAGCCGGACGTCGGACAGCAAGGCGACGGTGACTAGTCCTGCGGCCAGGGCTGTATGCGCTATTACGCCTAGTAATGTATCCATCGCCAACCCCTTGCCACGCAAAAGCGTGACGGTAAGCCCCATGGCAAGCGCTGACGCCACAATCGACGGCAGCATCGGAAGCGAAAACGCCAGAGACAGTGCCACACCCAGAACAGCCGCGTGCGCTGTGGCCTCGCCCAGATAGGCCATCCGGCGCCATACCACAAAGCACCCCAAAGGGGCCGCCGCGAGTGCAACGCCAATACCCGCCAGCGCCGCACGAACCATAAAATCGTCTAACATCAGTTGGTTGTTTCCTGGTCGTGGTGGTGGTCATGGTCGTGCGAATGGCTGTGTTGATGTTGGTAAAGGGCCATCATGCCCTTGGTTCCGCTGCCAAATAAGGCCCGGTATTCAGGTGCGTCCGCGACGGTATGAGGCGACCCCTCGCAGCATATATGTCCGTTCAGACATAGCACACGGTCTGAGGCCGCCATGACAACGTGCAGATCGTGACTGACCATCACGATCGCGCAACCAAGGTCGCGTCTGACCTGCTCAATGCGTTGATAAAAGGCAGCTGCACCCGGTTGATCCAGGCCTTGCGTCGCTTCATCCAAAAGCAAGACCTGAGGATCATCAAGGAGTGCGCGCGCCAGCAGAACTCGTTGAAATTGACCGCCCGAAAGCTGGGTCATTTGCCGGTTGCGCAGATCCGGGACGCCCGCTCGTTCTAGTGCATCCAGCGCTTTGCGGGCCGAGATCCGTTTGGGTAAGCCCAGGAAACGTTGCACGGTCATCGGTAAAGCGGCGTCCAAAGCCAGTTTTTGCGGGACATAACCGATGCGCAGGCCGGGTGCGCGGCTTACCTGGCCTTCTGATGGGGCAATGGCCCCAATGATCGCCCGTAAAAGAGTCGACTTACCAGATCCGTTGGGCCCCACAATGGTCACGATCTCTGCTTCGGAAACTGCCGCATTCACATGTTCAAGGATCGTGCGGCCGTCGATCCGAATGGACATGTTTTTCAATGAAATAAGGGGAGTATTCATGCCGCCGAACCTACGCATTCGGGACATAGGCCCTCGGCCTCGACCACTACTCGTTCGATTTGAAACCCCGAGGTGTTCGCCGCAGCGCCCAATCGACCCTGTGTCAGCTCGGTTTCCGTTTCAGCCACCGCTTTGCAGGACCTGCAGATCAGAAACGCGGGGACATGGTCATGGGTCGGGTGGGCGCAGGCTGTATAGGCATTCAGTTGCTCGATACGATGCACGAACCCGTTTTGCACAAGGAAATCCAGTGCACGATACGCGACCGGAGGTTGCGACCCGAGCCCTTCTGCAGCTAGCACAGCCAGGATATCATATGCGCCCATTGCCCGGTGCTTTTCCAACAGGATCTCAAGAACACGGCGTCGGACAGTGGTGAACTGCAGGCGCTTTGTTCTGCACTTGTTTTCGGCCTGAGACAGCGCAGTGTGAACGCAGTGGGCGTGATCGTGTTGTCTGAATCCAACGGTGCTCATAACGGGGCTCCAATGATTTTGAACTTGATATGTAATAACGTCCGGATTAACAAGCGCTCAACGAATGTAATAACATATCAATTTGGAGGGAAAATGTTCCGATCTACACTATATGTGTGCTCACTTGCGTTTGCGGGCCAGGCAATCGCCGAGGCGCCAAGCGTGGCCGTCGATATTGCGCCTGTCCATTCGCTGGTCGCCCGGGTGATGGACGGCGTGGGTGAGCCCAGCTTGATCATTCCACCCGGCGCGTCTCCGCATGATCACGCGATGCGGCCTTCTGAGGCGCGGTCTTTGCAATCCGCCGAGATCGTATTCTGGACTGGAGAAGAGCTGACCCCTTGGCTGGCTAAACCCTTGGGTGCGCTGTCGCCGGATGCACTGCATGTCTCTTTGTTGAATGCCGATGGAACGATACTCTATGATTTTCGCGATGCGACTGATGGTGCGGATCATGATGACCATGCAGATCACGACGACCATGCGGACCACGCAGATCACGACGACCACGCGGACCACGCAGATCATGACGACCATGCGGACCATGACGACCATGCAGACGAACATGACCATGATCACAAAGGGATCGATCCTCATGCCTGGCTGGATCCCGAGAATGCGCGTATCTGGGTTCAAGTGATTGCTGCAACACTCTCACAGGCGGACCCCTCAAACGCCGAAACTTACCAGCAGAACGCGGAAACCGCAGATCAGGAACTGGTTGAGCTGAAAGAAAATATCATGACAGATCTGACAGGTATGCAGACGCTGTCATTCATAACGTTTCATGATGCCTATCAGTATTTCGAAAAGCGATTTGGGCTGGAGTCATCCGGCGCAGTCAGTCTTGGCGATGCGTCCTCTCCCGGGCCGGCGCGATTGGCGGCTTTGCGTGAAAAGGTTGAGCATGAAGGAATTGTTTGTGCCTTTTCCGAGCCGCAATTTGACACAAGGCTGGTGCGGACAGCGATCGAAGGAACCGGGGCCACGATCTTTGAATTGGATCCCGTAGGCGTGAGTTTTGACACGGGAATTTCGCACTATGATAGTTTGCTAATGGCCATGTCCGCCGGCTATCAAGACTGTTCCAAAAGTAAGTCGTAAGTAGCTGGGATAGCGGATTGCTCTTATTCTTCGTTGCAAAAGAGTTCGTAGACAACCTCTAACATCCGGCGCGGCCGTTCATCGGCCAGTCTATAAAAGATCGCCTTGCCTTCGCGGCGAGGCGTCACCAACCCTTCAAGTCGCAACCGCGACAGTTGTTGCGAAACAGCGGCTTGCCGCGCCGAAAGCAGCTCTTCCAGTTCTGTTACTGACTTTTCTCCCGATACCAGGTGGCACAGGATCATGAGACGCCCTTCGTGGCTGATGGCCTTGAGAAAATTTGCAGCATGCGTTGCATTCTCAACCATTTTGTCGAAATTTTCCGGAGATATTTCCTGTGAAAGTTGTGGAAGGGCCATCCTCTGTTTCCTTACCAGCCCACACTTTGGGCGCCTGTTTGTGTTGCTGCCTAGAGAAGGTCGCAAGTCAGCTAATTATGAACATTTACTCTCATATGCATGAATCAAAATGAGGTGAGGGGAAAAGGGGAACTTGTGAGAGTTCGACGCAGATTTCGACTTTGAAGAGCGTATCGCTTTAGTCACCGCTGAATATCAATTTGCATTTGCAGGGCATGAAGTTTCCTGCACCCCTTGCAGCCCCACTGTGGCGATACTAAGACTCAGGTAACAGATTTTCGGGTAGTGTCCCGATCCATAGCAAAGCAGGCAGGTTTCTTATGTTCGATCCCGTTGACACATACATGAACACGCTTGTCCCAATGGTCGTTGAGCAGACCAGCAGGGGTGAGCGCGCATATGATATCTTCTCGCGCCTTCTGAAAGAGCGGATCATCTTTATCAACGGCCCGATCCACGACGGGATGAGCCATCTTGTGGTTGCTCAGCTGCTGCACCTTGAGGCGGAAAACCCGAACAAGGAAATCTCGATCTACATCAACTCGCCGGGTGGCGTGGTCACCAGCGGTTTGTCGATTTACGACACAATGCAGTATATCAAACCGAAATGTTCCACATTGGTGATCGGTCAAGCGGCCTCGATGGGGTCGGTTCTGCTGGCCGGTGGCGCGAACGGGATGCGCTTTTCCCTGCCGAACAGCCGCATCATGGTGCACCAGCCCAGTGGCGGATACCAGGGTCAGGCAAGTGATATCATGATCCACGCAGCTGAGACGCAAAAGCTGAAGGATCGCCTGTATGATATCTATGTACGCCATACTGGACAGACCAAAAAGGCCGTTGAAAAGGCGCTGGACCGTGACAACTTCATGAGCCCGGAAGAGGCTAAGGAATGGGGTCACATCGACGAGATCGTTGAAAACCGCGCCAAGATGAGCGGCGAAGAGAGCTAAGCCCAGACCCCTCGTGTCGCCGATACGGGGGGTATTTTGAGATTGTAGCCGCCACAGTGCTGGCCTAAGCTGCACGAACAGGCGCAAGCGCGGCCCCGCAAGGGGCATAGGATGGAGCCCGAAAGGTAGATCATGGCGACGAATTCAGGCGGTGACGGCAAAAACACGCTCTACTGCAGCTTCTGTGGCAAAAGCCAGCATGAGGTGCGTAAGCTGATTGCAGGTCCGACCGTGTTCATCTGTGATGAATGCGTCGAGCTGTGTATGGACATCATCCGCGAAGAGACGAAAGCCAACGGGCTGAAATCTTCTGACGGAGTGCCGACGCCGAAAGACATCTGCGAAGTTCTGGACGATTATGTGATCGGTCAGGCTACGGCCAAGCGGGTTCTGTCAGTAGCGGTTCACAACCACTATAAACGATTGAATCACGCTCAGAAGGCCGGCAGCGATATCGAGTTGGCCAAATCCAACATCCTGTTGATCGGCCCGACAGGCTGCGGCAAGACGTTGTTGGCGCAAACTCTGGCGCGCATTCTGGATGTGCCCTTTACCATGGCCGATGCGACCACGCTGACCGAAGCCGGTTATGTGGGCGAGGATGTCGAAAATATCATCCTCAAACTGTTGCAGGCCAGCGAATACAATGTCGAACGCGCGCAGCGCGGCATCGTTTACATCGATGAGGTCGACAAGATCACGCGCAAATCTGAGAATCCCTCGATCACGCGCGACGTGTCGGGCGAGGGCGTGCAGCAGGCGCTGCTGAAGCTGATGGAAGGCACCGTCGCCAGTGTTCCGCCGCAAGGTGGACGCAAGCATCCGCAGCAGGAATTCCTGCAAGTGGACACGACGAATATCCTGTTCATCTGCGGTGGTGCCTTTGCGGGTCTGGATAGAATTATCGCACAGCGCGGCAAAGGCTCGGCCATGGGCTTTGGTGCCGATGTGCGGGACAATGATGACCGCGGCGTGGGTGAGATTTTCAAAGAGCTGGAGCCTGAAGACCTGCTGAAATTCGGTCTGATCCCGGAATTTGTCGGACGTCTGCCAGTTCTGGCCACGCTTGAAGATCTTGACGAGGATGCGCTGGTCACCATTCTGACAAAACCCAAGAACGCGCTGGTCAAACAGTATCAGCGTCTGTTCGAACTGGAAGATGCCGAGCTGGGCTTTACCGACGATGCGCTCAAGGCTATCGCCAAACGCGCCATTGAACGCAAGACCGGTGCACGCGGGCTGCGCTCGATCCTTGAAGACATCCTTCTGGACACGATGTTCGAATTGCCTGGCATGAAGAACGTGACCGAAGTTGTCGTCAATGAAGAGGCTGTATCCTCGGACAAGCAGCCGCTGATCATCTATGCGGATGCGGCGGAATCAGCTTCGGCCGGGTAATCACTGAATTTGAATTGCAACAGATGGCGCGGTGATCCCGCGCCATTTTGTGTTTGGGAGGGCAGGATGACGATAAGGCGAATTTCCTCGGGCGGTCAATATGAGGCCAAAGTCGGCTATTGCAGGGCAGTGGTTGCAAACGGTTTTGTCTTTGTTGCCGGAACCTGCGCACAAGGCGAAATCATTCCCAAAGATATCGTCGGACAGTGCAAATCCGCGCTGCAGGCGATTGAAAAGGCCTTGGATGAGGCTGGATCAAATTTGGCGCATGTGGTTCGGGTAAACTACTACCTTCCGGACATGTCGGAATTTGAACTGTGCTGGCCCTTGCTGGTTGAGGCATTTGGTGAAAACCCGCCGGCGGCGACAGTGACCGAATGCAACCTGATCACGCCAGAGGACCGCATCGAGATTGAAGTGACCGCAGTTTTGCCGGATTGATGCGCAACGTTACCCTAGCACTGGACCTTGGCGGACCTTTGGTCCATATCTGCAGAGACAAAAATGCCGGAGGCAGCCGATGGGAATCCTGAACAGTCTTTTGCGCGCCGTGACCTGGTGGAACGGGGCCACCCTGAACACCCAGATTTACACCGCGCGCAAAGGCGTGAAAGTCGGTGAAGATAATGAAGGCAATATATTTTATCGTACCGCGGATGACAGCAGGCGTTGGGTGATCTTTAACGGCGAGGCCGAGGCCAGCAGGGTTGATCCCGATTGGCACGGTTGGTTGCACCGCACCTGGGACGAACCGCCAACCGACAAACCTCTGGCACATAAATCCTGGGAAAAACCGCATCAGGAAAACCTGACAGGAACCGCGCTTGCTTATGCACCGGCGGGGTCTTTGCGCCGCCCGGATCCGGTCGAGCGTTCGGATTATGAGGCCTGGAACCCGGAATAAGACGAGGCGAGCAATGTCATCTTACAAAGTTTCAGAAGTTTTGGTCGGAGGCGCTGTTCTGGCCGGGGCAATAGCGTTTGGCGTCTATGCGAGCCAGTCGACAGGCCTGTCCCAGGGCGGTTCTGGTTATGAGCTTAACGCCTCTTTCCGCTCGCTCGAAGGCGTCGGCGTCGGAACGGACGTGCGGCTTGCCGGGGTCAAAATCGGCACCGTGACAGGAGTGGCCCTGAACCCGGAAACCTACCGGGCGGACACGACTTTTGCGATTTCTGATGGAATTTTGGTCCCCGATGACAGTGCTATCGTGATCTCATCCGAAGGGTTGCTGGGTGGTAACTTTGTAGAAGTCATGCCAGGCGGATCGCTCTTTAACTTTGAACCGGGCGATCAGGTCGAGGATACACAGGGCGCAGTCAGCCTGATTTCGCTTTTGGTTAAGTTCGTCGCCGGAGATGGCGGCGAATGAGGCGATATGCTCTGATCGCGGCAATACTGGCAGCCTCTGGGGTAGCGGCACAGCAAAAGGTTCAATCCGGACCGGGTGCAATGCTCAGAGGGCTGGATAAGGTCAATGGCCAGACCGTTGATGTCGAACTGCAAAACGGCCAATCCAAGACAGTCTTTGGGCTGGATGTCGCGCTGGGTGATTGCCGCTATCCTGCAGATAACCCAACAGGGGACGCGTTTGCCTACCTGACCATTTGGGAACAAGGCGGAACGGATCAGCTGTTTGACGGGTGGATGATTGCCACATCGCCAGCCCTGAATGCGCTTGATCATTCGCGCTATGACGTCTGGGTGATCCGCTGTATCACGCCATCCGGCGATTGATCGAGATCAGCAGAGAAATCTGCTGCAATAGTCACTGCCTCTTCCAGCGCGTTCCGATACTGTGCCCGTGGCACCTCGATCGCGCCGAGCGAGGCGAGATGCGCGGTTAAAAACTGTGTATCGAACAGTTTGAACCCGCAGGACCGCAACCGGTCGACCAGAAAAGCCAGCGCAATTTTTGAGGCATCCTTGCGTCGGGAAAACATGCTTTCTCCAAAGAAGGCAGCGCCAAGAGTAACGCCATAAACGCCCCCAACCAAATTCGAGCCGTCCCAGATTTCCAGCGAATGGGCGTGACCGGATTGGTTCAGCTTTTGGTAAAGGGTGCGAAGTTCCTGATTGATCCAGGTATCCGTGCGATCAGCGCAGCCATCAACAACGCCGGCAAAATCTCTGTTGATTGACACCGTGTACCCACAGTTCCGAATCCTGCGGGCCAAGCTGCGTGAGATGTGGAATCCGTCCAGAGGGAAGATGCCGCGAAACTTAGGATCAACCCAGAACAGGTCCGGATCATCGCGATGTTCAGCCATCGGGAAGATACCGATGGAATATCCATGGAGCAGTAATTCCGGGGAAAGGCTCATGCCAGGCGCCTCAGGGTCGGAAAGCGGTAACCTTCCGACCCAGCAGAGTTAGTCGGCCATATTCTCCGCAAGCCAGTGCTCCAGCCAGTGGATGTTATAATCACCGCTTTGGACGTCACTTTCTTGCAGAAGTGCGTGGAACAAGGGAACCGTCGTGTCGATTCCGTCCACGATCAACTCTCCCAATGCGCGTTCCAGACGGGCCAGTGCTTCGGGTCGGTCGCGGCCCTGCACGATCAGTTTGGCGATCAGTGAGTCGTAGTAGGGCGGGATCGTGTACCCGTCATACAACGCTGAATCCATCCGCACACCCAGACCGCCCGGCGCATGGTAGGCCGAGATTTTTCCGGGGCAGGGCGAGAAGTTTGGCAATTTCTCGGCGTTGATCCGAACCTCGATGGCGTGACCATTGATTTTCAGATCATCCTGACCGAATGACATTGGCTGACCAGCCGCAACGCGGATTTGTTCGCGCACCAGATCCACGCCAAAGATGCCCTCAGTGACCGGGTGTTCGACCTGTAGGCGGGTGTTCATCTCGATGAAATAGAAGTCGCCATTTTCGTACAGAAATTCGATCGTACCTGCACCGATATAGTTGATCTTGGCAACCGCATCGGCACAGACCTTACCGATCCTTGCGCGTTCTTCGGGGGTGATGCAGGGGCCGGGTGCCTCTTCGAATACCTTTTGGTGGCGGCGCTGCAGGGAACAGTCGCGCTCGCCCAGATGAACCGCTTGGCCCTTGCCATCGCCAAAGACCTGAATCTCGATGTGGCGCGGTGTGGTCAGATATTTCTCAATATAGACCTCGTCATTACCAAATGCGGCTTTGCCTTCGGCGCGCGCGGTCATAAAGGCGCTTTCCATCTCATCCGCACTCATCGCGACTTTCATGCCGCGTCCGCCGCCACCGGCGGTGGCCTTGATGATGACAGGATAGCCGAATTCTTCACCGATCCGCTTGGCTGCGGCCAGATCCGGCACGCCACCATCTGAACCAGGCACACAGGGAACGCCCAAGGCTTTCATCGTGTCCTTGGCTGTGATCTTGTCCCCCATCACGCGGATATGCTCAGCGGTGGGGCCAATGAAGGTGATGTCGTGATCTTCGACGATCTGCACAAACTCGGCATTTTCAGACAAAAAGCCGTAGCCCGGGTGGATCGCCTGAGCGCCAGTGATCTCGCAGGCTGAGATGATCGCAGGCACCGACAGATAGCTTTGTGGGCTGGGCGGGGGGCCGATACAGACCGATTCGTCCGCCATGCGTACATGCATCGCGTCACTGTCTGCGGTTGAATGGACGGCGACTGTCTTAATCCCCATCTCGCGTGCGGCGCGGATGACGCGCAGGGCGATCTCGCCTCGGTTGGCAATCAGGATCTTGTCGAACATGGGGCCGCCTTACTCAACAATGACCAGAGGAGTGCCGAATTCCACAGCGTCGCCATCACCCACCAGAATACGTTTGATGGTGCCCGATTTGGGCGCGTGGATGTGGTTCATGGTTTTCATGGCTTCGACGATCAGCAGCGTGTCGCCTTCGGAAACGCTGGCGCCGACGGAGATAAAAGACGGCGCACCCGGCTCGGGCTGCATGTACACGGTGCCGACCATGGGCGAAGTCACAGCGCCCGGATGGCTGGCTGGATCGTCACTTGCTGCGGGTGCTTCAGCTGCTGCAGGTGCGGCTGCCGGGGCTGCGGCTGGCGCGGCCGCCGGGACCGCAACCTGGACCGGAGCGGCGACGGGTGACATGCGGCTAACGCGTACGTTCAGGCTGTCATCTTCGCCATAATCACGCTTTACCTGCAACTCGGTCAGGTCGTTTTCCCGCAGCAGTTCGGCCAGTGCCTTGATAAACGCCACATCCGCTTCGTGTTTGGTATCTGTCATGAGTGTCCTCGACGGTTCCCCTTTGGCCCGTCTGTTTCGCGCGGGCTTTGGTCTGATTACGCAGCGTTATAAGCTAAGCGTACGGCCATGAAAAGCACAGTCTCGGCCTGTCAGATGGGGGTTTTGCTGAAGATTACCAGTGGTAAACAGCGTTACAGCGGCATTCCGGAGAGTTTCGCAACCAGTTCAGGCAGTTTACGTGCCCCGAATTTTTCGAGCAGCCGCGCACGGTAGGCTTCGATTGTACGATAGCTCAGGTTTAGTTCCGCACCGATTTCCTTGGCCGACAAGCCCTTGCAGGACAGAATGGCAACCTCGCGCTCACGGCTGGTTAGCTCGACCAAAGGGCGTTCCTCGGAAATATCCGAAAAACTCCAGATGCCATGGCGGAATGGATCTTCAGGCGTTAGCGAACGTCCACGCGCGCGGCACCAGAATAAGTCGCTATCGCGGCGACGCATGACCCTCTCATCCGTATAATATCCGGTGTCGCGCATGATTTGCAGGCTCCGTGCGCCGATACGTTCCCAATCTGCGACAGAAGGGTAGAGGTGTAGCAGGGGCATGTTGCGGTAATCGGCCTCTTCACCGCCGAAAGTGCGTGCGAACTGCAGATTACACCGGCGGATCACGCGGTTCTCCAACTCGACCAATCCGATCGGCGCATATTCAAAGGCTGGGTCGCTCATATGTCCATGGTGCAGGTGTTTTGCCGAAAATAGAAGGGGAAGGCCTGTGATTTTCGAAATATGCAAATGGGTTACACCGTGGACCGGGTGTTTGGAATTGCGGGATGCGTTTGTGAAGAAAGTAAATTGCTCAAGAAAATTAATTGCTAAAGACTTATATTTAAATAATAGTTTTGAAAATGCTTCTGAGGTTGACCAAAGGAGCCAGCGGAAAAAGAGGAAATTTTTGCGGGACACGTTAACAGGCAGCCGTATTCGCGAAAGGCGGCAGATCGCAGGATTGCGTCAGGCCCAGCTTGCACGGCAGGTTGGAATCTCGGCATCCTATCTGAACCTGATCGAGCATAACCGCCGCAGGATCGGAGGAAAGCTGCTGGTGGATATCGCTGCGGCTCTGACCGTTGAGCCTTCGGTGCTAACCCAGGGGATCGAGGCGACGCTGATTTCTGCGCTGCGCGAGGCTGCGGCAGATGCTGTTGGCCAGAAAGCCGAGGTGGACGGGCTTGAGGAATTCGCAAGTAGGTTTCCAGGGTGGGCGGGCGTTTTGGCGCAAATGCACAGCCGAGTGGTGTCGTTAGAGCGAACGATTGAAACCCTGTCGGATCGTTTGACCCACGATCCGCATCTGGCAGCATCCATGCACGAGGTCCTTTCGACAGCCGCCGCGATTCGTTCTACCGCTGCCATTCTTGCTGAAACGCAAGAGATTGAACCCGAGTGGCAAGACCGATTCCACCGGAACCTGCACCAGGATGCCGAACGCCTGGCCGATAGCTCCAAATCGCTGGTGGCCTATCTGGATGATTCCGAGGGGGCCGAGGATCGTCGCGGGGTCCCTCTGGAAGATGTCGAAGCATTTTTTGACAGGCATGATCACCATTTCCCGGAAATCGAATCCGGAGGCGGAAGCGCAGATGTTAATCTGAATGAGATAGATTCCTCTGCCGCGCGAAAAGTGGCGCGGGATATTCTGGACGCTTACGAATCCGACGCTCGGCTTTTGCCTCTGGATGCGCTCAAAAGGGCTTTGGATCGGGGAGTTACAGATCCTTTGCTTTTGGCAGCAGAGTATTCAGTCGACGTTGCCAGCGTACTGAGGCGGCTGGCCGCCTTGCCTAAAGGGTATTTGTCGCGCCCGACCGGGCTGGTGATTTGTGATGCCTCGGGCAGCATTTTGTTCAGCAAATCGGTGCCCGGTTTTGCCATGCCCAGATTCGGCGAGGCGTGTCCTCTGTGGCCGCTGTTTCAGGCGCTGAACCGGCCGCTGGTTCCGATCCGAAAACGGATCGTCCAGTTGGGGCGAACGGCTGCGGAATTCGATTGTTATGCCTATGCCTGGCCGCAATCCATTTCCGGCTATGACGATGCGCCGGTTTATCGTTCGGTCATGCTGGTTCGATCCGTCGAAGAAAGCCCTCAGGGCAGTCAGGCGGTTGCCCATGTTGGCCCAAGTTGCCGGGTCTGCCCCAATAAGGACTGTGAATCGCGCCGAGAGCCCTCGATTCTGAGCGAAGGTTTTTGACAGTTTCGTGACACTGCGCATAAGCTGTTTCGGACAGGTTGACAGTGGTGCAGCCCGTCTCGGGGAGGAATGAAATATATGAGCCGAAAGGTTCTGTTGATCGAGGATGAGCCGAACATTGCTGAAGCCATTCGGTTTTTGCTGACCCGCGAGGGATGGCAGGTTGAAACGCATGCTGAAGGGACGGATGCGCTGCTGGTGATACAGGGCGCGAAGCCGGATCTTGTGATTCTGGATGTGATGCTGCCGGGCAAAAGCGGGATGGAGATTTTGCGCGACTTGCGCGAACTCGAAGAACTGCGAAATCTTCCGGTTCTGATGCTAACGGCTCGTGGCCAATCGAAAGATCGTGAGATGGCCGAGAATGCAGGGGTCAGCCGGTTCATGACAAAGCCGTTTTCCAATGCCGAAGTTCTGACCGCCGTCCGCGATTTGCACGCGCAGGCCTCGCGGTCATGAGCATGCAGGACGACCGCCAACCATCTGGTGCGCGGCCGTCGCTGTTTCTTGAACGTCAAAGTTACCGCCGACGCAGGCTGACCGACGCCGCCCGATTGCTGCCCATTCTGGGGGGCGCGCTGATTGCGATTCCGTTGCTGTGGCCGCGTGGGGGCGATGCAGCGGACGGGGTGCCGCTGTCTTCTGCGATTCTCTATATCTTCACATGCTGGGCGGTTTTGATCGTTGCCAGCGTTCTCTTTGGGTTCGCCGCAAGACGCATATCAACCGGCGATGATTCCGAGCCAGGTCAAGACTGATGGCAACGCTGAACGTGCTGATCCTGGTTTGTTTGGGCTATGTGGTGCTGTTGTTCAGCGTCGCATTTGCCGCCGACAGAATGGCCGCGGCGGGCAGGGGGGCGTGGCTGCGATCTCCGTTGATCTACACGCTGTCGCTGTCGATCTATTGTACCGCCTGGACCTTTTATGGCGCGGTAGGGAACGCCGCCCGGTCGGGGCTGGAGTTCGTAACGATCTATCTGGGCCCCACGCTGGTCATGATCTGTTGGTGGTGGGGATTGCGCAAGCTGGTTCGGGTTGGCCGCAGCCAGAGGGTGACCTCAATCGCTGACCTGATTTCGTCTCGCTATGGCAAGTCGAACACTCTGGCGATTTGCGTCACAATTCTGGCCGTGTTGGGCGGGACGCCCTATATTGCGCTGCAACTTCAATCCATTACGCTGTCATTCTCAATCTTTGCCGAGGCCGACCCAAGCGGTCTTTACCGCGAAGGGTCCAGTGTGTTCTGGGTTGCGGCGGGGCTGGCGGTTTTCGCCATTCTGTTCGGTACCCGCAATCTGGATGCCAACGAACGCCATCATGGCGTTGTCACAGCCATCGCATTGGAATCTGTCGTTAAACTCTTTGCGCTGCTGGCCGTGGGCATTTTCGTTGTCTGGGGTATAGCCGGAGGAGTCGGTCCGATGATGGACCGCATCGATGCCTCTGAGATCGGGCAGTGGAATGTGAATGCCGGACGCTGGACCACGTTTGTATTTCTATCGGCTGCGGCCTTTGTGTGTCTGCCGAGGATGTTTCAGGTGATGGTGGTCGAGAACGCCGATGAAGGGCATCTGAGGACAGCCGCATGGGCCTTCCCCCTGTATCTGCTGTTGATGAGTCTCTTTGTCGTGCCAATCGCGGTCGTAGGATTGGACCTTTTGCCCGAAGGATCGAATCCGGATCTGTTCGTGCTGACAGTGCCCCTGTCGCAGGGCAATGAATGGCTGGCGATGCTGTCCTTTATTGGCGGCTTTTCATCCGCCACATCGATGGTGATTGTCACGGCAATGGCCCTATCGACCATGGTGTCAAATCACGTCGTGATGCCGATCTGGTTTAGCCGGCAGGAGGGCACTGGCGCCGTATCCGGTGATGTCCGCAATGTGGTTTTGTTGTCCAGGCGGATTTCAATCGCCGTGATCATGGTGCTTGGGTTCTCGTATTACCGCATTTCCGGCGGTGGGGCCGCGCTGGCCTCGATTGGTCTGGTGGCCTTTGCCGGGATTTCCCAGATTTTGCCTTCGCTGGTTGGCGGGCTGTTCTGGCGCGGGGCGACGCGAACAGGGGCTCTGATCGGACTAACTGTGGGATTCTTGTTGTGGATCTACACGCTTTTGTTGCCGGGAATGGGCAGCGCGATTATGTCGGATAGCGTCTTGCAGAACGGGCCGTTCGGATGGGGCTGGTTGCGCCCGCAGGCCCTGTTCGGAATCGACGGAATGGACCCGATGGTGCACGCGGTGTTGTGGTCGCTTTCTCTGAACACATTGGCATTTTGCGCGGCCTCTTTGCTAAGTTTTCCAAGCCCGCTCGAACGTTTGCAGGGGGCGCAATTCGTCAACGTATTCGACCATTCGGTCGCGCTGCGCGGTTGGACCGGATCGGTAGCGCAAAGCGAGGACCTGATGATCATGACCCAGCGCATTTTGGGCGCAGGTCCGGCGCAAGAGTTCTTTCAGGCGCAGGCGGAACAGCAGGGTGGGCGTTCCAGCCTGCCCGAACCTACGCCTGGGTTTTTGGAGCGGTTGGAACGTGAACTCAGCGGCTCGGTCGGGGCGGCGACAGCGCATGCGATGATCGGGCAGATTGTTGGTGGTTCCTCCGTTTCGGTCGAGGATTTGCTCGCTGTGGCCGACGAATCCGCGCAGATGTTGGAATACTCCAGCCAACTGGAAGCGAAATCCGCTGAACTCAGCCGTACGGCGCGCCAACTGCGCGAGGCAAACACCAAACTGACCCAGATTTCCGAACAGAAGGACGGGTTCCTTAGCCAGGTCAGCCACGAATTGCGAACCCCCATGACCTCGATCCGGGCATTTTCCGAGATCATGCGGGATACAGAAGGCCTGACCGGCGAAGAGAGAACGCGTTACGCTGCCATCATCCATGACGAGGCGCTTCGGTTGACACGGCTGCTGGATGACTTGCTGGACCTGAGTGTTCTGGAAAGTGGACGAGTCAATTTGAACAAGAGCGGTGACACCCTGCGGTCGGTCTTGGACCGTGCCGTGTCCAGCGCCTTGGCTGGAAACAGCCAAAGACTGACCGTTCGGCGGTCTAAAACCTCCGAACGCGTTGTCCTGCATACGGATTTGGACCGTCTGGGGCAGGTGTTTATCAACCTGATTTCGAACGCTCAGAAATATTGTGATGCCAAAGAACCGGTTCTGACCATTTCCGCGCATGATGTCGGGGGGCAGGTCGTCATTGATTTTGCTGATAACGGCACTGGCATTCCTCCAGATGCCCGGCAGATGGTTTTTGAGAAATTTGCCCGCGTCGGAGGCGACAAGGCAGGTGGTGCGGGGCTGGGATTAGCGATCTGCCGTGAGATTATGCAAAGACTGGGGGGCGATATCAGCTACTTGCCCGGCCATGGTGGGGCTGCGTTCCGGGTCAGGCTGCCACAGGCCTACCGACAGGCTGCGCAGTGACGGCTGTATAAACAGGTTGGTAACTATCGCCGGGTTAGACCTGAAAGAGAATGCAGGAACAATCAGCGGTTTTAGGCATGACGCAATCTGTCAGCGCGGCTCTGGCGCGCAAGCTTTCGATCAGTCAGGAGGAAAAGGGTGACAAGCCTCGCTCGATCCTACGTGCGCTGCGTCTGGCTTTTGCCCGCGCGGCAGAGGATCGTTTGCAGATGCCGTTGTCGGTTATCGGCGCCAAACAATCCTGTCGGCCACCAGGTGGGCTGATACAGTCTTTGGATGAGGATTGGATATTGCTGCTCTTTTCAGGCTCTGACAACAGCTTGGCTGCGATCTGCATGGATATAGGGTTAGTGTCGGCTGTCGTGCAGGCTCAGACAATAGGCGAGGTGATGCCCGAAGCGCCTTCTGCGCGGGGGTTCACCGATACGGACGCGGCCATGGTGTCCCCTTGGATCGAAGAGGGGCTGTCCCGCGCGGCATCACTTGTCGAAACGGCGAGTGACCGCATGTGCCTGATCGGTTTTGAGTATGCTTCGCGCCTTGCAGATCTGCGAACTTTGACCCTAGCGATGGTGGAGGAGGAATACCGAGTTTTTGAACTGACGGTCGAACTTGGCGGTGGGCTGAGACAAGGTCAGCTTTCAGTACTGTTGCCCATCCGACCGGCTGAAACGGCCGAGACGGAGGTGATTCATGATGAGCCAGAGGGCAGGCTTGATCAGGCATCGGGCGTGTTGAGGGCAGATTTGAATACGGTGGTCTGCCGGATGCCCTTGTCTCTGGCGACGCTTACAGAACTGGCGGTGGGGGATGTGTTGCCATTGATCGGGGCGCGGCTGGATCGTACCGAGATTGTGGCGATCGACCGCAGCCGGGCCGCGATCGGACGACTCGGCCAATGCGGAGGGCTGCGTGCGGTGCGCCTGAACGAAACCTACCAAACTCAGACATTTTCCCAGCCCGAAGCAAATGAGTTCCTTGAGGCGAGTTCAGCCAGTATACACGAAGAGGGGCCAACCGAACACGGGCAGGAAATAATGCCATTTTCCCCCGGCGCGCTGGGCCAAGAGGGGACAGAATTGAACCTCGAGAATTCGGAACACATGGTTGCCGAGATATCTCAATTGGCTGGTTTATCCGGGGATGAAAGCGCGCTGAAAGGCAGTTAGCAGACGCTCAAGTCACTGATCTGCGTATTTCTTCCAAGGTTGGACGTAGGTTGTCCAACGCATAGCCTGCCTTGGTCGTCGCCTGAAGGATGTCTTCGGTGCTCATGCTTTCGCACTGCCCCAATGCCCAGATCACAGAACAACGCGTGCCCGATGCACAATATGCGAGTACCGGACCGGCACAGGATTCTGCCAGGTCACGTTGCAAGGAGACGTTTTCGGGCGTCATGGTCTGATGCGTCAGCTCTAGCACTTCGTATTCCAACCCGGCAGCACGCACGGCCTGTCCGATAGCATCTGACTGGAGATCCTCGGGAACTTCGCTGTTCGGCCGGTTGCAGATCACTTTGACAAAGCCTGCCTCGACAATAGTGGGAACATCCTCGACCGAAATTTGCGGCGAGACGGCATAGCGGGGGGTTATCGGTCGAATCTCCATGGCTACTGCTTAGGTCGCGTTTACGGTTCTGTCCAGTTTTGCACCTAGGGCAGGAGCGGCATACATCCCTGCGAGCATGGAAACCAGAAACACAACGCCTCCGGTTCCGCCATACGTAAGAGACGCGATGGCTGGACCGGGACACAGTCCCGCTAATCCCCATCCCATGCCAAACATGACCGATCCGATGATAAGGCGGCGATCCAGTTCATGCTGAACCATCGTCGGGAATTTCCCACCCGACAGCGGTTTGCGATCTGGAACCAGCCTCCATGCGATCATCATGGGCACAATGGCTCCCCCCATCACAAATGCGAGTGTCGGATCCCAGTTGCCGAAAATATCCAGCCACCCCTGAACCTTGGTTGTGTCAGTCATGCCGGAAATCAATAGGCCTGCTCCGAACAAGGAGCCCGAAAGAAGCGATATCAGATTGCGCATCAGATCAACCCCCAGACATGGCGAAATAAGGCCAGCGTCACTGCCCCGGCCGCAATGTAAAGGATCGTTGCCACGATCCCGCGCACAGAAAACCGGGAAATGCCGCACACCCCATGTCCAGAGGTGCACCCGTTGGCAATTCGTGTCCCGATACCGACAAGCAGCCCAGCCCCGATCACAACCGTCAAATTCGAGGTCAGGTTTGTCTGCGGCCCCGGCGACAAAAACAGGCTTAGCATCAACGGCGTCCCAATCATCCCAGCGAGGAAATACAGCCGCTCTGCCGAGCGGTCAGAGCGATCGACAAGCCCTCCCAGGATACCACTCGCCCCCATTACACGACCGTTTCCAAGCAGGTAAACTGCTGCGCCAAGGCCAATCAACAGGCCGCCTACCAGTCCCCATATCCATTCTGAATACACTGATTTGTTCCCCCAAGAAGTTCGGCTCTAGCCGTCTAAAGTTTGTTCACTGGTAGCTTCAGGAACACGTCGCCATTCTCATCCTCAGGCGGCATCTGACCCGCCCGCATATTGACTTGTAAAGAGGGCAGGATCAGCCGCGGCATGGCCAAAGTGGCATCGCGGGCGTCGCGCATTTCAACGAATTCCTCGATAGGTCGACCTTGCCCGATATGCACGTTCAAGGCTTTTTGCTCTTCAACAGTTGTTTCCCACGCAAACTCGTCCCGCCCAGGAGCTTTGTAGTCATGCCCGACAAAGATGCGTGTCGCATCCGGCAGTGAAAGGATCCTCTGGATCGAGTTGTACAAATCTCCGGACGATCCGCCGGGAAAGTCGCATCGCGCGGTGCCAAAATCCGGCATGAACAGCGTGTCTCCGACAAATGCCGCGTCGCCGATGACATAGGTCATGCAGGCGGGCGTATGCCCGGGGGTGTGCAAGACGTCCCCTCTCATTTGGCCGACATGAAATCCGTCGCCGTCGCGGAACAAGGCGTCGAACTGGCTACCATCGCGCTGAAACTCGGTACCCTCGTTGAAAATTTTCCCGAAAGTTTCCTGGATGGCGACGATTTGATCACCGATGCCAATCTTGCCTCCGAGTTTCTGCTGCAAATAGGGGGCTGCTGAAAGGTGGTCGGCATGGACATGGCTTTCCAGAATCCATTCGGTTCGCAACGAATTGGATTGGACATATCCGATGATCTCATCCGCAGATCGCGTATTGGTCCGGCCGGATGCGTGATCGAAATCTAGAACACTATCTATGATCGCGCAGGCATCGCCTTCAGGATCCTGAACCAGATAAGACACCGTGAATGTCTCGGCGTCAAAAAATGCTTTCACTTTGGGCGTCATGGTTTCCTCCGCCGGTTAGGTCTTAGTCATATATTAATAACGGAATGTGAAGCAATCAACATTTGGTGATTTGATGCCGGTCAAGGCAGAAGCGGCAAAGTTGGGCTAAAATTCTGGCATCCTGCGAAAGCGCGCCGATATTAGGGGGCGGTCGGGCGAATATTCGCGCGATAGAATAACAGAGTGATGTAAGTCTTAAAACCGTTACTAAGTTATGGGTAACTGATGACATTTGGGAGGATGGATATGCCGAGAATCGATTTGTATTCCGAAGCCGAACAACTTGAGAAAAAACTGAAGGGCGCCAGTGTTGATACCCGCCTTGCCCTTCAGCCCAGTGTCACAAAGGTCATCGAGAAGATGCGTCTGCAGGGTGTTGAGGTTCCTGCGCGCCTGCGCCGTCTGGATGCGGCCCTGTGCGAGGACGTTATGGAAGCGCGTTTCGACAATCTGCCGGTTTGATAGCCGCAGTCAACCGAACGAGATTCCAAGTATAACCAGCATCAGACCTATCACCGACAAAAAGAGCGCGCCCATGTTCCAGGGCAGCACCCGTTGAACAACGGCGCGCAATTCATCGTCAGACAGGCCGGATTTGCGGGCTTTCATGACATGCAGAATGCACCAAACCAGCCCAGCCAGGCCGATAAGTGACAGGGCGGCACCGCCCCAGGTGATGAATTCGAACATCGTTTTCCATCTTTCAACGTCTGACCTGAGCGCTTAACTGATCGCGCTGGCCCGCACAAGCGAGACTGGTTTTTTGCATGCTTGCGGCTTGGCTCGCACCGATGTATCCCGCTTGTTGCCCACCTTTTCAGCATGACAAACCAGCCTCTGGGAGAGACTTAGATGGAAGAGAATACCGAAGATCAGGCCGCCGCGAATTACCGTGTAACCGCGGGTGAGCTGCGCCAGTTCATCGAACGGATCGAGCGTCTGGATGCGGAAAAGAAAGATTTGGCGGAGCAACAAAAAGAAGTGATGGCCGAGGCAAAAGCGCGGGGCTACGACACCAAGGTCATGCGGAAAGTGATCGCATTGCGCAAACGTGACAAAGACGACATTGCCGAGGAAGAGGCGGTGTTGGAAATGTACAAAGAAGCGCTGGGAATGTAACGGCTGCTTTCCCGCTATAGACTCAAGGTCTTAGAACCTGCACTCCGGGCATGGACTCAAGTCGGTCCATGTCCTGCGCATATAATTCTGCAAACGCGTCGACGATTTCCATGCTCCAATCTGGCAGATCAAGCTCTTCTGTTGTGAGCTCGGTTTTGGCGTGTTCCTCCAAAACCGTGGCAAGGTCGTCACGCAAATGTTCGTCCTGTTCCAGGCTTTGATCAATCAATGCCAGACCTTTGGATTTGCCTGAATCGTCTAGAAGTGACAGCAGTAAATCAAACTCGTCAACCAGCGTGTTGTCCGGGGGGAGGGCCGCGATTGCACGGATTATATCTCCCCAGATCAGAGGTGCGTCCTCATTGCTCCAGAGTGTGATTTTGACATTGGGCGCAAGATCTCTGATGTCCTCGACCATGCTGATCCAGCTGAGGCAGCTGATATCGGTACTTCGCATTTTGTCGAGGCGACTCTGTTCAGGTAGCGACATCAAAGCTTTGGGAATAAATCTGCCAGGGCTTAAAAAACCCATACAAAGCTCAATTTCGTGGTCAGGAAAGGACTTTTCAAGCAACTCCATTCGGCGTCCCGCATTTGGGTATAGCTGCCCGTCGTCCAGTGCATTTCCAACATCGCCTGCAAAGCTGGCGCATGAGTAAATCAAACGATCGACCTTCGGAGCCGATCGCAACCCAGCCCGAAGCATTTCCTTTGCGGCACCGATTTCATCCTGGTTTTCAATGGCAGCAAAGGCGGGTTCGAAAATTTGCCGATAACGGCGCGGGCCAAATACGGATGCACCATTTTGATGCAACGCGCCGGTGTTGCGTTGAAGGGACCGCAATACGAGACCTTCATCGGTGAACGCAGCACCTGCGTGGATTGCAACCTGCATATTCGGTTTTTACCCTCGCGTTCGTGCACATTATCTGTTGGGTTACAGGCTGTACTCCGCACAGTCAAACCAGGCGGAGTAAATTCTCTGGGCCAGACCCAGTGCCATGAATACAGAAAATCGTTAAGCGGCGGCAAAATTCTGTCTTGAAGTCCGTAACAAGAGGCATTAATCGACACCAAGTGCCCCTATAGCTCAGCTGGTAGAGCAACTGATTTGTAATCAGTAGGTCCGCGGTTCGAGTCCGTGTGGGGGCACCATTTCACTCTAAGATTCCTTCTGTTCCTTGATTTTTCTAAAGTCACAATGTTTGGGACAGCGCAGGCGCTTTGCGTAACGAAGAGTTTCTCCGAGGACTTTTTCTGATGACCTGCGTAAATGGGGTGGTGGTCAAAGGCGGCGATTGAATTTCCGCAAGTTGCATCGGCGAAACGCATTGTGTTCATAGCCTTATGGCCTTACTGGTGCTTTCAGCCTAAAAACTGGCCCAACGCGCTGTGCGGGCGTGATGGAATGGTAGACATATCAGACTTAAAATCTGAAGGGCGTATGCCCGTGTGGGTTCGAGTCCCACCGCCCGCACCACCTCTGCCACCCTGATTGATTTTCAAGTCTCGATGCAGCGGAACCTCTCCCGATTTGCTTTGGTTCGGGTTCGGCGGGAATTGAATACCGGGATTGGTCCAGCGCAAAAATCGGTGTCCTGCATTAAATGTCCAATATCTATCCAGCCTAAGGTGAGGGCCTGTCAGGCTACACCTTCCAGTTCCTGCATGTTAGCATCCCGTAAATTTCTTCAGGAGACACCATATGCCGTTGACCGTAAAACAAATGATGGAAGCTGCGAACTCCACCGTCGAGCGAATCCAGAGAGCCAAAGCGGTCGAGATCCTGGAGCGAGGTGGCCTGCTTCTGGACATCCGCGATGCAGCGGAATTGCAGCAGACAGGGCGTGCTTCGGGGTCACATCATATCCCGCGCGGTATGTTGGAATTTCGGGCCGATGACACTCTGCAATCACATGATCCAGAGCTTCGCAAAGATCGCCCAATTGTCTTGTATTGTGCCTCGGGTGGCCGCGCTGCCCTTGCGGGAAAGCTGTTGCAGGACATGGGGTATGAGCAGGTCTATAACCTGGGTGGCTTGGTCGATTGGGTGAATGGCGGGGGCGAAGTCGCCTAGCCAATAGGAAACGCCAGAACCCGAGCTGTGATCGGTCGAAAGGTCAGGTCAGGCGTTGAGGAACGTCCTGACGGCGGCCTCGAACTCACGCGGTTTTTCCGCATGCAACCAATGTCCTGCACCAGGTATTCTTGCAAAACGTGCCGAAGGGAACATTCCGCGGATCACTGAGCGATGTTCAGGCAGCACATAGTCGGACTCCCCCCCGGACAAAAACAGTGTTTGACCACCCCAGGATGCGTCTATTTCAGGAAAGCCCATGATCTTGGGCATTTCAGAGGCCAAAGTATCCAGGTTCAAAAGCCAACGCTGTCCGTTGATGTCGAGTGACTGCGTGAAAAAGCTCTGAAGGGCTTTTTCGACTCCGTTGTCGGCCAGTTGTTGTTCAGCGTCCGAGCGACGCTCGACCCGGGAAAGGTCCACCGCGCGCATCGCTTCAATAAACTGAATCTGACTGTGGCTATAGGCCACCGGGGCGATGTCTGCCACCACCAGTTTGCGCAGCTTTGCGCTGTGCAGCAGGGCTAAAGTCATGGATGCCTTGCCGCCCATCGAATGTCCGACGACATCTGCCTGTCCGCCGAACTGGTCGATAACTTCGGCCAGATCATTTGCTAGATCGGAATACCCATGGGCATGCGTCCACATGCTGTTTGCGTGGTTGCGCATATCAACCGCCACAACTTGCCGCTCGTCAGATAGCCGGCGGGCGATGACCCCCCAGTTCCGGGCCGAGCCATATAGGCCATGGGCGATCAGCAAAGGGGGCTTGTCGGTTGGTTCACCATGTATGATCGTGTTCAGCATATAGCCGTGATACCCGCCGCAATCTGAAACGGCCAGCCCCATTGTGGCCCCTGTTCCACATGGGTAAAGTGTCAGCTCAGGAGGCCGCAGCATGCCGCAAGACACAGATATACAAACCCAAATTGCGCAGACCATACAGCTGTTGCGTGACAAGTTGGGTGTGCGCGACAAAACGCTGATCGCCTCGGTCAAAAAGGCCAAAAGGCAACTGCCGCGCCGGATATACAAACAGGCAATGGTCCTGGCACAAGCAGAGCAGATGGCGGCCCATCCAAAACTGCGACTTGTGCTGGACAATCCGAAACTGATCCAGGCCTCGGAAGAGGTTCAAAAACATCTGGGGGGTATCAATTTGGCGGATCGGCGGATGGGGTGGTTTCTAGGAATGCTGGGCGGGCTGACTTTTAACCTGTTGGCCTTTTCTGCTTTGTTGCTGATCTTCATGTTGTGGCAGGGGCTTATCTGACCACAAAAAAAACGGCGCCGGATTGGCGCCGTTTTGTTTCTTGGATGACTGAATTCTTACAGGTTTGGATAGATAGGGAATCTGGCGCAGAGGTTTGCGACTTCGGTTTTGACTTTGGCCTCGACCTCACCGTTACCGTCCTCGCCATTTGCGGCCAGACCGTCGACCACTTCGATGATCCAAT
>NZ_JBXWOT010000014.1:0-95221 GCF_059611025.1 Ruegeria sp. CDSB114
ACCGTCGGCGCCGGCGTTGTGTCGAAAATCGTCGAGTAATTCGCGCAAGCGAATGATCAAATGGAAAGGGCGCCCATCCGGCGCCCTTTTTGATGCTAGGTTCTGATCAGTGCGTTTTTCTCAATGTAATCAGCGCATTCTGAGAAGCCACGCAAACGAATCTTTTGCAGTTCGTTCACTGTTACCGGAAGGTCGTACCCTGCTTGTCTGGATAGCCCTTCGCACTGGGGGCCAACTCTGGCGGCGCAACCAGACAGGACACCAGTTCCGATCCAAATCAAAATCAGAAATCGCATTGCGGAACCTGAACTATCGTTTCTTCGTTGTAGATGGTGCTGTCCACAAGTGTCATTTGCCCTCGTAGCATAATCGCGTTTTCGCTGGTTATGCCTTCCGGCAGCTTGAGTGACAGAACTCGGGCAAAGGTCTCACCAATTTTTGCCGCGTTTTCCACAGTCATTACTTGCTCAGATATTCGGAGCTGATTGTCCGGCGCATCGACAATTTCCCGGTAGTCGAGCTTATATGCCTGAATGGAAAAACTGACGGGCTCAATAATTATTCCTTTTGGGTTTTTCACCTGGATTCTGGCGGCAAGCGTACAGTCATCGTGAATTTTCGAGGTAACGGTCAAGGTCGCGTGAGAAGAATGATCCTGTCGAACAAGAACATACCAACCGGCGACCAACGCGGCTGTTATCACAACAATTTTTTGGACAATGTCCAACAACTTATCGGCAGTTTCCATTCACCAACTCTCCACCATCGTTTGGTCACCTGCGGCATTGGCACGCAAGAAAATGCCAGGCAAAGCCTATTTGAGGTGAACCATCGTATATTGGTTGGCTTGAAATCAAGAAGTTAGCTGGAATTTCCCCCGGAACCCTTCTGTGGCCACCAAAAGGCGTGAGATCCAGAAATGCGACAACAAGAGGAGTGGTCCTTACCTGTGCCAGTTTGGTAAGGGTCGACAATTTGAGTGCGACCACTCGTGATCAGCCTGCTCGGAGTTGCGAAGGATTAATCCGCCGCCAGTTGAGCAGCAGCCCTAACAGCCTTGATGTTCTTGCCGTAAATTTCAGGTTTGTCCACCGACCCGCCCTTGAAAACCGCCGATCCGGCGACCAGCACATCTGCGCCCGCCGCAGCGACCAGAGGGGCAGTTTTGGGGTCTACACCACCGTCGATTTCGATGTGCACCGGGCGGTCGCCGATCATCTGGCGCAGGCGGCGGATTTTGCTGGTCATGTCGATGAACTTCTGGCCGCCAAAGCCGGGGTTTACAGTCATAACGCAGATGAGATCGGTCAGGTCCAGCAGATGCTCGACCGCTTCGGCCGGAGTGCCCGGGTTCAGCGCGATACCGGCCTTCATCCCTGCGGCGCGGATGGCCTGCAGGGTGCGGTGCGAATGCGGTCCGGCCTCGATATGGGCGGTCAGCACATCGGCCCCGGCATCCGCATAGGCCTGAATGTAGGGATCGACCGGCGCGATCATCAGATGCACGTCCATCACCGTTTTGACATGCGGGCGGAAGGCTTTGACGGCGGGCGGGCCAAAGGTCAAGTTCGGGACAAAATGGCCATCCATCACGTCGATATGCACCCAGTCGGCGCCCTGCGCCTCGATGGCCTGAATCTCGGCACCGAAATTGGCGAAATCGGCGGACAGGATCGACGGGGCGATCTTGATAGTGCGGTCAAAGCTCATGGTGGCCTCGTGTCATCTGAACAGTTGAGGATGCGTATAGCGTTGAGGTCAGATGATGGATAGCCCCCGCGACAATCGCGCCGTAACAAAACTTTCACCTTACTGACACACAGCCGTTGAACAGTGGCTGTAGCTGACCGCCAAGACGAATTGGGGGTGGCCTGTGCTGCGTATCGACAAACTGACCAAACGCTTCGGCGAAAACATAGCCGTGGATGCGGCGACCTTGGATGTAGACAAGCCGTGCATGATCGGCATCATCGGGCGATCCGGCGCCGGGAAATCCACCCTTTTGCGGATGGTCAATCGCCTGACCGATTCCAGCGAAGGCAAGATCCTGTTCGAAGGCCGCGATGTCACCCAGTTGAAGGGGCGAGACAAGCGGGCGTGGCAGGCCGAATGCGCCATGATCTTTCAGCAGTTCAATCTGGTGCCGCGCATGGATGTGGTGTCGAACGTGCTGCATGGCACACTGAACCGCCAATCGACACTGGCCACCATGTTCAACCTGTTCCCGATGGAGGACATCCACCGCGCCATCGACATTCTGGATCGTCTGGGCATCGCCGAACATGCGCCGAAAAGGGCCGAGGCCCTGTCGGGCGGACAACAACAGCGTGTCGCCATTGCGCGGGCGCTGATGCAGGACCCCAAGATCATTCTGGCGGACGAACCGATCGCCTCGCTGGACCCGATGAATGCCCAGGTGGTGATGCAGGCTCTGCGCCGTATCCACGAAGAGGACGGCCGCACGGTCATCGCCAACCTGCACACGCTGGACACCGCGCGCCGCTATTGCGACCGCGTTGTTGGCATGCGCGACGGCCGCATCGTCTTTGACGGGTTGCCCGAACAACTGACCACCGGCGTCGCCCGCGAGATCTATGGGGCCGATGCGAGTTTCTCGGAAGAGGCGACCTCGACCGAGATCGAAACGCTCGACGCCACCCAGAAGGCCCTGATGGAAGCCGAAGCCACCATCTGAGCCACCCCAACCACCTTTCATTGCCCGGCCCGATGAGAGGTCGGGGATATCAACCCGGAGAGAGACAGATGAAAAACCTAATTGCTGCCCTTGTTGCGACCACTGCCATGGCCGCGCCCGCTATGGCGCAGGAAATCAGCGAATTCCGCATTGGTATTCTGGGCGGCGAAAACGCCCAAGACCGGATGAGCAAAAACGAATGCCTGCGCGAATACACCGAAGAGCTGCTGGGTGTTCCGACCAAGCTGTTCGCCCCTGCCGATTATAACGGTGTGATTCAGGGCCTGCTGGGTGGCACGATTGACGTCGCTTGGTTAGGTGCGTCGGGTTACGCCAAAACCTATCTGAGCGATCCCGAAGCGGTTGAGCCGGTTCTGGTCAAGGTCAACAGTGATGGCGGCTATGGCTACTACTCGGTAGGCTTTGCGCGCAAAGACAGCGGCATCGCCTCGCTGGACGACATGAAGGGTAAAGCCTTTGGTTTTGGTGATCCGAACTCGACCTCGGGCTACCTGATCCCTTCGATCGAGATTCCACAGGCCACCGGTGCGACCATGGACTCGGGCGATTACTTCGGTGAGGTCAAGTTCACCGGCGGTCACGAACAGACTATCGTTGCGGTAAACAACGGTGACGTTGACGGCGGCGTGACCTGGGCCGACGGTCTGGGCGATTGGGAAGACGGCTATCAGTCGGGCGCGCTGCGCCGTGCTGTGGATGCCGGTCTGGTCGACATGAACGATCTGGTCCAGATCTGGAAATCTGCTCCGATCCCGGAAGGCCCGGTTGTTCTGCGCAAGGCTCTGCCCGAGGATGTCAAAGTTCAGGTCACCGAACTGTGGAATACGCTGGATGAAAAAGACCGCGAGTGTTTCTACGGCGTGGCAGCAGGCGAAGCCAAGAGCTTTGATCCCATCACGCACGAAGCCTACGAGGTCATCATCGAAGCGCGTAAGCTGAAGTCGAACTAAGCCTGCAACTCACATGATCGGGGTCCGGTGTTATACCGGACCCCGTTTTCTCAGGAGCATTCTATGACAGACCTGACCGCAGGGTCCCACAGTGTCGATCAGATCCGCGACGAATACTCAGAAATGACCCGGCGAAAACGGGCTTATGGTGGCATTCTCCTGATCCTGTTTGTGGCTTTGATGGCTGCAGGGTTCCGCACTGCGGATGATCGAAACGCAGGCAGTTTCGTTGACGGTTGGCGCAGGGTTTTCGACTATCCGGCCGAAGTTCTCTCGGAAGCGTGGGAAAAGATCGGCGCGATGCCGGAAAATCTGATCCGGTTCTTTCCGGCCTTGATCGAGACGATCAATATCGCGGCAGCATCAACCCTGATCGGTACGATTGTGGGGACATTTCTTGCCCTGATGTCGACACGGGGCATGGCGCAGTGGCCATCTCTGATCCCATTGTTTCGTCGGATTTCCGATATCTGCAGGGCCATCCCTGAAATCGTTATCGCGCTGGTTTTGATCTTTATTCTCGGCGGCGGTCCGGTTCCAGCAATGATTGCGATTGCCATCCATACCGCCGGTGCATTGGGCAAGCTATTCTCGGAAGTGAACGAGAACGCTTCGCTGAAGCCGATTGAGGGGCTGCATTCGGTGGGCGCGAACTGGTCGCAACGGATGTATTTGGGCGTGATCCCACAGGTCGGACCGAACTATGTCAGCTATGCCTTGCTGCGGTTCGAGATCAACATCCGTGCCTCGGCCATCCTCGGTTTCGTCGGTGCTGGCGGTCTGGGCTATGAGCTGCGCAACGCGATGTCATGGGGGCAGGGGCGCTACGACGAGGCCGCGGCCATCTTCCTTCTGCTTTTTGTCACAATCGTGGTCGTGGATCAGCTGTCCGGCTATCTGCGGGATCGCCTGACCCACGGGTCTGAAAAAGGAGCTTCGGCATGACGACCTTTGCCACTGATCTGTCGACAGATGACCTCAAGGCCGAGGCCGGTCGTCTGTTCAACCGCAAACGGATCGTGAATTTCGGGTTGCCCGGCCTTGTCGCTGTTTACCTGATCTACGTGTTCTTTGCCTTTGACGTGCCGGGCTTGGCAGGGCGCGCAAACTGGGAAAACGGCAAGACGCTTGTTGCCGACACCTACAGTTACAAAACCCATGTCACGCGAGACAATCGCAATGGAGAGGTGTCCGTTGCGGTCGAAGGGGACCGCAAAGGCACCTATCCCGACGGAACCGCACCCGATTGGGTGGCGCTGGGCGAAACCACGATCATTGACCTGGAGGATGGTCACGTGGTGCGTTTCGGCCCTGAGACAATCGAATATGATATCCCCGGCTATGGCGTCGTGCGCGCCACACCCACCCGCGCCTCTGGGGTGCAGGCCGAGCTACCGGCGGGCGAGGTTCCAGACTGGATCAACGTCTCGAAAAACCGGCTGGCGATCACCACCGATGCGGGGCGTCTGACCGTGACCCGCAACCGGTCCGAAGTGTTCTGCTATTTTCCAGGATGGGAGCTGTTCTGGTTCACCCTCGACAGCCCGTATTATGGCAAATCTTTCCCCGAGTTGGTCAGCCGCGCCACCGCCGGTGAGGCCGGTGCCATTTTCAACGATTTCTGGACCAACAAGATCTGGCGGCATCAGGATGTGGCCTGGGCCATCTTCGAGACGATCCTGATGGCGTTTCTGGGCACCATGGGGGCAGGGATTATCGCCTTGCCACTGGCGTTCCTGGCGACGCGGAACTTTAACCCCTTGCGGTCGGTGCGCTTTGCCACACGGCGGGTGTTCGACTTTGTACGCGGTGTGGACGCCTTGATCTGGACCGTTGTTCTGGCACGGGCCTTCGGCCCAGGGCCGTTGACCGGAGCGCTGGCAATTCTGGTGACCGATACCGGGACATTCGGCAAGATATTCTCAGAAGCGCTGGAGAATGTGGATGAGAAGCAGATCGAGGGCGTGCAGTCGACCGGTGCGAATGCGCCGCAGCGCTATCGCTTTGGCGTGATCCCACAGATCACCCCGGTGCTGTTGAGCCAGCTTTTGTACTTTCTCGAATCCAACACCCGCAGCGCGACCATAATTGGCGCGATTACTGGCGGCGGCATTGGTCTGTTGCTGACGCAGGCGATCATCACTCAGAAAGATTGGGAAGAGGTCGCCTATTACATCGTTCTGATCATTCTCATGGTGATGTTGATGGATTGGTTTTCGGGCTGGTTACGGCGTCGTCTGATCCAGGGCGACAGCGGCAAGAAGAGCAAGCCGAGCAACGCGAAAACCAAAGATTTTATTCTGCCGTGAGCGCAGCTTGAAAGGTCAGGACTATGGCACGATTGCGCACGGATGAACCGTTCATCCATCCCGATTGCCAGATTACCAACAGCAGCTTTGGTGCATTTGTCGAGATTGGCACCGGCAGTCGGATCGCCAACGCGGTCTGGGGCGACTATTCCTATTGCGACCGGACCTGCGACATCGCCAACGCCCAGATCGGCAAGTTTTCGAACATTGCCAGCTTTACCCGGATCGGCGCCACGGATCACCCGTTGCAAAAGGCCTCGCTGCATCATTTTAGCTATCGGTCGGCTGACTATTGGGACGATGCCGAGGATGATGCGGAGTGGTTTGCCCATCGCGCAAACCGGATCGCATATATCGGGCATGACACATGGATCGGTCACGGAGCGATCATCAAGCCCGAGGTGACAATCGGTAATGGTGCGGTCATCGCATCCGGGGCGCTGGTGACCAAAGACGTACCGCCCTACATGATCGTTGCTGGGGTGGCGGCCCAACCACTCCGCCCCAGGTTCCCACAAGCGGTTGCGGATCGGATGGAGCAGTTGGCCTGGTGGGACTGGGACAACAGCCG
The DNA here is from genome assembly GCF_059611025.1 of Ruegeria sp. CDSB114. Classification (NCBI taxonomy): domain Bacteria; kingdom Pseudomonadati; phylum Pseudomonadota; class Alphaproteobacteria; order Rhodobacterales; family Roseobacteraceae; genus Ruegeria; species Ruegeria sp. CDSB114. Next base: position 6,547 of record NZ_JBXWOT010000014.1, read on the forward strand.
CTTGCGTGACGCATTGCCGGATTTTCGCAAACTAGAGGCCGAGGCGTTTTTGGAGAAATACGAATAGCTGGCCCTGTGACCCCAGGTGCTCCCGCGCCCGCAGAAGCATCGGCTTCGCCCGGCGCTACGCCCAACGGGATGAAACCTCCGATAGGTGGTTGAAGACGGGCGGGAGGCTTACGGGATCAATCCTCGTTCAGGGTCAATGTGACCCGTTCTCCGGCAAAGGTTGTTCTTCCGAATTCGACAGGATTGCCCTCGGGATCTGCATTGATTCCGATCGAAAACAAGACTGGTGCGCCCTCGGGCAGGTGCAGGTGCAGAGCTTGAGTTGCCGTGGCAGCCCGCGCGGTCAGGCGGGTTGAGATGCGCGTGTAATCCGGCACATCGCATCTTTGCAGGGCTTTGGTGACGGATTGGGTTTCGGTCAGAATCTGCAGAATGTCAGGAAATCGCTTGGCCGGAAAAACGCTTTGAAACAGGCCGATGGGTTGCCCGTCGGCCAGAGACAGACCGTCATAGACATGCACCGTGTCGCCGGTATCAAGCCCCAATGCTTCGGCCTCGGCTTCATCCGCGGCCCGTGTGGTCAGGGCGAGGATCTTCTTGCCGGGCATCTTGCCGCTGGCCGAGATGCTCTTGTGGTATCGCACCCGCTTACCAATCGGATACTCGGTTGGTCGGGTGGCGACGAATACACCGGCCCCGCGCCTAGAATGTACCAGCCCCTGGTCGGCCATGTCAGACAGCGCCCGACGAACCGTGTGGCGGTTAACGCCATGCGTTGCGGCCAGTTGCGCTTCGGTCGGCAGCCGGTCACCGGTTTGATATCGCCCTTCGGCAATGTCCGACGTCAGGCTTAGGGCGATGCTTTTCCAGATCGGCGTTTTGTTCATGTCACCAAAAATTCACACAGTTGCGATTGCGAGTCGCCGGGCGGCGGTCTATGATTTGTATAGTTGTATAGGATAAGTAGACAACCCCGCCAAGAGGCTTTGATGACACAACAGATAGATTCCGCGACCGAGGCGCGTAAGATGTGGATGGGCCTGCTGGCCCGCGCGCCAGATGAAGCCACGTTGGCGCTGTGGGAGGGTCTCACGGACCGTCCCGGCTTTGAATGGCTGCGCAGCCCCGAAGTGGGCGGCGTGATGGTGCGCGGACGTACCGGCGCCACCGGGGCGCCGTTCAACCTGGGTGAAATGACGGTCACGCGCTGCTCGGTGGTCTTGCAGGATGGCACGGTCGGACATGGCTATGTTCAGGGCCGGTCAAAGCCCAAGGCCGAAGCTGCAGCTGTGATTGATGCGATGATGCAGACTGCGGCAGCAGACCATGTGCGGGAAAACCTGCTCGGTCAGCTGGAACAGAAAATGCAGGCGGTCAAAATCGCGCGGGCGGCAAAGGCGGCGGCAACCAAAGTAGAATTCTTCACGCTGGTTCGGGGAGAAGATTGATGACTGCGCAAACTCAATTCTCGGGCGGGTTCCAGAACATACCGGTTGATTCCGCACATGCTTTTCGCGCGGCGATGACGGTGATGGCACGCCCTGGCGAAATCCGCAGCCTGTCAGGGGCCGTGCCCCCTGCGCCTTTGTCGGTAGCAGCGGGCACTTTGTTGCTGACTTTATGCGACCCGGAAACCAAGGTACATCTGGCGGGTGAGCTCGACACCGACGCTCTGCGCGAATGGCTGACCTTCCACACCGGCGCGCCGCTGGTTCCTGCTGCCGAGGCAGATTTCGCCGTCGGCACTTGGGGCGAAATTGGTGGGCTGGATCGCTATCGCATCGGAACTGCCGAGTATCCGGATCGGTCAACCACTCTGATTGTTGAGCGTGACAGCCTGGATCAGTCCGGTGCCATTTTGCACGGTCCCGGTATCAAGCAGAGCGCAGGCTTGAACCTACCCGATATCCCTGCGTTGCAACGTAATGCGGCTCTTTTCCCTTTGGGATGTGACTTCTTCTTTACCTGCGGTGACAAGGTCGCGGCCCTGCCGCGCAGTACCCAGATCAGCGCGGAGGGTTAAGCGATGTACGTTGCCGTCAAAGGAGGCGAAAAGGCGATTGAGAATGCCCATGCCTGGTTGGCCGAAGAGCGCCGAGGCGCCCCGGATGTGGCCGAGCTTAGCCTGGTCCAGATCCGGGAGCAGCTGAGCCTGGCGGTGAACCGGGTGATGGCAGAAGGATCGCTGTATGATCCAGACCTTGCCGCACTTGCGATCAAACAGGCGCGTGGCGATCTGATCGAAGCGATCTTTCTGATCCGCGCCTATCGCACGACATTGCCGCGTTTTGGTTATTCCGAACCGGTTGAAACTGGCAATATGGCCTGTGACCGTCGGATATCGGCGACGTTCAAGGATGCGCCGGGCGGGCAGGTGCTGGGCCCGACATTCGACTACACCCACCGCCTGCTAGATTTCAAACTGGCTGCGGATGGCGAAACTCTACCCGCGCCCGAAAGTACGGCGCGACACGAGCCGACCCCGCATATCACCGAATTCCTCAAGGGTGAGGATATTATTCAGGACGAGCCGGTCAGCGATGCTACGCCTGGCGACCTGACCCGAGAACCGCTGGAATTTCCGGCGGACCGTCCGCTGCGGTTGCAATCGCTGGCGCGCGGGGATGAGGGGTTTGTGCTGGGCATGGCCTATTCGACTCAGCGCGGCTATGCCCGCAACCACGCCTTTGTTGGCGAGCTGCGGATCGGCAAGGTCGCGGTCGAAATGGACATTCCCGAACTGGGCTTTGCCATCGAGATCGGCGAAGTCGAGTTGACCGAATGTGAGACGGTGAACCAGTTCCAAGGCTCAAAGACTGAGCCGCCACAGTTTACACGCGGCTATGGGCTCGTCTTTGGCCAGTCTGAACGCAAATCCATCGCCATGGCTCTGGTCGACCGGGCGCTGCGGTGGGAGGAGTTGGGCGAGGACAATCTGGGCGCACCTGCACAGGACGAGGAATTTGTCCTGAGCCACTCAGACAATATTCAGTCAACCGGTTTCCTCGAACATATCAAGCTGCCGCATTACGTGGATTTTCAATCCGAACTGGAACTGGTGCGCAAGCTGCGACGCGAGGCCGAGGAACGGGCTGCATCGAGGGAGGCTGCGGAATGATCTCTGAACGCTTTGCCCTACAGGCTCGTCCTACGGTTCAAAAACCAGTCGCTGCCCTGATTGGGCGATTTTCTGCCGAAAGCTTCGCGCGAATTCACGATTTCAAGCGATTCCCATTCGCACGAAAGGTCGCGGGCCATGGCCCCGAGGCGCCACTTTGCGCGAAAATTGCGCCAGATAAAATAGAGCATAATCGCCAAAAAGAGCGAACAAATACCAAATACGTCCATAAAAACACCAGAAACAAAATAGTTACATCAAATGACTGAATATAACTTCGCATATCTGGACGAACAAACCAAGCGGATGATCCGTCGGGCGATCCTCAAGGGGTTGGCTATTCCCGGATATCAGGTGCCATTTGCCAGCCGAGAGATGCCGATGCCTTATGGCTGGGGTACCGGAGGCGTGCAGGTATCTGCCGCAACTTTGACCCCGGACGATACGTTCAAGGTGATTGATCAGGGCGCGGATGATACGACCAATGCCGTGTCTATCCGTAAGTTTTTCGAGAATACGGCGGGCGTCGCCACCACCGAGGTAACAGAGAAGGCGACGGTCATCCAGACCCGCCACCGCATCCCCGAGGCGAAGCTGCGCGCGGATCAGATTCTTGTCTATCAAGTGCCGATCCCGGAACCGCTGCGGTTTCTGGAACCGCGCGAGACCGAGACACGCAAGATGCACAGCCTCGAAGAATACGGGTTGATGCACGTGAAACTGTACGAAGACATCAGCCAGCATGGTGCGATCTCAACCGCTTATGCTTATCCTGTGATGGTCTCGGACCGTTATGTGATGGACCCGTCCCCGATCCCGAAATTCGACAACCCAAAGCTTGAGATGGACGCGATCCAGCTGTTTGGCGCGGGCCGCGAGCAACGTATCTACGCGGTGCCACCGCATACCAAGGTCGTCAGCCTCGATTTCCAGGATTACCCGTTCGAGGCCACCAAGGCCGACCATCCCTGTGATCTGTGCGGGGCCGAGGACAGCTATCTGGATGAAGTCATCGTGGATGATGCAGGCACCCGCATGTTTGTTTGCTCGGACACAGATTATTGCCGGTCGCGCCGCGAGGCGGGCCATGTGGGCCGTTTGGCCAGAGAGGATGCCGCATGAAACGAGAAGATGTGCTTGGAATTGACCACCTTGGTCTTACGGTTTCGGACCTCGACGCCACGCGGACGTTCTTTGTCGATGCGCTGGGTTGGGAGGTCTTCGGCAGCAATCCGGATTACCCGGCGGTTTATGTGACCAATGGCGCGGCGAAGCTGACGCTTTGGCAGCAAAAAGGCAAGGGGTTACAGGGGTTTGACCGGCACAAGAACGTGGGGTTGCATCATGTTGCCTTGAAAGTTCCCGATGAAGAAGCGCTGACAGCGGTTTTCGAGGCGGTCAAAGACTGGCCTGCTGTCGCTGTCGAGTTTGCACCTGAACCCTCGGGTTCAGGTCCGAAACTCCATTTCATGATCCGAGAGCCGGGCGGCAATCGGATCGAGTTTTCATATGACCCAAGGTGAATGAAATGACACCGCTGCTGAGTGTACAGGATATCAGAAAATCCTACGGGACCCGTATTGGCTGTACCGATGTGAGTTTTGATCTCTATCCCGGCGAGGTGATGGGGATCGTGGGTGAGAGTGGTTCGGGCAAGTCAACCCTGTTGAACTGTCTGGCGGGTCATCTGGAGCCGGATGCGGGGCAAGTGATCTTTGACACTCTTGCAGACGGTCCGGTGGATACCGTGACCATGTCGGAACCTGAACGCCGGATGCTGAGCCGCACCGATTGGGCATTCGTGCACCAACATGCGCGCGATGGCTTGCGTATGTCTGTCAGTGCGGGCGGAAATATCGGCGAACGACTGATGGCCGTAGGTGGCCGCCACTATGGCGATATCCGCGACAAGGCGATCGACTGGCTGGGTCGGGTTGAGATCGAAGCGGAGCGGGTTGATGATCGTCCGACCGCGTTTTCCGGTGGCATGCAGCAGCGCCTGCAGATCGCGCGGAATCTGGTGACCGGCCCCAGGCTGGTCTTCATGGATGAACCGACTGGTGGTCTGGACGTCTCGGTACAGGCTCGCCTGTTGGACCTGTTGCGCGGGTTGGTTCGGGAAATGGGGCTGAGCGCCATCATTGTCACCCATGATCTTGCCGTTGTCCGTCTGCTGGCGGATCGGCTGATGGTGATGAAAAGCGGTCATGTGGTCGAGGCCGGATTGACTGATCAGGTTCTGGACGATCCGCAGCATGCCTATACGCAACTGCTGGTGTCCAGCGTGTTGCAGGTATGAGGGCCGGGACAATGATTGAACTGAACAATGTCAGCAAAAGCTTTACCCTGCACAATCAGGGCAGCGCAGTGATCCCGGTCATGCAGGGCGCTACGCTCAGGGTTGAACCGGGTGAGTGTGTGGCGCTGACCGGCGCGTCGGGGGCAGGTAAATCCACCTTGATGCGGGTGATCTATGGCAACTATCTGGCTGCCTCGGGTCAGGTTCTGGTCGGTGGTTTAGACGTCGCAAAGGCTGAACCGCGCGAGATATTGACCCTGCGGCGCGAAACGCTGGGCTATGTCAGCCAGTTCCTGCGTGTTGTGCCCAGAGTGCCAACGCTTGAGGTCGTGGCCGAGCCGCTTCTTGCCGTTGGTTGCGATAAACAGAAGGCACTGGACAAGGCCGCGGGTCTGCTCGAGCGTCTGAATATTCCTGAACGGCTCTGGTCCCTTAGTCCGACGACCTTTTCGGGCGGCGAACAGCAGCGCGTGAACATCGCGCGCGGCTTTGCCCATGAATACCCGGCCATGCTGCTGGATGAACCCACAGCCAGTCTGGATGCGCAGAACCGCGAAACCGTCCTGTCCCTGATCCTTGAGGCGAAAGAGCGCGGAGCGGCGATTGTCGGCATCTTCCATGATGTTGACGGGCGGAAACAGGTTTGCGATCGCGAGATCAACGTTTCGCAATTCACGCCGGGAATTGCGGCATGATGCTTGCCCCGGTCATAGCGGTTGTCGGTCCGTCAGGTGTCGGCAAAGACAGTGTGATTGAGGCGTTGGAAGCCCGCGCAAAAGGTATCCAGCGGCTGCGCCGTGTCGTCACCCGCCCCGAAGGCGAAGCGGGGGAAGATTTCAAACGGGTCACAGATGACGCGTTTCGACAGATGGAAGGTGAGGGCGCATTCGCGCTCAGCTGGCATGCACATGGGTTGCTCTATGGTGTGCCGAAAGAGATCGCGCAGCAACGTCAGGTGGCGGAGGCAGTTCTGGTCAACCTGTCGCGCGCTGTGTTGTTGCAGGCGCAAGAGATCTTTGGCGATCTGATTGTTATCTCGTTGACTGCAGACGCGAGCGTTCTAGAGCAACGCTTGTCATTGCGCGGGCGCGAAAGTGACAGAGAACAGGCGCGTCGGTTGGGCCAGGCCAAGACCCCGTTGCCTAAGGGGCTGGTCCGGGTGATCGAGGTCGACAATTCTGGTGCTCTGCAGGATACGGTGGCCAAAATATTGTCCCGCCTTCAGTTGGAAAGCGCATAGCGATGGATCAGGTGAAACCGTCCATCCTCGGCCTCGCCCATCAGGGCCAGATCCGCAATTCGAAAGGGCTTCGGCAAAAGCGGCCCCAGATGGTTTTCCAGGGTGCGCTGGACCGAATCCAGCACGGGCTTGTCCAACCTGCCGCTCAGGGTGATGTGAAACCGAAACGCGTTCAGCACATAGGGGTAACCCCATTTGACCAGGTTGGCGTCCTGATCCGGTGTCAGTCTGGAGGTGCGGCGATGGTCAAGTTCAGCCGCCGACGGTGGGGACCGGAACATATCAAGCTCTTGAACACAGGCGGCGGCCAACGCGTTCAGCGCGGCTGTGTCGCCCAGTGGTCGCAGGGCCAGAAACCGGCCAAGGCGGGCAATCTCAAGACCCTCCATCATGATTGCGCATTGGCTGGCAGCAAGGGTGGCGCAGGCCTCTTGCAACGCTGTGACGGATTGCCCCTCGCGCAGGCGGAACGGGGGTTTCATGGTCGCGTGCAGCCCGTATTTTCGCGGTACCTCCGTAACCGCTGCAACATCCACACCATCCAGCCCAGGATGGGCGACCGCGGTGCCAGCCTCCATGTCCCAGCCCAGCCAATGGGTTGCGAATTGCGTCCACTCCGCCGTGGCGGGTGGCGCAAAATAGATCGCGTATCGCGTGAATGTCACATTGGCCTCCTATTGCGTGGCCTTCCAATACCTCAAACTGTGTGAAGTTCAGATGACAGAAGAATTGATCCTTGCCAATGCCACGCTGATCCTGCCCGACGAAACCATTACCGGCAGCGTCCGGGTTCAGGGCGACAGCATCACCGAGATCGATACAGGCGCGGCGGTTCCAAGCGGTGCAATCGATTGTGAGGGTGACTATGTCAGCCCCGGCCTGGTCGAGCTGCACACAGACAATCTGGAACGTCATATCCAGCCCCGCCCCAAGGTCGACTGGCCCCATGCGGCGGCAATTCTTGCCCATGACGCCGAACTGGCCAGCACGGGCATCACAACCGTGTTCGATGCGATGCGCGTCGGGTCGATCCCGACTGGTCCGCGCTACAACAAATACGCACGTGGCCTGTCCCGCGAGCTGTGGCAGTTACGGGAGCAAGACGCCTTAAAAATCAGCCATTTCTTGCATTTGCGGGCCGAATTGTGTTCAGAAACGCTGGTCGAAGAACTGGATGAATTCGGCCTCGAGGACCGTGTCGGGCTGGTGTCACTGATGGACCACACGCCCGGTCAGCGTCAATTCCGTGATATCTCAAAGCTCGAAAGCTATCTGAAAGGAAAGCTGGGGTTGGAGGGCAAGGAATTCCAGCAGCATGTCGCGGACCTCAAGGCGATGAGGGACAGGAACGGCGAAAAGCACGAGGTGGAAACCGTAAAAGCGGCCAAGCGTTTTGGGGCCATGCTGGCCAGCCATGACGACACCACCCGGGAACAGGTACATGTGTCAGCGGGCCACGGTATCCGGCTGGCCGAATTCCCCACTACCGTCGAAGCGGCGCGGGCTTGCCATGATCACGGGATCAAGGTGATGATGGGGGCGCCGAATGTAATCCGGGGCGGGTCACATTCGGGGAATGTCGCCGCCAAAGAACTGGCCGATCTGGGACACCTGGATATTCTGTCATCGGACTATGTGCCGGCCGCGTTGTTGCTGTCGGCGGCACGGCTGGGGGAGATGTGGGGCAACATGGCCCGTGGACTGCGGACCGTTACGATGTCCCCGGCGCAGGTGGTCGGGCTGGAAGACCGTGGCGAGCTGCGCGCAGGCGCACGCGCCGACGTCATACGGTTCCGGATGCGTGAAGGCGCGCCTGCCCTGAACGGAGTGTGGTCGCGAGGGCGACGTGTGGCCTGATCAGGCCCTGTAGAAAAGGTATCGGTCGGGTGCGATGGTCTCCGGTCCGGTGATCTGTTCAAACCCAACCAGTGGTTGGCCGGATATCAGCAGCCCACCGGGCAGCATGACCTGAGCGATCAGCGGGCTGAGCATCGCCGCCTCAGCCACATCATCCTGCTTGATACCGCGCCCGAAATCGTAATGTGCCAATGCTATTTTTGGGCCACCGGCTGCTAGTTTCTTTAACATAGGACCCGCTTCGCCCTGCAGAAAATCCTCTGCCGGAGGGGTGCTGGACGGGTGGCACTGTAAAACCCTGTCCATGACCCAGATGCGCCGGTCTGGTAGAATTTCACGTAGGTGATCATAGGTGCGGCCATTCCCCAAACCCATGTCCAGTATATCGCCGCTCGTATCTGTAATCTGATCGACCGCCCAGTTCAGCCCGTCGCGTTGGGCCGTCAGGCGGCGCAGCATTGAATCCAATCGGCTCATTCGGGTCTCCGTGATCTATCGTTTTTTGGGGCGGTCCAGACGGTCGCCGGACCATCCAGAAACCGCGTCAGAAGGTCCTGCGTAAAGGACCAGACTTCCTCGTCATGCACCAGGTGATGCGTCAGGATGCCAAACGGCTCGGTATTGTCCGCAGGCCCTTCGCGCCTGTCCCGCAGCAGATCTGTGGCCTGAGCGATCAGCTTGTCCCGAGGGGCCAACCCCCGTGACCCGCGCCAGTCGATCGGGTCCAGATGCGTGTTGACCTGCATAAGGCCAGGTGCCGCCATCTTTACCTTTCGGGGGGTGGCGGTGGACAGGATGCGATATCCCAGGCCCGGCAATTCCTGAACCATCTCTGACGCGATCCGGTTCCAGGGTGGCACAAACATAGGGCACAGCTTGTCTGGGAACAGGCTCTGTAACCGGATCAGCCCGGCCCGCGCATCGCTGCGGATGTCCTGAATGGGGCGATGCAGTCGAAACTCCGATTTTTTCTCGTTTGTCGGAGCGTGGTTTTGATGGGCCCAGCCATGGACCACCGGTATCAATGCGGACGAGCCTTCGACATGGGTAACTAGATCTTCATCTGCGTCACGCGGAATAATCGCCAGATGAACCGGCAGTTCCAGTGATGCGGACAGCGCCTCCAAACGTTCCAACTGTGGCGTGACACAGACCGCGTCATCATCCCTCCACCACAGCGGCAGAGACAGCCCGTCCCGCCGCCACAGATCAAGCTCGGTCATCAGGGGGTGCCAATCACCGGTCATGAGCGTGATCCAACAGTGATCTTACAATCTCGACAGATTTTGCAGCCCCGTCAAAACCCTGACCGGCACTTGGCCGCGCGGGGGCGGCCAGAACGGCCTCGACAGCCTGCACCAGGGTATCTTCGGACAACTTGTTGCTTGGCAATACGTCGATCGCGCTGAGCTTCGACAGGCTTTGGCTGCGCAAAGTCTGTTCGACTTCGCTTCCGTCGTCGAAGGGGATGAAAACCGAGGGTACGCCAGACTGCAGAATGTCCAACGCCGTGTTGTAGCCGCACATGCTGACCGATGCGGCGGCCAAGGGCAGCATTTGTCGAAAGTCCGGGCGCACCGGTTCCAGCGTGACAGGGGCGTCGCCAACACCTGCTGTCAGGCGTTCTATGCGTGCTGCGGAGTCCAGCCCGCCTACCAACAGGCGCCAGCGCCAGTTGGTCATCTTTCGTGCGGCCTCGATGGCTGCCCGAAAGATCGGCTCGCCCACCGATCCACCGCCAGCGCTCACCAGAATCTCACCTTTACCAATCCCGTCGGGATGCGGGGTCGGTGCCGTAGGGGCCACGAACCCGGTATAGAACAGGCGATGCGCCAGACGTTCCGAGACTGGCCAGCTTACACTCAGCGGGATCATGCTTGGGTCTGAATGGACAAGGACACCGTCAAAGAGGTCAAGAATGATCTCCTCGGTGCGCTGGGCTTTGGCAGGTTTGGACGGGGGCGCCAGTATATCCCTGACTGATCCCAAAATAACCGGACGGGGACCCTGTGTGTGGGCCGCCTCCAACAGGGCGTCGAACTCATCCGCCAGAGATCTGCGGCCAAAGGGGTACAGCTCGGTGATCAGCGCATCCGGGGCAAAGCTCCGCAGCGCCTCTGTCAGGGCAACCTTGCGAGCGTCGAAATAGGCAGCATCTGCGACCTCATCCGTTTGCGTCAGCAATCGCGTAAAATTGGTGCCGTCTGAGCGCAATGGCGGCAGCCCTAGCAAGTCGATCCCGGTATGGTCCAGCTGCGGCGCGGGCATTCCGCCCGAGACCAGCAAGACCTTGTGACCCTCAGCGGCAAAGGCCCGGCCCAATGTAAGTGCGCGGCTCAGATGTCCGGTGCCCAGCAGATGGGTCACAACAATCATCACCCTCATATGCGGGTCTCCTGCCGGATCAAGCGGATAGGGTCAGTTTCGGGGCGCATGGACTCCATGTCCACGATATAGAGGCGGTTGCGCTTGATCTTAAAGGGGGCGGGGCCGTCAAAATCCCATCCCCAGGCGCGGGCCAGAATGACCCGCATGATGCCGATATGGCAAACGGCTACGGTATTTTCGCCAAGGCTTGCAAGCCAAGGTTCCAGCCGCTGCCAAATTTCGGCGGGGCTTTCACCTCCGGGGGGTAGGAAACCCCAACCCCAATCCTCGATATGGCGATAACCGCTTGCGGGATCGGCAATGAGATCGGTGCCGTGCTGCCCCTCCCAAGCACCCCAGTTCATTTCCGTGAGGGCCTCGGACTTCAACGGTTCGCGCCCAGTAACCAGTTGTGCCGTCTGGGCCGCACGCGCCAAGGGACTGGACCAGACCATAGCCTGATCCCAAGGGGAGGGCAGGGAATAGCATGCCAGTTCTGTCTGTGCCTGTTCATCTAATGGAATATCGCTGCGCCCCTGAATGCGCCCGGCGCGGTTCCACGCCGTATGCCCGTGGCGCAATAGGGCGAGCTTGCTCATGTGGATGCCTCCAGCAAAGGATCAACAGCCGTCCAGAACCGATCAGTTGCATCTGGCATCAGGTGGCGCGCGGCTATATATGCGGCCGATTGGCTGCCTTGAGAAGACCGCAGTGCCGGATTGTCCAGAAGAGTGCGCAGCCTTGCAGCCAGCCCCTTGGCCCCTTCAGCAACCGAAGGATAGTCGGACGGCATAAGCACATCCCGGACGCCCGGCCTGTCTTGCGCGACCACGGGGATACCATGTGCCTGAGCCTCTAGATAGATCATGCCATAGGCCTCATTCACGCCGGGCCAGACCATCAGGGATGCGGTAGCATAAGTCTTGCGCAGCGCGTCGCGATCAAGCTGCCCCAGAAACCGGACTTTCGTGCCAAACTTGGCCATCAGCGCTTCGATTTCGGCGCGGGCGGGACCATCGCCCGCAATAGACAGGGACCAATCGCCCTGCAGGTGGCGCAGTGCCTGTTCAAGCACCCGGTAAGAGGCCAGCTTGTCGCCGTGTCGCATCATGCCCACGGCCAGCATCGGGCCATCGCAGCTAGAGGCCTGCGGCAGCGAGGAGGCGGGAAGAAACGGCGGAAGCTCGACAAGCGCCTGATTTCCGAACTGCTCGCGTTCCAGCGTGATGAGGTCATTGGCGGTGTGATAAAAGATCACCCGGGCCGCGTCGCAGGCCTGATGGGCCGCTTGGGCAAACCCTGACCATGGCCCCTGAATGCGGCTGTAGGCACGGGTGCTTTCAAGCTGAACATAGGGTATGTTTCGCGCCGTACTTACACGGGGTCCAATCAGATCAGGGGCCTTGTAATAATTGTGATAGGTCACCCATAGTGCAGTGTCAGCAGGTAGGTCGTAGGTCAGGCGCAGCACCTCGGCTTCAGCCTCATGGCGCAGTTTGGCCTGGACCTCTTTGTCGCCGTGCTTGTCGAATACGCGTAGGTCCGAGGCCAGATCCACCGCATCCCCTCGGGCTTGGATTGCAAGAAGAAGATTTCGTGCCATTTCCCGGTCCCCCGACGGCACCGGGCTGTTGGGGGATTTCATCGGGGCGTAGAAGGCGATGCGCGGCATCAGCTCTTATGCGCGCCCAGCGCGCTTAACCTGGCAGACAAAAGCGCTATGCCCGGGTCCATGCGGAATTCGGCGATCAGGCGATCATAGGCAGCGCCCGCCATACCAGCAGCTTGTGCGGGGTTGGCCGCCAGCTTTGAGATCGCATTTGCCAGCGCGACCGGATCGTCGTCCGTCAGGACGCCATGCGTGCCTGTCTCGATAAACTCAGGAATCGCAGAAACGGGGGTCGAAAGGATTGGCAGATATTGCGAGGCGGCTTCCATCAACACATTGGGCAGGCCATCCCGGTCCCCATCTGCGGCGATCCGGCTGGGCAGAACAAACAGGTCTGCTGTGCGCATCGCGGCGATGACCTCGGGTTGGTCACAGGCCCCTTTCCAGGTGATGCGCCCGGACAACCCGGCCGATGCGGCCCGGTTCTGCAAAGTATCACTCAGGCTTCCTCCGCCGATATGCGTCCAGTGCCAGTCAAGATCTTCCGGCAGCATGGCGAATGCATCAATCAGGCGATCAAAGCCTTTCTTTTCGACCAACCTCCCAACGGACAGCATATGAAAAGGGCTGTCAGCGGGGCGTAAGCCGCGTTCCGGCGGGGCTGGAAAGCGGCCCAGATCCAGCCCGTGATAGATCAGTTCAACCCGTGCCGGATCGTCGGCTAGGCTGCGCAGATGCTGGGCGCCGATCGCGGTGCAGGTTGCACCAAAAGCTGCTCCGTAAGTGTCGGAGTGCAACTTTTCCGATTTTTCCCAATCCGGTGACGTCCAGATATCTTTTGCATGGGCTGAAAAGCTCCACGGAAGGCCGCGCATGATCGCGGCATAGCGCGCGACCGACGAGGGCGTATGCATGAAATGCGCATAGAGAACCTGTGTGCTGGCGGGCAATTCCGCAGCCAGAACACAGGCCTGGCCGAACCGACGGATGCGGTTATGCGTGGGATCGCGGCGCAAATCAGCGCGCCAGACCTTATGGGCCGCGCCGTATCCCGGCAGACGCTGCGCTTGTTCGCGGGCAGCCCATATGCGCTGAGGTTCTTGATACAGATATTCCGGCAGATATCGAACCTGGCCACGAAACCTGTCGTGCAGCGGATGCCGTTTCACATCGGTTGGATGACGCAGGGACCAGATGTCGAACTGATGGCCTGCCTCTTGCAGAGCAACAAGTTCCTGCGCGATGAACGTTTCGGACAGGCGCGGCCACCCTTTGACCAGCACCGCCAGATTGGGTGCGCCTGCGGTCATCCGGTTGCCCGTTCCTGTTCCTGATTCAGCAATACCTCAATGCGCCCGGTGACATAGTCCAACCCGTCCAGCAGGCCCTGTTCAATGGCCTGAGACGGCAATGGCTGATGTGGTAGGTCGCGAATGGCACGGACCATGGAATCGGTTGTTAGCCCGTCACGGAACTCGTCCAACATCCGGATCAGTCCCAGATCCTCGGCGCGTGAGGCACGTATCCACTGTTCCATACGTGGGCTGGTCCGTGGAACAATGACGGCGCGTTTGTCAAAGGACAGGACCTCGCAGAACGTATTATACCCGCCCATACAGACAACGCCAGCCGCGCCGTGGAACAGCGTTTCGATCTGGGATTCAAAGCCGACGGCGGTCACACGCCCGTTCAAGGCGGCCACACGGGTTTCGAATTCGTCCCGCAGATCACCTGACAGGAACGGGCCATAGACCAATACCGCGCGTGGTGACAGGTCGGGGTCCTTTTCGTAAGCCGAAAGAACCAGGTTCACCATCGCCTTGCCGTCCCCACCACCACCTGGGGTAATCAGGATATAGGGCTGTTCCGGTGGAGTACCGATTGGCCCCAGATCACGACGCAAATAGCCAGTCCAGTGAATGCGCGACTGGGCCGCGTGATTCAGAGGCAGCCCCTTGGTCGGATCATAGATCGAACGCAGCCCGTAAACCCAGATTTCATGATAGAATCTTTCGGTCGCTGCAGTTGCCTCTTTCCGTTCCCACTCTGCGGCCAGAACTTCGGGTTCATCCAGAACATCACGCAAACCCAGCACTAGTTTGGTGCGCTGCGAGAGCAACAGGTTTTCGAGTGTTGGCAATAGCTCGCCGCGGAACCCGGTGGGTTCTTTGTCTACGATCAGAATGTCCGGGTCGAACTGCTGAACGGCGGTCTGAATCAACCCCGATCGCAACTCGGTCACCTCGTCGATCCCCATCCCGATTGTCTGAGACGCGTATGACCCGTCCGCCCGTTTGGTCACGCCAGGCAGACGCACGTGGTCGACCCTGCGCGGAAATGTGAACCGGCCAGCGACGGGCGATCCGGTCAGGATCAGGGATGATGCCGTTGGATCCGCCTGCGTAATTGCGGCGGCCAGTGCACGAGACCTGCGCAGATGGCCCAGCCCGAACGTGTCATGGCTGTAGAACAGGATCCGTGGCGCGCGGCCAGTAGTATCGTTTTGTCTTCCTAGGCTCATGCCTTCGCCTGTCTTAAGTGTCTTGGTGTCGGTCCGCGCATCGGCACCTGTTAGCCTATCGTCTTTCACCCGTCTTGCCAAAGGGCCTTGTGACCCGCCGACTGGAAGGGACTGCGTAAAACGTCAGCCATTCCTCTGGTAAGCCGCAAGGTGCCTTTTCGTTTTTGCGCAAAGACCTTAGCTGCTTGCCCGAAAGTGTATGCCCAGCCCGTCATATTCAGTTTTGAAGCGGATGAAAACATCCGATTCCAACTCATTGCACCCGGAACACGCCTGTGCACTTTATCGGGACCGCAGCGGCGCATAAATTGAAGTGTTCGGAAAGCTTCTGTAACCTGCGACAACATGCGACCCGGAAGCGAGAATTCATGAGATTTAACCTATTGGCTGCAATGGCCCTGTTCGTCTGGGTGGCTATGCTATCTCTGGGGTCGGAAGCGACGGCGCAGACTTCGCTTATACCCGGGTATGGTTCGGGGTCTGGCACGACATCTGAAGCAGATAAGGAAAGCGAACTGGCTGACGCGATCCGATCAGCCACCGAAGCGGGTGCAAGCGTCATCGTCATCGACAGCGCCGGTCAGCTTGTCTCATCTGGTGGCAATACCGCCTCGACGCACGACGATATCGCCCATGACCCGATGTCCGAAGGGTCACAGTTGATGAAGGCGCAAGAGCGGTTCTCGAAGTTCCGCGAGTCGATGGAGTCGCGCCTGCAGGCTTTGCCGTATTCGATCTTCGAAGTGCAATATGTTTTGCGAGAGACCAGCCCGGACGGCCGAATACAGACCTATGTCGAAGTGTTGGGCTGGAATATACTCTTCCTTCTTCTGGGGCGCTGGCTGTCGATAGAAATCTACGGCAAGCGTCTTGCAAAAAGGCTTGTGGTGGCGCGGTCAAAAGAAGATCCGCAGGGCTATCGCGAAAAAATGCCCTTTCTGGTCTTTCGCTTTTTCATGGGTGTTGGGGCCACGATCTTCGCGATGCTGATGGCCTTGATCGTGGGCTATCTGATCTTTGGCGAGGCTGAAGATCTTTCGATTCAGTTCACGACCACCGCCATATTTACGGCATTCTTTCTTGCACGCACAGTTTCCGATCTTTGGCGTATGGTGTTGTCTCCTTACCTCAGTCAGTACCGGCTGCCGCCCTTTTCCGACCGGGAGGCAAAACGCCTTTACGTCTGGGCCTCGGCAATCGCGACATATGATATCTCGGTGGTATTGTTTTCTACCTGGGTTGCGGATTTTGGTCTGAACTACAATGTCTATGCGATGGTCTATGGCGGCCTGACCATGTTTGGCGCCTTGGGCAATGTTCTGATGATTCTGTTCAACGCGCGCGCCATCTCGAACGCGATCCGAGGCGGGCGGTCAAAGGAACAGGTATCCTGGATTTTGCGCCTGATATCGATTGCCTGGGCGCCGGTTCTGGCAGTTTATATCGTGTTCAGCTGGTTCAAACTGGCTGTTGATCTGGTGCTTGAGAACGAGAATTCCATTCCGATTGTTGCCAGCAGCTATGCCATCTTCATGTCTGTGGTCATTGCCTATGGCGCGATGAACTATCTGCTTGAACGCTACTTCGTCCGCAATCGCCAGATTGAAGAGCTGAACGCAGAGACTGGTGCCGGTGTTGAAGAGGATGAGGTTCCTCAAACCCCGCAAGCGGAAAAGAGAAAGCACTCGATCGTCACCTATGAGGATCTGGCGCGACGTGTGGCCGGTATCCTGGCATTTGTCGTCGGGTTATATGCTCTGGTCGTAATATGGAATCCGGACGCAAGCTGGAGCGAAGACCTGCCTATTGAACGGGCTCTGGACGTGATGGTTATCCTGTTCATGGGCTACATCTTGTTCCATTTCTTTCGTGTCTGGATTGATACCAAGATTGCTGAGGAAGAAGACGTAGCCGGTGGAGAGGTTGAACTGGGCGACGAGGGCGGGGAAGGCGGGCAAAGCCGTCTTGCGACACTGCTTCCATTGTTCCGTGGCGCAATTTTGGCGGTTGTTGTTGTGACCATCGTTCTGATTGTCCTGATGGAATTGGGTATCAATGTCAGCCCGCTGTTCGCTGGTGCCGGTGTCGTGGGTCTGGCCGTTGGGTTCGGGTCGCAAACGCTTGTCCGGGATATCTTCTCGGGCGCGTTTTTCCTGATGGATGATGCCTTCCGCAAAGGCGAATATATTGACATTGGCGATGTGAAGGGGACGGTCGAGAAAATCTCGGTCCGGTCGTTCCAGTTGCGGCACCATCTGGGCGCACTGAATACGATCCCCTTTGGCGAGATCAAAGTTCTTACCAACTATTCGCGCGATTGGGTGATCATGAAGCTGCCCCTGCGGGTGACCTATGACACCGATGTCGAAAAAGTGCGGAAACTCATCAAGAATTTGGGCCAAGAGCTTTTGAGCGATCCGGTGATTGGGGATAATTTTATCCAGCCGTTGAAATCGCAGGGCGTGATCGAAATGCAGGATTCGGCGATGATCATTCGGGTCAAGTTCATGACCAAGCCGGGCGATCAGTGGCTGGTGCGTAAGAAGGTCTATCAGGATATCCGCGAATTGTTTGCCCGCGAAGGGATCAAGTTTGCTCATCGTGAGGTGACCGTCAGGCTTGCTGACGGAAAAGAGGCCGAAAACCTGACACCGCAGGAACGCGAAGCGGTGACCGGTGCAGTGCATGCGGCCATCGACGAGGATTATCTGGACGATATCGGTCCTGGAGGCGACGACCGCTAGGGACCGCTCCCGCCTCTTTGGGCTGCGTCTCTGACGAGACCCCTTCCAAAGCGTTGGACCGGACCGCGCATCTGCCGGCGAGGGCGTAGGCGTAGGGCTATGACCAGGTGGCGCTCGACGTGCCCAGTTTGCTTGCGGGTAGGTCCCACGACATCTGAGCCGGACCAACCGAGAGCGCGGGCTTCAACCTGTGGCCAGGTCCCCATCCAGAGGTTTCGGTCTTGGTCGTGAAATCCGCAGGAACCGAAGCGCCAATTTCTGTCTTGGTGTCGAACTTGCTTAGAATGGTCAGCAGGTCAGCCGTGCGTGCCAGCGACAATCGGGCCTGCATGATCGGCGCACCCATCGCGGCTTCGGACAATGCTGACAGGACGGCGGCAGCCATCAGATATCCAGTCGCGTGGTCCAGCGCCTGCACCGGCAGGGGTGTCGGCTTGTCTGCACCGGCCCATACCCGACCTGCATCGGCAATCCCGCTGCTCATCTGTACGAGGCTGTCAAATCCGCGCCGCGAAGACCAAGGGCCTTGCCAGCCATAGGCATTCAGCGTGACTTCTACTCTGTTCGGGGCAATCTCGTCCCGTTTGGCTTGGGTGAGGCCCAGCGCGTCCAATGCGCCAGGGCGGTAGCCATGAATGAAAACATCCGCCTGAGCCAGCAACGCGTGAAGTGTCTCGGCACCTTCCGGCGATTTCAGGTCAAGATAGGCGCAGCGCTTGCCCAGGGAAATGTCCGGGATCACACCGGGTTCATCCCAACCCGGAGGATCAATGCGCAGGACCTCTGCCCCGAACCCCGCCAGAGTTCTAGTTGAAACCGGACCGGCCAGAACGCGGGTCAGATCAAGCACGCGCAGACCTGCCAGCGGGCGCTTGGCCGTTGCCTTTGGCCGGTCGCGAAGCTTAATCTGTCGGGGTTTGTGCCATCCGATCAGCGGGTCCCGTGAAACCGCGCGCCCCTGTGGATGATCCTGCCATTCCCCACGGCTGCGCATGGCGGCTGCCACACCACCCTCAGCCACGACAGCGTTTTCAAGATTGGCCGCCGACATAGTTGCAACAGCCTTTGTAACCGCGTCCCGATCTCCGTTGACCTTCAGGACTTTCAGGGCGGCCGCACGGTGCTGAGGCAGGTTCGTGTGCAGCCTGATCCAACCATCATTGGCAAGGTAATCACCGGCGATACTGTCCCAGAGGTTGGGCATTTCCCAGCCATCGGGTTTGAAAGAATATCCGTACCAGAGAGACGCCAACCGGTGATCGACCAAAATCTCGGGCGGGCTTTGGGTCAGGTTCAGCGCGCCCATCAGGCGTGCCAGTTCCTGACCAACAGCCGCAAAGCTGGCGGTCGCCAGTTCGGAGACTGCATACACGCTGGGTCGCGCTCCGGTGCCGGTTGTCCGATACCCTTCGGGTGATGGCAGTACGGATAACAGCGTCATTGCTGATATGGATCCAGGCTGTCACGAAGCCCGTCACCCAGAAAGTTGAATGCCAGCACGATGACAATGATCGGCAGCATCGGGATGGCCGTCCAGGGGTAGATCTCGATCGAGGCAAGGTTCTGCGCATCGTTCAGCATCACACCCCAGCTGACGGCCGGGGCGCGCAGCCCAAGCCCAAGGAAGCTGAGCGCCGTTTCGCCCAGGATCATTGCCGGGATCGACAGGGTTGCCGATGCGATCAGATGCGACATGAAGTTGGGCAGCAGGTGCTTGCGGATCACCCGGCCCGAGCTTGCTCCCATCATTTCGGCTGCACGTACGTATTCTTCTTCGCGCAGCGAAAGGAATTTGGCACGAACAGATCGCGCAAGGCCAGGCCAGTCGAGAATCCCCAAGATAATCGAGATGATGAAGAATACCGCGACCGGGCTCCAATTCGAGGGGACCGCCGCTGATAGCGCGAGCCAAAGGGGCAATTCAGGTAGTGAGCGCAGAATTTCGATTATACGGTTAATCACCCAGTCGATTCTGCCGCCAAAATATCCCGCAATCGAGCCGAACAGGATACCAAGAAAGAAGGACACTGAAATCCCGATCAGACCCACCGTCAATGACAGCTGGGCGCCAAAGAGGATACGGCTGAATACATCACGGCCCAGACGATCCGACCCCCATAGGAACAAAGTCGCGTCTTCAGGTGCACAGAACAGGTGCGTATCGGATTTGATCAGACCCGCCAGCTTGTACTCGGCCCCTTCGCAGAAAAACTTGATTGGCCGCGGGGTGTCGGTGTCGGCGACAAACTTCCACTGGAAGGTCTCCAGATCCGCCTCGGCCACCATCGAATAGACATAAGGCCCGATGAATTCGCCCTCATGGAACCAGTTGATGCTTTGCGGCGGGGCATAGAGATGCTCGTCATTACGTTCATTCGGGCCATAAGGCGCGATGAAACCCGCAAAGGGCAGCATGAGATAGCACAGCAACAGGAAGATGCCGGAAATCAGGCCCAGCTTGTGGGTTCGGAATTTGCGCCAGACCAGAATCCAGTTCGGAGCATCCAAATCGGCGCGCTCAAGCTGTTGCAGGGCGGCATCGGGATCGAATGGGGCGTCGTCGACATAGCGACCATCAGGGTGTTGGGTCATGCTTCACGCCCCTCATATCGGATGCGCGGGTCCAGCATGACCAGCAGAATGTCAGAGATCATCGTGCCGATCAGCGTCAGCAAGGCCACGAACATAAGGATGAAGGCGGATAGGAACTGATCCTGCGTCTTCAGCGCCGTCAGCAATGTCGGGCCGATCGTCTGAAGACCCAGAACAACCGATACCAGAACCGAGCCGGAGACCATCGAAGGCAGCAGGTTTCCGATATCCGCGACAAAGGGGTTGAAGGCCACACGCAGCGGGTATTTGGTCAGCATCCGCGACGGGGCCATGCCTTTGGCAATGGCGGTTTCCACATAGGGCTTGCCCAGTTCATCCAGCATATTCGCCCGCAGCCGCTGCATCATGGCCGAGGCGCCAGATGTGCCGATCACAAAGGTCGGTACGATCAAATGGACGAGGATGGATTTCAGCTTTTCCCAACTCATCGGCAGCCCTTCAAAGGACGGGTCCATCAGGCCTCCGATTGGTAGGTTGAAATAGCGGTGCCCATAGTAGAACAGGATCAGTGCCAGTAAAAAGTTCGGCGTTGCCAGACCCAAATAGCCCACAAAGGCCGAGGTATAGTCGATCCAGGTCCGCGACTTCGCGGCTGCAAGGACACCCAGTGGCAAGGCCACCGCATATACGAACAGGATGGCGGCCAGATTGACCACGACGGTCAGCCACAGCGTGTCGCCCACGATTTCTGCGACCGGGCGGTCAAATTCAAAGGACCAGCCGTAGTTGCCTTGCACCAGCCCATCGAACCCATGCGGGCCGGGCCAGAAACCGATCCAGATCAGATATTGCTCCCACATGGGGCGATCCAGCGCATATTCCGCGCGCAGGAATTCTGCCTTGGCCACACCCGCCGATTGTCCGGACGCCTGCAGTTCCGCGATCTGATTGCTGAGATAGTCACCCGGGGGCAGGTTGATAATCACGAATACCAGAACCGACACCACCAGAAGGGTCAGCAGCATCGTGAAAAAGCGATAGACTGCATAGCGCAGCATGACCATGTGGCTGCTCCTGATCAGTCGGCGAAAAAGAATTCGTCCGGCCGGTGAATGCCGAAATGTGCGCCGGGTTCCCAGGCCCACATGGCCTGCTCGGGGACGTTGCGCAGGCGGTTCGATACGACGATAGGCTGAGGCGCACCGTTCAGAATGCCAATGGCATAAAGTTGGTCAGCGTGGATTTTCAGCATCTCATCCCATGCGGCCTTGCGTTCCTCATCAGTCGAGGCGACCTCCCAGTTATGGGCCAGTTCCATCAGGCGCTCGGCCTCAGGCATATCGGGTTTCTCGCCAACATCGCCTCCGGTCTGATAGTACTGCCCCCATTTTGGCCAGGCCAAAAACACCTGATCGGTAGGGGCAAGATAAGCTGGTGAGGTGTGGTGTTGCGGGATGCCGTCATCCCAGCCGAACCAGACCGACGCCATTGTGCTGCCGGCAAACACCCGGTTGCGCAGAATGTCCCTGTCCAATGGGCGCATAATAAGATCGACGCCAATGTCGCGCCATGTGTCCGTGACGATTTGCAAGGCGTTTTCGACCTCTTGCCGCTCACCTGCAGTTTCGATGACCAGTTCCATCGGGCGGCCATCCGGCAACAGCCGCGTGCCGTTCTTGTCACGTTCGGTCAGGCCGGCCTCGTCCAGCAGCGCATTCGCCAATTCGATGTCGTACTGTGCCCATGCCTTTGCGTTTTCTTCGTTGAAGAAGGGCGAAGCGGGCAAGACCGACATCGCGGCGGGATGGGCCAGTTTGAAATACAGCGCCTGATTTATCGTTTTGCGGTCGATTGCCAGAGACAGCGCGCGGCGAACACGCGCGTCACGCAAAACGGTACGCCATGCTTCGTCTTCGTAGTTCAGATTGGGGTAAATCGCGATCTGTGAGGCAACCCCGGTTTTCCACAGCAAGGTTTTGTAGTCTCCACCAGCCTCGCCTTTTTTCAAGATCGAAGCGTCGCGGAACGCCAGTCCGCGCCCCTGTAGATCGGATTCGCCAGCATTGGTTTTTGCGGCAACCAGACCCCCGGCCACGATCTCCATCTCGACCACGTCGATATAGGGAAGCTGCACCCCATGGCTATCGATGCGATGAAAATAGGGATTGCGAACAAAGTTGTGACGGATCTTTTTGCCCGAACTTGCATTCAACCAGGGCTGCAAAGTTGGCAACTCGTGGTTGTCAAACTTGTAAAGGTTGTCGAGTTTGTTGTGTAAAGCCGCCCAGCTTTTGACGCGGGCATCTTCAACCTGAAAGGCAAGCTTTTCTGCGTCAGCGTATTTCTCGTGGTACTGTTTCAGGAACTCGGAAGGGCGGTAGATGAAAGGCGGGCGCGCTTGTGCCAGAGCCTGCAGGAAGCCGGGGTTGGGATCTTCCCATTCAAACACAACGGTCGTTTCATCGGGGAATGTCACGGTCGGAGTCTTGCCTTCGACGATCAGAAAATCCGGTGGTCCCGACGGGCTGAGCAGTTCGTTATTCGCCACATCCTCCCACCAGTATCGGAAGTCCTCGGAAGTGAACGGAGAGCCATTCGACCATTTGTGACCTTCACGGAGGTTGAGGGTGTATTTGCGGTTGTCGTCGTTCTGGAAGGATTCAAGTAGGTCTGGAACGACCTGATAGGTCTGGTCGAAGCCAACAAGGCGGGCATATCCGTAAACCACCATCTGCCGGATGTCTTTGGACCGAGTAATCATTGTGCGCAAAGTGCCGCCCTGTTTGCCGAATTCCCTGCCTTTTGCAGCAAGATCCACAATCAGGGGTTCGGCGGGAATTCGGTCCTGTATGGGGGGAAGGTTCCCCGCATTCACTTCGGTTTCCCAGAAAGTACTTTCTTGCAGCTCGGACATGTCTGCCGTGGCGGGCAGGGCCCATGTTGCGGCCAGCGCAACGGCCAGTAACAGCGGGCGAGTGGTCTTAAACATGGCATCGTACCTTATGGCCGGGCTCCATCTCTACCAATGAAGGTACCACGGAGTCGGTAAATCGGAAGGCGTCATCCCAACTGTCAGGTGAACCAGCACCCAAAGCAACCAAATTCAGGTCGATGGGGCGGTTGATGTCGGGCTCTGGCTGCGCAGCAATCAGTGCTTTGGTGTAAGGGTGACGAGGGTTGTAAAACAGTGTCTCGGGCGGGGCCTGTTCCACGACAAGCCCACGACGCATCACAGCAACTTCGTCGGCAATGCGCGCAACGACCGCAAGGTCGTGCGAGATGAAGAAATACGACAAGTTCAGGCTGTCCTGCAAATGTTCCAGCAATGTCAGGATTTGTTCCTGAACCGACACGTCCAGAGCCGAAGTGGGTTCGTCACAGACAATAAGCTGAGGGTCGAGCATCATTGCGCGGGCAATCGACAGGCGCTGTCTTTGGCCGCCGGAAAAAGCATGGGGATAGCGTTTCAGCATATCGGCGTTCAGGCCAACACGTGTCAGCATCTCGGCCGCTTTTTCGCGCTGCTCGGCGGTCGATCCGATACGGTGAATCTCCAACGGTTCGGTCATCGCATCCTGAATGCGCATGCGAGGGCTGAGAGAGCTGTAGGGATCCTGAAACACCATCTGCGCCTTGCGCTGAAACGCGGTGCGCTGGGTCCGGGTCATCTTGTGAACGGTGATCGCTTCTTCATCGGGGGAGGTTCGAAACAGAACCTCTCCGCCCGGATCAGGCGGCTCAGCCCCTAGTGCGATGCGGGCGGCCGTAGTTTTGCCCGAGCCGCTTTCGCCGACGATCGCCAGCGTCTTGCCCCGCGCGAGGTTCAGATCGACTCCGCGGCAGGCATGGATCAGGCGTTCGCCCTGCCAGCCCTTGCTGGATCGCATCGTATAGGTTTTCGACACGGCCTTCATCTGAAGGATCAGATCTTCGTCGGGCATCGGGATGCCAACTGCGTCCTGATCCGGAATCTCGGGCGCGGCGTTGAACAACTGTTGGGTATAGGGGTGAGCAGGGCTGGTCAGGATCGGTGCCGCAGCTCCAGCCTCCATCACGCGGCCTTTGTGCATGACCACGACCTGTTCGGCCATATTGGCGACGACCCCCAAATCATGGGTCACAAGGATCAGCGCCATTCCCGTTTCACGCTGAAGCTCTTTGATCAGCCCCAGCACCTGGGCCTGTGTCGTAACGTCCAATGCTGTCGTCGGCTCGTCCGCGATCAGTAATTCCGGTTTGGAAACCATGGCCATAGCGATCATGGCGCGTTGGCGCATCCCGCCGGACAGCTCGAACGGGTAAGAATCATATGCGCGCTGAGGGTCTGGAAAACCCACGCGTTCGAACTGTTCCAGAACCGTTTTGCGGGCCTGTGCCTCGGAGGCATTGCGATGCAGCCAAAGAACTTCGCTGACCTGATTGCCAATTTTGTGCAGGGGAGAGAGCGAGCGCATCGGCTCTTGAAATATCATCGAGATCCGATTGCCGCGAATGCCGCGCATCTGACGCTCGCTGATCTGGGTCAGTTCCTCCATGCCTTTGGAATCATTCAGAGTAATCGTGCCGCTTCGAATTTGGGCTGCTCGGGGAAGAATGCGCAACGCAGCCCGGCATGAGATCGTTTTCCCCGACCCTGATTCACCCACAAGCGCAAGTGTCTGTCCCGCTTCGACGTCGAAGTTGACGCCTTGAACCACAGACTCTCCGGCACCAAATCCGATGCTGAGGTCCCGGACAGACAACAACGCAGTCATGCGGGTATTCCACCCGTTAGGCCGTAGCTCGGCATAGGCTTGATCAACTCCCTGTGTTTTTTGTCGCAGTTTCGCGCGGTTGTGCCTGTATAGTCAAACCCGTTCTTAGGGTGAAATGTCGCGAAAACGTGAAACTGAGGCCGATTTGCCTACACAATGCCTTGAGGATTTGTCATCACATGCGATGTCGGTCACAGGTTATGTGTCGTCAGATATCAAGGAGAGATTTCCCAGTGCCCGATCCCCAAAGCCGTCTTGACCTGTTTATCGACCGCATGGTGTCCCAGCGCGCCTGCCTGGACCATGCGATTGCACAGACAAGCACCATGTCCGGTCCGGTGTTCGAGCTGGGGTTGGGCAACGGCCGCACCTATCACCACATGGTTCAGTATATTCAGAACCGCCCGGTCTATGTGTTCGAACGCGCCGTGGCCTCCCATCCGGACTCTACCCCGTCCGAGGATCTGGTGATTCTGGGGGATGTGCGTGAGACTCTGCCTGCGGCGCTGGAACGGTTTGGGGCGACGGCCAGTTTGATCCATGCGGATCTTGGCGGCCATAACAGGGACAAGAACGATGCTTTCGCGCGGTTGGTTTCCCCCCTGATAGAACCGTTGTTGGCAGAAGGTGGGCTGATGGTGTCCAGCGACCGGATGTATTTCGAAAACCTGACCGAGATGCCCTTGCCTGAGCATGCGGTAGACGGACGTTGTTTCATCTACCGCCGCTGAGTGCGAAAGGGTTGCCAAATGCTTTTCTATGATTGCACGACCGCTCCAAACCCGCGCCGCGCGCGCATGTTCATCGCAGAAAAAGGGCTGGAGATTGAAACGCGCAATATCTCGATTGCAAAGGCGGAACAGTTGGATGACGCTTTCCTTGCAGTAAACCCCAATGCGACGATCCCTGTTCTGGTGACGGATGAGGGCGCAACGCTGACCGAAAACCTGGGCATTGCCGCCTATCTTGAGGCGCGCTTTCCCGAACCACCTTTGATGGGACGTACGCCAGATGAAAAGGGGCTGGTCCTGATGTGGAACAGCATTGTCGAGCAGCAGGGTGGAGTGCCTATTGCTGAGGCTCTGCGCAACACCCATCCCGCGTTCAAGGATCGGGCGGTTCCGGGCCCGGCGAACTATGCCCAGATTCCCGAGCTGGCACAGCGTGGCATGGACCGGGTTGGCCGGTTTTTCGATTTGCTTGAAACGCGGCTGAAGGATAGTGCGTTTGTTGCGGGGGCTGAGTTCACGCTGGCCGATATCTCGACCTTTGTGTTCGTTGACTTTGCCCGCGTGATCAAGATGCGGATTCCACAGGAAAATACCGCCACATTATCATGGTTTGACAAGATTGCTTCGCGTCCAAGCGCAAAGCTTTAATGCGTTGAAATTGAGCTGTCTGAACTTGCACACCTGGACTGTACAGAAATGTCTAGACAGGTGTGAACAGTATCACTAGCGTCTCCCTCGAGTCATGCAGGGGAGAGCATAATGAAATCTCAGTATCGCGTTGTGGTCATCGGTGGCGGCGTTGTGGGCGCCTCGGTTCTGTATCACTTGGCCAAATTCGGCTGGTCAGATGTGGTCATGCTGGAACGGCGGCGGTTGGCGTCGGGATCGTCCTGGCACGCGGCGGGCGGTATTCACGCGCTGAACGCGGATCCGAACATGGCATCGCTGCAGGCCTATACAATCGACCTTCTCAGCGAGATCGAAAAGGAATCCGGGCAGAATATCGGCCTGCACATGACCGGTGGTCTGACTTTGGCTGGAACGCCCGAGCGGTGGGAGTGGCTGCAGGCCAACTATCGTATCTTCCAGTCTATCGGTATCGAAGACTGCGAATTGCTGACTCCACAAGAGGCGCAAAAGCGCTGTCCCATCATGTCGACTGACGGCGTTCTGGGCGCGATGTGGGCCGATCGAGAGGGCTATATCGACACGACCGGTACGGTTCAGGCCTATGCAACCGCCGCCAAGAAACGCGGTGCCGAGTATTACGAGGAGACCAAGGTCGAGGAATTGATCCAAACCGATGATGGCTGGCAGGTCGTGACGGACAGGGGCACAATAACTTGCGAGCACGTGGTCAATGCCGCGGGGCTTTGGGCCAAGCAGGTCGGGCGCATGGCGGGGGTTGAGCTGCCAGTGTCGCCGCTGAAACATCACTATCTGATCACGGATACAGTGCCCGAAGTGGCGGCGGCGGATTTTGAGATGCCAATGACCGTGGACCTCGAGGGGTTCACCTATATGCGGCAAGACCAAAAGGGTGTTCTGGTCGGTATCTATGAGGTCGACCATGAACATTGGGCCATGGACGGCGCGCCGTGGAATTATGGCGAGGAACTGTTTCAGGAGCAGCTTGACCGGATCGAGAATGAACTGACGCTGGGCTTTGAACGCTATCCGTCGATCCAGAATGTCGGCATCAAAACCTGGGTCAACGGGGCGTTTACATTCTCGCCTGATGGTAACCCGCTGGTCGGGCCGGTACCAGGCAAGCGCGGGTATTGGACCGCCTGCGCTGTCATGGCCGGGTTCCTGCAGGGCGGCGGCGTTGGCAAAACGCTGGCTGAGTGGATGATCCATGGCGAGCCCGAGGCCGATGCATGGCCGATGGACATTGCCCGCTATGGCGGTTTTGCCCAGAACAAACGCTATATCCGTGAAACCACCGGGCAATTCTATTCCCGCCGTTTCGTGATGACTTATCCGAATGAACAGCTGCCTGCCGGTCGTCCGCTGAAGATGGCGCCAGCTCATGACGCGATGACTGAAGCGGGATGCAAATGGGGTGTCAGCTGGGACCTTGAGGTGCCGCTGTACTTCGCGCCGAAAGGGTTCGAAGAAACGCCGACCCTCAAGCGATCCAACGCGCATGATATCGTGGCCAAGGAATGCAAGGTGATCCGCGAGGGCGTCGGCCTGATGGACATCTCTGGCTTTTCCCGGTTCGAGGTCACCGGGCCAAATGCCGAGCTGTGGCTGGATCGCGTGATGGCTTCGAAACTGCCCGCGCCAGGACGGGCCAAGTTGGCACCAATGCTGGGTGAGAATGGGCGGCTCAAAGGGGATCTGACCGTTCTGAATTGGGGCGATGGCACCTGGTGGATCATGGGCAGCTATTACTTGCGCGCCTGGCATATGCGCTGGTTCGACGATCATATGATCGACGGAGTCGAGGTTCGCGATCTGGGCGAGGAGTATTGCGGGTTCGGTCTGGTCGGGCCGAAATCGCAGGAGGTAATCGAAAAACTGGCCGAGCAGGACGTCTCGGGTCTGAAATTCATGGGCTGTGGTGATTTTGATATCGGTCTTGTCAGGGCTCGCGTTGCGCGCATGTCAGTCACTGGTGAAAAAGGCTATGAGATCAACTGCCGCTATGGCGATCACATCAAGCTGCGTCGGATGTTGCTTGAGGCGGGGGCTGATGAGGGTATTCGTGACTGTGGGTTCAACGCGATGCTGTCCACGCGGCTTGAGAAGAGCTTTGGCATCTGGTCGGCGGAATTCACGCAAGCGTACACGCCGGGCATGACCGGCATGGATCGCTGGATCGATTGGGACAAGGATTTCGTCGGTAAAGAGGCCGCCTTGGCCGAACGCGATGGCAATGGTCCTGCACAGGTTCAGGTGACGCTTGAGGTTGATGCTCTGGACGCAGATGCCAGCGGATACGAACCTGTCTGGTCAGGGGCAGAGCACGTGGGTTTTGTCACCTCGGGCGGCTATGGCCACTACACCGGCAAGTCCCTGGCGATGGCGCTGGTCAATCGTGACAAGGCTGCACCAGGCACTGAACTGTCTGTCCATGTGGTTGGGGTCGAACGACCTGCGCGGGTCATCGCGCCGTCGCCCTATGATCCACAGGGCAAAGCGATGCGGGGTTGAGCGTGTCGGCCAGCGATCAGGGACGCAGGCGCAGACGGCGCGGCGTGGATGCCGCGCCGCCGCCCGGTCGGGATATCAACTATCGCCAGCTGAAAAATCCTTTTCCACTGATGGAGGTCTTTCCCGCAGACCAGATCGCCGACATGCACGAAACCGCGCTGCGCATCTTGCAAGAGCTGGGTGTGAAAGTTCTGCTGCCCGAGGCGCGGAATATCTTTGCCAAAGCCGGCGCGCGCGTAGATGCCGATAGCGAGATGGTCTATATCGGTCGCGATATGGTCGAGGCTGCGGTGGCCTCGGCGCCGAAATCCATTGCCTGCCGGGCCGGTGCTCGGCAGAGGGATTTCACATTGGAACTGGGCAGCCTTGTGTTCCAACCGGGGGCAGGGGCGCCGAATGCCACTGATCTGGAACGCGGACGTCGCCCGGCGACCGGGCAGGACTATCTGGAATTTCTGAAGCTCACCCATCATTTCGACGTGTTCCAGATGATCTCGCCTCAGGTTGAACCGCAGGATGTGCCGACCCCTCTGCGGCACTATTTCACCACGCAGGCGCAGATGGAGCTGACAGACAAGTTCCCGTTCTTCTTCTCGCGCGGAACGCCGCAGGTGATGGATTGCTTTGAGATGCTGACGACCGCGCGAGGCCTGTCGGATGACGAATTTAGGACCCACCCGCACAGCTATACGATCATCAACACGAACAGCCCGCGCACGCTGGATATCCCGATGGCGCAAGGGCTGATCGACTTTGCGCGCCACGGGCAGATGTCGATCATCACGCCCTTCACGCTGATGGGCGCGATGGCCCCGATCACGGTGGCGGGGGCCATTACCCTGTCCCATGCCGAGGCTCTGGCCGCGCTGACCCTAACCCAACTGGCCAAGCCCGGCGCGCCGGTGTGTTATGGGACGTTCACCAGCAATGTGGACATGAAATCCGGTGCTCCGGCCTTTGGAACGCCCTCGCATTTTCAGGCCTCACTGGCGGCCGGGCAGTTGGCGCGGCATCTGGGCCTGCCGTGGCGCTCGGCTGCGGGGTCGGCTTCAAACATCAATGATGTGCAGGCGGCAAATGAAAACCAGTTTGGCCTGTGGGGGTGCCTGATGGCAGGGGCGACGGTGATCATTCACTCGGCGGGATGGCTAGAGGGCGGATTGACCGTGTCCTTTGAAAAACTGGTCTGCGACGCCGAAGTGTTGAACATGGTGGCCGAGCTGTGCGCCGGGGTGCAGGCTGGCGAGGCTGAAATTGGGTTCGACACTGCGCTAAGCGAGGTTGAGCCCAGCGGACATTTCTTTGCATCCAGCCAGACGATGGACCGCTATAATACCGAATTCTATGAGCCGCATGTCCATGATTATGCCAATTTCGGCACCTGGGCCGAGCGTGGATCGTTGGACGCAAACAGTCGTGCGACCGGTGTATGGAAGGAAATTTTGGCCAATTTTCAGCCACCTGAGCAAAACAGCGACCAGATTGGCGCGCTGAAAGACTTTATTGCCAAACGTACCGAAGAGGGCGGCGCGCCGCCGGAGAGTTAAATGAATACGAAACCCATCCTGCACCGGGACGATCCGGAAGCTGAACCGCTGATCGGCAATATCAAGGTCACGCGCGACGACTGGCTGAACGTGGCGTTGGATGTGCTAATCTCGGACGGGGTCGATCAGATCAAGGTGATGAATCTGGCGGAACGGATGGCCGTGTCTCGGTCGTCCTTCTATTGGTACTTCAAATCGCGCCAGGAACTGCTGGATGCTCTTTTGGCACGGTGGCAGGCCACCAATACCGCGGCATTGGTCGCGCAGGCCGAAGCTCCGGCAAAGACGATAACTGGTGCGGTGTGCAATGTGCATCGCTGTGTCGTCAATACCGACCTGTTTGACACCGCGCTGGATTTCGCGGTGCGCGACTGGGCGCGCAAATCGGGCAAGGTGCGGCGCGCGCTGGACCAGTCTGACGCCCGACGGTTGCTAGCGCTGCACGCCATGTTTGCCCGCTTTGGCTATTCCGAGGTCGAGGCGGAAACCCGTGCGCGCGTGCTGTATTACATGCAGATAGGATACGATCTGGCGCAGCTGAATGAACCGATGTCCACGCGGATATCAATGGTGCCGCATTATCTATATGTCTTCACCGGGGTCGAGCCGAGGCCAGAGGAAGTAGAAGAATTCAGCGCCTATTCGCGCCATCATTGGAAAGGAGAGCCATCATGAGTCAACCAGATGCAATCATCATCGGAACAGGCGTGATCGGGGCGGCCATCGCATTTGAAATGGCCAAGGCCGGGTGGAAAACCGTATCTCTGGACCGGAACGCTCAGGTTGGCCATGGCTCAACCGCCGGGTCCTGCGCGATCATCCGGATGCATTATTCCACCTTTGATGGCACGGCATTCGCCTGGGAAGGCTATCATTATTGGCGCGACTGGGCCGAGTATCTTGGCCTGCCGCAAGGCGCCGATCTGGCCCAATTCCGTGAAACCGGCTGTCTGGTCATGAAGACCGAGGCGAACGGGTTGCTGGAAAAACACATGAAGAACAGTTCCGCGCTGAATTGCCCGTTCGAGGAATGGTCCCCCGAACAGGTCTCCGACCGGCTGCCGGTCTATTCGCAGGACAGTTTTGCCCCCGCTCGTCGCATGGATGACCCCGAGTTTGGGCAGCCCAACGGACGCAAGATGCAAGGCGGCGTTTACTGGCCTCAAGCCGGGTATGTCACCGATCCGGCCCTATCCGCACAGAACCTGATGGACGCCGCCAAACAGCACGGGGCCAAAGTGCGAACCGGGGCCGAAGTGGTCGAGATTTTGACTGATGGCGGGCGAGTTTCTGGTATCAGGTTGGCATCGGGAGAAGACATTCATGCGAAAGTTGTGGTTAACGTAGCCGGGCCGGGTTCGGCCATCATCAACGGGATGGCAGATGTTCTGGATGACATGACCATTCAGACCCGCCCCTTGCGCCAAGAGGTCGTTCACGTCCCTGCGCCCGAGGGGTTTGACTTTGAAAATGACGGGACAATCGTGTCGGACAGCGATATCGCCTGCTATTGCCGGCCAGAGCATGGCAACCACATCCTGGTGGGCTCGGAAGACCCCGAATGCGACCCACATCAATGGTGCGAAGATGACGTAACCTATAATCGCGACTTTACCGACCAGTGGACGACACAAGCGATGCGCTATGCCCAGAGAGTGCCCAGCCTTGGCATCCCTTCCAAGACCCGCGGTGTGGTGGACCTGTATGATGCGTCGACGGATTGGATTCCAATCTATGACAAATCCAGCCTTCCCGGTTTTTATATGGCCTGCGGATCCAGTGGAAATCAGTACAAGAACGCGCCGATTGCAGGCAAGATGATGACGGCGCTGATCGGGTATTGCGAAGACGGCGCGGATCATGACAGTGCGCCGCTACAATTTGAACTGCCCTATATTGGACGCACAATCGATGTCGGTTTCTATTCCCGCAAGCGCCCGATCAACAAAGAAAGCAGTTTTTCCGTTTTGGGCTAGCCGACACGTCCTGATGCACTAGCATTCAAGGGATCGAGTTGAGCCCGGACGCATAATGACCAAATCGAAGAACAAGGTTCTGATCCTCGGCAGCGCCCCCACCGCGCTGCGTGCGCGGGACTGGGCGCGTATGCCGTTCACGCATATAGTCGCTATCAACAATGCCTGGCGGGTCCGCGCAGACTGGGATTTTCTGATCCACCCTGAGGATTTCCCGACCAAGAACATGCCCACATCTGTCAGTGACATTCAGCGTATAGTCACTGCAAATGAATACGTTCCGATACAGAACGGTTTCGGTGGATTTGTCTATGCCGGGGGAACGATGGCCTTTACCGCCGGATACTGGGCTTTGTCTGCATTACAGCCCTCGGTTCTGGCTTATTGCGGTTGCGATATGATCTATTCCGGACAGGGTCGGACGCATTTCTACGGCAACGGAGCCGCAGATCCGTTGCGACCCGATGTGACCTTGCGACTGCTCGAGGCGAAGTCGGCGCGACTAGGGTTGTTTGCTGCAGCGCAGGGCTGTCGCACAGTGCGATTGTCCGAAGGGCCAAGCCGACTGGTTTACCCCTCGGTCGACAGCGAAGATTTGTCTTCGGTCGAGATGCCTTCTACATCGGGGATGGCTGAGATCATACGGTCGGAGTCGGATCTTGGATATTTCGTGGAGTCTGGACGGTACTGGGAGGTTGAGACCGAGTTCGACCCGCAGAAGATTGATGCCTTGGACCAACGGTGGCTATCGCTCTATCCATCGGCCTCTCAGCTCTGAATTGCTGTGGTATTTCTGGTTCAGGCCGCGAATGTCGCCCAGGCCCAGACCATTGCCACATAGGTCAGATTATGCATGCACTGATCCAGCCCGGCTGCCCGCCAAAAGGCTGCCTGAGTCGGCATAAGCTGTTTTTTGTCGGAATAGCTGGCTTTGGCAAAATCGATGTTGAAATGAACTATCCACTCTAGCGCGGCAATGATCAGGATAAACGGCAGCGGAGCGCCGAAAACCAAAAAAACCAATACCGAACCAACAACATGCACAGCAGCATGTTGCGCGCGTCCCCAGTGAAAATACTCACCCCGGCCTGACAGCATCTTGGGCGTCTGGAGGTAAAAATCTGCAAACATATGTTTGATCTGCAATAAGCAGAGCATCAATAACACAGTGCCTAATGTGGCAGGCAAAAGACTCCTCCCGATATCGTCCTAAAGCGAACAGTAGGGGCTAATGTGAGGTTGCGCAAATGAACTTGTTCACATTCGGCAAATATCTGTTCAATTCGGAAACTATTTGCGTCTGCAGGCTTGATTGCGGTAAATTCAGACTGTTGAATTTACGAGAATTTCGTAAAGACCGGGTCAGTGATCCGCAGCAGGGGCAGGTTCCATAGAACGCACGATTTTCCGTTTTATCTGGAAATATTCAAAGCGCGACCAGCTGATTTTGCTGGCCGTAACCACGTCTTTGTTTCCTCTGCTATACCTGACGCTGGAACTGCCCAAGCGCATCATCAATGACGCGATCGGGGCTGCGACCCCTGTTGTTGATGTGCTGGGCTACAGCCTGTCGCAAACGAATTTTCTGATCATATTATGTATTGGGTTTCTGCTCGCCGTTCTGGCGCATGGTTTGATGAAAATGCGCATCAACACCATGAAAGGCGTCCTGAGCGAACGGATGCTGCGCCGATTCCGGTATCAGATGATCAGCCGCGCCTTGAGATTTCCGCAACCCTATTTCGAACGGGTCAGCCAAGGCGAAATGGTGTCGATGATCACCGCTGAAAGCGAGCCGATGGGTGGGCTGATGGGCGATGCGATCAGCCAGCCGGTATTGCAGGCGGGACAGATGATCACGATCCTGTCCTTCCTGTTCCTACAGAGCTTTTGGTTCGGGCTTGCTGCCGTTTCCCTGATCCCATTACAGGCCTGGTTGATCCCAAAGCTGCAGCGCCAGATCAATCTGTTGAACAAAAGCCGCATCCAGGAAGTGCGCGTGCTGGCTGCACAGATCGGTGAAAACGCAGCAGGTGCGTCAACGCTGCGGGCAAATGGTGGCTGGCGGTATCGCCGGGCCATGATCTCGGATCAGCTGGGCCGGTTGTTTGAAATCCGCTTCGATATCTACCAGAAAAAGTTCTTTATGAAGTTCATCAACAACTTCATTTCGCAGCTTACCCCATTCCTGTTCTATCTGGTTGGCGGCATTCTGGTCTTGCAGGGCTCGGTCTCGTTGGGGGCGTTGGTTGCGGCTTTGGCGGCTTACAAGGACCTCAGTTCGCCTTGGAAAGAGTTGCTCACATATTACAACCAGACACAGGATATGTCCTTGCGCTGGGATGTTGTGATCGAACGCTTCGCGCCCTCTGGAATGCAGGACGAAAGCCTGTTCGAAGGCGAGCCCGACAAACATCCCAGGCTGGACGGGGATATTGTTCTGAAACATGCGTCTGTTCGAGACATGGACGGGAATCTGGTTCTGGACGACCTCGATCTGACATTCCCAGGCGGTAAAACCATCGGAATCGCTGCGCCCAGCGAAGAAGACCGGCGTGCGGTTTCGGAATTGCTGACCCGAGAGATCCTGCCCAGTTCCGGCAGGGTAACGGTCGGGCAGGAAGATTTGTCAAAGCTGCATCAGGGAGTCATTGCTGCGCGGATCGGTTTTGCCTCATCGCGACCGGTTATGTTTCAGGGAACTTTGGGCGACAATGTGATGATGCCGATGCGTCTTCGTCCTCTGTCGACAGAATCAGACGACCCCGGCTTTGCTGAAACAAGACGAGCGGGCAACAGTACCGACCCGTTTAGAGTTGATTGGCTGGACCCGTCGCTGGCTGGTTTGAACACCGTGGAAGACCTGCGCGACTGGTGGTTACAACTGATCGACGGTCTAGGTTCGGGCGCTGCCCTGTTTCAGCGCGGTGCTGAACAGACATTCGAAGCCAACGAGCACCCCGAGTTGGTCAGAAAACTGGTTGAACTACGGCCCAAAGTTCAGGAGGCGGTGGTCAAGGCTGGGTTGCAACAGCAGGCTCTGATCTTTGACCGCAATGCATATAATGCGGCCTTGCCGGTCGCGGAAAACCTGCTTTTCGCGACACCCTGCGTTCCGGTCACTCAGGAAATACTGACCCGTCAGGGCGTGTTTTTGGGGCAGCTGCGCGAGCTGGGCTTGGACGAAACCCTGGTCAGCCTGACGCGCGATGTCATTGATATGTTGCGCCAGATCTTTGGATTGGACGGCACGGACCACCCGTTGTTCCGCAAGCTTGGCCTGCAGGCCGAAGTCTACGAAGCTGCAGTCGAACTGGTAGAGCGCACCCGAAACGAAGGTGTCAGCGGTCTGGATGATGGGCAACTGGCCAACCTTCTGGCGGTTCCGTTTGTCATCTCGGCAGAACAGATTGGCCCCGCGTTTACGGATGAATTGAAAAACCGCATACTTGAATTGCGGCAAAGCCACTCCGAAAAGCTGCTGCAACATCTGAATGATGTCTTCGTGCCGCTGAACGAAACCGAGTTTGCCCCCGGTCTGACCGTGATGGAGAACGCTTTGTTCGGTAAGGTCAGCCAGATCGGCGGCGCGCGATCAGATGAGGTCCGTAAGCTGATCGTTGATGTCCTTTCTGAAAACGGTGCCCGACCTTTGGTGGTCGAGCTGATTTACGATGTACCGGTCTCGCTGGGCGGGCAGAACTTGCCTGCGGTTTTCGCCGAACCTTTGGCCTTTACGCGGGCTACGATCAAGAAACCCGACATTCTGATCCTTGATAATGCCTTGGCAAGCTATGACATGGAAACTCAGATTGCGGTCTATAAGAACCTGCGCGCCCTATTGCCAAATGCGACGGTGATTTATCTGAACGATCAGTACGAAAACCCTGACGTATTCGACATGTTCATAGAAATAAGGCAAGGTCGTGTGGTTTCAGACGAAGGACCCGCCGACGTGGAAGAAGATAGCGCAGCATCAGCCGATTTGGCGCGCAAGCTTCGTGCGCTGGAACAGACGCCGCTGTTTTCCGGTCTTGACCGCAGACAGCTGCGCCTTCTGGCATTTGGTGCGCGCTGGTTCCAGGCCCAACCGGGAGAGGTGGTGTTCCTGAAAGACGACCAGCCCACCGATGGGGCCTATGTCGTTTTGGAAGGCGAGGCAGGCCTGTATTTGCCGCAACCAGAAGGTCCCGATCAACTGATCGCAACGGTTGGCTCCGGCGCATTGGTCGGAGAGTTGGGGTTGATCCGAAAGGAACCCCGCGCCCTGAGCATGATTGCAGAAACCGACCTGTCTTGTCTGCGTATCGGTGAGGAAGAATTCCTGGCCGTGGTCGAAAACGATGCCGCAACCGCTTTCAAGCTGATGCAGGTGATCGCCGGCTATGTTTCGAACTAGGGGTTGGCTTCAGGTTTGCAGAACAGGTCGTATAGCAGCTGGATGACTTTCGCTGTATTTCCGTCCTGCAGGGAATAGTAGATGGTTTTGCCATCGCGCCGTGTCGACACCAGCTGTTCTTCTCGTAGGCGTGCCAACATCTGACTGACTGCGGCCTGCCGGATTTGCAGCAGTTTTTCCAGCTCACCAACCGATTTCTCGCCATCACCCAGATGGCACAAAATCATCAGGCGGCCTTCATGCGCCAGCGTCTTCAGGTACGCGGCGGCACGTGCTGCACTTTCCTGCATGCCGGGCGGAGTTTCGTCCGTATTCAGTGTTTCGTGGTCTTGAACTGTCACGCGCGTATAGGTTCCAAACTTGGCTTTGGCGCAATATGACTCAGAATTTCAGTACTTGTCACCCCTTTGCAGCAGGGGCACCGCCCTGAAAGGCGTTGCCGTTGGCATAGTCGCAAGGTTCTTCCTGCATCTGAAGGTGCAACCCATCGCCGGTATAGGGGTGTGAGCGGGCCAGATCTTCGTCCACTTCGATCCCCAACCCTGGCGCATTCGGTGCCACGACAAAGCCATTTTCAACGCGCAGTGAACCTTTGATCAAAGCGTCGTGATACGGCGTATCAATGGTTTCCAGCAACAGCAGATTTGGGATTGAGGCTGCCAGATGGATATTGGCGGCCCATTCAACTGGACCAGCATAGAGATGCGGAGCCATCTGGGCGTTGAATATCTCGGCCATGGCTGCGACTTTCTTCATCTCCCATATCCCACCTGCACGCCCAAGGGCGGGTTGCAGGATTTCTGCAGCACCTGCGCGCAAAACTGCACCGAATTCGGCTTTGGTGGTCATGCGTTCCCCGGTTGCCACGGGTATTCGCACGTTGCGAGCGACGCGGGCCATGTCTTCGATCATGTCAGGTGGGGTAGGTTCTTCGAACCAAAGCGGTGAATAGGGTTCCAGCGCCTGACCCAGCCGGATTGCGCCTGCAGTGTTGAACTGACCGTGAGTGCCAAACAACAGGTCGGCCCTGTCGCCGACCGCTTCACGGATCGCTTTGCAAAAGGCAACTGACATCGAGATGTCGGACATAGCAGGCATATGCCCGCCACGGATCGTGTAGGGACCAGCGGGATCAAATTTTACTGCCGTGAAGCCGCGGCTCACCATTTCAGCTGCACATTCCGCGGCCTGGTCGGGCGAAGTCCAAAAGTCGGCCAGGTCATGCCGGGGCAGGGGGTAAAGGTAGGTGTAGGCCCGGATGCGTTGATTAACCAGCCCACCCAAAAGCGCATAAACCGGACGGTCGCGATCTTTACCCAGAATGTCCCAACACGCGATTTCCAGCCCTGAAAACGCACCCATTACGGTCAGGTCGGGGCGCTGGGTAAAGCCGCTGGAATAGACGCGGCGGAACATAAGCTCGATATTCTCGGGGTTCTCGCCGAGCATATGCCGTTCAAAGACATCCCGGATTACGTGACACATAGCTTCAGGTCCAATGGATGAGGCATAGCATTCGCCCCAACCGGTGACGCCTGTGTCGGTGGTAACCTTTACCAGTATCCAGTACCGGCCACCCCAACCCGGAGCAGGGGGGGCCGTGACAATGATATCGAGATCCTGCAGTTTCATAGGATATACTCCAGCCGGGGCTGCTTAGGCCCTGTCAAACATGATGACGTTTCGTTTGGCCGATCCGGTTTTGGTATCCGCAATCGCCTCGTTGATTTGCGACAAGGACCAGCGGCCCGAGATCAGTTCATCCAGCCTCAGCCGTCCCTGTTCATACAGGTCGATCATCCAGGGAATATCACGTTGGATCACCACATCCCCCATCTTTGACCCGATCAGCCCCTGACCAAGTGCGGCCAGGACAACAGGTTCATAGCTTGCCATGTCGCCGGAATGGGGCATCCCGATCATGATGGCCTTACCGCCTCGGCCAAGATAGCGAACGGCCTGGTCATAGGCCGGGATCGCACCGACTGTGATCAGGACGGCATCGGCCCCTCGACCGCCAAGTGCGCGGTAAGCTGCCTTCCATGGTGCGTCCAAAGTGGCCAGAACGCCGTGGGTTGCACCAAATTCCTTTGCAATGGCCAGTTTGTCCTCGGTCATGTCGACCGCAACGATACGCCGGGCACCCGCAATCCGTGCGCCTTGTATGGCGTTCAGGCCAACGCCTCCGGCCCCGATCACGACGACATCCTGACCCGGGCGCAGACCGGCGGCATTCACGGCAGCGCCCACACCGGTGATCACCCCGCAAGACAGCAGGCTGGCCACATCCTTTGGCAGGGCCTCGGGAATTTTCACGATCTGCCGGTGGCTGACCACGACTTTTTCGGCAAAAGCCCCGCACGCCATTGCTTGCTCCAGCGGGCCCCCGTCAGCGGTGCGCAACGGACCTTTTACAGTGTCGTGGGGTGTTTCACATAAGGTTGGCTTGCCACCCGCGCAGGAGGGGCAGGAACCGCATGCACGGATCAGCGTCACCACGACGGAATCGCCAACCTCGAACCCTTCGGTCATGCCACCCGTTGCGGTGATCACACCCGCGGCCTCATGGCCATATACAGCGGGCAGGAATCCACCCCAGGCGCCGCTGGCGAAAGAAATGTCGGAATGGCAGATCGCAACCGCATCCAGGGTGACCTCGACTTCGCCGGCGGCGGGCGGGGCGATCAGCACGTCTTCTATGACCAGGGGTTTGTCGAATGCCCGACATACGGCCGCCTTGATGGATTGCATGATGTCCTCGTATTCGGTTTTAATCACGGTGGCGCGGTTCGGAATGCCCTGCAAGGCCGAAACCGTCATCGTCATGTCGTTGTTATGCAGAAATGGGGCGAGATCTGTAAAAGAGGATAAGGCCGACAATCATAAGGCACATGGCCAGAAGAAACGGCGCGCCGGGAAAATAGATGGCGGTGCCGGGCTTTGCGAACCAGGCAAATACGCTGCTCATGACCAGAGGGGAAATCACCATGGAAAGCGCGTGCAGTGAAGTTAGCACGCCCTGAAGCTCTCCTTGTTGCGAATCTGGTGTTGCGCGCGAGGCCAGAGCCTGGATTGCCGGGGTTGCGACTGCGCCGATAGCCGTGATCGGGATCAGCATCAGCGCGATTATTCCATTGGTCAGAAAAGCCAGAAGCAAAAAGCTGACAATCTCGAACACCATCCCGAGAAGGATTGTTACGCGTTCGCCGAGATAACGTGTGGCGGGGCGTATCAATCCGCCCTGAACCGCGGCCATTCCAATTCCGTAAAGACCCAGCGACACACCAATCATCTGGGGTGACCATCCAAAACGCTCGGCGGTGAAATAGGCCCAAATGGCCGGATAGACATAGATTGAGACAGAATAGAGGAAATAGACCCACAACATCGGACGGATCCCCGGCAGCGCCGCGATGGCATGCAGTGAATTCACTGGGTTAGCGCGGCGCAGGCTGAACGGGCGCCGGTTCTTATCGGTCACCGTTTCAGGCATCACCATCATACCGACGCCGAATGTTATGGCCGAAAGCGCTGCGGCAGCCCAGAAGGGCGCACGGGTTCCATATTCGCTGAGCAATCCGCCGATGACCGGACCCAGGACAAAGCCAACCCCGAATGCCGCCCCTAACAGACCGAAATTCGCAGCTTTTTCGTGGGGTTTCGACACATCCGCCATGAACGCCGCGGCGGTGGAATGAGTTGCGGCTGTGATCCCGCCGACGATCCGACCGGCAAGTAATAGCCAGATACTGCCAGCAAGCGCCATGACCACATAGTCCAACGACATAACAAACAGAGATACCAACAATACACCCCTGCGCCCGAAAGCGTCAGACAGGTTGCCCAGGATCGGTCCAAAGATAAATTGCATCGCTGCAAAAGCGGTGCTTAGGACGCCGCCCCAGATCGCCGCGCTGGCCAGTGTACCACCCTGAACATCAATAATGAGCTCGGGCATAATGGGCAGCACAAGGCCAATCCCCATTGCATCAATCATGACAGTGGCAAGAACAAACAGGAAAGGTAAGCGCATGGGAACCGACAAAGAAAGTTTCGGGCACCCTATCGGGGGTCAGGTTCAGAGGAAAGCCGCAAGATTTCGCAGATCAGTCAAGAGTATCAAAGCCCTGCGCGATGTCGTCCAATAGATCGGCCAGTTCTTCAGGGTGCGAAAAGAATGGCGAATGAGAGCTTTGGATGGAATGGCGCATTCCCTCGGGCATGCTGAGGCTCATGATGTGCTGGTATTCAGGCGGGATGGTATGGTCGTCGAGTGTTCGGATATATGCTTTGGGCATATCCTGAAAATGTTCTGTCAGGGTAAGCCGTGCCTCCTGAGGTGCAATGGCCTGCGGGCAAAGCCGAGCCAGCGCATAAAGCAGGACCTCTTCCGGGCAGTCGTGGTAAAACAAGGCCTTCACGCTATCGGGTTTGACCGTATAGGACAGCCCGTCAGTCGATTTTTCGACGGCATCAACTATTGTTTGCCGCGGTGATTTCCGGCGCATCTCGACCATCGACAATCCGTTCTCGGGCACGTAGGCGGACAGGAAAACAAGTCCGCGCATCGCATCCGGTCTCAATTCGGCGGCGGCACTAATGGGGTATCCCCCCCAAGAATGGCCGACGATGATCGTATCCGATCTGCTCGCAGCCAGAACGGCGTTCCGGCAACTGTCCAGGGTCACCTGGTCGATCGACGTCGGGTCAGATCCGTGGCTGGGCATATCAATTGCGCGGACCGAATGGCCGCGTGTTTCAAGTGCTGGGATCAAATCTCTCCAACACCAGGCACCATGGCATGAGCCATGGACCAATAGAAAATCCGCCAAAGCAATGCTCCTTCAGATATGACCGATGCCAGTCAAAAAGTCTTTTAGTAGGGCCGCGTATTCAATGGGTTGTTCGACGCAGGGCAGATGGCCCGCTTTGCGTATCAATTCGAAACGGGCACCGGGAATAAGATCAATGGTTTCTTTTACTAGATCCGGCGGGGTAGAGCCATCCTCGCTGCCCGCAATGCCCAAAGTCGGCAAACGCAGGCCACTTGTCGGCGTGTAAAAATAGGTTCCGGAAATGGCGGCGCAACATCCCAGATAACCTTCAACAGGTTGCCGCACCATCATGTTGCGCCATAGCAGGTGCTGGGGCGACGCGTGGAATGCCCGCGAGAACCAGCGCTCCATAGTTGCGTCGGCTAGCATTTCGATGCCGCCGATCCGTACGGCTTCCATACGGTCCGCCCAAATCGCCGGGGTGGCTATTTTGGCCGCTGTATTTGATAAAACCAGCCCGCGAATCAAATCCAGGCGTTTGACGGCCAGACCCTGCGCGATCATCCCGCCGATGGACAGACCGACAAAAACGCAATCTCGGACCTTTAGGTGATCCAGAAGGCCTTCGGCATCGCGGATCAGCGCCCCCATCGAATAGGGCGCCTGAGGCGCCGAGGACAGGCCATGCCCGCGTTTGTCGTATCGAATGACTCGCAGCCCATCAGGCAGGTATGGCAGCATCGCATCCCACAGGCGCAGATCGGTGCCCAGCGAGTTCGCGAACACGATCGGCGCGCCTTGTGGGTCGCCGTCGATCCGGTAATGAAGCTGTACATCCCCAAGGTCAGCTATCTGCATAAAAATCCTCTGTCTTTGCATGCTGAACTGACACGCTGCCGGAACCGGCGGCGGTTGTCAGGTCAGGAACTCCATAGCTTTGGCAAAGACGTCCGGGTCCGCATTGCCACCCGATGCGACAATGAAAACGGCGTCTCCTTGAATTTCGGACCTGCGAAACAACGCTGCGGCCAGGGAAACCGCACCACCCGGTTCAAGCACGATCTTCAGGCGCAGAAAGGCCAAAGCCATAGCGCGCATCGCCTCTTCTTCGGTCACAGACAGGCCGGGACCGCACAGCCGTTGCAGGATCGGAAAGGTGATGTCGCCGGGTTGCGGGGTCAGAATGGCGTCGCAGATATTGCCAGATGTGGCCGCGTTGTTCTGTATTCGTCCCAGCGCCAACGAGCGTTTGACGTCGTCAAACCCTTCGGGCTCGCAGGGGCGGGCGCGCAGACCGGGTGCGTGCCCCTCGAGCGCAAGCGCAATACCCGAGGTCAGCCCCCCGCCGCCGCAACAGACCAGCACATCAGCCTGTTCGACGCCCAGCACAGCCGCCTGGCGCGCGATTTCCAGCCCGGTTGTGCCTTGCCCGGCTATCACCAGCGGTTCATCATAGGGGCGGATCAGGGTCAGGCCACGCTTGGCCGCCACGGCCTCCCCGATTTCTTCGCGGCTTTCATTGGAGCGGTCATACAGAACCACCTCGGCCCCCAGAGCGCGCGTGTTGTCGATTTTGAGCTTTGGGGCATCCGAGGGCATGATGATAACAGCCGAAATACCATGCTGTGCGGCGGCATAAGCCACGCCCTGAGCATGATTGCCCGAGGAATAGGCGATCACACCTTTCTTTCGGTCTGCTTCACTGAGGCCCGAAATGGCCGACCACGCCCCGCGAAACTTGAAACTGCCGGTGTGCTGCAGGCATTCCGGTTTTACCAACACGCGGCGTCCCGCGATTTCATCCAAAAACGGAGAGGTCAGGATTGGTGTTTCTCTGACGTGCCCTTGCAGACGCAGGGCTGCGGCTTCGATCATTTCAAGTGTGCTCATGCCGCGTCCAGTACTTTGCGAATAACGCCCAATGATTGAGGTTCGTCCAGAAACGGCACGTGTCCGCGATCGGGCACGGTAGCCGAGATCAACCCCGGATGCCGGTTCTGCATCTCGGCCAATGTCTGCGTGCTCAGAAGATCGGAATTTTCACCGCGAATGACACCCGTTGGGATGTCGTGCAGGGCCTCGAAGAACATCCACATATCCGGGATTGCCCCGGCTGCGGCCTGTTCCAGCAGCGCTGTGCGCAGGGCCGGATCATAGCGCAGGGTCAAACCCTCTGTCGTTTCCTGATTTTGAAATTCAGCCATCTGCCGCCATCTTTCCAGTGAAATCCCTGGAAACTGCGGGCCCAACATGTGCTGAAGCGCCTGCGCGGCCTCGTCATAGGTTTTCGAGACCGGTTGCTTGCCGACATATTCCATTATTTTGGCGATGCCCGATGGGTTAAAGACCGGACCAACATCATTGAGCACAACAGCCGCCAGCCGCTTTGGGTGGGTGGTGGCCAAGGTCATCGCGATCAGGCCTCCACGTGAGGTCCCAATCACGGTCACCTGATCCAGGCCAAGATGATCCAGCAGATCGATCACGTCCTGAGATTCGCGCAACAGGCTATAGTTCCCGTGATCCGAGTCATGCTCGGATTGCCCGCGCCCGCGATAATCCATCGCGATCATCCGCCAATCGGTCATGTACGGGGCAAGAAATGAGAAATCCCGGCTGTTTCGGGTAAGGCCTGCCAGACACAGGACCGGCCTGCCGCTGCCGGTGTCTTCGAAATAGAGGCGTTTGCCGTCGTTGGTCGAAAAAAAGGGCATCAGAGACCTGCAAGTTCCGGAATGGATGTCAGGTCGGACAGTACATGCGTTGGCTGCCATGGCAACCGATCCATTGGTTCGTTCGCTCGGTTGACCCAGGCGGTGACGAAACCATAGCCACTGGCCCCCGCTGCGTCCCAGCCATTTGAGCTGACGAACAAGACTTCGTCGCGCTCGCAGCCGAACCTCTGCGCGACCAGATCATAAACCTTGGCATGCGGTTTGAAGACGCCGACGCTTTCGACCGACAGAATATCATCCAGAACGCCGCTTATCCCTGCGGATTGAACCGCACCATCCAGCATCGGCGGTGATCCGTTCGACAAGATCGCAGTCTGCATCCCGCCGGCCTTCAGGGTGGCCAGCATTTCGGGAACCTCGGGATAGGCCTGCAATTCCCAGTAGAGATCAA
The DNA here is from genome assembly GCF_059611025.1 of Ruegeria sp. CDSB114. Lineage (NCBI taxonomy): Bacteria > Pseudomonadati > Pseudomonadota > Alphaproteobacteria > Rhodobacterales > Roseobacteraceae > Ruegeria > Ruegeria sp. CDSB114. Next base: position 51,334 of record NZ_JBXWOT010000014.1, read on the forward strand.
GCAGGCGCTGGCGTAGGGCCGGGTGCTGGTCCAGCCCCGTTGCCTCTAGTGCCCAATCCAGACCGTCTTGCGTGACGTCCCAGAAATCTGCATGTGCATCGGCCACCGCACGAAGCCAGGTGTATTGCAACTGTTTCAGGCGCCAGTGATTGGCCAGATCCGGCCATTTCTGCTGTAACGCCTCAAAGCCGGGTTCTGATGCAGCTTGCCTTGCGGCTGCGGCCACATCGAACAACGTGCCGTATGCATCAAAAATGCAGGTTGTGATCGGCATCAATTCCCCTCCGTTCATTCGGTGCAGGTTTGCAAAAGTGCTAAGGGTTTACAATGTTGCTTCATTGCCTAGGTTTGACCGCTCAATTTTCTATCGGCCGGAGGCCAAAATGACAGCGATAAAACAGGGCGACACAGTTCGCATCCACTATACCGGTACGTTGCAGGACGGGAATGTCTTTGACAGTTCACAAGGGCGCGATCCACTGGAATTCGAGGTGGGGTCCGGGCAGATTATTCCCGGATTGGACAGTGCAATGCCTGGTCTGGTGGCCGGGGACAAAAAACGTGTCGAGATCGCCTGCGTTGATGCTTATGGGCCGATCAATCCCGAAATGCGTCAGAGCATACCACGCGAAGGTATTCCGGACGACATCCCGCTTGAACCCGGCACCCAGTTGCAGATGCAAACGCCCGAAGGGCACGCATTGCCGGTAACTGTTGTCGAGGCTGATGAGGTGACCGTCACGCTAGACGCGAACCATCCTCTGGCCGGAAGGGACCTGATTTTCGAAATCGAAGTGGTTTCGGTGAATTGAGTTTCGTGATCTGGATCAGCCTGAAAACAGGCTGGTCCATGATGCAAAGATCTCGCGTACATGCGGCTGAGTGAAGAATACAAACAGCATCAGCAGCATTGTTAGGGTCATCAAGGCGACGCGGCCCCTAAACCCCAGAAAACCCGGTTTTCGGCGGGAAACCCGCTTGCTGCTGGCGATGATTTGCTCTGCTTTGTTCATGCAACTATCCCTGCCTGCGAAAGATGGTCAAATCTTGGCACTGACAGGGAAAGAAATGGTCACATATGGTCCGGTTGAGGCATTCCCAGAACGTGGAAGCCACCATCAACACGAATAACTTCGCCCGAGGTGCAGGCCCCCGCATCCGAAGCCAGATAAACCGCGGTGCCGCCGACAGCCTCAAGCGTGGCATTGCTGCGCATCGGTGCGTTCTGGTCGCAGAACTTGAAGGTTTTGCGGGCCCCACCGATGGCCGCACCGGCCAGAGTTTTCATCGGACCCGGAGAGATTGCGTTCACCCGGATTCTGTCAGGTCCAAGATCGTTGGCCAGATAACGGGTCGCTGATTCCAGCGCAGCTTTGGCCACACCCATTACGTTGTAGTTGGGCACAACCCGGTTAGACCCCTGATAAGTCAGCGTCAGGATCGTGCCGCCGTTTTCTTTCATCATCGGATAGGCGCGGCGGGCCACTTCGATCAGCGAATAGGCCGAAATATCCATCGAATTCTTGAAATTCGCCCGGCTGGTGTCCAGGAACCGTCCGGTTAGTTCGGACTTGTCGGAATAGGCGACGGCGTGGACCACAAAATCTATGGTGGGCCAGCGCTGGGCAAGCTCGTCAAAAGCGCGATCCAACGACTCGTCATCGGTGACGTCCGCATCGACCATGAAATCGCTGCCAAGGCTCTGCGCCAGCGGTTCCAGCCGCTTTCCGAATGCCTCGCCCTGATAGGTGAATGCCAATTCGGCGCCCGCTTCGTGCATGGCTTTTGCGATGCCCCATGCTATCGAACGGTCATTCGCCACGCCCATAACGAGGCCGCGTTTGCCTTTCATTAGATCTGACATTCCATTCACCCGTTAAACTTTGAAAGAACCATGGACCCGTTCGTCCCACCAAAGCCGAAGCTGTTGGTCATGACGCTGTCCAAACCTGCATTTTCAACTAGCTGAGTTGCAATTTCTCCGGGCTGGATGCCCTCGGCAAGCGAGTCGACGTTGATCGACGGCGTTATAAAATCATGTTCCAGCATCAAAAGGCAGAAAATAGCCTCCAGCGCGCCAGCCGCACCTTGTGCGTGGCCGGTCATCGACTTGGTCGAGGAAATCGGCGGCACGCTACCCTCGCCGAAAATGCGGCGAACAGCTTCGACTTCGCCGACATCTCCGACCGGGGTCGAGGTGCCATGGGCATTGATGTAGTCGACCTTGCGGCCTTCGGGCAGGGTGTCCAGCGCCAGACGCATGGCGCGTTCGCCACCTTCGCCAGATGGGGCTACCATGTCGTGACCGTCGGAGGTTGCTGCAAAACCCGTCACTTCAGCATAGATTTTGGCGCCGCGTGCCAATGCGTGTTCCAGATCTTCCAGCACGACAATACCGCCTCCGCCGGATATCACGAACCCGTCGCGGTCTTGGTCGAATGCACGAGAAGCTTTTTCGGGCGCATCGTTGTATTTCGACGACATCGCACCCATTGCATCGAACAGACAGGACAAGGTCCAGTCCAGCTCTTCCCCGCCGCCCGCGAACATTACATCTTGTTTGCCCATCATGATCTGCTCTGCGGCATTGCCGATGCAATGCAACGAGGTCGAACAGGCCGAAGTGATCGAGTAATTGATGCCCTTGATCTTGAAGGCGGTCGCAAGGTTGGCCGAAATGGTTGAGCACATGCATTTAGGAACTGCAAAAGGCCCGATTCGCTTGGTTGCCCCGTTTTTCAGAACGGTCTGATGCGCAGTCAGCATGGCGCTGGTCGACGGTCCGCCCGATCCGGCGACAAGGCCGGTACGTGAGTTGGCAACCTGGTCTTCGGTCAATCCTGAATCGGCAATCGCCTGGCTCATCGCGATATGCGCATAGGCCGCTCCGGGACCCATAAAGCGCAGGGTGCGCTTGTCCACATGTTCGCTAACGTCGATTTTGAGCGACCCGGCGATCTGGCTGCGAAAGCCATGTTCGACCATCTGGTCATTGGCCACGATGCCGGACTTGCCGGCCTTGAGTGAGGTCAGAACCTCTTCGGCATTGTTCCCGATGGAAGAGACAACTCCCAAGCCGGTGACAACTACTCGACGCATGTGCGTGCTCCTTATTTGGGGCCGGTCAGGCTCAGGCTTCGGACAGAACTACTTTCATGTCCTTGACATCGTAAATCATCTCACCGTCGGCTTCGACGATACCATCTGCGACACCCATAGTCAGGCGGCGGGTCTGGATCGCTTTCTTGAAGTCGATTTTATAGGTCAGCATCTTGCGGTCCGGGCGTACCATACCTGTCAGCTTGACCTCGCCCACTCCAACGGCCATGCCGCGCCCTTGCCAGCCGCGCCAGCCCAGGTTGAATCCGGTCAGCTGCCACAAACCGTCCAGGCCCAAGCAGCCGGGCATGATCGGGTTGCCGGGGAAATGGCAATCAAAGAACCAAAGGTCGGGCGTAATGTCGAATTCAGCAAGAATATGACCTTTGCCATGGGCGCCACCATCGGCCGAAATCTCGGTGATCCGATCCATCATCAACATCGGCGGGGCGGGCAACTGTGCGTTCCCGGGGCCGAATAGTTCGCCGCGGGCGCATTTCAGCAGATCGTCCTTGTCAAAGCTGCTTGGGAATTGGGCCATTCTGCGCCTCTCCTGCCAGGGGTCTTTCCATCTAATTTGGTCTCGTCTAGCACCCGTATGCAAGGTCCTGCAAGAGCAGTGGCCTACATCATGTTGTGTTTACATTATTCTCTGCGAATGAAATTCATTTGAAATTACCTGACTACAGCACTTATATATACCTCAGCAACAAATTGGTATTGGACTGATGACAGCAGATTGCCAGAGCATAGCCACAGGTTGGTTGGTTCACGCCGGATTACGTCCGACGCGTCAGCGCGTAGCATTGGCAGAGCTGCTGGTCGGTGATGGCCGCCATCGCCACGTCACCGCCGAAAGCCTGTTTGAATCGGCCAAACAGAACGGAGATGCTGTTTCTCTGGCGACGGTTTACAACACGTTGCGCGCCTTTTGCGATGCCGGGGTTCTGCAAGAAATTACCGTTGACGGATCGAAAAGCTATTTCGACACCAACACGCATGATCATCCGCATTTCTATTGGGAAGATGAGGGCCGGCTCAGCGATGCTCCGTCCGAACAGCTGGTCATCCAGCGACTGCCCGACGCGCCTGAAGGGGTTGAGATCGCGTCAGTCGACGTTGTGATCCGTCTGCGTAAAAAGTAAACTTACGTCATCAGTCCGGTCAGGATGTGCTGTGCCTTTTCGCTATGCGGATCCATAGGGCCTGTTCCATGCCGTGCCACAACAACGGGTTCAGCTGCGATTTCATCTGACACAGGTATGCTGACCAACGGCATCCCGTCATAGCTGGTCTTGGCAGGAATGTTGGCATAGCTGATGGCAACGCCTTCGCCATGCGCCGCGAGGCTGCGTTGGATCTCGGGCGACGCGGCCCGATGTGCGACATTGGGGTTCTGCCCAAGTTGACGGAAGAGACTCAGGAAATGCTGCGCAGATAGTCCCTCGTTCGATAGGATCAGGGGGTAGGCCACGACATCCTGTAATGATACCTGCGCCCGATTGGCCAAGGGGTGGCCTTTTGTCATAACCGCGATTGGTCGATTGGTGAACAAGGTGGTCGTGGAAAAGGCCGCATCCAGTGTCAGACCATAAGTCAAGGCAAGGTCGATCTCACCATTGACGAGGCCGGAAATCAGGCCCTGAAATTCGTCTACGCGATATGTGATATCAACTTCGGGCATGTTCTGTCGCAGGCTATGCAGAGCTTTTGCCAGCAGGAAAGGCGCGAGGTCGTCGAAACAGCCCAGACGCAGGCGCGTGGTTGCGGTCCCGTCTGTTCCAGAATTTTCCAAACGTGCGGCACGTGTCAGCAAGGCCTCGGCGTTTTCAATAAAGCTGCGTCCCTGCGGTGTCAGCGCCATGGCCGCTCCGCGCTTTCGGATAAACAGCGGATAGCCCAACTGGTCTTCGACCCGGGTTAGCGCATTCGACAGAGCTGGCTGCGAAACATTTAGATGCAACGCTGCAGCAGACAGGCTGCCATGCCGTCCGATGGCGCAGACATATTCATATTGGCGTAGGGTAACGTATAACATAAGGTTAACTATACATTTCAAAGATATTATTTGAATAGATGAAAATTTCATGAGCAAATTCAGGTTAAATTCGAACGGAGGCACAGATGGCTCACCCCCTGGTTACGCAAGAGATGATTGACACATACCAACAGGACGGCGTGGTTCTGATCAAAGGTTTGTTTGCCGACTACGTGGATACGCTGCGTGACGGCATCGCGGCCAATATGGCTGAACCTGGACCATATGCGTCGGACAACCAAAAACAGGGCGAAACCGGTCTGTTCTTTGATGATTACTGCAACTGGTCGCGTATCGAACAGTTCCAGAACGTGATCCACAATTCACCGGCAGCCGAGGTCGCAGCGGATCTGATGCAGTCGCAAACCGTACAAATGTTCCATGACCATGTTCTGGTGAAAGAACCAGGCACGTCGATGGCAACGCCGTGGCACCAGGATGGGCCATACTATTTCGTCGAGGGCAGTCAGACGATCAGTTTCTGGTCGCCATTGGACCCGGTGACACAGGCCACCCTTCGTTGTGTGGCAGGTTCACATAGATGGGAGAAAGAGGTTCTGCCCACGCGTTGGGTCTCGGAAGAAGGGTTTTTCGCGGATGAAGGCCAGTACATCCCCATTCCCGACCCCGATGCCGAAGGTATGAGGGTGGTTGAATTCGAAATGGAACCCGGTGACGCGGTTGCCTTCAACTACCGTACGCTGCATGGCGCGCGTGGAAACCAGTCTGACAGCCGCCGCCGTGCTTTTTCCTTGCGGTTGGTTGGGGAGGATGCGCGATATGTGGAACGTCCGGGGCGCACCTCGCCTCCGTTTCCGGGCCACGACATGCAGCCCGGGCAGCGTTTGCGGGAAGATTGGTTCCCGGTTCTGCTGCGACGCTGAGCTGCCTAGAACCACTGCCCCGATTCGATGAGCCCCAGTTCCAGCAACTGCTGGGATGACCACTGGAACCGAGCCGAGTTGCGCCAGCGGAAGCTGGGGATGTCGAAGGTCGACCCCGCGTTGCTTTTAAGCGCCTTGGCTGCGCGGAAGGAACAGATCGCCGCCGTCAGATTGTGGTGCCATGGGCAGGAATAGGTGTTGTACTCGGGCTCATTGAACGTGTGGTCGGGCAGTAACAACAGATCATTTCGCGATTTGAACAACCCGATTCTGTCGATGCGGCGGCGTTCATAGGGGATGTGATCTTCGAACCGCCAGCGCAAACCGCCGGATATGTCCAGCTGTCTTTCCAGCGGGTGTCCTTCGGCGTTGTGTCGGGCATGTGCGTAATACCCGGTGCTGTCCAGCATGGCTTGGTCAGGGGCAACCCCGTTTGGAAACGCGCCCAGGTCATCAGCATACAGGTCGATCACATGGGTTAGCATGGCGTTCCGGCGTTCTTCGGTGTGAAAGGCCAGTAACTCGCCGATCGTGCGTGTTTCGCAGAAGGGGAAGAACAGGTATTCAGCGTTATAGCAGTAATACATCCAATGGTCAGGAGCGGCCCGGATGACCTGATTAACCGTGTCAAAGACGACGGTTCTCGGTGCGCAGGTCAGTGTCACTCTGTGGATACGCTCGGTCAGTTCAGAATCCAGCGTAAAGGCTTCGGGCATGAACACGATCAGTGATTTGAAGCCAAGGTTCAGATGGTGCCGGATGGTGCCGTCGATCTCGACATCGTCTTCGGCGAAGATCATCGCAACCGGACCTTTGGCCAACGCGGCCTTGCCGGATTGAAGGAAAGAAGTGAGACTGTCGTACTGCATTGCCTGTCCGGCCCCGTCCAACTGGAGTTTTCGGCCAAAATCGGGTAATCGCGCTGGCATTGCAAGCGGCGTTCGTTGGGTATAGATGACGCCGATCCCGCGAACGCAAAGGCCCAACCCCATGTCAGAACCCAAAAAGCTGTACATCAAGACCTATGGTTGCCAGATGAACGTCTATGACAGCGAGCGTATGGCCGAGACCCTGGGCGGGCAGGGCTATGTCGAAACGAAAAGCCCCGATGACGCAGATATGATTCTGCTGAACACCTGCCACATCCGCGAAAAAGCCGCCGAAAAGGTCTATTCCGAGCTGGGGCGTTTCAAAGGGTTGAAAGCCGAAAAACCCGATCTCAAGATCGGGGTCGCGGGCTGCGTCGCGCAGGCCGAGGGCGAAGAAATCATGCGCCGTCAGCCCCTGGTCGATCTGGTGGTTGGCCCGCAAAGCTATCACCGTCTGCCTGAGATGGAAGCCAAGACGCGCGAAGGCGCCAAGGCACTGGACACGGATTTCCCCGAAGAGGACAAGTTCGAAAAGCTCAAGAATCGTCCCAAAGCCAAACGTGGCCCCACCGCTTTTCTGACCGTTCAGGAAGGCTGCGATAAATTCTGTGCCTTTTGTGTCGTGCCCTATACCCGAGGCGCCGAAGTCAGCCGTCCGGTGGTCCGTATCGTCCGCGAGGCACAGGATCTGGTCGAACGTGGCGTGCGCGAGATCACTCTGCTGGGTCAGAACGTCAACGCCTATCACGGTGCTGGACCGAACGGCGACATGACGCTGGCGGGACTGATCTGGGAGTTGAACAAGGTTGACGGGCTAGAGCGCATCCGCTTTACCACGTCGCACCCGAATGACATGGCCGACGACCTGATCGAGGCGCACGGCACCTGCGAAAAACTGATGCCCTATCTTCATTTACCGGTCCAGTCGGGTTCGGATCGCATTCTGAAGCGAATGAACCGCAGTCACACAGCCGAGAGCTATTTGCGTCTGATCGAGCGTATCCGCGCTGCGCGTCCGGATATTGTCATGTCTGGTGATTTCATCGTTGGGTTCCCTGAAGAAACCGACGAAGATTTTCAGGCCACCATGGATTTGGTCGAGCAGGTCAAATACGGCTATGCCTATTCGTTCAAGTATTCGACGCGCCCAGGAACGCCCGCAGCCGAGCGGTCTCAGGTTGATCCTGGGGTGGCGGATGACCGCCTACAGCGGCTGCAGGGATTGATCACGCGTCATCAGCGCGAAATTCAGGATGCCATGGTTGGACGCAAAGTCCGCGTTCTGTTCGAAAAAACCGGCCGGTTGCCGGGACAGATGGTGGGAAAATCTGAATATCTTCATTCGGTTCACGTCTCTGACGCGGATGTGGAAATCGGCGCGCTGCGGGACGTTTTGATCACCGGATCAGGTGCGAATTCTCTGGCGGGGCAGTTGCTCTGACCCGTCCTTTATCTGTGATGCGGATACCATCGCTGGTATTTGTTTCCAAGATTTACCCTTGATTTATCACTTGGAATTATGTTCCGAGAAAAGTCAGGTTTTTTCGGGACCTAGGCTAACGCCTCCTGAAACGGCATATCAGTGCTGATCCTGGTGTCGGATCGGGATGACGGAGGGTGCGAGTGAAACTTTTGAGATTTAGTGCAGGGCCTAATATCAGGGTTGCTCTTCCCGCAATGGCCGCGTTGTTTCTGGTACTCAATTCCGCTGCCGCAGGGAATCTGGATCCGGATTTATCTGAACCGCCGGTAATATCGTCAGCACGGTATGGCAGCGATGTCAGCGCCTTCTATCTGGGTTTGACAGCCGGCTATTCGACCAGCGGCTCGGACCGCTTTGGCCTGACGACGCCTACAGATACGTTCGCTGTCGGCGAATTGGACCTCACCGGCAGTTACGGTGGTATTCGGGGCGGTTGGCGCGGTCTTCTGCCCGCAAAAGGCGGGCGTGACTACGTCTATGGGGTCGAGTTGGGCTATGATTTCGGATCTCTGGACGATGAAGTGTCGACGCAGATCGGAACCTCGGTCGTCAATGGCGGTTCAGAGATTTCGGATGTCATCTCAATTCGCTTTCGGAACGGTCTGACAAACCCAAGTGGCAGAGTGTTATACTTTATTTCCGTTGGTTACGTGCATGGCGATATAACCACGACCAGTTCGATTACATCCGGGGCAACAACCCAGTCCTTTCAGGATAAAGACAGTCGAAAAGGGTTCTCGGCCAGCATTGGCGCCGAGCACAAATTGAATGAGAACTGGTCGATCACTGGGGAATATGAATACGTCCGGTTCGATTCTGAAACCGTCGAATTTGACAACGGGTTTACGACCAAATCGACGCCCCGTTACCGTGGTTTGCGGTTTGGCCTGAACTATCAGTTCTAGGTTTGCCTGTTTAGAACGTTCGCGTTGCCTCCAACTTGATCGGCGGTTTTACCATTCTGTACGGAAAATTTGAATCTCTGGCTTGCGCCCACCAAGAAATGTTGTCTACGCTTGGGGTGAAACGCCCAGACAGGAGAGCGGATTGGCCATTGGCGCCCTGAACCCACCGCAAAATGAAACGCCCCAGCGGGAAGCGTTTGTTGAATTTCCAGACAATCGGTTATTGATAGATCTTTGCGGCGAATATGACCGCAACCTGACCGAAATCGAACAGAAGCTGACCGTACAGATTGTGCGCCGTGGCAACCAACTGGTTGTCATGGGTGACGACGAATCCCAAAAACAGGCGATCGAAGTTCTGCAAGCGCTGTATACCCGCCTGGAAGGTGGTCGTGACGTAGAAGCAGCGGATGTAGACCGCGAACTTCGCATGGGCGGGTCGGAAACAGGAACCGGCAGCCGGGATGGCGATCAGCTTGAGATGTTCAAGGGTGGTTCGGTTGAGATCAAAACCCGCAAAAAGCTGGTCGAGCCGCGTACTGACGCCCAGAAAGTCTATGTTCAGTCCTTGTTCAACAATGAGCTGGCCTTTGGCATAGGTCCGGCGGGCACAGGGAAGACCTATCTGGCCGTGGCCGTTGGCGTATCGATGTTTATCGGCGGGCATGTCGACCGCATCATCCTCAGTCGTCCCGCCGTCGAAGCGGGCGAAAAGCTGGGATATCTACCTGGCGACATGAAGGACAAGGTCGATCCCTATATGCAGCCGCTCTATGATGCGCTGAATGATTTTTTGCCCGGGAAACAACTGGCCAAACTGATCGAGGAAAAGCGCATCGAGATTGCACCTCTGGCGTTCATGCGTGGCCGTACGCTCGCGAACGCCTTCGTTGTGCTGGATGAGGCGCAGAACGCCACGACCATGCAGATGAAAATGTTCCTGACCCGTTTGGGCGAAGGCAGCCGCATGGTCATAACAGGCGACCGGTCACAGGTTGACCTGCCGCGCGGGGTTCAGTCGGGATTGGCGGATGCAGAACGGCTGTTGAGCACGATACCGAATATCAGCTTCAACTATTTCACCTCCAAGGATGTTGTCCGGCACCCACTTGTCGCCGCGATAATCGAAGCGTATGAGGCCGATACGGGCCGTGAAACGGGTTGATCTTCTGGGTCCCGGTATCGGGATTTTGGACATGGTGGCATGAACCTGGAACTATCGGTTGAAGACCCGCGCTGGGACGGGCTCGAGTTTTTGGCAGAGCGCGCCACAAGGGCGGTTTTGGATCATTTCGATCTTGATGCGGACCTGTGTGAGGTTAGCCTGCTGGGATGCGACGATGCACGGATCGCCCAGTTGAACACGGAATTCCGCGAAAAGGCGTCACCGACCAATGTGCTTAGCTGGCCAGCCGAAGATTTGGCTGCGGACTCCGCCGGGCAGACTCCGATACTCCCTGAACCCGATTTCTCAGGGGAAATTGCTCTGGGCGATATCGCGATTTCTTATGATACTTGTGCTCGCGAGGCGGCGGAGGCAGGGAAAAACATGGATAATCATGTCACACATCTGATCGTTCACGGCCTGTTGCATTTGCTGGGTTATGATCACATTCGTGATCTCGACGCCACGCTGATGGAGGGTGTTGAGGTGGAGATACTTGGCAAACTGGGTATTGATGACCCATATAATGCTTAAAGCGGGCCTTTCGGCTTATCATTTGGAATGGGAAAATGGGCGAAACAGACGGCAGTTCTATGGCGGCGCAGGGCGCGCAACCGAAGGACGGCAACGAAAATGTCACTGAGAGACCAGGACTTTTCTCTCGAATAGTGGATGCGTTCTCAACGCAGAGTGAAGACTCGGCTTCTGAGGTCAATGGGCAAGAGGTCGACCCGGCTCAACCTCGCGGCATGATTAATCTGCGCCGGATGCGGGTCGAGGATGTGGCGATTCCCACGGTCGAGATCGTGTCAGTACCGTCGACGATATCCAAAGATGAGCTGGCCCAGGTTTTCCGGGAAAGCGGTCTGTCCAGGATACCTGTTTATGAAGGAACGCTGGATACGCCTTTGGGCTTTATCCACCTGAAAGATTTCGCGTTGACGCACGGGTTCAACGGCGGCTCGACTGAGTTTGATCTGGTGTCGATGTTGCGGACATTGCTGTTCGTGCCGCCGTCGATGCCGATCGGTGTGCTGATGACCAAAATGCAAACCGAGCGCCGCCACATGGCATTGGTGATCGACGAATATGGTGGTGTCGACGGGTTGCTGACGATCGAAGACCTGATCGAACAGGTTGTTGGTGAGATCGCGGACGAACATGATGCGGATGAAAGCCAACTTTGGGTTCAGGAAAAACCTGGATGTTATGTGGTGCAGGCGCGGATACCCCTTGAAGATTTCGAAGCCGAGATCGGGCGTTCCTTGACCAGCCACGAGGATGTCGATGAGGAAGAGATCGACACGCTTGGCGGGTTGGTCTTCATGTTGTCCGGACGGGTTCCGGCACGAGGAGAGGTTGTTCTGCATCCGGAAGGGCCTGAATTTGAGGTGATTGATGCGGATCCGCGGCGCATCAAACGGCTGCGTGTCATGCTGCCGGATATCGTTGCATGAGCCTGATACGGGCTTGGCCCATTTGGCTTAGATTTGTCCTTTCTGGTTTGTTGGGAGGACTGGCTGCATTTGGTCTGGCTCCCTTTGGGTATTGGGTGGCTTCTGTATTGGCGTTGGTGTTGGTCGCACCGATATTTCAGAGCACCGAGACACGTGCGCGTGCGGCGTGGATCGGTTGGGCGTTTGGGACCGGGTATTTCGCCCATGCACTCAGCTGGATTGTCGAGCCGTTTCTGGTGGACGCCGATCGTCACGCTTGGATGGCTCCGTTTGCTTTGGTCTTCATGGCTGGTGGTTTGGCGCTGTTCTGGGCGCTGGCATTCTGGGTTGCTCGCAGGCCCGGCGCGCGCGGGGTTTCACAGGCGTTGTTTCTCGCCTTGGCAATCTCGTTGGCGGAATGTGCCCGCGGTTATGTTCTGACCGGGTTCCCCTGGGCCGGGCTGGCGCAGGTCTGGGTCGAGACCCCTGTTGCGCAGCTACTGTCACTTTTGGGGCCTTACGGGCTTGGGGCGCTGACCTTGGTGGCGACACTGCCACTAGGGGCGGCTTTGGCGCTGCGTTCCGGAGTATTCGTACCCTTGGGCATCAGTGTGGCATCGGTCGCATTGGCTTTGGGCTATGCGGGGACGCGGCCCGCTGTGGTCGAAACGGGACATATCGTTCGCTTGGTTCAGCCCAATGCGTTGCAACATCAGAAATGGGATCCAGAGTTTGCACCTCTTTTCTTCGCACGTCAGATCGAGTTTACTGCCGCCGAACCACAGCCAGACCTGATCGTTTGGCCTGAAACCTCGGTTCCCGCCTGGCTGGGCAGCGCGCAGCCGTATCTGGATGCCATCGCCGAGGCGGCGCAAGGCACGCCGGTTGTTCTGGGAATTCAACGAGGCGACGGGCCGCGTATCTACAACTCGATGATCTACCTTGATGTGGATGGGGCTCAGCAGGGGCTGTACGACAAACATCATCTGGCGCCTTTTGGCGAATATGTTCCGTTTGGCGACGTGATGGCGCGGTTCGGGATCTATGGCATGGCTGCAACCACTGGGCATGGGTTTAGCGCCGGGTCGGGGGCGGCGCTGCTGGATGCAGGCCCATTGGGTAAAGCGCTGCCGTTGATCTGCTACGAAGCTGTGTTCACCCAGGATGTCCTATCCGCGCCGGGGCGCGCTGATTTCCTTCTGCAAATCACCAATGATGCGTGGTTCGGAACGCGCTCGGGACCGTATCAGCACCTGGCTCAGGCACAGATGCGCGCCATCGAGCAGGGGCTGCCCATGATGCGTTCGGCCAATACCGGCGTCTCCGCCATGATTGACCCGCTGGGCCGGATCACCGAGGCCCTGCCGCTTGGGCAGGCGGGCTATATTGATGCCGGACTTCCGGCGCCTCATTCTCCGACGGCTTATTCCCGAATGGGGGATAATACTGTCTTTGCCGTGTTATTGGTGCTGTTTAGCCTGTTTTGGTACGGGCTGCGGCGGCGAAACCTATGATTTCGCATTGACCCTCAGTTTCGGGGGGCTTATCCCCTCTTGTGCCCATCACAACGGCTTCCTGGCGTGACGGGGTAATCTTAATGGAGCACTTGTATGTCCCGACAGAACTATACCTTTACTTCGGAATCCGTTTCCGAAGGGCATCCGGATAAGGTTTGTGACCGTATTTCCGATGCTGTACTTGACGCATTTCTGAACGAAGAACCCGAGGCACGCGTTGCGTGCGAGACCTTTGCGACAACGGATCGCGTGGTGATCGGCGGCGAAGTGGGGCTGTCTGATCAGGACAAGCTGCATGACTATATGGGCCGCATCGACGAGATCGCCCGCGCCTGTATCAAGGATATCGGCTATGAGCAGGATAAGTTCCACCACGAGACGGTAGAAGTTACGAACCTGCTGCATGAGCAATCTGCACATATTGCGCAGGGCGTAGATGCGTCGGGTGACAAGGACGAAGGTGCTGGTGATCAGGGCATCATGTTCGGCTATGCCACCACCGAGACACCCGCGCTTATGCCTGCGCCGATCCAGTATTCCCATGCAATCCTTCGCCGTCTGGCCGAGGTGCGCAAGAACGGGACCGAGCCTGCGCTGGGCCCGGATGCGAAATCGCAGCTGTCAGTGATCTACCAGGATGGCAAGCCGGTTGGCGTCAGCTCGATCGTTCTGTCGACCCAGCATCTGGATGAGACGCTGAGCTCGGCCGATATTCGCGCCATTGTTGAGCCGTATGTCACCGAAACCTTGCCCGAGGGTTGGCTGACCGATCAGACCGATTGGCACGTGAACCCCACCGGCAAGTTCGTCATTGGCGGTCCGGATGGCGATGCGGGTCTGACCGGTCGTAAGATCATCGTGGACACTTATGGTGGTGCAGCGCCTCATGGTGGCGGAGCGTTTTCGGGCAAAGACCCGACCAAGGTAGACCGTTCGGCGGCTTATGCCGCGCGCTATCTGGCCAAGAATGTCGTAGCCGCGGGAATGGCCGAGCGTTGCACGATCCAGCTGAGCTATGCCATTGGCGTTTCCCGGCCTCTGTCGATCTATGCGGATACGCATGGCACGGGGCAGATCGCGGATGATCGGATTGAAAAAGCCGTCGGCCAGGTGATGGACCTGACCCCACGTGGCATCCGTCAGCATCTGGAGCTGAACAAGCCGATCTATCAGCGCACAGCAGCCTATGGCCATTTTGGTCGCCAGCCGGAAGCGGATGGGGGTTTCAGCTGGGAGCGCACAGATCTAGCAGACGCGTTGAAAGCGGCGGTTTGATCTGACTGGTATTAATAGGTGCGCCCTTGCGGGCGCGCCTATTTCTTGGGAAATGTATGAGAGGCGGCGGCTATTCTGCTCTGCCGCCGCCCCTTGCCTCTGAGCCGTCCCCGCAGTATGGGCACCGCCATGAGCACCCAGACACCCCAACGCCCCCGCAGAAACTTTTATGGCCGGTTCAAAGGCAAGACCCTGAAGCAAAGCCAAAAGACGTATCTGAGCGAAGACCTCGATGCGCTGTCTCCGGGTGCTGTGGACTGGGAAAGCAATCCTGAACGCAGTCCGCTGGATCTGAATGCCCTGTTCGGTGGCAAGGATGTCTGGCTTGAGATCGGCTTTGGCGGCGGCGAGCATCTGGTGCATCAGGCGGCTAGCAATCCCGATATCGGTATCATTGGGGCAGAACCCTATATCAACGGTGTCGCCATGCTGTTGGGCAAGATTCGCAAGGCTGGGGTCGAGAATCTGGCGGTGCATCCCGGCGATGCGCGCGATCTTTTTGATGTCTTGCCCGAAGCCAGCATATCACGCGCCTTTCTTCTGTACCCCGATCCCTGGCCCAAAACCCGGCATCACCGCCGTCGGTTCGTGACCCCAGAGCATCTGGAGCCGTTGGCGCGGTCGTTGAAACCGGGCGCGATCTTTCGCGTTGCAACAGATATTCCCGACTATGTCCGCCAAACGTTGGAAGAGGTGCCGGGCGCTGGTTTCGAATGGTTGGCGGAACGCCCCACCGATTGGCGTGAGCCTTGGGAAGACTGGATTTCCACGCGCTATGAGCAGAAGGCCCTGCGCGAAGGGCGGACACCGCATTACCTGACCTTCCGCCGCAACGACTGATTGCGGCTGGACCAAGCGCCTCCAATTCGCTAATCGGCTTGGGAACTGATAGCGAAAACAGGAGCCCCCATGTCCGGACACGGCACGCCCATCCCGATGACCTCGCACCCTTGCGGTCCGCTGACCGGAACGGCAGAGGTGCCTGGTGACAAGTCGATCTCGCACCGATCGCTGATCCTGGGCGCGATGGCCGTGGGTGAAACCCGGATCACCGGTCTGTTGGAGGGTGAGGACGTTCTGGACACCGCAAAGGCGATGCGTGCCTTTGGGGCTGAGGTGACAGATCACGGGGGTGGCGAATGGTCAGTCCATGGTGTGGGCGTCGGTGGCTTTGCCGAACCCGATCAGGTCATTGACTGCGGCAACTCGGGCACCGGCGTTCGGTTGATCATGGGCGCGATGGCGACCTCTGCGATTTCCGCGACATTCACGGGGGATGCCAGCCTCAACAAACGCCCTATGGCGCGGGTAACCGATCCTCTGGCGTTGTTTGGTGCGCAATCTGTGGGACGCACCGGGGGGCGCCTACCTATGACGATTGTGGGTGCAGCAGACCCTGTCCCAGTAAAGTACGAGGTTCCTGTTCCCTCCGCACAGGTGAAATCTGCCGTTTTGTTGGCAGGTCTGAACGCACCGGGCAAGACTGTGGTGATTGAGGCCGAAGCGACCCGGGACCATTCCGAGCGGATGCTGGCCGGGTTCGGGGCTGAAATCACGGTCGAGGATACCGATGAGGGGCGGGTGATCACCCTGACCGGTCGCCCTGAGTTGAAACCGCAGATCATCGTTGTGCCCCGTGATCCCTCCAGCGCGGCCTTTCCGGTCTGTGCTGCGCTGATCACGCCCGGATCCGATGTTCTGGTTCCGGGCATCGGCTTGAACCCGACCCGCGCGGGTCTGTTTACCACTCTGCGTGAGATGGGTGCTGACTTGACCTATGAGAATGAGCGCGAAGAGGGCGGCGAACCGGTTGCCGATCTGCGCGCACGCTATTCGCCCGATATGAAGGGAATCTCGGTTCCTCCGGAACGAGCGGCCTCGATGATTGACGAATACCCGGTTCTGTCTGTGGTCGCGGCAAATGCCACGGGCACCACGATGATGGGCGGCGTAAAAGAGCTGCGCGTCAAGGAAAGCGACCGTATTGATGCGATGGCCCGCGGCCTGCGCGTTAATGGCGTCACCGTCGATGAGGGCGATGATTGGTGGTCTGTGGATGGTTTGGGAATTGGCAATGTTCCCGGCGGCGGCACCTGTGAGAGCTTTCTGGATCACCGGATCGCGATGTCCTTTATGGTTATGGGTATGGGGGCGAAAAAACCGGTCGGGGTCGACGATGGCGGCCCGATCGCAACGTCTTTCCCGATCTTCGAACCGTTGATGGCTGGCCTTGGTGCGCGGCTGCAGCGAAACAACCGGTAAATGCGATGGCAGTTGCCAGTTTCACCATAGCGATCGATGGCCCGGCAGCAGCGGGGAAGGGCACGATTTCCAATGCCGTTGCCGCCCATTTCGGGTTTGCGCATCTCGATACCGGCCTGCTTTACCGTGCGGTTGGCCGCAGAACGCTGGAAGGTGCCGACCCGGTTAGTGCCGCGCAAACGCTGACAGCCGAGGACCTGGATCAGGGTGATCTGCGCACGGCTGAGATCGCGCAAGCGGCCTCAAAAGTTGCAGTTATCCCCGAGGTGCGGGCTGCATTGGTCGATTTTCAGCGCGCCTTTGCGCGCCGAGCGGGAGGTGCGGTGTTGGACGGTCGTGACATCGGAACCGTTATTTGCCCGCGGGCCGAGGTGAAACTGTTTGTCACCGCCAGCGCCGAAGTGCGCGCTGAGAGACGGTTTCTGGAACTGGACGCCAAGGGCCATGAGGTTACACGCGCACAGGTGTTGGCCGATGTGCGTGAGCGGGACGCTCGGGATGCCGAACGCAGCACGGCACCTATGAAGCCAGCTGAGGATGCGGTCATATTGGATACCTCGGACCTGAGCATTGACGCGGCTCTTGCCCGCGCGATTGAGGTCATCGAACCAGTTCTGCCCTAGGGCCGTTTGCCAGAGCAAACACAACTTTGTTCACTAAGCTTTGTTTGGCCAGCGCCCGAGGCGTCGATTACCTTTGTATCGACATCTGCCGGAGGTAATCGATGTTCCGCCTGATTTTGATTTTTACCTTTCTCGCCAGTGCGCTTTCAGCGCAAGAGGCAGAACCGCCAATGACCTACGAGCGTTTGGGCAAGATATTGTTTGCGCTTGACCCCGAGACAGAGCCTCTTGGGCCGGGCTTTCAGCTTACCATCGCGGAGGTTCCCGTTCTGGTGATTACCGACGTCAATGCGGACCGGATGCGGGCCATGGTGTCGATCCAAAGTGTCGAAGATCTGAGTGCTCAGGACATGCAACGGATGATGCAGGCGAATTTCGACAGTACCCTGGATGCGCGATATGCGATTGCCAATGGCACCTTGTGGGCTGCGTTCATCCACCCCTTGTCGCGGCTGGAAAGGGATCAGTTGATCTCGGGGCTGGCCCAGACGGTGAACATCGCCAACACCTACGGCACCTTGTATTCCAGCGGAGTTGCGGAATTTGGCGGCGGCGATAGCAATGATCTTCAGCGCGCTCTGATCGAAGAGCTTCTGAAAAAAGGCGAGGATATCTGACGCAGGGCTGGTACTTGCGCATTTCCTTTCTCGCAGCATCCACCATCCTAAAGAAAGACGCGCAGTGGCGAGCGGCCTGTGTTGCCGGGTCTGATGACCCGACATGTATGCAGGCTCGGCCGTCATAGTGCCTAGCTGGATGCAGGAAAGCTGTTATAGTTTCTCTCAGGCAAAAAGGGAAAGCTGCTTTACAAGCCCCAAAATCAAAAAGGGCAGGCGGCTAAAAAACCCCAAAACCAACAGGGACAGAAAATATGAATAATCGTTTGCGCAAGATCACCATTGTGGGTGGCGGCACGGCAGGTTGGATGACCGCGCTGATCCTGGAAATGGTGTTTTCACGCACGTCAGCACCCAAGGATCGCCCGCGTATCTGCCTGATCGAAAGCCCCAATATCTCGACTGTGGGCGTCGGCGAGGCCACCGTTCCACGGATGCCGGTCACGCTGCGCCAGGCCGGCATTTCAGAGCGGGATTTCTTCCGTGAGACCAACGCCTCGTTCAAGCTGGGCGTGAAGTTTTGTAATTGGAACAAGGACGCCAAGGGCAATCGCATTGATTACGTGAACCCTTTTGCGCATGGCCAGTTGTTAGAGGGGTTAGAGCCCGCAGAATACTTCCTGCGCTTTGGCAATGGCGATAGGGATTTCACGCAGTCCATCTCGCCCCATGATGATCTGGCGCGCCTGTGCAAAGGTGGGCGGCCACTGGGTCAGCCAGAGTTTGAGCAGCGGTTCGGCTATGCCTATCATCTGGATGCTGTGAAGTTTGCAGGCATGTTGACCAGGGTTTGCACCAAGCGCGGCGTTGAGCATATCCAGGACGAGGTGAAATCGGTCGAGCTGGATGAGCAGGGCAATGTCAGCCATCTGATGCTGGAAAAGAAAGGCCGCCATGACATTGAGATGGTCGTGGATTGCACCGGGTTTCGCGGCTTGATTATCAACAAGGCGCTGGGCGAGCCTTTCATGGACTATTCTGACTATCTGCCCAACGACCGCGCCATGGCGTTGCAGATCGAGCACCCGGATCCAGAAAAAATCGAAAGCGTCACACGGTCCACCGCACTTGGTGCAGGGTGGACCTGGCGGGTGCCACTCTTTAACCGTGTGGGCACGGGCTATGTCTACTCATCTGCGCATCGCACGGATGAACAGGCGGCGGATGAATACCTCGAATGGCTGGGCGACAGCGGCAAAGGCGCGACGCCGCGCGTGATCCCGATGCGTATCGGACGAGTGCGCAATGCCTGGGTCAAGAATTGCGTGGCGATCGGACTGGCCGGAGGGTTCATCGAACCGCTGGAAAGTACAGCGATCCACATGATTGATCATGCGGTGCGCTGGTTCGCCGAGCATCTGCCTACGCGGGACATCGAACCGTCGCTGCGGGCGAGATATAACAAGCAAATGGACAAGCTCTATGACGAGGTTCTGGATTTCATTTGTCTGCACTACCGCTTGGGCAACCGCACGGATGATCAATATTGGATCGACGCGCGGACCGAAATGAAGATACCGGATCGGCTGGCCGAGAACCTTGAACTGTGGCAGCACCGCCTGCCTTTGGAACGAGATATCGAGTTTGCAACGCTTTTCGATTTCCGCGTCTATCAAACGGTTCTTTTGGGTAAGCAGGTCTATGATACGGGCTATGGCGCCGGCATCCGCGATCGCTTGCGGCCGTTGAAGAAACCGATCTGGTTCCAGTGGTGGAAAGGCGCGAAAGTGGATCTTGCGCAGATACTCAGATCAATGCCTGATCACAAAACCCTGCTGCGCGATATCCGGGGCGAGCTCGAGCGCCCAGCCTTTGGAAAGGCCGCAGCAGCGAAGCCAACCGTCGCGATGCCGGGCGCGGCCCCGGCACCATTGGCGGTCCAGAACATGCCGAATTTTGCCGAAATCCAAAGCGGCTCAAAAGATCTGCAACTGTTTTAGGCGCTCTGTCCTTTCGGAGCTGAAGAAGAATACAAATCGACCCGACCTCAGCCATGCAAGGCTGGGGTTTGCGTGTTATTTTGTGATATGCACGGTAAAACTTGCAGCGCCTGTGCGAACCCGTTATAGAGCGCGCGTCGACAAGGCGATTTGAGCCATAAAACAATGAGACGAGCAGGGTCGGACCAACCGGCCCTCTTTGTTTTGCGGTATATGTCAGATCGTCTGACCAATCCACTAAGACCGGCGGAGACAACCGCTCGGCCAGCAAAAACGTTATGTAAAGGAAAACACTGCCAGATGGCTGATACAACCATGGAGGAATTCGAAGCCCTCCTGAATGAAAGCTTCGAAATGGACACGCCCGAAGAGGGTTCTGTTGTCAAAGGTAAGGTTCTGGCGATCGAAGCCGGCCAAGCCATCATCGACGTCGGCTACAAAATGGAAGGCCGCGTTGATCTGAAAGAATTCGCAAATCCTGGCGAAGCCCCTGAAATTACTGTTGGTGACGAGGTTGAAGTTTACCTGCGCGCCGCAGAAAACGCCCGTGGCGAAGCCGTCATCTCACGCGAGATGGCCCGCCGTGAAGAGGCATGGGACCGTCTGGAAAAAGCATATGCCGACGACCAGCGCGTCGAAGGTGCAATCTTTGGACGTGTCAAAGGTGGCTTCACCGTCGATCTGGGTGGTGCAGTAGCGTTCCTGCCCGGCTCGCAGGTTGACGTGCGCCCCGTACGCGACGCTGGCCCTCTGATGGGTCTGAAGCAGCCGTTCCAGATTCTGAAAATGGACCGTCGCCGTGGCAACATCGTTGTTTCGCGCCGCGCAATCCTGGAAGAATCGCGTGCCGAACAGCGCGCCGAGGTTATCGGCAACCTGACCGAAGGTCAGACCGTAGAAGGCGTGGTCAAGAACATCACCGAATACGGTGCGTTTGTTGACCTGGGCGGCGTTGACGGCCTGCTGCACGTCACCGACATGGCATGGCGCCGTGTGAACCACCCGTCCGAGATCCTGACGATCGGCGAGACCATCAACGTTCAGGTCATCAAGATCAACAAAGAGACCCACCGCATCAGCCTGGGCATGAAGCAGCTGCAGGAAGATCCGTGGGATCTGGTTGCAGCCAAGTATCCGCTGAGCTCGGTTCATCAGGGTCGCGTCACCAACATCACCGACTACGGCGCGTTCGTCGAGCTGGAAGCCGGTGTCGAAGGTCTGGTGCACGTGTCCGAGATGTCCTGGACCAAGAAAAACGTCCACCCCGGCAAGATCGTTTCGACGAGCCAGGAAGTCGACGTCATGGTTCTGGAAATCGATGGCGCCAAGCGTCGCGTGTCTCTGGGCCTGAAGCAGACTCAGCGCAACCCGTGGGAAGTGTTTGCAGAAACACACCCCGAGGGCACCGAAGTCGAAGGTGAAGTCAAGAACATCACCGAATTCGGTCTGTTCATTGGCCTCGAAGGCGACATCGACGGCATGGTTCACCTCAGCGATCTGTCCTGGGACGAGCGTGGCGAGGATGCCATCCAGAACTACCACAAGAACGACGTGGTACAGGCCGTTGTGTCTGAAGTGGATGTCGAGAAAGAGCGTATCTCGCTGTCGATCAAAGCCCTGGGCGGTGACAAGTTCGCCGAAGCCGTGGGCGGCGTGAAGCGTGGCTCGATCATCACCGTTGAGGTCACCGCGATCGAAGATGGCGGCATCGAGGTAGAGTACGAAGGTATGAAGTCGTTCATCCGTCGTTCCGACCTGAGCCGTGACCGTGCCGAACAGCGCCCCGAGCGTTTCTCGGTCGGTAACAAGGTCGACGTCCGCGTCACCAATGTCGACAGCAAGACCCGTCGTCTGGGTCTGTCGATCAAGGCACGTGAGATCGCCGAAGAGAAAGAGGCCGTGGAACAGTACGGTTCTTCCGACTCGGGCGCATCGCTGGGCGATATC
This sequence comes from Ruegeria sp. CDSB114, assembly GCF_059611025.1. Classification (NCBI taxonomy): domain Bacteria; kingdom Pseudomonadati; phylum Pseudomonadota; class Alphaproteobacteria; order Rhodobacterales; family Roseobacteraceae; genus Ruegeria; species Ruegeria sp. CDSB114. The sequence continues at coordinate 73,394 of NZ_JBXWOT010000014.1, forward strand.
TTGGGTGCAGCGCTGAAGTCGGGCGACTAAGTCCGAGCCTCAGTCAAGCCGAATTTGCGGCCCCGCGTGAAAGCGCGGGGCCGTTTTTGTTGCGAATCAACATGTTCGCATTTTCAGGCTAATTGGGGCTTAGGTTCATGCATTTGTCGGGCAAATTACATGAACTGGCAAAATTTCGCGTTACTTAACTGTAATTTTCAGCCTTTGCCCGCAGAGTTTACGTTCCCCCGAACCCAGTTTTTTCCTATACTGTTCAGAATAATAGGCATGGTTAACCGGTCGCCTGGGAGGGTAACGCACATGATCCGTTCAGAACTGATTCAGAAAATCGCCGACGAGAACCCGCATCTTTATCAGCGTGACGTCGAGCGAATCGTGAATACCGTGTTCGAAGAAGTAACGGATGCGATGGCGCGAGGGGATCGGGTTGAACTGAGAGGCTTCGGGGCGTTTTCAGTGAAACAGCGCGATGCCCGTGTGGGTCGTAACCCGCGCACCGGCGAAACTGTGCAGGTCGAAGAAAAATGTGTTCCGTTTTTCAAAACTGGCAAGTTGCTAAGGGACCGGTTGAACGGTAAAGCCTAGGCCATGATGCGCTACCTTCGATATGCTTTTCTCGCGGTCCTCGGGATTGTCTTGATTTCAGTCTCTCTGGCCAACCGCGAAGCGGTTGAGCTGACGCTTATTCCCTCGGCTATTGCCGATTTGCTTGGCTTCAACTTCAGCGCTTCCTTGCCGCTGTTCGTGGTGGTTCTGGGTGGCATCGTCGCTGGCCTGGTCATTGGCTTTCTTTGGGAATGGCTGCGCGAGCACAAGCACCGCCGCGATGCTACCGCCAGTAAAGGTGAAGTGCGCAAACTTGAGCGTGAGGTCAAGAAGCTCAAGAAAGCGCAGAACGAAGGACAGGACGAAGTTCTCGCCCTGTTGGATGAGGCCAGCTGAGGCCCGGAATGTCGGATGTATCGGTTAAAATCTGCGGCCTGACTGCACCAGATCACGTGCGCGCAGCAGCTGATGCGGGTGCACGGTATCTTGGTTTCAACTTCTTTCCGAAATCGCCTCGATATGTTTCGCCTCAACAGGCAGCAGCTTTGTTCGAGCAAGTCCCCGTTGGGGTTGCAAAGGTCGCCTTGGTTGTGAACGCCACGGATGAGTTGTTGGACAGTATCACCGCAGCCGCACCTTTTGACATGTTGCAGCTGCATGGCTCAGAATCTGTCGAGCGGGTGCAGGAAATCAAGGCGCGCTATGGGTTGCCTGTTATCAAGGTGGTTGGTGTTGCAGATGCCGAAGACCTGGCCGCCATTGATACTTATAGCGATGTTGCCGATCAGTTGCTGATAGATGCCAAGGCGCCAAAGAGCTCGATTCTGCCGGGCGGAAACGGGCTGGCGTTTGACTGGCGTTTGCTGGCTGGGCGCAAATACTGGCGCAAGCCCTGGATGCTGGCCGGTGGGTTGAACCCCGGCAATGTGGCCGAGGCCATCCGTATGACGGGCGCGCGTCAGGTCGATGTCGCCTCGGGCGTGGAAAGTGCACCGGGCATCAAGGATGCCGCGATGGTTCGTGCGTTTGTAGACGCTGCAATTCGGGCCGGCTGAGGTATCACATCTAAGGATTCCCATGTGCGTTTTGCCATGGCAAATCCCGCCGCTACCTCCTATGAACAACGGGTACGACGATGGAGACACCCATGGCCAACGATCTTTTCAATTCCTTCATGTCCGGCCCAGACGAGCAGGGCCGATTCGGCATTTTCGGCGGGCGTTTTGTCAGCGAAACGCTGATGCCGCTGATCCTGGCGCTGGAAGAGGAATATGAAAAGGCCAAGGACGATGCCACATTTTGGGCCGAGATGGACGATCTGTGGGCTAACTATGTGGGACGCCCCTCACCATTATATTATGCCGAGCGCCTGACCGAGCATCTGGGTGGCGCCAAAATCTATCTGAAGCGCGATGAGCTGAACCACACCGGCGCGCACAAGATCAATAACGTATTGGGCCAGATCATTCTGGCGCGGCGCATGGGCAAGACCCGGATCATTGCCGAGACCGGCGCCGGACAGCATGGCGTGGCCACAGCCACCGTTTGCGCCAAGTTCGGTTTGAAATGCGTGGTCTATATGGGCGCGCATGATGTGCAGCGACAGGCCCCGAACGTGTTCCGCATGCGCCTGCTGGGGGCCGAAGTGATCCCTGTGACGTCAGGTCGTGGCACATTGAAAGACGCGATGAACGATGCGTTACGTGACTGGGTGACCAACGTGCGCGATACGTTCTATTGCATCGGTACTGTTGCTGGCCCGCACCCGTATCCGGCGATGGTGCGCGACTTTCAGTCGATCATCGGCAAGGAAGCCAAGGAACAGATGCACAAGGCTGAGGGCCGTTTACCCGACACGCTCATCGCCGCCATCGGTGGTGGATCGAACGCAATGGGTCTGTTCTACCCGTTCCTGGATGATAAATCCGTCAACATCATCGGTGTCGAAGCCGGTGGTAAGGGCGTGAACGACAAGATGGAACATTGCGCTTCGCTGACCGGCGGCCGCCCCGGTGTTCTGCATGGCAACCGCACCTATCTGCTGCAGGATGATGACGGGCAAATCCTCGAAGGATACTCGATCTCGGCTGGTCTGGATTACCCGGGCATTGGCCCTGAACATTCATGGCTGAATGATATCGGCCGCGCGCAATATGTGTCGATCACCGACAAAGAGGCGCTTGAGGCGTTCCAGCTTTGCTGTGCAACCGAAGGCATCATCCCGGCGCTTGAACCTAGCCATGCGCTGGCTCATGTGATGAAGATCGCGCCGGATCTGCCCAAGGATCACCTGATCTGCATGAATATGTGTGGACGTGGTGACAAGGATGTTCAGACCGTGGCGAAATATCTGAACTTCGACATGTCGGATACCGAAGGTCGCAGCGCCGATTGACCAGGCGGTAAAATTTGAAATTTCTGACAAAAGCTGTGTGCCTTTGAACGGTGTGCAGCTTTGGTTTCCAGCCTGCGGCTTTTCGAATGTTGCGCAGCTGGGTAATTTTGTTGCGCACCCGCCACAGGTGCATTTCCACCTCTCAGAATATCATTGAGCGAATCCTGCCCCTTCGCCTAAACCCGCCGTTACCGGTCAAAACGGGCCGGACCCTAGCGAGCAGAGGTGATCACTCTCTCGGTGCGGACGGCGCTGCCGAAACCGTATGCCAGGGCCGAAACCGGGGATTGGTACATGCTTTGTAGCTCAGGTGGAAGAGCGGCAGATGGCAAATCTGTGAGCGGAGGTTCGACTCCTTCCAAAGCTCCAAATGTAGCTCATTCTGGTTAGAGCAATCGACTGTTAATCGATGTGTAGCGGGTTCGAGTCCCGCCATTTGAACAAACGCTGTTAGGTCAGCACCGGCCTTCAACGCCGGTCCGTGAAAACGGTCCAAATCATTAAGGTCCGGGTGTTCCCCAGCAGGGGTGGCACCGCGCTACGTCAGGCTTCGGCCGGGCGGGGCAGGGGTCTTCGCTGCTCTGGTCTTGAGCCGGAAGGCAGATGACGGTGTCGCTGGATTGGCGCCCTGCTTGATCCCTTGGGAACAGGCGGCGCATTGGTCCCGCGCCCCTCTCTCTGACCCTCTCGCAAAAGGACACGGCGCGGGGGATGCCCGGGTCTTTCACAGCCTTCATCCGAAGGCTTCACACCTGTCACCCAATCGGGGTGCAACCCACTGAAAACATGAAAAGGAGTTCGCTTTTGCGACGACGATAGAGCGAGACGAAAAGGAGAAATGAAATGACACTATTCCAAGATCTGATCGACCGGCTGACCGGTCATCAACGGCTGACCCTGACCGAGACCCAGCGGATGCTGGTTTTGCGCAAGGGGGTAATTGACACCATCCTCGGCCCCGGGAAACACCGGCTGCCACGCAGGGATGTGCTGACCGAGCTGCACGATCTGGAGGCTCTCTTTTTCGTGTCGCCCTATGAGCGGGCGCTGATGCAGAACCGGCCCGAACTGACCGAGGCGCACCTGACCGAGTTTCGGGCAGGGCCCGACGAGGTTCTGGTTCTGCTTCGGGATGGCGTGCCCGCTCGAGTGCTGATTCCCGAAGTACGGGCGCTAGTTTGGAAGGATGCGGGCCCCTGGGCCGTTGAGCAACACGCGCTGACCGAGTCCATGGTTGTGCCCAAAGCGGTCGCGCAGCGGCTGGTTCGGGTGGGGCTGCAGATCCACTTGACGCGGGTCGAGATTGCCGAAGGGCATGTCGGTTTGCTGACCGTGGATGGCGTGCTGGTGGATCGGCTGAACCCCGGCGCGCATGCCTTCTGGAAGGTGGGCCGGAACGTCGAGGTCAAGCAGATCGACCTGCGGCAACGAACCCATGAGGTAACGGGTCAAGAGATACTGACCAAGGACCGGGTGACCATCCGGGTTAACCTCAGCGCCGATTACCGGGTCGTCGATCCGGTCAAGGCGGTGGGGGCGGTGAAGGATTTTGATCAGGCCCTGCACCGGGCCCTGCAACTGGCGTTCCGGAAGACCCTTGGGTCGATGACGCTTGACCGGCTACTTGCCGAGAAGGTGGGCGTTGACACCGAGGCTGCGGATCGGGTGCGGACACAAATGGCCGGGATCGGCATCGAAGTGGGTGAGATCGCGTTGAAAGACGTCATCCTGCCCGGCGAGATGCGCGAAATCCTGACCGCCGTAGTCGCTGCCGAGAAACAGGCCGAGGCCAACGTCATCCGGCGGAGGGAAGAAACCAACGCCACGCGGTCTTTGCTGAACACCGCGAAAGTGATGGCGGAAAACCCGGTGATGCTGCGACTGAAAGAGCTGGAAGCGCTGGAAACCATCGCCGGCAAGGTCGAGCGGCTGACGGTTCATAACGGAACCGAGGGCCTGATGTCTGACCTTGTGAAATTGCGGGATTGATCCCGAATAAGGGCCGGTCCGGGTGATCCCGGGCCGGTCTGCCTAGTCCTGAACCGCGTGTTGGTTGAGAATGCGCAGAGGCACGATGTCCAGCGCCCGTTGATGTGTCGCCTCAAGATGAACCTTGGGCGCGCATCCTTCGTCATGGGCTTGCAGGAAGCGACCCGCACATAGACACCAGCTGTCACCGGCACGCAGCCCGGGAAAATTATACTCGGGGCGCGGCGTGCTGAGGTCATTGCCGACATATTTCGAATAGGCCAGAAACTCGACCGTCATTACCGCGCAAACCGTGTGGCTGCCCTGATCCTCGGGGCAGGTATTGCAGGCGCCATCGCGAAAGAACCCGGTCAGCGGATCGCGGGAGCAAGGGGCGAGCACGCCCCCCAGAACATTTATGCTTTCCTGTTTCTGCATAAGAGCATCTTACAGGCTTTGCGCAATCTTGCGGAACATTTCTATGTTGATCTCATTCACGCCAGGGTCTCGAAACTTGCGATCGGCTCCGGTGGACACGATCAGCACCCCGCGCGGCTGGTCGAAATAGATATACTGACCATAGACGCCGCGGGCCATGAACTCGCCCTCATGCGCGCCCACGGGAATCCACCACTGATATCCATAGCCGATCTTGCCCGATGCGGTCGGGGCACTGGGCAGGACCGAAGCGGCGATCCATTCGGCCGGTACCAGTTGCTGCCCATCATGAACCCCGTTTTGCAGGATCATCTGACCGAAACGCGCATAGTCGCGGGTGGTGAAATTCAAGCCGCCCAGAACAAAGGCAACTCCGGCCCCGTCGGTCACGTAATAGCCATCCCGCTCCAGCCCAAGCGGCTGTACAATGCGCTCTGTAAGCAGTTCGGCCACGCTGCGACCGGTTGCTCCTCGGACCACCATACCGATAACATGGGTGTCGATTGACACGTATTTCCAGGTTTCTCCGGGTGTTGCGAAACTGTCCTGCAGCGAGGCGGCAAAATCGTCCAGTTCTCGGCCTAAGGCGACCACTCGACCCATCCGGTTGATGTCAGAATTGTAATCCAGATAATCCTCGTTGAAGGTCACACCGCTGGCCATGTTCAACACGTTGCGGATCGTCGTACCATCATAGGCCGTGCCTTGCAGTTTGGGTACGTATTGCACGACAGGATCGTCCAATGAGGCGATTGCGCCTTCGTCCAGCAATATGCCGAACAATGCAGAAAGATAGCTTTTGGCAACCGACCACGAAATGCGTCGATCGTCTGGTGTGGTGCCCAGATAGTATTCCTCAAACCGGATCTGCCCGCCCTGCATCACAAGCAAGGATGTGACCGACCGGTCTTCGATCCATTGATCCGTGCCTGCTGGCAGGTCAAACCCGGGCCCGTAAGGCAATTCCCATGTGGCCCCATCCCCGCGCGGCAAGTTGACGGTTTTGAAAGCTGCATCCATATGCGAGAAATTGTGAACGATCTTTTCGGGGGAAAACAATGAGTTCACCGCCATCAAGCGTTGTATTTCCTCGCGTTTCCAGAACCCGACAACGGCGGCTGCCAGCACAAGCATCAGCGCGATACGCAGCACCCATTTAAACAAAGCTCTCATTTGTCGCCTCCCATGATTGCCGGTATTGGAGCCTGCCCGGGAAAATTCCGCAATCCGGACGTAGGGGCAACGGCAAGGGCGCTATTTGAACTTGTCCATCAGCTTCTGCATGGCTGACCTGCTGTCCTCGGCGGGTTCGGTAATGGTCTGGGCCGTTGGTTTTGGGTGCTCGGACGGTGACTTGGACGAACGCGGCGGTGCCGTTCGCAGGGCAACGGCGTTCATGAACTTACCGCCATCGCCATTGGCCAGGTGTCTTGCGCCATCTGCAACGCCGCGCAGGACATCTTCCAACCAGTCGCTGTCAGCCTTTGCGAAATCGCCCAAGACATATGGCGAAACCAATTCTTTCCGCCCGGGATGGCCGATCCCAAGGCGCACCCGATCATAGGCTGGGCTGATATGTTCGTGGACCGACCGAAGCCCGTTGTGACCGGCATGGCCTCCGCCTGCCTTGACGCGGACCTTACCCGGCGCCAGATCCAATTCATCATGCAGGACAGTGACGTCGGTCGAATCCAACTTGTAAAACCGCATGGCCTCGCCCACCGATTGACCGGACCGGTTCATGAAGGTCTGAGGCTTGATAAGCAAAACCTTTTCTTGACCCAGCCGCCCTTCGGCGATTTCGGCCTGAAATTTGGATTTCCAAGGACCAAAGCCGCAATCCTCGGCGATCCGGTCAACGGCCATAAAGCCAATATTGTGCCGGTTTCGAGCATATTTTGATCCGGGATTTCCCAGGCCGACAAACAGCTTCATCGTCATGTCCTTGTCTCAAGCGCGATATCGCAACTGGTTGATGGCACGGATTGGGGCCGATTTTCCAGCCCAACGGGCAAAAGAAAACGGGACCCCAATGGGGCCCCGTCACAAAAACCGAAACTTTGGATCCGGCCTTATTCTTCTTCGCTTCCGACGACTTCGACTTCATCGGGTGCAACATCACCCTCTTCGCCCTCTTCGTCATCGCTTGTAGCCAGGCCGGTTGGGGCCGAGATGTTGGCGATCACAAAGTCACGGTCGATGGTCGGCTTGGTGCCAGCAGGCAGATCGACCGACGAGATGGTGACAACGTCGTTGATGTTCAGACCGGTCAGATCAACGGTGATCTTCTCAGGAATCTCACCAGCGGTACACATCAGCTCGACCTCAGGACGGACAACGGTCAGAACGCCGCCTTTCTTGATGCCGGGGGCCTCTTCCTCGTTGATGAAATCAACCGGAATAAACAGTGCGATCTTGGTGGTCCGACGCAGGCGCATCAGGTCCAGGTGGGTCGGCAGGTCTTTGACAACGTCACGCTGAACGTCGCGGCAGATGACGCGAACGTCTTCCTGGCCTTCAACCTTCAGGTTCCACAATGTCGACTTGAACCGGCCCGCTTTCAGGCGCTTGAACAGTTCGTTGAACGGGATCTGGATCGGCAGCGGCTCTTTGTCGCCACCAAAAACAATGCCCGGAACCATGCCGTCGCGGCGTGCCTGACGAGCGGCGCCCTTGCCTGTCCCCGTCCGTTCCAGAGCTACGAGATCAGGAATCTCTCCAGCCATGATATTTCTCCAATGTTAGGGCGGGTATCCTCCAAGGCTGTATACCCGCGTGAAGCCGCGTCCTTAGCTTGATTCATTGAGTTTGGAAAGGGGTTTTTGCAGCTCGTCTATTTTACGAGGCTCCGTCTCGCGCTCCGAAGTATTTTCGGCCAGATGGAGCAAGGAATCCTTTCTTCAACTGGCTCTAAATATATCGGGCGAGGCGGCCAAAGGGCGACTGGGGTAGAGCCCCATGCGCGCGATCAATCTGTCCAGCTCCCTCCGAAGTCTTTCGGGACAAGCAAATTGTGCCGGCCCAGATCGCTCAAATTGCGTTCACCGCAAAGCGCCATGGTCGTATCAAGTTCTTTCTGAATGATCTCAAGTGCCGTGGTCACGCCTTTCTGGCCCATTGCGCCAAGACCGTAAACAAAGGCGCGCCCGATAAAGGTGCCCTTCGCGCCAAGTGCCAGTGCTTTCAGAACGTCCTGGCCAGATCGGATGCCGCTGTCCAGATGCACCTCGATATCATTGCCGACGGCGTCCATGATCTCGGGCAGGACGCGAATGGAGCTGAGCGCCCCGTCCAGCTGGCGACCTCCGTGGTTCGAAACCACGATGGCATCGGCGCCCAGCTTGGCGGCCATCTTGGCATCCTCGGAATCCAGGATACCCTTGAGGATCACCTTGCCGCCCCATTGGTTCATCAGCTTTTCAACCTTGCCCCAATCCAGGCTGGGGTCGAATTGTTCGGCCGTCCATGTGCCCAGCGATCTTGTATCAGTGATATTATCAACATGGCCAACAATATTGCCGAAGTTCCGCCGTTTGGCGCCTAACATTTCGATGCCCCAGGCCCATTTTGTCATCAGATTGGCGATGGTCGTGGGGGTCAGCTTTGGCGGCGCGGACAGACCATTCTTTAGGTCCTTGTGGCGCTGCCCGAGTATTTGCAAGTCCAGGGTGATCACAAGGGCCGAACATTTTGCATCCTTGGCGCGTTGGATCAGCCGAGAGACATAGTCCTGATCCTTCATGGTGTAGAGTTGGAACCAGAAGGGCGCAGTGGTGTTCTCGGCCACCTCCTCGATAGAATTGATTGACATCGTGGACAGGGTAAAGGGGACGCCAAAAGCCTCGGCTGCTTTGGCGGCTTTGATCTCACCATCCGCGTGCTGCATGCCGGTCAGGCCTATGGGGGCAAGGGCAACAGGCATGGCAACGTCTTGCCCGATCATCTGTGACGCAGTCGTGCGCCCGGTCATATCAACTGCAACCCGCTGTCGCAGGCGGATATCTTTGAAATCCGAGCTGTTTTCGCGAAAGGTCTGCTCGGTCCAGCTACCGCTTTCGGCATAGTCAAAGAACATGCGCGGGACGCGTCGTTCATAGATGCGTTTGAGGTCTTGGATACTGGTGATAACGGGCATGAGATGCGGCCTTCGAAGGATTGGTCCTTTTTCCTTACCAATTTTTTGGGGGTCCCGCAACGGCGCGAATTGCACTTTGTCAGGCCGCAAAAGAAAAACCGCAGCCGGGTTGCGCCGACTGCGGTCAAGATCATGAATCTGGTAGGTGGATCAGGCCGAATGCGCCCCATCTGCCAGCGATTTCACAAAACTCAGAACCTCATCAACTGGTTTTCCGGCGGCGATCTGACTGACAATGGCCGAACCGACCACGGCGCCGTCAGCAACGCTTGCGATGGCTCGTGATTTTTCAGGAGTGTTGATGCCAAAGCCCACGATCACCGGCAGGTCCGTGGCGGATTTGATCCGAGAGACCTCGGGGCCCACATTCGTCGCCTGAGCTTCGGCAGCGCCCGTGATCCCGGTGATCGAAACGTAATACACAAATCCCGAAGTGTTCTGAAGAACGCGCGGAAGCCGTTTGTCATCCGTTGTCGGCGTGGCGAGGCGGATAAAGTTCAATCCAGCCGCCTGTGCAGGCAGACAAAGTTCGTCATCTTCTTCGGGGGGCAGGTCAACGACGATCAGGCCGTCGATGCCAGCCTCAGTAGCGTCCGCCAGAAACCTTTCCACACCGCGGCTGTAGATGGGATTGTAATACCCCATTAGCACAATAGGCGTTGTATCATCCGTTTCCCGAAAAGCACGTGCAAGATCCAGTGTGCGTTGCAAGGTCATCCCGCCCTCTAGGGCGCGTTGTCCTGCTGCCTGGATGGTCGGGCCATCCGCCATCGGGTCGGTGAACGGCAGCCCAAGTTCGATCACGTCGACACCGGCACCGGGCAAGCCCCTGACGATCTCAAGCGAGGTGTCGAAATCGGGGTCACCGGCCATGATGTAGGATACGAAGGCCTTTTTGCCCTCGGCCTTGAGGGCGGCGAACTTGGCGTCGATACGGGTCATCTGCGGTCCTTGCATACGGATTTGAACCTGATGTGCAGAAACTTTGCACGGAAATCAATCCCGCCGCGCCAGATTGCTTCAGAACCCGTAGTGATAACGCATGAACACTGAGTTGACGCCGGGATTGAAACTGTCCGTGCTCGCGTTCGAAATATGGGTGATGGCCAGCGAGAGCTTGTTTCCGTTTTCCAGGGCATATCCAATTCCGAAAAGGCTGCGGATCTGGAAATTTCCGCCGAGATCATTGTCATCATTTGAGGCGTTGTAGTAACCAGGCATCACGCTGGCCTCTGCAAACCACCGATCAGAGATCGTATAGAGACCGACCAAACCGGCGCCAATATGCGTGTCGGCATCTGCATCCACCGTCAGGGCCACACCCCAGCCAGCACTGAGGCGCGTGGCTTCGTGAAACGGGCTGTGCTGATATTCCAGTGACACGACCGCCTGATCATTGCTGCTGGTGTGGGTGAAATCCGCATATCCTGCTCCCAATACGATGGACTGCCCGTGTGCCATGGTCGTGGTGGCCAGCAAAGTGCTCATTAAGAAAAGTGTTTTCATCTCGGTACTTCTTGGTTTTCTCAACTCCCTGTCAGTTGGTGACGTGGCAGTGGCAAAATCAAGTATTCGAAGTACACGTTTGATTAACAGATAAGTGATGTTGCAACTGGGACTCGACCTGTTGCCGCCGTCCGGGTTGCGCATTTGCCCGGACGTGAATAGAAGACGCCGTCGTATCGCTTCAGGAGGCCGAGATGGGCTTTAAAATGGGAATCGTGGGTTTGCCGAATGTGGGCAAGTCGACTCTCTTCAATGCGCTGACCAAGACAGCGGCTGCTCAGGCGGCGAATTTCCCGTTCTGCACCATTGAACCCAATGTGGGCGATGTGGCGGTGCCCGATGACCGGCTGGACAAGCTGGCGGCGATTGCAAGTTCAAAGCAGATCATCCCGACGCGAATGACGTTTGTGGATATCGCGGGCCTGGTAAAGGGCGCGTCAAAGGGCGAGGGGTTGGGCAACCAGTTTCTGGCCAACATCCGTGAGACTGACGCCATCGCTCATGTGTTGCGCTGCTTCGAAGATGGTGATGTGACCCATGTCGATGGCCGCGTCGATCCCGTGGCGGATGCCGATACGATTGAGACCGAACTGATGCTGGCCGATCTGGAAAGCATCGAAAAGCGCCGTGCCAATCTGGTGCGCAAGCTGAAGGGCAACGACAAAGAGGCACAGCAACAGGAACGTTTGCTTGCCGAAGCGCAGGCCATGCTGGAAGACGGCAAACCCGCGCGTCTGGTCGAAGTTAGCGACGAAGACGATAAGGCGTGGAAAATGCTGCAACTGCTGACCACCAAACCGGTTCTCTATGTCTGCAATGTCTCGGAAGAAGAGGCCGCCGAGGGCAATGAATATTCAGCCCGTGTGGCTGAAATGGCCGCAGCGCAAGGCAACTCGCACGTCATTATCAGTGCCAAGATCGAAGAAGAGATTAGCCTGCTGGAAGAGGACGAAGCGCAGATGTTCCTCGAGGAAATGGGGCTGGAAGAGCCAGGTCTCGACCGTCTGATCCGCGCAGGCTACGACCTGCTGAAGCTGGAAACCTATTTCACCGTCGGCCCGAAAGAAGCCCGTGCCTGGACCATCCGCACCGGCACCGCCGCGCCGCAGGCTGCTGGCGTCATCCATGGCGATTTCGAAAAGGGTTTCATCCGTGCTGAAACGATCGCCTATGACGACTATGTTTCGGCAAACGGAGAGCAAGGCGCCAAAGAGGCAGGCAAGATGCGCGCCGAAGGCAAGGGCTATGTCGTCAAGGATGGCGATGTGATGCACTTCTTGTTTAATACCTAAGCGCCTTGGCATTGCGAACTGCAGAAAAGTCAGATGCGTCCAGTATCGCTGCCATCTCGATTGAGGTTTGGATCGGAACCTACCTCAAACATGGTGTCAGTGGGATTTTTGCAGATTTCGCCTTGTCGGAATTTACGCCAGGCAAAATCCTAGAGCAGATTCAAAACCCGGATGAGTTCATTCTGGTGTCCGACAATGGCGCAGGGATCGACGGGTTCATCCGTGTTTCCCCTGCACGCAGCGCCCCTGTTTCCGGGTGGTGGGGCATGGAGATATCGACATTCTACGTCCAGCCGCGCCATCACGGAAAAGGCATCGGAAGTCGTCTTTTGGCAGCCGCGCTGGATCATTGCCGGGATCAGGGGGCAGACGTGGTCTGGCTGATGACCAATGCTGAGAACACCTCGGCCATCAAGTTCTATCTGGCCAAGGGTTTTGAGTTCATTGGAGAGACCCACTTTCAGATCGACGATCAGAAGTATTTGAACAACGTCTATGCGTTGCACTTTTCCTGATCAGGGAAAGAGGCCCCTTTCCAGACCAAATATTCTGTAAGATGGTCTTCTTTCCTTCTGCTTCAAGCGTTCATGCGCTTTGTGGCATCTTCCAGAATGAGGTCCGCGCCGCGCGCGGCCAGCATCATCACAGGCGCATTGGTGTTGCCTGAGGTGATGCTTGGAAACGAAGACGCGTCGACCACCCTAAGGCCTGCCACCCCATGCACCCGCAGTCGAGAATCCAGAACTGAATCCTGTTCCGATGTCCCCATGCGACATGTACAGCTTGGATGAAATATAGTTCCGGCGTTGGCGCGGAAATTCTCTAACATCTGGTCGTCATTCATCCGCGTAACATCTGGTTCTATCCTGGTCCGCGTAACACTGCGGATCGCCTCAGTCTGCGCCAGTTTCTGTAACACCCGACCCGCTTTGATAGCCATGTCGCAGTCATGGTTTGTGGAGAGAGAGTTCGGTTGGATGGCGGGTGAATCCATGGGATCTGCCGAACGGATGTTGATCTCCCCTCTGCTTGTCGGCCTGCAGGGCTGGGCGCACAGAAGAAAGCCTGCTTCGGTATCAACGCCCGGCTGTCCTTTGGTGTCGGTCTTATAGGACATCGGATTGCAATAGATTTGCATATCAGCAAATTCGGCGGTTTCGTCCGAACGCACAAAGCCGCTGACCTGGTTGACGGGGACGCTGAGTGGCCCGCTGCGGGTCAACATATAACGAATACCGGACAACATCTGTCCCAACCGATTGCCAAGCGTATTATTCAATGTCGGCTCGGTCGCATGAAAGAAATGGGATATGCCAAGATGATCCTGCAATCCCTGTCCAACCTGCGACAGGTTATGGCGCACTTTGATGCCGTGCCTTTTCAATAGGTTCGCAGGCCCGATCCCCGAAAGCTGCAAGAGCTGTGGCGAGTTTACGGCTCCCGCAGACAGGATGACTTCACGGATCGCGAAGGACGTAACCACCTGACCCCCAACGTGATAGCGGACACCGGTGGCTTTGCCCTGATCCAGAATGACGTTCTGCACCAGAGCATTGGATACCACCCGCAGATTGCCGCGTTTCAGAGCAGGGCGCAGGAACGCAGCAGCGGATGACCAGCGGCGGCCGTTTTTGACGGTGCTGCGCAGGTTCATCATCCCTTCGGCGTCCTGACCGTTCAGATTGTCAGAAATATGCCAGCCCATCTGCCGTGAGGCCTCCAGAAAGTGGCGCGAAAACGGGTGCATGCCCTCACTGACATCGCTTACCACGAGAGGGCCGCCCTCGGAGGAAGGTGTTTGGCCTCTTTCGACATGGGTTTCGATCGCCTCATATGCCTGGCGAACTGTTTCCCAGTTCCAACCCTCTGCGCCTGCCTTGGCCCAGTCATCAAAATCATGCGAGAGGCCTCGCAAATATGCCATGGCGTTGATCGAGCTTGATCCGCCAATAACCCGCCCGCGCGGCCAATAGGCCTGACGGTTGTTCAACCCGGGATCAGCCTGGGCAGAGTAACACCAGTTCACCTTGGGATCGTTGAAGGTTTTGCCGTATCCCAGCGGTACATTGATCCAGAAACGGCGATCGGTTCCGCCGGCTTCTATCAGCAACACTTTATGGCTGCCACACGCGCTCAGCTTGTTTGCCAGCACGCAGCCGGCAGATCCGGCGCCCACGATGATATAGTCGAAGGTCTGCGTCATCTCGAACCGTTTTGGGTAATAGGCTCCATGATTTGCACGCAAAGATTGTCAATTCAAACAATGTATATTACCCATTAGGCATAATTTTCATTGAAGGTAAGAAATGGCGAAACTGCCCCATGTCACCTGGTTGCGGGCTTTTGAAGTTGCCGCGCGTCACAACAGTTTCTCTGCGGCAGCAGAGGAGCTGGGGCTGACATCAGCGGCCGTCAGTCAGCAGATACGGTTGTTAGAGAAGCATCTAAACGTATCCCTGTTCGAACGCTTGCCGCGCGGGGTTGCCCTGACCGAAATCGGGCGGGCCTATGCGATGCCGGTTCAAAAGACGTTTTCCGAGTTAAGAGACGCAACCAGCGGCCTTTTCACCAATTCCCGCAGGCGGGTGGTCAAAATACGGGCCTCCATCTCATGTGCGGGGCTGGTAATCGCACCAAGACTGGCTGAGTTTGAAGACCTGCACCCCGACATCAAAGTGGACCTCTCAACCTTCGTCTGGGCGAACCGGTTTGGAGAGGAAGAAAGCGATATTGATATCCGGTTCGGCTATGGTGACTGGGATGACGGGATCGTCTCGCATCTGGGCCATGAATGTGCGGTGCCGGTCTGCCATCCCGATTATGCGGCATCTTTTGGCGCAGATCTGAGCATTCAAAATCTGGCTCAGGGCCGGGTCGTCACAATCAAAGGGTCTGAGAATGACTGGATGAGATTGTCCGATCAATACACGCTCAATTTGGGCGCGCCCTCCAGAACGCTTCGAATGGATTCGTCACTTTTGGCCTTGCAGGCCGTCACGGCGGGGCAGGGTGCGGCCATGGTATTAGAGAGCTTTGCCCATGAGTACATTAAGCAGGGTCTGCTGGTGGCACCCTTTGATTTCCGCCTGCCCATTCAACCTTCGCATTATCTGGTTAAACGCAAAGGCGCTGAAGACCGCATCGAGGTACAGGTTTTCGCAAGTTGGGTGACGTCACTCTATTAGCGGGCTATTCCAGCGATACCCATAGCACACGGGCATCTTCGGTACTGGTTGAAATACAGCCGTGCCCCATTCCACTGTCATAATAGAGCGAGTCCCCGGCTTTCATCGGCAGCGGACGGTAGTGTTCCGACACAAAAGTCAGCTCTCCGCTGAGGACAAACATGAACTCTTCTCCAGAATGGCGAATCCAGTTTTCAAATTCGGAAATGTCGCGCGCCTTGATTGTCGCGATATAGGGCAGCATCCGTTTGCTGGTCAGCTCTGAACACAGCAACTCATGGATATATGTGGAGGTGTCCTTGATCTCACCGTCGCCCTTGGGCGTATAATCGCGACGGCCTGATATACCCGATTGACCGGACTGTAGAAACAGCTGCGGTGTACTGAGGTCAAGCGCCTGTGTGAGCCGCCGAACAATATCAAAGCTGGGCTTTGTCTGGTTGTTTTCGATTTTTGACAGGGTTGATCGACCGATCCCGGCAGCACGACCGGCTTCTTCCAATGTCCAGCCTTTTGCACGGCGCGCGTCGCGGATCGAGCGGCCCAGAGCCATACCCTCGTCCTGATCGTCCATTCCGGAAACATCCGTTAAATTCTCTTCTGCCACGTGAAATCCCCCTGTTTTATCGATGCTTGCATAATTTCCAATCAAAATCAAATTCACCATTGTAAGAAAAATGTTGCCTTAAGGATGAAAATTCCACTATAGGAAACAAAGTTTCGCAATTTGGATTCGGAACCGTGGGAGGAGACCATGTTTAAAACGTCGCTGGCTGAGGCCGATCCGGTAATCTCTGCGTCGATTTCCCGTGAGGGTGCCCGTCAGGCGGATCAGATCGAACTGATCGCATCTGAAAACATCGTCTCGCAGGCGGTGATTGATGCGCAGGGGTCTGTGCTGACCAACAAATACGCCGAAGGGTATCCCGGTCGCCGGTATTACGGTGGCTGCGAATATGTCGACGAGGTCGAATCCGAAGCTATCGAGCGGTTGAAGAAACTGTTTGGGTGCGAATACGCAAACGTACAACCTCATTCCGGTGCTCAGGCGAATGGAGCGGTCAAGCTGGCGCTGCTTAGCCCCGGTGACACGATATTGGGAATGTCGCTGGATGCTGGCGGGCACCTGACCCACGGCGCGAAACCCGCGCAATCGGGCAAATGGTTCCGTCCGGTGCAATACGGTCTGAACGATGCCGGGCTGATTGATTATGATCAGGTCGAGGCATTGGCAGAAGCTGAGAAGCCCAAGCTGATCATCGCGGGCGCATCGGCCTATTCGCAGAAAATCGACTTTGCGCGCTTTCGGGCAATCGCTGACAAGGTTGGGGCCTGGCTGCTGGCAGATATGGCGCATATCGCGGGGCTGGTGGCGACTGGGCTGCATCCGTCTCCTGTTGGGCACGCTCATGTGGTGACGTCGACCACTCATAAGACCCTACGTGGACCACGCGGCGGGATCATCCTGACCAATGATGAAACACTGGCCAAAAAGATCAACTCGGCTGTGTTTCCGGGTCTGCAGGGTGGCCCGCTGATGCATGTGATCGCGGGCAAGGCCGTAGCCTTTGGTGAAGCTTTGAAGCCTGAGTTCAAAACCTACATGCAGCGCGTAGTCGACAGCGCGGCGGCTTTGGCGAATGTGATGATGGCGCGAGGCTGTGACATCGTTTCTGGCGGAACCGAGAACCATCTGATGTTGGTCGATCTGCGCCCCATCGGCGTGACCGGCAAAGATGCCGAAGCCGCGCTTGAGCGTGCAGGTTTTACTTGCAACAAAAACAGTGTTCCCGGCGATCCGCAAAAGCCAACGATTACCAGTGGTATTCGTCTGGGCACCGCTGCCGGATGCAGCCGTGGATTTGGCCCCGAAGAGTTTACGACGATCGGTCATCTGATTGGCAACGTGCTGGACGCTTTGGCTCAGTCTTCTGACGGGGATGCGACCGTCGAAAAAGAAACTCGTGAAAAAGTCCGCGCCCTGTGCGCGAGCCATCAGATCTATTGAGGTTAAATCATGAGCACCTATGACCTGATCGTTATTGGCGGTGGCCCCGGCGGATATGTAGCGGCCATTCGTGCCGCTCAGCTGGGCATGAATGTCGCTTGCGTCGAGGGGCGGGGTGCTCTTGGCGGGACCTGTCTGAATGTGGGGTGCATACCCTCCAAAGCGTTGCTGACCTCCTCGGCCAAATATGCCGAGATCAGCCATCTCTCCTCCCATGGCATTGAGGTCGAGGGGGCCAGCATCGACATCGGCGCGATGATGGGGCGCAAGGACAAGATCGTTGGTGACCTGACCAAAGGGATCGGATTCCTGTTCAAAAAGAACGGTATCGACCTGATCGAAGGTTGGGCCAGTATTCCGGCTGCAGGGCAGGTTCAGATCGGCGACACGATCCATGAGGCAAAGAACATCCTGATCGCCACCGGGTCCGAGCCCACCTCGCTGCCGGGGATTGAGATTGACGAGCAAGATATCCTCAGCTCGACCGGGGCGATTGCGCTGGACACCGTGCCGGATCATCTGGTGGTGATCGGTGCCGGTGTCATCGGATTGGAACTGGGTCAGGTCTGGGCGCGTCTGGGTGCCAAAGTCACGGTGGTTGAATATCTCGACCGTGTTCTGCCCGGCATTGATGGAGAGATCGCCAAGCTGGCACAGCGCGCCCTGTCAAAGCGCGGGCTGAAATTCCAACTGGGCAGGGCGCTGAAATCGGTCGGGAAAACCGACGCGGGCCTGTCCCTGATCGTGGACCGAGTTGGCAAGGACAAGGAAGAAGTGATCGAGGCCGACAAGGTCCTGATCGCTGTAGGCCGCCGCCCTGTGACGCGCGGACTGGGGTTGGAAGATCTGGGCGTTGCCATCAACCAACGCGGTTTTATCGAGGTCGATGGAGCGTTCCAGACCTCGGCGCCCGGTATCTATGCGATTGGTGATTGTGTGCCCGGACCTATGCTGGCGCATAAGGCCGAAGAAGACGGCGTCGCCTGTGTCGAAATCCTGGCCGGTCAGGCCGGGCATGTGGATTACAACACCGTTCCGGGCGTGGTTTACACCGACCCCGAGGTCGCCTCGGTCGGTTTGACCGAGGAGGCGCTGAAAGAGGCTGGCACTGACTACGCGGTCGGCAAGTTCGCCTTCATGGCAAATTCGCGCGCGCGCTCGACCGGCGAAACTGACGGTGCGGTCAAGGTGCTGGCCGATCCCAGCGGCAAGATCCTCGGCGCGCATATCTGCGGCGCGCATGGCGGCGACCTGATTGCCGAGCTGGTTCTGGCCATGACTAAAGGCGCAACAGTTGCTGAAGTTGCCGCAACCTGTCATGCGCACCCTGCCATGGGCGAGGCGGTCAAAGAGGCCTGCCTTGACGCCCTGGGCCGTGCGATTCACGCTTAAAGAGGATCAGCCAGATGACCATCCAGCTTCGCCCTCGCCACCCGGAAAAAGCCAAAAAGGCTGACAGTGTCATTCCGCGTAAACCGAAATGGATTCGGAAGAAACGGGTTGAAAGCGCAGAGTATTACGAAACCCGCCGCCTGATGCGTGACCATAATCTGGCTACCGTTTGCGAAGAGGCTGCTTGCCCAAATATCGGCGAATGCTGGTCCAAGCGCCACGCCACCATGATGATCATGGGCGAGGTCTGTACCCGCGGCTGTTCCTTCTGCAACGTTGCCACTGGCCGCCCCGACGCTCTGGACCAGTTCGAACCCGGCCGTGTGGCCGTTGCGGTGAAAAAGCTGGGCCTGCGTCATGTCGTGATCACCTCGGTTGACCGGGATGATCTGGCTGATGGCGGCGCTGAACATATTGCCCAAACCATCCGTGCTGTGCGCCACCAGAATCCCGGCACAACGGTAGAAGTTCTGACCCCCGACTTTCTGGGCAAAGGGGACGCGGCCGATCTGGTATTTGCGGCCGCCCCCGACGTATTCAATCACAATCTCGAAACGGTTCCGCATCTGTATCCTACAGTGCGTCCGGGCGCGCGGTATTACACTTCGCTGCGTCTGTTGGACGATGCCAAGCGCGCCAACCCCGAGATCTTTACCAAATCCGGCCTGATGGTCGGGCTGGGTGAAAGCCTTGGCGATGTGCGGCAGGTGATGGATGACCTGCGCGCCGCGAATGTCGATTTTCTGACAGTGGGGCAATACCTGCAGCCGACCGCAAAACATCACCCGATTGACCGGTTCTGGACACCGGAAGAATTCGCCCAGCTTGAGCAGATCGCACGCTCAAAGGGCTTTCTGCACGTGTCAGCCACGCCGCTGACCCGTTCGTCGTTCCACGCGGACGAAGACTTTGCCGCCCTCAAGCAAGCTCGCCAACGGGCGATTGCTGCCGGGGCATAATCCAAACGCGCTAGGGAGGAATACCATGGAAGCGTTAAATTCAATCGTAGGGGCCATCAATGGCGTCGTGTGGGGGCCGCTGATGCTGGTCCTCATTCTTGGCGTTGGCTTCTTCCTGCAGGTGGGGCTGAAATTCATGCCGATCCTGCGTATCGGCACGGGCTTTAAGCTGCTGTTTGCTGGCCGCGAAGGCCAAGGTGATGGTCAGATCAGCCCGTTCAACGCGCTGATGACGTCGCTGTCGGCAACCATTGGTACCGGCAACATCGCCGGTGTGGCCACTGCTGTCTTCCTGGGCGGTCCGGGCGCTTTGTTCTGGATGTGGATGACCGCCCTGGTGGGCATGGCCACCAAATATGCCGAAGCTGTTCTGGCGGTTAAATACCGTGAAAAAGACGAGCTGGGCAATTTTGTCGGCGGCCCGATGTACTACATCAAAAACGGCCTCGGCGCGAAATGGGCCTGGCTGGGCGTTGCATTTGCCCTGTTCGGCGCAGTTGCAGCCTTTGGCATCGGAAACGGCGTGCAGGCCAACGGCGTGGCGCAGGTTCTGGAATCGAACTTCGGCGTGAACACTTCGGTCACCGGCGTTGTTCTGATGGTCCTGACCGCAGCCGTTATTCTGGGCGGCATCACCCGCATCGGTGCGGTTGCTGGTAAACTGGTTCCGGCCATGGCAATTGCATACATTGTTGCAGGCCTTTTGGTTCTGATCATCAATATCGGCGAGATCGGCAACGCGCTGTCACTGGTCTTCACCTACGCCTTCACGCCGTCCGCCGCCGAAGGTGGCTTTGCAGGTGCAGCCGTTTGGGCCGCCATCCGTTTTGGTGTGGCACGTGGTGTGTTCTCGAACGAAGCTGGTCTGGGTTCGGCTCCGATTGCTCACGCGGCAGCCGAGACCAAAGGTCCGGTCAACCAGGGCCTGATCGCGATGCTGGGTACGTTCATCGACACAATCATCGTGTGCTCGATCACCGGTCTGGCGATCATCTCCACAGGTGCATGGACCTCCGGTGAATCCGGTGCGGCCTTGACCTCGCTGGCATTCGCCACGTCGCTGCCGGGTGGCGGTGCTCTGATCGCAATCGCTCTGTCGATCTTCGCCTTCACAACCATCCTCGGCTGGTCGTTCTACGGCGAAAAATGCGTCGAGTTCCTTCTGGGTGTTAAATCCCTGATGCCGTACCGCGTTCTGTGGATTGTCGCGATCTACTTCGGCGCAACCGCAGATCTGGGCTTTGTCTGGCTGCTGGCGGATACGCTGAACGCCATGATGGCCATTCCGAACCTGATCGCCCTGGCCCTGCTGAGCCCGATCGTCTTCAAACTGACGAAAGAGTTCTTTGCCTCGGGCGGCAAATCCGAAGAGCCGGGCGGCACGCCTGCCGAATAATCCGGCCCTGAAGAATACGGGGGGCCATTCCGGCCCCCCGCACTTAAACAGAATTCCATATCTCGAGGAGAGACGTGATGGCCACGAAAATCCTACTGCCTATTGACCATACCGACGACCGCTCGTGGAAACTGGCCCTGCCGGTCGCACTGGAACAGGCGAAGTTCTACGGTGCCGAACTGCATGCGGTTGCCGTCATCCCCGAGATCATCCAATTGCCGAACCTGCCTGCCAACTACGGCGCTGGTGCCAAAGACCACGTGCGCAATGCGGTTCAGGCCATACTGGATCACGGCAACGCCTCTGACGTGCAAGTGCATGTCGAAGAAGGCAGCGTCTACCGCGAAATCCTGAAGCTGGCCTACAAGGACGGCTTTGATCTGATCGTCATGGCGTCGACCAAAGGCGATTTCCCGAATTATGAAATTGGCCCGAACCTGGCCCGTGTGGTGCGCAACGCGCATTGCACCGTCATGGTCGTTCGTGACCAATCTCGCTGATCGAAAGGCTAGAGATATGACCGATTTAAAACGCACGCCTTTGCATGGTTTGCATGTTGAGTTGGGAGGTAAGTTGGTTGATTTTGCTGGTTGGGAGATGCCTGTTCA
>NZ_JBXWOT010000015.1:0-60215 GCF_059611025.1 Ruegeria sp. CDSB114
AAGCCGAAGCCGAAGCCGAAGCCGAAGCCGAAGCCGAAGCCGAAGCCGAAGCCGAAGCCGAAGCCGAAGCCGAAGCCTCTCTTACGTCGCCTGATCAGACCGTCGCAGAACCGCCGGTCGAAAAACGCGGCGGCTTTATCCCGGCGCTTATTGGCGGTGCGATTGCTGCGGCGGTCGGGTTCATTCTGGGTCAAAGCGGCGCGTTCTCCTCGGGTGAGTCCGACGCAATCGCCGCGCTTGAGGCGAAGCTGACCGCACAATCCGATCAGATATCAACACTGTCGAAGTCTCTGACCGACGGGTCGGATCTGTCCCAGAAGATTGACACGCTGACCGGCCAAATCGCGCCAATCACCGCTGATCTGGATGGGGTGAAATCCAGAATATCCGATCTGACCAACAAGGTTGATCCGCTTGCCAGCCGTTTGGCCGAGTTGGAAAGTGGCGCGCTGACGCAGGGCGCTTCACCTGAAACCGGCGCGGCCATCGAGGCCGAGCTGAAAAAACTCCAGGACTCTTTGGCCGCGCAACGGGCCGAGGTGGAAAAGATGGTGTCCGACGCTCAGACGCTCGAGGCCGAGGCTGCAGCAAAATCGCTGGCGGCGACCAATGCAGCCCTTCTGTCACGGGTGCATGAACAGTTGAATACGGGTCAACCTTATGGCGACCTGATCGCCGAACTGAAGGCCGCAGGCGTAACCGTTCCCGAGGCGCTGGCAGCACCGGCAACCGAAGGTGTCGCGACGATTGCAGCACTTCAGGACAGCTTTGCGCCCGCTGCGCGCACGGCGTTGGCCGATGCGCGGGACGCGGACAAGGGCACCGGAATTGTCGCGTTTTTGCAGCGCCAGACAGGTGCACGTTCGGTTACCCCGCAAGAAGGTGACAGCCCCGATGCGGTCCTATCGCGGGCTCAAGCCGCTTTGTCGGGCGGAGATGTCTCTGCTGCCCTGGATGAGCTGAAATCCCTGCCCGATGCAGCCAAAGCTGCATTTGAAGGGTGGGAACAGGCGGCCCAGACGCGGGTTTCTGCTGTGGATTCTGCAAATGCGCTTGCCTCAAGCGCGAACTCGAACTGAGGGGCCTGCTATGCTGTGGTCACTGTTTAAGATCCTTGTTTTTGTTGCGATTGTCGGCTTGTTGGCTCTTGGCGCCGGATTCCTTATGGAAACCAAAGGCGGGGTGCAGATCACAGCGGGTGGCACGGAATACACGCTTGGTCCGCTTCAATCGGTCATTGCGCTGGGCGTGATGATCATTGCGATCTGGCTGTTCTTCAAGCTGCTGACCCTGCTGATCGCCACGCTGAAATTCCTCAACGGGGATGAAACAGCCCTGTCGCGTTATTTCGACCGCAGCCGGGAACAGCGCGGATATCAGGCATTAACCGATGGGATCATGGCGCTTGCCTCGGGTGAGGGGCGGATCGCGATGAACAAGGCGGCCAAGGCCGAAAAGCTGCTGAACAAACCCGAACTGACCAACCTGCTGGTGGCCCAGGCCGCCGAGATGAATGGCGATACCCAAAAGGCATCTGAAACCTATAAGAAACTGGTGACGAATAATGCCACGCGTTTTGTGGGGGTGCGCGGTATCATGAAGCAGAAGCTGGCCGAAGGCGATGATGACACCGCCCGGAAGCTGGCCGAAAAGGCATTGGCCATCAAGCCACGCCATCAAGAAACGCAAGATATCCTGCTGGGCCTGCAGACCAAGTCGCAGGATTGGGCTGGGGCGCGATCAACGCTGACCGCCAAGCTGAAATCCGGGCATTTGCCCCGCGATGTGTTCAAGCGCCGCGATGCGGTGCTCGCCTTGTCCGAGGCAAAGGGCATTCTGGACGAAAACTCGACCGTAGAACAGCAGGAACAGGCAATCGAGGCCAACCGCCTTTCCCCTGATTTGGTGCCTGCCGCAGCGATGGCTGCCCGTGCCTATATCGAAAAAGGCAAGCCGCGTGCCGCAACGAAGATTCTAAAAAAGGCATGGGAGGCACAGCCACATCCCGATCTGGCCCATGCTTTTGCCGATATTGCACCGGATGAATCACCGGCCGAGCGCATCAAACGCTTTGCGACGTTGACCCGCATACACTCGCAGAATCCGGAAACCTGCCTGATTCTGGCCGAGTTGAACATCGTCGCCGAAGATTTCCCCGAAGCCCGCCGCGCGCTGGGGGATGTGGTCGAAAAACAGGCTGATGCCCGCGCCTATACGCTGATGGCAGCGATTGAACGTGGCGAAGGGGCCTCGGATGTGGTTGTGCAGGGCTGGCTGGCAAAGGCGCTGAACGCGCCGCGCGGGCCGCAATGGGTCTGCGACAACTGCCATGACATTCAGCCAGAATGGGGTCCAGTCTGTCAGAACTGCCACAGCTTTGACACGCTCAGCTGGCAAACGCCTCAAACGCCAGAGATCGCCTCGGCCACCGGTGTTCACATGCTGCCGCTGATCGTTGGCGCGCTTGAGGACAAGGCCGACACCGATATGGATGAGGTCGACGAGGCCGATGAGCCTGAGGTTATCGAGGCAGAGATCGAACCGGTTCGGCCTGATATCGAACCGGCCATCGACGAAAAGACCTAGCGCGCACTTTCCACGTCGAAGGCGTCGTTCCACAGCTTGAACAGCTCGGCCCGTCGGTTCTGATCTCTGGCTACCAATAGGGCCGGCGATAGGGCGATGAACCTTCGGGCGCTGGGCGTTAACCCCGTATCGGCGGTGTCCATCTGGGCGACGAGACCCGAAGTTGCCAGCAGGGTTTGCGCCTGTGGCGACAGGAGAAAATCCAAGAATTCCGTGGCGGCTTGTTTGTTCCGCACCTGGCGCGGGATCATCAGGGCGCGTGACAGGACCAGAGTATAGTCTTCTGGCAGGATCACCCCAATGCCCGGGGCCTTGGCATTGGCCACATAAGACCCCAAAACGTTATAGGCGATCAAAAAGCGCCCGTTGGCCACATCGCGGATGATTTCCGCAGAACAGCAAGTGGCCACCGCGTCGATACGTGCAAAACCTTCGATCAAAGAGCCGAAAGTCGTGGCCTCAAGGCTGTCTCCATAGGCAAACAGATAACCCAGACCCGAGGCCGCGATGTCATAGGTTGCCACGCGCCCACGCAACAGATCCGGCTGGGTTCGCATCATGTCCAGCAGGGCGAACCGGCTGCGTGGGACGTTCTGATCCTGTAACAAGGTCTTGTTATAGACGATGACGGCGGGTTCGGTGGTGATCCCCCACAGCTCATCCCGCCAGCGTCGCGCGGCGGGCAGGGCATTGGTAAGGTCGGATTGAAACCGGTGTCCGCAGGCCGAATTCACCAGCCAAACCATCTGTTGAATCGCGGATGAGAACACGATGTCTGCAGAATTCTCACCTGATTTACAGACCGTGCGGCTGTGTTGGAACAGAGCGTTAGATCCCCATTGTTCATAAGTGACCTGCAGATTGGGGTTCAGCGCCGTGAATCGTTCGAGCACGGGGGCGATGATCGCAATGTCGGTGGTTGACCGGATCAACATCGGATCCTGACCTGCGCCGAATTCTGCGATGGCTTCTTGGGCGCGCGAAAGCGAAGGAATCAAACTCAGCGCTACAAGGGCTAGGGCTCGGATCATGTGCTGCTCTCATCTGTTCTGGCCGGGAAACTCAGCGCAGCGCGAAACCCGGTTTCATCCCGCCCCATCTCGACTCGGCCGTCAAAGGCCTCAGCGGTGGATTTCACGATGGACAGGCCCAGGCCGGTGCTGTCCTCGCCCGAACCGGTGCTGCGATTGAACCGGTCCCCCAGCTGATCGGCGATTATGGTCGCAGGTCCGGGACCCTGATCGCGCACCCACAGAACAGCGCGCGCGCCCTCTTGCGCGGCGCCAATACGGACGGGTGGCAGACCATGACGCAGAGCGTTGCCAAGCAGGTTCTTGGCGGCTTCGCCGATCGAAAAGGCATCGCCATTCACAAGAACTGGCGTATCGCCGATTTCCAGACGCACCTCGATGGTGGGGGCCATCAATTCATGATCGCTGTGTTCCAGCACGTCCAGCGCCACTTCGCGTAGGTCGACGGGCAGGCGCGGGGCGCTGTCGATACGGTGGATCACCATGGCGCGCGACAGCAACTGATCCAGCAGCGTGCCCAGTGACCGGGTGCGCCCCAACAACCGATCCAGCGCGCGCGTGCGGGCTGGAAGGTCGGGATCGTCCTGCGCAATCTCGGCCTGGACCCGGATGGCGGCCACGGGTGTGCGCAGCTGATGAGCGGTGTCGGCAATCAGGTTGCGCATCGTGTCCACTTGCCGGTCCAGCCGCCCCATGAACCGGTTCATTGCGCTTAGCATCACCTGCAATTCGCGTGGCAACCCGTCGCTGGCCATCGGTGTCAGGTCATAAGGATCGCGACGGGTCAGGTCATCGGACAGCGCCTCAAGCGGGCGCAGGGCCGAGCGGGTGACAAACCACGACATGATCAGCAGCAACATCCCGGCCACAGCCATCGGCAGCAAGGCATCCCGCATCAGCCCCACGGTCATGGTTTGACGCGCGCGCAATGTCTGACCGACCAGAATCTCCACCTCGCCCGAGAAATCACGCTCGGCAAACAGGCGGGCGACACGGACGAAACGTGCGGGTTCGTCATTCAGATCAGCGGCGAAATAGAACGGCGCAGTGCCAGTCTGTGGCGGCACCTCGATCACGGTGTCCCGGTCCAGCCCGGTTATGAACGGGCCATCCGGTACCTGAACCGCATAGAAAATACGGTCATCAGGCGCCTGTGCCAACAGTTGAAAGGCCGAGACTGGAAGGTCGACAAAGGGTTGGCCATCTTGAATGCGAACGGATTCGGCAATGTCGCTGGCCGCGCCCAGCAGCAGCCGGTCATAGGCCTGCCGCGCAGCAAGGCGACCATTGGCCCAGATCGACAGACCAACGAGAAACCCGCCCAGAATCAGGATCAAAACCACCGCGCTAAGAACGCGGGCCGTCAGGCTGTGGGGCAGGCGCAGCCTAGTCATTCAGACCGATCCGATACCCCACCCCACGCTGGGTGGTAATGCTGATGGCGCTGCCGGTGAATTTTTTGCGGAGCCGTGCGATATACAGCTCGATCGCGTTTTCCCCCACATCGGCGTCTTCGAACCCGTAAAGCGAGTTATACAGCCGTGATTTCGACAGATACTGACCTTCGTGCCGGATCAGGGCGTCCAGGACCGCCGCCTCGCGCGCGGTTAGGTTCAAGCGTTTACCGTTCAGCGTGGCGCTGCGATCCTTGGCGGCATAGCTCAGCGGACCCAGCGTGATCTGTTCGCTTTTGCGATCGGCATCGCGCCGGACAAGGGCGCGCAACCGCGCCTCAAGCTCGCGCTGGTCAAAAGGCTTGCCCAAATAATCGTCGGCACCTTTGTCCAAAGCGGCGACACGATCTTCGACCGAAGTCAGTGCCGTCAGCATTAGCACTGGGGTGCGGTCGCCGCTGTCTCGGATTTTGCCCAGAAAGTTCAGGCCGGACCCGTCAGGCAGGTTTATATCCAAAAGCATCGCGTCATAGGTTTGAACTGCGCGGAAATCACGTGCGGATTCGACAGTGGTCGCCAGATCACAAACGACGCCCGACCGCGCCAGATGAGCTATTACGCCTTCGGCCAGATCTACGGCATCCTCGATCATCAATACGCGCATTGTCCCCCCGCGCCCTGCCCTGAATTTCTGTGACAGGTTCGTGACAGCATTATTCTGTAAACAGTACCAGCCCGCAAGGACAGTCCCTTGCGGGAACAGGTTTCGGTTGCAGGACGCAGCCCAAAAAGACCAGAGGAGGAGACACGAATGAAACTGTTTGGAACAAGCGGCGCGATTGCGGCTGCTGTTTTTGCCCTGTCCGGCGTGAGCGCCAGCGCACAGGAATGTATTGCCCCGGCCAACCCCGGCGGCGGTTGGGATTTCACCTGCCGTCAGGTCGGTAAATCTCTGCAGGATCTGGGTCTGATCGACCAGACCATGCAGGTTGTGAACCTGGCCGGCGGCGGTGGCGGTGTTGCCTTTGCCGAGGTCGTCAACAAGCGCGGCGAGGATAATGAGCTGATCGTAGCGGCCAGCGCAGCCACGGCGACCCGCCTGGCGCAGGGCGCCTATCCAGGCAACACCATGGATCAGGTGCGTTGGCTAGCGGCCATCGGTGCGGATTATGGCGTGATCGCCGTTGCAGCCGATAGCGCGGTTAACACGCTGCCCGACCTGTTGGATCAGATCAAATCCGATCCGACGTCTGTGTCCGTGGCGGGCGGTTCCGCCGTAGGCGGTTGGGATCACCTGAAGGTTCTGATCGCGGCCAATGCCTATGGCATCGAGGACGTACGGTCGGTCAAATACATCGCCTTTGATGGCGGCGGCGAAGCTGTGACCCAACTGTTGGCCGGTTCGGTTCAAGCCTTTACCGGTGACATCTCGGAAGCCAAGGGTTTTGTCGACTCGGGCGATATCAAAGTCATCGCCGTATTGGCGCCTGAACGTCTGCCCGGCGAATTCGCTGATTTCCCGACGGCCAAGGAACAGGGCATTGATGCCATCGGTGCAAACTGGCGCGGGTTCTACGCCCCTGGCGGAATGAGCGATGAGGCCTATGGCGATTGGGTCGGTAAGATCGGTGATCTTTACGCCTCAGATGAATGGAAAGAGGTCATGGCCGCCAATGGTCTGGCCCCGCTGGACCTGCAAGGCGCAGCTTTCCAGGATTTTGTTGCGCAATCCGTGGGTCAGATCCAGACCATCTCGAAAGAGATCGGGATCATCAAATAAGACCAGCACTCACCTGAGAGCGGGGTGTCGCGCCGGGCGCGCGGCACCCCGACCAGACCCATACTTCCCTTACATAGGAGATACCCATGAGTGATCGCATATTCGGGGTCTTCGGCATTCTTCTTGCCATCG
Organism: Ruegeria sp. CDSB114; assembly: GCF_059611025.1. NCBI lineage: Bacteria > Pseudomonadati > Pseudomonadota > Alphaproteobacteria > Rhodobacterales > Roseobacteraceae > Ruegeria > Ruegeria sp. CDSB114. Next base: position 6,924 of record NZ_JBXWOT010000015.1, read on the forward strand.
GCTTTGCTCTGTCAGCGCTGGCGATTGAAGAGAGCTTTCTGTCAGACGCGGTTGGCCCCAAGGCCTTTCCACTGATTGTCGCCGCCATCCTTGGCCTGTCCAGCGCGGTCATCGCGTTGCGCCCGGATGCCGAGCCCGAGTGGCCCGCGCTGGGCCGGCTGGTCGAAGTCGGCGCCGCTGTAGTCGTGATGATGTTCTATGCCGAGCTGTTGCCGGTTCTGGGATTTGTAATCTCTACCGCCTTTGCTGCGGCTTACCTGGCCTGGCGGCTGGGATCTGGTCCGATCGAAAGCGTAGTGGTCGGAATCGGTACTTCTGTCGGTATCTACGTCATCTTCCATCTGGTTCTGGGCCTGTCACTGGCTCGCGGACCATTGGGTTTCTAAGGGGAACGTCATGGAAACTCTTGCATCCCTTAGCGATGGATTCGCTATCGCGCTGACATGGCAAAACTTGTTGCTGGCCCTGTTGGGTTGTTTTCTGGGCACGATCATGGGCGCGTTGCCCGGTCTGGGCCCGTCGAACGGCGTGGCCATTCTGATCCCTCTTGCGTTCACGCTGGGGCTGGGCGCGACGCCGTCTCTGATCCTGCTGACCAGTGTTTATTATGGGGCAATGTATGGCGGGAGAATCTCATCGATCCTGCTGAACATCCCTGGGGACGAGCCTGCGATGATGACCTGCTTGGACGGGCATCCGATGGCCAAAAAAGGCCTTGCGGGCGAGGCGCTCTCGCTGTCCGGTATCGCCTCATTCATTGGTGCGTTTCTGGCCACATGGGGCCTGATCTTTTTGGCGCCGCAGCTTGTCAAGATCGCGCTGCTGTTTGGACCGGCTGAGTATTTCGCCCTGTTCGCGCTGGCCTTCATGACGCTGGGCGGCGTGTCCTCGACCAATCAGGCGAAATCGGCCTTTGCCGCTGCGCTGGGCCTTGGGTTGGCGACCATTGGTGTCGATACCCAGACCGGCGTGCCGCGGTTCACCTTTGGAGAGGTGCATCTGTATGACGGTCTGGACTTCCTTGTCGCCATTGTCGGTCTTTTTGCCCTGTCTGAAGTGTTCATCTTTTTGGAGAACCGCCATGGCGGGTCGGATGCCGCTGGGCGCAAGTTGAATATTGGGCGGCTTTACCCGCCGATGTCGATGATCAAGCAATGCATGCCGACCATGCTGCGGACCTCATTCCTGGGCTTTCTGGCGGGGGTTCTGCCGGGGGCCGGGGCGTCTCTGGGCTCGTTTATTTCCTATTCGATGGAGAAACGGCTGGTCGACAAGGACAACACATTCGGCACCGGTGATCCGCGTGGCGTGGCCGCGCCCGAGGCTGGCAACAACGCCGCCGCCGGGGGGGCCCTGGTGCCGATGCTGGCGCTGGGCGTGCCGGGGTCAGGGACCACAGCCGTGTTGCTGGCGGTTCTGCTGGCGTTGAATATTACGCCCGGGCCGTTGCTGTTCACCCAGAACCCGGATGTGGTCTGGGGCCTGATTGCGGCACTCTTCATTGCCAACTTTATGTTGCTCGCGATGAATATCCCGATGGTGGGCCTGTTCACCCGCGTCCTGATGGTGCCTTCGCGTATCCTGATGCCCGTTGTGGCGATGGTCAGCTTTGTGGGTATTTACGGCATCTCGGGGTCCAGCTTTGATCTGCTGGTGATGATTGGGTTCGGTGTCATGGGCTGGGTTCTGCGCAAGCTGGACGTGCCGCTGGTGCCGATCATTCTGGGCACGCTGCTGGGCAACTCGATGGAGAATAACTTGCGCCGCGCAGTCACCATCGACAATGGCAACTGGTGGACGCTGGTTGACAGCCCGCTGGCCATCGGCTTGTGGTCCATTGCCCTGATCGGATTTGTTCTGCCTCTGATCGTAGGCGCGCGTGTCAAAGCCAAGATGCATCAGCGCCGCGACGAAGAGGGCGCGATCAGCGACTGACCGCATTGGGCGTCACCGCAAACCGGTGGCGCCCGATTAGGTAAGATTTGGGGTCGCGTATCCTGATCTGAAACAAAAATCTGAAACAAAAAATTGAAACATTTGGCAAAAACCGCGTTATTGATAGGCACAAAGCTGTTGTGCGAAGGATGCCAGAATGGAACTCAGTGACGAAATCCGCATCGCTGCCCCGCGGGACGTGGTGTATGAGGCGCTGAACAACCCCGATATCCTGCAGGAATGTATCCCCGGCTGCGAAGAGCTGACCCAATCTTCGCCGCAAGACCTTGAGGCAAAGGTGGTTCTGAAAATCGGCCCGGTGAAAGCGCGGTTCGCGGGTCAGGTCACGCTGGATAAATCCAAGGCACCGGACGGATTTTCGCTGCAGGGCGAGGGCAAAGGCGGGGCTGCGGGGTTTGCCAAGGGCGGTGCCGATGTGACCCTGACCGAAGACGGGTCCGAGACGGTTCTTGCCTATACTGCTAAGGTGGATGTCGGCGGCAAGATCGCCCAACTTGGCAGCCGTTTGATTGCCGGGACTGCCAAGAAACTGTCGGGGAAATTCTTTACCCGGCTCGGAGAGATCGTCTCAGAACAATCCGGCAGCTAGCCAGTTTCGCGCATTTCAGTTGACGGCGACCTCATTCGGCGCAATCACAAGAAAAACTGGCGGGCCAAATCCGCAGCAGGAGGCCAGAGTGATGGATTACGCGCAGCTGGAACGTCTTGAAAAGCGGGTTTCACTCAAGCCCAATGACCGACAGGCCATCCGGCAGCTTGTGACGATGCTGGAATATTCCAACCTGCCGAAACAGCATCTGGGCGCCTACAGCAAAGCGCAGCTTGAGGTGATGGGCGGGTTGAAAAAGGGCTGGCAGGCAGCCCTGGTCGACACAGGGCGGCAGACCACCGCCTATTCTGGTTGGATGAAAGCCCTGGACATACAGAATATCCAGTTGGCCGTGCCCATCGCCCAGATCTATGTGGGTCAAACCATCACCATCAATGGCGAGCATGGGAATTGCGGCCAACGCCTGAATTTCTTTGAAGAAACCAAGGTGATTTGTGGCCTGTGCCACGAGTGCTACAAGGTGCAGATCCTGCCAGAGAACCTTGAGGGGATGTTTCAGGTCTATTTCTTGCTGCTCAACCTGCAGCTGCCCAGGGACAATGCCAGAAAAAGCATGATTGAGCTGCGCGAAGCGGTCAAGTTCCCCTATAAGGCGTATATCTATTGTGAGTCGATCGCAGAGGCGAAAGAGTGTCTTGCGATTTTCCGTGCCGCACAGGCGGAATTTGAGATCACCGGGGTTCACTCAAAAATATCCCACGGATGTTCTGAATACAGTATGGAATTCCCCGCGTTTAAGTATTCCGAGGGTGCGGGGGACGACTTTGAAACACCATCCGATTGGAGCGGGATCGAAGAGGCGTATTTTACCGACATCCCTATGCCCGCCCCGGAAAGGGCCAGCAATTCCAAGCCGATCCTCAGCCTGCGGGATGTTTTTGCCTTTCGGACATGGGTCAGGTTCGCCGAGCTGATCGGTGATAAATCCTGCGAGAAATACGGAACGCGCCTCGGCCCGGATCTGCCGCAGCCCTTCGTCAAGCGTGTACAGGGGCAGGCGCGGGACCGTCACAAGGAACTGCTTGAGCTTTGCGCGCAGGGATAAGCTGTCGCCGTGTCAGACTGGGAAGTCCAACCCCAGATCCACCGTGCGCGCCGAATGGGTCAACGCACCCGATGAGATATAGTCGACTCCCGTCGCCGCGATTGAGGCGATGCGATCCAGCTTCACATTGCCCGAGGCTTCGGTCTTGAGCTTGCCATCCACCATCGCCACCGCTTCGCGCAGCATGTCATTGTCCATATTGTCCAACAGGACGACCGAGGCGCCTCCGACCTCAAGTACTTCGGCCAGTTGGTCCAGGCGGTCCACCTCAATCTCGACGGCCATCATGTGGCTGGCATGTGCCTTGGTGGCCTCCAGCACCTGACGCACCCCGCCAGCGGCTGCGATGTGGTTGTCCTTGATCAGGATCGCATCTGACAGAGAGTATCGGTGGTTGAACCCGTCGCCATGCAGCACCGCCAGTTTCTCAACCAGGCGCAGGCCGGGGGTTGTTTTGCGGGTGCAGGTGACGCGGGCAGAGGTGCCTTTGGTCTCGGCCACGAAGCCTGCAGTCTTTGTCGCGATCCCGGTCAGGCGACCGGCAAAGTTCAGGGCCACCCGTTCGCCCGACAGGATTGAGGCGGCCGATCCCTTGATGGTCATCAGCGTATCGCCTGCCTTACAGGGTTGGCCATCGGCAATATGCGTGGTGATGTCCAATGAGGGGTCGATCAGGCGAAACGCCAGCGCCGCGACTTGCATGCCGGACACGACCGCATCCTCGCGCGCGTTCAGGCAGGCGTCATAGGTGGTGCCCGCCGGGATCACCGCGCGGGTGGTGACGTCACCATAGCTGCCCAGATCCTCCATCAACGCAGTGCGGATCATCGGTTCAAGGACAAGATCGGGAACGGTGGAGAAACTCATTACGGCTCCTTGCAGGCCTGCGCGCGAATGGCGAGCGCTTGGGAAAAGTACATTTCGGACCTTTTGCCGGGTCCGGCTGAGGGGTCGGGAAAATCGGATCGCTCATGCGCGCCGCGGCTTTCTTCGCGCGCTAAAGCGCCCGCCGCGATCAACGTGGCGGTGGCGCACATGTTCAGGAAAGACGGGTTGTCGCTGTTTGCCGCCTCGAGCCGCGCGATGGTGCCAAGCGCTTTGGTCAGGCCCTTGCGATCACGGATAACGCCAACATAGCGAGTCATGGTCTGGCGCAGCTCGGCCACGGCGGCGGGGTCTGACGGAGTGCCGCCGTCCTCGAAACTGATTTCCAGCGGCGGCGTCGCGCCGGTTGCTGGCAAGGTTCCGGCGATGCCTTCCGCGCAGATGCGGGCATAGACCAAGGCCTCGAGCAGCCCGTTCGAGGCCAGACGGTTGGCGCCGTGCAACCCGGTCGAGGATGCCTCACCGCAGACCCATAAGCCGTCGATACTGGCGTAGCCGCTGGTGTCGGTCGCGATGCCACCCATGTGGTAATGCGCAGCGGGGGCGACGGGGATGGGCTCCTGCGCCGGGTCGATTCCATTGCGGGCGCAATATTCCGCGACCGAGGGGAACTGAGCCTTGATCGCCTCGCCCAGAACCTCGCGCGTGTCCAGCATGGGACGGTTGCCCGCCTGAACCTGCGCATAGATGGCGCGGGCCACGACGTCGCGCGGGGCAAGCTCGGCATCGGGGTGGATGGCCTGCATGAACCGCGCGCCATGACGGTTGACCAGAATGGCGCCTTCACCGCGCAGCGCTTCGGTTGCCAGCGGGGCGGGGTCTTCGCCGACATCCATGGCGGTGGGGTGGAACTGTACGAACTCGGCATCCGAGATCAGCGCACCCGCGCGCGCCGCCATGCCGATCACCTGCCCGCGAATACGCGGCGGGTTGGTGGTCAGCGCATAGAGCCCGCCTGACCCGCCCCCGGCCAGCAAAACCGCAGCCCCGCGCAGCATCACCGGGGCTGACCCGCGATTGTCCGCACGCTGAATAGTAACGCCGGTCACGCGCCCGTCTTCGACATCCAGCCCAAGAGCCATAGTGCCCTCCAGCACCTGGATCGAGGGTGTTTCCCGGACCTGCTCGATCAGGGCGGCCATGATCTGTGCGCCCGCCTGATCGCCCTTGACCCGGACGACACGGGCAAAGCTGTGCGCGGCCTCGCGCGACAGCACGTAATCGCCGCCCGCGGTCCGGTCGAAAGGTGTGCCCAGCGTGGTCAGGTCCAGAATATAGTCGCGCGCCTGACGCGTCACCAATTCAGCCACCTGCGGGTCAACGGTGCCCGCACCGGCATTTACGGTGTCGTCCGCGTGGCTTTCCGGGCTGTCATGGGCGTCCATCGCCGCAGCCACTCCCCCCTGCGCCCAGGCGGAACTGGCACCGTTGCCCAACGCTTCAGGAGAGATCACCACCACCGGATGCGGGACCAGTTTCAGCGCAGCATACAGCGCGCCCAACCCGGCGCCCACGATGATAACGCGGTCGGTGGTGAGGGTTTCCATCTCGGATCAGAGACCCAGCTTTCGCGACAGGTCGATCATCGCCTGCACCGAATGGCGCGCTTTTTCCGCGATCTCGGCTTCAACCTCGACCTGACCTTCCATCGTGTGCAGCACATAGAGGATTTTTTGCAGCGTGATCTTCTTCATGTAGGGGCACATGTTGCAGGGGCCGACAAAGTCGACTTCGGGCAGTTCATCGGCGATGTTCGAGGCCATCGAGCATTCGGTGATCAGCATCGCCTTTTCGGGCTTTTCGGTGCTGACATACTTAATGATCCCGCTGGTCGAGCCAGAGAAATCGGCCTCGGCCACCACTTCGGGCGGGCATTCCGGGTGGGCAATGAGCCGCGTGCCGGGATTCCATTTGCGAAAGTCACGCAGGTCCTGCGCTGTGTATTGTTCATGCACGATGCACGAGCCCGGCCAGTACACGATGTTCTTGCGGCTTTCATTTGCCACGTTCTGCGCCAGATACTGGTCCGGCGTCATGATGACGGTGTCGGATTCCATCGCATCGACGATCTGAGCGGCATTGGACGATGTGCAGCAGATATCGGACGCGGCTTTCACCTCGGCGGTGGTGTTCACATAAGAGACGACCGGCGCGCCGGGATATTTGGCGCGCATCTCGTCAATCCCCTCGGCGGTGATGCTTTCGGCCAGCGAACAACCCGCGGCCATGTCTGGCATCAGCACGGTTTTCTGGGGGCTCAGGATTTTCGAGGTTTCGGCCATGAAATGCACGCCCGCTTGCACGATCACATCGGCTTCGACGTCGCTGGCCTTCATTGCCAGCTGCAAACTGTCACCCACGAAATCCGACACGCCATGAAAGATTTCAGGCGTCATGTAATTGTGGCCCAGAATGACTGCGTCGCGCTCTTTCTTGAGCGCATTGATCGCCTTGATATAGGGCGCATAGATTGCGAAATTCGGTGGCGCCACCACCCGGTCCATCCGGGCATAGGTCTCCTGCATTTCCTCAACCAATTCGGTCGAAGGTGTCAGGTCATAATGCTGAGAAAGCACATTGGTGATGCTCTGGTGAGTGACATTCATCTCGGCAGTCCTGCCTTGCGTATTGGGGTGGGAAAGGGGTCGGAATTCGTGCTGCCCGACCGTCCAAGAAAACGGTTGATTTCAAAGACGCACGCCTCTGATCGCACAATTCGAGCGGTTTTGGTCATGCGATCTGGATCATTCCGCATAACCGATGCCTTCGGTCGATACACATGCATAGCAAATCGGCATGAAAAACCGCTCTGAATGTCCTACTCAGTTGCGGGATGCATACGGTGAATTCCAGGCGCGGTAAACATACAAAACCCCAAGCCAATACCGGTATACGTGGATGAATGCGCTTACCTGCTGCAAATTTGCAGTTCGCGGAACAGTTTGTGGTCATCTCGGGTCGGGTCTCTGACGAGGTGTATGGTCCGGGCGGCACGGCCCAACTTGTTACATTTCGTAAGAATTGAGAAAACATCAGGCAAAACTTGACGCTGATCGTGTCGACGTCCCTTAATCGGGGCGTTGGCGTCCGGGCCAGACCTGGACCCGCCATTTCCGGCCCGGGGAGGGGTCGGGTGGGGAGGAGAAAAAGATTGACTCAGACGCAGTCAGGCGCTGAAGGGATGCAGTCTCTTCCGGCGCTGCTACACCGCAATGTGATTCAGTTCGGGGATGCCCCGGCCTATCGCGAAAAGGAATTCGGGATCTGGCAATGCTGGACCTGGGCCGAGGCGGCCAAGGAAATCCGCGCCATTGCGCTGGGGTTTCTTGAGATTGGCGTTGAGAAGGGCGACCATATCGCCGTCATAGGCCGGAACCGCCCGGCGCACTACTGGTCGATGGTTGCGGCCCAAATGGTGGGTGCGATTCCGGTGCCGCTCTATCAGGACGCGGTCGCCGAAGAGATGACATATGTGATGGAACATTGCGGGGCGAAATATGTCGTCTGCGGTGACCAGGAACAGGTCGATAAGGTCATCGAGATTCAGGAAAAAGTTCATCAGATCAAACACATCCTCTACACTGACAAGCGTGGGATGCGGAAATATGATCATTCCCAGATGAACGCGCTGGACGACATCAAGGCCGAAGGCAGCGCAGGTCATGCTCGCTTTGATGCCGAGCTGGACGCGCGTATCGCTGCGATCACCTATGACGACACTTGTGTGATGCTGTATACCTCGGGCACCACAGGCAAGCCGAAAGGCGTGGTGCTATCGAACCGCAATGTGATCGAAAGCGCCAAGAATTCTGCAGAGTTTGACCACCTGACCCGGAATGAGGACATCCTGTCCTATCTGCCAATGGCTTGGGTAGGTGATTTCATCTTTTCCATCGGTCAGGCCTATTGGTGCGGGTTCTGTGTAAACTGCCCCGAAAGCGCTGACACGATGATAACCGACCTGCGCGAGATCGGTCCGACCTATTTCTTTGCCCCGCCGCGGGTATTTGAAACGCAGCTGACCAACGTCATGATCCGGATGGAAGATGCGGGCAAGCTGAAGCAGCGTATGTTCCACCATTTTATGGCCCATGCCAAAAAGGTGGGTGGGTTACTGCTGGATGGCAAAGCGGTCGGGTTTGGTGATCGGATCAAATACGCGCTGGGCAATCTGCTGGTCTATGGGCCGCTGAAGGATACGCTGGGGTATGGCCGGTTCCGGGTCGGTTATACGGCAGGCGAGGCGATCGGGCCTGAGATTTTCGATTTCTACCGCTCGCTGGGGATTAACCTGAAGCAGCTTTATGGGCAGACCGAGGCGACGGTCTTCATCACCGTGCAGCCCGATGGCGAGGTGCGCGCCGATACGGTTGGTGTGCCCGCGCCAGATGTCGAGCTGAAGATCGCCGAAACGGGCGAGATCTACTATCGCTCGCCAGGTGTGTTTGTCGAATATTACAACAACCCGGACTCGACCGCCTCGACCAAGGATGCCGAGGGTTGGGTGGCCACGGGTGATGCCGGGTTCATTGAGGAAAGCAGCGGTCATCTGCGGATCATTGATCGGGCCAAGGACGTCGGAAAAATGGTCGATGGCTCGATGTTTGCGCCGAAATATGTTGAGAACAAGCTGAAGTTCTATCCCGATATTCTTGAGGTCGTGCTGTTCGGCAATGGCAAGGATCGCTGCGTGGCGTTCATCAATATCGACCTTACCGCCGTGGGGAATTGGGCCGAGCGCAACAACGTCGCCTATGGGTCCTATCAGGAACTGACGGCACATCCGCAAGTGTTAGAGACAATCAAGTCCCATGTGGAAGCGGTCAACAAATCGGTCGCCGCCGATGAAATGCTGTCGGGCTGCCAGGTGCATCGCTTTGTGGTGCTGCACAAGGAACTGGATGCGGATGACGGCGAGATGACCCGAACCCGCAAGGTGCGCCGGGGCTTTGTCGAAGAGAAATTCCACGACATTATCACCGCGCTTTATGACGGGTCTTCAAGCGTTTCGACCACGACCGAGGTGACCTATGAGGACGGCCGCAAGGGTTCGATCAGTGCCACACTTGAGATCGTGGATGCGCCGGTTGTAACGGTCGCGCAACACAAGGTAGCGGCGGAATGAAGTCCGGTCCTGCGCCGCTCGACCTATGGTCATCGCCCGCCCGCCATTCCGTGTATTGCGTAAGTCAAGGAGGGGCTGATGTTGGATAGTTCCGAAGGATATGTCACCGAAGACGGCCGCAAGATCGGCGGCGTCGTGATGGAGATGAAGAACATCACTCTGCGCTTTGGCGGTGTGGTGGCGATCAAGGATATCTCGTTCGACATCCGTGAGGGTGAGATCCGCGCCATTATCGGTCCGAACGGGGCGGGCAAATCGTCGATGCTGAACGTAATCTCGGGGTTCTATGTCCCACAAGAGGGCGAGGTCTGGTTTCACGGGGCTAAGCGCCCTCCAATGCGGCCCTATGAGGTCGCGCGGCAGGGGATTGCGCGAACATTCCAGAACATCGCCCTGTTCGAAGGGATGAGCGTTTTGGACAACGTCATGACCGGGCGCCTGAACTATATGAAGACCAATATCCTGCAGCAGGCTTGGTGGAAGGGTAAGGCCGAGGCCGAAGAGACCGAAAACCGCGAGGCTGTCGAACGGATCATCGACTTTCTCGAAATCCAACATATCCGCAAGACGCCCGTTTCACGCCTGCCCTACGGCTTGAAAAAGCGGGTCGAACTGGCCCGGGCGCTGGCCGCTGAACCCAAGCTGTTGTTGCTGGATGAGCCGATGGCCGGGATGAATGTTGAAGAGAAAGAGGACATGAGCCGCTTTATCCTCGACGTGAATGATGAATTCGGCACCACCATCGCCCTGATCGAACATGACATGGGCGTGGTGATGGATCTGAGCGATCGGGTGGTCGTGATGGATTACGGCAAGAAGATCGGCGACGGCACGCCTGATGAGGTGCGCAACAATCAGGAAGTCATCGATGCCTATCTGGGGGTGAGCCATGACTGATCTACGGAACGGGCTGAGAAAATTCGACGAATTTTCCGGGATGACGCGCCAGATGAAATCTGTTCGGAGGACATAGGATGCCTGAACAACTCGTATTTGCGATGGAAGTCATCCTCAACGGTCTTATGGCCGGGGTGCTCTATGCGCTGGTCGCGCTGGGCTTTGTGCTGATCTACAAGGCGTCAGGGATTTTCAATTATGCGCAAGGGGTTATGGCCCTGTTTGCCGCGATGACTCTGGTCGGGATCATGAACGGGCAGGTGCCGTTTGCACATCTGATCAATGCGACTTTCGGGACGCATATCCATTACTTTGGCTGGAGTGTCCCTGCGCTGCTGGCGATTATTCTGACTATGGCGGTGATGGTTCTGTTGGCTTGGGCCGTGCAGCGGTTCGTGATGCGTCACCTGGTTGGCCAAGAGCCGATCATCCTGTTCATGGCCACCATCGGGCTGGCCTATTTCCTTGAGGGCGTGGCCGACCTGATGTGGGGGTCCGAGATCAAGACGCTGGATGTAGGCCTGCCGCAGGGCATCAACCTCTGGCTCGATGAGGCGACCTATAACGTCTTCGGCTATGGGTTCTTCATCGACAATCTGGACATTGTGGCAACGGTAATTGCGGCGCTGCTGGTGGCGGCGCTGGTTGTGTTCAGCCAATATACCAAGCAGGGCCGGGCGATGCGCGCTGTGGCGGATGACCATCAGGCGGCGCTGTCGGTGGGGATTTCGCTGAATTTCATCTGGATCATGGTCTGGTCTGTGGCCGGGTTTGTAGCGCTGGTCGCGGGCATCATGTGGGGCACCAAGTCTGGCGTGCAGTTCTCACTGTCGCTGATCGCGCTCAAAGCGTTGCCGGTGCTGATGCTGGGCGGGTTTACCTCGATCCCCGGAGCCATCGTCGGAGGGTTGATCATCGGTGTGGGTGAGAAACTGTTCGAGTTCGCCATTGGCCCGATGGTTGGCGGTGCGACCGAGAACTGGTTTGCCTACGTGCTTGCGCTGATCTTCCTTGTGTTCCGGCCGCAGGGCCTGTTCGGCGAGAAGATCATCGAAAGGGTGTAGTCATGACCAAGCTCATCGCCATTCTCAACGTGATCGCATGGGCCGGGTTCTGGGCGTTTGGGTATATTGCCCTGACCTCGGACGATCTGACCGACAGCCAGCTGACGATTGCCGCGATCCTGGCTTTTGCCGGGTTGGTCACGGGTGTCATGGCCTACATGAAACTTGTGCGCGCCTCAGAGGCGAGCGGATATGCCAAAGGCTCCAGCCAACTGAACACTGTCGCCCGCGACCGGGCGCAGGAAGAATGGGGAAAGTAAGACATGTTTTATCGCGAGGCCGGAGATTTCAAAACCTCTTACGTGGAAGACAGCCAGACCTTTCCGATCAAATTTGACCGGTATCGGTACTATGTGGTGCTGGCAGTGGCATTTGGGATCATTCCATTCATCATCAATGACTACTGGGCGAACGCGCTGCTGCTTCCGTTTCTGATCTATGCGATCGCCGCCATCGGTTTGAATGTATTGGTTGGCTATTGCGGGCAGGTGTCGCTGGGTACCGGTGGGTTCATGGCTGTGGGGGCCTATGCCTGCTACAAGCTGATGACGGCCTTTCCCGAAGTCAGCATGTTCATCCATGTCATCCTTGCGGGCGGGATCACCGCCATTGTTGGTGTTCTGTTCGGATTGCCTTCGCTACGGATCAAAGGGTTCTATTTGGCCGTGGCCACGCTTGCGGCGCAGTTCTTTCTGGTGTGGCTGTTCAACCGTGTGCCGTGGTTCTACAACTACTCGGCTTCTGGGCAGATCAACGCGCCCGAGCGGGATGTGTTCGGCATCATCATCACAGGCCCGAATGCTCCGGCCTGGGCAACTTATCTGTTCTGCCTGATCTTCCTGACCTTCTGCGCCATCATTGCACGGAACCTGACTCGGGGAACGACTGGCAGGACATGGATGGCAATCCGCGACATGGATATCGCGGCCGAGATCATCGGGGTAAACCCGCTCAAGGCAAAACTGACCGCCTTTGCTGTCAGCTCATTTTTTGTGGGTATCGCGGGGGCGCTATTCTTTGCAGTCTATCTGGGCGCGGTTGAGGTTGGCGAAGTCTTTGGCATCCAGAAATCGTTCCTGGTCCTATTCATGGTCATTATCGGCGGATTAGGGTCTATCTTCGGCTCCTTCGCCGGGGCAGCATTCTTGGTATTGCTGCCGGTTGTTTTGAAGGTGGTCGGTGTCGATCTATTGGGCTGGCCCACTGATATCGTTGCGCATCTCAATCTGGTGATCGTCGGCGCACTCATCATCATGTTCTTGATTCTGGAACCGCATGGACTGGCGCAGCTTTGGCGTGTGGCGAAAGAGAAACTCAGACTCTGGCCGTTTCCGCACTGACGGGCAGGCCCAAAGACAAGACGGGTGCAAAGCCCGAATTCAACATCGGACCAATCAAGGGAGGAGACACCCGATGAAGACGAAACTGGCAACCCTGGCGCTGGGCGCCATGATGGCCGCAGGTCCGGCCATGGCCGACCTTGTGTTCCCGTCGCTCAGCTATCGGACGGGACCATATGCGGCAGGCGGTATCCCGTTTGCTGATGGCTATGCCGATTATTTCACACTGCTCAACGAGCGTGACGGCGGCATCGGAGGTGTTTCGGCCAATGTGATCGAATGCGAAACCGGCTATAACACCGAAAAAGGCGTGGAATGCTATGAATCCACAAAGGGCGAAGGCGCCTTGGTATATCAGCCATTGTCGACCGGCATTACATACCAGCTGATCCCAAAAGTGACCGCAGATGGCATTCCGCTGCACACGATGGGCTATGGCCGGACCTCTGCTGCGAATGGCAAGGTATTCAGTCACGTGTTCAACTATCCGGCCAACTACTGGAACGGAGCGTCGGGCGCGATCAACTATCTTCTGAGCGAAAACGATGGTGACCTGAACGGTAAGAAAATCGCACTGGTCTATCACAACTCGGCCTATGGCAAGGAACCGATCCGCACGCTGGAGACCCTGGCTGAAAAGCACGGGTACGACCTGACGCTGCTGCCTGTTGACCACCCCGGTCAGGAACAGAAATCGCAGTGGCTGCAAATTCGCCGCGAAAAGCCTGATTATGTAATCATGTGGGGCTGGGGCGTGATGAACCAGGTCGCGGTGCAGGAAGCTGCGAACATCCGCTTCCCGATGGAAAACTTCATCGGTGTCTGGTGGTCTGGCGCTGAATTTGACGTGCAGCCCGCGGGCGACAAGGCAAACGGCTATAAGGCACTGACCTTTACCGGGCTGGGCATGGACTATCCGGTCTATGATGATCTGCAGAAATACGTGGTGGATGCAGGCAAAGCGGCGGGTGCGGGCGATCAGCTTGGCTCGGTTCAGTATAACCGCGGTCTCTATGCCGCCATGCTGGCCGCTGAAGCTGTGAAGACTGCGCAGGGAATCCACAATACCGCTGATATCGACGCATCCATGATGCGCGATGGTATGGAGGCGCTGGAAATGACCAACGCCAAGATGGAAGCGCTGGGCATGACCGGTTTCGGGCCTGAATTCTCGGTCTCGTGCGAAAATCACGGCGGACCCGGCCTTGTCGGCGTTGTGCAGTGGGATGCTGCGGCCGGAACCTGGAACCCGGTTCAGGACTTCCAGCCGACCGATGCAGATGTGATCAACACGTTGATCGAAGAAGATTCTGCAGCCTATGCAGCGGAAAACAACATCACACCTGGGTGTGAATAAGTGGCTGGCCCCGGTCTTGATCCGGGGCCGCGAAACTGACCAGAGCGGCGGGCAGCCGCCGCTCTATCCCAACGGTCCCTCTCGGGACAGGCATGAGGACACGCGCTGATGCTGGATGCGGCACAAACCACTGACGTGCAGGCGGAAACCCTGCTTGAGGTCAACAATATCGAGGTGATCTACAATCATGTGATCCTTGTGCTGAAAGGCGTCAGCCTAACGGTGCCCAAAGGGGGCATTACGGCCCTGCTGGGCGGCAACGGGGCAGGCAAGACCACCACACTCAAGGCGGTGTCGAACCTGCTGCATTCGGAACGGGGCGAAGTCACCAAGGGATCAATCAAGTATCGCGGGACCAGCGTGCATGAAAGTGAGCCTGCCGATCTGGTGCAAAAAGGCGTCATCCAGGTGATGGAGGGTCGCCATTGTTTCGAACATTTGACGGTCGAGGAAAACCTGCTGACCGGCGCCTATACCCGCAAAGATGGTAAGGCCGCGATCCAACAGGATCTGGACCTTGTTTACACCTATTTCCCACGTCTGAAGGAACGCCGCCGCAGCCAGGCGGGTTACACGTCGGGCGGAGAGCAACAGATGGTTGCGATGGGTCGGGCGCTGATGTCGCGGCCTGAGACGATCCTGCTGGATGAGCCGTCCATGGGACTGGCCCCGCAGCTTGTCGAAGAGATTTTCGGCATCGTCCAAGATCTGAACGAAAAAGAGGGCGTCTCGTTTCTGCTGGCCGAGCAGAACACCAATGTGGCGCTCAGGTTCGCACATTACGGCTATATTCTTGAATCCGGCCGCGTGGTGATGGATGGCCCAGCTGCCGAGCTGCGCGAAAACCCCGATGTTAAGGAATTCTATCTGGGCATGTCGGATGACGGCCGCAAAAGCTTCCGCGATGTGCGCTCATACCGCCGCCGCAAGAGGTGGCTGTAGGCGGATGGAGGATTTGGCGATGACGAAATTCTACGATGCGCTAGAAACCCGCTCGGCCGACCAGCGCGCCTCTGAACAGGCTGAGGCGTTGCAGGTACAGATCACGCGCGCGAACTCGGCTCCGGGGTTTGCAGCGCATATGGCGGATGTTGATACGGCAGCTGTAAAGTCGCTGGACGACCTTATGAAGCTGCCAGTTCTGCGCAAGTCCGATATGGCTAAGGCGCAGGCGTCGCGCCCGCCCTTTGGCGGGTTTACCGTCAAACCGGCCCGGCATTTCCATCATGTTTTCCAGTCGCCCGGCCCGATCTATGAGCCCGGCAGCACCGATCACGACTGGTGGCGGATGGGGCGGTTCCTGCACGCAGCAGGTGTCGGGCCCGGAGACATCGTTCAGAATTGCTTTGGCTATCACCTGACCCCGGCGGGCATGATCTTTGAAAGTGGCGCGCGGGCGGTGGGGGCTGCTGTGCTGCCTGCCGGCACCGGCCAAACCGAACTGCAGGTAACCGCTGCGCGCGATGTCGGCTGCACCGCTTATGCGGGCACACCGGATTACCTCAAGGTCATTTTGGACAAGGCCGATGAGATGGGCGTGGCACTGGATTTCGTGACTGCCGTTGTTGGCGGCGGTGCTTTGTTCCCGTCTTTGCGTCAGGAATACGCCAATCGCGGTATCGCCTGTCTGCAATGCTATGCCACCGCCGATCTGGGCAGCATCGCTTATGAAAGCCCGGCGATGGACGGGATGATCATTGATGAGCATGTCATCGTCGAGATCGTCACCCCCGGAACCGGAAACCCGGTCGCGCCGGGTGAAGTGGGTGAGGTTGTCGTGACCTCACTGAACCCCGATTATCCGCTGATCCGGTTTGCCACCGGTGATCTGTCGGCGGTTCAACCTGGTCAGTCACCTTGCGGTCGCACCAACATGCGCATCAAGGGCTGGATGGGACGCGCGGATCAGACAACCAAGATCAAGGGTATGTTCGTGCGCCCTGAACAGGTCGCGGCGCTGGTCGACAAGCATGATGAAATCGTCAAGGCGCGCGTCATTGCCGCCCGCCAGGGTGAGATGGACACGATGACGGTTCAGATCGAAAGCGCCGGCGGAAATGACTTGGCTTATGCGAAATCCGTCGTCGAGGTGCTGAAGCTGAAAGGCGCGATCGAAGTCGTGGCGCCGGGATCGCTGCCGAAAGATGGTTTGGTGATCGAGGATCAGCGCGTCTACGAATGAAGGCTGTGCAACTCTGCGGCAGTATGTGTCGCAGATTTGTTTCGCTGCCCACTGGTGTTTCCGAGCGTTTTGGTCGATTAAAGACGGACTCTGCGCCTTAGCCAGTTAAAGCCGGGATCATGGCCGATATTGAAATCTCTGAGCACGGAAGGCGCAACCGCGGCGCTGTAGGTACACGCCTCGTCGGCGTGGTGGCCTGCCTTGTGGCGGCAGCCTGTCTGTTGCCGATGCTTGCGGTTGTTCTGGCCGCAACGACGGGCGGCACGGATACGGTTTCGCATCTCCTGGAAACTGTTCTGCCCGGCTATGCGATGACGACACTGATACTGGTCGTGCTGGTGGCCACGGGCACGTTTTCCATCGGCGTGGGCGCAGCCTGGCTGGTGACGATGACGCGGTTCCCCGGCGTGCGCATTCTGGAAATTGCGTTGGTGCTGCCGCTGGCCTTTCCGGCCTATGTGCTGGCCTATGCCTATACATTCATTCTTGATCACCCGGGCATCGTCCAGACCACCCTGCGTCAGGTAACGGGCTGGGGCCCGCGCGACTATTGGTTCCCCGAGATTCGGTCGACCGAGGGTGCGGCAGTGATGTTGATCTTAGTCTTGTATCCTTACGTCTACCTGCTGGCCCGGGCCGCTTTTCTGCAGCAGAGTGCAACGGCCTTTCTGGCAGCGCGCGCGTTGGGCAAAAGTCCGTGGCTGGCCTTTTGGCACGTTTCGCTGCCGATGGCGCGTCCCGCGATTGCGGGTGGCGTGCTACTTGCCATCATGGAAACCATCGCCGATTTCGGAACCGTGGCCTATTTCGGGGTGCAGACATTTGCCACGGGTATCTATACCAGTTGGTTTTCGATCGGTGATCGGGTGGGTGCGGCGCAGCTGGCGCTCTGCCTTCTGGGCTTTGCGCTGGTCATGGCCGTGGCAGAACGGATGCAGCGCGGGAAGGCCAAATACTATCAGGCAGGCAAAAGCCACGCCTCGCTGCCATCCGCTCGGCTGAAGGGCTGGCAAGCGGGCGCGGCTTTTGCCCTGTGTGCCATACCGGTGCTGTTCGGATTTCTGTTGCCGGTGTTCATTCTGGTTCAGATGGGGATGGAGTCCGAACAGAACCTTCTGTCACGGCGCTATCTCGGGTTCATTCAGAATTCGCTGACGCTGGCCGGTGTGGCGGCGGTTGTCACGGTTTTTGCGGCCATCAGCGTTGGGTTCTTTCAGCGATTGCGGCCGGGGAGGGTGTCCTCTGGTGCCGGGTACATGGCGCGGCTGGGCTATGCGGTTCCAGGCGGTGTGATCGCCGTCGGGCTGATGGTGCCTTTTGCCAGTTTCGATAACGCACTGGATGCATGGATGCGGCAGAATTTCGACCTGTCGACCGGGTTGCTTGTTACCGGTTCGATCTGGCTGTTGGTCGCCGCCTATATGGTGCGGTTTCTGGCCGCCGCGCTCAGCGCATATGAGGGCGGGCAGAGCACGGTGCATGCCAATATGGATGCAGCCTCGCGGTCTCTGGGGCAGACGCCGCTGGGGACGTTGCGCCGGGTGCATTTGCCGATTCTGACGCCATCGCTGCTGACAGCGCTGTTGATCGTCTTTGTGGACGTGATGAAAGAACTGCCCGCGACCCTGATCATGCGACCTTTCAACTTTGATACGCTGGCGGTGCAGGCCTATCGGCTGGCATCAGACGAACGGCTTGAGGGCGCCGCCGTGCCCTCGTTGGTGATACTGGCAGTGGGGTTGTTGCCGGTGATCCTGATCTGCCGACAGGTTGGGCGACAGCGCTAGCACCGACGAAAAAGTCACACCCGATTGCGGATAGGCTTGATTCGAACACGTTTTCCGGCAAGGCTTGGGGCATGAACATGCAGCCTCCCAGCCGGTTTTCTGCAAACTCGACCCAGATGCCTGTCGCGTTTGACCGCCACGAGATGTCTCATATCCTTTCTGTCTATGGCCGGATGGTCGCCGCCGGAGAATGGCGCGATTACGGGATCTCGAACCTGCGTGATATGGCGGTGTTTTCCATCTTCCGCCGCACGGCAGAGCATCCGATTTATCGGGTCGAAAAAGATCCGCGTCTGCGCTCCCGGCAAGGGATGTATTCGGTGGTCGGTATGGATGGCCGCATCCTGAAGCGCGGCCATGATCTGCGCACGGTGCTGCGGGTGTTGGAGCGCAAGCTGATACGGTCGGTTGACTTGGATTAGAGCCTTTTATGGGCCGTCACAGGCCCATCGCCCTGGTCCAGAATGCGCGTGATCGCAGCATCCATCGGCTCAAAGGTTACATCCATGTGGAACGCGTTTGCATGCAGCAGCATATTGTCACCGTAGACCCAGGCAACATGCCCTTTCCAGAACAGCAAATCACCGCGCTGAGCGGGTGTGCCAGGGGTCAGCGCCTGACCCAGATCACGCTCCTGGTCGCCACTATCACCGGGGCAGGGCAGCCCACAAGCCAGCATTCCGGCCTGAACCAGACCTGAACAATCAAGTCCGAACCGGCTGTTGCCGCCCCAAAGATAGGGCGTTCCCAGAAACAGCTCGGCCACGGCGACCGGATCGGTCAGGGTTACGTTGATCTGTTTGGCGTGTATGGCCGGGATAAAGCCTAGTTCCGTCTCAAGAAATCCATTCTGTTCGGACAGGGCCTGAACCTTGCTGCCAAAGCTTAACGAGGTTCGGTCCCGGGATTTCATCGCGGACTGCTCATAAGCATGGGTTGAGGGCGCGGTGATCCAATGGGTGGCAGGCAATTCGGGAGCCAGACAGTCTGACCGGACCCAGCCCGCATAGCCGTCCTTGTCCGAGGTGATCCGGCTCCAGCCGTCACGCTCTTCATCTGTGCGAACGCTATCCCCATACAACAGCTGGCGATCGCGGGGCCCGTCGGGATCACGCATCAGGTCGATGACCGGCTGTATGATGCGGTGCCGGGTCATATGCCCAAAATCTCAGGCAGGGCCGTCAGAAGGGCGCGGGGCCCCTGACCGAACCCGCCCTTGCTGCGTCCGGGTTCCTTGCTGCGCTGCCACGAGAAGATGTCGAAATGCATATAGGGGCTGCCACCGACAAATCTGCGCAGGAACAAAGCGGC
Organism: Ruegeria sp. CDSB114; assembly: GCF_059611025.1. NCBI lineage: Bacteria > Pseudomonadati > Pseudomonadota > Alphaproteobacteria > Rhodobacterales > Roseobacteraceae > Ruegeria > Ruegeria sp. CDSB114. Next base: position 26,483 of record NZ_JBXWOT010000015.1, read on the forward strand.
GGTGATCGAACCGGCAAAACCACCTGCCGGAGCGTTATCCAGATCAGCAATGCCGGGTTCAATCAGACCCTCATAGGGGTTATGGAATGGCATGCGCCAGACCGGATCGGCCCCTTTGCCCGCTGCGCGGGTCAGGGCATCAGCGGCGGCATCGTTGTCGGTATAGAATGGTGCAAGATCGGCGCCCACTGCCACGCGTGCCGCCCCGGTCAGTGTCGCCATCGAGATCACCAGATCCGGTTCGCCCTCATCCGCCAGCGCCAATGCGTCGGCCAAAACCAAGCGCCCTTCGGCATCGGTATTGTTAATCTCAACCGTCAGCCCCTTGCGCGAGGTCAGGATGTCGCCGGGCCGGAAGGCGTTCCCCGCAACCGAATTCTCAACCGCCGGGATCAGCACCCGCAGTTGCACGGGCAGCTCCAGCGCCATGATCATCCGGGCCAGCCCCAATACATTTGCGGCCCCGCCCATATCTTTCTTCATCAGCCCCATCGAGGCGCCGGGTTTCAGGTTTAGCCCGCCAGTGTCAAAGCAGACGCCCTTGCCGACAAGGGTCAGCTTTGGGCCTGTCACGCCCCAGTTCATCTCGATCAGACGGGGCGCTTGTGCGGCGGCGCGGCCAACCGTGTGGATCATGGGGAAGTTCTGCTCTAGCAGGGCGTCGCCCAGAACAACCTCGAAAGAGGCGCCGAATTCCTGTGCCAGGGCTTCGGCTGCGCTATGAAGCTGTTCCGGCCCCATATCAGAGGCCGGTGTATTGACCAGATCGCGGGTCAAGGCCTCGGCCCCGGCCAGAATTTCAAGCCGGGCTGCGTCGATACCATCGGGTGCAACCAATCGGGCCCTGGCCGGGGATTGGCTGGCATAGCGGTCAAAGGCATAACCGGTCAGCAACCACCCCAGGCATTCGGTTTCGAGATCCGCTTGGTCTATGCCCGATGCGATGTGATATGTGCCTTCGGGCAGGGCTTCGGCGGCGGCGGCCAAAGGAAAACGTTTGCGGGCCCGGCCTATGGTTGTGCCATACCCCGCCAAAGCAGACTGTATCGCACCGTCAGCGCCGGGAATCAGTAAGACCTGACCCAGTGCACCGGTAAACCCACTGATCTTGGCCCAGGTCGTCACGGCTTCGGGCTGACCCGCCAGCCAATCGTCCAGATCCGGCTGGGCAATGACGTGAAGGGGGACAGATGCGTCCGACGATGGAGCGAAATACAGGGTCATGGAAATCTCGACTGTTGTGGCTTATGCCCAACCTAGCCGTCCATGGACCGTCCGCAAGCCCTGTCAGACCGAAAGATCTTGCTGATCCCAGATCACGGTCAGCGATTTCTCACCCACCCTGATCAGCCGCGACAGCGTGGCCCCGGCGGCGACCGAGTCGCCCGCGTCCACATTCTGCGCCACATCATTCGCCACACAGGCCAGCGCCATCATTCCGATCTGTTCGGCAATGGCCACAATGGATCGCGCACATTTGCGCAGCCCGGCCCAGTCACGCTGTCTCCAGAACCGCTCGCAATTCGACAGGCGCACCGCCAATTCCTCGACCGTGCGACACAGCACGTCCAACGCGTTTTTCTCACCCAGTTGTCGATACAGCCCATTCAGACGATCCGAATCCAGCCGCACTGTTTCTTTGTGTTCAAGCGTGACGATCTTTTCCACCACATTCACCCCAATTCTATACGCCCCCACGGCATAGCCCGAATGTGGTGCGCAATTCCTTTGCAAAACCTTGCCATGGGGCAGGATAATGGCTCGAATTTTCTTCGAATTCAGGTTACAGCAGTCCACCGAGACATGAACAGGGACACAAGAATGGAATTCGCCAAACCTCTGCCAAACTATCTGGTCAATCGGTATCATGGCTGGAAAGCCACCACATATTCGGAAAACCAGGTCTGGTATCGCCGTCTGGCCACCGAAGGGCAGCGTCCGCGGGCCATGGTGATTTCCTGTTGCGACAGCCGGGTTCATGTCACCTCGATTTTTGGGGCGGATCAGGGTGAGTTCTTTATTCACCGCAACATTGCAAACCTGGTTCCGCCTTATGCGCCCGACGGCGATCATCACGGCACCAGTGCTGCCATCGAATACGCGGTGACCGCGCTGAAAGTGGCGCATCTGATCGTGCTGGGCCATTCCCAATGCGGTGGTGTGCAGGGCTGTATCGACATGTGCAAGGGCCAGGCACCACTGCTGGAAGCCAAAGAAAGCTTTGTTGGTCGCTGGATGGATATTCTCAAACCAAAATATGATCTGGTTGCCGATATCGAAGACAGCACCGACCAAGCGCGCCAGTTCGAACGGCAGGCGGTTGTTGCTTCGCTCGAAAACCTGATGACCTTCCCCTTCATCTCCACGGCGGTAGAGAGCGGCTCGCTCAGCCTGCACGGTTTGTGGACAGATATCGGTGAAGGTGGCCTTCAGTGTTATGATCCCGGCGAAAAGAAATTCGTGGTCGTCTGACCCGGCGGATTTTCGACAATTTCAGACAGCGCGGATCAGACTACTGATTCCGCGCTGTTTTTTTGATAAGTTTGGGATGTCATTTTAGGGATTCGGAGCATTCCATGCGATTGATCAAACGTGTTCTTGTCACTTTGCTAGTCTTGATTCTGGTTCTGGTAGGGGTGTCCTTTATATTGCCAGGCAAAGCAGAGGTTTCGCGTAGCATCACGATTGATGCCTCGCCCGAGGTCATCTTTCCTTATGTCAACTCCATGCAGGAGACCGAGAAATGGTCGCCATGGTTATCTCGTGATCCCGAGACGAAGCTGACCTATGGCGGGCCTGATTCCGGGGTCGGGAATGTGCTGAACTGGTCGTCGGATCACCCGCAGGTCGGCACCGGTTCGCAAGAGATCACCGAAAGCGTTGAAAACCAGATGGTCAGAACCGCCTTGGATTTTGGTCCAATGGGCACTGCCATTGCCATGTTTGAACTGCAGTCGGAGGGCAGCGGCACCAAAGTGACTTGGGGGTTTGAATCCGAATTGGGTATGAATCCCATGTCCCGCTGGATGGGGCTGATGATGGATAAATGGGTTGGCGGAGATTACCAGCGCGGGTTGGATAATCTGAAAGCGCTGGTCGAAGGGTAAACGAGGTCAAACCCTTGACCGGAGTGATCAACCGAGGGCCGGATTGGCCAATTAAAACTCAAAAAGCCACCATTATTTCATTTTCTGAACACCGTGTTGGGACATTTAACGCGCTTTTTCCTCGATAAACACATGTTAAAGCAGCAGGGTTAGGTAGACCGCCATGAGTATCAATCGTCGTGTTTTCGCCTCCGGAGCGTTGGGAATCGGGCTAACGGCATTCTTACCGGTTGGGGGCTATGCGTTGGCTATGGCCGCGGGTCAGGTTGCGCACCGAATTCTGGCCGCTGAAAAGCTGAGCTTTCTGTCCGAGAAGGTCGCCAAATCCGCAGTTCTGGTCAGCATCGGTGGAGCAGTTGATCGGAACCTGAGTGAATTGCAGCAGGCGCATGATGAATTTGACGATATCCTGCTTGGCTTCAAAGAAGGCAAAGGGTCGTCCGGTATTGACCGGGAAAGATTCTATTCCGTTAACAAAGCGCTTGAGGAAGTCGCCAGCGTTTGGGTGCCATACCGGACCGCGGTCGAAGACATCGTTGCTGACAAGTCGATCAACGAAGCGCAACTGAACATGATCGTGGGCAATGTCGAAGCACTTGAAGAATCCTGCCACGCCGTGGTCCGCAAGCTAGAAGCGGCCTATGGCGAGGTCGATATTGAACCGTCGATGGCCCTGGCATTGGAATTCGCAGGTCGTCAGCGGATGATCACCCAGAAGATCTGCAAAGAAATTGCGCTGGCCGCCACCGGAAAAGAAACCGCAGAACACCACGAAAAGTTCAAGAAGAACGCGACCAAGTTTGGCAAGATCGTCGATGCGTTGATTGGCGGCGGCAATGAATACCTCAAGATGTCTGAACCGCCCAGCGATGCCTCGCTTGAGGCGCTGAAACAGGTAAAGGCCCAGTGGAACGATCTGCAGCCAACCGTCGAGGCCCTGAACGCCGCAGAGGTGCCAAGCCTGGAGGATGTTGTGCAATTCTGCGCAAAAATGGACGTGCTCGAGAAGGAATCCGAACGGGCGGTTTTGCTGTACGAGGATGCGATCAAGATCGCCTCTTGATTTGGGCTGCGCCGTACCGGCGGGCTACACGAACACCAATCACTTTAATCTGATCCGGGTCCACTACAGAGATGGGCCCGGATTTCTTTTTGCGGCCTAAGAAAAAACAAACCCCGCAAGCGGCGCTGCGGGGTTTGGTCAATCACATAAAGAAAGGGTAGCAGTTATCCCTTCTTCAGGACCTCACGGCCCAGCAATTCGGCGATTTGTACCGCGTTCAGCGCTGCGCCCTTGCGCAGGTTGTCACTGACGCACCACAGGTTCAGGCCGTTCTCGATGGTTGAATCCTGACGGATGCGGCTGATGAAGGTGGCGAAATCACCCGCGCATTCGATCGGCGAGACGTAGCCGCCCGGTTCGCGCTTATCGATCACCATGATACCTGGTGCTTCGCGCAGGATGTCACGGGCTTCGTCTTCGTCCAAGAATTCCTCGAACTCGATATTCACGGCCTCTGAATGGCCGACAAAGACCGGAACGCGGACGCAAGTGGCTGTAACCTTGATCGACGGATCGACGATCTTCTTGGTTTCGACAACCATCTTCCACTCTTCCTTGGTCGAGCCGTCTTCCATGAAGACGTCGATCTGCGGAATGACGTTGAAGGCGATCTGCTTCTGGAACTTGTTCGGCGGAACTTCGGTGGTGGGGTTATAGATGGCTTTGGTCTGATCCCACAGCTCATCCATTCCTTCTTTGCCCGCGCCGGAAACCGACTGATAGGTCGACACGACGACGCGCTTGATCTTGGCGCGGTCATGCAGCGGTTTCAGCGCGACAACCATCTGCGCGGTCGAGCAGTTGGGGTTGGCGATGATGTTCTTGTTCTTATAGTCGTGGATCGCCTCGGGGTTACATTCCGGCACGATCAGCGGAATTGCAGGGTCATAGCGATACAGGGACGAGTTGTCGATCACCACGCAGCCAGCCGCCGCCGCCTTGGGGGCGTAGACCTTGGTCGCCTCGGATCCCACGGCAAACAGTGCCATGTCCCAGCCGGTAAAATCAAACGTGTCCAGGTCTTTGGTCGTGAGTGTCTTGTCGTCAAAGCTTACTTCGGTTCCCAGCGACCGACGGCTTGCCAGCACGGCAAGTTCATCGATGGGGAACTGGCGTTCTGCCAGAATGTTCAGCATTTCGCGGCCCACATTACCTGTGGCGCCGACGACTACGACGCGATAGCCCATTTCATGTCTCCAAAGTTAAGGACGCGCGTTCATAGCCGCGTTGCAGCAAAGAAAAAAGAGGTTTCGCGGGATATTTCCCCCAATGACACCGATTTGACGCGGTGCATCGCCTCAGGCGTCGGTCAGAAGCCGTTCATAGAGCGCCACCAAGGTCTTTGCCTCGCCGTAGATGTCGAAATTCTGTTCCACATGGACGCGGGCGGCGCTGCCGGATAGCGCCAGCGACTCGGAGTTCGACAGCATTTCAGCGGCGGCATCAGCCAGGGCGGGAATGTTCCCCGGTTCGACCACATGGCCCAGTGAGGGGTCGGTCACGATCTCTGCAAAGGCACCGACATCGGTTGCCACCACAGGCACGCCGCAGGCCATCGCCTCGAGCGGGGTCAGACCAAAGCCTTCCCAGCGTTGCGGCGCGATGAACAAGTCCAGCACCTGGTACCACTCGGCGATCTGATCCACAGTGACCTCGGGTTTGAATAGGATGCGGTCAGACAGGCCCGCCTTGGCGACCTTGTCTTTCAGCTCGGCCAGAAAGCCGGTGTGTTTTTCGGTCGCGCGGCCCATGACGATGCCATGGACGTCTTCGAAACGGCCACAAAGGTCGATCATCGCATCGACGAAAGCATCGGTGCCTTTCTGGTGCCGGATACGGCCATAGCACCCAAGCAGCAGACCACCGGGCAGGCCAAGTTTGCCCCGCAGGGCGGCTTTGTCCGCGGGCGGGGTGAAATTCTGCAGGTTGATGCCATGCATGATGACCTGCGCGTCCCGCTCAAGATATCCGGCGGTTTTGCGCGAGGTGGCAACCACCGCGTCCATCTGGTCGATCAGCCATTTGGTATAGCCCGTATGCGCCCGCTGCGAGGCGCTTGTGAACAGTAGTTTCAGGCGCAGACGAAAGACATTGCGCAGGATCAGGCCCAACAGCATCTCGGTATTGCGGCGCGCATGCCAGACGCGCGTGGTCTTGCGCGACAGAAAGGGCAGGCGGCCCAGCGGGATATAGGGCAGGTCGGCTGGAAGGCCCGGTCCGGTGGCGGCGATGTCGATCCATTGCACCTGCAAAGGCACCAGCCGCGCAATCGTCGCGGTCACGCCGGACAGCCTGCGTTTGAGGTTGGGTGCGATGACAACAGGGTCGGACATGGGCTCTCCCGATGGTTCCAGCGTCAGTCAACGCTGTCGCGGCTGAATAGGTAAATCACGCATCCAATGGCAAGCGTGACTGCAAAAAAGCCGAATATCGCTGTGTAGGGCGCGGTTGGACTGATGTCCACTGTCGCGGCATGGACGCGGCCGGTGACAAATTGCGCCAGACCCACTCCGCCGATGCCGAACAGATTCAACAGGGTCATGCCACGCCCGACCAGATGCGGCGGCACGAAGGCGCGGCCATGGGCCATGATGACCGGAAAGCTGGCGCCCATGAAACCGATCACCGCCATCAGACTTACTGACACCCAGACCGCCATGTCGATCCACAGGCACAACAGCCCCAGCGCCGCCGCGCCCAAGGCATTGCCGCCAAAGATCACCCATTTCCGTGTTCCCAGCAGCCGGTCCAGTGGCCCATAGGCAAAGGTGCCGGCAATCATAGCCGCCCCCATGACCAGCGTCGCGGTTCCGATCTGCGTGGTGCTGAGGGCGAAAACGTCGTTCAGATATGGACCTGCCCACAAGCCTCGTGTCGCAGCCGCGGGGGCGTAGGCCACCAGCATCAGCGGCAGGATGGCCCACAGGGCAGGTTCTTTCAGCAGGTCCAGCACTGACCCGCGATGCTCGGTCACAACCGGTTTGGGGTCGTGAACGCTGATCCAGATGCCCGCTGCGATAATGGCCGAAACGACGGCCAGTGTAGCCATTGTGGCGCGCCAGCCCATCAGTTCGACCGCAAGTGCTGTGGGGTAGGAGGCCACCAGATTGCCGACCGACCCAACGCCCAGCATGATGGCTGCTAGCGTGGCAAAGCGGGCGGGCGGGTATTCGCGGGCAAAGATGTAATAGGATGCCATCAGAACGGGCGAGCACCCGACTCCGATCAGCCCCATCGCGACTGCGATATGAAACGGGGTGCTGGCCACTGCAAACAACGCAGCGCCGCCCGCGCCACCTGCCAGCAACAAAACCGCAGCCGTCAAACGCGGCCCGATCCGGTCCAGCGCCCAACCCACTGGCAGTTGCATGGCGGCAAAGACGAGAAACCAAAGCCCCGAGGCAAAGGCCAGATCTTCGGGCCTTGCCCCGATGTCACGCCCCAGATCGACGCTGAGAACGGCAAGAAAGGCGCGAAAAAATTGGCTGAGCACATAGCCCAGACACAGAACCACCAGTCCGGTTTTCATGAGACGCCTCTTTCGCCCAACCCGCCAGCAAATGCTTGGCATGTCCCCGTGATATGTACAAGCGCGTGTGCTATGATGTTTTCAGCGGACATCGAACAAATTTGGGCTATCTGAAGGTCTATTCATATTGTCGAGGAACCAATGAAAGACGCACAGGCCGCATTTTATGACAGCCTTCCGCTGTTGCGGGACTTTAACAATCTGACTGATCCTGAACGCTTTACCGCGGTGCCGACGGAATGGGTTCTTGGTGTCGCAGATGTCGTGGATTCCACCGGTCAGATAGAGCGGGGACGATACAAGGCCGTGAACATGGTTGGGGCCGCGGTGATCTCGGCCATGATCAATGCGCTTCGCGGGCAAGAATTTCCCTATGTCTTTGGGGGTGATGGTGCCGGGTTCGCCGTACCGGCAAGCGCGGCAGAGGCAGCACGTAGCGTTCTGGCCGATTTGCGGCGCTGGGCGGAAGAAGAGTTCGAGATCGCACTGCGCGGGGCCGTCGTGCCCGTCGCCGAAATCCGGCAGGCGGGCAAGGATCTTCGGGTTGCGCGTTACGCGCCATCCGAGGGGGTGGATTATGCGATGTTCTCGGGCGGTGGTCTGGCCTGGGCCGAGGCCGAGATGAAAGCAGGCCGGTTTGAGGTTCCGTACGCAGCCCCCGGTGCGCTGCCGGATTTGACCGGGCTGTCTTGCCGTTGGTCCAACAGCAAGGCGCAGAACGGTCAGATTGTCTCGGTGGTGGTGCAGCCAACTGCCCGCGCAACCGAGACCGATTTCGCCGACCTGTCACGGGCTGTTCTAGTGGCCGCTGAAGGATTGGACCGGTCCGGCCACCCGATGCCGGAAAGCGGCCCTCCGATCCGCTGGCCGCCGCCTGGTTTGGCGCTGGACGCCCATGTGTCCCGTGCGGGTCGCAATCTTTTGCTGCAGAAAGTCAAGCTGTTGGCGCAGAATTTGATGATCGGGCTGCTGTTCAAATCTGGCAAGCGATTGGGGAATTTTGAGCCAGAACACTATAAGCGCACGGTCAGTCGCAATGCGGATTTCCGCAAATTCGATGACGGGCTGAAAATGACGCTGGATTGTGACCCGGCCACCCTGAACCAGATTCAGACCGTTCTTGAACAGGCCCGGAAACAGGGCAGGATCCGATACGGGCTGCACGCGCAGGATGAGGCGATGATGACCTGCTTTGTCCCCTCGGCCACCCGTGACGATCACGTCCATTTCGTCGATGGTGCCTCGGGCGGGTATGCTCAGGCGGCCTCGGCGATGCGGGCTTAGGCCTTCCACCTTGCGGCCAGGGCACGCGCCGCCTGTGTCAGCAGCATCACGTCGATCCCCACCGCCTGGAACTGGGCGCCCATGTCCTTATAGGCCTGCGATGCCTCATCCGTGACACCAAGAATGCCCGGGGCTTTGCCTGCTGCAACGATGCGCTTCATCGCGTCGGCGATCACCGCCTGGACCTCGGGCGCGGCGCTGTTTCCCTGAAAACCCATGTCAGTGGACAGGTCAGACGGACCGATAAACACGCCATCCACGCCTTCTACCTGTGCAATGGCATCCAATGCGGCGATACCGGCGCGGTTTTCCACCTGTAACAGCAGACATATCTGATCGTCTGCGGTCTGAATGTAGTCCTGAACCGTTCCGTATTGCGTTGCGCGTGAGGCCATCGCGCCGACGCCCCGCACACCTTGGGGCGGATAGTGGCAGGCACGAACCAGATCGCGCGCCTGTTCGGCACTTTCCACCATCGGCACCAGGATTGTCTGAGCACCTGCGTCCAACACCATCTTGATCAATGCGGTGTCGCCCACCGGGATTCGCACGACGGGATGTGTCGGACTGGCGGCCAGCGCGATCAGCTGATCCCGGATGGACCGGATATCATTCGGCGCGTGCTCACCGTCGATCACCAGCCAGTCGAATCCGGCAGTGCCAATGATCTCGGCTGTTACCGCCTCAGCAAAGCTGGACCAACACCCAATCAGATGGTCGCCGTTTTTCAGGGCTTGTTTGAACGTGTTGACGGGTGCGGACATGTGGAACCTCTAGTTTAGCGAGCGGGCGATTTCAGTGATCACGTCAAATGCCATTTGGACGTCTGCCTGCGTGGTCTCAAACTGACCGGCCTGAAAGCGGATCACCAAGTCGCCATCAACGCGGGTTTGAGTCAAGTAAATGCGGCCATCATCATTGATCGCATTAACCAGCCGTAGGTTCAGATCGTCCAGATCGGTTGACCCAAGGGGGGCATAGCGGAATGTCCACAATGACCACATAGGGTTGGTGGTGATTTCGAAATCGGATTCCGCCTTCAGCCGGTCATGCAGAGCCACTGACCATGTTATATGATTGCGCACCCTTTCACGTAGCCCTTCCAGACCATAGGCGCGGATTACGAACCACAGTTTCAGGGCTCGGAACCTGCGGCCCAGCGGTACCGACCATTCAGAATAATTTATGATCCCGTCCTTGCCGTGGGTCTTCAGGTATTCCGGGCTGATCGCGAGTGTCCGTACCAGATCATCGGGGTCCTTCAGAAAATGGGCGCAGCAATCGAACTGAACGCCCAGCCACTTATGCGGGTTGAACACGATGCTGTCGGCTTGCTCGACTCCCTCCCAGTAATGGCGGTATTCGGGGCATATCATGGCCGAGCCAGCCCAAGCTGCATCGATGTGTGAATACAGCCCGTATTTTTGCGCAATCTTCAGACATTCCTCTACCGGATCGGTCGCGCCGGTTCCGGTGCCGCCGACGCAGAGGATCACGCCGGTTGGCTGATAATCAGAGTCTAAATCGGCTTGGATTGCTGTTTCCAGCGCCTGTGGGTCCATCCCGCGCCAGTCGCCTTGTATGGGCACCCGTACCAGATTTTCCTGCCCGATCCCCGCAACCCATATGGCGCGATCAACCGAGGTATGGACCTCGGCCGAGCAATATACGCGCAGCGGTTTCTGTCCGAACAACCCATGTTGGTTGCCCTGCCAATTCAGCGCCTTTTCCCGCATGGTCAGCACAGCGGCCAGGGTCGCGGACGAGGCGGAATCCTGAATGACACCTGCAAAGCCCGTGGGCAGATCCAGGGCCTGCCGCAACCAATCCATCATCCGCGTCTCCATCTCGGTCGCGGCGGGGGATGTCTGCCACAACATGCATTGCGGAGCGATGGCGCTGGTTAGAAACTCGGCCAGAACCGACGGGGCCGAGGCGTTTGCATTAAAATATGCAAAAAAGCGAGGATGTTGCCAATGGGTAATCCCAGGCATCACGATCTGTTCGAAATCGTGAAAGATTTCCTCCATCGCCTGGGAGCGCTCGGGAGGGCGCGCGGGTAAGGCGTTAAGAATATCACCGGGTTCCGTTCTGGCCCGAACCGGATTGTCGCCGACAGTCAGATGGTAATCCTGTGCCCACTCAGCAATCTTGGCGCCCCAATCCGAGAATTCATCCCAATTCATTTTATCTTCCAATCTCCTCTGAACACCGCTTTCGATCCTGTGCCAGTGATGAATATCCGGGTTGAAACGTCAACGCCCTTTGCAGGAATCCAGTGGTCTGAGATTTTTCTGAACATGTTTCCGCAGAGAGAAATGGAATAATTTAGAGTCTAATAAGAGATAAATGCCTGGAATTCCAAACACGGAAAGGTCAGTTGAAGAATGAAGCGAATTCGGCCAGAATTTAACATGGCTCATGAAATTCCATTGACGTCCCGGTCTTTGCCTATTGCGCTGCTGCGCGCGAGGGAACGGGTTATGGGGCCTATCCGTAGAATGCTTGTAGAGGCGGGCGTAACCGAACAGCAATGGCGGGTTCTGCGGGTGCTGGAAGAGGAAGGCCCGCAAGAGCCCACCCATATTGCTGACCGTGCCTGTCTGCTTTTGCCCAGCCTGACCCGCATTCTGCAAAAGCTTGAGGCCAAGGGCCTTGTCGTGCGGAAAAGCCATCCGGTCGACAAGCGCAGGCAGATTGTTGAGATCACGGTCAAAGGGGCAGGGATTATCCGGGATAACATCGACTATACGTTGCTTTTGGCTGAAGAAATCCGCAACACGCTGGGACCAGAGCGGCATGAGGCGTTGCTGGATCTTCTCAACGATCTGCACCAGTTGAAATTACAATCAGATTCTCGGGACTAACAGTGTGTGGGCCCCGCCAGAGGGCCTTTGTGACCTCTCTGGCGGAGTGGCCAGGCCCGAGTGGACCATGTGCCTGGCCTACAGCCGGATACGAGGGGTGTTCAAACGATCCGGCAACGTTTCAGAGAACATCAGACCCCGAAAATCGGGTTTTCTCAGACGCAAACTTACCCAGGGGGATGGGTGTTTGGCCGTGGTCCTCTGAATACTTGCACCCGGATTTCAGCGATTTCTGCCGTCCACGCGGGTGTCTTCGCAAGAAGGCGGAGGATTGGTAGTCCGCCGCCTTTGTGAGTGGTGACGTCTCAGTGCTGAACGCTTTCTGTTAGCAACAAGCTAGCGCGATACAGCGGTTTTCCAAGGTTTAACGGCTAAAAACTGAATGAGCTGTCGCAGTGTTTTCAGCCGCATGTTGAAAGTAAGCCCAGCGCCATAAGTAGCCATGTCTGCGAATTTTGAAACACGCGCAGGCTTACCGGTTCGATTTGGGCAAGCCTGTGCCGAATTATCCCCGAATTGTCGGCAAAAACCGGCGTGCGGGTTTCCAAGGATTGCGACTTGCTCTGGTTTATGCCCTTTAATATCCACTTTAACTAACCTGTTTTATGGCGGCATGATGATGGGTAGCCTGTTCTCTATTCCTGATCCGATCGCTTTGCCGGTTACCGGCGAGGACGACACATACCCGGTTGGGCGAATCTTTTGTGTGGGCAGGAACTATGCCGCACATGCGGCTGAAATGGGACATGAGGTCGACCGTGAGGCCCCTTTCTATTTCACCAAGGCCGCTGCAAACGCGGTCCTGTCTGGGGTGACGACGGCTTATCCTCCGGGGACCGAAAATTTCCACCATGAGATGGAGCTGGCTGTTGCAATCGGAAAGCCGGTTTTTCAGGCTGATATTTCTCAGGTGCAGGAAGCGGTGTTTGGCTTTGGCTGCGCCCTGGACATGACCCGACGTGATCTGCAAATTCGCGAGCGCAACAAACAGCGCCCATGGGATCTTGGAAAAGATTTTGAGAATGCAGCCGTATTTGCCCCTCTGACCCGCGTGAGCGATTGGCAACCCGACCCGCAAAAACGCATCATTTTGCGCGTTAATGGCGAAACCCGGCAGGACGCAACCTTGGATGAGCTGATCTGGTCGATTGACGAGATCATAAGTCACTTGTCCGGCTATTATCATCTGCGACCAGGGGACTTGATCCTGACCGGAACGCCGGCTGGTGTAGGACCGGTTCAGCCCGGAGATTCACTGGAGGGGGAGATTGACGGGTTGCAGCCGGTCAAATTGAGTATATCAGACCCTAAATAGGGTCTTTTTGCCAATTCTCGGCAAATTCTATGTCATCCAACCCGGCAAAGCGACGAACCCGGTCCAGTTCGGCCTGTAGGCGGCGCGTGCGGGCATCTGACCACCGTACTGTACGTTCTGGCCACAGGGCGCTGACCCGCAGCACCGACTGATCGCGATGGGCCTTCATGTCGATCCGGCCAATCAGCCGGTCGCCTTCGAGAAGCGGGAAAACATAATAGCCATAGGTGCGTTTCGGGGCGGGGACAAACACCTCGATCCGGTAGTGAAACCCAAACAGCCGCTGCGCACGGTCACGGTCACGCAGCATGGGGTCAAACGGGCTCAGCACTCTGATCCGACCCGGCACTGGGGGGATCTGCGCGGCTTGTTCAGCAACATCCGGGCGTGCAAACAGTTTCCTGACCTGACCATTGGCACATTCGATCTCGATCTCTTCGACATGGCCTTCGGTCAAGGCGGTTTTGCACCAGTCTCGGGCTTCTGCGCTGCTGACCGTATCCCAAAACGCCGCCAATTCGCCCGAGGTCGCAAACCCCAGCCGGTCAAGTGCCGCATGGCACAGCCAATCCACGGTATGTTCGGCGTCGTAAGGCATATTGCCGGGGCAAAGATGCGTCTCGATCACCCGCTCGGTCAGGTCATAGCGTTTCTGGAACCCCTGCCTGCCGATCACGGTCAGCGCGCCCGAGCGCCAGAGGAATTCAAGCGCGGTTTTCGACGGGTGCCAATCCCACCATCCGCCGGAGCCTTTCTTTTCGTCTTTTCCCACATCCGATGACGAAACCGGCCCATGATCGCGTATATGCTGCAATACGGTTTCAAATTGCTGCTCGAACCCATCGCGACGCCAGTTTTTCCAGCGCGATTTCAGCAGGTCAGCGTCGCGCTGAAACCGTAGATGCCAATGGGGGTAGAACTCCATCGGAATGACTGCGGCATCATGAGTCCAATGTTCGAACAGCCCACGGTCACGTTCATACACATGCTTGAGGTTTTTGGCGCGATAGGCGGGCCTGCGCGAAAACAGGATCATGTCATGGGCGCGGGCGACCGTGTTGATACTGTCCAGCTGAACAAATCCCAGACGCCTGATCAATTCAAGCAGGTCAGGCCCTTTCGCAGCCCCGGACGGCTGTTCTGCCAGCGCGTGCCGGTCCATGAACAGGGCGCGGGCCGCCCGATTGTTCAGCCTTTGCATCGCCATGGGTCAGCGGCGTTTCAGCGTATCGCCATAACTGATCTTGGGGGTCAGAGTTATGCGGTTTTCAACCTCGGAAGCGGGATCGGAAAGCTGAACGGCGATTATCTCGGCTGCCTTGCGCCCAATCTCGTGTCGACATGCATCCATTGTGGCCAGCTTGCGCGGCAGGCCCTGTAACAGTTCGACATTGTTGAACCCTGCCAAACCGATCTGGTCTGGAATGTCTATCCCCTGGTCCAACAGATACAGCAATCCACCAGCACCAATCATGTCGTTGGAATAATACAGGAAATCCAGATCCGGTGAGCGTTCCAACATGGCTTGAGTCATCTCGCGGCCTTTGGCCAAGGCCGAGCCCCCGGAATAAAACTCGCGGTCTTCGATCTCGATCCCATGCTTGCCCAGCACTTCGGTAAAGCCTTCGAACCGTTTCCGAGCGCGGTGATCCAGGGGCATTTTGGTGCCCATAAAGCCGATATGTTCATAGCCCGCTTTCAGGATCGCCTGTGCCATCTCACGTCCAGCGCGGCGATGGGAAATCCCGACCATCGCGTCCACCGGCTTACCATCGGTGTCCATGATCTCGACCACCGGAATCCCCGCCGAATCCAGCATAGCGCGTGCGGCATCGGTATGTTCCAATCCGGCGATGATCACGCCCGAGGGCCGCCACGAGAGCATCTCGTACAGGACTTTTTCCTCTTTTTCGGGCAAATAATCGGTGACGCCGACCACCGGCTGCAGCTCGGTATCCTCAAGAATCTGATTGATGCCGGTCAGCACCTCGGGGAACACCATGTTCGACAGTGACGGGATGATCACTGCCACAAGGTTCACCCGGCTTGAGGCAAGCGCACCAGCGATTTTGTTCGGCACGTATCCCAGCTCTTTTGCTGCGGCCAGAACGCGTGTGCGGGTCGCATCCGACACGTCACCCCGATTGCGCAGAACCCGGCTGACCGTCATCTCAGACACTCCGGACGCTTCAGAAACATCACGAAGGGTGAGCGGGCGTTTGTTTTCTGTGGTCACGGGGTGCACCTGCGTTGTTGTTTTGTCCGATGGTAGCGTGAACAGGACGCATTTTACAACTGCCCTTCAAAGCCGATGACAACCCGAAAAAACCACGCTACAGAGAGTTTTGCGCGGCCCCGTGGCTCAACTGGATAGAGCAGCCCCCTCCTAAGGGGCAGGTTGCAGGTTCGAATCCTGCCGGGGTCGCCAAGATATCTAATGAAATCATTTATTTTCCGAACTTTAGACAGTTCACTCGCTTCGAAAGGTGACACATGACTAAAAATTGGTTCGGATGAGCCAATCAAAATATCCATCGCCTAGAATGAATTTCTTTTTGGGGCGAGTGCGGCAAAACAAATTACTGGTCCGAAAGTCGACCGGATATTGTCCGTTCTTGCTCTGTGACGGGGCCAGCCTCGCGAATTTGTGGCATTCGCCAGCTTAGGCCACCGGTCCTGTTGCGCACCCAGCTAATGAGCGCGGTGCTAGATTTATTCTTCGCTGATCTCAGATTGCATAACACTAGGCTGACCACGGCCGGCCTCCAAAGCCTTACAAAAAACTGGCTTCAATAGGAGGGTAAAAGAAAAAGGGCCCCCAAGCGGCGGCCCTTGATCGTTTTGCAGTGAAAGCTGGGATCAGCCGTTCACGCTGTCCTTCAGCGCCTTCGCAATGGTCATTTTGACCACTTTGTCGGCTTCTTTCTTGAACTGCTCGCCGGTGGCAGGGTTACGCACCATGCGCTCGGGGCGCTCGCGACAGTAGATTTTGCCGACACCAGGCAGGGTCACCGCGCCGCCCGCCGACACTTCGCGGGTGATCAGGCCGGTCATGGCCTCCAGCGCAGTGTTTGCAGCTTTCTTGTCGGTTCCCATTTCCTCAGCGAGAGCAGCAACCAGCTGAGTCTTTGTCATAGGCTTTGCCATTTCTTGGTCTCCTTAACGTGCCCGATAAATAGGGCCTCACCGCGTAACTGTAACGGGATATTGTAGGTGAACACAACGAATAGTAGCGTCGAAAACCCTAAAAATAGGGGGAATTCGTTGCTTTTTTGCTTCAGAGAAAGGCCGTTTCATCAAAGGAACGCAATTTCCGGCTGTGCAGGCGCTCCAGCGGCATGCCCCTCAGGTGCTCCATCGCACGAATTCCGATCGCGAGATGGCGGCTGACCTGCGTGGTATAGAAGGCAGAGGCCATGCCAGGAAGCTTTAATTCGCCGTGCAGCGGCTTGTCTGAAACACAGAGCAACGTGCCATAGGGAACACGGAACCGATAGCCGTTGGCGGCAATGGTCGCGCTTTCCATATCCAGCGCGATTGCCCGTGATTGGCTGAGTCGCTGTACCGGGCCGGACTGGTCGCGCAGTTCCCAGTTGCGGTTATCGACCGAAGCGACGGTGCCTGTGCGCATGACCCGTTTCAGCTCATAACCTTCCAGCTCGGTGACCTCGGCTACAGCCTGTTCCAGCGCAACCTGAACCTCGGCCAAAGGCGGAATCGGCACCCAGACCGGCAGGTCATCATCCAGAACCTTGTCTTCGCGCAGATAGGCATGGGCCAGAACAAAATCGCCCAATGCTTGTGTGTTGCGCAGCCCGGCGCAGTGGCCAACCATCAGCCAGGCATGCGGGCGTAGCACGGCGATATGATCGGTCGCGGTTTTGGCGTTCGACGGACCGACGCCGATGTTGACTAGCGTGATACCCGATCCATCCGCCCGCTTTAGGTGATAGGTTGGCATCTGCGGCAGCTTCAGGGGTTGTTCCAGCGCTCCGCCTTCGGTGGTGATCTCGACATCTCCGGTCGAGACAAAGCTGGTATAGCCACTGTCTGGTTCGGCCAGCTGCGCGCGTGCATAGTTTTCGAATTCCGAGACGTAGAACTGATAGTTGGTGAACAGCACATGGTTCTGGAAATGACTGGGATCAGTCGCAGTGTAATGCGCCAGCCGGGCCAGTGAATAGTCGACCCTTTGCGCAGTAAACAAAGACAGCGGGCCGTCTTCTTCCTCGTGGTCATGGACGCCATTGACGATGTCGTCATGAGTGGTTGTCAGGTCCGGTACGTCGAATACATCGCGCAGGGTAAATCCGGCGGCGCCCTGATGCGGAACTATCAGATCAGGATTGTTGGCCACGGCGAAATGAACCGGAATGGGTGTGTCCGAGGCCCCGATCGTGACCGGCTGGTCATGGTTTCTGATCAGCAGGGCAATCTGTTGGGTCAAATAGGACCGGAACAGATCTGGCCGCGTTACAGTGGTCGAGTGGATGCCCGGTTCCGAGACGTGACCGAAACTTAGCCGGCTGTCGACCCGCGCATAGGAGGAGGTTTTGATGCGAATTTCCGGGTAATAGGCTCTGAAGCGTTCAGTTGGTGCTCCGTGCTCGATCACATTGGCAAAGTTCTCGCACAGGAAGCTGGTGGCTTGCTCGTACAGTTCTTCCAACCTTGCGACCGCGGCTGCGGGATCGGTGAAGTTCTCGGGCGCGGGGGCCTTAGGTGCTCGTATTATTGTCATGCAAGGGGTTCCAAAAGATCGATCTTTTCAAATTTGCGCACATCCACCAGCCCGACATCCGAGATCCGCAATTCCGGGATCACCACCAGGGCCAGCAATGAGTGCTGCATATAGGCGTTGTTCAGTTTACAGCCACAGGCCTGCATGGCCCGAACCATTTGTTCGGCCTTGGCGGCTACTTCGGCTGCCGGCCTATCAGACATCAGTCCAGCGATGGGCAGTTCCACCAGCGCCAGTTCCTCACCGTCTCGGAAAATGGTGATGCCACCGCCGATCTCGGCCAGCCGATTTGCGGCAAGGGCCATCTGTTCGCGGTCGGTCCCAACAACAATCATATGGTGACTGTCGTGGGCAACGGTCGAAGCCATTGCCATGCGCCCCTGATATCCAAACCCCGAGACAAAGGCGTTTGTGACCCCGCCTGTTGCGCGGTGGCGTTCGACAAGCGCAATCTGGCAGACCTCACCCTCGGCTTCAACCAGGCCGCCAATGATGGGCAGTTCGGCTTTCAACGCTTTGGTCGGGGCCTGGTTTTCGACCACACCAATCACATTGGCCTGAACGCGGTTCGCCCCTTTGGGGGCCTCGATCTGAAAATCCGCGCTGGTCAGGGCATGGCCCAGATGCACGGTGTTTCGAGCGGCTGCAGGCCAATTCAGATGCGGGCAGTCCACAGTGATCTTGCCGTCCTCTGCCACGATTTGGCCGCGCGCTATGACAAGCTCGATGGGCAGGTCCTTCAGGTCCGAGCTGAGGATGATATCCGCCCTGCGCCCGGGCGTGATCGAGCCGATATCGCGCTCCAACCCGAAATGCGTGGCTGTGTTGATGGTCGCCATCTGCAACGCGATCAACGGATCACAGCCGCAGGCAATCGCATGGCGCACCACGCGGTTCATATGCCCTTCATTGACCAGGGTACCAGAATGGCAATCATCCGTGCACAGGATGAAGTTGCGCGGATCCAGCCCTTTTTCGGTGATGGCGGTGATCTGAGTTTCCACGTCATACCAGGCCGATCCCAATCGCATCATCGACCGCATCCCTTGACGCACCCGCGCGATGGCATCGGCCTCGCAGGTGCCTTCGTGGTCGTCGGCAGGGCCGCCTGCGACATAAGCTGCGAAATCAGGCCCTAAATCAGGCGAAGCATAGTGCCCGCCAACGGTTTTCCCTGCCCGTTGGGTCGCGGCAATCTCGGCCAGCATCTTGGGATCGCCATGAATGACGCCTGGGAAATTCATCATCTCGCCCAGTCCGATGATGCCCGGCCAGTTCATCGCCTCGGCCACGTCTTCGGGGGTGATCTCATAACCGGTGGTCTCAAGCCCTGGCGCCGACGGCGCGCAAGAAGGCATCTGGGTGAAAATGTTAACGGGCTGCATCAGCGCCTCGTCATGCATCATACGAACGCCGTCCAGGCCCAGCACGTTGGCTATTTCGTGCGGGTCAGTGAACATGCTTGTCGTGCCATGAGGGATAACGGCCCCCGCAAATTCGGCCGGGGTCAGCATTCCTGATTCGATATGCATATGCCCGTCGCACAGGCCGGGCAGCATATACCGCCCCTCTGCCTCGATGATCCGGGTGTTCGGGCCGACGCAGTGCGAAGCATCGGGGCCAACATAGGCGATACGTCCATCGACAATCGCGATGTCATGATCGGGCAGGGCTTCGCGGCTGTGCACGTTAACCCAGATCCCGCTGCGGACAACAAGGTCAGCGGCTTGACGCCCTGCGGCGACATCGATCAGACGGGGGGCGGTATCGGGCCAGCTTGGGAAAGGTGTGAATTCCATGGCCCAACTTTCCCGAACGCACGGAAAGGTGCAACCCCTGCTCGGCAGTTATCATGATTCCGTCATGCAGCGCGTCAGCGCTGTTGTGCCTAGCCCCGTGAAGGTCCCGTAAGAGCCGCTATGCTAGGCAGGAGAGCCACGGCCTAGCCAGGGAACGTTTTCGCAATCTCGCGCCGGACCCATTCGGCAAAGGCAATCGCTCCTGGTGACTCTTCTGCCTGAGGCGACAGCAACAGGTAATAGGCCTCTGGTACAACTGCGCGATATTCGAATGGTGCAACCAATCGACCTTCATCAATCAAGTCGCGCGCGATTGTGTCATGCGTCAGGCACAAGCCACCCCCGGCCATCGCAACCGACAGGCTGACCAGATAGGTGGTGGAATATGTGATCGGAGGATTTTCCCAAATTAGACCCTGATCTTCGATCCAATTCTGCCAATTCGACAGCAGGTTTGAGCAGTCATACAAGGGGATTCGCTGTAGTGTATCCAGCGACACCTCATAGCCCGGCGCGCAAACCGGATAATAATGATCGGATCGCAGCAGTTCGGTTCGCACCGTGTCCGAAGGTCTGAGCGAAAATCGAATTTCTACCGCAGCCCCCTCCGCCATTTCCCGGGGCTCCCACAACTCGGTGAATATGTTCAGCTGTACAGACGGGTGTTCGGCCTGAAACATTGGAAGGCGGGGGGCCAGCCAGTTGACCGCAAAAGTGATGTTGCATTGTACCTGCACCGCGTTCTGCTGGGCCCCGGTCACGGCCCGCGTTCCGCGCAGTAATGTGCGAAATGCCTCACGCACGACAGGGAGATAGCTGATCCCGGCCCCGGTCAATTCAAGTGCGCGGGGACGGCGCAGGAAAAGCGGTTGGCCAAGATAGGCCTCAAGCGACTTGATTTGCTGGCTGACTGCACTTTGTGTCATGTTTAGATCGCGCGCTGCCGCGGTAAAGGACAAGTGGCGGGCCGCGGCCTCGAAAGTCCGAAGCCAACCCAACGGGGGCAGCTGTTTTTGCATGGGCATAACCTGGCCATTAGTTCAGCTTATGAAATAGGCGCGATTTTTTCGTTGGTCAATTTTTTCTACTGCGGGCACGATTTTCCAATCAAGCAATCCGCTGACAGGAGACGGAAATGAGCGTTGCCAGCTTGCGCCCCAATATTGACCATTGGCCTGAACGTGTGGATCTGGCGGCTACATTTCGATGGGCTGAACGTCTGAATATGCACGAAGGGGTCGCAAACCATTTTAGCTTGGCGGTGAATCAGGACGGCACACAATTCTTGATGAACGCCAATCAGATGCATTTTGCACGAGTAAAAGCATCGAATCTGCTATTTCTGGATGCCAAAGACGCTGATGTCATGACCCAACCCGGCGCACCGGACCCAACTGCATGGGGCCTGCATGGTTCGATTCACCGGCACTGTCCTCATGCCCGCTGTGTAATGCATGTGCATTCCATCTTTGCCACGGTTCTGGCCTCGTTGGCCGACAGCACATTGCCGCCGATCGATCAGAACACCACTACGTTTTACAACCGTTATGTGGTCGATCACGAATTTGGTGGACTTGCTTTCGAAAGCGAGGGGGAACGTTGCGCAACCATGCTGGCAGACCCAAAAAAGAAAGTCATGATCATGGGTAATCATGGGGTTTTGATTTTGGGTAGTAACCCGGCAGATGCCTTTAATAGACTCTATTATTTCGAACGCGCTGCTGAAACGTATATCCGTGCCTTACAGACGGGCCAACCACTGCGCGTTTTGTCAGACGAGATTGCGGAAAAGACCGCGCAGGAGTTGGAAGATTATCCCGATCAGGCCGAGGCACATCTGCGTGAGATCAAAGCGCTGTTGGATGCTGAAGGCTCGGATTACGCAAGCTGACGAGATACCCAGATGACGGATTCTGATCAAAATCCCGAAGCAGCCCGCTGGCACTATCACCCTCAGGGGCCGGTGGCCTTGAACCCGTTGTTCAACTGGCCACTCTGCCCATCAGCGGTGTTGAGGTGGTATGGTGGCGCGTGGCTGCAAATTACTTCTCTGACGCTGTGCATGGGGCTTGCTGTAACGGTCTATGTGCTGTTTTTCCCTGTATTAGAGACTATGAAAGCCTTTCAGCCCGGCTGGATGTTCCGTATCTGGTTGCTGAACATGATTCCACAAACTCTGGTCGCGGGCGGGCTGCACTGGTGGCTGTACATGCGCAAGGGGCAGGGCATGTACAAGAAATTCGACCGCCGGAACCTGACCCGGGATAACGGGACCTTCACTTTTCGCAATCAGGTCTGGGACAATATCTGGTGGACCTTGGGCAGCGCCATGACCGTCGCCACGATTTACCAATGGGGTATCTACTGGGCAATGGCCAACGGCTATGTTCCCACCGTCACATGGTCCACCGCGCCGGTCTGGTTTATGGTCTGGATGTTGCTCATCCCCATGTGGTCGGGGCTGCATTTCTATTGGGTGCATCGGCTGGAGCATCACCCGAAGCTCTATAAATATGTCCACGCCGTGCATCACCGCAACGTCAATATCGGGCCGTGGTCGGGGATTTCAAACCATTGGTTTGAGAACCTGTTGTACTTCACCACCTATTTCATCCACCTGATCGTGCCGTCGCACCCGATGCATCTGTTATTCCACGCCTATTTCCAGCAGGTCAGCCCGGTTCTGTCCCATTCCGGGTTCGAAAAGCTGAAAGCCGGGGAGACCGAGGCCGCCCGCGCAGGCGATTTTTTCCACCAGCTGCATCACCGGTATTTCGAGTGCAACTATGGCACCTCAGAGATCCCGTTCGACAAGTGGTTTGGCACCTATCATGACGGCTCGGCCGAGGCGACGACGCGCACGCGGGCTTATAAAAAGCAGATGTATACCTAGCCGACCCGTAAGGCACGGGGGGTGATCCCGAATTCGGCCCGGAAGGCGCGGGTCAAGGCGCTGGGATCGTCGTATCCGGCCCGCAGGGCGATCTCGCTGACAGTCAGGTCGGTTTCTGCCACCAGCTTCCGCGCCAAATTCAGGCGCAAGCGGCGATAAACCTGAGCCGGACCAGCACCCAGTTCGGCCTGCATTCGTGTCGACAATGCCTTGTGTGAGCGTCCGACCTGTCTGGCGATATCCGTAATGGGCAGCGGGGTTTCAAGATTTTCCTGCATCAGCGCCAGGGCCTTGTTTACATAGCCGGTGGTCGCCCCGGCCCCGCCGGAATGCGACCGCGCGGAATCGCGGGTCATGAACAGCTGCGCCACCTCAAGGGCCAGCGCCTGCCCATGGTCCTGACCGATCAGATGCAGCACAAGGTCAAACGCGGCCATGGCGCCGGAACAGGTGATGCGGTTCCGGTCGATGACATAGCGCTCGCGCTGGGCGTCGACCTCGGGGAATCGCTCGGTAAAGCTGGTCAGCTCTTCCCAATGGATGGTGGCGCGATACCCGTCCAGCAGTCCGGCCAGCGCCAGCAGCCAGCTTCCGGTGTCCAGCCCAGCCAGAACGTCATAGCGATTTGCGGCGGATCGCAATCCGGTCAGCGTCGGCCAGCCGCCATGCGCGCGAAACCCATATGATGGCATCACCATCAATGTACCGCCGCGGGCAGATTGCAGTCTTGCGTGCGGCGTAACCTGCAACCCCGAGGATGATGTGACCGGCCCTTCTGTCAGCGACAGGAATTCCCAGTCATACAGTTTTCGTCCAGCCAGCGAATTGGCCGCACGCAGGGGTTCGACCGTGTTGGCAAGGCAATGGTTTGAAAACCCATCAAAAAGCAGGACCCCGAATTGCTGCATCGCGGCAGGCGATTTTGTCCATCTTCGCATGGTTAACGTCTATTTCTGCACGATGAACTTTGCAACCCGGGCCACGATATCGCAAGCCCCAGATGTGGAGACCGCAGATGCAATATGGCCTGACCGACGAGCAAGAGATGATCGCCGCGACTGTTCGCAGTTTCGTCGAGAAAGAGATCTATCCACATGAAGAGCTGGTTGAACGTACCGGCGAGGTTCCGCAGGAAATAGCGGATGAGATCAAGCGCAAGACAATTGAATTGGGTTTCTATGCCTGCAATTTTCCCGAAAGCGTCGGATGTGCCGGGCTGAACCATCGGGAATTTGCACTGGTCGAGCGCGAACTGGGCCGGGGATCGATGGCCTTGAACCACTTCTTTGGCCGTCCGCAAAACATCCTGATGGCCTGCCAGGGCGAGCAGGTCGAACGCTATCTAATGCCCGCTGTGCGGGGCGAAAGGATGGATGCACTGGCGATGACCGAGCCAGGTGCAGGTTCGGATGTGCGTGGTATGAAATGTGCCGCAGTTCGAGACGGCGGAGATTGGGTCGTCAACGGGACCAAACATTTCATCTCGGGCGCGGAGCATGCCGATTTCATTATCGTTTTCATCGCGACGGGTGAAGATCAGACGCCAAAAGGTCCAAAGAAACGGATCACAGCCTTTCTTGTGGATCGCGGCACGCCGGGATTCACCATCCGGGACGGGTATAAATCGGTCAGCCACCGGGGCTATAAGAACATGGTCCTGGACTTTGACGATTGTCGCCTGCCCGACAGTCAGGTGTTGGGCGAGGTCGATGGCGGGTTCGAGGTGATGAATACCTGGCTTTATGCCACCCGCATCACCGTGGCGACCATGTCGGTCGGGCGCGCACGTCGCGCCTTTGACTATGCGCTGGACTATGCAGCCACGCGTGAACAATTCGGTCAGAAAATCGGCAAGTTCCAGGGCGTGTCATTCCAGATCGCCGATATGATCACCGAAATCGATGCCGCTGACCTGTTGACGCTGGCAGCGGCCGACCGGCTGGACAAAGGGCTGCCTGCAAACCGCGAGATTGCCTCGGCCAAGCTCTATGCGTCCGAAATGCTGGCACGAGTGACTGACGCCGCGATTCAGGTGCATGGCGGCATGGGGCTGATGGACGATTACCCGCTGGAACGGTTCTGGCGCGATGCGCGTGTCGAACGCATCTGGGACGGTACCAGCGAGATTCAGCGTCACATCATCAGTCGTGAGCTGTTGCGGGCACTTGGCGCATGACAACGGCGCTGGCACGGGCGTTGAACCCCAGCTCCATTGCCGTGATCGGTGGTGGGGCTTGGTGCGCGTCAGTCATTCAACAGGCGCGCAAGTTCGGGTTTCAGGGCGATATCTGGCCGGTCCATCCCAAAGCCTCTGAGGTGGCCGGAGAGCGCGCCTTTGCGCGGCTCGAGGATTTGCCCACGGCCCCGGATGTGGCCTTTGTGGGCATCAATCGCCATGCAACGATCGAGGCGATTCAGGCGCTGGCAGCGATCGGGGCCGGGGGGGCGGTCTGTTTCGCCTCGGGTTTTACCGAGGCGCGAGCCGAGGATGATTTGGGCGCCGATCTGCAGGACCAGTTGATTGCAGCCGCCGGCGAAATGCCTGTTCTGGGTCCCAATTGCTATGGTTTCGTCAACGGGCTGGATCAGGTCGCAGTCTGGCCGGATCAGCACGGGATGCAACCGGTGGAACGAGGCGTAGCGATCCTGACGCAAAGTTCGAATATTGCAATCAACATGACCATGCAACGCCGGGCCCTGCCGCTGGCGTTCATGCTGACCTGCGGGAATCAGGCGCAGACACATCAGGCTGACGTTGCCTCAACACTTCTGGACGACGACCGGATCACCGCTATCGGTGTTCATATCGAAGGGTTTGGCGATCTGCGAAAATGGGAGGCTTTGGCCGACAAGGCACGCAGACGGGGCGTATCGGTCGTTGCTTTGAAAATGGGCCGCTCGTCCCATGCGCAGGCGGCAACGATTTCGCATACCGCGTCTTTGGCGGGTGGTGATGCGGGCGCACAGGCGTTTCTGGACCGGTTGGGAATCGCCCGGCTGGACGACATTCCCAGCTTTTTGGAATGTCTCAAGCTGTTGCATGTTACGGGGCGATTGCGCGGCAGCGGGTTGGGTACCATCAGCTGCTCGGGCGGCGAGGCCAGCCTAGCCGCAGATATGTCCGAGGGACGCGATCTGCATTTCCCGCCATTGACCAAGGCGCAGCAAGCTGACCTGCGCGCAGCTTTGGGGCCCATGGTGGCGTTGGCGAACCCGCTGGATTACCACACCTATATCTGGCGGGACACCAAGGCGATGACCCGCGCGTGGTCGGCGATGACCGGGCCGGAACAGGCCATTACCATTGCGATTGTGGACTATCCTCACACCGACGCATCGGATTGGGAATGTGCCACCCAAGCGGCGTTGAACTGCGCCGCCCAAACCGGGCGACCCTTTGCCGTTGCCGCGACCCTACCCGAACTTTTGCCAGAGGATGTGGCGCAGCGCCTGCTGGACGGCGGTGTGGTGCCTTTTGCCGGTCTGCATGAAGCCTTGGCTGCGGTTGAGGCCGCCGCGCGGCCGGTTGCGGCACCGGCTGATCCGGTACTGTTGCCCTCGCAGGCTGAGGCAGACCATGTCTTGACCGAAGCAGAGGCCAAACGGGCGCTGGCAGATCATGGTCTGCGGATTCCTCAATCCGTAGTGACGCGTCCGGACAAGGCTGCGCATGCTGCATCGAATCTGACCGCGCCTTTCGCGGTCAAGGGCGTCGGGCTTGCGCATAAATCCGAACACGGTGCGGTGCGCCTTGGCGTCGGCTTGGACGATCTGAGCACGGTTGCGACCGAGCTTGGAACCGACGAAGTTCTGATCGAAGAGATGGCCCAAGGCGGTGTTGCCGAGTTATTGATCGGCGTCACCCGTGATCCGGCCCATGGCTATGTTCTGACGCTAGGGGCTGGAGGCGTGGTGACCGAAATTCTGCGCGACAGTGTTTCAGTGCTGATCCCGTCATCCCGGGACGTGGTCCGTCAGGCGCTGGGCAAGCTGAACTGTGCGCCGTTGCTGGAGGGGTATCGCGGTAAACCGGCGGCGGATACCGAGGCGATCCTGAATGCAGCCGAGGCTGTGCAAGCCTATGTTATTGCCAATGCAGCCCATGTCAGCGAAGTTGAAATCAATCCACTCATCTGCAATCCTGATGGCGCTGTGGCCGTGGATGCTCTGATCCGAAAGGCACGTATATGAACCCGGTTAAAACCAAGCGCGATGGCGCGATTCTGCAGGTCACTCTGGACCGACCCAAGGCAAATGCCATTGATCTGGCCACCAGCCGGATCATGGGTGAAGTGTTCCGCGAATTCCGCGAGGATCCTGAGTTGCGCGTGGCCATCCTGACCGGTGGTGGCGAAAAGTTCTTTTGCCCGGGGTGGGACCTGAAGGCCGCCGCGGACGGAGACGCCGTGGACGGAGATTATGGAGTCGGCGGTTTTGGCGGGCTGCAGGAATTGCGGGATATGAACAAGCCTGTCATCGCCGCGGTGAACGGGATTGCCTGTGGTGGCGGGCTGGAACTGGCGCTGAGTGCGGATATGATCATCGCTGCAGAGCATGCCAGCTTTGCCCTGCCCGAAATCCGGTCGGGCACTGTGGCCGATGCGGCCAGTGTAAAGCTGCCAAAACGCATACCCTACCATATCGCGATGGAACTGCTGCTGACTGGCCGCTGGTTCGATCCGGTTGAGGCAAAAGGGTGGGGCCTGATCAACGAGATCGTCCCAGGTTATCAGCTTTTAGACCGGGCATGGGAACTGGCCCGTTTATTGGCCAGCGGCCCCCCGCTGGTTTACGCGGCGATCAAAGAGATCGTGCGCGACGCCGAAGATTCCAAGTTTCAGGATGCCATGAACCGGATCACCGGGCGGCAGTTGCCGACGGTGGACATTCTATATGGTTCTGAAGACAACCTCGAAGGCGCGCGCGCCTTTGCCGAGAAACGCGACCCGGTCTGGAAAGGGCGCTGAGCGGGTTCAGATCTTCTCGAACATTGCGATAAGGGCGGTATCGTCCCGGTTGGGCCCGGCAGACAGGTCGCCGTAGATTCGAACTTCGGGCAGGGACAGGTTTTGTATCTGCCCATGGGCAAGCTGGTGCAGTGCGTCAGCAAATCCCAGAGATTCGTAGTGTTTCGCGTTAATCGACAGAGCGAATTGCGCGCCTGTCCGGGCCACGTTCAACAGCGCGGGCAGGGCCTCGGGGCCGAGATGGCCATGGGTAAATGTGCCCGAGGACACAATGCCCGAATAGCTGTCGCGCGGCACCGGGATGCCCTGGTTCAGGTCAGCCTCAATCGCGTCGCGGTAGATGTCTTTGCGCAGAGCCTGATCCAGCATCTCGGCGCTGATATCGGTGGCGTCGATCGGACCAACGCCCAACCCGGCCAGTACCGCACCGCAAAGCCCGGTGCCTGCACCGACATCCAAAACCGGACCCTGTCCCCCGGCGCTGACAAAGGCGCGGGCGGTGTGGATATGCAACTGATAGTCCTCGCGCGCCGCAAAACCGTCATCATAGTCGCCGGCCCATTCGGCATAAAGCCGTTTGTGGTCCTCGGGGCTGTCTAGCGCATAAGCTGCATGCAGGTCGGGCGATTTTGTACTCATGACTCATGAAAGGCGTATGTGGGGATTCGAATCAAGTATCCAGTGGCGGGTGCTTGCATCTTGGACCATTGGCGATCATCAAGAAGGATATGGTTAAGACACTCTTTTCATTCGGTCACGGATATTCGGCGCAGGCCCTGTCGCGGCATCTTGAACCGGCGGGTTGGCGTGTATTCGGAACTACGCGCGATCCGGCGCAATCGGGTGCGGTCCGCGCATCCGGTGCCGAACCGGTGATCTGGCCCGGTCAGACGGTTGATTTGGACGGGGTAACACATCTGTTGATTTCGACCGCGCCGAATGCGGGCGGAGATCCAGTGCTGGCGGCGCTTGGCGACAAAATCGCTGACCGCGCAGGTCAGTTCGATTGGGTCGGATACCTTTCCACAACCGCAGTCTATGGGGACCACAAAGGCGGTTGGGTGGACGAGGCGACCCTTCCTTCACCAATTGCCGAGCGCGGCAGGTGGCGCGTCCGGGCCGAGACACAATGGCAAGACATTCCGGGCCTGCCCGTCCACATCTTTCGCCTTGCCGGGATATATGGCCCCGGGCGCGGCCCATTTTCCAAACTTAAACGGGTGGGAATGCGCCGCATAATCAAACCGGGGCAGGTGTTCTCGCGCATCCATGTGGCGGACATCGCGCAGGTGCTTGCGGCGTCGATGGCATCGCCAAACCCAGGTGCGATTTACAATGTCTGTGACGATGAGCCGGTGCCGCCACAGGATGTCATCGCCTATGCGGCTGAGCTGCAAGGCCTGCCTCTGCCCGCTGCGGTTCCGTTCGACCAGGCCGATATGTCCCCGATGGCCCGAAGTTTCTATAATGAAAACAAGCGGGTCAGGAATGACCGGATCAAGGATGAACTGGGTATCCGGCTTTTGTATCCGGATTACCGCGCTGGACTGCAGGCCCTGATGAAGGACGGCTGAGCCCTTATCGGGCGGTGGCTTTGATCAGGTCCGCGGCTTTCTCGGCGATCATGATGGTTGGGGCGTTGGTGTTTCCCGAAACCAGAGTCGGCATGACCGATGCATCGACCACGCGCAGCCCCTCGATCCCGCGCACGCGCAGTTCGGGATCAACCACGGCCATCGCATCCACACCCATTTTGCAGGTTCCGACCGGGTGATAGATCGTATCGGCGCGAGCGCGAATATGGTGCTCCCAATCCGCATCGGTCTGAGCGTCATCCATGCCGTACATCGCTTTGTGCCGGAATTTACTGAAGGCCGGCGCGTGCAGAATGTCTTTGGTCATACGCGCGCCCTTGATCAGCGTGTCCAGATCGCGGTCATCGGACAGGTAAGCCGGATCAATGGCCGGAGCGGCAAAAGGATCGGCGCTGTGCAGCCCGACCGTGCCACGGCTTTCGGGGCGCAATTTGCACACATGGCAGCCGAACCCATAGCCATAATGCAGCTTCCTTGCATGATCATCGGCCAAGGAAATGACAAAGTGCAGCTGGATGTCGGGGCGATCCAAAGCCGGGGAGGTTTTCAGAAACGCGGCGCCCTCGGCAAATGGCGTGGCCGCCATCGACTTACCGGTCTTACGCCAGCGCCAAATATGTCCTGCCAAATTCAGTGCGGCAGCGACACCGATGCCGAATGTGTTGGTGTCCCGGGTTTTATAGAGCAGCGTGAAATCCAGATGGTCCTGCAGGTTCTTGCCAACGCCCGGCAGGTCGTGCCGCACCTTGATCCCATGTTTGACCAGATCATCAGCGGCACCAATCCCGGATAGCTGCAACAACTGCGGAGTTTGAAGTGCACCGGCGCAAACCAGAACCTCGCGCCTGGCGGAGACAGTGATATCCGCACCTTTCGCCTTTTTCCTGTACACCACACCGGTGGCCCGCTTTCCTTCAAAGGTCAGCTCTTTGGCATGGGCGTCGGTAATGACCGTCAGGTTTGGGCGGTCCATGACCGGAAAGACATAGGCTGCCGCTACCGAGCATCGCTCACCATTCTTCGAGGGGTCGTGAAACTGTGTGACCTGATACAGACCAACGCCCTCGTTATCGCCCCGGTTGAAGTCCCGGCTTCGGCGGTGCTGCATCTGTTCGGCAGCTTCAATAAAGGCAAGCGTGATCGGGCGCGGCTGTTTCTGGTTTGACACGTGCAGAGGGCCGCTGTCGCCGTGATGGTCGTCGGCGCCATCTTCGTTATGTTCGGACATCTTGAAATAGGGAAGGACGCTGTCCCAGTCCCAACCGGCACAGCCCAGTTCAGCCCAGCCATCATAGTCCTGACGCTGACCCCGGACGTACAACATTGCGTTAATCGCGCTGGACCCGCCCACCGTCTTGCCGCGCGGCTGATATCCTTTGCGGCCGTTCAGCCCCGGTTGGGCCACGGTTTCAAATGCCCAGTTGTTGATTTTCGGCCGCCCCGGCAGCGAGGCCACTGTTGCCGCGGGCAATCTGGTAAGCATGCCGTTGCCGCCGTTTCCGGCTTCAAGAAGGCAGACACGTATTCCAGGATCTTCGCTCAGACGACCGGCAAGAACCGAACCGGCGGATCCTGCGCCGACAATTACATAATCAAATTGCATTCAGACTCCAAAAATTTTCGGAACCGGCAGTCAAATACGCCGGTCAATCTGTATTAGGCGCTGATCCGAACAAAAGAACCCGCGCTCGTGTCGTTCATAAAGACAGTGGTCGCATACGGATGAAAAACAAGGGCTGTGGTCTATATGTGACCCAAGGTTATTCAGGGATTTGAAAATTGCTCCGATTGCGCGGGATCCGGGGATGTTCTCTTCATAATTATTTCCTATGGTTTTCATCATTAAACAAAACTTTTATGCATGAATGCAATTTGCTATTTCTGACTAGGTCAGGACTTCAGGAATACCGATACCCTTGCCAGATGCTCAGCGTATTTGGATGGGGAAGACGTGTCTTGAATCTGTGTTCTTGATTACCACGAATTTCACTGCGCAAGATCGCCGGATATTAGCTAGGATTGGAGACCGATATGGACGGAAGTGATAACCCCAAAGCAGGCGGATGCCCTGTGATGCACGGCGCTGGAACCCGTTCCAACCGGGATTGGTGGCCGAACCAGCTAAACCTGTCGATCCTGCACCAGCACGGAGCGGCTTCGAATCCTCTGGGTTCGGATTTCGACTATGCTGAAGAGTTCAAAAAGCTGGATATGAAGGCGCTGAAAGAAGACCTATATGCGCTGATGACGGATTCACAGGAGTGGTGGCCGGCGGATTATGGCCATTATGGTGGTCTGTTCATTCGGATGGCCTGGCATAGTGCAGGCACCTACCGGACGGCAGATGGCCGTGGCGGGGCCTCGACCGGGAACCAGCGTTTTGCGCCGCTCAACAGTTGGCCGGACAACGGTAACCTCGACAAGGCGCGTCGTCTGCTGTGGCCGATCAAGCAAAAATACGGAAACCAGATTTCCTGGGCTGACCTGATGATCCTGGCAGGTAACTGCGCCATCGAATCCATGGGTGGCAAAACCTTTGGTTTTGCCGGCGGCCGTACCGATATCTGGGCCCCCGAAGAAGACATCTATTGGGGAACCGAGACAGAATGGCTGGCCCCGACCGACAATCCGCAGAGCCGGTATTCCGGTGAGCGCGATCTGGAAAACCCTCTGGCCGCAGTGCAGATGGGCCTGATCTATGTAAACCCTGAAGGTCCGGACGGAGAGCCCAACGTTCTGGCTTCGGGTCGTGACATCCGCGACACCTTTGGCCGTATGGCAATGAATGACGAGGAAACCGTTGCTCTGGTTGCTGGTGGTCACACTTTCGGCAAGGCGCATGGTGCGGGCGATCCCGATCTGGTCGGCCCCGAACCCGAAGCGGCCCCGATCGAAGAGATGGGCTTTGGTTGGATCAACAAGTTTGGGTCCGGCAAGGGTGACGATACCACGACATCAGGGGTCGAGGGCGCCTGGACCGCAAATCCGATCCAATGGGATAACGGCTATTTCGACCTGTTGTTCGGATATGACTGGAACCTGACCAAAAGCCCCTCGGGCGCGTGGATTTGGGAACCGGTGAATGTCAAAGAAGAAGACATGGCCCCGGCGGCGCATGACGCGTCGAAGAAGGTCAAAACCATGATGACCACCGCCGACATGGCGATGCGCATGGACCCGATCTATGGTCCGATCTCAAAGCGTTTTCACGAGAACCCGGAAGAATTCGCTGACGCTTTCGCCCGTGCATGGTTCAAACTGACCCACCGCGACATGGGCCCGCGCTCGAATTACATCGGCGAGGAATCTCCGGCCGAGGAACTGCTGTGGCAAGACAATGTCCCCGCCGTGGATCACGAGCTGATCGGTGACGCGGATGTGGCCGAGCTGAAGGCCAAGATCGCGGCCACTGGCCTGTCGGTGTCCGAGCTGGTTTCGACCGCATGGGCTTCGGCCTCGACTTTCCGCGGCTCGGACAAGCGCGGCGGTGCCAATGGCGCGCGTATCCGTCTTGCTCCGCAGAAAGACTGGGACGCGAACGAACCGATGAAGCTGGCCAAGGCGCTGACCGCGCTTGAGGGCGTTCAGGCGACGTTCAACGGCGCACAATCCGGGGGCAAGAAAGTGTCTCTGGCCGACGTGATCGTTCTGGCTGGTAATGTGGGTGTCGAACAGGCCGCCAAGGCCGGTGGTCAGGAGGTTGAGGTTCCGTTCACACCTGGCCGCACCGATGCGACGCAAGATCAGACCGATGTGGACAGCTTTGCCGTGCTCGAGCCCGAGGCCGACGGCTTCCGCAACTATCAGAAGACGGATTATTCGGTTTCACCCGAAGAGCTTCTGGTCGACAAGGCCCAGCTGCTGACCCTGTCGGCGCCGGAAATGACCGCATTGGTTGGCGGTCTGCGCGTGATCGGCGCCAACTTCGGTGAAACCAAGCATGGTGTGTTGACCGACCGCGTTGGCACGCTCAGCACCGACTTCTTCACCAACCTGCTGGACATGGGCACCGAGTGGAAGCCCTCGGGCAAAGGCGTCTATGAAGGTCGGGACCGCGCCAGCGGTGAGGTCAAGTGGACCGGTACCCGCGTCGATCTGATCTTCGGCTCCAACTCGCAGCTGCGGGCTCTGGTCGAGGTCTACGGTCAGGCAGGCGCAGAAGGCAAATTTGTCTGCGACTTCGTCTCGGCCTGGAACAAGGTCATGAATGCAGACAGGTTCGATCTGAAGTAAGCCTGCGACCTTCGCAGAATTTGCGCCGTCCGAGGAGACTCGGGCGGCGTTTTGTTTGCCCCGGTTCCGGGCGCATACCCAGCATTGGGTACGATTCCGCCCAGGGGCTGTTCTTTCCCCCGTTCCGTGCGGTCCGTTACCGGCTCGGAAGAGAGAATTATTAAGCTAACCTGTTGTTTTCATTAACCTAGAGAAGTTTCTGTTAAGAAATGCAAAGTTTTTTCAGATTGGGGGTTGCAGGTCCCAGACCTAATCCGTAAATACCCCTTCACCGGCGCTGCTGAGGCGCTTGGGACACACTGGAGAGACGGTGGGACGGGTTGGAGAGACGGCCGGACGC
>NZ_JBXWOT010000016.1:0-15229 GCF_059611025.1 Ruegeria sp. CDSB114
GTTTCCTTGATTGTCGAGATAACAGACCCAGCGCTTAGCGATGGTGCGATGAGTTATCAATACAAGGTCATCAAAGGTGACGAACAAACTTCAATCGAAAACCCCTACGTGGTGATAGACGGTTCTACTTGGACTCTCTGGGCCCAAGGGTTCGCGAATGATATGGTGGGCGCCGGTGCAACGGGCAGCAGCCAAATTTCAACAGCAGTTACGATTGATACTGATGGGGCTGAGGTAACCGGCAACTAGCCTGCCCCTTAGAGCAGGCTAACCGGTTTTTAACGAAAAATTTCATACGCAGATGAAGAATTCGTTAAAGCCAGTTGGCTGTCGCGCAATCAGCGATCGGAGGATTCTAATGAACAGTTTGAACGATATCACCTATCGTAACTCAGGAGACAATAGACCTTCTTACGCAAACCAAAGCAAACACTCTGTTCTCAGGATGCTTTTATCTAGGATCAAAAAATGAATCAGAACATCAAACTTTTTTCCATCGCGATTGCCACAGTTGGCTTTGGAACCGCAGCAATCGCGGACTCATCCCAAGACTTTACGTCTGCGGAAAGCGTTCTCCTTGTACAGCACAGCGACAAGGCCGCGATGTCCGACGGTGTGCTCACGCTGGTGGGGGCTGACAAGAACCTCATTATGTTCACGGATCGGCCGCACCGGGCCGCCGCAGCTATCCCAAGTGAACATCTTGTCAAAATCTGGAGCGAGGGAGACGATAGCTTCGCTGCCGATCCTCCAAACGCTGCTTTGGTGGGCCAGCAAGACGGCAATCCCGTTTCATTGATCGTTGAATTGACGAACCCAAGGGCATCAGGTGAGGATTTTGAGTTCGGGTACAAACTTATCGAGGGCGAGGAAATCACCGAGATTGACCAGGCATACATCGTGATTGATGACTGCCTTGTCTGCTATTCCGATTTGGTTGAGTTTGCGACAGGTGATCCCATACCGTACATGATTAACCCAAACGACCCGAAATAGCGGATAGATCCGGTTCACCTCGTGAGGCTAGTTCTGGCGAGGTGAGCTCGAGTTCGGGACGCTTGGGCCGTTATAGCTTTCCCCAAAAAGTTGCATGAAGCGTATTTGGAAGTTGTTGAGGTAATTGGCGGCCTCTTCAGGCAGGCGAGTTGACAGATTTACGTTGCGCCACCGAACTCGGATGTGGATAGTGCTTAAGCACCCCCGACCAAACCGCTGAGCGCTTGATGAATTCCATTGCCATATTTCTTAGCACGCTAGCTGTGCTTGTACTGGCGAGCCCTGTCGTCGCTCAATCGGACCCGCCGCCCCCCAGTGTTGTGGTTGCTAAAGCGGCGAAACAGGAATTGCAGAAACAGGATGAGTTTGTAGGGCGCGTCATTGCAGACCAGAGCGTCGACCTGCAGGCGAGAGTCGCAGGCGTTCTGCAAGAGGTCAACTTTACCGAAGGTGGAACGGTCAAAAAAGGTGACGTTCTGTTCAGGATCGAAAAGAGGAAATACGCCGCAAGTGTCGAAAGTGCTAAAGCCGCTTTGAAAAGCGCTCAGGCCAGCGCACAAAGCGACAAGGCCGCGCTGGATCGACAGCAGACCTTGTTTGACAAAGGCGATATCGCCCAATCAGTTCTGGATACTGCCTTGGCCACCTATGCTGAAAGTCAGGCGGGTGTTGATGAGGCTCAGGCCGCGCTGAAGATCGCGCAAATTGATCTGGACTACACCGAAATCGCCAGCCCCCTGGACGGGCGGATCGGGTTGTCTTCGGTTGATGCGGGCAACATTGTCGACACTGACAGTGGTGTTCTTGCGACGGTTACCAGCGTTGATCCCATTCTGGTAAGTTTTTTCGTCAGTGAACCTGTTTTGCTGCGCGAACGCCGCAACGGGTCGATCACTGCGCAGGGCATCAAACTGGCGACGCAGATCACCCTTGCCGATGGTCAGACTTTTGGAACCGAAGGCAAGGTAACCTATGTGGGTGACAGCGTCAGTCAGGACACGGATACAATCGAGCTGAGGGCAACGTTCGCCAATCCGGACGGGCTTCTTATTCCCGGTCAGCTTGTCATCGTTGCGCTCAGTGGCTCGGACGATGCCAAGGTTCTGACCGTGCCGCGCAATGCGGTGCAGTTCGACAAGCAGGGTTATTTCGTGTTTTCCGTGGATGACAAAAACACGGTTCATCGCACAAATATTGAGATCGGCACCCAAACCGCGACCAGAACCCAAGTGAACTCTGGCCTGAAAGATGGGGATCGGGTCGTTGTGCAGGGATTGCAGAAGATACATGATGGGTTGGTCGTAAAACCGGTCGATAGTCAGAGTTAGGTAAGGGCTTGATCTCTCACTATTTCATCAATCGTCCGCATTTTGCTGCCGTGATTTCAATCCTGATGGTTCTTTTTGGCGCGGTCTGTGTCCGGCTGATGCCAATCTCGGAATATCCAAACATCACACCACCGCAGATCTATGTATCCGCAAATTATCCGGGCGCAGATGCGCAGGTTATTCAGGAATCTGTGGCCACGCCCATCGAGGAGCGGGTGAACGGGATCGACGGCATGCTGTACATGCAGTCCAAAAGCTCGAATGACGGCAGCTATGTGCTGAGCGTGTCCTTCGAGCTGGGAACCGATCCCAATGTTGCGGCGGTCGAAGTGCAAAACCGTATCGCCCTGGCAAGCGCGGAACTGCCATCGGTTGTGCAACAGCAGGGGATCGAGGTTACCAAACAATCCGGTAATATGATCCTTGTGATCAACCTGACCTCGCCGGACGGATCGCGGGATGAGCTGTATCTGAGCAATTACGCGGCTGATTTCCTGCATGATCCTTTGCAGCGTTTGAAAGGGGTGGGCGGGGTCTCGCAGTTCGGGCAACTGGAATACAGCATGCGGATCTGGATCAACCCGGTTCGTATGGCCGCGCTGAATATCACCGCGTCAGAGATTGCCGATGCGATTGAAAGCCAGAACGTTGTTGCGGCCGCCGGACAGGTTGGCGCGCCACCTTTTGGCGATGCGCGCACCGATTTTCAGTTCAAACTGCGGGCCGAGGGTCTGTTGCGGGATGCCGAAGAATTCGGCCGGATCATCCTGGCAACAGGCGATGACGGATCGGTCACCCGATTGGAGGATGTGGCACGGATCGAGCTTGGATCTGCCACCTATGCCGGGTCCTCGCAGCTGAATGGCGAGGATACTGCAGCGATTGCGGTGCATCAGGAAAGCACCGCCAACGCTTTGGAGATTTCGGATAGTATCCATACCCTAATGGGCGAGCTATCCAGGAAGTTTCCCGAAGGTGTCTCATATGAAATTACCTATGACGTGACGGATGCCGTTCGCGTATCGATCGAGGATATCCTTAAAACGCTGGCGCTTACCGCCGGATTGGTGATCGCGGTTACGTTCCTTTTCCTGGCCAGTTTCCGGGCGACTATTGTGCCCGCAATTGCAATCCCAGTTTCGCTGTTGGGTGCGGTCGCACTGATCTATGCGATTGGGTTCAGCGCGAACATGATCACATTGTTTGCATTGGTGTTGGCCATCACCCTCGTGGTCGATGACGCCATCATCATCATTGAAAATGCCGAACGGATTGTAACTGAAGACGGCCTTGATCCGCGCAAGGCCACGCTCAAAGCGATGTCGCAAGTCAACCGGCCGATCATCGCAACCACCTTTGTGCTTGCCGCGGTCTTTGTGCCGGTGTGCTTTTTCCCCGGCGTGACCGGAACGATCTATTACCAGTTCGCCGCGACGATCATCTTCGCATTCGTGCTGTCTGCGGTGAATGCGCTGACATTGGCCCCGGTGCTCTGCGCCATGGTTCTAAAATCAGGCATGAAACCGATTGGTCCTTTGGGTTTTGTGCCTGCAGCTGTCGCATGGATCAGGCGACAGTATATGCGGCTTGTTTCGCTGATGTTGCGGTACATCATAGTCTCGCTACTGGTGTTCGTCGCCTGTGTCGGAGCCACCCTGTATCTCTTCAAGACCGTGCCAACCGGTTTGATCCCTCAAGAGGACAACGGCGTCTTGCTGGCGGCTATGGCACTGCCGGATGGGGCATCGCTTCAGCGTACTCAGGCGTTCATGTCCAAGGCAGGTGAGGTCATCGAAAAGGCCCCCGGAGTGGACACCGTTACCACTGTCTCCGGTGCCAGTATGC
The DNA here is from genome assembly GCF_059611025.1 of Ruegeria sp. CDSB114. Classification (NCBI taxonomy): domain Bacteria; kingdom Pseudomonadati; phylum Pseudomonadota; class Alphaproteobacteria; order Rhodobacterales; family Roseobacteraceae; genus Ruegeria; species Ruegeria sp. CDSB114. Next base: position 4,170 of record NZ_JBXWOT010000016.1, read on the forward strand.
TGGCAGGAACCCGTTCGAACGCCGGAATGGCGATTGTCACGCTGAAGCCATGGGATGAACGCACAAGCCCGGATCTGCATTGGGAAGCGATCATGCGGGATCTGGATCAACAGCTGGCAACTCTGCCTGAGGCGGAAAGCTATGTGTTTCCGTTCCCGACTATCCATGGTCTCGGATCGACAGGGGGCATTTCGGTCGAGCTGCTGGATCTGGAAAAGGGCGACGGGGAGCAACTGGATTCAGTGATGAATGCGTTTGTCACGGCCCTAAACGCGGCACCAGAGTTTGCCCGCGCACATGGCAGCTTTTCGGGTCAAACCCCGCAGTATCGCCTGTCGGTCGACCGGGATCGCGCGGAAGCGCTTGGCGTGAGCGTTTCAGACATCTTCACAGCGCTGCAAGCCAACCTCAGCACGTATTTCGTTGACAATTTCATCCTGTCCGAACGCGTCTATTGGGTCGTCATCTCAGCCGATGCACAGTTCCGGCAAACACTGGATGACGTCGATAATATCTACGTCAAAAACACCGCAGGTGAGTCGCTGCCATTGCGCAACTTCGTGACCAGCGAGCCCGTGCTCGCCCCGGATGCGATCCCCCGGTACAACCTGTTCACAGCAGCCTCTGTCAGCGCGCAATTGGCAAACGGTGTCAGCTCGGGCGCGGGCATCAAAGCCATGCAAGAGATCGCGGATAAAACGCTGCCCGATGGGTTTCGGATCGATTGGTCCGGTGTGACCCAGCAAGAAGTTAAATCCCAGGGCATGGTGCCCTACATCATGCTGTCGGCCTTGATTCTGGCCTTTCTGTTTCTGGCAGTCCTGTATGAAAGCTGGATCTTGCCGCTTTCGATCATTACCTCGACCGTCTTTGCACTGTTGGGCGCGCTTATTCCCATTGCGTATTTTCCGTTTCTCACCAGTAACATTTTTGCTCAGATCGGTATGGTCTTGCTGATCGGACTGGCAGCAAAGAAAGCCATCATGGTTGTCGAGTTCGCCAATCAGCAGAGACAATCCGGGGTCAGCATCCGCGATGCCGCCCTGAAGGCCGCCGAAATCCGGTTCCGCCCTGTCACAATGACCGGCCTTTGTTTCATCGTCGGTGTGCTGCCTCTGGTCCTGTCCAGCGGCGCAGGCGCAGCGGCTCGGGTGTCCATCGGTTATCCCGTTCTGTTTGGTATGGTGGTCGACAGCACACTTGGTCTTTTGATGATCCCAGTGCTGTATGCAGCGTTTCAGTCTGCAAAAGAATATCTGGTTTCGCTTCGGACGCGCTAACTGCGCAACCTACTGCCGGGATTCATTAAGTATTGTTTGAACGGATGCCGCTTCTACCGTTGGCAGGCCCGTATTGCCGAATTCCACGCGCAGGTAATTTACTAGGTCGGTCATCTCTACGACGCTGAGCCGCCCACCAAACGAGGGCATTGGGCCGAAATCCGAACCTGTGCCGGTTGCCTCCAACCCTTGATCGATGACCAATACCAAGTTCACCGCGTCAGCCTGGGATACGGTGCTGTTTCCGGACAGTGCAGGCATTACCCCGGGAATGCCCTGGCCCTCGCCCCCATGGCACAAGGAGCAGTTGCTGAGGTATAGCGATCTGCCCCGGGCCGCATCATAGATATGGGATAATTGGGCGACACCAGAGGTTGCTTCGGATTGTCCGCCATCATCAGTGCTTCCCGTTTCGGGCGGCGCTGTATCCAGATTCAGCAGATAGATGGCGATGGCCGATCGGTCCCCGGGTTCAGCTTTGCTGAGCGAGTTCTTGATCGCCAGATGCATCTCTCTGAACGCTGTTCCCTGTGGCCCGGTCCCTGTCGCAAAAAATGAGGTCAGATCGGCGTGCGTCCAACCTTGCCGGGCCAGTCCGGCTGTGGTGATGTCGGGTGCCTCAAAATCAGTCAGCTGCGCGCCGCTTAGCGCCCTATCATTCTCAAGCGCGCCCAAGGCATTGCGGGGCGAGTGGCACTCACCGCAATGTCCCAGACCGTTGACCAGATACGCGCCCCGGTTCCAAACATCACTCCGCGATGGATCGGGTTCAAACGGATGCCGGTCGGCGAACAATGCGTTCCAGCCGAACAAAGACAAGCGGATGTTGAAAGGGAATGGCAATGTGTTTTCCGGAACCGCCGCGTCGACCGGATCAAGGCTCATGAGATAAGCAAAGATGGCATCGCTGTCGTCGCGGGTAACCAGATGGTACGAGGTGTAGGGCATGGCCGGGTAGATCGGGGCCCAGATGTTATCCGCACCGAATGCCAGCACCTGATAGAATTCGGCGGATGTCATATCGCCGATCCCTTGGGCTGAAGGGGTGATATTCGCCGAATAAATCCCGCCGCCAAATGGTGTTTCCAGAAACCGGCCCCCTGCGAAGGATGCACCGGTTTCCGCGGTGTGGCAGGACACGCAATCGCCCAGAGTTGTCAGATACTCTCCTGCGTCGATGCTGGCCTGATCCGTGGCCAACGGGCGCTGTTCCACCGTCGGGACACCCCAGAAGTATGCGAATGCAAGATATCCCAGGCCGCCTAACGCTCCAAGAGTTGCAAGTGCTTTCAGAACGCGTCCCATACCTATTCCTCTTTGGTCAGAGTGGCGTCCGACAGGATCAGATCACGCATTGCCTCAAAGTATCGGACATAACCGCTGCACCTGCAGACGTGGTCACCCAATCCTGTGTGGACGGCCTGCTCGACCTGATCTTTGGCAACCGGGTTCGCGCGTAGCTGTGCGATCAGTGCGGTGCCCGCGTTGACAAACCCCGGCGTGCAATACCCGCACTGAAAAGCGAAATTGTCGACAAAGGCCTGCTGTACAGGTGACAGTTTGCCGTCGGAGGCATGCCCCTCGACCGTTGTGACTGAGCTATCGGCAAAGGACGTTGCCCCCGCAATGCAAGTGCGCCGCGTGGTAACGGTGCCGTCTGGTTCCTCGACTATCACAACGCACGCATGGCAGACGCCGATGCCACAGCTGAACTTCGTACCGGTCAGGCCCAGCACATCGTTCAGATAGCTTACCATCGGCAGGTCATCGGGCACATCGTGCGGACCAACGTCCTTGCCGTTCACTTTCATTGTTAACCGGGCCATTTCACAACGCCTCTCTGATCTTGTCCGGCGTGGCGGGCAGAGAGTTCACCCGCGCGCCGACCGCGTTGTTAATGCCGTTCAGAATGGCAGGGACGACAGGGATCATCACAACCTCACCCATGCCCTTTGGCGGGTCTGTATCACTGATCGGGTCCAACACTTCGAGCGTTGTTTTCCACACCGGGACCTGAGCAGCCTTTGGGATGTGATACCGGTTCAGGTTCCAAGTTCCGTCGCCGGGTCCGCCGTCGTAAAGCGGCAGATCTTCGTACAGAGCGTATCCAATACCCATGGCGATCCCGCCCTGCGAAATGCCCGACACCAGTTCGGGAACGATTGGGCGACCGCATTCCAAGACCTGATGGACGGCCTCGACTTTGACGTCTCCGCTGACCTTGTCGACAGCTAAACCCACCACGGCGCCACAGGCGGCGTAATAGTTGACTCCAACCTTTTCAAACTCGGTCGAAGGGAAATTGACCTCGGTCCGGTCAATCAATGTCCAATCCTCGCCGCCTTGCCGGATGGCCAAAGCGTCAATCGCCAGCGTCTCGGATTCACCTTTGATCGGGAACGTCGCTGTGGTCCAGGACCAGCGGTTGAAGCCATGCACCATGGCCCCGGTCACCAGGCCATCACGGTGCGCACGGGATGCGAGCTGTTCCAGTGTCAGGGGCTCCATTCCTGCGCCGGTCAGTTTGCCATCGACCCAGCGCATCTTGTCAAATGTCAGGAATTCGCCTGCGGCCTCGCCGGACAACGGACCCTCGCTCCAGATCGAAAGGGCGGCGGGCCAGAGGCCGTATCGCATGATGACATACGCCGCCTGCGCTGGCCCGTGGCTGTTGACGCTGGCCCCGACAGACGCGCCCGTAGGTGATCCGATCAAGGGCACCCAGCGCGGGTTCTTCGCCGCCTTGTCCTGGTCGGCCTGAGTGATCGCCCAGGCATTGCCTGAGGTTTCCAGCTTTAGCGCGTCCCAGGCCCCCTGCACGAACATCTCGACCTTATCGGCATTTCGCCCCATGTAATCCCCGACGCGCCGGGCCGAGGCAGTTGACAGGCCAGTGCCCATTTCCACCCCGTCGCTGTGCAGCGTGATCCTACCCTCGGGCGACAAGGTGACGGATGCGCGGGTTGCATCGCCGCCGCCTCCGTAATCCTTCATCACGCACGCGACCCCAACGCCATAGGTCTTGCCCGGATTGGCAGATTCATATGCGCTTTTGTCTTGAGCACGGCTCTGCCAGAGCGCACTTTGTTCCAGCCGGTCAAGGACTTCGACGGATCGCGCCGCGCCACTGGCGGCGTTGCCGGTCAGGTTCAAATACCCGGTGCGCAGAGCGTTCTGGCGGCGCAGCTCGAACGGGTCTTTTCCCAGATCAATGGCCACTTCGTCGACCAGGCATTCCATCGCGGTCATCGTCTGCAGAGTTCCAAAACCGCGCATCGACCCAGCAGGGACGGCAATGGATTTCGTGGCCGTCGCCGTGACGTCGCTTTTGGGAACGTAGTAGATTGAGGTCGCGTTGGTCGCCCCAACATGGGCCACAACGGTCGAGAAATTGGCGCGCCCGCCGCCGTTACAGACAAGATCGCACACATAAGCCTGGAACTGGCCGGTTTCAGGATCAACGGCCAGTTGGTTTTTGATCTCGAAGGCGTGACGCTTTAATCCTAGCTGGAATTGTTGAAAGCGGTTCAGCGCCAGGCGCGTCGTGCGACCCGGCGAGAACAGCCCGGCAAGCGCAACATACAGCGGCAGAATGGTGTGATCTTTTCCGCCAAAACCGCCCCCCATCGACGAAAAGTGGCCATCGACCTCGCCCACCTTGTGCGGTGGTTTGGCGGATTGCACCAGATTGCCAACGGCCGTCAGAATAGCTTGTGGCGACTGGACCCCAAGCATCAGGGACAATTTCTTGTCCGCTGCTTGATAGGTTGCCAGCCCGGCCTCGGGTTCCATGAAGACATGATCGATCGACTGGGTTTGAAAATCTTGGGAATATAGCTTGCCGGATTTACCGTCCTTAAGATCGGCTCTGATCTGGTTGCCATAGAAACTCGCCTGCTCGGGGGCGGTACCTATCGCATCAGCCTTGGCCCAGACCGGGGCTTCGGTGTCGCGCAACCGGCGCGGTCCGACCCACCCGTCCAGCAGGGGCGAGTATACGTCCGGCCCGTAAGGGCTGTCGCCTGCAATGCGGGTAAAGCGATACGCACCATATGGGGTTTCTTCGGCAGGAGGCCGCGTGTCGCCTAAGGCAAAAATGGCATCATTGCCCACCAGAAAATGCTGTGCGCGCTGAAAGGTTGCGAGGTCATCGTAGATCAGCAACGCAACGGGTTGCCCCAAATACAGCGGCACAGTTCCGGGCTTGCAGAACAGGTCAGTATTGAAGAACCCGGTTGCGGCCAGTCCAGCCTTGTCCAGATCATCAGCGGTAACAACCCGGTCCGGTTGCATCTGGTCACCCAGCCCGGACAAGTCCAACCCTTTGAAAACCTTGTCAGCCTGCGGCGACAAAACGAGCGTAGCATAGCTCATATCATCCGGCCAGCCGTCTAAATCTGTGCCACGCACGTCGCTTGCATAAAGCTTGGCCCCGGTAACTTTGGCATACCCATCAATGCGATAATTGATATCGGTTCCGTCCGGTCCGCTCCAACCGGGCTCAATCGGCGAAGGTTCCCCGGGTGAGAATGCATAGGTCATCGTGGGTTTGAGCGCTTCGGACGCACCCACCATGCCCGCCGTTATTAACAGACGCCTGCGGGTCCAGAAATGCGGTGACTGAGTCATGGTCGATCTGCCCTAAGCTGCCTTATGACCACCATAAGCGGTCAATATGTTATTTGAAGTGAAACGACATTAAACCACCAGAAAACCGCCAAAAAATTACGGGACCCGGATTAAGGGTCTGGCCCTATCGGGCATTATTCGACAACGTGGCCTTCAACCGCCATTCGCTCAATGGAACTACCGTGTTGTCAGCATTGCCTGTGGCGTTCTCAAACAGAACAGCGATCGTTTGCAATGCGCCCGAGTCTTGAGCCTGCACATCGATCATCAATCTGCTAACACCGGCATTGGGGTTCTGATCGGCACAATCCGAGCTGTATGGCGTGTCGCATGGGTTTGCCGAACGCATTGAAAACACCGCCTCAGGCGGTGAAAGAATATGTGCCCGTAGTTCCTGCCCATCTTTTTGCAGGATCGCAGTTTGCCCGTCGATACTGACCTTTGCTTCGGTATGCATGGTCCAGGAAACCGGGTCTGCGTGACCTCGTTGGATTTCGTCCTGTACCAAAACCGACGCTTCATTGATCAGCGCAATGCCACGTTTTACGGCGCCGATGGGCCGGCCATAAGGCTCTGAAAGATCCGCGATTGCAAAGGTGAAATCAGAGAACTGCCCGAACTCTTCGATCTGAGCGCGCCCTGTCGTTTTCTGATTTTCTGAACCAAAAACCAGCGTGTTCTGACCAATCGTAGCAGTGCGATAATAGTCAAAGCGTTTGTTCGTGAAATATCCGGGCAGATGGTAGTTGCCAATCCCAAGATCGGTTGCCCATCTCACGCCATTTGCTTCAAGAACAAATGTGCCTGCATCAAGGTTGTTGTGGTGACTGCGCAAAGGGCCGGCTTTGAAGCCCACAAAGGTTGCTTTTGGGTCATCCCATGCAGATCGCATCGTCACCAGACCAAGCCCGCCGAACCAGAACGAGTTTTGCCGACCGTCGACGAGCCTAGCCTCGGAGCCCTGTCGCCAGATCAAATCCAGCGCAATGTGTGACGAGGGTTTGGAATTGGGCGTGCGCTGATTGTAATCGGGCCGGTTGAAATGCGACGCGAGCCAGGTCAGGGCGACCAGGTCAGTGTTTGTATCGCTGTCGCCGTAGTTGAACAACATGCCGCTCGGGGCCGTTACATGGGTGAGATAGTCGCCAAAATTTGCCAATCCGTCTGTTCTGGACAAGTCAAAATCATGCCCGAGTACCGTTTCCAAAGACGTGATCGCTATGGCCGCATCGCGCGCGGACAATGCGCCATACATTGGACCTTCTGGCCACGCTCCGTCCGGCGCAAACATGGCAAACCCATTTCGGAGAGAGGCCTGAGCATTTTCGATAATCTGGTCCGCAAGCTCAGGTTCAGCTTCAGAAACCGCAAGGGCTGCAACGATCATTCCGGTATTGCAGATGATATTCCAGTTAAACGATGCAACAGGCCAGGTGATATCTGCAGTTGCGGTGCCATCGGGCAAAGTGTTTGGAACCGGTGTCGGATGCACCCAACGTTGCGGGACAACCCACCCCTTGTCGAAGTTAGCTTTGTCCAGCTCATAGATCCCAGTGGCCTCGTTCAACGCTTTGCCGATAAGGGCGGACCTGATGGCCGAGTGTTCGTTTTCATCAAGTGTTTCACTGATCCAATTGTAGCCAAGCGCAACCGCCAAGGTCACTCTGCTCAATCCCAAAAAATGCTCAGGATGCCATGTCTCCAGATCTGCGAGTTGCAAAAGTTCCAGTTTGGTTCGTTCAGCAAATCGCTTGTCGCGGGTTAGTCGCCACGCCATGCCCAAAGTCGTCAGGCGCTCAACCGGCTTCTGGTCAAACCCGACAAACCCATTCTGCAACACGGAATCGTTAGTTTTGAGCGCGTCTACAATCGTAGCGCTGTCCAAGTAAGCCTCAGCGGCCGCAAGTAATGCTTCATAGTTCGAGGCGACAACCGCATCTGTTTTTCTCAATTTTTCAATGCGTTCAACAACATCATCAGAGAGCATAATTGTCGGCACGACCGTCTCGGACAAAGCGTCATTGGTGAAAAAAGCAATCAGGACCGAGGCTGCAATGAAAGTTAATAGCTGCGACAACCCCTTGCAGATGGCCGAGATCATGATCATTAAGAATGCGTCCTTTATCCCAACGATGATTGAGGGACCATCAGCGTCAAAAATGTTCCAGTCGAAGCGACGTTTCCTAAGCTACTCCCAATGTTTGGACAAGATTCCGCGTAGTTTAGGCTACTCTCTGTTCCTACTGATCTAAGTTGGTAGAAGAAAGATGACCGTGGGATCAACAGCAAGTTGCACCGCTTGCCAATCGGCAGGTCGGGATTGCATGGCTCAACCTTCCTCCGCCTCACTTGCCGATTCACGTTTTGAGCTTTGGTGACAAAAACCGTTGGCCATGGCCGGCTCCCTGATCTTGGCGTGCGGCTCTTTTACCTGCTCTTTGTCAATCTCAGCGGCTTTCTTACCGCCACGCTCCAACACGCCAGACGCGCCTTCAAGCAGGGCCCGCTTTCAGCCGTGGATCATCGCGGATGAACGCCAAACTGGTTTGCCAGCTCAGGAACCGTCCGCTTGCTCTTCAATGCCTCAAGTGCAACTTTGGCCTTGAACTCAGGCGAATGGTTCTTCCGTTTCAACATCTCTGATCTCCTCTTCGTCGAAGATCAACAGACAACAAATCGCAGCTAAAGTCAGTCAGTCCGATTTTCGAGGAGTAACTCAGACATCGACGAAGCGTTAGAACAAAAAGCCAACTTTCGGAGGTTGATGCACTACCATCTGCAATTTGGAGCATCCATAATGCAATCCATGGGATACTTCAAAGCATTGTCGATCACAAGCGACACGGATTCCAGCTTGCTGGCATCAATTCCGTTCACAGTCTGATAGTCAAACTGTAGGTTGCCGTCCTCCAGTTTCGGATTGCTTATTGTGACGATCAATCCAACCTGTTTACCATCGCTCAGCCCAGTCAAGGCCGCATTGGGAGGGTCAGCCGCAAAACTGTTTTCGCCTTTGTCCCAGTTCTCTACGATCGACTGTACAGGCGCAGCCATAGTGTCGCGATAAGGGCGATCCGTGAACAAAACAACTTGATCATCAATGCCTTCAAGCACCAACTTACCATTGTCGAGTGTCGCATTTGCAGCGACTTCCAAAAAGAGCCAACTCTTAGGTTCTTCCGCGGCAGCTACAGAGGCACAAGCAACAAGGCCTGCAAAAAATCCCTTTTTGAGTAAGTCGAACTTCACAATATTCTCCTTCAACAAGGTCGCTCTTCTGGCCGCAACAATCTCCGGCCAGAACTTTATGGTACCAATTGCCCTATGGTTGCAAGTTAAGAAAGATTCATCGAGAGGCATGATGTCAGGTTTATCGGCCGAGCACGGTGAAGAGAATAAAAGTACGATTGATGCGACCCATCTGAAGGCGCCCCGCACAGCGAACAACATGGTCGTCAGAACGGGGGGTGCCTGACCGCCTGATTGGTCGAGCCAAGTGGGGCATGAATACCAAACTGCATGCTATCTGCGACAGCCAAGGGCGGCCGCTCAGCCGTTTTTAACAGCGGGGCAAGTGATCGATTGCTTTGATGCCCGGGAACCGCTCAGTAGCAAACCAAATGTGGACTGGCTGCTCGGGAGCGCGGCTATTGTGCAGGATGGTTCCGAGATGTTTTGAAAAACAAAGGGATACGCGCCTGGGTCGCCAGTGCGAAAGCAACGCAAGACTGCCGTGAAGTAGGACAAGCGCCGATACAAAAGACGCAATCGTAATGAAATCATGTTTGGCAGGCTCAAGGGTTGGATACACCTGGAGACAAGTTATTACCGCTGCTTCAAGGTATTCCTCTCCGCCATCGCCCCCGCAGCATCCGTTATCCACTGGCTGTGGATCCTGAGCCTTCTGTATCTCGAGTTTGCTAACTTAACGCCCGTCAGCCACCTTTGCCGAGGTTACTGACGGGGCGGTGTATGGCGTCTGAGCCTTGTGGCATGACCACGTTTCCTAGCGAGCCAGCACCGTCTCTCTTCATCGTCTCGAACAGTTGAATGCGGCCGGTCTGGACCGCGGAGCAGAAGGAAGAGGGTATGAACAAAGTATCACACGAGCAGATCATCGGCATAGACGTCAGCCGCGATTGGCTTGACGTTCATTGTCTCCCGGGCATTCGTAGGTTGCGGCTTCCGAACAGCGATGAGGGCCACGCGCAGCTTGTTGGTCTGGCACAATCAACGCACGCGCTTGTTTGTTTCGAGGCGACTGGAGGGCAGGAATGGCGTCTGTGGACCGCGCTGGATGCAGCCGGTATTGCGACCCGGCAGTTACCGCCAGCTCAGATCAAAGCCTTCGCCGCCAGCCGTGGCACACGCGTCAAGACGGATCAGATCGACGCGGAACTCATTGCGCGGTTCATGGCATTTCGACCAGACGCAGGGCGCGAACTGCCACATGGGAAATTGCGCCTTCTTAGAGCCTTGGCATCAAAGCGTGCGCAGCTTGTCGAGACGCGCAAGAGACTTCTGGCGCAGATCAAGGCGCATGAGAAGTTGGGAACGGATGGGATATTCACTGAAGTTGATGCTGAGCTGAGGGCGCTGTTGGATCGACAGATCGGTAAATTGGAAGACCAGATTGCGCAGACGATCGCCGCAGATCAGGGCCTTGCACAAACCGCTGGTATCTTGCGTTCTGTCCCTGGGATCGGCCCCGTTACCAGCACTATGCTGATCGCGGAAATGCCAGAACTGGGCCAACTCTCGGGAGAACAAGCTGCTGCGCTCACGGGCCTGGCTCCCATTGCTCACGACAGCGGTGCGATGCGCGGCAAGCGCGCCATTGGTGGCGGACGGCGACAGGTACGACACGTCATGTTCCAGGCGGCTCTCGTCGCGAGTCATCACAATCCGCATCTCAAGATCTTCGCAGATCGTTTGCGTGACGCGGGCAAGCCACACAAAGTCATCATCACAGCAGTCGCTAGAAAGCTCGTCACAATCGCAAACGCACTCCTCAAATCTGAGCAAAACTGGTCGGCTCAGACCCCCTGAGAAATACAGTTGCTAGGCTTAACGGCGAGAATTGAAAGATCACTCAGCCGGTTTCACATGATTTCGATTTCACTTTGTGGTTGTTTGGTTAAGACTGTTCCA
>NZ_JBXWOT010000017.1:0-6450 GCF_059611025.1 Ruegeria sp. CDSB114
CTGATGATGGGCACGAACCACTGTACTGTCGACCATCTGAAGAGCGTCAGGAACGATCCTGCTCTCGGTCAAGGCTGCCAGAATCTGTTCCCAGAGCCCCGCGAGAGTCCATCGGTGGAACTGTCGGTAGACACTCGACCACTTCCCAAACTCCTCAGGTAGGTCTCGCCATGGGGCACCTGTACGTGCAATCCAGAAAACGCCATCAAGAAAAAGGCGATGGTTGGTAGGTTTGCGCCCGTTCGGGGCACGGACCGAAAGGATGAACCGTTCAAAGAACGCCCACTCCTCGTCCGACATTAAGTTTCGTGCCAAGCTGGTCTCCGTCGCAGATACCGGCTTGAATCACGATCAGAGGTCGCCGTGAATCCCTTTTGTCAACACGGCCTAACAGGTGGAGACGGAGTTTGCGACAGAACCAAACATAGTCTTGCAGGTGTATTGTAAAGCTCGCTAGAGTTCGATAGGTGCCAGCAAGAGCTTCGGGGTTGTGGGTTAGTTTACAAGATCCGCAGTCGGGGCAGCTACAAAATTTACATAATGTCAAAATACCAATAAATGACATTCAGTGCGAATTTATGTTGGACTATGCGCGGAAAGCGAAATGAATACTTCAAAAATAAAATTGGATACTCTTCAGGCGTCTCTACAGGATAAACCGTCAGACGCAAGAGCTGTGTTCCAAAGTATGGTTCGCACTCAATTGTCAAAAAGGAATTCTAAGTCCAGAGAAGATATTGCATCGACTTTTGTCGGACTACTTCAGCGCCCCGAACTACGAAATGAACTGCCAAGAGTGGCATCTTCTAACAAAGGATTTGTGACCAACTGCGGCGTTCAAAAGGGTGTTTCATTGGTTACATGCTGCATGAATAGAAACGCACATTTAACCGAAACGATTCCGACTTGGCTAGCCCATGATGAAGTCGACGAAGTTGTCATAGTTGATTGGTCTTCTACGTATCCGGTTTCTGTCACGTTGAGAGACGCTGGCATTGAAGATCAGAGGGTGCGAATAGTAAGAGTTGAAGACGAAGGGAGTTGGATACTTTCGCACGCTTACAACCTTGGATTTCGAGCGACCTCCAGGTCAATAATTCTCAAAGTAGACAGCGATGTGCTGCTCAGCTCGACATTTTTCGAAGAAAACGATTTAGCCGAAGAACTCTTGATTGCAGGAAACTGGACATCCGCAGCCGAAGGACAATCACATGTGAACGGGCTTTTTGCCGTTGGTCGAGATCAACTACTTGCCGTCAACGGTTTCAACGAACGGATTGTTACATACGGTTGGGATGACGATGATCTTTATGAACGCCTCACGCAATCGGGTGTTCCAAGGCAAGATGTAGCATCACAAACAATCCGCCATATCGATCATGAGGATATCGGACGTGTTGCACCTTCCCAGAAGGAGTTTTTGTGTGCATGGGATGAAATTGAGGCACTTCCCATATTCTGGATTAAATTGAACAAAATTCTGGCGACATCAGCATCCCCGTGGGACATCTCCACTCCTATGTCCAAGTTCAATTCGCTGACAGAAGCCAAGGCCATGACGACAGTACGGAGAAGCCAACCATTCGGCGTAAATCCATCTCTGATTGGATCACGAACCGAACGCGCAGAAGCCGCTATTCAAGCCCTGGAATCCAGATTGGGGTCGTCGGTTATTACCGCTCCGTTATCGTCTGTGGACGATGCATTGGCGACTCTGGATCTCAATGACGCAATTTGGTCTATTTCGTCAGACAATGAGAACCTGGTGTCGATACCGCAACCGCAAAAGCACATCAACTCCCGGCCAAAACTGATAATCGATGCGCAGCACGGTTTGGGAAACCGTTTGAGGGCAATTGGATCGGCTGCAGTTTACGCTGAAGCGACCTCACGCGAACTCGTCATTCGGTGGATACGGGATGAACACTGTGATTGTAATTTTTCCAGCTTATTCGAATTCGAAGGTGCAGTTGAAAGCGATCTAAATGAAAACTATGATAACGCCCTAAAGCTGGATTTGATGGACAAATCAGTCAGGCATTCTTTTTTATCAAAGCCTAAAATTCACAAGGCACAAGATGTCATTGTGAAGTCGGCGTACCGAATAATTGGCGACCACAAAACGATCGATCAAGAGAGGAAATTTCTCCGCGCTCTAAAGCCCGCTGTCCGAGTTCAAGAGCTTATTGATTCCGTACGGTCCCCGAATGATGTCTCAGTTCACATCCGAATGAGTGGGGGTGCTACGAAACGCCAGGAAGAAGATGTTCCCGGTGATTGGACAAAGTCCGAAGAGGAAATGATTAGGCGGGCCAGAGACAGGTCTCACTATGGATACTTTTTTAAGAGATTGGATTCTCTTTTAATGGAATCCAGCAGTCTCAGTATATTCCTCGCTTCAGACAACGCAGAGGCATATGAGACCTTCGTTTCAAAATACTCAGACAATGCGGTTTGGCTCCCTAGAACCGACTACAGCCGATCAGAGGATCAACTAGTTTACGGGCTTGCAGATATGCTGTTGCTTGCCCGCGCGCCCATATTGCTAGGCAGCAGTTGGAGTTCATTTACTGAAGTGGCCCATTATTTTTCTGTCAACCAAATGCTTGAGATTTCGGGAGTGGATTTTTGACCCTTCCAGGCGCGCGAAATACTTTCCCAAGGCAGCCAGATTCAGAATCCGAGCAGTGCCCTCTCCAGCCATGGTTTCCAAATGAGTGATGCAAAAGTAAGAGACATTGCCCTAGAGCAAGTTATGTCGATGCGGCCCGTTCGCTCGACTTCAGTTGTAATCATTGAAGGACACAAGCCTGTTGAATGGTCTGAGGCGTACCAAAAAGCAGGGTTTGCCAACGTTGCCATCGCAACATTTGATCAATTGGATGAAGTAGTTTCCCAACAAGGCGAATTTGATCCTTCACATAGAGTAATTCATGTAACTGCTGGAGTTCCAGCAGACTCACTATACGAAGCTCAGAGAAGTGTAGAAGCCATAGCAAAATACGCCAACTTTGTTGTTTTTACACCTAAACCGAATTCGTTTCAACTGAACGAAAGCCTGATGATTTCATGGCCAAGCTTTTGGGGAATTTTATTTCTCGTTGAGAATTTTTGTCTTTTCGACCCTATTCGACCCGCAGTCTGGAATGAAAGTTTCAGCGATTGGGATACAATGCAAAGCACCGTTGTTTTTGCTCGAAACAAAGAAATTCAAGCGGAAAATAATCTGTCAAGCCTTGTCGACTACGTGCATCCTTCAATAGTGGAAATGAACCTAAAAAAAATTGCGCGTTTGGAAGACATAATATTGAGAGGTTCATCAATACCGGTAAACGCTTCGCGAGATATCTACTTTTATTTGCCGAAGCGGTATAGAAGTAAGAAATATGAACTCAAGATTGTCAAAGAACAGCGTAAATGGTGGTTTGTCGCACTATGTTCACCTTGGCGTTTCTCCTATTGGAATGATCTTTGGAGGGTGCAGAGAAGAAGGAAGCGTTTGAATAATGTTAGCTGAAAACCGGAAGAAACGCATTAAATTTGAAGAGCCTTCACCCGCCTATAGGTTAATGTCATGCTAAGGAGCAAGCGGAAGGGTAGAATGAACTCAAGAGTTCATGAGAATTTCATTTACTTGGAAAGTAAAAATATCGCTTTTGGCTATGTGCCAAAAGTCGCATGCACGAATTGGAAAATTGTTCTCCGAAGACTATTAGGGCATGAAGACTTTAATCGAAAGGACATAGCGCACAATAGAGAGAAATCGGGGTTTCACTTTCTTGACAGAACAGTCAAAGAAGATTTCGAAGTGCTGAGTAACGAAGATGTCAAGAAAATAGCATTTGTTCGCGATCCATATTCTCGCATACTTTCGGCCTATTTGAACAAGTTTGATAGCATTAATAGACGAATAGATTCACCCAAAAGCAAAGACTATTTCGACTTAGTTTTCGATGATGTTATCAGGTTTGAAAGATTCGATAGGCCAAAAGGTTTCCGGGCCAGGATTGCAAATTACATCTACGCTTCGAATACGGTCAATTTTCTTACGTTCTTGGAATGGATTAAAGCGAAGAGGAAGGAATCGTTTTATGCAAACGATGAACACTGGACACCGCAGTGTGAAATTTTGCAGCATCCAACTGTTAAGATTGATTTTCTAGGCCGTTTCGAAAATTTGGCCCAAGACGCAAAAATCGCCTTACACCAAATGGGTGCAGATTTCGAATTTCCAACGCAAGCGGATGTCGGATTTAGCCCAACTAAAGCTGACGAAAAATTGAAGCGGTTTTATGCCAAGGAACACGTAGATTTGGTTAATGAACTTTTCTCCCGTGATTTTGATGTCTATGGTTACCCACGATGGGATGAGCGTGGCTGACACACTCGGTACTCTGTTATCTTTCTCTCGATGCCATTTGTCTTTGCCAGTGAAATTGTCAAAGCATTGCAAAAACTTGCTTGCTCGGTCTGCTATTGCTACAGAGTACCTAAAAATCGTGAAACTTAGGAGTGTCGGCGTGCCACTGGAATTGTATCGACCTAGTAGCATTTTTCCCGGTAAATCATGAGAGCTTTGCTGTCGAAGAATCTTGTTGCGTTGTCCAAGCCAAGATGTGGTTCACTCAGCCTCCGGCGTATGATTGATCCTCACCTTGCCCCTGGGGATATTGCTGTTGATTTTGCAGGACAGCTTCCATCGCTGCATCCTCATATTACAGCTCCATACTTTGGCGAATATCTGGGTGAGCGGGGGCACGATGTCTCAAAGTTAACTTTCATAATTACAATCCGTCATCCGATCGAGATGCTTTGGTCATATTGGAAATATTTCAAGCCAGATTTCTTGTGCCGATACACCTTCACAAATGGCTGGGATGCTTCAGCACCGCTTGATTTTGAAACGTGGGTATGCACGGGCAAACTTGGCCTACGAAAAGAGTGGTTGGAGCTCGGGCCGAGCTGGATATCGGTAGAAAACCTTTCGCCACTTAGCCTAGAGGCGCGTGCCGCGGGTTCGAACGGGGAGTTGATGGTAGACCACATCTTTCGCTTGGAAAACGCAGCTGAACTAGCAGAGTTTTTATCCGAGGTCATCGGTACCAGAGTTTCAGAGGTTCGTACGAATGAATCATACGACAAGAATCTACCAAAATTGGGGTGCGAATCTCGAAATCGTATAAGAAGTATGTTCCCTTTAGAATCCCAATATTACGGTGTTTAGCTTGTTCTTTTGGAACTTTGTTGAACAAAAATGCCGTAAGGGACTCACTGCGTGAATCCAGTGTGATAGCTGGTGGCCATGAGCAGTTGGTCCCTGTTAGCAAGAGTTTTTGGCGCGGTGATCGTAGTGGGTTGCGGTCATGTGTCCGGCCTGTTTGTACGATAGCCATGCTGCTTCCGTTACAGTTCATCGACTTTGCCGGATTTTTCATATGGTATCGTAAAGCGCGCAGCAAGGTACTGTGAAAACTCGGAAGTAATGTTTCGGTCTCACGTGCAGTAATCTCCATAGTTGATTGTAGCGGCAGCGGCGCGCGCCTCAGGAAGGCTTTCCCTGCCCGGCAGGCTGCGTTGCTTGATGCGCTTGAGCGGTTTGGGTTGATTTTGATGCGTTGCTGAAGAAGGACTTTGAGGCAGAGGTTTCCGATATCCAGATCGCGCGGAAGCATGGGGTTGATGCCAAGTGGATACAGGCGCAAAGTTGCAGGTTGGGGTATCCGGCCTATATGGAGTGCCCGTCGAAGCACCTCTCAAATGAGGAACTGGCTGAGGTTTTTGAAAACGCCGGCTGGAACCACTCTGGGGCGGCTATGCAACAGTGGATGGATCGCCGGATGTTTGCACAGCGGTCGGGTGAGGCGTGGGTCAGTGAAAGAGGCAATAAAGATGAGTTTGGATGCATGGAATTGAGTGGGCGTTGACGATCAGGTTGCTCCATCGGACTGGTTCTCTCATCAAGGCGGCGTGGACTTGAGGCTCGATGACCTTGAGGTTGAACGATGGAAAAAGTGCAATCTAGAAGTGTTGACAAAAGGGATTCACAGCGACCTCTGATCGTTATTCAAGCCGGTATCTGCGATGGAGGCCAGCTTGGCACGAAGTCTAATGCCGGACGAGGAGTGGGCGTTCTTTGAACGGTTCATCCTTTCGGTCCGTGCCCCGAACGGGCGCAAACCTACCAATCACCGCCTTGTTCTTGATGGCGTTTTCTGGATTGCACCTACAGGTGCCCCATGGCGAGACCTGCCTGAGGAGTTTGGGAAGTGGTCGAGTTTCTACCGACAGTTCCGCCGATGGACTCTCGCGGGGCTCTGGGAACAGATCCTGGAAGCCTTGACCGGGAGCAGGATCGTTCCTGACGCTCTTCAGATGGTCGACAGTACAGTGGTTCGTGCCCATCATCCATTGCCCTGCAGGGCATTGCGCCAGCAATGTCCCGAGAAGGAA
>NZ_JBXWOT010000018.1:2500-5898 GCF_059611025.1 Ruegeria sp. CDSB114
TTGATCTGATCGAACTCTGCAGGCCGACAGGCCGAAGGAGTTCATGTGCTCAAGTAGCCGAATAGGCGGTAGCACAAGTATCAAGTCTTTCTTTTTCTGGATCAAATCAAGCGCGAGAAGGGCGTTTGGTGAATGCCTTGGCAGCAAGAGGCGATGAAAGACGTGATACTCTGCGATAAGCCATGGGGAGCTGAGAA
Organism: Ruegeria sp. CDSB114; assembly: GCF_059611025.1. Classification (NCBI taxonomy): domain Bacteria; kingdom Pseudomonadati; phylum Pseudomonadota; class Alphaproteobacteria; order Rhodobacterales; family Roseobacteraceae; genus Ruegeria; species Ruegeria sp. CDSB114. Next base: position 2,698 of record NZ_JBXWOT010000018.1, read on the forward strand.
TAAGCTTTGATCCATGGATTTCTGAATGGGGCAACCCACCTGAAAGTTTGTTATTGTTGGCTTTGCCAGTCAATAATGGGCTTAACCAGGTATTTATGACCTGAATACATAGGGTTATAAAGGCAAACCCGGGGAACTGAAACATCTAAGTACCCGGAGGAAAGGAAATCAATTGATACTCCCCTAGTAGCGGCGAGCGAACGGGGACCAGCCGAGCCTTGAGAGTGAGAAGAACATGTTGGGAAGCATGGCCATAGCGGGTGACAGCCCCGTATTCTAAGCTCAATGGGACGTATTAAGTAGGGCGGAACACGTGAAATTCTGTCTGAAGATCGGAGGACCACCTTCGAAGGCTAAGTACTCCTTGCTGACCGATAGTGAACCAGTACCGTGAGGGAAAGGTGAAAAGCACCCCGACGAGGGGAGTGAAACAGTACCTGAAACCGAACGCCTACAATCAGTCGGAGCCTCCTTGCGGGGTGACGGCGTACCTTTTGTATAATGGGTCATCGACTTGGTCTCACGAGCAAGCTTAAGCCGTTAGGTGTAGGCGTAGCGAAAGCGAGTCTTAATAGGGCGCATGAGTTCGTGGGATCAGACCCGAAACCGAGTGATCTAGGCATGGCCAGGTTGAAGGTAAGGTAACACTTACTGGAGGACCGAACCCACATCCGTTGAAAAGGATCGGGATGAGCTGTGCCTAGGGGTGAAAGGCCAATCAAACTCGGAGATAGCTGGTTCTCTGCGAAATCTATTTAGGTAGAGCGTCATCCGAATACCCCGGGGGGTAGAGCACTGGATGGGTAATGGGGCCCCACAGGCTTACTGATCCTAACCAAACTCCGAATACCCGGGAGTACTAGATGGCAGACACACTGCGGATGCTAACGTCCGTAGTGGAGAGGGAAACAACCCTGACCTACAGCTAAGGCCCCCAATTCATGGCTAAGTGGGAAAGCAGGTGGGACGACCAAAACAACCAGGAGGTTGGCTTAGAAGCAGCCATCCTTTAAAGATAGCGTAACAGCTCACTGGTCTAAATAAGTTGTCCTGCGGCGAAGATGTAACGGGGCTCAAGCCATGAGCCGAAGCTTAGGATGCCGTAAGGCATGGTAGCAGAGCGTAGTGTGACATAGTCTCATTCCTCCTTCACGTCTTCGGGCGTATTGGAGGAGAGAGGCTTTCGATGAAGCCGGCGCGTGAGCGATCCGGTGGAGAGATCACTAGTGAGAATGATGACATGAGTAGCGACAAAGAGTGTGAGAGACACTCTCGCCGAAAGTCCAAGGGTTCCTGCTTAAAGCTAATCTGAGCAGGGTAAGCCGGCCCCTAAGCCGAGGCCGAAAGGCGTAGGCGATGGGAACTAGGTTAATATTCCTAGGCCGTGGAGTGGTGACGGATCTCAGAGGTAGTTCATCCTTATCGGATTGAATGGGCTGCTGAGAGGTTCCTGGAAATAGCCCTCCTATAAGACCGTACCCTAAACCGACACAGGTGGACTGGTAGAGAATACCAAGGCGCTTGAGAGAACGATGTTGAAGGAACTCGGCAAAATACCTCCGTAAGTTCGCGAGAAGGAGGCCCGGTTCCTAGGCAACTAGGGGCTGGGGGCACAAACCAGGGGGTGGCGACTGTTTATTAAAAACACAGGGCTCTGCGAAGTCGCAAGACGACGTATAGGGTCTGACGCCTGCCCGGTGCCTGAAGGTTAAAAGGAGAGGTGAGAGCCTTGAATTGAAGCCCAGGTAAACGGCGGCCGTAACTATAACGGTCCTAAGGTAGCGAAATTCCTTGTCGGGTAAGTTCCGACCTGCACGAATGGCGTAACGACTTCCCCGCTGTCTCCAACATCGACTCAGCGAAATTGAATTGCCTGTCAAGATGCAGGCTTCCCGCGGTTAGACGGAAAGACCCCGTGCACCTTTACTACAGCTTCGCACTGGCATCAGGATTGTGATGTGCAGGATAGGTGGTGGGCTTTGAAGCAGAGACGCAAGTCTTTGTGGAGCCTCCCTTGAGATACCACCCTTCGCACTCTTGATGTCTAACCGCGGTCCGTTATCCGGATCCGGGACCCTGCGTGGCGGGTAGTTTGACTGGGGCGGTCGCCTCCTAAAGCGTAACGGAGGCGCGCGAAGGTTGGCTCAGAGCGGTCGGAAATCGCTCGTTGAGTGCAATGGCAGAAGCCAGCCTGACTGCGAGACTGACAAGTCGAGCAGAGTCGAAAGACGGCCATAGTGATCCGGTGGTCCCGAGTGGAAGGGCCATCGCTCAACGGATAAAAGGTACGCCGGGGATAACAGGCTGATACTGCCCAAGAGTCCATATCGACGGCAGTGTTTGGCACCTCGATGTCGGCTCATCTCATCCTGGGGCTGGAGCAGGTCCCAAGGGTACGGCTGTTCGCCGTTTAAAGAGGTACGTGAGCTGGGTTTAGAACGTCGTGAGACAGTTCGGTCCCTATCTGCCGTGGGTGTAGGAGACTTGAGAGGAGTTGCCCCTAGTACGAGAGGACCGGGGTGAACGATCCACTGGTGGACCTGTTGTTGCGCCAGCAGCAGTGCAGGGTAGCTATGATCGGACAGGATAACCGCTGAAGGCATCTAAGCGGGAAGCCCCCCTCAAAACAAGGTCTCCCTGAGGGCCGTGGAAGACCACCACGTCAATAGGCCGGAGATGTAAGCGCAGTAATGCGTTCAGTTGACCGGTACTAATCGCCCGATAGGCTTGATTTGATCCAGTAATGGAAAGACAAATCAAAAACATACACACCTTAAACATGGATAACTTCGCAGCACATAGCTGCGGTGTTGATTGATACACTACCGTGCGGCAACGCGCCTTTATCTGCGATAAAGATGCTGCCTGCCGCATAGTCGCTTTCTTGCAAAGCAAGAAAGTCGACCGAGGGATTTTCCTCGGTTTGGTGGTCATAGCGCAAGTGAAACACCCGGTCCCATCCCGAACCCGGAAGTTAAGCACTGCCGCGCCAATGGTACTTGGGCTTAAGCCCCGGGAGAGTAGGTCACCGCCAAACCTAGAAAAATCCCAATTCTCTCTAAACGATAACAATACTTATTCGACCCCGGCCTCAAGTAGCGAAAGCGATAGGCCAACCTAGTGTCGCGGGATGGAGCAGCCCGGTAGCTCGTCAGGCTCATAACCTGAAGGTCGTAGGTTCAAATCCTACTCCCGCAACCA
>NZ_JBXWOT010000019.1:0-4477 GCF_059611025.1 Ruegeria sp. CDSB114
CGCACGCCTTTGCATGGTTTGCATGTTGAGTTGGGAGGTAAGTTGGTTGATTTTGCTGGTTGGGAGATGCCTGTTCAGTATCCTTTGGGGATTATGGGGGAGCATAAGCAGTGTCGTGAGAAAGCGGCGTTGTTTGATGTGTCTCATATGGGCCAGGTGATCCTTCGGGGTGAGAATGTGGGTGAGAAGCTGGAAGCTTTGTGCCCGCAGGCCTATGCGACCCTGAAGCCGGGCAAGGCGCGGTACGGGTTTTTCACCAATGCGGACGGCGGGATCATGGATGATCTGATCGTGTCGAACGCGGGGGATCACTACTTTGTGGTGGTGAACGCAGCGCTGCGCCATCAGGACATTCCGCATATGCGCGATAATCTGGATGGCGTCGAAGTGACCGAGATTTTCGACCGCGCGCTTGTGGCGGTCCAGGGCCCTGCGGCGGAAAACGTGGTGGGGGAACTCTGCCCGGCGGCGCGGGATCTGAAGTTCATGGAAACCACCGTGGCGGATATCAACGGTGTTGAGTGCCGCATCTCGCGGCTGGGCTACACCGGCGAGGACGGGTACGAGATCTCGATCCCCGAGGACAAGGCGATCGAGGTCAGCAAGGCGTTCCTGGCGCATGAGGATTGCGAAGCGGCCGGTCTGGGCGCGCGCGACAGCCTGCGGCTGGAGGCCGGCCTGTGCCTTTATGGCAATGACATCGACCAGAGCACCTCGCCGATTGAGGCCTCGTTGGCTTGGGCGATCCAGAAGCGCCGCAAGGAAGAGGGCGGTTTCCCGGGTGCCGAGCGCGTGCAGAAGGAACTGGCCGAAGGCCCCGCCAAAAAGCTGGTTGGCATCAAGCCCGATGGCCGCGCACCAGCGCGTCAGGGTGTGGAAATCCAGTGCAGCAATGGCAATACGATCGGCCAGATCACCTCGGGCGTATTTGGCCCCACGGTCGGCGGACCGGTGGCGATGGGCTATGTGTCCAACGGCCACGGTGAGCCGGGCGAGACGGTGAACCTGATCATCCGGGGCAAGCCGCAGCCGGCGCAGATCGTGGCGCTGCCCTTCGTCAAACAGAATTACAAGCGTTGAAGTCAGGAGAGAGACAACATGGCAACCTATTATTCCGAAGAGCATGAATGGCTGACCGTCGAAGGCGACACAGCCACTCTGGGCATCACCAAGCACGCGGCTGAACAGCTGGGCGACGTGGTGTTCGTGGAGCAGCAGGAAGCAGGCGACGAGTTCGAAAAGGGCGGCGAGATCGGCGTGATCGAATCCGTCAAGGCCGCCTCCGAGCTGTATGCCCCCGTCGATGGCGAGATCACGGAAGTGAACGAAGCGCTGGCCGACAACCCCGGCGCGCTGAACGAAGATCCCGAAGGCGAGGCCTGGATCTACAAGATCAAGATCGCGGATGCCGCGCAGCTGGAGGATCTGATGGATCTGGACGGCTACAAGGCCCTGATCGGGTAAACCCAAACGGCGGGTCCTTTCGCGGATCCGCCCCTTCATCTGGCTAAAAATATCCCCGCCGGAGGCTCCTGCCAGAGCGGCCGGGCGAGACATTCCCTGAGGAGCATGACCTATGGCCTTCAAACTGACCGACTACGAAGCCTATGACTTCGCCAACCGCCGCCATATCGGGCCCAGCCCGACGGAAATGCGCGACATGCTCAAGGTGATCGGCTTCACGACGCTGGATCAGCTGATTGACGCCACCGTCCCCCCTGCGATCCGGCAGAAGGAAGCGCTGGACTGGGGTCCGGCGATGACCGAGCGCGATGCGCTGTTCCACATGAAAGAGGTGGCGAGCAAGAACAAGGTTCTGACCTCGCTGATTGGTCAGGGCTATTACGGCACCACCACGCCTGCGCCGATCCTGCGCAATATCCTGGAAAACCCGGCCTGGTACACGGCGTACACGCCTTATCAGCCCGAGATCAGCCAGGGCCGGCTTGAGGCGCTGCTGAACTTCCAGACCATGGTCAGCGATCTGACCGGGCTGGACGTGGCCAACGCATCCCTGCTGGACGAAGCAACCGCTGCTGCCGAGGCGATGGCGATGGCCAAGCGCGGTGGCCGGTCCAAGGCCAATAACGCGGCTTTCTTCGTCGATAAAAACTGCCACCCGCAGACCATTGCGGTGATCAAAACCCGCGCCGAGCCTCTGGGCATCGACGTACAGGTGGCTGATCCGGATACGATGGACGCGGGCGCGGTGTTTGGCGCGATCTTCCAGTATCCCGGCACGCATGGACATGTGCGCGACTTCACCGCCGAGATCGCGGCGCTGCATGAACATAAAGCCATTGCCATCGTTGCCGCCGACATCCTGTCGCTGGCACTGCTGAAATCCCCCGGCGAGATGGGCGCGGATATCGCCATCGGTTCGACCCAGCGCTTTGGCGTGCCGATGGGCTATGGCGGCCCGCACGCGGCCTATATGGCGACCACCGACAAGCTGAAGCGGTCGATGCCCGGCCGGATCATCGGCGTCAGCATCGACAGCCGGGGCAACAAGGCCTATCGCCTGGCGCTGCAGACCCGCGAACAGCATATCCGCCGCGAGAAGGCCAACTCGAATGTCTGCACCGCGCAGGCGCTGCTGGCCGTCATTGCGTCGATGTATGCGGTTTATCACGGCCCTGATGGCATCAAGGCCATTGCGCAATCGGTGCACCGCAAGACCTCGCGCCTGGCCGCCGGTCTGGAAGAGGCGGGCTTTGCCGTGGAACCGGAAGTGTTCTTTGACACCATCACGGTCGAGGTCGGCCATCTGCAGAATGTCGTGATGGAGGCCGCCGTGGCCCGCGGCGTCAACCTGCGCAAGGTCGGCGACAGCAAGGTCGGCATCAGCCTGGACGAACAGACCCGGCCCGAGACCATCGAGGCCGTCTGGGGTGCCTTCGGCATCGATCGGGCGGATGACAGCTCGAACAAGCAATACCGCCTGCCGGATTACGCGCTGCGTGAAAGCGAATATCTGACCCACGAGATCTTCCACAAGAACCGGGCCGAGGCCGAGATCACGCGGTACATGCGCCGTCTCGCCGACCGCGACCTGGCGTTGGACCGGGCGATGATCCCGCTGGGCTCCTGCACGATGAAGCTGAACGCCACGATCGAGATGATCCCGGTCACCTGGCCCGAGTTCGGCAATCTACACCCGTTCTGCCCCGAAGATCAGGCACAGGGCTATCACGAGATGATTGCCGATCTGAACGACAAGCTGTGCCAGATCACCGGCTATGACGCGATCTCGCAGCAGCCCAACTCGGGCGCGCAGGGCGAGTACGCAGGCCTGCTGACCATCCGCAACTATCACGCCGCGCGGGGTGAGGCGCATCGCAATGTCTGCCTGATCCCCACTTCGGCCCATGGCACCAACCCGGCCTCGGCCCAGATGGTGGGCTATCAGGTGGTGCCGGTGCAAGCGGATGAGAAGGGCAACATTGATGTCGCCGATTTCCGCGCCAAGGCGGAAAAGCATTCTGACCATCTGGCCGCCTGCATGATTACCTACCCGTCGACCCATGGCGTGTTCGAGACCACCGTTCAGGAGGTCTGCCAGATCACCCATGATCACGGCGGTCAGGTCTATATCGACGGCGCCAACATGAACGCCATGGTCGGCCTGTCGCGTCCTGGTGACATTGGTGGCGACGTCAGCCACCTGAACCTGCACAAGACCTTCTGCATCCCGCATGGCGGTGGCGGCCCCGGCATGGGTCCGATCGGCGTCAAAGCGCATCTGGAGGAACACCTGCCCGGCCACCCGGAATACGGCACCGCCGTCGGTCCGGTCTCGGCGGCACCGTTTGGGTCTCCGTCGATCCTGCCGGTCAGTTGGGCCTATGTGCTGCTGATGGGCGGTGCGGGTCTGACCCAGGCCACGAAAGTGGCGATCCTGAACGCCAACTATATCGCGGCCCGGCTGCAGGACGCCTATCCGATCCTGTACACCTCGGAAACAGGCCGGGTGGCGCATGAATGTATCCTTGACACCCGTCCTCTGGATGAGGCGGCCCATGTCAGCGTCGACGATGTGGCCAAGCGTTTGGTCGATTCCGGCTTCCACGCGCCCACCATGTCCTGGCCGGTGGCCGGAACCCTGATGGTCGAGCCCACCGAGTCGGAACCCAAGGACGAGCTGGATCGCTTCTGCGACGCCATGCTGTCCATCCGGGCCGAGGCGCAGGACATCATCGACGGCAAGATCGACGCGGAGAACAACCCGCTGAAAAACGCCCCCCATACGGTGCGCGATCTGGTCGGCGACTGGGACCGCCCATACACCCGCGAACAGGCCTGCTTCCCCCCGGGCTCCATGGGCGTCGACAAATACTGGTCCCCCGTCAACCGCGTCGACAACGCATACGGAGACCGAAACCTCATCTGCACATGCCCACCAATGTCCGAATACGAAGACGCAGCTGAGTAAACAGACGACAACCAGATCAGCCCCCGCACTGGCCAGGGGCTGATC
>NZ_JBXWOT010000020.1:0-2990 GCF_059611025.1 Ruegeria sp. CDSB114
GTCAGGCCTTCTGGTTCTGGGAGTTTGTTTGCGCGGCATGCGGCGGTCAGGGTGTTGGCCAGCAGGCATGCGATTGTCATGGGGCCGACGCCACCGGGGACGGGGGTGATTGCTCCGGCGCGTTCGGCGGCGCTGGCGTAATCCACGTCTCCAACCAGCTTGTTCTTGCCGTCGCGTTCAATGCGGTTGATGCCCACGTCGATGACCGTGGCCCCTTCCTTGATCCAGTCGCCGGGCACCATCTCGGGGCGGCCCACAGCGGCGACAACGATATCCGCGCGACGGACAACATCGGGCAGATCCTTGGTGCGGCTATGCGCGATGGTCACGGTGCAGCTGTCGCCCAGCAGCAGCTGCGCCATCGGCTTGCCAACGATGTTCGAGCGGCCGATCACAACCGCATCCATGCCCGACAACGATCCATGATGGTCCCGCAGCATCATCAGGCAGCCCAGCGGGGTACAGGGCACCATCGATTTCTGACCGGTGCCCAGCAGGCCCACATTCGAGATGTGGAACCCGTCGACATCCTTGGCCGGGTCGATCGAATTGATCACCAGATCTTCGTTCAGATGCTTGGGCAGCGGCAGCTGCACCAGAATGCCGTGGACTGCGGGATCGGTATTCAGCTTGTCGATCAATGCCAGCAGGTCTGCCTCGGAGGTGTCCACATCCAGCTTGTGCTCATACGAGTTCATGCCGACCTCGACGGTCATCTTGCCCTTCGAGCGGACATAGACCTGGCTGGCCGGGTCTTCGCCCACCAGAACCACGGCCAGACCGGGGGTGATGCCATTTTCGTCCTTCAGCTTTGCAACCTGATCGGCAACCTGTGCCCGCACCGTTGCTGCAAAGGCCTTACCGTCGATAACCTGCGCTACCATTCTTCGATCCCTTCTTCCCAAAAACGGATCGGGCGCTTGGGGCGCCCGGTCAGTCAGTCGTTGCCGAGCACACGTTCCTCACGCGCAATCGACCAGTCAATCAGAATGCGCCACAGCGTCTCGGCCAGATCGGGGTCCATCCCCGCCGCCTGAGAGCTGGCACGCACCTTTTGCACCACCTCTTCAACACGATCCGGAATACGGGCCGGCAGGCCCTCGCCCGGCTTCAACTCAGACGCGCGATCAATGTAGCTGGCGCGCCTCACCAGCATCTCGATCAGGTGCCGGTCCAGCTGGTCAATCTGAATCCGCAGATCCTGCATCGTTGCGCAGTCTTGCGGCGGTGTCAGAGTGGGCATCGTGATCTCCTCGTGGCCCGGAGCATTCTCCGGATCACGAGATGTCTTATCTGGCGACTTAGAACAAGCCCTCGATCTCACCTGCGTCATTGAGGCAGATGCTTTCGGCCGCCGGTTTGCGCGGCAGGCCCGGCATAGTCATGATCTCACCACAGACCGCCACGATAAATCCGGCACCCGCGCTCAGGCGCACCTCGCGCACCGGAACCGAATGGCCGGTGGGCGCACCGCGCAACGAGGGATCGGTCGAGAAGGAATACTGCGTCTTGGCCATGCAGACCGGCAGGTTGCCGTAACCGGCTTCTTCCCATTCACGCAGCTGGTTGCGGATCTTGTTGTCGGCCAGAACCTCGTCCGCGCGATAGATGCGCTTGGCGATGGTTTCGATCTTCTCGAACAGCGGCATATCGTCGGGGTAGATCGGCGCAAAGTTCGCTGTGCCCCCTTCGACGATTTCGACCACCTTCTCGGCCAGCGGCGCCGAGCCTTCCGACCCCAGCTCCCAGTGACGCGACAGAACCGCTTCGACCCCGTGGTCAGAGCAATAGTCTTTCACGGCTTGCACTTCAGCGTCGGTATCGGTGACGAAGTGGTTGATGCCAACCACAACCGGCACGCCAAAGGATTTGACGTTTTCGATGTGACGACCCAGGTTGGCACAGCCCGATTTGACCGCGTCGACGTTTTCCGCACCCAGATCAGCCTTGGCCACACCGCCATTCATCTTCATCGCACGCACGGTGGCGACCAGCACCACAGCCGACGGCGCGATACCCGCTTTGCGGCACTTGATGTTCATGAATTTCTCGGCGCCCAGATCGGCCCCAAAACCCGCTTCGGTCACGACATAGTCAGCCACTTTCAGCGCGGTCTTGGTCGCAATGACCGAGTTACAGCCATGTGCAATGTTGGCAAACGGGCCACCATGGACAAAGGCCGGGTTGTTTTCCAGCGTCTGCACCAGGTTCGGCTGCATCGCGTCCTTCAGCAGCACCGTCATCGCGCCTTCGGCCTTGATGTCGCGGCAATACACGGCTGTCTTGTCGCGGCGATACGCGACGATGATGTCACCCAGACGCTTTTCCAGATCTTTCAGATCATTGGCCAGGCACAGGATCGCCATAACTTCAGAGGCCACGGTGATGTCAAAGCCGGTCTCGCGCGGGAAACCGTTCGATACGCCACCCAAGCTGGCCGTGATCTGACGCAGCGCGCGGTCGTTCATGTCGACCACACGACGCCACGCTACACGGCGAATGTCGATCTCGCACTCATTGCCCCAGTAGATGTGGTTGTCGATCATCGCCGACAGCAGTGAATGGGCGCTGGTGATGGCGTGAAAGTCACCGGTGAAGTGCAGGTTCATCTCTTCCATCGGAACAACCTGCGCGTAACCACCACCCGCAGCGCCGCCCTTCATGCCAAAGTTCGGGCCCAGCGAAGCCTCACGGATACAGATCATCGCGTTCTTGCCAATCCGGTTCAGACCGTCACCCAGACCCACAGTCGTCGTCGTCTTACCCTCACCCGCAGGCGTCGGGTTGATCGCCGTCACCAGAATCAGCTTGCCGTCCTCACGGCCCTGAACCGAATTGATGAAGTCCTGGCTCACCTTTGCCTTGTCATGGCCATAGGGCAGAAGATCAGCAGATTCGATGCCGATCTTCGCACCAATCTCCTGAATCGGCTTCTTCTTCGCCTCACGCGCAATTTCGATGTCAGATTTATAGCTCATTGGGTTTCGGTC
>NZ_JBXWOT010000021.1:0-2864 GCF_059611025.1 Ruegeria sp. CDSB114
CGCGGGATGGAGCAGCCCGGTAGCTCGTCAGGCTCATAACCTGAAGGTCGTAGGTTCAAATCCTACTCCCGCAACCAGGTCGAATAATATCAACACAGCCCGTTCAGACTACAATTGATCCAGTGGATCAATTGCTAACCTCTTCACCTCGTCAGGCTCATAACCTGAAGGCCAAAGGTTCAAATCCTACTCCAAAAAACAACTTTAGAACGAAAATTACAAATACTTACACGCCGATCAACGCCAAACATCCCGCAAAAAATAATGCCTATATCCCTCCGTCAGAGCCTAAAACATCGCCTGTGACAATGGAATAAACGCCTCTTTTATGGCTTTGAAATCAGACTATCGCATGAATCGGACCTTTCTCGACGGATTCAGGCATTACTCTCCAATTCGACATCTCTGACGCTATATCAACCTTGATGCCCGTCAAGTTTAGCGCGCGCTCAAGCATCAGGCCCAAGCAGCAATACTTGGATATCTGCAACATTGGTTCCGGTCGCACCAGTCATCAGAAGATCACCCGATAGTCCCAATGCCCGGTGACTGTCGTTGTTTGCTAACAGCGTGGACGGATTTTGCCCCGCATCGCGGATACGGTCGAATGTTCCCACATCCACAATCGCACCCGCTGCGGGGGTCGGACCATCACGGCCATCTGTTCCACCGCTGAGGAAAATCCAGTTGCCGGGAATAGCTTCCCCTTGCGCCAGTTGGGCGACGCGCAGCGCTAGTTCCTGATTGCGCCCACCAAGACCCGCACCCTGCAGCCGGACGGTTGTCTCCCCTCCAAAAAGTAGAGCGACCGGGCGGTCGGAAGCCACAGAACGGGCCGCTTGCAGAATCTGACGTGCAGCGTCGGACACGTCTCCTGTCAGTGCTTTGGAGGCAATTTCAGCCCGACAAAACTGCGCCGCACAGCGATGCGCAGCCTCAAGGCTTATCGTGTTCGACCCGATCAGATGATTTGTCGCTTCAACTGCTATCGTCTGTTCAGGAAGGCTGTGTTCTAGATGGTCCCGCACGGACTGGGGCAGACGCTTCCAGATGCCAGCTCCAATGCAGATCCTGCGGGCATCGGCTTGGGTTCCGATGGGTGGAGAAGTGGGGCCGCTGGCAACGGCACGCAGGTCATCTCCGATCACATCCGACAAAATATAGGCTGTGACCGGTGCAGGTGAACCGTGTCGCAGAAACCCTCCGCCCTTGAGCTGGCTCAGATGCTGGCGCACCAGGTTCATGTGCACGATGTCCAATCCGGAAGACAACAAGAGCTCGTTGACCGCAATCTTATCCGATAGGGACAATCCGTCCACAGGTGCCGGAACCAGGGCCGATCCCCCGCCAGAGATCAGCGCTATGATCTGATCTTGCTCGCGTGCTGTGCTGAGCAGATCAATGATCTGCCGACCGGCTTTGAGGCCCCGTTCGTCCGGAACGGGGTGTGCACTGTTCAACACAGTTGCACCGGGTACGACCGCTTGGTTTTCGGAATGGGTCACGGCCAGAGCGACATGATCACCCTGAACGTTTTGCAAGGCTTCCGCCATCATGGCTGGAGCGGCTTTACCAATCGCGATCAGGATGCTGCGCCCACCCTGTTTGGGCGCAGGCAATGGGGCTGATTGCAGTCGTCTGCTCAGGGATACCGCCGGATCTGCCGCGGCTATGGCTTCGGCAAATATGTTGGCGGCACAATCGCGTTGAGACATGGACGATTGTAAAGTCATGAGGCGATCATGCTGCTGCGATTTGACGGGCCTTCTCAACCATAACTTCAGCTTGACGGATCGAAGCATAGTCGATCAGGCGGCCATCCAACGAAACCGCTCCCTTTCCCGCTGCTTCGGCTTCGGCCATTGCTTCGAGAATGCGTTGTGCCTTGGTGACTTCGGCGTCGCCCGGCGACATAACATCGTTTGCCAGTGAAATCTGGCTGGGATGGATGGCCCATTTGCCCTCGCAGCCTAAAACTGCCGCGCGCTTTGCGGCGGCTTTGTAGCCGTCCGGGTCTTGGAAGTCTCCAAATGGGCCGTCGATTGGGCGCAAACCATTGGCGCGGGCAGCCACAACCATGCGGGCAAGCGCATAGTGCCACATATCTCCCCAATGGGTCAGGCGTCCTCCGTCCGTATCGGCGTCAGTCAGAACGGAATAATCCGGATTAACACCGCCGATAATAGTCGTCCGCGCGCGGGTCGAGGCGGCATAGTCGGCTACGCCGAAATGCAGGCTTTCGTTACGTTTCGACGCCGCCGCGATCTCACTGACGTTCTGCATCCCTAACGCAGTTTCGATGATATGCTCGAATCCGATGCGTTTTTTGTACCCCTTTGCATCCTCGATTTGCGTGACCATCATGTCGACGGCATAGACATCTGCCGCGGTGCCGACTTTGGGGATCATGATCAGATCAAGTCGCTCGCCAGCCTGTTCAACCACATCCACCACGTCGCGGTACATGTAATGCGTGTCGAGCCCGTTGATGCGTACCGACATGGTCTTGCTGCCCCAGTCGATGTCGTTCAGAGCCTCAATGATGTTTCTGCGGGCCTGTTCTTTCTCGTCCGGCGCGACGGCGTCCTCCAGATCAAGGAAGATGACATCCACGTCCGATTGTGCGGCCTTTTCGAACATTCCGGGTTGGCTGCCAGGCACGGCGAGTTCGCTACGGTTTAGGCGGGCAGGAGCCTGTTCGATGGAATGAAAGCTCATGGGTTGGTGTCCTTCAGTTTACAAGTTTGGATAGATAGGGAATCTGGCGCAGAGGTTTGCGACTTCGGCTTTGACTTTGGCCTCGACCTCACCGTTACCGTCCTCGCCATTTGCGGCCAGACCGTCGACCACTTCGATGATCCAAT
>NZ_JBXWOT010000022.1:0-2515 GCF_059611025.1 Ruegeria sp. CDSB114
TGTGAATCCCGGAGGCAAAATACCCACGGAATCGGTCGGATGATCTGACCGTCGCGGAGCAAAATTCCGCAGTCTGACACCCGAGGCAATTGAGCTGAGGGTGGGGAGATGTATTCTGTGGAGCTTTATGGTCGGGTACGGCTTGCGTGCCATGTCCAGGGAATGGGCAAGAGTGAGGCAGCGCGGCATTTCGGGATCGACCGAAAGACCGTTGCGAAGATTCTGAAGCATGCGGTTCCGCCTGGATACCGTCGGCAGAACCCACCGGCGCGCCCTAAGCTTGATCCGTTCGTGGCGATCATCGACGAGATTCTCGAAGAAGATAAGTCGCGGCTCAAGAAGCAGCGGCATACAGCCAAGCGCATCCATGAGCGTCTGCGCGATGAACACAGCTTCACCGGCGGGATTACCATTGTCACCGACTATGTGCGGGAGAAGATGCGCCGGAACCGCGAGGTATTCGTGCCTTTGTCGCATGCGCCAGGGCATGCCCAGGTAGATTTTGGAGAGTCGCTTGGGGTGATCGGCGGCGTTGAATGCAAGCTGCATTATCTCGCGATGGCGCTGCCGCACTCGGATGCGTTTTTCATCAAGGCCTACCCGGCAGAGACGACCGAAGCGTTCTGCGATGGGCACAATGCGGCTTTTGCATTCTTCGGCGGCGTGCCGCTGTCGATCCTGTATGACAACACCTCGATCGCTGTTGCCAGGATTTGCGGCGACGGGAAGCGGGAGAGGACCAGAACCTTTGCCGAGTTGCAGTCGCATTACCTGTTCGAAGACAAGTTTGGCCGCCCCGCCAAGGGCAATGACAAAGGCAATGTCGAAGGTGTAATCGGCTATGGGCGGCGGAATTTCCTCGTGCCCGCGCCCAGGTTCAACAGCTTCGATGAGCTGAATGCCCGGCTCGAAGAACAATGCCTGAGGCGCCAGGACGATATCGTGCGCGGTCATTCAGAGCCGATCGGCGAGCGCCTGATGCGCGATCTGGACGCGCTGATGGTGTTGCCGTCCACGCCCTATGATGCCTGTGACAAGGTCAGCACCCGGGCCACATCGATCTCGATGGTCCGATATCGCAACAATGATTATTCCGTGCCGGTCGCCTACGCCCACCACGAGGTTCAGGTCCGGGGCTACGTCCATGAGGTGGTCATCGGCTGCGGCGCAGAGGTGATCGCCCGCCACAGCCGGTCCTACGAGAAGGCCGACATGGTCTTCGATCCGATGCACTACCTGCCTTTGCTGGAGCAAAAGGTCGGGGCATTGGATCAGGCCGCCCCACTCAAAGGCTGGGACCTGCCCGCCGAGTTCGCCACCCTGCACCGGTTGCTGGAAGCGCGGATGGGAAAGAAGGGCAAGCGCGAGTACGTTCAGGTTCTGCGCCTGCTGGAGACCTTCGAGATGGCCCATGTCCATGGCGCCATCAAGTACGCTCTTGGCCACGGCACTATTGGCTACGACGCGGTCAAGCATCTCGTGCTGTGCCGGATCGAGAAGCGCCCACCGCGGCTCGATCTCGACGTCTATCCCTACCTGCCCAAGGCACAGGTCGAGACGACGGACCCGGCCAGCTACAAGGTGCTGATGTCCGGGGCGATGGTATGACCGATACGCCACAGGTCCTGCTGCAGCATCATCTCAAGAAGCTGCGCCTGCCGACCTTCAACAGCGAGTATGACAAGCAGGCACGGCAGTGTGCGGCGGAGAACAAGGATCATGTGCAGTATCTGCTGCGGCTCTGTGAGCTGGAGCTGATCGAGCGCGAACGCCGGATGATCGAGCGCCGGATAAAGGCCGCGAAGTTTCCGGCGACCAAGAGCCTGGACAGCTTTGACTTCAAGGTGATTGCGTCACTGAACAAGGTCCTGACGATGGAACTCGCCCGCTGCGCCTTCGTCGATCGGCGAGAGAACGTCATCGCCCTGGGCCCGAGTGGCACCGGTAAAACGCACGTCGCCCTGGGGCTCGGGCTGGCGGCCTGCCAGAAGGGGCTCAAGGTTCGCTTCACGACCGCTGCCGCCCTGGTCCACGAACTGATCGAGGCTGCCGACGAACGGCGCCTGCAGCGTCTGCAAAAGCTGCTGGTCAGCCAGGACCTGCTGATCATCGATGAACTCGGCTTCGTCCCGCTCAGCAAGACCGGCGCCGAGTTGCTGTTCGAGGTTATCTCCCAGCGCTACGAGCGCGGCTCCATCGTCATCACCTCCAACCTGCCATTCGATGAATGGACCGAGGTCTTCGGCTCAGAGCGCCTCACGGGCGCCATTCTGGACCGCCTGACCCATCACGTGCATATCCTTGAAATGAACGGCGAAAGCTTCCGGCTGCGCGAGAGCCGAAAAGCCCAAACCTGAACTCCATAAACCCGCGATCAGAAGGGCTGGCCTGCGGCCAGCGCGCCTTGGCACGCGTCAGCTATCTGGAGAGCACGCGCGCCAAGGCGCAGCTAACTCCCAACCAAACTGTCCAATTTTACACCGGGAAACTGACCCATTTTGCGCCGGGATTGACA
>NZ_JBXWOT010000023.1:0-1221 GCF_059611025.1 Ruegeria sp. CDSB114
TTTGACTTTGGCCTCGACCTCACCGTTACCGTCCTCGCCATTTGCGGCCAGACCGTCGACCACTTCGATGATCCAATCGGCGATCTGGCGGAACTCGGCCTCGCCGAAGCCGCGGGTGGTGCCTGCGGGGCTGCCAAGGCGGATGCCGCTGGTCACCATCGGTTTTTCGGGATCGAACGGAACACCGTTCTTGTTGCAGGTGATATGCGCCCGGCCCAGTGCCTTTTCGGTCGCGTTGCCTTTGACGCCTTTAGGGCGCAGGTCCACCAGAACCACGTGGGTATCGGTGCCGTGGGTGACTGTGTCCAGCCCACCTTTGATCAACTGGTCCGACAGGGCCTGCGCGTTGGTGACCACCTGGGCGATGTAGTCCTTGAACTCGGGTCGCAGTGCTTCGCCAAAGGCCACGGCCTTGGCCGCGATGACATGCATCAGCGGGCCGCCCTGAATGCCAGGGAAGATGGCCGAGTTCACTTTCTTGGCGATCGCCTCGTCATTGGTCAGGATCATGCCGCCCCGCGGACCGCGCAGGGTTTTATGCGTGGTGGTGGTAGCCACATGCGCATGCGGGAAGGGCGATGGGTGTGCGCCTGTCGCGACCAGACCGGCGATATGGGCCATGTCGACATGCAGATAGGCGCCGACCATATCCGCGATCTCGCGCATGCGGGCAAAATCAATGATGCGCGGAATGGCCGACCCGCCTGCGATGATCAGCTTGGGCTGATGCTCTTTCGCCAGCGCTTCGATCTGGTCATAGTCGATCTGGTTGTCCTGTTTGCGCACACCGTAATGGACGGCGTTGAACCACTTGCCCGACTGGTTGGGTGCGGCGCCGTGGGTCAGGTGGCCCCCCGCATCCAGGCTCATGCCCAGGATGGTGTCGCCGGGTTTGATCAGTGCCTGGAACACGCCCTGGTTTGCCTGAGAGCCAGAGTTCGGCTGGACGTTTGCAAAGCCGCAACCGAACAGCTGTTTGGCGCGATCGATGGCCATATTTTCAGCGATATCAACAAATTGACACCCGCCATAGTAACGCCTGCCGGGGTACCCTTCGGCGTATTTGTTGGTCATCACCGAGCCCTGCGCTTCCATCACGGCAGCAGAGACGATGTTCTCGGACGCGATCAATTCGATCTCGTCGCGCTGACGGCCCAGTTCGGACGTGATCGAGCCGAACAGCTCTGGGTCGCGCGCTGAGAGAGACTGGGTGAAAAAACC
>NZ_JBXWOT010000024.1:0-1214 GCF_059611025.1 Ruegeria sp. CDSB114
ATGGCAAAGGAAAAGTTTGAGCGTAATAAGCCGCACGTCAACATTGGCACGATTGGGCACGTTGACCACGGCAAGACGACGCTGACCGCAGCGATCACCAAGTATTTTGGTGACTTCAAAGCGTATGACCAGATTGACGGCGCGCCGGAAGAGAAGGCCCGCGGCATCACCATCT
Source organism: Ruegeria sp. CDSB114 (assembly GCF_059611025.1). Lineage (NCBI taxonomy): Bacteria > Pseudomonadati > Pseudomonadota > Alphaproteobacteria > Rhodobacterales > Roseobacteraceae > Ruegeria > Ruegeria sp. CDSB114. Next base: position 176 of record NZ_JBXWOT010000024.1, read on the forward strand.
CGACGGCCCACGTGGAATACGAGACCGACGCGCGTCACTACGCCCACGTTGACTGCCCCGGCCACGCCGACTACGTCAAGAACATGATCACTGGTGCGGCGCAAATGGACGGCGCGATCCTGGTTGTGAACGCGGCTGACGGCCCGATGCCTCAGACCCGCGAGCACATTCTGCTGGGCCGCCAGGTTGGCATCCCGACCATGGTCGTGTTCATGAACAAAGTTGACCAGGTTGACGACGAAGAGCTGCTGGAGCTGGTTGAAATGGAAATCCGCGAGCTGCTGAGCTCGTATGATTACCCTGGCGACGACATTCCGATCATTGCCGGTTCGGCACTGGCCGCGATGGAAGGCAACAACCCGGCAATCGGCGAAGAATCGATCCGCAAGCTGATGGCTGCCGTGGACGAGTACATCCCGACGCCTGAGCGCGCTGTTGACCAGCCGTTCCTGATGCCGGTCGAAGACGTGTTCTCGATCTCGGGCCGTGGTACAGTTGTGACCGGTCGTGTTGAGCGTGGCGTGATCAATGTTGGCGACGAGATCGAAATCGTCGGCATCCGCGACACCAAGAAAACCACCTGTACTGGTGTTGAAATGTTCCGCAAGCTGCTGGATCGTGGAGAAGCGGGCGACAACATCGGCGCGCTGCTGCGTGGTATCGACCGTGAAGGCGTTGAGCGTGGCCAGGTTCTGTGTAAGCCGGGTTCGGTTACACCGCACACCAAGTTCGAAGCCGAAGCCTATATCCTGACCAAGGAAGAGGGTGGCCGTCACACGCCGTTCTTCGCGAACTACCGTCCGCAGTTCTACTTCCGTACAACTGACGTGACCGGCACCGTGACCCTGGCAGCTGGCACCGAGATGGTTATGCCCGGCGACAACGTGTCGTTCGAGGTTGAGCTGATCGCACCGATCGCGATGGAAAACGGCCTGCGTTTCGCCATCCGCGAAGGCGGCCGCACCGTCGGCGCCGGCGTTGTGTCGAAAATCGTCGAGTAATTCGCGCAAGCGAATGATCAAATGGAAAGGGCGCCCAT